>NZ_JACJTD010000124.1 GCF_014698505.1 Nostoc foliaceum FACHB-393 | reverse complement strand
TGCCGCCGCCACTTGGGACATCTGTACATCACGCCAGGATGATCTTGAAGTTGCAAGAAAAGAGAGTACTGAGTCATCAAACATTGATAAAAAAGTCTCTAATTTTGCTTTCACTGCTTTCCCAACTAAGATTATTTCTCGCTTAGATAAATTGCAATTTACTGAACCGAAGTTAGTCACACTTTTGAATGAAGCAAATCAATTTTTGGGTCGAGACTGGAATCCCACCGAAAAACACCCGATAGAAATCAGAGCCTCTCACCACCCAGTTGGGCATGAGCGCCATGTTTCCAGATTGTTATTTGTCCAGAATAGTGACGGCGAATACAAGGAATTCGCCATGTTAGGAACTAGAACCGCACAGCTTCCCATTGGTACGAAAGCGCAAGCTAGTTTCGTTGGGGTAGAACCTGCTACTGCCAAAGCAACTATTGGACTGCCAGGAAACGAGCCGGTTGAAATTACTATCCGTGAACTCAAGAACTTCTCTTATGCAGGACTTGTTTTTAACGCCGAATCGGTCAACTTAGAATTTGGCACTGTGCCCGTTCCTGACAAAACAGTGAAAATCAAAATTGATGGGAAAACTCTGGGTGAGTTAGACAGTGATTCTGCCCAACAGTTAAAAGAAATTAATTATCTCAAAAATGGTAATCCTCTAAAGTTAAAGCTCACGTCAATTTCTGAGACAGGAGATCAAGCTTTTGTCCTGGGTGAGTCTCCTAATGGGAATCTCCTCAAAATTAATAAAATTAACTTTTATGATTTTTCTGGTCAGACATTCAATGATCAAGATTACCGAAAACTGACTATCGAAACCTCAGCTTCTAAAACTAGAGATGCCGTATTTTTGAATGCTGAACCACTGGGAGTATTGCACTTCAAAAAAGACAAAGACGCGCTCAGACAGCTTGGACTACTCAAAACCGGACAACTTACATCCGCGACCGCGATCCTTGAAAGTAATTTCTCTGTTATTTGCGCTCAAATTGACCCTAATACCGTTGAATATCCGCAGAAATGGACGAAGGAATTTCAGGCTTTTGGGACTCAATCAGTTAATTTTCAACAGCAAGAGATGATTGAGAAGAGTGCGAAAATTCTATATCATATTAAAGAGCGTCCTACTTTCTTATTTTCTACAGAATCAAACAAGAAACTTGGAATCATGGGCTTGGCTGTTGACAACCAGAAAGCTGATACTGTGACTAAATGGTTAACTGCTCAAAAAGTTGAATGTCAACAAGTACCAATAGAAGATGTTATCAGGGAAACTAAAAAAGGTCTAGCGGTATTTAACTTAGTCAGTAGTTCAATTCCTCCTAAAACTTTGGGTAATATGACCAAGAAATTTGGGGCAATTATTGAATCGGATAGTGAGTATCAACAAAGAGTTAATTCCCTCGCCACACGACCGCAGTTTTTGAAACCACCATCTCAATCAGCATTGTCCCCGCCTCAACAAAGCGCTCAATTCCACCCAAACCAAGAGGTTCAAAATGTCGCTCCTCCCGTCATCAAAGGCAAACCGATTCCGATGAACTATCCTTTAATGATGCATGGTGAGCCGAACCCACTACCTGTAAATACTTGCATTGATGCCATGCGCAGATATGGCAGAACTCACACTACTAGAGCTTATGAGCCTTACAAACAGTATGGGTTTAAGGAAGGCGATATTGCTCTTGCGACAGGTATTGATAAGCAAGTCGCCTTTCGAGTCGGTAAGCAGTATAAAATCACACCTGATATGATTGCTGACCCCGTTTATCAACAGCAATGGGCTGACATGGAAAAGCACTCACCCAAAGCATTACCAGAATTATTCACCGAAAAACAGCAGGTGTGGGGACTACATCTAGAGCCATTGGGGGATTATGTGGACGGGAAAATAGTCCCGTTTCCTGAACCACAAAACAGAGGCGCACCCAACCAAGAAGTCCAATCTCAATCAGTTACTATTGATGATTTGAGAAATTGGTACAATGCCGCAGATAAGTTGGGGAAGTCGGAAAATTACAAAAAACGCATTGTAGAAGTTGCAAATGGGTTTAAAGCTGGTAAGCAATTATCAGCCGAAGCGTTGGCAGTAATGAATAAAGATACATCTGAGCTTGAAAGAATCAGTCGGTTGACTCAAATTGCTCAAAGGATTGGCATGGTCTGGGGTAAGTCTAATGAAAATTGCACTCAATTTCTTGGAAAGATTTATGACTTAGCTTTCAATACACAGCAGAGAGATTTAACTATTTCGCAGAAAAATGGGGAGGTAGTTTTAAACTTACAATCTGGCAAGGTGCAGACTAATAAACTAACTCCACAGATATTCCAAACTTTTGAAGATGTTAATACTCAAATTGATAAAATATTAGCTAAATCTCAAACACAACAAGTAGACTTACAAAGATAGGTTTATCTGCCTCCGGCAAGGCAGAAGGCACAGGGCAGTTCTTGCTGGAGGAAAGAATAAGTTTTGAATTTTGCCTTTTTGCCTTGCTAACTTGGGTTTAAGATTCCCGCTAAATCGGAGATTTAGCGGTCTACAATTACTGTTATTGTCAGAATCCCCTGTAGTTGACCTTCTAGCTTCTGCCTTCTGCAATAAAAATACGTATTTATAGGCTTTTCAACGAGTCAAAGCCAAAAATCAAAACTTAATTTAGAATTTCGAAAACATTGCTCTATCTCTAACCTATACTAACTGGCTGTGGTGCATGAGTAACAGAGCTAGCCTTCATCGGTGCAGGATGTTCGCTTTCTTGAAGATGAGTTACTTCAAGAGAGCGAATCAACTCTCGAATAACATCAGTTGCTGGTCTGCCTGTGATTGCACAATAGCGTTCAAGTTTTTCACTCTCAGTTGATGCGAGATTTATCGTGATTCGTTTGATAGCCCATTTTTTATTCATAACTTGTTCGGATTTTTAAAAGTTGAAAAATTAAACGGACATTGCAATCTAACAATGGTTGATAAATAACAGTTATTAACTCGATTCATATTTGCCTTGCCGTCAGACTATTATAAACATAAGTCTTTTAAGGTATTTATGTATAATCAAAAACTTCACCAAGAAATCATTTATGTGAATTTCAGATACAGTTTTAATTTTAAATATTACAAATATTAAAGTTTTTTAACTCTAGCTTAAGAAGTTGGCAAAGATACTGACAATAATATCTCCACTTTCATACCCTATCCACTTTTATCGTCTGCATCTCGATACCATTCTCGCAATCTCTGCCGGACTGTATTTTCTTTTTCACCTAGTAGTTGTGCTAAAAACACTGCTACTGTTGTTAGACCCGGGGAAAAGCATCATTCCTATACCAAAACTCCACATTGCCAAAACTTTCGCTTGTGGCCGACTTAGGTGTGGTAGCTTTTGGTTAACGATCGCTATCCAACTGTTCAAACCTGAATACTCGTTCATGACCCGCTTTATGCCACGATATTTTATCCTATCATCTACCCTTTTCTAAAAACCTGCCCTTGAAAGGAAGGTGCTGGGGGTTGTAGAGGCGGAAACCACGCCCTAATTCGACAAATAAACAATGTAAGAAGACATGAATTCGATAAACCTCTCTCTACCTTAAACTTAAGTTCAAGGCAGGGAGAGGTTTTTTTATGTCTAGCTAAATGGACACTAAATAAACCGTCGAACTTACGTTAAAATCAGTTGAGAATCTTTTTGTGAAGGCATACTATCTTGTACTAGAGAACGATTTGCTGCTTTGCCTTGTAACAGATTACTAGCAAATGCAAAAGTCGCGTTGACTTTGCGAGTACGCCACTCATCTATAAGCTGTTGTACTTGCGTAAGAGACATTCGCCGTGTCATCGCTTCATAAAGATAAGCAGCATGAGTAGTTTCATCTTTGGCGACACTCAAAATTCCCAGTTTTAAGTTGCGACAAACAGGTTCGTCATCGGGTAATGCATTCGCCATCCTAGCAAAGTCTTTGCTAGCATCTAACTCCAGAATGTAAGTGCTACCCATGAATACATTCCAGCCAATCACAGCAGGTTTTAATTGTTCAGAGGTGTAACCTTCAAAGAAGGCGGCAAAAAATGGACTACGCTGCTGTTGTGATTTATCTGTAGATGTGGTTTGGGGTTGACTTTTAAAATCTATAACCTGTTTATTGAGTTGTTTTAAACCGTGAGCGAAAATTTGACCGTGCCTAGTTTCATCTGACGCGTGATGTTTGAGCTTTTCGGCTAACCATTTATCGCCCTCTGCTGCGGCGCGTTCGCTTAATGCTGTCAAAAAAGGCACAGAACCAGATTCCGCTAACTGAAACCCAGCAAGGATATTAGGGCGAGTTTTAGAGTCACGGATCTGAGCAGCACTGTAGTAGGCAAAAGCACCAGAACCTACTAAGTGCATCATGTAGGTCAATAAATTCATGAAAGATTCCCGCTAACCTTTTTTCTTATGGTAAACATTGAGCATGGGTATTGGCGATTGAAGTGGGGTTATAATTGCAGTTTCTAACAAGTACCATTGTTTGATAGTTAATAATGCTCAGTTAATGGTTAAAAAATCAAAACTTTATCTTATAAAGATAAATTCTTTAAAGTAACTAAATAGATTAAAACTATACTTATAAACAGATAAATAGGGAAACTCAATAAAAAACTAGCTAAGATTGTAAGTAATGAGCCGTTCATCAGTATTTAGAAGATTAGCCCATACACTTGGGATTGTTAGTTATTGTCAAAAGCATAATATTTCAACAAGTGAAGGCATTGAACGCATTTATAAATTTGAAAAGCTGATGTCATTGCGTAAGACTAAGCGGCGACAATTTCTGACTGATTTAGGAAAAATGGCAATATTGGGTGGAACAGTGGGTGTAGGGTCTGGTTATTTTCATCGTACCTTGGCTGCACCTTCTTCAATGGATGCCAAGATAGCGATTGTAGGTGCTGGTTTAGCAGGACTCGCTTGTGGCTACGAACTCCAACGTCAAGGAATTAAAGCTACTATTTACGAATCTAGTAACCGAGCGGGGGGACGCTGCTACTCACTTAATGATGTCTTCCCTGGTCAAGTTGCCGAAAGAGGTGGCGAGTTTATAGACAATCTCCACAAGACAATGCTGGGATATGTAAACGAATTTAAGTTAGAAGTCGAAGATTTATCAAAGCAACCAGGTGAAGTATTCTATTACTTTAATGGTCAACGTTATCAGGAATCAGCAGTAATTGATGAATTCCGAGATTTACTTACAGCAATGAGAGTTGATTTACGTACCCTTACAGAACCTACTGTAGATAATTTCAATGCATCTGAGCAATTACTAGATTTCACTAACCTCCAATATTATCTTGATAGCCGGGGAGCGGGAGCGTTAGTTAAAAATGTAATTAAATCTGCATATATTGCTGAATATGGTCGAGAAATTGACCAACAAAGTTGTTTAAGTTTTCTGCTATTTATTCATGCAGATAGACGCTCTAAATTTCGACCCTTTGGGGTATTTAGTGATGAACGCTATCATGTTATTGGAGGCAATCAGCAGATTATTGAAGGTTTAAAAAATCGTTTGTTAGAGCAGATTCAGTATGATAAAAAGCTGATTGCTGCTAGGAAAGATAGTTCAGGTAAAATTGAATTAATCTTTAACAATGGGTTGAGCAAAAAGTTTGATGCTGTTGTATTTTGTGTTCCTTTCTCAACTCTGAGACAAGTCGATTTAAAAGGACTTAAACTGCCTCAGTGGAAACTTAATGCTATTAATAATTTAGTTTATGGAACTAACTCAAAACTGATGGTCGGGTTTAATAGTCGTCCTTGGATTCCTCTTGGGAGTAATGGTAGCGCCTATGCTGATCTTCCCAACCTCCAGGCTATTTGGGAAACTAACCCTAGCAAAGCTACATATAATCGGGCAGTTTTAACAGACTACGCTGGCGGCAATTTAGGTGCAAGACTTAACCCAAACAATCTTCAATGGGAAAGTGCTAAGTTTATTAATGACCTGAAGTTTGTCTTTCCTGGTGCAGATATTTCGGCTGTACGGCTCAAAAATAGCGAATATCTAGCTTATTTAGAAAACTGGTCATTAAATCCACTAACTAAAGGAAGCTATACCTGTAATCAACCTGGCTACTTTACAACAATTGCTGGTAATGAAGGCAAATCAGTAGATAACGTTTATTTTGCCGGAGAACATACTAACTCATTTTATGAATGGCAAGGTTTTATGGAAGGCGCTGCAATTTCAGGCGTTAATGCTGCCAAGCAAATTTTGAAACGTTAAAAAAAAAAAATTTCCGCTGACGCTGACTGCCTTAGCCGCAAATCTTGTCGAAGGTGGATCAATAACTATCCCGTTTATTGGTAAAAAACTAAACATAAATGGGGAACTGACAGACCTGAACACGGTGCAGTTGCTCAAATTTCTCCTTGATGCCCTTGTGCGAGGAATTATAGACAAACCCAAAAATAATAGAAACTTGTACCCTATAAATAGACTGCTGAGGCTGCTATTAAAGAAACTACAATCTAGACCACAGCCAGTTCCACTCCTTAGGCACAAGCCTTGAATAAATCAGCCCAGCCGTCGCTTTCGCCTTGAGGGCTTTCATCGCCTAAATCTCTCGGTTTTGCCAAAAATATTATTGATACGGTGAAGCAGCGCGGTCTTGGGGGTTTCCCCCATGAGCGACTGCTGAACCCCGTAGGGGCTGGGCTGATTTATTTATTGGATCTCCCTTAAAACATCACCCAATCCAAAGCAAATTCCTTTAGTATCTGCAACCACAGCGCAAGTACCTAATTCTAAGAAAATTGCAGTAGCACCAGTGACTAGACCACAGCCAGTTCCATTTCTGAAAACAGCGCCTTTGACAACACCTTTAGTACTTAACCCAAAACAAATACCTTCAGCACCTCCAACCACTGTACAAGTACTTAATTCTAAGAAAATTGCAGTAGCCCCGATTACTACGCCACAGCCAGCCCAATTGAGAAAAACAGCACTTGAAAGAGCTACGACACTACCCAGGAGTCCGAAGAAGAAGTTAAGGCAGTCGAGAGTTATATTCAGTGGGCGAACACCGACTCAAGCTGAGTCATCTCTAAAAACAGGTGCAGCAAGTTTGGGGACGTAATCCATCGTCTAAGAGCAATCGATTCTCTCTCTGATTGCCGAAAGTCCTTCTAATGTGGGCTATTGCAGTGGTGTGTTGGGGAAAATATAGTGCGAAGATTCAGTTTGAGAGGTATAGCGTTAGAGAAGCTACTGGCTTTGACATTTTTGTGAGGCGGGTTTTCGGGAGTTGCGATCGCTAGGGGGATTAATTTATAGCACTGTTGAATGGAATAATTGCACAATTCAATCGCCGAATTGCGTGATTTTATATCTTATACCAAGTTGCCAGTTGGGTTTAAGAAAAGGCTTTTTCATTATATTTGACGAGTTGAGCAACAAATAAACCTGACAGATGGAATTTTAACTAATACTTTCAAAAATTCCTTAAATAAATTAAAAATTCCGGCTCTCCTAGACTAGTTATAGAAAATTAATACTTTATATCAGGTTAAGTCCTTATATAGTAGGGGATTCAAGAATCAGAAAGCATATTTTTATTAAATCTTTGATTCTATTTTAGCGAAACCTAGCTATATCAGGTGTTTTAGGTGTTTTTTAGTATTAATTTATCAAACGAAGTCTAGGAGAGCCAAAATTACCACTACTTAGAAATTGCAAAATATGTTGAGATGTAATTTGCGGCTGTTCAATTTGAGGGGCATGACCACAGTTTTTAAGTTTTATTAATTTAGAATTGGCAATGGAGCGCTGAAATTTTTCTGCATCTCCAAGTGGGAGCATGTCATCAGCTTGTCCCCATAAAATTAGTGTTGGTTTTTCAACTTGGGCAATTCTATCTGCCAAGTTGCTATAACCTCCAGTTTTGACATAATCAATCATAGCATCATACCAAAGTGGCATTTGTTGATGTAGCATAGCGCACTGAATTGCCAAAAGTATTTTGGGATCAAAATTAGGTAAAACACTACATAAATTTAATGCCAATACGTGGCGCTGACGCAGGTATTCAACAGCCAAAAAGTCAAAAGGAGGAAATAAATATTTGCTAAAGGCAGGAGAATTAGTGTAACCTAAACTATTAATCAATATTAGTGATTTTACAATTTGAGGATAAGTGAGAGTAAAATCGATTGCAGTTGCACCTCCCATTGATGCGCCTACTAGTATGATTGGTCTGTTGATTAAAGTTTTCCAAAAATTGTAAAGGTGAATTTTGATTGTAGTTGGACTGTAATTTATTTCTTTTTGTCTTTGTGTAAAGCCAAAACCTAACAAATCTACTGCCCACGTTTCATTTTGAGTACCAAGTAATGGCAACAGAAGACGGAACTCTAGGATGGAACTATCGAAGCCGTGTAGCAGCAGAATTGGTGTGCCTTTACTACCTTTGTGAATGTAGGTTGTGAAAATTGGGT
>NZ_JACJTD010000123.1 GCF_014698505.1 Nostoc foliaceum FACHB-393 | reverse complement strand
CTACGAATTTATACAGTTTGATTTCCGAAATTGAATCAGTCTGCTGTCTGCTTTTTTTGACCTCTAACTCTTTGATCTCAATGGGTTTTACTTTCTTGTAATTTGCGATCGCCCCGTGGTCGATTACAAATTTTTTGTGAGACTTTGACAAAAACAAAATTTTATTTACCCAAATCTCCTGTCATTTAATATAGCAAAAAATCGAGCATTCTTTCCGCCAAATATGGCGTACTGTGCGTCAGAAAAAGATGGATTCCAAAGCTTGTGCCCTCTAAAGCATGTTTAAAATTAGTAGGAAAATATAGGGATAAATCGGGTGACTTCCGAGAAGTTCCGGGAACTTCCAGGAACTATTGGGTTTTATTAAGCTAATGATAATTGCTTATTAGATGATGTTTAATATGTAATAACATCAGCGATGATTTTGAATTTGTGGAGTGGGATATTGGGATAAATTGGGATAAATTGATCAGAATTAGTGAGGATCGGTGAGGATTGGAAACTTAGGCGATTTGCCAGAAAACGCACAAATTAGTGAAATAAAAGTGCAATTGTAATGATTCATAATCTTTATTTACAAAAGCTGAAATCATTACGGTATATGCGCTTTAGCCTTTTAGGAATAATTCTTGATAAAGGGTCAAAAACAGGGAGAAAATTTCTTGTGGATTTAATGTTGAGTCTTGATCCAGGAACTTCAATGACGAAGATGGTTTATCGTGTTCTGGAGAAGATGTCTTCTAAACCAGAATTGCTGTGTATGGAGCCAGAGTTAGTTAAGATTTCTAGAGACTCGCTCTCTTTATATGAGTCTGGGCAAATTAATCGGCCGAATCCAGAGAATGAGGCTTGGATAGAGTACAACGGAGAGTATTATGCGGTTGGGTTTTTGGCCCAAAAGTATTTTGAAGCGCGAATCAATTTTTTAGAACTCAAGTATGAGAATGCGATTCCAAAAACTTTAGCAGCAGTGGGGGCAATAGCGATTAGAGAAGGATTGAAGTCCAACCTTGATTTATCGTTGGGACTGCTGTTGCCTTATGGGGAGTGGGAAGACAGGGAAAGATTGGAGATGGGTTTAACCAAGGCACTGTCTAGCTTTAGCTTTCGAGGTCAACAATTTTGTGTAAATCTGATCAGCTTTCAGTGTTTGCCGGAGGGTGGGGGACTGGTATTGACGCGAAGTAAAAAACTCGGCACAGACTTTAATAAAGTGAACATTGCTGTGGTGATGCTGGGTTTTCGGGATATATCAGCCGTAATCTTTGAGCGGGGTATATCAACTGGAAAAACAGAAGGTTTGGGTTTAGCCTGGATGCTGGAAAGAATCAAAAGCCGAACATCAGGACAGAACTTACATGATTTGTTAAAGGCTGTTCATCTATCAGGTTCAGCGTTAAAACCGAGATACTTTAACACCTTGGCTCGGAGTAAGAATGCTGAGTTTAAAGCTGAGGAAGTAGCACAAATTGTTGAAGTAGCGGAGTTATCCCGGAAAGAATACTGGAATAAAGTATCTATTTGGCTGAGTATGAATATTCCTGTTGATATTCAGCAAGTAATTATTGGTGGGGGAACATCGGAATATTTAGTTGCTGAGTTGAAAAACTTATTTACTTATACCGAGATTTCATGGGCGGCAGAATTAGAAGAGGATGTGCGCTTGGCTTTTAACCTGCCGATTAAAAAAGATGCGTTGTGCTTACGTTTCACGGATGTATACGGATTATTCCGTTATCAAAACGCTACATCAGCTATTTCAAACCATCGTGCGTCCTAGTAATTTGCTCGTTTTAAAGGAATATTAGCAATGTTTTCAGATGTTGAGTTTCGCTTACGAAGTAGAGTTAAGGCTGATAGCCCCGAAGCAATGCTGTTTAAGTATTTAAACTCGAGAAATACTCTTTATCCTGCTAAGGATATGGTGATGATTGCTATTAGCAGCTATTGGCTTCCTTTAGCCTATCAAGCCCAAGAGCAACCCGTAGATTTAGAACCACACATTCGTGCTTGTCTTTACCGCCTTCAACTTCACTCTTCATATCTGATGGGACTGCTGGGAGAAATCCCGTCTCAGGCAGCCACGATGATTGCAGTAGACAGAAATTCACTTTCATCACTTTCCCTTCCATCCAATATTCCCGCAACAGAACCATCTAAGATTGCCGCAACAGAACTATCTAAGATTCCCGCAACAGAACCATCTAAGATTCCCGCAACAGAACAAAGACAGTTAAAAGTTGACTGGTTAAATCCTTTTTCAACTTTATCTAAATAGGAATTCATGATTATGTATCAACCACAAGAACTTTTTAACAACCTCTCACCATCAGAAATTAGCCGGACTTTACGCTTGAGTGGGATACCTGAAAAAGAGTTATATACCGAGAATGATGCAGACAGGTTTCGTGAATGTCGCACCTTAATTGAGCAGGGTGGAAATGATGAAGAAGTAATGGCTCTATTATCTCCAGTTGTTGACGATGCACTGTCAGAAACTCAGGGCAATTCCTCGTCGTCAACGAAGAATGGGGGGAAAAAACAAGGGAAGAAAGCCCAATTACCATTAGATATCACTGAATTACTAGTTATTGCTCGTGAAAGAGGCTATAAAATCGCACTTTCTCAGGCTTTAATAATTCTCCAAGTCTGCGGACTATCTGAGCAAGATGAGTATAGCCCAGATGAGTGCGAACGCTTTCTTGAAACCTACAAATCAATAAAAGAGCAAAACAAATCCTTTGAAGAAGTTGCAGCCAGCTTAACAACTCTAGGTAAAAGCGAAAATTCTCAACAATTAAAATTAGATGCAGTGATTGAGAATGTTAGTGAAAAAGCTGTAGCGGCAAGAGAAGATTTATCTAGCTTGATTGATAAAATTACTGCTGCTCAGGCTGAAGAAGCCCCAGAGTTAGTTCAATCACTTTACCTTAAAAATGTTGCACTGAAATTACAACAGAGCGATTCTGAAAATAACCTCTTCGCTCAATTAGAAGAAAGAATCATGGCGAGAATCGCCGAAAAAAAGCAGCAGAGGCTACAGTTATCTGGAGTGACTTGGGAGACGACACCCTTACCATCTTCTTCGCCCACGCCGATGCTGTCGCCCAACGCATTAGAGAATGGAACGAATACCGATTAAAACAAGAAATTGCAGCCAAAGAACGCACTATTGATATTCAAGTCGAAAAAGCCTCCGATGCTAAAGCCAATAAATTAGCTGCCCACAAGCTGGAAAAAATACAGGCATGGAACGAAGCACAACTAGAACGTCAAAAACTTCGTCAAAAACGCTTTGAACAGTTCAAAGGACTTGTTTTTTGGCTCGGTGGTTGGGTCGGTTCTGGCCGCTCTGGTATTTTCTTTTTTGGCTCTGCCATGTTAGCTTCTGCGACTTTTGCAGGAGTAACAATCATTAATCTGCCAACAAATCTTTCCTGTCCTGATCCCAAAAGTCCCTGTTATCTGGTATATCAAATGCGATTTAACAATAAAAGTGTGATTCTTCCACAACAGACCAAGGATATTATTGCTGAGTATGAGCGCAATAAGAGTAAATCTAAACGACGCAAGTAATTAAATTTTGGGGAAAGAGAAACTGTCTGTTTTGGTTTTCCCTATCTTTGGAACAGCATCGAATGGCACGAAGACTCATGTGAAATATCGTCAGGGCAGGGTGTTGGGTGTAGTGTTAATAAAAATTGAATTTTAGTGCGCTAGATAAAACCAAGTTGTTCGTAATTCCCTACACCCTACACCCCAAGGGACTTCCAAAAAATAAATTACTCAGCAACAATCATAATTTGCTCTTCATAAGATAATGATAATCATTCTGAGGGGGTGAGAAGCGGTTGCCGACGGCAACCGCTTCTCACCCCCTAAAAACATTCACAAAAAAGTCTGCACTCTGTAAACTATGTCAGGTGCATTATCATAATTAATATTGATATTTTTTTAGCTGAAAGCTTTAAAAATAGGGAGATAAATTACGTGCTGCCACAACAAATATCAACAAACCACTTACCTAAATTGGGAAACTTTTCATTTGTGGAGTTAGTCAGGCGTTCTATTTGTTCTTCAATAGCAGACATAGCTTTATTAGTAAGCTTAATTCCTGTTTCATAAGTTTGGGTTATTAGCTTAACTGCCACAGGATGTTTGCCTTTCCATGTCATGTTTTTGGCAAAATTTAAGGCGGTTTCAACCTCATCTAAAATACTACCGTTCCAGGAATTTTCTAATATCCCCCAGACTCGCTCGATGGGATTATATTTGCTGTGATAGGGTGGATAGTAGGCTAAACGTATATTAAGTTGATATTGATGAACAAACTCAACGATACGTTTCATAAACTGGGTACGTCTAGAATTATTATCTGTCCCATTGTCCTGGTTAAGAATCAGGGTTTTTATTGAGGGGAATCGCCAACTCTCACTCTTCCAAAAATCTTCTAGAACATCGACAATAAAATCACTCGTCACATGAGATTCTGTAAAGTATAAAAATAGTTCGTCTAATTCAGGAAGGAAGATGCCATAAGGAGTTACGGTAGTTTTTGTCTGAAAATTATGGTCTTCTGTTTCAGTGAAAACTCGGTTTTTACCTCCGCGGTCGAAGCACCCAATATCTACACGTGCTTTGGCATCCAGACTGAGACGCAAGATACTTGGATCATCCAGAGCCGATTGATTAACTATTGCTAATTGTTCAAAGATTGCGTCCGTTTCTGGAATTTTTTTTGAGGTAAAACTTTTGCTACCCGCTTAAGTTTATAACCTAAATCATTCAATTTAACACGAATTGTTTCTTCCGTGGGTAACTGTTCATCGCTATAGCCACACTTTTCAATTAATAGTTTTCTGACTTTACTTGCTGTTAGGCGTGTATATAATCTCTGGCTTTTAAAGCTTGGGTCGGTTTGGCTCTGTAAATCAACTAATTTTTTGATATCTTCTAATAAATAAGGTAAGTGTTCTTCCGCTTTCCATCGCCCCCTAGCTGAATAATTATCAAAGCAAGTAATCCCAGTACTTAATTCTTTAATCCCTTTACGAATAGTTTTTCTATCCCATCCCAACTCGTTTTGAGCTATTAGTTGTCCTCCATGACCTAATCCCATAACAGTCTGCGCTTGAAAACGTCGTTTTGCTGCACCTTTCAATTGAGTGGCTGTTTCCTTCAACAAACTTTTCAAAGAATCAGTTAATTCAATTGACACTCCAACACACCTCAAAACTCGAACCATATATTGAAATTACTACAAAAAGGGAAGTCAGGGCTGCCGACGGCAGCCCTGACTTCCCACCCCCTACAATGATTATCATTCTTATCTATTGGGTATTTTATTTTTTGGAAGTCCCCAAAACCAGTAATACCAAGGGTTAACGCTTAACAAGCGTGCCATTCGGAACAGCATCAATAGTTTGATAGAGGGATAAAGTTATGAACGAACTAAAAGAAATTAAACTTTGGGATGATTGGGACGATATTAATTTATCTACTCCAGAACGTCGCATTGAACGCTTAGAAATTCTACTGTGCCAAAAAGTCCACAAAGGCGAAGATATCTCTCAATGTCTGCAAGTTTTGGAGTACCTGAAAAATCGCACGACTCACCAAAAGTTAGAGTCTGTTTTCTTTAGGCAAGTTCAGTCTAAACTGACTTTCAACTCATGGCAAATAATTGGTCAGGCTACCTTAATCTTTTTAGTCGCTATTCCTTGCTGTTTTGCGACGTATAAAATAGCTACTTCACCAATATCTAATAATTCTTCGTCGGAATTATCTCTTAGCAAACAATTATCAAAAAACACCCTACCACACAGTAGAAAACACCATAGATAAACACAGTGACAGTGCGGTATATTTATTTACTGCACTGCGATTACTGACTATGATATTCCATCAGCAATCTCTAAAATCTTTCAAGTCAACGAAGTAAAAAGGCAGTTTATGAATATTTACTTTCATGCCCAAGGTGAGGCGATCGCTTTTTTTTCACATATTCAGTTCAAATCACTGCATTTGATGGATGAAAACTTTCTTTACAGCGTAAGTCACCTACTTTAATAAGAGGTGTCCTTGTCGAAAGGCAAACTGTCAACATCCTCAAAGTTACGCAGGTCTTGCTCCATCTGCTGCCGACGTTGGACGTAAGTTCTGCTGTTTCCAATCCTCCCTTGCATCAACCATTCACCAAAGTTGATGCCTTGTTCTATGTGTGAGGCAGACATTTCATTATAATCATCAACCTCTATTTTCTTACGCCACTCAAGCTGTTCGAGGGCACTTTCACTGATGCCAATTTGACGAGCATATTCTACATATTCAGGTCTGAGAGAACCATCTGGGTTAAATTCTTTTTTTTCTTGTTCAGTGAAGAAATCGTAGGCTGTGTAGATTGGCCACGGCTCTGGATCAGTTTCGTCCAAGTGCTTCCACTCGTCGTATCTTGCTTTTAGTCTAGAGGCATAATCATCAATTGCCTCGTTACTCATTCCTACAGATAACATTTCTTGTCGAGCTTCATTTTTCAAGCTGCCATCTGGATGGAACTCTTTTTTGTGCATATTTATCCAACGCTTAATCCTTGACATAAAAACCTCTCAAAAAATTAATTAATGTTCATCAAACTTTAAATATTATGACTTTGGAATTTAAGCATTTTGATCCTCGTTTAAATCAGTGGATCTATACAGACGATAACAAAACTGGCTCTCAATCAATTTTAACTGAAAAGCTCAGTAATACCTTATTAGAATTTTACTTTCCTGGCAAAGAATTCTCGTTTGGACACTCAGATGAATACAGTATTGCGGAAGAGTTAAAGAATCATCCAGATGGACAGATTTTATTGCTATCTTCTAAGACTCGCTTACTTTATGGAGATAAAGAATGTTTAGAAACGATTCAAAAAAATTGTCCCGATAGTAAAGACCGTGGGGCTTATGGTTCCATCTTTCTTGGGGCTTGTAAAAATGCGATTCACGAAAAGCTAAACATTCTGGTAGTAGATGATTCTACTGACAAGGCTGGTGAAAATGGAGGGATATTATCAAATGATTTAGCATATAAATTAGTTGGTGACTGTTATGGGCAGATTTCAACACAACTCTATGACAAAGTAACCTTAAGAGAATCTCAACCAGATAAAAGCTATCGTGTAATTCAGCATCGATTTGGTTGGGTGGATGGAGTTGGAGAAGATACTACTAAATATCGTTTTGGCAAAGGAACACTCCGACCATACAGATTAGACGAAATCAAATATGCAGATCCAAATAACAAACCAAAAATAGACATAATTCTCCCCGTAAGCAGTTTTAAGGGAACAGACAAGGATAGACCCAAAGGCCCCACAAAACCTCAAATTCAACCAGGATTATATCAGCAAAATATTTGGTTAGCTGAAAAAGGGCAATCTCAGCAAGGTCAGATGTCTATCTCCCAACTGCTGGCATCTTTCCCCCAAGGAATTAAAGATTTTGCCGAGTCACTAGAGGTGCAAGCTCAAAGATTAGCCTCTATTCAAGATGACCCTAGAAATGTTGCTGCTTACTATTGTGAAAGATATGAAAAACGTAAAGAATCATTGAGTCAAAATAAATTAAAAACATCAGATATTATCAATCAAGAAACAGATGTTAAAAACTTAGGGACAAATGATGACTTAGATGCAGATCAGGAGTTGGATGACGAGAGTGCTAAAGATGACTTGTTCATGTACAAACTCATTAAAGCCGATTTACTAGGGCATCAGCAGCTTTTAGAAACTGAGAAGGTTAAACAGGAATTAAGTCGGTTTGTACAAAGTGAGTGGCGAGATATTGCTGTTGGGAAAATGCTTACTTTTGACCGAGGAATGATTATTCCCTCTAAGGAACTCAAAAATGGTGAAATCTGTGTCCCTTGGCTGAAGCTTGGAGAAAAAGTTCTTAACTTTCGCTCTCCTTTCCTCAACTCTAATGGATTATGTGTCTCTACTAATAAACATGTTGAAGACAGTGTTGCGCCAGATGGGAAATCTTTGCAAGGAATAATTGTAGTCAACGATGAAGACCACAAACGTATACTTGCGAGGATTGAGGCGCTAGAAACTCAAGGCATTGAACACAACGAAGTTAATCCCCTCGAAACCGAATCAGAACGCCAAGCACGAGACTACGATGGTGATTGCATTGGTGTGGCAAAAGCCAGCTTATATCCCAATTTAACGGCAGAGGCAGAGCGAAGAAACCTTCCTCAAAACGCCTATTCGCCCACGGTTAAGCTCAAAAAAAAGTCATTTTATGATCCCACCGATGGAAGTCAGCCCCCTTTTGAAAAAATCGCTATTCACATGAGCGATAGCATCAGCGTGGGCATAATCAACAATCAAGTGACAGCGCTAGAAGCATTAGAATCGGAAATCGAAGTACTAAACGCTTATGGGACTTTAGAACAAAAATCAGAATATTTAGAGCAAGTATCTAACCATTACGAAACCCTGTTTGAGCAAGAACGCCAGAAAGATCCAAAGTTAATTCGAGAAGAATACAAGCCTTATATGCAAGGGGTTGTTGAACTTGCTCATTCTCAAAGAACTCCCGAAATTATCCAGCAAGCAATGGACATTAACCGTCAAATGTACCGGAGCATGATTGAAGAAGGATGTTATCAAAACCAAATAGCAGTTGATTTATTCAAAAGTGCTAAAAAACCT
>NZ_JACJTD010000122.1 GCF_014698505.1 Nostoc foliaceum FACHB-393 | reverse complement strand
CGGTTGAAATTCTCAATCAGGGTTTAAAAGATTTGGTTGAGGAAGCTTCTAAATATAAAAAGTCACAGTGATTCGCGAATATCATTCGCGAACCAATTTCCCCTTTCCACATCCCGTGAAAAGTCAGCTAAAGAAGCCCTCACAATGTACAAATCTGCTATTGATAACCTGGCACATATTCGTGACAGCATATTGTCAAGCAATATAGATATACAGTTATTCTTTCAACAAGAAGTAGAACCTGTGTACCGTGATTATATGAAGTTACTTTTGAAAGATTCTAATCCTAATCTCAAAGAAGTAATTCAAATAAACGAACGTTTACAAACAGCACAGTTAGAAAATTTTTTAAATTGTGGCAAGCTTGACCTAATTGCTCTCAATGATATTCCAGACTTAAATAGTGCTTATGGAATCATTCATATCATTGATTTGGATGAAACTATAGAAGTTATTGTACAGTCTTCAGACCGCTCTCTTCATCATTACTCTGTTGAAGCAAATATAGTTAAAGATAATGTTAGTGATCTTTTATGGAGTTTACAGGATCAGAAACTCGCTACTATTGATGTCCAACAAATTCTTTTGCCTTCTCAAGCACTTTATGAAAAATTAATTGCGCCAATAGCATCATATTTACCTGCATCAGGAACATTAATATTTATTTTAGATAAATCTTTTCAAAGTATACCGATGAGCATATTATATGATGGGAAAAATTATCTCCTCGAGCAATACAGCATTGCAGCAACTCTCGGTTCTAGAATTAGATATCCCAAACCTTTATCAAAAAAGCGGTTTACAGCTCTCATCGCTGCTTTGTCTAAGCCCAGCCCCAGCTTGTTAGATCGCAACGCTCCTAAAGGCGTCAGATCACTACCCAAAGCCAAAGAAGAAGTAAAAGATGTCCAAAGTCACACACAATCTTCCCTTACACTATTAGACGAAAAGTTTACTACTCCACGTCTAGAGCAAGAAATAAGTAAAAATAATTTCCCAATCGTTCATATTAGTACTCATGGACAGTTTAGTTCTGACCCTTTGAAGACGGTACTTCTAGCCTATGATAAGGTCATCAATATTAGAGAATTTGACAAATTACTAAAAGGTAAAATTCAAACTGATGCAGATGCAATTGAGTTATTAGTTTTAAGTGCATGTCAGACTGCAAAAGGTAATAAAAGATCAACATTAGGAATGGCTGGAGTAGCTGCACAAGCAGGTGCGAGAACTACGATAGCTACTTTGTGGCTAGTAGATGCGGATTCTACTGCTTTATTAATGGAAGAATTCTACAAGGGATTGAAAAATGGTATTCCTAAAGCAGAGGCACTGCGGGTTGCACAACTAGTATTAATGAAAAATCCTAAATACGCTCATCATTACTACTGGGCCCCGTTCTTGCTCGTTGGTAGTTGGTTATAAATTCCCACAGCTTTAAACCTTCTTGCACCTTTGATAATTCCTTTAAGTTCTTATTACTTTTAGCTAACTTCTTTGCTGTTGTGTATTCACTAAAAGCCTCATTAGGCAGTCCTGCCTCTAAGTAGCGATCTGCCAATACTCGATAAATTTCAGGGTTTTTACTTCCTGCTGCCACTCTTGCCTTTAATGTTTGTATAGATTCATTTACCAGATTTTTTGACATATATATAGTATCTAAAACCCCAACAGCAGCTTCATCAGGAGGTACTTTTACTTCGTTAACTTGTTTTACCAGTAATGCAATCTCCTGCTGCTCTTTTTCTGGTAAAATACCAAATACTAAAGGAGCGTGACTTATGATTGAGTTTCCTTGGTACGCAAACACAATAATTCTATACATCCGTCCAAATCTCAATTGAGGTTGCCCTTCTGGATATGGCAGTACAGTATTATTTACTTGTATCTGCCAGTTAACATTATTACCCTTTATCTCTACTGTGTAACTAGTAGCTCCTGGGACTGCACGCCAAGAAATTGATGGTCGGGTAGTCAAGATTCTACCGCCACTAATGTAAGGACTAATTAATCTTGGTCTTGGTACAGAGTTATCATAATCTGGTCCTTTAAGCGTAGTAGGACAGTTCTGCGGTTTAAGATTTGTACATCGAAACTTATCTGCCTCAGTGACTTGTGATGGCGCACATTTGTTGGCAGCGTCAGAAAAATTGTTTTGATTAATGTATAAAATTTTTCGATTTAAATAGCAAACGACTGTAACTGTGGCTCCATTCTCTGGGTGAATTTGATCTCCCGGACACAGCGGACTACCTACTGGCAAGTAGCGATCGCCTGGACTCATCACCTTTCCATCAACATTCTTGCACTGACGCAAGGCTATTAGTTGAGATTGCCCCCATGCATTACTAGAACTTGACACAACTAGTGTTGATATTGATGCGAGTGCTACAATTTGAACTGTGAATATTTTTTTGACTATTGCACTTGTCGAATTGTTTAAAGTAAGCATCAAGATTTTTGTATGGCTATTTGCTAGTTAGTAGCATACAGGAAACAGTAAATAAAAAAAAGGCTTAGGGCGAAGATGGCGTCACAAACTCTCCCAATAAACGCTTTAAGATTTGCAATCTCCACTGCTGAACTTCTAACTGATTAGACTCGGCAATCAAACATATCTCCCAAGTCAGCCTGGCATCATTAATTTCACCTAATGCTTCTTGCGCTTGCGCTAATAAACAGTAAGCATCTGTCCTAGCATCCAGTTTTGTTGATTTTTCCAAATCAGCCTTTGCCTCGGCATAACGCTTTAACTCTAATTTTGCCCAACCTAAGTTTTTGTATAAAGTAGACTGTAATTTAATATTTTCAGTTTTTTGTAAACCGGATTTAGCTAAATCAATTGCTACATCATATTTGCCATTTAAAATCTTCAATCTTGATAAATTATTAATGGCTGGTATTGCTTCTCTACTCATTCCAATGGCTAATATATACTGTTTTTCTGCCAAATCATACATTCGTCTATCATCATAGAAAAGTGCTAGCCCAAAACGCGATTCCCAATTGTCAGGCTTTAATTTAAATGACTTTTCATAATTTTTAATCGCACAGTTATCTTGGTTTAATTGCTGGCAAACAAAAGCTAAATTACTATAAGCATCTGCATCACGGTTATTGTATTTAATTGCTAATTCATAATATTTTTTAGCTAACTCAAGGTCTTTGGTGCTACGGACAGCTTTATCAAAGTAAAAACTTGATATAGTCCGATTACTCTGAGAACGAATTTTTATAGCCCAGTAAAAAAAATCTTGTGCTCCCTGAGAATTATTTGCTGCTTCTAACTTTTGTCCTTGAGTTACTAGGTAGTTAGCTACTACAGGTATAGAGAGAAAGACACACCCAAAAAATCCCAAAACAATCAATGTATATTTGCTATATTGAAAAACTTTAGAATTAGCTAATCTATAATTTTTAATTTGCTGAGGTAGTTTTTCTAACCTCTGCAAAATCACTCTAGTTGTTTGCGGACGCTGCCCTGGTAAAGGAGCCATTAATTCATCAAGAAAATCAGCAAAGGGCTTGTCAATCTGCGGCATTTGCTCTCTCCAAATTAGATTTCCTGTCTTTTTATCTGTTGGAAGATCCATCAATTGAATGCCAGTCACTAATTGCACAAAAGTCCGACCCAGAGCATAGAAGTCTGATTGAGGTACTGCTTGACCATTTACTTGCTCCAATGGAGAGTAACGAGGAGTACTGACAGATGTAATTTCGTATCGTCCTCCCCTACCTGTGCTAGATCCCCCACTTCCACTGACTTTTGCCAAGTAGGTATCAGTCACTCGCCGTGCTACACCAAAATCAATTAATGCAAGTTGTCCACTTGACTGAAGAATTATATTAGAAGGTTTAATATCTCTATGAAAAATTTCTGTACGGTGTACTTCATCAAGGATTTCAACTAACTGTCGAAGCCATTGTAATGCTACGGATTGTGAAATTCGCCCATTAGACTCTAACCATTGTTCTAAATTTTCTCCTTCAAATTTATCCATGATTAAACAATGCAATGTTAGAGAGCTATTATTCGGAATAAAAGTGAAAAAGTCATCTATAGTACTTTTAGGAATACATGGGTGTTCAATAAGCCGTAAGGTGAGAGATTCCCGCTCAATAAGATCAACTAACTGAGGTGTGTTCCATTTTAAAACTTTCATGACTCGCCGCTTACGCCCAGGATTCCATTGAGTGCCGGCATCGTCCACTTCAAAAACTTCCATATAGCTAAATGGGTTTTCGGTAAGCTCTCTTAATGGCTTAACTAGACAAATGCGGTCGTTAATTAGCAATGAAGTCCCACATAAGAGACAGTGACTAACGTCATCAGGATTTTGACGTTGTTTGCAAAGAGGGTTGATACAGTAACCCATATTTTAGTATGTATAACGTAATGCATAGAAATTTACTCACGCTACCTCTTGCTGTCGCAATGGAACAACATATAAATTGAAAATTTTAGGCAGCCTCATTTTAAACATCAATGTATACTACCATTAAATACCTGCATTGCTTAGGAAGAGAAGTAACAAATATCACACTAAACAATAATTACTAGAAGACTCACTGTTTAGCTGAAATGAAAATTCAGTAGCCAATTTCAGTAAATAGCCTTAAGTGTAAGTGCTAATCTTCCTCTTTTCTCTTACCGTACTCCATCCAAGATGTGTCTACGAAAGTAATTCTTATTGTAAGTAACCGACATTAGAAATTTCTATAGTACTTTTTTGAAAAAAATTAACTATAAAATGAAAAATCAAATATGATTGATACAATGCAATCTCCTCTTAAAACTAAGCCTAATCTATAAAAATGCCCATTTCGGGCATTTACTGTGTAAAAATGATTAACAAGGTTACAGTTTTTAGTACTGAATCGCAATTCCAGGCTCCTACTCACTCCTCCCTTAAGCAAACAGGACAGGAGTCACCAAAAGTACTTTTTACGGTGAAAGTTACTTTTGAACTAGCCCTAGCTGTAGTAAATAAGTTAGTATTTGCCAAGAAAGGTAGATATCTATCCGAGGCTGAAATCCTTGTTATAAAGGGAGCGTGGGATGACAATGACTATGAAGAAATAGCAAGTAACTCATCTTACAGTCCTAACTACTTAAAAGGTGGCATAGCCCGTCGATTGTGGGATATGCTTTCTGAAACTATTGGAAATGGCGAACGGGTTGGCAAAAAGAATCTGCGTGATTTTTTGGAACAAGTTACTGAAGAATATTATGCTCAATCTGCGCCAAAAGAGGAGCCGAACTTCCCTGCCAACGACTTAATACAAGTTCTGGGAGGACAACTACCTGATGTGTCTAGTTTTTACGGACGAGTAAAGGAACTAACTCTTTTAAAAGAATTAATAGCTAAACAGCGATGTATATCCTTGGTAGGAGTAGCAGGAATCGGTAAGACTGCATTAGCGGCAAAACTTCTAGCGGAAATTAGTGCAGAATCTCAACCTAGATTTGATTATTTGATTTGGAAATCAGTTGCTCATGCACCACTACTTCAGGATTTAGTAACCGAACTGTTAGATATAATTGAGCCTTTAGAAACACCCTCAAGCTCACCTAAGTATACTCAAGCAATGATTACAATGTTGCTGAAGCAGATGCAATCACGCCGTTGCTTGGTTGTGCTGGATGAATCTGAAGCGTTATTTCAGACAAAAAATTTAGAGCAACGACTAGATTACAGACTATTTTTTCGCCGTTTAGTAGAAGAACAGCATCAAAGCTGTTTGCTCTTGACTAATCGAATTCTGCTTGATGAGCTGAATGATCTGATAGTAGCGAAGCGACCTCTTCGATTTTTTAGAATTGAAGGTTTAGATGAAGATGCGGCAATGCAGTTTTTGTCTGAAAAAGGATTGACTGACACAGAAAAGTGCCATCAATTAATTCAAACTTATCGTGGTAATCCTTCGGAACTAGAGGCAGTAATTGAGAGAATTAATCACTTTTTTTCTGGCAGTACACAAGTATTTTTTCAAAACCCAACAACTCTTGTCAGTAGTAAGTTTGAAGCAATGCTTAATCATGTTTTTGGTCACGTATTGACAGAAATTGAGCGAAAAATTCTGATTTACACAGCAGAGGAGATAGTTTCAACTACAGAATTTATTAGCTTTGCCAAGTTATTAAGTGATATCAGGCAGAGACAGAAAGCGTCTGTGTCAACTTTAGAGTTGATTAAAGCACTAGAAAATCTGGAAAAACAATCATTGATTGAAAGCAGTAAAAATCCAGTTACTAAAGAAATTAGTTTTACTCTCCAGCCAGTAATTAAAAAGTATATCTTAACCGATCCACAAGGATTGGTGCGTGTATCCAATGCTTTGCCAAATTTAGCGGTCGCATCTTAAGCAAAAGCTTTTCATAAAATTGCAGGGTAATCTACTCTACACAGAGGTGCTACCAACCCTCGATTACCCCTAAAAGAATCCTTAAAAAACGTGGAGGTCAAAAGCAAAAATCAAAACAACGTTAAACACAGAGGGCATTGTAAGATCAGAACGAACAAAAGATGGAGGTAAATATACAGGAACACAAAATTTAAAGGACAAAACGTACTTAAGAAGTAACGCTTTGTCCAAGGAGCAAAAAACTAAATAACTCCAGAGCGGGGTTATCTCACAAAAACCAAAGCGGTGGTAGTTAAAGTTTGGCGACTTGATTCCACTAACTGGTCAAAAGAGATTAAGTCCACGCTGCTTCTTGTATTATACGAGAAACCACACGAAACTGGTGCTTTTCGTGTGGCAGTTTTTGCTGTTGAAATTCCTCAAAGGGGCGAGATATTAAGTTTGATTAAGAAAAAACCCGAATTTCGTAGTTAAAAACCCTTAGCGGCGCAACAACCCCCTCTGAAGCTTGTAAACCGAGTTATCAGGGGAAAATATTGTGATAAATAAAGAACGCCCCAAGAGCGCAGTAGTAGAGCGCATGGGGTCGAGTGCAGCTTTCGCATGGCAATTTTGTGCTGTGACGAAGGGAAATTTTCGGAATATCCAGGCTAGTAGTCTGGCAAGTCAACTTTGCATGGTGGTTAGCAGAGGGGCAGAGGGGCAGAGGGGCAGAGGGGAAAGAACTTGTATAAGCCTATCCTCTGCTCCCCTGCTCCCCTGCTCCCCTGCCGACCTCCACCCAGCAATTTTGGGTTGGCGAACTGCTAGAGCAAGAGTTTCGCAGCTTGAAAGAGTTCTCTCTAAGGAATTCCGAGGGGAGAACCGATGAACCATACCCCGAATATTACGGGGGAAAGGTTAAAGGGAAAAGGGAAAAGGGATGGGGAAGAGTTAACAAATTCTTCCTCCCCTTCCCCTTTGCCCTTTGCCCTTGACCCAGGCGCAGCCTCTCCAACTGAATATCCAAACAACCTCACTGCGGCTGAGTATCATGAGTTAACAGTGGGTAGCGCCATTCATCCGGCGTTGATTGAGCGCAACTTTTTCCATGTAGAGGGAGAATCAGTTTATGATTTCCTGTTCATATCTGATAAAATACCACGCAAGAATGCGGGTCGGGTTACGGATGGATACTTAAAGCTGTATCAGCACCTATTACTGGGTGGGACGTGGATTCAGTCACTTGACCCGTTTAAAAACTGGCAACCAATGGAGTGGGGGCGGATTAAGCCCAACTTCCCCCGCATTGATTGGCAAAAAGGGAAACCCGTCAAATACGAGTCACCCCCTAAAACCCCCAACCGTGTTACCTACTTTGATGTCGCTAACCCCATCTGGGACAAAGTTGCAAAGCGTTATTTAATTAAGCGCTATCATTCACTTTTGGCGCTACGCTTACTGGATCAACTCAATCCACTAATATTTTGGGAGTGGATAAAGCAGCATCCAGAGATTCCGATTATCTTATGCGAAGGGGAAAAAAAGGCTGCTTGCTTGCTGAGTCTGGGGTTTGTAGCGATCGCACTTCCGGGGATTTGGAACGGGCGCGTGGGCAAACAAGATTTTGATGAACGGTTGCATCCTGACTTAGTACCAATGGCTCAGGCGGGGCGCAAGTTCATTATTTTATTCGACTACGAAACAAGAGCCAATACCCGTTGGTCAGTTTTTCAAGCCACTGTTCGCACTGCAAAAGCAATCGAATCGGCAGGTTCTGAATGTGAAGTTGCGCTGTTACCAGGCCCAGAGAAAGGTGTTGATGATTTTGTTGTGGCGCGGGGCGAAGATGCTAACGCTTTACTGACCGCAATTATAGATGATGCCAAATCACTTGCTGATTACAAGCGCTCGTATCGGGCTAAGAAATGGGGGTTAAGCAAGTACCAGCCGGATGTCACTGTTAATGTCAAGTATCTCTCTGAGGCTTTGTGCATTCCTGAACTTGAAGAAAAATGCTTGAGAGTGCCTGAGCTTTATGATCTTGAAAAGGAACAACTTTTCACGCCATCTATTAAAGGACATCAAAGAAAGAAAGAGTCTACGGATTCTGGCGGAGTTGATTCATCCAAATCGAAGAAATCCTCTACCTTCAATTTCCCAAAATCAGGACTAGTCGTACTCTGGAGCGACATGGGCACTGGTAAAACTGAACTTATGCGCTGGTGGCGTGACCAAAACCCCGACGCGCGGTTCCTCAACAATGGGCATCGCGTAAATTTGCTGAAAAATCTTGCCGAACGCTTGCGGACGGCGATGTATTCAGACTTGGGTTACACAGGTTTAGCCCAGGCTCAAGCCCTTAGTATTACTATCGACAGCTTGCATAAGCTGAATACTCAGTCTCTCACTTACGGCTGCATATTTATAGATGAA
>NZ_JACJTD010000121.1 GCF_014698505.1 Nostoc foliaceum FACHB-393 | reverse complement strand
ACTTTGGCAATGGTACGACCCTGTATTCTCGTTACAACCGGGGTCAGCGAGAAGTTCATACCGCCTACCCCATCGGTGTAGAAGTTCTCATCGATGATATCTCCCAAAAAATGAAACATCTAAATGGTGGAAAAATCGGAGATCCATCCAAAATCCGATTTTGTTTGGAAATGGGGCATACTCGATACAGTCGTGACATCGATATCAAAGATATATACAGCGCTTGTTTGAAAGATTGGTATGAAAAATACTTGAAGAAAGTGGTGAATCTGACACTGGATGCCAAGCACCAGGGAGATGAAATCTGGGCGATTGGTGGAGGCTGTCTCTTACCAGGATTTAAGAAGCTGTTGGAGAAAAACGGCTTCAAAATCCTGGACAATCCGGTAGAAGCCAATGTCTTTGGGCTTTTAGAGATGGCAAAAACCATCAGCAGTAAGCATTCAGGATCTACATCTCTTAAGTAAAGTTATAACAATGGCAGATAAAAAAGACTTAGCACCGGAAAAAGTTCGCCTCAAAGATAATTACCGAGAGCGCATATTTGCAGAATCGCAAAAACTAGATAAAAGTTACCTGGACACGCTTTACTTTATAGTTGATTGCTATTTTGTTTTTATCAAGGCTGGATTACCTGCACAACTTTTAGCTTCCACACCGATTAATACTGAATCAAACCAACCCACGTCTTGGACTCCAACTCCATTTGCACAGGAGAAAGAAGAAGATTCTTCAGGGGAAACATTCAGCCTTGATTTTGATTTGTAACCCTCAAATAAAGTTGTTAACTCTGTTTCAAGAAATCTACAATTAGATTAAATAGGCGGAGATACCATCGCCAATGCAAATCTAGGAGCTTTGAAGTCGATAATCTGATATGGCGATTAAGTTATGAGCAGGAAAAATATATTCAACAGGGATGATTAATTCACCGTGGAGTTAGTACTCTGGGGAACCCCATATTTTGATTGTCTTTGATGTTGCGATCGCCTTTGATGACATCGATAGCGATAGCCTCAAGCCCTAATTTGATACCCTAGACAGTGTAAAGGTTTCAGCGTTTGATTGAATAGTTCATTTGTTCGCATTTAAAGGGCTGGGGTCTTAAACCCTTGTTGCCTTAAGTTCTTGAATAAATGCATCAATCATAGCTGATACAGAACTGGCTACCTACTTTGAGTTTGACGAGGGTACTTGAGCGGATGCTTAATAATCTGGCTATGATTGAATGAAGAGTACTGAGTAGAAAAATTAACCCCTTCACCCAATGTGCAACTCAAAATCAATCAACCGATAGTTCAACACATTAACAGCCTGTTGTTCTAGCTGAGTCGATAGAGTCTCAGCAATATCGATCATCTGATTTATTTCAGCTTGCCATGCTAAATTTGTGCTAAACACTTCTCGATAAAACTGGATACACCCTCGCAAATGAGAAATGAATGAATGAGTTAATCTAGTTTTATAATGATTTAATGCAGATATATCAGGAATGCGATCGCTCAAAATTGCATCAATTACCGCCCCTGCCAATATTGCGCTGCGTAATGCAAAAGGCGTACCTTCCCCACTCACAGGATCAATCTTAATTGCCGATTCGCCCACCATCAGCCAACCCGAACCGTAGAGAGGCCATTGCAAGTGGGGGGCAGAAGAAA
This sequence comes from Nostoc foliaceum FACHB-393, assembly GCF_014698505.1. Taxonomy (GTDB): domain Bacteria; phylum Cyanobacteriota; class Cyanobacteriia; order Cyanobacteriales; family Nostocaceae; genus Nostoc; species Nostoc foliaceum_A. The sequence continues at coordinate 7,430 of NZ_JACJTD010000121.1, read as the reverse complement.
AACAATCTACCTTTTGCAAATCGTTGATAAATGCGCTAATTGTGGTGCTTTGATACAAACATTCCAACAACGCCCGTCGAGGATTGGCTGGAGTTATAGGCAAACATGCCTGAAGCATAGCGCCACCATCGACTGGAGCATAAAATAACCAAGCGTCAGCCAGCGACTCTATATAACAGACATGTGCAGATTTGGACGTGTCTTGTATCTCAGCAGCGATCATGACTCGTTGCCCACCAACCAAGAACTGAGAACTTTTCGGCAAAGCGAGCGCACCTCGTTTATGTCTGGTATACACTGTCCAAGCATATTTCTGCGATATTTGTTGAGCAGTCAATTGACTAACATCAATCACACGGGTGTGCTGCATGACCTTGGAGTTTCGGAGTAACTGTAGTAAAGAGTGCGATCGAATCGCCAATGCAGGCTGTTCCACCTGCACTGGCTGTGTGCCCCAATGCACCCAACGATGAGTCAGACGTTGACTGTAAACACCCAGATTCACATCCGGGAAAAGCTCCCTAAGCAATGTTTCACTAACATCGTTGAGTACTAATGATGGCCCGTAAAAGTGAGATTTTGCTGGGTCACATAGCAAATCGCAACGATAACCCAGCCGAGCTAAGGCTGCAACCACAGCATAAGCACTCAAACTGTCGCCAACAACAGCCACAGGATTCATCGTTAGGGAACAAACTTCAGACTGACTCATTGAAACGTGGTTTGGGAAATGGCATTATCAAAATGGGTAAGTACTGCATCAATGCTTTCATTGTGGGCTTTCTGCAAAACTTTAGAGAGAATCGGCTCTTTCAATACCTTTGATTCAGTCAATGGCGCTTTTCGGGCAAATTGAGTGATCGCAGAGCTTTGCAATACCCCCGATTCCAGCAATTGATTTTTGGCTGTATTTAACAAACTTTGTGCAATCTTCTGGGATGTAACGGGAGGATCGCTTTCCCACCATTTAGGAATAGTAAACAGTGGCGTCAGTCCTTTTTCTGCCAGTTGAAAATTGATTGCGTTCAGCTTAAACATCAAAGAAATCGCTCGACGTAGCGATGCACCACTTATTTTCTCATCTTGCATGGCAAACGCCAACTTCAAAAACACTATCAACGTTAAATATACAGCGTCACTTTGTTTTTGCAGGATGAACCCTTCGCTGCCTAATTCTTGAACGTGGGGAACACCATAGAGATTACTGTTAGGTAACTCCGGGTTAGGTTGATCGCTTAACTGGCTCCACTGACCGCCGCGAATATATTTTGGCAAATCACCACGACCCGCATTATCGTAAAAAGCCAGGTTTTGCTGGGCGGTACTGAAACGCACATAGTGTCCTTCACCCTCATCAATGATTAGCTTGATGATTTCCACCGCCCGACGTTGCGTTTCTGGGTCTAACTCTTCTGGTGAAAGCTGTTGCAACGAAGTCTGAATACCAACGTACATCCCATCCAGCCCAGCCGAGGTAGAGCGACTAGGTTCCTCAACATCGATAAACCACTGCAACTGAGTGCTGGTGAGACTTTGCAAATAAAAGGGTACCTCAAACCTGCGTCCAATCTTAGCCGCGCGTTTAACAGTCGTTTCGGCTCCCAGTAGCTTTAATACTTGGTTGACCCAGTGCAAATGGCGCATTTCATCAATAGCGATATTGAAGATCTCATTAGCCCCTTTCCAAATGCGGAATGTTTTCAGGTCTGGCTCTTGCGGCTCATCAGCTGGAGCATTTACAGAATAGTAGGCGTAGAGATATTGCACCGCTAGAGCGTGTTCTACCGTAGCTAAATAAGCTAGTTCTTGTTTGATTTGTTCCAGAGTCAGAATTCGCCCTTTAGGGGGAACAGGGGGTTTGTAGGATTCGCCACATTCCCGACCATTCACTACTGGGCGCAGTTGCTCCCAATCGACCATCATTTCTGCATAGTCGATTTCCCGGAGGCGACGAGCTTCGTAACTGTTAGCAATATCTTCGGTTTGTGGTTCTATATTCGAGTTCTTACGCTGGAAGTTAAGATATTGGTATTTACCATCTTCACTGCTATTGACATCAGGCTTGTTGGATGCCCAATAAAAACATTGGCAATCCCGGAAATCGTAAGTCCAGGGGGTACACAAGGTACGTGTCAGTTCACCTGGTTTGTAAACATCCGGGTCAATGACACCTTGATTGCTCAAGTAAACTGAGCGGTCTGTAATCAGGATGGCAAATTTCAATTTACCAGTTGTATCTCGTTCTACATGGCTATTGTTATTGTTCCAAGAGGTATCTAATTGAGCTTTAGCAGCGTTCAGACTATCACCATCCGCTGGCGGTTTCGGCCCGATCGCCACGGCAGTTTTTCCAGGAAACAGGGCATTAGCTTTCCGCCAGATATATAAGCCGCCCAAGTCTTTAGTATCAACGAACTCAATGGCAGGCGGATTCGCTGCATCCTGGTCAGCAGCGGTTTTCCCCTTGAGAATCCACAAAAACAAATCATCTTGGAGATCGCTTTCTTTCAATCCTAAGGTAATCCACTGGGCGGCGCGATCGCTGGGAGTCAGTTCAGCAAGTCGAGCGCCATCACCCCGATAGACTTCAAAATACAAACCGGGGAAGAAATACTTATGTAGATTACGGGCATCCATTTCCAACCCAGGATAGCAATTGTCTACAGCATCTTCTGGGCGGGTATTAGCCGGGTTACCGGGAACAATGTAAGCGGCTCGTGCAGTTAGGTTACGCGGAAAAATCTTCCATTCCTTTGGATCTTGGGGGGAGAATTCGTTTGGCCGCCACGGGTTATTATTTTTGGTAATTTTCATATTTTTCCAGTTAAATTTGTAATTCCGTTTGCAAAGTAGATTTCGGGAGTCACAAAATACTCAGGGGTGTAAGTAGAGAGTTCGGCATAAGCTGCCAAACAAAATTCCAGCCAGCCGCGAATGTAATCGCAGCCAATTCGCCCACGTTTGCTGACTTCGTGGTAACAGCCTCCTCCACAGAGGTAACGCGCCCAACAATCACTACATGGTTTGATGGAGTTGACATGATTGCGCTGTAATAGCTGCTGTCGAGCCGCAAAGTCTGACCCTTGCTGGACTGACCCCATAGCCCACTCCTCATCTCCTACCAATCGATGACAGGCATAAAGTTCGCCTTGAGCATTCACGCTCAGATAACCCGCACCCGCACCACAGGGATAGGGACGATGGCTACCACGATGAATTTCATTGAGTGCCGTTTCAAAGTTGGTAAACGGGAAACGCTTACCCTGCAACAGGTGTTGTTTACATACCTCACCACATTCGATCATGTGCTGCAAAAATAGCTCGAACTCTTCAGCCCCAAAGGCATACTCTGCATTGGGTGACACCAGCACCGGAGCAAATCCGGCATCATCAACACCCAAGGACAGCACATGCTGCAAAATTGGCAGTAAGCGCCCGCTTTGGGGCGTGACTGTCATGCGAGCCGACAAATGACCAGGACGCTCAACTGACATGACTTCTAAGCCACGTAAAACTGCCTCGTAACTACCCCGACCGTTGACTGTTGGGCGCAATTGGTCATTGAGTAATTGGGGCCCATCGAGGCTAACAGACACATTAAATCGGTACTCGGCGAATAAAGCTGCATCTTCAGGCGTAACCAAGGTGCCGTTTGTAGTCAGAGAAAACCGGACTTTATGCCGAGTTTCTTGGCCGCGCTGGCTGGCATAACGGGTAATGTGGTGGATTAATTGGCGGTTTAACAGAGGTTCTCCCCCCATAAACCCGACAACTAAATCTACACCTGGCTCGGCCTCGGCGATTAGACGGTCTACGGCTTGCTGGGCAATGTCCTGGGGCATGAATTGTGTTTTGCTCCCAAACTTGCCCTCGTCAGCATAACAATACTTACAGCCAAGATTGCAGCTTTGGGCGACGTTCAACGATAAGGAACGCAGGGGAGGCGGTTCGAGGGGAATATCATCAATGGCAGGCTGACCACCTGGCATCACAAAGCCTTGGCGAAAGTCTGCGATTTCCTGGTCGGTTACAGAGTCGTCTACCACTAGCAATTGAGCGATGCGCTGGGCGGTGGACTCGTCGAGATCGAATACTCGCGAACCGTCCACCACCAGCAAGTGTTTTGCGACAGCGCTCTCAAACAGATGAAAGTCGCGGGATAAATTGTCTACTTCCGGCGATATGGATGACTGTGGCGATCGCAAATTCATGATCAACTATCCTCATCTTGAGATGTTTTTTGACCGTTTTGCAACACTTCCAACCATTCCTTCATCAAGTAGTACTGACGTTGGGATATAGACATCGGTGAGGAATCGGAACCTCGCATTAAGGCGGGCATTTGTTTGTCATAGGATTTCGGTTCGTCGGTGGGTTTGCGAATCCATTGTTCAAACACCTCTGGGCGTTGTCCCATGCGTTGCTTGAACACTTCGTAAGCCAGAAAGCGCACATGATTCATCCGACCTAATTCGGTTAAGGGTAATGGATGCCCTGGGCGTGGCGGTACGGGGTCGAATGGGAAAGGAGCGTCTGCGCCTGAGTCACTTGGGTTATTGGCTAACTGCGATCGCAAATTTTGCTGATCCAGATTAGAAGCTTCCATCGTCTCGCGGACTCGTTGCATCAAATCAGCGATTTCGGCTTCTGTTTCCGGCCAGTTTCGCCCCTCAATAAAAGCTTGATGTAAAACTTCGTCTCGTTTGACTAAATCGCTCAAACCATCAGCAATGGAGACAAATGGTCGGCGGTCCGGTTGGAAGTCCTGGGGACAACATGTGTAACGAGCATAAGCAGTAAGTTTACCTGTAGCTACACTTGCTCCTGTGACTGTCACTCTAATCAAACCGTCATTGGAATCATCCAAAAATCCCAAGCTAGTACCATCCGGTTCTTGAGCATACAGACCACCAGGATTGGTGCGCGGATCTTCATTAGCCCCAGACCCTGGATTCCAGTGAGGCCATGCAGCATTGGGATTGAGACAACAGTTAATTTGTCGCAAAAATACCGCTCGGTCTTGAATCAGTGGGATCAATTGGGTTAAGTTGCGATCGCTACTATTGCTGGGAGCATAAATCAATCCCTGCGGTGGGGTAATTCGCAAACGCAACTCAGGCCAACTTGGATTAGGGCGAATTACCTGCACATGGCCTAATGGAATATCCACGCCAGGGGGAATCAGAGAATTTTCTGCCCCTTCAGGACTGTGACCCAATATCGGGTGTAAAAGATGATTTGTACCGGGAATTTCGATCGCAGCTGCAACCAGATCCCCATCTGCCAAGGTGTAGTGATATGCCTTGCGGTTGGCTGCTTCCACGTGCCACACCACATCATTTAGACTCAACTTAGCTGCTTGCAATTCATTTAGTCCTATGGGACCTTCATACCCGTCTGACCAACGTCCATGTAACTCAAAAAACGGACAAACCGGACGCCACTTACCTTTATCTTTGAAGCGAATTTCTTCTGGCAAATAAGCAGAAATATTGCCGTTGGGATCGATATTAAACGTTAGTGCAGGTTTGATGACTGTTTCAGCTGTACCCCGAGGCGAGTAATCATTCTCCGCCCAATGGAAATTCTCCATTGGGTATGGGGATTGTCCAAACCGAGCAAAGGCTAAGGGGGGACAAATCCAAATTTCTTCAAGAATTAACTGATCTTGAGAAGACATAAAGAATGTTTTGTTATGTATTATAAAATACTCTCTAGACAAACTCTAGAATATTTAGCGCCTTATAAGCACATACTTGAAGGTTAAACTTTACATATATTTACATAGCTAGATCGTTTTGATGGTAGTGGAGGACAGCTTTTCTATTTCTGCTTGAACATTCCCTGCTTTAACATTAATAATCAATGGCAAAAATATCAGCGCACAGAGCAAAAAGCCAATGAATAAGCCAGCAACACTTATCAGGCTCCAGTAGCGACCGAGATAACCAAGACGGAATTCCAATATCCACTCTTGTACGGGAAGCAAAGTGAAGTAAAACGCGATTCCTGGACTGACTTAAATCTTGCATTGAACTAAGTTAACTGCATATTTAGCGTATTTGGCACAGTATGCCATTGGCGGTAACTAACAAGGAAAAGTACTAAGGAGTTATGCAAAACTACTCTTTTATTTTTAATTGGAAAGTAAAGCTAACAGCTTATTCCAAGTATGTCTATTTGTTGTGTTTGAGATTTCGCTAAAATTTTATCTATCTGACTATTCGCATCCTCAAAAGTTTGCAATATCTGTGGAGTTACTTTATTAGTCTGCACCTTGCCAGATTGCAAGTTTAAAACTACCTCCCCATTTTTCTGCGAAATAGTTAAATCCCTCTGCTGGGTATTGAAAGCCAAGTCATAAATCTTTCCCGAAACTTGAGTACCATTTTCATCAGACTTACCCCAGACCATGCCAATCCTTTGAGCAATTTGAGTCAGCCGACTGATGGCTTCAAGCTCAGATGTATCTTTATTCATTACTGCCAACGCTGACTCTGATAATTGCTCACCAGCTTTAAACCCATTTGCAACTTCTACAATGCGTTTTTTGTAATTCTCCGACTTCCCTAACTTATCTGCGGCATTGTACCAATTTCTCAAGTCATCAATAGTAACTGATTGAGGTTGGACTTCCTGGTTGGTTGCGGCTCTGTTTTGTAGTTCAGGAAACGGGACTATTTTCCCGTCCACATAATCCCCCAACGGCTCTAGATGTAGTCCCCAGACCTGCCCTTTGCCTGTAAACAATTCTGGTAATGCTTTGGGTGAGTGCTTTTCCATGTCAGCCCATTGCTGTTGATAAACAGGGTCAGCAATCATATCAGGTGTAATTTGATACTGTTTACCGACTCGAAAGGCGACTTGCTTATCAATACCTGCTGCCAGAGCTATATCACCCTGTTTAAATCCATACTGTTTGTATGGTTGATAAGCTCTGGTGGTGTGAGTTCGACCATATCCTCTCATCGCATCAATGCAAGTATCCACAGGTAAAGGATTAGTGTCACCATGCATCATTAAAGGGTAGTTCATCGGAATCGGTTTGCCTTTGATGACAGGAGAGGCAACGGCGAGATTTTGAACCTCTTGGTTTGGGTGGAATTGAGCGCTTTGTTGAGGCGGGGATTGTGCTGATTGTTCTGGTGGTTTCAAAAACTGCGGTCGTGTGGCAAGGGAGCTAACCTTTTGCTGATACTCAAGAGTAGACTCAATAATTCCCCCGAATTTCTTGGTCATGCTCGACAAAGTTTTGGCAGGAATGGAGCTATCAACCAAGTTAAAGACCGTTAAACCTTTTTGGGTTTCCCTGATAACATCTTCTGTTGGTACTTGCTGCCATTCAACTTTTTGAGCAGTTAACCACTTAGTCACAGTATCAGCTTTCTGGTTGTCAACAGCCAAGCCCATGACTCCAAGTTTTTTGTTTG
>NZ_JACJTD010000120.1 GCF_014698505.1 Nostoc foliaceum FACHB-393 | reverse complement strand
CGGTTGAAATTCTCAATCAGGGTTTAAAAGATTTGGTTGAGGAAGCTTCTAAATATAAAAAGTCACAGTGATTCGCGAATATCATTCGCGAACCAATTTCCCCTTTCCACATCCCGTGAAAAGTCAGCTGGGCTAATAAGTCCACGTCTTGAAAAGTCTGCCTCTAAGCCCCAATAGGTGTAATAATTGACTGGCTTTTGAAGTTTCAATTGCCGTAATTTTTCAAATTCATCAGCCATGTTTTTAATTCCTCAATCCAATAATTGTGATGGAAAAAATAAATTGGCAAGTTTGAATATTGGAAGTTTCTTAAGAACTACCTCAGCGCACTTTCCACTTGTTAATATTTCAAAATTTTTCTCAAAATGCAAGGAAACTTAAGACAGTTAAGACAGTTAATGAATATTTCATCAAATATTTATATTTTGAGTTTGTTTAATTCCATGTCGCCTTTTTTCATTCTTTTCTGGAATAGTTCAAGGGAGGTGTTTTCGCGCTCTTCCATCTGCGCTCGCACTCCAATAGCCTCCCCAGCTTCGACAGAGCAATAGAGATACACAGTAATGGCTCTCAAAACCATTGATATGGGTTCTTTGTGGCAATTAAAGTAAGAAATCTTCTCTTTTTATTTTCTTACTTTCGGGCAATACACGGCCTTTGATATCAATTACGTTATATCAACATCAATTACACAAGTGAGTGCAGAAATCAGCAATCAGCCTCTTCTACGCTTCCTCTCTCATCACCAAATCAATTGCCGAGTCAATTAACTCAACCCCCTCAGTTTCGTAGTGATAAGTTTTAAATTTAAACTTCCCTACCTGTTCTAGTTGCTTCGACGGGCGATGTCCATATTTGTCCTCATACATTTGTAGGGCGATAGTACCGATAGTCGTCATCTGTCCGGGCGTGGCACTGAGTTTGCGTGACTGTAGTCTAGACGCGACGGTGACGGTTGCTGGTGTTGCACTTACAACGGGTTTGGCTAGGCTTAAACGCGAGAATGTTTTGCTGAGTTCATCAATAGGTGAAATGAGTAGAGCCATCAACCCAGTAAACCGTTTTGCAGGTTTATCTGTTAGAACAGCAATCTTTAATGCTTCTGGCTGTCCAACCGCGATAAATGTTCCCTGAGCGCGAGTCATCGTTGTGTAAAGGAGTTGACGGGTTAACATTCGGTAGTTAGACATTAGTAACGGGAAAATCACATACTGAAATTCACTGCCCTGGCTCTTATGACAAGTTATACAAAACGAGTGCATGATTTGCTCAAAGTAACCAGGATAGTAATCAACGATCGCTCCTCCTTCAAATGAAATTTTCACCATTTGTTTTTTGTCATCTACTGCAATTACCTGACCAGTCTCACCGTTCATCACTGGCGGGAGCGTATCATAACGATTTTTCAGTTGTATCACCCTATCGCCAACTCGATATACTACAGAAGAGGAAACCACTTCCTGCTGGTTAGGTTTTTTGGGATTAAAGATGGGCTGAAGAAGTTTATTGAGATTGTGAACACCAGCAGCCCCTTCCTTCTGGGGTGCTAACACTATCACTTTTTGATTCAAGTCTACATTCTCTTTCTTCATTGACGCGACTAAAGAGACAATGCTTTTAGCCGTCATTTCTGGTGAAGTAGCTTCTAACATCGCACAGTCACCCACATCCATCCACGAGGCAGGTTGATTAAATTTGTCTAGTAGGGGAACCGTGCCAAAATTTACCTCACTAGCTGCATAGATAATCGGGCTGTCCTTTCGCTGTCGATGAATTTTTTGCAATCTTGTTGTTGGTACTATTTCAGCAGAGAGCAAGTCCCGCAGCACCATTCCAGGGCCAACACTAGGTAATTGGTCAGAGTCTCCTACTAACAGAATTTGGGTTGTTGCTGGTAAGGCTTTTAATAAAGAATTGAACAAAAATATGTCCACCATTGAAAACTCATCAACAATTAACCAATCAATAGTTAAAGGATTATCCTCGTTATAGTAAAAGTTTTGCCCTAGTCCCTGCCATTGGAGTAGACGGTGAATGGTGCTGGCGGACATTCCAGTAGCCTCTTTCATCCGGTTGGCTGCCTTTCCGGTCGGGGCTGCAAGAGCTATATTTGCCCCCCTTAATGTTAACCATTCCACCAAAGTTTTTAGTACATAGGTTTTCCCCCGCCCAGGGCCCCCTGTAAGGATACTAATAGGATGTTTAACTGCCATCAACAAGCCACTGGTTTGTTCAGGAGTTAAGCGTGAGAGTTCACGATATTCAGGCGCTTCAAAGCCGGCTAACCAATGTTCTAAATGTTCGGTCGGGTAAGTTGGTCGGTTAATTAGAGTTTGAATTTTTAACGCTACAGACAGTTCAGCACGGTAGGCGGCTCTAGTATAAACACTATTGGCCACCTCACCATAAACTAAAGTTTGGTTCTCAACTAACTGACCAAGAATAGTATTTAAAGATTTATAGTCTGGTGTGTGGTGAGGACGCTGGAGCAAAGAGAAAGAACGCGCCAGCAAATGAGATTCAGGTAGAAAACAGTTACCCTCACTCAAAGCCTCTTTCAAGACATGGAGTAAACCTTTAGAGTAACGACTATCACTTGTAACTGGAATGCCCAGAGATATCGCCAACTCATCAGCAGTTTTAAAGCCGATGCCCTCAATATCATCAATTAATTTGTAAGGGTCGCTTTTGAGTACCGATGAGGTTCTGTGTCCATAATGCTCACAAATCTTTAAGGTTAATCGAAGTGATGTTCCCAGACCCAAAAGCTGGGCGATAATTCCTCTTGTCGGATTGGCTTTATTCTCTGACCAAGCTTTTTTTATTGCAGCGATTCGAGATTTACCAAGTCCAGGGACTGACTCAAGTCTTTCTGGGTAAGCATCTAAAACCGATAGGGTTTCATAGCCAAAGTAATTGACAAGAGTTAGGGCAGTTTTTTTTCCAATTCCCCGAAAAAGTCCACTTTCTAGGTACTGCTGGATTTCATTTAAGGTAAGAATAGGAAGTTTATCGACTTTAGAGAACGAGATCATTAAAATACCATCCTCCCCGATGCCAGTGTTCTTGCCTAATTAAATCGGCTATAACCTATATGATCACATTTTCAAAGAAAATAGCAGCCACGAACAAAAATATACATTTCTAAACGACTTTTCACCGTTATCTTTAGTTGTAACGGTGCAGCTAAACCAACTCACTTATGAGCCGAATCATCGCAGTTTTTAATCAGGCGGGAGGTGTTGCCAAAACCACCCTTACCCAAAACTTGGGCTACCAAATAGCGCAATTGGGTCATCGTGTTCTGCTCATCGACATAGATCCCCAAGCCAGCTTAACTATTTTTATGGGCTTGGTTCCAAGAGAGATAGAGCAAAGTGTCTACAATGCCATTGTGGATGAACAACCTCTGCCAATTCATGAGGGGATTCACGGCATGGATTTAGCCCCTGCCAACATCTCTCTTTCTACGGCAGAAATGCAATTGGTTAGTGCCTCCATGCGCGATTTCCGCCTAAAAGAAGCCATCGAACCAATTGAATCAGATTACGATTTTATCTTAATAGATTGCCCTCCCAGCTTAGGGCTACTCTCTTACATCTCCCTTGTAGCTGCCACTCATGTTCTCGTTCCCCTAGAAACCCATTTCAAAGCCTTTGAGGGTACAGGTGAACTCTTAAAAACGGTTGCTACAGTTCGCAATAAACCCAACCGCAAATTGCAAATTGCCGGATTTGTACCGACAAAATACGATGCCCGTAACTCCCAGGACACTCGTACCCTAGCAGCCATCACCGAACAACTAGCAAGCGCCGGAACAGTCTTTGCGCCCATTCCTCGCTCTACTGCTTTTGTTGATGCTTCAGAAGAACGAATGCCCCTTGCAGTTTACGATCCAAAGCACCCATCTGTCCAAATCTTGAAAAAAATAGCCGTTAGTTTAGAATCCTTAAAATGAGACGCACTAAAACCAGTCAACCTCTCAAAAGCAAAATTGATGTACCTTGGGACACCACAGGCGCATTGAATGCTGGTTCTGCTCAATCCATGCCCTTAGAACAGATTTCTCTGCCGCCGAATCAACCGCGCCGTTACTTTGACTCGGAAGCATTAAAGCAGTTAACTGAATCCATCAAACAGCATGGCATCTTGCAGCCCTTGTTGGTACGCCCTCTTGATGGAGAAAAACACGAATTAGTCGCAGGAGAACGCCGCTATCGTGCTGCCTTAAGTATTGGGCTAAAAGTTGTCCCCGTCGTCATTAGAGAGTTAGACGACAACGCAGCTTTTCAATTTGCACTTATAGAAAACTTACTTCGAGAAGACCTGAATCCAGTTGAAGAAACCGAAGGCATCCTGCAACTGCTGTCTCTCAAACTAGGTCGAAGTGTTGAGGATATCCCCCCATTACTGTATCGTCTACAACGCTTACATAACAAAGCATCTACAGTTACCCATAACGTTATGGGCGCTCTGAAAAGCGAAGGTGATGACCCTACCCATAACGTTATGGGCGGAGTTGAAACTGAGTCCACTAATAACGCTATCAGCGACGATAAAGGCGATATTGACTTATCTACCTATAACGTTATGGGCGAAACCGAAACGGATGATTCAGCCCTTAATCATGAGCCTGCTGTCAACCAAGACCTCAAAATCGTTGAATCTGTGTTTGATAGCTTAGGGTTAATGACCTGGGAATCTTTCGTTAAGAACCGTCTACCCTTGCTCAACCTCCCAGAAGATATCCTTGATGCGCTAATGGAAGGCTCACTTGAGTACACCAAAGCCAAAGCCATTGCCCAGATTCCCACGTTGAATGAGCGTGTTGACTTTTTAGAACAAGCTATTGCCAACAACTGGTCTTTAAGCGAAATCAGACAACGGATTAGTGAGAAGAAAAGCCAAGACTCTACCTCTAACACCGAGTCTAATAATTACAAAGAACGTTTTACTACTGCGACTACTAAACTAAGAAAGTCCCGTATTTGGTCAGACCCTAAGAAGCGCAAACAGATAGAGAAACTACTTGCCCAATTGGAGACGCTGACAAATGTTGAGTGAAGCTGTTTAGCCGTTGTGTGGCGGCAAACGACAGCCTCACTGATTTCACCCCAAACCAAGCTTGGCACGAAATTCTTTGTCGTATTTTGCTTTCTTCCAATTTTTAGCTTTTTTAACTTGCTCAGGAGTTAAGTCTTTGGCACCTTGGAGCTTGGCACCTTGGAGCTTGGCACCTTGGAGCTTGGCACCTTGGAGCTTGGCACCTTGGAGCTTGGCACCTTGGAGGTCGGCACCTTGGAGGTCGGCACCTTGGAGGTCGGCACCTTGGAGGTCGGCACCTTGGAGGTCGGCACCTTGGAGCTTAGCACCAATCAGGCTGGCATTTTCGAGGCTGGCATTTTCGAAGCTGGCATTTTCGAGGCTGGCACGGCTGAGGATTGCATCGCTGAGGCTGGCACGGCTGAGGATGGCATCGCTGAGGATGGCATCGCTGAGGATTGCACCGCTGAGGTTGGCACGGCTGAGGATTGCACCGCTGAGGTTGGCAGGGCTGAGGATTGCACCGCTGAGGTTGGCACCTTCGAGGTTGGCAGGGCTGAGCTTGGCACCTTGGAGGTTGGCACCTTCGAGGTTGGCACCGCTGAGGTCGGCACCTTCGAGGTTGGCACCGCTGAGGTTGGCACCTTCGAGGTTGGCAGGGCTGAGCTTGGCACCGCTGAGGTTGGCAGGGCTGAGCTTGGCACCGCTGAGGTTGGCACCTTCGAGGATTGCACCTTCGAGGATTGCACCTTCGAGGATTGCACCTTCGAGGTTGGCACCTTCGAGGATTGCATCGCTGAGGATGGCACCTTCGAGGATTGCACCTTCGAGGTTGGCACCTTCGAGGATTGCATCGCTGAGGATGGCACGGCTGAGCTTGGCATCGCTGAGGTTGGCACGGCTGAGCTTGGCATCGCTGAGGTTGGCACGGCTGAGCTTGGCACCTTCAAGGATTGCATCGCTGAGGATTGCATCGCTGAGGTTGGCACTGTTCAAATCCAGAGTCCTTATAAGTTCTGCATCAACCAGAAAACGAATAACGCTTCCCTTTCGTTCTCCATCTTGATTCAACCTTCGCAGCACCGATAATGTTCTAGCACGCGCTATATCAAGCGCTGCATCTAACTTCTGGTATTCGAGGGTTGATTCCTCTAATTTTTTGCTAATTAACACTTTTAACTCTTTATCAATCAGCAGTTCTGACATTTTGTCAAAATAAGCCTCTAGAGCTTGCTCACGTAAGTTGTTATCTGCTATTTTTTTCTCAGTTTCAGCCTGCTTTTCAGATCGCTTCTGCTGTGTTCGTTCAAAGTAAAGCAGTACGAAAGGAATAGCGACCGCGCCACCAAGTTGCAACCAATCCCACAAAGTCTTGGAAGATTGGAAATTTTCCTTGCCCGTTATTTTAATAACTTCTTTAGTCTTGGGATTGATTTCTATTTCTACTGATGTATTCGAGTCTTTTCCGATACCAGTCCACTCGCCAACCCCCTCAAACGGATATAGTTTTGCAAAATTCGCGATCACTCCAAGCAAGGCAGCTAAGACAGCAATTCGGATTAACAATTTTCGCCTAGCATATAAGACCTGCTTCAAATTATGCGATTGCTTTTGACTCATGAAACACCCCTACCGTGCTAAGTACAATCCGCTACTGTCGTTAGGTTTGGCGTGAGCATAGCGACTGGTAGTGTCTAATGACTTATGTCCCAACGTATGCTGCACTAACTGAGGAGCCGCACCCCGATCCAGTGAATGTGAGGCGTGGCTGTGTCTGAGCTAGTGTGGGAACTGGTGACAGTCTCCAGATAATCACAGTACGCTTGTACGTCATTCATGGTGACAGTCCGCAAGTCCAAATCATTTAGCTTTACTCCAGAAGGCTTTTGAACCAGCAGAAACGCAACAAAGCAACGGATGTCTGACTCGTAGGAACGCTGAGAAGCTTTAGACTTGCCGTGCAGCCAGAGGGCTACTAGTTGGGCAGTACCAGAAACATCAGCCATTTTTTGGGTGGGTGCAACAGCGATTGCACCCTGCGAAGCAGGAATTGGTAACATTGAAGGAGTCTCAAACGGCTTGAGAGGGGTCGAGTGCTTTTGCGTTCCCCTCTTAATATTTAGACAATAATCACCGAAAACCTTCGTTTTCGGTGATTCAATTAGCACCATTCTCCCTCAAAATGTCACATATTATAGAAAAGGTGTTGAGCCAAGATATGACCAAAAGCCTGCAATATGACTGAAAAAGCTTGATTTTCCGTTATAAATCCTGGCTTTTTTGAATTTGATGTAGCATTTTTTCAAACCCACACAGAATAAACGTTTTCAAATCATCTTGCCGAAAATCACAAACATCTGATACTGTTGGCGAATGTACTACACCTTTGTAAATTAAAGTATTACGTAAGCTCAAACCTTCAATCTGTCGTTGCGGCTTTTAGTTGTAATACTTTTGTATGTATGTTTGTAGGCGTAAATAGAAGGTTCATGCAACCAGGGGCAACCTGTAGCTAAAAACCTTATACAGCAACAGTTACAGAGATTGATACGAGATTTAACCGCGCTCATTCAAAGATAAGTTGCACAAATGGTTTTTCTAGCGCATAAACAGTAAAATAACTTTGCCTAAAACGGAGCTTGGAGTACGCGGAAGTTATTGTCTCAAAGTATTATCGCTTCGTCTCGAAACTGAAAAACATTGCCTAAAATGGGACGAACTAGGCAATGTTATCATTTGTATTTCTTATCAATTAAGGCTAAATAAAGGGTTATTTTTACTAAATTTTATAAGGTTGCCCCTGGTTGCACGAACCTTCTATTTACGCCCAGATAGAACATTCTCGCCATCGTAGTGTATTTAACTTTTTGGTCAATTTGATGGCGGGTTTAGCCGCTTATACTTATCTTCCTAAAAAACCCTCGCTTGATATTTACCCAAAAGACTCGCCTGCTCTACCTCCTACTGTTTTTTAATTCGTCGAACTCACGTTAAAATAGGCTCAGGCTTTTCTCTAAGCATTTTTAACATTTCACGGACATATCGAAAGCCACGATAATAAGCTTTCAGGTCAATAATGCCAGAACCGGGATTATGGTGACGGAAATCAGCGAGAAGATGATGGGATAAATTGACCATACAGAATGCTAGATTAGCAGCATTAGTTACAGCAGTTTGGCTTGATACTATTTTTTTAACATTGCCTAATCAAGAAAATTTCAGACTTTTTATAGATAACCATATATATAAAAAGAAGGAGTAGCTACTCCAATGAAAAATATAAAAGTTAAGATACATTGTTGGTTCGCCACAATGACTTCCATGAGAATTTCAATTAGGTTTTGAATGGTCTGGAGCATTAAAATTACAGATTTTGATCGCTCCAAATTTGTATTTCAGTTCGGTACAGTTTGTAACAGGCAATGAATAAAACTGAGGTAATTATGTCGGATCAAATTAACATATGTGAGTTGCTGACAGAACTATCCACAAACGAACAGCAGCTTCTATCCGGTGGTCACTGGGGTCATGGTCATGGTCATGGTCACTGGGGTCATGGTCATGGTCACTGGGGTCATGGTCATGGTCATGGTCATGGTCATGGTCATGGTCATGGTCATGGTCATGGTCATGGTCATGGTCACTGGGGTCGTGGTCATCATCGTCGCTGGGATTATGATGATGATTAATAAAAGTAAAGCCATAGCAGAGCGTCTGCCGCTGCCTGCCACCAGTTGAGCACAGCGATCGCGTCAGGGCAAACGCATCTAAAGTATAAGAATCCTTTAATAGCAAGGGTTTTGGCGTTTTTTAATTTAACCTATTTTTTCGTCAATATCCTTATCCAGCAGGGGTTTCAGAAATACCGTGCGTTCGCCCTGGGAATAGTTAGGTGTTCAGTAGTAGATTTAACTGCGGTAAGGGTAGTCTCATTGTGAGTAACCAAAGATTTAACTGTAGACTGGACTCAAGAATGTTTGTAGCCAGTTCCGACTTACCAGTTCGTAAAACCTTCGCTGACCCATAATCAGCATCAACAGGAATTGGATAGCGTTGTCGCCATTCTCGTACTAGTGCTTCCTTATGCGGTTCAGATGCAGCTATTACTGGGTTATTGAAGACCGCCGAATTATTTTCAACGACATCTAC
>NZ_JACJTD010000012.1 GCF_014698505.1 Nostoc foliaceum FACHB-393 | reverse complement strand
AGTGTTGAACCTGTTCCGGTCGCAATTTAAACCTGTAATCAATATTTTGTTTCGGCTGTGTCGCCATTCAATGACTTCAGCCACATATCCTTGTTGGATTTAAGCCGAAGTTTGATTTTCAAGTCAGTAATTATAAATAGAATGTGAAAAGCATATTAAAGACAGTAAAATTAAAATAAGTATTCTCACCAACTGTCGTATTTTAAATAATTAAGATAATTTAGCAAGTCATGTGCCTTTGATTTAGCACTCTATCTTTCTTTGCGATTGCCATCACCCCGATATCAGTTAATCGGCAGATTTTATTGCTATTGCCTTAACTTATTTCTAAGAAAATCTATTAACATTAGCTTTGGTGATGACATTGCATAAAATTAGCGATCGCAACAGAAAGGGGCGATCGCTACTAATGCTGCTCATGTCTATAAGCATGTATTTTTAGTAGTCTAAGTGAAAAGTTATACTAATAATCAAAATATTTGCTGAGTCAATGATGATATTTTTGATGCATTAATATAGAACTTTAACGCGCCATATTAATACTTAATTTTGCATTAAATCAGCTATTACTGTTAGTAGATTTTGCTTAGATTTAGATACCAAAAGTAAAGAAATACTGAAAAATAAGGAAGTGAACATAACTATAGTTAATTATGCGATCGCAAGCGCAATTACAGTGAAAATTAGCAATTTAAATTGTTGAGTTTCCTTACCTTTAAACCGAGAGCACAGATTTTTTATACTCTGTATTAACTTTGCTAAAGCCAGGATTTAACAACGTCAATATGCTTATTTACTGTAGTATGTACTTAATGAGCGCCTCTTAATTTGTATTAATTTTATTTAGCCTTTAGATAGATACTTTAGACATTTATACCAAGTTTGTTAGTCTAGAATTTGGATTTTTTATTACTATGAATAAATAATTTGGTTATGTTATATTATGAATATGAGTATAAAAAGATGAAATTTTTATTATAACTTTTTTAGAAAATACACCTTTTGACATTAGGGTTATACTCTTGATTTTCTCCTTATGCCGCAAGTTGCCTTTTCTAGAGACTGCTACATTCAGGAGAATCCCAATGTCATTAGACAAAAATATCCTTGAGCGACCAGCAAATCAGCTACTGGCAGCCTTGCCAACCAGTGATTATGAACGGCTTGTCCCCCATCTAAAGCTAGTTTCCCTCTCAAATCGGCAAGTACTCCACGAAGCAGGCGAACCCATCGCACAGGTCTATTTTCCTAATAAGGCAGTGGTTTCTATAATCACCACTATGGAAGATGGCTCGACTGTGGAAGCTGGTTTAGTAAGCAATGAAGGCATGGTGGGTATCCCAGTAATTTTAGGAGACAACATCACAACCACAACAGCATTAGTGCAGATTCCAGACAGTGCTATGCAGATGGATGCGGATATACTCAGAAGCGAGTTCAACCGCGGTACAGCCCTTCAGAGCCTGTTACTGCGCTACGTGCAAGGTACATACACTCAAATAGCACAAGGATCTGCATGTAATCGTCTTCATAAACTAGAGGCGCGGTTGGCTCGGTGGCTGTTAACAGTTTCTGACCGTTTGGAATCAGAAGAATTTCCACTCACGCAAGAATTTATCTCGCAGATGCTGGGTGTACGTCGTGCTGGTGTTACTGAAGCAGCTAACATCCTGAGCCAAGCCGGAATGATCACCTACCACCGAGGTCAGATTAACATCCTGAATCGAGAGGCTTTAGAAAAAACCTCCTGCGAATGTTATCAGATTATAGAAGATGAATATGTCCGTTTATTGGGCAATAAGCCCAATAAACGGCGAAAATAATTTTTTTTGAGCTGCTATGTACGGTTTCGTACAGACTCTAAGAAGTGTGTTCATTTAAGATTTTTTAGATTTTTCCCGTGTTCCTTTAGAGAATACACCTTTCGACATTAGGATCAAATTCTGAAATTCTTTCCTTGTGCCCTGAGTTGGCTTTTCTAAAGTCACCTACCTTAAGGAGAGTGACTTCTAATGTCATTAGATAAAAGCCTCTTTCAGCAACGACCAAATAAGCTGCTGGCAGCTTTGCCAGCCAGTGATTATGAACGCCTTGTCCCTCATCTAAAACTAGTTCCGCTCCAAGTTCAGCAAATCCTTTACGCAGCAGCCGAACCCATTACACAAGTCTATTTTCCTGATAAGGCAGTGGTTTCTATAGTCACCACTATGGAAGATGGCTCAACGGCGGAAGTTGGGATAGTAAGTAATGAAGGCATGGTGGGTATCCCGGTAATTTTAGGAGACAACACCACAACCACAACAGCATTTGTGCAGATTTCGGGTGCTGCGATGCAAATCAATGCAAATGTATTGAGAGCCGAGTTCAATCTGGGCGGAGCGCTTCAAACCTTGCTGCTATGCTATGTACAAGCTGTATACTCTGAACTGGCGCAAGGAGCTGCCTGCAACCGTCTCCATACACTGGAAGAACGGCTGGCTCGCTGGCTTCTTACAGTCTCTGACCGTCTGGAATCAGAAGATTTTCCACTCACGCAAGAATTTATCTCCCAGATGCTAGGTGTACGTCGTTCCGGTGTCACAGTAGCGGCTAGCACCCTGAGCCGAGCCGGAATGATCAGCTACCAACGCGGTCATATTAGCATCCTGAACCGAGAGGATTTAGAAGCAACTTCCTGCGAATGTCATCAAGTCATCCAAAAGGAATTTGCTCGGTTACTGGGCATGAAGCCCAGTAACCGAGCCAGAAAATTTTTTTGAGTTATGTGTGCGAAACCGAACAGACCCGCAAAAGTAACTTAATTTAAAGTATTCTCAGCAAATTTTTCTTTTAATGTTCAGTGAGCGAAAACACTCTTAAGCCGCAAGTAAATAAGTTACTCGCGGCTTTGCCAACCAGTGATTATGAGCGCCTTGTTCCGCACCTGAAGTTAGTTTCGTTTCCCACCCGGCAAGTCATTTACGAACCAGGAGAACCCATCACACAGGTCTATTTTCCCCAAAATGCAGTGGTTTCTATAGTCACTATTATGGAAGATGGTTCGACAGTGGAAGTTGGGATTGTGAGCAATGAAGGCATGGTGGGTATCCCAGTAATTTTAGGAGGCAATACAACAACTACAAAAGCATTTGTGCAAATTTCGGGCGCTGGAATGCAGATGGATGCAGATGTACTTCGAAACGAGTTCAAACGGGGCGGAGCGCTTCAAAAGCTTCTACTGCGCTATGTACGAGCTATATATACCGAACTTACACAATCATGTGCCTGCAACCGTCTTCATACACTAGAAGAAAGGCTGGCTCGTTGGCTGTTAACAGTATCTGACCGTTTGGAATCAGAAGAATTTCTGTTGACCCAAGAATTTATTGCCCAGATGCTGGGTGTACGGCGCTCCGGTGTAACAGTAGCAGCTAGCACCCTGAGCCGAGCCGGAATGATTCGCTATCAGCGTGGTCAAATTAACATCCTGAACCGAGGGGATTTGGAAGCAACTTCCTGTGAGTGTTATCAAGTCATCCAAAAAGAATTTGCTCGGTTGCTGGGGAATCAGGTAAGGCGCGATGGCTAGTTAATGATTTTACCTTACTATGTCCGAAACCGGACAGACGCTTGCTAATTAATTCCATTAAGATTTAGTAAAGTATGCATCAAATGGCATTTACAAACACGTGCCTTTTGATGCAATTACTAGTCCAAGTGTTCGAGCTAGACGGCGGTGAGAATAATGTCTAATCAATCGATGTCTTTTCAAGGTCTGCGATTGCTCGTTGTTGATGATGACCCTGATACGAGAACGTTACTTAGCTTCCTATTTGAATTAGACGGAGCAGAGGTTATCACCGCTGCTTCAGCAGGCGAGGCTCTAGAAATAATGTTATTGTTTAAACCAGACATTCTGATTAGTGACATTTATTTACCAGATGAAAACGGCTGCTCACTGCTCATGAAGCTCAGAAATCTGGAAGAAAAGCGAGGGAGAAAGATTCCAGCTATTGCTCTGACGGCATCTGCTTTGGACGAAGACCGTAATCGTGCATTATTAGCAGGTTATGATATATACCGATGTAAACCGATAGATTTAGACGATTTAGCTTCTACGGTTGCTAGTTTAGCTGGACTCGAACAATACGTTTGACATATTTGGATGCAACAAGGCAGAAGCCAGTAAGCAAGAAAGCTTTAACTCAATTCAGTAGACCGAAAAGTTCTGTGATGCCTTTGGCGGGCATAGCCATAGCTTTATGATAGATACCTGTCAATACAGTTCGGATAAGGTTTTTTGATGAAAGTTATAGATCACAAAGAGGCGATAAATCGCCGTCTTTACAATAATCAGTCCTTTGTAGAGACGGCGATAAATCGCGTCTCTTTCCTTAACCGAACCGTATTGAGATACCTGTAAGTTCTCTTTTGCTCGATGATATTCAACAATCGAGCCAAAGCCTTGATTGATCGCGCGATTTCCTCATCATTTACAATTTGGTTGGCAATCTCATCTAAAGAAATTTCCATTTGCAGTGAGCTTGCCAAAATCTGTTCCAGCCCTCCAAAATATAGCACTTCTCGAATGGAAGCAATATACTTTGACCTCTCCAAACCTCTCTCCTAAAAGGCTTGTCTTTCCGGCAAGCTCCTGCGATCGCTCGTTTTTATAAAAAGCCGTGCGAAAATCGAAGTCATTAGTCATTAATGACTAATGACTAAAATGACTAAATTTAAGCAGCCCAAAAAATCGGGGCAGGTTCCACACCCGCCCCGACATCTGATATACTGCGCCCAACGGCTGTTGCTACAGGCTTTAAACTATCAACTAAATGCACCATATCTTCTAAAGAAAGTGCTTGACGGGCATCAGAAACAGATTTTTCTGGTTCTGGATGACATTCAATAATTAATCCATCTGCACCGCAAGCGATCGCAGCCTTAGCCACAGGTGCTACTAGTTCTCGTTTCCCGACAGCATGGGAAGGATCTACAATCACAGGCAAGTGGGTTATTTGCTTGAGTGCTGCCACTGCTCCTAAATCTAGGACATTGCGAGTGTAATCATCGAAGCTGCGGATACCTCTTTCGCACAACACCACATCAGGATTGCCGTGGCTAAGGATATATTCAGCAGCCATAACGAATTCTTCAATTGTCGCTGCTAAACCACGTTTGAGTAGTATCGGTTTACCAGCTTGTCCCAAAGCTTTGAGCAAGTCGAAGTTTTGCATATTGCGACTACCAACTTGAAGCATATCAGCGTGGGCGGCGACTACTTCAATTTGGGAAATTGACATTACCTCGGTGACAACTGGCATATTGTAATGCGATCGCACCCTTGCCAAAATCTCCAATCCTGACTCTCCCATACCCTGGAAAGCGTAGGGAGATGTGCGGGGTTTGTAGACACCGCCACGCAACCCTTGCACGGATGCAGTAGATAACTTTTGGGCGACTATCTCCATTTGTTCTAGGCTTTCAACAGTGCAGGGGCCGCCGATAATTACCAGTTCTTCGCCCCCGAAAGCGACTTTTTTTGAGATTTTAACAATTGTCTGGTGATTCCGATGGGATTGTGCGGCAAGTTTGGCATTAATCATGGTTCTATTCTCCTAAAAATTAAGTATTGGGTACTATTTTGCGATAACAAAAAAGCCCGGAACCTTTGATAAGTTCCGGGCGCGTTCTGATTCATCGGCATGACGCTATTTACCCGGAACTTACTCTGGGCCAAAAGTAAAAGCTATAAAACCAGTTACTGAAATAAGTCATGACGATGAAATTCTCCTTAAAAAAACAAAAACCGCAGAGGGGACTCTGCGGTTCACCGGGCGGTTTCCATTAGGAAACTCAATTCACTCCCGGTGAACCACCCTAAACCAAAAATAAAAGTAGGAGTTTGTCTTAAGCATTTGCGGGGCTTTTGCTGGAAAACGTAAAAACTATACCTATGTAAGGTAACATTAACAGGAAGAGTAGGCGGTGTCAAGACCCCCACAAAACATAAAAAAGCGATAGACTCAGTACAACTGTGGGAGTCAAGACCAGTAACCAGAATTGAGAAGTTAAAATATATAATTCTCCTGACTTGTCATCTCATCTTGCGAAAGCTTATTGCAGACAATTGATGATCGCCATACATTATTCTTGCCCAAGTCCTCATTGACCAGATCAACTTTTTAGGATCATTCAGTTTCATTATGCCCAGTTCCAAAATCTTAGCCCAATCTTTCGACTATTATGGAGTTTACCCCTGCCCAGTCTGTCGGATAGGTAAGATTTCTCACATGCCATTGATGGAAGCTATGGCTTGTGACTTTTGCCAAGAGATTTTTACAGTCAACTTAGAACTACAGCAAATCAAGATGCCTTCTAGGCAACCACCCTTAATTTGGCGGTGGAATGGGTTTAGTTGGACAGAAGGCCAGTTGGAAGGTGTGGAATTAGGTTGGGGTTATGGACTAGCAGCAGCAGTTTTTGTAATTCTTCCCACTACTCTAATTGGCATAGTAGCTTACTATTTTCCTGCTAATCTCAAAGAACCCATTACCTGGATGCCATATATTTGGACTATATTAACTTTCTTATCACATTTATCAATTATTGTTTGGATTGTGATTGAAATTTATCAGATTCCAGTTTCAGCATATTTGAGAGCGATCGCGCGATGGAGAAATGGGGAGATGGGGAGATGAGGGAGCAATCAATTCAAAATTCAAAATTAAAGAACTTCTGCCTCCTCTTCCCAATGCCCCATGCCCAATGCCACATGATCAATGACATAATGATGCAGCGAATAGATGGCTCCATCACTCATAATTAACTTGATTGTCCACCAAAATATCGTATGAGCGATCTGGAGCAGTACTATAGAGTTTTGGAATTAGAGCCTGGGGCAACACTTGACGAAGTGAACCAGGCTTACAAAGATTTAGTCTTTGTTTGGCATCCCGATCGCATTCCCAAAGACAATCTCCGTTTACAGCAGAAAGCACAAGACAAGCTGAAAGCCATAAATGAAGCTCGTGAAAAATTGCGCTCTCTAAAAACCAAACATCAAACCACATATCACTCACCGCCACCTCAACAGGAAAAACCATCTCAAACAACCCAGAAACCACCAAAGCAAAACTCAGACTTGAGTGGCAAAGACTACAGTCGGGCAAATTTGAGCAATAAAGACTTATCTGGGAGAAATCTGAGTTATGCCAATTTGAGCGGTGCTAATCTCAGCGATACTTTTATGCACAAAGTCAACCTCAGAGGTGCGAATTTGTCTGAAGCAAATTTATTTCGAGCAAACCTACTTTTAGCGGATCTCAGGGAGGCAAATTTACGCGCTGCTAATTTGATTGGAGCGGATCTCAGTGGGGCTGACTTGCGAGGAGCCGACTTAACGGGAGCGCGGATTCGCTCTGGTGAGCGCCTTCTGGTTAAACTAGTTGGTACTAACTTAGCAGGGGCAATTATGCCTGATGGTTCAATTTACCAATAGCTGAGGCTGTGCTATGCCACAGCTATTGATAAATTACTCAAATGAACCAGCACTCAAGCATAAAGGATTTACGTACTCAGCTCCCCCAACCCCCTTAAAAAGGAGGGCAAAAACCTCTCAAAGTCCTCCTTTTTAAGGGGGATTTAGGGGGATCTAAAACTTTTTGCTACCAACAACAGGACTTTTTAAACATCCTCTGAGATTGTGATCATTTTTTTACTTTAAAAAATAAGTAAACAATAAGAATTATAAGTATTTTTATTCTCAGAGAGTAAATTGTATTGTATATCACATTTAAACTTAATAATCTAAAATTAATATACACTTCATTTTATAGATGTATACTTTCAAAAATTTTAGATATAAGAATATATATCTTAATTATCGCTTAATTTAAATTGATCCAATAAGGATAAGAAGCATGAAATATCAGATAGAATGCAATACTGGCAAAAGTAGGCAAGTATGTTTAATTTGCCAGCAAAACTTTCAGACGCATGAAGCCAGATTAATTATATGTAATGACCAAGGCGAAGGTTATGGAGATATATGCTATCAATGTATAGCTAAAGGCGGTAATTGGATTCAATTACAACTCCACAACTTCAGTCATAAAATACTAGCTTTAAAAGGAATGATAGCATCTTAAAAAATGGTCAAAACTGTTTCAGGCTATGTTAGTCGCTTTGGCTTAGTAGTTGATAAGAGAATAGCGTACCTGAGGCAGCAGAATGAGTGAGTTACAAATTGGTACTAGTGGTTGGGTTTATAAACATTGGATGGACATTTTCTATCCACCACATATACCTAGCGGCGAGCACCTATCATTTTACACTCAACACTTTTCTACTGTAGAAATTAACTTTTCCTTTTATCGTCTACCAGAACGGTCTGTGTTTGAAGCTTGGCACAAACAAACACCATCTAACTTTGTTTTTTCCGTCAAAGGTAGCCGTTATCTCACCCACATGAAAAAGTTAAAAGACCCGATAGAACCACTATCTCGCCTGATGGAACGGGCATCTGGATTGCAAGAAAAGCTCGGCCCTATTTTATTTCAATTTCCTCATACTTGGCACAGAAATATTGAGCGTCTTCAGCCATTTTTGGAATTACTGCAAACCTACCCACAACAACGATTTACAGTTGAATTCCGTCACACAAGCTGGCTGATACCCCAAGTTTACAAACTATTGGAAAGTGCAGGTGTAGCCCTTTGCTTACCTGTAAGCCCAACAGTTCCTCTTGATGTCTGTTTGACTGCCCCTTGGACATACATCCGTATGCATAGCGGGCAATGGGATATTGGCTATAGCGATGAAGAGTTATGTACATGGGTTGAACGTATCCGTTCATTTCTGACGCAGGAGATTGACGTTTACATGTATTTCAACAACGACCCCGATGGACACGCTATTCGTGATGCTCAACGACTCTATAGTTTGTTGGGATCTTGTTAAATATTTTATAACCCACGAAAGATTTAGATATCTTCAGCACTTTCTAATATCAGGGAATATACTTTAATCCCCACAGTGCAGTCATGGAAGCGTATGACGTTGTAATTATTGGCGCTGGTCATAATGGTTTAGTTTGTGCAGGGTACCTACTGAAAGCTGGTTACAGCGTCCTGTTATTAGAAAGGCGATCGCTTGTTGCAAATTTACTCAACCTGGGTCTAGATGTTTATTTAATTGATTGGGGATATCCTGATCAAGACGATCGCTGGCTTACTATTGATAAATACATGAATGGGTATATCAATAACTGTGTAGATGTGATCCGCGATCGCCACAATTTAAAGCAGATTAACTTATTGGGAATTTGCCAGGGGGGAACCTTCAGTCTTTGCTACAGTTCCCTTTACCCAGAAAAGGTAAAAAACCTAATTACTATGGTTACCCCCGTTGATTTTCACATCAATGAAGGGCTTCTCAATGTTTGGAGTGGAAGCAGTTTAGGTCCACAAGCATTAGATGTCGATCTTCTAGTTGACACTTTAGGTAACATTCCTGGCAACTTTCTCAACTTTGCCTTCGTAATGCTGAAGCCTTTTCAGTTGGGTGTCAAAAAGTATATTGATCTACTAGAAATTTTTGAGTATAAGGACAAGCTGCTTAATTTTATCCGCATGGAAAAGTGGATTTTCGACAGTCCAGATCAAGCTGGAGAGACTTTTAGACAGTTTATTAAGGACTTCTATCAAGAAAACAAATTAATTAAAGGTCAGATTGAGATTGGCAAGAAGCGAGTAGATTTGGGAAATATTCGCATCCCAATTTTAAATATTTACGCAGAACAGGATCATTTAGTTTTACCAGCATCATCTTTAGCTCTGGAGAAATATGTTGGCAGTGTTGATTATACAGTGCGATCGTTTTCAGTTGGACATATTGGTATGTATGTGAGCAGCAAAGTCCAAAAAGACCTACCGCCAACAATTGCTAATTGGCTGAAGGCACGAGAATAAAATATTGGCTTTTTCAAAAAGGTTGTACTCTAGAATACAAAACTGTTTAATATAACATCCTTTATTTAGGTAGACGACTATACCATTATTTACTACTAAAGATTGATTTATTGGTAAAAAAACTATTGTAAATTAATGTTAAGGAGGATAAATTTGTTTTTTAAATACACTAGTTTTTACAACATAAATCATTCAATGAAAAGCGATTTAAAAAATATTAAGATAGGATTTGATTTCAAAACTTACCTACATTTATTTCATTATTTTCAATTTTGAATTCCCCAAAGTAATGAGAAATATGGAAGAAGCTTATATTGTCTCAGCAGTACGCACACCGCTTGGTAGATTTGGAGGTGTCTTAGCAGATTTGTCTCCAGTAGACTTAGGTGCGATCGCCATGCGTGCAGCCTTAGAACGAGCCGGAGTATCAGGAGAAGCTTTAGACTTGTATATTTTTGGTAATAATGTACTTAGCACCGGACATGGACAGTCATTGCCTCGTCAAGCAGCTTTCAAAACTGGGATTCCGCAAAAGGTGAACGGATATGCAGTAAATATGGTGTGTTCACGGCTGGTAACAGCAGTCAAATATCCGATGGAGCGGCAGCTCTAGTTTTGGCAAGTAAAACAGCAGTAGAACGCTACCAACTCAATCCTCTAGCACGCCTGATTGGTGGAGTATGGACAGGAGGAGAAGCTTGGCGATTCCCTGAAGTTCCCATCTTGGCAGTGAACAAGCTTTTAGACAAACTCAAAATGAAAATTTACGATTTTGATTTGTTTGAAAACAACGAAGCATTTGCTTTGAGCAATGTATTGTTCAATCGGGAGTTGGGCGTTCCTTATGAAAAATTAAATGTGTATGGCGGGGCGATCGCTTTAGGACATCCCATTGGGGCTTCAGGAGCGCGAATCTTAGTAACACTACTCAACGCTTTGCAGCAGCAAAATGGGCAGTTTGGATTAGCAGCAGTTTGTCACGGGACTGGTGGCGGTACTGCGATCGCACTGGAGAGGCTGGGGCTTGTTCCAGGCTTCCTAGAAGCGAATTTATCTATACTGCGTTCTCAAATATCTGTATTAGGACAAAAGCAGATAATACTCGACTACCTACTAAAGGTAGAAATGCCGACCCTGGTTGTATGGGGTATTAATGACTTAGTTTTGCCAAATTACCAAGCTCAAGATGCAGTCAGCCGTCTAAAGCAAGGACACCTAGCTTTGATACCCAATTGTGGCCACTTACCCCAAGTCGAGCGTCCCGAATTATTTACCGACGCATTGAACCAGTTTCTTGCTTATCACCTTTGACTAGGGACTGGGAACAGAAGAAGGGAAAAGAGTACAGGTTAGAGGGGACAGATTATTCCCTATCACCTCTTCCCTAATACCCAATCCCCAGTACCCAATACCTTTTAAGGAGTAACACTAATGAAATTAAAGCCAATCAATCAGCAAGTCGTTTCCGTCGTTGGAGCCTCCAGTGGTATCGGACGGATTACAGCTCTTGAGTTTGCTAGACGCGGGGCAAAAGTGGTAGTCTCCGCTCGTGGTGAATCGAAGCTAAAGTCTTTAGTGGAGGAGATTCGCAGCTTTGGCGGCGAGGCAACTTATTGCGTAGCTGATGTGGAAGTATTTGACCAAGTTAAGGCGATCGCAGATAAAACTGTGGAAGTCTACGGGCGACTCGATACATGGGTACATGTCCCCGCTATCGGCATCTTTGCCACTTTCGACAATACAACACCAGAAGAGTTTAAGCATGTTATTGATGTCGATCTAATGGGACAGGTGTATGGTGCAATGGCGGCCCTACCCCATTTGAAGCGTGAGGGACGGGGGGCACTTATCCATGTCTCTTCAATGGAAGGTACGCGATCGCTCCCCTACCAAAGTGCTTACTCGGCAGCCAAGCACGGAGTTGAGGGCTTTATCGAAGCGATGCGCGTTGAGTTGAAACATGAAAAATGGCCTATCAGTGTCACAAGTGTGAAGCCAGCAGTGATCAACACTCCCTTCTGGAACAATGGCCTGACGAAATTAGGCGTAAAGCCTTCTGGGATACCACCTTACTACGAGCCTAAACTTGTAGCTGATGCTATCCTCTACGTAGCCGAACATCCAACTCGTGACTACTTGGTTGGGGATGTAGCTAAAATATTAGATTTGGTACAGCGCATCTCACCACCCTTAGTAGATTCACTGTTACTGCTCATCGGCTTCAAGTTACAGCATAGTTCCGAGCCGAAGTCTAAAGATGCATCAAACAATTTTTACCAACCAGTTACTGAAGACGACAGAGTTAATGGAGACTACGGTAACTTGGTTATACCTAGTGTTTCCGACTGGCTAGAAAAAAATCAGGTTCTTCAGTGGGGTGCGATCGCTGGTGCAGCAGCATTAGCATTGCTAGCAGTTCAAGTATTGAAAGAGCCAGGATAAATGCAGCAGATCCCCTTACAAAGGCTTTCTCTAATTCCCTCCTTAAAAAGGAGGGTTAGGGAGGATCAAGCCTTAGCAGAACGAAGTACACTAATAAAGTTTTGGGCATAATTCTGCGTTGAAAAATCGAGGGCGCGTTGTCTGGCAGCTACTCCGGCACTCTGAGCAAATTCTTGCTCGTCAAGATAACGGAGAATTGCGATCGCTAATTTCTCTGCATCACCGTAAGGTGTTAATAATCCATTCATCCCATCGGTAATAATCTCTGTCGGGCCCCCTGCATCACCAGCAATCACAGGTTTACCCAGCGCCATCGCCTCAATAATCACAATTCCAAACGGCTCTTTATCTGAGGCATGAACGAATACATCCATTGCCTGCACCCATTCTGGGATATTACGCTGTAGCCCAGCCATAATTACTTGCTCTTTCAAGCCCAAGGCTGCAATTTCCGCTTTTAAGAAGTCCTCATAATCCGGTTCTAAATCGTGCTTACCGCCAACCACCACACAATGAGCATCAGGATACTTCTGTAAAATTTTGGGCATCGCTTGCACCAATACATGCATTCCCTTCCATCGTTGCAATCGTCCAACAATTCCAATCAACGGCCCGTGTAAAGGTAAGCCCAGTTTTCGTCGTGCTTCTTCAGGAGTTGGTAAAGCATTAGGCTCAAATCGGTCTAATGCAACACCAGGATAAACCAAAGGTGTTGGTCTGTGGGGCCAAATTTCTGCCTGTGCTTGCTTGCCATCTTGGGAGAGAGTGATAATTGCACGGGCTGGGATTAAAGTAGCGATTCGCACCAACCAAGTCTTATCGCTAGGCACTTCTAGCTGATACCACACAGCAGGTAACCCCGCCAGCATTGCTGCCAAACCTCCAGATATATGCGTGATCCACATCCAATTGACAATTATATCTGCACGTTCGCGGCGTGCGATCGCAGCTATCCGAAAAACGGCGCCAATAAAACGGTGCATTTGGCGTAAACGTCCACTTTCCACAACTCGCGCATCAATACCAAGGGACTTTACTTGTTCGACCATCGGGCCGTCTTCTAAAAATATCACCAGCCACTCAACACCAGCATTACGTCCCTGTTGCACCAAATCCCAAAGCATCATTTCACCGCCACCTCGTTGTTCGGCTAGTGGCATTACAATAATTGCTTTCATAATCTATATCAGTCCTATTTAAGTCGTAAAATTTTACTTTTTAACTAACCACAAAAAATACTTTGCATCCAGTCAAATATTTTGGTATTAATTCATAATTCATAATTTTTTTGATGTTGATAATACTTATGCCCTGCCATAGCCATAGCTAAAAATCCCCAAAGGATCATCCCTGCCACACTTAACATGCCACTACCGATAATTAACTGTGCGGCAGAACTGATACCAATAGCGCGGGCAGCACTGATAAAACTATCGAAACGACCTTCACCATAACTACTGACACTAATAATTAAAAAAATTAATCCACCCATATAAAAGATGGCTCCAAACCAACCAAGGGTGAAAAACATATCTAAAATGCCACTATCAATCACCACTACTTCAATTTGACCAGTTTTTTCGTTGACTTTCCAAATATTTCCTAACCCGTTGCCTAAAGCATTAGAAAGGGCTAAACCAAGGTTTTTGTCATAGCTTCCCGATCTATCTTTAAAACTGTTATCATCTTCAAGATTAGAAAATGTTTCCAAACGCGCTGCTACAACCCCAGCAATTGGCTCGATGGTTGTCAATGGTACAACACAAATTGCCATCACTACAATTATCGTGATTAACCGCATTTGAATTCGGGTTTTGACTGAACCCATAATCATAATTATTCCTAATACCCAGCCCCCCCAATTAGTCCGTGCTTGTGTTAGCAGAAAGGACAAGTAGCCAACAGCTGAGGCAGGAAAAATTAAGTTTCCTGAACTAGTAAATAACAACAACAACCCAGCTTGCATAACTGAACCAAAGGGGCCAACTGAGTGCAATGTACTCCAGACGCGCATCCCGAAAGGTACAGGGTTTCCAGAACTCATGAATAGTTTTGATTCTATGAGCCAATATCTATCCCATTCAGGAGCCACGACGAATTGATATACGCCATAAGCTCCTAAAATTAACACACACCAGAGAAATGTTCGCTGAATGTTCTGGCGATAGCTGGGATAATCTCGCCAGTTTATAAATAAGTGAAAAGCGAAGATAATCGGACTGAGCCAATCCAGCAGTCCGCGGGCTACAGGGATCGGTGGGTTATAAATCAGACCGATTAGAAACCCATAGAACACTCCAATAAAAGCCAAAACAAACGGCAAGCCCCCTTGACGAGAGGCGCGGGGAAAATGTCGTAAGAAAGTTGCAATGGTTACAAACACCACCAAGTATGGTGCTATGAGCATCTGACGGGTAGGGTCCCAGCCCACCCGATAGTCAACCAGGCGGGTAGCTAAGGGCGTGAGAAACCAGATCCACCAGGTAAAGCTGATGTAGAGAATGGGATGACGCAAGTATAAAAATATGGCTACTACTAAAGCTATTACCGGATAAATTAGGCGCAATGCGGCAGTAGCACCAGCAAAATAGCAAACTACAGTCAGTAATACAAAGCCTGCGATCGCCATCCAACCCTGTGGCGATCGCTCCTCAGGAGAATAGTTTTCTTCTAAAAAACTATTGAAAAGTATCTGTCTAGAATTCATTCAATTTTAAATTTTGGATTTACCAAAGGTTTGTAGTAAGCACTTTAGTGCTTAGAAAATAAGGACTAAAGTCCTTACCACGAACTTGTTTCCCCATCAATTTCAACTTGACAGACAAATAGAGCTAAGAAGAAATTGAATTCATTTTTAATTACGAATTACGTTAGCGCAGCGGGGCGTAGCCCATTACGAATTCTTTATATCCTTGCCAACGCCCCCGCCAGGATGCCAGCAATTTTTTCCCTGCCAACTGTCCTTGGCTAGGTAAAAATCTCAGCCATTGTACGAAACCCAAACTATCGCATGTACCCACGAATACTGCCCAGAGTAAAAATACAATTCGGCGGATAAATGGCAGATGCTCTAGTAAAACTAAGGTTTCGTTATGGACTAAATTAATAAAGGCAATTTCATTAAAGTTATTTCGCTGATCTTCATCAAAACGTTGTGCTGGATAGTGATCTACAGCAACGTTAGGATCATAAATTATCTTCCAACCAGCCCGTTTTAATGTCAGAGTGAATGCCATTTCAAAATGTACCTGCGCTCCAGTACCACGCATCCGCTCGTCAAAGCGCAATTGCCCGATTGCTTGGGTACGAAAACTCATGTTTACGCCCTTGAGAATATCAACTTCACGGGGTTCTCCCACTCCCAGGTGATGGTTGCCAATCACTCGCCCAAACCATTGCAACTGTCCCACTACTGGGCGGGATTCGTCTTCTAATTTGCTGCCGTGGTATATCCAATCACGCCCGCCAAGGCCACCGAGGCGACTATCACAGGTAAAGTAAGCGGCGATACGCTCTAACCAGTCTGGGTGGGGTGCAGCATCATCATCAGTAATGGAAACAATATCGCCTTCCACTGCTGCCAATCCGGCGTTGAGGGCTGCTACTACCCCCGGTTGCGTCACTTTCACAGTATGCAGTGGCAAGTTGTGCGCGTTCAATTGCGCCAAGAATTGCCAAGTTTCTGCATCCGTATCGCGGACAACAACTATCACCTGATCAACGGGTTTAGTTTGCTCCTGTAGCGCCAAAAGGCAGCGTGATAGGTCTTGTGGACGGCGATAAGTTGGTATGAGAACCGTGTTCCGCATTCTTGCTTAACTCCTCGAATAGATCCACATAAGTTTGTGCCATAGTAGTCCAGCTATGTTGTTCTGCTACAAAGCGAGCGGCTTTGCCCATTTGCTGTGTGAGGGTGCGATCGCTCACCAATGACATCAGCGCCACAGCTAAAGCATCAATATCATCTGAGTCGGGTAAGACGATGCCACATTCTGGTGTCACCAACTCACCGCCCCCGGTTGCTGTGGCAGTAATTACTGGTAGTCCTGAAGAAAGTGCTTCTAACAATACGAGGCTGCAAGCTTCATATCGGGAAGGAAAAACAAATAAATCTACTGCTTGCATAATTTCGGGGATATCACGGCGAAATCCCACAAAATGCACGCGATCGCTTAACCCTAAAGATGCTGCTAATTCTGGGAAGGGGCTACCTTGGGTGTGTCCCACCACCACCAAATGTAAATCAGGAACTTTCGCCAAGGCGTGCAGCACTGTATCTAAATTCTTTCTAGGTGTGCGGATATCTCCAGCGAACAGCGCTAGGGTGACATTCTCCGGTAAACCTAACTTTTGGCGATTGCTTGGGCCAGGGGCAAATTCTTCTAAGTCAACGCCATTGATTATTACGCGAATGCGAGAACGCGGCACACCAATATTAACTAATTCCTGCGCTACTTTTTCTGATACAGCTACGACAACCTGGGCTTTTTGGAAAGCCTGTTTTTCCCAACGGGCATTAAAAGCCGTAAACAGCCATTGATAGAAACCATATAAATCTCGGCGATTGCGGGAAATATGAACAGGCGATCGCAACCATGAACTGTGGACAAAATGTACAGCATTCACATCAGCCGCAGCCAGATTAATTGCTCCATTGACTTTTACTAAATCAATCCCAGAGCGATGTTTCTGCAACCAATCTGCACTTTTTTGGGCAAATATGAAATTACGAATAAATTCTGTGGGATAGCCTTTGACTGGGATTTTAATCCAATTAACTTGGCTATTTTCTTCTAGTTCTGGTGCAACTTCACTAGCTAATAATGTCAGTTGATGACCACGACGAATTGCCTCTTGAGCAACTTCGTAGTTTACCCGCCCCTGACCATCACCTTTTTTGATTTTATGAGTAACAATACAAAGTTTCACACTCTACCTTCCTTAAAAATAGACCTATTGCATAAATATTTTCTTGCCTCACGCAGAGACGCAGAGTAGAATCTTGTTCTTACTCTCTTCGCGTCCTTCTCTAAGTTCCCTGCGGGATGCTTACATGTAGCTTGCTTCGACCTAGGAGGTTCGTTAAAAAAAGTAATTTTCCCAACTCAAGCAAGACTCAATAGGCTTGGTGTTATTAAGGTTTCGCCCTGGAAAATCCCCCAACCCCCTTTTTAAGCCTTGCTCTAACTCCCTCCTTAAAAAAGAGAGTTAGGGAGGATAATTATTTCGAGATTTTCATTAACTTACTTGCTAAAAGTTGTGGAGTAAAACTAAGACTTAGTGCAGCTAGAGTTCGCACATTAAATTTTTGTTTATTCAGCGCTTGCCAAAAATAAGGACGTGCTACTGCTATCTGTTCACTTCGTAGCAAACCAATTCCCAAAGTGGTATTAGCTTCTAACCATTTCTGTTGAAAATAAGTCTTAAATTGCTGTAAACGAGCGTCTTCCATAAAGACTTGATAACAAAACATTTCGCTTTTAGCTTTGCGGATTTTTGCTTGCACATCTCGACTGCCACTGAGCATAGTGTCAGTTTGCTCATGGGCACGATATCGCGTTAGCCTTTCTCGATAGTAGTAAGCACCGTAACCAGATATACAACAGAGATAAGTTAAATATAAATCCCACATCCCGCCAACTTCAGAGGGAATACTATCCCAATCGATAAGATTATTGCGAATCACACAAGATGCAGCAGTGGGTATGCTTTTATCAATTAAGCCAATTTTAGAGAAAGGTTGATGAATTCCTTGTGCTAGTTTGTCTCGTTTATAACCGCGAGTATTTTCTTCAGTTCCAGCATTATTAATTATGCCATCTGCATCTATGATATATTGATCGCAAAAAGCGAGAATTAACTGAGAATTTGCTTCTAGAGGTGGTACTAGCTTTGCTAAAAAATCTTCATTCCAGATATCATCATCATGGAGACTAGCAACGTATTTACCTCGCGCCATTTTGAAGCCATGCTGCTGATTAGCAATCATACCCACATTTTGCTGATGCCGCCAAAATCTGATGCGTGAATCACCAAAAGATGCGACAAGTTCTTGAGGATTTTCTGGACTACAATTATCAGAAACAATAATTTCGATATTTTGATAAGTTTGTTTAATAGCACTAGCGATCGCTTGCTTGAGATACTCTGGTCGATTATAGGTGGGGATAATAACACTAACTAAAGGCTGTTGGCATTCTTGAGACAATGACATATTTTTTTCCTTTATATTTCATAGGTAAAAGATGCACATTTGATGTTTTGACCAAACTAAGCTTATTTAGCTTGAGGAATGCTATATAATTTTTTCGTTCTAGAAGGGAATTCTGCTATTGTTTTTGCATAAATTGTTCCCAGATTATTTATATGAGCATCCATAGTAAATTCCTTCATCAATAAAGCATGACCTTGTTCGCCCATGTGTCGGGTTTTTTGATAATCTCCATATAAATCATGGATAGCATCAGCCAGCTTCTTGATATCATTACCTGGAACAAGAATACCCGTTTCTCCATCTTGTAAGTGCTCTGGAATACCTCCGACTGCACTACCAATTACAGGTCGATAACGAGCATAGGCTTCTAGGGTTACAAGACCCGCAGGTTCAGGCCAGACACTAGGAAAGATGACTGCAAAACACTGTTGATAAAGGTTATTTAATCTGTTGCGATCGCACCAACCATGCCAAGTGATTCGGTTACTTAATCCTAGTGTATTTGCTAATTTTTCTAACCGTGGTCGTTCCCAGCCTTCACCTGCAATATCAAGTTGAATTTTAGGGTCTGTATGTATTAAGGTTTTGAGTAACCATTCTAAACCTTTATCAGAAACAATGCGTCCAGCAAACAAAATTCTATGATTTTGGTGGATATCTAAACTCAGGGGTGTGGTTGTTATTTTTGGTATAGTTATACCACAGCGTAACGTTACAGTTTGCTCAGGGGGTACACCGCTTTTAATCAACTCTTGACGCACGTATTCGCTATTAGCGACAAAGGTAATTTTTACCTTTTTTAAGGCATCTAATAACTGATGAGTAATTTGAAGTTCTTTAAGAGTTCTTAACGGTCTACGACTACCACATTTATCTACTAATTTACCCCAGGTACAACCTAAGTAAGATACGTTGCGATCGCAGATTGTCCGCTGACCTGCTAAATACTTTGTGCCACTAGGACAGTACAATGAATGATTATGAACAGTGAAAACTGTGGGGCACTCACCTGTAAGTTGCAAGAGTAAATCTGGGCTGTGGAGGTGCAGCAATTTGAATTGGCTTTGGTCAACATTCTTAAGCGATTTTATCACGCGATCGCTAACATCATGTGGTCGATGTTCAAATAGAG
Source organism: Nostoc foliaceum FACHB-393 (assembly GCF_014698505.1). Taxonomy (GTDB): domain Bacteria; phylum Cyanobacteriota; class Cyanobacteriia; order Cyanobacteriales; family Nostocaceae; genus Nostoc; species Nostoc foliaceum_A. The sequence goes on along the minus strand of NZ_JACJTD010000012.1, from coordinate 151,695 downwards.
AAGCTAAATAAGTTTCAACACCTCCGCCCTCACCTACATCAAAATTGGAGCATTGATAAATCAGGTTTTTTTCAAAAATACCTCTGTGTAATTGTTCATTATTTGGCTTGGCATCATTGATTGAGTTAGGCATTGATCACTACTTATTTTCACGTTATTGTTAATTGAATCTCTCAGATAGTTCCAATCTGACTTTTATCATTTTATATGCCGGAATTAAACCAAAACTTGTGTCTAATATCACTTACATAATGCCTAAGAGCAATTTCTTTACTTGCAGATTTATCTGGATAGATGAACTGATCTTCTACATTAAGAACATATTTTTTTGAGCATATAGGTTTACCATTATTGTAGTGCATTGACAAATGTACAATTGTTTGTTCAGTAAAATAATTAGGAGCTTCTTGAAGATTTGCTAAACGTTCTATAGCAAAACTCCAGTCAAATTCATGCTTAAATAAAATAAATCCACCATTTACTGGATTTGACTTTTCAGAATCATCATAAATAAGTCGCTCATCTAGTGATATGGAACAATCAGGTAGATAAAGAGAGTATTTATCGTCCGAATTACTCAAATGAATTAAGTCAATCCCAGCGGGGAAAAATAAAATATCTGAATCTGTGTAAATCGTAGTTCCATTAATAGGAATTGACATTAATGCCGACAACTTTTTACCCAGTGGATGCAGTTGGGCATAATCAGTAACACATTGAGGTAAATCCGTTCTCAGGAAGTTTTGTAAAAGTATTACCTTAACGCAAGGATGGACGCGGTGGAGCAAATTACAACTAGAATCAGTGTAACTGCCATCAGAAATTACAGTGAATGTATCTGGAATGCCGACATAACGAATGAATGAGCGAATACTTGCTACTTGTTCTGGCAGATCGCGTTCACATGAGAAGGCATAGACACTGACTGGCACTTGTCGAGTTTGTTTAATGGGGATGCTGACAATATGAGAAAGGGCTGCTTTATATAGGGAGCGATTAAATTTACCCTGAGTTTTAGCAGTGTGGTAGCCTAGATTTACCATTTATTTTTCCTGATTAAAACTATAAATAATTTAGTAGAGAAATAAATTCGTAATTTACGAAATATAAATTACGAATTACGTTAGCGTTAGCGAAGCGGTAGCGAGTACTCGAGCGTCCGCAGGAGCGTCATTACGAACTACGAATTATAGTATTGCATCTGGTGATATTCCCAAAGCTTGCCTTGTCGTCCGAGCAATTCTTGATATTTGCCCTGTTCTACTATTCGCCCTGCTTCCAGAACTACGACTTTATCGGCTTTAGCAATAGTAGAAAGACGGTGAGCGATCGCAATTACTGTTCTACCAACAGATAGCTTTTCTAATGAATCTTGAATTAAGCGTTCGGATACAGAATCTAAGGCGCTAGTTGCTTCATCCAAAATCAGAATTTCTGGGTTTCGTAGTAGCGCTCGTGCGATCGCAATTCGCTGTCTTTGTCCTCCAGATAATCTAACACCCCGATCTCCCAATTGGGTATTAAAACCTTCGGGCATTTCTAAAATAAACTCCAGCGCATTCGCTAGTTTAGCAGCTTCTTGAATTTGCTCATTAGTGGCTTGTGGAGTGCCATAAGCAATATTTTGCCAAACATCAGTGTTGAAGATAAAAGTATCTTGGCTGACGACAGCTATTTGACGACGTAGAGAGTTGATTTCAAACAGCCGGATATCAATTTCATCAATATAAATATTTCCCTCTGTAGCATTGTAAAATCGGGGGATTAAATCAGCAAGAGTTGTTTTACCAGCACCAGAGGCTCCGACTAATGCAGTCATTTTTCCCTTTTCAATGGTTAGGGTAATATTGTGCAACACTATATTTTTGTCATCGTAGCCAAAATCTACAGATACTAAATTTATTGCTCTTTCTAAAGCTTTAAACTCAAGTTTGCCATTCTGAAAATAATTTTTATCATCAGTTTTTAGCAAGTTTTTAATGTTGTCTGCCGAGCCATGTAGAGTACTGAGAAATGCTCTCGTGCCATTAATATCTTGAACAAATGGGATGAAGCGAAATAGCACAAAGAAAAAGGTTAGCAAAGAAGCAACTTGTAGCGTTCCATTAGTAACCAAGCTAGTGAATGCCAAAATAATCATTCCGACCAACACTGTAGTAGCTACCCCTTCAGCAATTGGCTTGACAAGCGTCCAAGTAAATACAACTTTAGTTGTAGTACTTACTACCTTATCGCTAGCTTTGTAATAACGCTGGCGCTCAAATTCTTGAGTACCACAGGAATGAACTGTGCGAATGCCATTAATAAATTCTATGGCTGTTGATGTAAAATTAGCATTAGCAGTTGTCATGCCAAAACTTGATTCTCTAACTCTGGCATTCAGATTAGATAAACCTACACCTAATAGGGTAAATAATAATGCTGAAATCACAGTCAGTTGCCATGATATCAAGAACATTGATATTAAGTAGACAAGAGTTGTTATTCCCCTAGTTACTAAAAAGGCTGCGCCACTGAAACCCTGCCTTATCCTTTCAATTTCTGTGGTTATTGTGTTAATTAGTTCCCCAGAACGGGTTTTGGCAAAGTAACTTAACGATAAGGATTGTAACTGTTCAAAAATTTGCTTACGTAAGCGATCGCCAAAATGAAGTTGAGATAATTCAGTATAGACTTGTCCAAAGTAATTGAAGATAACACGTAACCAAGTACTCAATAAAATCAGCGAAGATACTCGGTACAGACGATTAATAGCCGATGTATTAGCTCCCAATACTAAATTATCAAACCATTCTATTCCTGTTTGAACAGGTTGAGCATTAGGACTAGTTAAGCTTTGCAAAAATGAAAGTAAAAAACCAATACTTACACCTTCAAAAGTTGCCGCCAGAATCGAGAATGTCAGAGCTAAAATTACAATCTTGCGAAAGTGTTTAAATTCTCGCAATATCAAATAGTTGTCCTGCCAGAAGCTGGTAGCTTTAAGCAGACTGCGGAGTTTTTGAGGAAGTTGGAAATGCATGGATTTTATAATAATAGTTTGGCAAGGTAGATAGACCGCTATAGATGCTACGTAACCAAGTCTCAGTGCGGTAGATGAAATTATCAATTACCGCACAGATAAATTACAGTGTTTGGCTATCTAGATGTAACAGATGAGGCTCTGCTTCTACTTCCCACGAAGCTGTAATTTCTGGTAGTTTATTTAGCTGTACTGCATCTTCTAAAGTCCAACAACGAGATCCGGTCAAACTCATGTCACCCCGCAGCACGTTAAATAACTGTGGCAAATTATCAAGATTGTAATTACCCATCCAACGCCCTAGCGGTGTAATGTTGTGCGTGCAAAACCTCGTTGTCCGAAAGAGTTTACCCCGTTCTCCAACACGCCACTCACGACAAAAAAGTGATCCTGGCGAGTAAACCTGCATTAATACAATCAATACCAACATGACTGGGCTTGCTAATAGCATTAATACGAAAGCCGCAATCCAATCAATTAGTCGCTGTAAGGGTTGGTTAGGCAGTTTCTTGCTAGCGGGTATGCTTAGGAACATAGGCTTATCTGCTTCTTCACATGCATCTGCCCAAAACCTAAGCAAAGCTTCACCCAATTTTGGATCTATGCTTACCAAACTTACAGGAGAATGTTGTAAACATTCTACTAGCGATCGCTTACTATTTAATGAAGGCAGATATGGTTGTTTCACTTGTCCAGGCGACTTCACCAACAGTTTACCCCGTCGCCACTGAAGTGTGCAGCGATTATCCTGGTGTTCCTGGGTTACATCATATAAACTCTGTAGAGTTGGAATTATTGAAGTTGTCATATCTCTTTGGGTTTATACAGGAGTGAATTGCTGAGGCGTTATCAAAGGCTATCAATGCCAAAGACCCAAATCCGAATCTTGTTGTCACTCCAAAAAGTTGGAGATAATTGAGGGCAAAATATGTTATTGCTATTTGCCACTCAGCCAAGCACACATCGTCCAGAATTCTGCTGGTGTAGAGGTGTACAAATCAACGTTACTATCAATATTCATGGGCAATCAGTATTTTTCCGGTAATTACTGAAAGTAAAAAAGTGTAGAGGGAAATTACCCATGAATCTATATCTACGTTTAATTGCACTGAGGTGTTTATTGTGTCGATATATTTAACAAAACCAGTCCACTGTTGTTTTCTAGCCTTTATGAAGGTGCTTTAATCTCTAGAATATAAGACTATGTAGAAATAGCGATCGCTTAAATAAATTCTTTATTTACTCTTTAAAGAGCCAGTGATTTCTCTGACAACCCATAAAGATAGTATAAATATACTGAAATTTTCCTGATAGCAATAAAATTAAATTTTGTTCATAAAAATGTAGGGGCAATTCATGAATTGCCCCTACCTAAATCAGTCTTTACCTCGTTCCCAGTCTCAGACTGGGAATGCCTCCTAGAGGCTCCGCCTTCCGCCTCCCTTACTCGCGCCAGAGCCGCTTTGAATGTATTTCCAGCCAGAGGCTAGAAACGAGAAAGAAATATCTAAAACCCTTACGAATTACGAACTACTTTTCTACAGCTTGTCGCAAGGCTAATTGCTGTTGTTTGATATAAGGTACGTAATTACTGCTAGAGTTTGATACCCCATTAGCTACAACCCCAATCAGATTTAACTTACTCAGCATGGCTGTAGCTTGATTAAGCTGGCTTCGCGTCACAATACCAATGCTTGCCACCATAACCACGCTACGACAAGATGATGCGGTGAGCATGGCATCCACCAAGCCGAGAACTGGGGGAGCATCTATGAGTACCAAATCATAGTTTTCCTCAAATGCTGCCATTAATTGCATCATCCGAGGGGAACTCAACAGATTAGCTGGGTCAGCAGGTTTTGGACCAGCGGTTAAAATATCGATGTAGGCAGAACCTGAGTATTGAAGACTAATCTGGTTCGGTAGAGTTGCATCACTAGCCAATAGAGTTGAAAGCCCCTGTTCATTAGGAAGATTCAGCTGTTCGTGCAAACTGGGATCACGTAAGTTGGCATCAATCAGCAGTACTCTTTTGTGTAAACGGGCAGCACTCATTGCCAGACCCAACGCCAAAGCTGACTTACCCTCATCGGGTAAAGCTGAGGTGATCATCAAAGATTTCAAGTTAGCAACAGTATTTAAAAGTTCAATGTTTTTGTAAATCAGATCCAGTGATTCCCAACGTGGTGGAGATTGCAGTACCTGAATTGTCCAAGGGGCAAGAACTTCTGGCTTACCAAAAGGCAACTTGATCATTGATTCTCTGGGTTTTGCTGGCGGTAATTTGGGAGTTGTTCCTAACAACGGCATAGCCATTTGCTTCTCTAACTCAGCAGTGGTGTGAACTGCATCATCAGCCGATTCTCGAATAAAGGCAGCAATGCCTCCTAACATAAACCCAACCACAGCACCTAAAAGCAAGTTCTGTTGAAGATTGGGGCCTAATTGTCCACCTTTTTGAGGTTCTTCCACAACTTCCCAATTAAATCCACCCTTGGAAAGTTCTTGCCGCAATTGCTGTTCTGCTCTTAAAAGCTGCTCTAACCTTTCACGGCTAAATTGCAATTGCGGTAGCATCCGATTGTAATAAGCTAACAAAGGCGGAAAGCGTTTGATTTCAAAACGTAACTCGTTTTCTTTCTGCACTAAAGTTTGATCGCGAGCAGTTAAAGCAACTATATTGGTCTGCGTTTCCACTAGCTGACCAGCAAGGCTAAGATCAATTTCACCAAGCTGTCCTCGTTCGAGAAGGGAATCTTTAGAAGTGAATGCACCAGCAGACTTTCCGCCTAAAGTTCTTCCTACTTCTTGTTGCAATAATTCCTTCTGGCCCTGAAGCTGTTCTTTGAGCTTTTGCACACTCGGAGTTTGATCTGTAAAGCGTAAGCGTTCCTGTGCTAGCGCCAGTTCTGTTTTTTGGATTTCGTTCAGTAAGCTTTGATAACGAGTAGATTGACTCAGACGAGAAGCAACTAGAGCATTTTGGGGAGAACGGTTAAGTTGTTCTTCTAAAGATTTTTGGCGTGCTAAGGCTTCCCCATATTGAGCACGAGTTGTCTGCCTTTCTTGGGCAATATTATTCAAAGCTGTCTCAATAGCTTTGGCCTGTGACTCTGGATCAATTAAGTTCTGATTTCTGCGAAACCTTTGTAAATTTGTCTCAGCCGCGTTTACTTCTTCACTGGCTTTACTTAACTGTTCCCTGATAATTTGCAGACCTTTTTGTAACCGCGAACTCTGTTGTTGTTTGTTATATTCCACATAAACTTGTCGAATTGCACCCAGAACTTTTTGTGTCTTTTCTGGATCTCCAGCGGTGTATTCAACTTGAAAAATTTTAGTCGCAACATTGTCTTCTTTGCTCCTTAATTGAGTTAAGACCAAAGAAGCTTTAATTTCACCTGCACTTATATCTGGATAATCAGACTGAAGTTTATCAACTGCTTTTTGGATGAGTCCCGAACTCTGCATCAAGTTAAGCTGAGTCGCAGTATCTATCACAACATTAGAGTCAGTGAACTGGTTGTCTAACCCCGCGCCTTCTTTTTTACCTTGATAGTTAGGTTCTACTAGCAATTGCATCGAACTTTTATAAGTAGGCTTTGTTCTAAAAGTTACCATGCCTGCAATAGCAATAGAAGTAATTAATACTGCTAGGAACCAAGGAAATCTTCGCACAAATACGGCAAACAATTGTCCGTAGCTTGGTTCAGTTTCAGAAGCTGGAGTTAAATGAGGATTTAGACTAGTTTGAACCACTTTTATTATCCTTGTCTTCAAGACTTACGCTAAGAGATATCCCGAATAATACCTATTCTTTTTACGAACCACCTTTCCTCCGAAACCTACGCGAACACGTAAAAGGGGTGAAGAGAAGGATGCCAAGGAGGAGAGAGAAAAAGAAATAGGTAATCTTAATAGTGAAAAAAGATTAGGAAATCAAATTAATATTTGATGCACACCACAAGCTTGGTTAATAATTTGCTCAACTTTACTAAAGAAGGCATTCTCTGAAAAGTTTGCTACTGCATGATTACGGATGCGATCGTAATCCCAAGAGATGCCATTGGCTTCTAGTAATGCAATTTGTAGAGATTCGGGTGTTTGTCTTTTGAAAAAGACTCCTGTTTCACCTGGTATTTGAGTATCTAATACTCCACCTGCTCCATAGGCGATGACTGGTGTGCCGCTAGCATTAGCCTCTACTGGAACTAATCCGTAGTCTTCTAGGGCTGCGACAATAATAGACTTGGCTTTGGAAAACAAGTCTTTGCGGGTTCTATCACTTACGTGTCCCAAGAATTCAATATTTTGTAATGCTTTAGATTTTAACCGTGCTTGTTCTGGCCCATCACCAGATATTAATAACCGCCACCCCAACCAATTAAAAGCTTCGATTATTATATCAAGTCGCTTATAACTGATCATCCGGGCGGAGGCCAGATAATATTCATCTTTTATATCTGAAAAAAGAAATTTACTAGTATCAATTGGATAGTTCACCATCATTGCCTTTTTGCCATAAATATTTTCAATACGGCGGGCAACAACACTAGAATTTGCAATGTAAAGGTCAGGTTCCTGTGCATATTTCAGGTCTACCTTTCTCATTACTTGAAATACTTGTTCAATTAAAGGAGCAAAATATCTATAGTCTCCGTACTCTCTTAAATAAGTTGCCGTATCCCATAAGAAACGGGTGACATTATGGCAAAAGCAAATGTGGCGGGCATTGGGATTTTTTCGCACTGCTTTGGCAAAGCTGGTGCTACTACTAATAATTAGATCGTAGTCTTGTAGATCCAAGGCACGAAAGGCAGGAAAATATAGAGGAGCCATTGACCTAAAATATTTTGCTGCACCAGGAATCTTTTGCAAAAAGGTTGTATTGACTACGCGATCGCCTAGATCGATAGTTTTTTGTGGATCGTACAGAGATGTGAAAATATCTGCTTCGGGATAGCGCTTACAAAGCAGTTCAAACACACGCTCTGCCCCACCTCGCTGGGTTAAATAATCGTGGACTAGAGCAATTTTCATGAATTTAACCTAAGGTTTCGATCAGGTTTGTTTCAACGCTCCCCAGCAAATTATTATCAACAACTTTAGTATTCAGCAGTATAACTTCTTATCCTCTTCACGAAATTCTGGCTACAAATACGTAGGGGCGTACAGCTGTACGCCCCTACAGCCAATTCATTTGTAGCTATTATATGATGTCCGCCAAATCACCCATAATAAACAGTTTGTAGTGGGGACTTCAGTCCCCAAAGCTAGGACTAAAGTCCTTACTACGAACATTTTTTATTCAGCTTGATTAACTGGATATCATATTACCCAACTGCTACCAAGATTTTTTCTGAGGCGAAATAGTTGTTTTGCTCAGTTCGTAGTTGGTCGCAAAGTCTGCCTTCAGGTAATTCTACATCCTCATAAGTGAGGACTTGATCCTTAGTAATATCCCGTTTCAGGCGACATCCTTCGGCTAAACCAATTGGTAGGAGATTTTGCTGTTGGACAATATCGGAATTTTCACATTGTCCGTAGGTCATGTAATAGCCGATGCCATCTAAGGTTTCTCCTGCTTTCAGGTCGATTTTGGCAGTGGTAACAACATCTACTAGCGGGCCTGCTAGTGGAGACATAACGGCATCACCGAATAGGACAGCACGCGCTACGGACAGGGGAACTTCAAAATGACAGAGGTGATAAGGAGTATAGAAGCTGTAAAGTGGGCCTTCGCCTAATTTGTATAAGTTGAGATAGTGGCGTTGCTTGGGGTCGTCGTGAGTGGCAAATACATATACGCCAGGGCCTGGTTTTGCTCCAACTACATAATCGACAATACCGCCCAGTTCTTTGAGTTGTTCTACATCATATAACTGGGTCATTTCATCGACAGAACCGTTGAAGTCATATCCCAACATTCCCCGTTTGGCGACTTTCATCCCTGTGGCATTGGCTACGATCGCTTGCTCGAAAGAAATTTTGGTTCCGTCGGCGAAGCTAGCCACCATGTGGGGCTTTTGACCCCAACGTTTAGCAAATCCTTCCTGGGTGGTGGGATTGCGATAGGGGTCTTGGAGTCCTTTAATGTTACCGCACAATAAGGGAGTTAGACCAATGCTTTTGACAAAGCGGTAAAGGTTCATTTGCACCCCTGGCTGATCGCCATCGCAAGCGCTGAGAATAACGCCAGCTTTGTCGGCATACACTTTCAAGATGGGGCCAATGGTGCCGTCGAGTTCGGCATTCATCATGATCACATGTTTGCGGTGGGCGATCGCTTCCATAACGATCTGAGCGCCAAATTCCACTGCACCTGTGACTTCGATTAATGCATCGATGCCCTCTGCCCGACACAGTAACTTAGCGTCTTCTGTGACTGCATACTTACCGTTAGCGATCGCATCTTCTAATTCGCTGACAGTTGCAACAACTTGAATATCTTCAATTCCTGCTTCCGAATAAGCTTGCTTGGCTGCGTCAATCTTGCGATTGGAGATAGCAACTAACTCCATTCCTGGCACTGAATTGACAATTTGGTTGGCAATTCCTCGACCCATGAAACCAGCACCGATCATTCCTACTTTGATAGGATTTCCTGCTGCTGACCTAGCTCGTAAGGCGCGATCGATAATAATCATGAACTAAACTCCTTTTTAGAACTGTTGGTTGTGATACAAATCCTCTATAAACTTGCACTTAATAATTTTTTACAACTAAATATTAAGTACATTTTCATAGTTAATTGGTGTTAGCGTAGGCGTAGCCCGCCGGAGGGATCGCTACTAACCAGTTGTTTGCTAGATGTCTGTTTTTTCTGGCTGTGGTTCTCGATAATTTGCTCTATAGTATTTCGGTAAACTTTAGCAAAGTTTTCTTTAGTATGATTTGCTCTTACATGTTCCCACGCCTTCCGAGACATACTGTTGAGGTCTTCTAGAGGCAAATTAGAAATTCTTCTCACTGCCGATTTAATTTCTGCGATCGAAGAATTCTTTAATAGCACACCGAAATCCTCATGCACATCAACACTAGATTCGTAATTGACTATCGGGATTAACCCTGTATGCATACAAGTGATAACGCTGCCGGCTCCACCTTCTGCTGCTGAAACAAACACAGTACCAATACAATTATTGGTAACTTCTATAAACTCAGGGCTGATAACATCAATCCAACCATAAGTATGTATATTTGGTGTTTCATAAAGCTCTTGATGAAAAGCTTTTTCAAATTCTGGTTCCTTATGAATTGGGCCGCAAACTGTTAAATGGAAATCTGGCATTTGTGCAAAAGCTTCTAAAACTAAATCAAGCCCTTTGTGAACAAACCCGTGACTACCAAACCATAAGTAATGCTTTCTTACGGCTTCAAAATCCTTTCGTTCTGGCCAAGGATAGACAGTAGGATTAGAAAGCGGCACACGATAAATTGGTTTATTCGCGTATTTAAAGGTATTGATGGTAAATTCATTGCCTAAAACTACGCCATAATCTGCATATTCAATTCCCAAATTAGGCACTTCATATCGCTGTGGACAAAGAGTAATACCCCGCCGTTGTTGTAGTTCTAAATGTCTATTGCATTCAGCCACATTACGAAACACCATATTAGCAATGTCAACGTGAAAAATTTTCACACAATCTTTATTGAGTTTTGGTGCTAATTCTTGCATCCGATGACGGACATCAATGAAAAATGCATAATCTTTTTCAGGAATGAATTCATCATTGTAAAACTGAATAACATCAACGCTATAACCAAGATCCAAAAATGTTTGCACCATCCGCCAAACTTCCCAGTAGGAAGTGTGGTCATGGGGTATGGACTGACCAGGTTTTAAAAGGAATGGCTCAGTCCGGTAAGAAAAAAGTACATTACCTCTAGAAGGCTGATTTGGTTTGAGTGAAACAACTTTTAAGCCTTTGATATAATCAATGCGAGTTGCTACTTTTTTGAACAACGAATTGATAGAATTGCTTAGATGGGTTAGAGTATTATTTGGCATTTGATACCTCTTGTAATTGGGAAGTTAAACAGAGAGTACTTACCAGCTTAAAACAGCTATTTTGCTCCAACAGTCATCATTCTCAACAAAGGCCAATTTAAATCTTTCTCGGAAATCTCAGTTACATCTAGAGGCCAATTAATGTCAAAGAATGGGTCATCATAACGTAAACCTCTTTCATACCCTGGCGTGTAAAATTCACCCACTTGATATACGACTTCAGTCTCATCTGTGAGTGCTTGATAGCCGTGAGCAAACATTTCTGGAACATACAAAGCACGGCGGTTTTCTGGAGTTAGTTCTACACCAATGTGTGATAAAAAGGTAGGAGATTCAGGACGCATATCAATAATTACGTCATAAATAGCACCTTTAGTACAGCGAATTAATTTCGTTTCTGCGGCTGGCAGAATTTGATAGTGCATTCCCCGGATAGTGCCTTTTTTGTAGTTAAAAGATAGGTTACATTGGGCGACTGTTGGCTTTAATCCGTGTGCCTCAAATTCTTGAGCGCAGAAAGATCGAGCAAAAAAACCACGGTGGTCGGGCTTTTCTTCCAAGTCAATAATGAATGCATCTTTGAGTGTGGTTTCGGTGAAAATCATGTGATTCCTTTGAGATAAATGTTGACTAAAGAAAATATTTGCTAACTATTTGTCGCTAGGGTCAGAAAATAACAGTAATGAACGTAGATTTAATAACCTAAAAAAGGGCACTAAGTCGGAATTTTAACTGCATCTGATGAAGAAGTGAACTCTGCTCTGGGATATGTATCATCCCAGTATTGGGTACAAAGGTCTGGTCTTTCAGGGGGATTAGCGGTGTAACAAAAGAATAGTGTTGACCTGTCTTCTGTGCGGATTGTGCCATGATGCAAAGCATTTTTCGTATCTACAATAATGACTGTACCTGCTGGGCCTGGACAAGATTTCCAAGCTGATTTCGGGATGATTGATTTTATTTGTTCATCATCGATACCCATATACCCGGATTTCCAAAGTTTGTAATAGAGTCGAAAATAGTTCCAACTAAATAAGGAAGTTAAAGAGCGGGGGATATATTCAAAAGGCCCAGTTTTTTGTTCTACATCATTCAAGTAAATAAAGATTTTGATAATGCGGCGGTCTTCTGCATCGCTATGCCATAGTAGCGTCCCAAACTGATGTTTGCTCTTGAAATCTTTGCGTAAATGTACACCATGAAAAGCTATAGGAAGACCGATATAATTTTCGATGATGTTGACCAGCCTTTTCTCTATCCCCCAAGCATAAAATTCTGGTAGACCTGTAACTGTGTAAATTTGTGGCAACCTTTCATCTAGATGGTCGTTGTTGGGATTTTCCATCTGAGACAATTGATGGTAAGCAGCTTTGAGCAGTTCTGAGGTAGAGTTTAGCCCTAAATCTGCCAGTGTTGTGACGTAAACGCCGTCTTTTTTGAGAGCATTAAGGATGTTGCGATCGCATCCTTCCAATGCTGGCAAATTTCTGCTATGTTTCCAACGGGCTACGTAATATTCAAAGTCAGAAGACAGTGTAAATATTTTGCGTTTAATTGCTGCATTAAACATGTTGTTCATCCTTTTTAGTATCGATATATATTTATCAGTAATTTAGTAGTTTATGGCTTATAACTCCGCACTTCTTGAGTAGATATTTCACTTGATTCTGCTAACCCGAACTCTTTAGAAACCATTACGTCAAAAGCACACAAGCTGACTAAAGCCAAAAATGGAACTACTGTCTTGATGGCAGACATAGGCCATCTTCTTAAAGCACCTAAGAAAACTCTCAAGTTCACTTCTTTACAGTTCTGCAACAGCATCCGTCTACAAAACTGCTTAGAATATCCATTCTCTTCCAGTTTCAAAATCACTTCAGGTATGTGTTTGTACTGCATTAACAGTGCAGATTTTGGTTCTTTCTGCCAATAACTCACACCAACAACACATTCTAAATAAGTTTCTTTAGTGACAATTACACTGCCATTAGCAGCACAATAACCGGCTAAATATGCTAAAGATATCCAGTTATTTTCAGCATCTCGCCAACTTTGTAGAGCGCGTTTTACTAAATCAGTGCGGTAGATTGTAGCAGTCAGGAAAATAACTGCACCAACACTTTTTGAAAAGCAATGCTCAAATATAGTTTTACCATCACCATTACCATCTTCACTTTCAACATCAAACCAACGATTACCAATAATTTTTGGTGGATGAACTGGTTCACCAGTAATTTGGTTCCGACCAGAAAAATTGAGGAACAATAATGATAAATCTTCATGTTGCTTGAGTTTGCTAATCACATAAGCAATGGCTCTATCTTGAATGGGGTCATCATCACCAATTGTCCAAACATATTTTGTTGTTGCAGAATTTAGGCAATACATAATATTTTTGACAACGCCTAAATTTTTAGGATTTTTATTAGAATTAAATGTGATATTGCTAAGTGTTGATTGCCATTTTTGGATCACCTCTTGAGTATTATCAGTTGAACAATTATCAGAAACTAAAATTTCACAGTCATCTTCAAAACCTTTAATAGCTTGAGCTAACCAAGTAAGTTGTTTATCTAGAAGCTGGGCACGATTAAATGTAGGAATGGCAATTGTCAGCAGTTTATTCATATTAAGTTCTAATTTGTATTTAAGAGGGTGCTAACAGCAGCTTAGTAATTAATAAGCTATTTTTTGGATGTTTTTTATTTGTAAGATACTTCAATATTTCCCGTTATTATAATGAAAAAATGAAATAGTAATAACAGGCATACTTCTTGTTTATAGTTAGTAATTACGACACTATTAAAACCCGATCCGGAATAGGAGATAGATAAGTCTTAACTTCAGGAATTGGCACTCAAAACTGTCCACCCCACTCGCCAATAAATGCCATTTGTTCCATAATTTCTTCCTTGAGATTCCAAAGTAAAATTAGAACATAATCTGGTTTGGTTTCGCGGATTTCATCTGGTTCGAATATGAAAATATGAGTCACAGGTAAAAATAAGCCTTGCTTGTAGGGATTGCAATCTACTGTGTAATCGATAAAATCTTTACCAATCCCACAGTAATTGAGCAATGTGTTGCCTTTGGCTGGTGCGCCATAACCAACGATTGATTTCCCTTCTACTTTCGTATTTATGAGGAAAGTTAATAGCTTATGCTTTGTTTATTTGACTTTTTCTACAAATGTAATGTAAGTCTCTATCCGATGTAGTCCAGCAGCGATTTCTGTTTATTTGCGATGTCCAACTTTGTCGCTGATACTGGGATTAACAGCATGGTCATGTTTGGCATAAATTCTTATAAAACGACATTTTGCGATCGCCATAAACTTCAACTCACTAATTGTAAATAATTTGAGAGATGATATAAGCCCGAATCAAGTAGTGTTGATTCGGAAGCTTAGATTATTTGTCCGCTGCTGCTAGGCTAACTAGCTACTTTTTATTCCAGAAAAAATCTTTGTCAATTTGTTCGGTACGAATCAAATACTCTAGTTGTTTTAAGCGGGTAAATCCTCTAAACAAGAAAGTATCTTCAGCCATTTGTATTTGACTGAATAAATCAAATAACTGCTGGGCACCAAGTCGGGCATTCCAATCACATTTAAATCCGGGTAGAATTGTGTTGATTTTCTCGAAGGATACCCGATAGCTGCGGTTATCTGAGCCGTTGTCACCAAAGGACAATTTGCAATCTGGGAAAATATCAGCAATAATTTCCGCGATTTCTTTGACGCGATAGTTGTTTGCTGTGTCTCCCACATTGAAAATTTGGTTATGTACAATGTCTCGTGGTGCTTCCAAAGCGCAGACTATTGCTTTGCAAATATCCAGTGCGTGGACTAATGGCCGCCAGGGTGTACCATCACTAGTCATTTTGATTTGTTTGCTAGTCCATGCCAACCCTGCTAAGTTGTTTAAAACAATATCAAAGCGCATCCTAGGAGAAGCACCAAAGGCAGTGGCATTCCGCATAAAGGTGGGAGAGAAGTCATCATCAGCGAGTGGTCTGACATCTCGTTCTACGAGAGTTTTGCATTCTGCGTAGGCTGTTTGGGGATTAATTGGAGATTCTTCTGTGACATCACCTGCGGTAGCAACACCGTAAACGCTGCACGAAGACATATATACAAAACGGCGCACACCCATAGCCTTAGCCAGACTAGCCAGACGAACTGAACCGACATGATTAATTTCGTAGGTAATATTCGGCGCTAATTGTCCGGCTGGGTCGTTGGAGAGTTCCGCCATGTGAACTATTGCTTCAACACCTTCCAAATCATCAGGGGTGATGTTGCGGATATCTTTGTTGAGGGTTTTTGGTGTCACCCCATTAGCGTTGTATAGCCAACCAACTTTATAAAAACCGGTATCTAGACCAATAACTTCATGTCCCCGTTCAATTAACAGAGGTGGTAATAACGAACCTAGATAGCCTTCTGTACCAGTTACTAATATTTTCATTGTGGTTAATGCCTTTGTATTGATGAGTTAAATTTTTCGTTTATTTGGGGCGCACAGATATGTGCCCTACAGCGTGTAGCATCTAGAAGGGAACCGCTATATTTTTCGTTTGTATGCAATAACTTGACCTCTCTCCAAACCTCTCTCCTCTTAGGAGAGAGGCTTTGAATCTTACTCCCTTTCCCTTGTAGGGAAGGGGTTGGGGGTTAGGTTTCTATTTGACTTAACCGAGAAACGCCATATAGTAACTTGGCTAGCAGTCATTATGTAGTTACTAAAACCTTTGCAGGCTTACCTATTGGGTAGCAGCACTCTATAGCGGTTCTTAATTGATGCATTACACTTTTTTCTTGTGGAATGGGTATCTTACCCGTCCCTTGCATTTCCAGCAGACAAAGATGCCTACTATACAAGATTCATGCCTTAATTCAGCAGTCCCGGAAAGAACAACTATGATATCTATGCAGTGACTACATTATCTAGATGCGAAAGTTGGGGAATTTCTGCCACAAGCGCTTTGCCAATTTCTAGAGAAGATGTAGCAGCAGGAGAAGGAGCATTGCAAACATGAATGGAGTTTTGACCGGAAACGATCAAAAAGTCGTCTACAAGCTTGCCATCATTCATTAAGGCTTGAGCACGGACTCCTGCATGAGTGGGAACTAAGTCTTCTGCTTGGACTTCGGGAATTAATTTTTGCAAACTTCTGGTGAAGGCTGCTTTACTCAAGGAACGAATGATTTCTTGTATGCCTTCATCAGCGTGTTTGGCTGCTAACTTCCAGAAACCAGGATAGGTGATGACTTCCAGAAAATCCCGTAAGTCAAAGTCGGTTTTTTTGTAACCTTCGCGTTTGAGCGACAGAACCGCGTTTGGCCCTGCATGGACGCTACCATCAATCATCCGGGTAAAGTGAACACCCAGGAAGGGAAAATCTGGATTGGGTACTGGGTAAATTAGTGTCTTGACCAGATAACGTTTTTCTGGGGTGAGTTCGTAGTATTCTCCCCGGAATGGGACGATTTTGGCTTGGGGTTCAACTTGACCTAGTTTGGCGGTGCGATCGCTATGCAATCCCGTACAATTAATTACAAAGCGGGTTTCAAAGCTACCCTTGTTTGTTTGCAGTACCTGGTTTTTACCACTTGGAGAGATTTTCAGAACTTTTGTATTGAGGTGTAAATCTCCACCCTGCTGTTGAATTAGCTGGGCATATTTCAAACAAACTTGCTTGTAATTAACAATACCAGTTGAGAATACCCGAAGTCCACCTACACATTTTACGTGAGGTTCAATTTCCCTGACTTCTTCGGGGCTGATTCTCTTAACTTCTATGCCATTTTCTAAGCCGCGTTTGTAGAGATTTTCTAGGCGTGGTAGCTCTTGCTCTTCAGTTGCAACAATTACTTTTCCACAAACTTCGTGCTCAATTCCATGCTCTTGGCAGAATTCCACCATTGAGCGAGAACCGTCACGACAAAATTTAGCTTTGAAACTCCCTGGCTTGTAGTAAATACCAGAATGAATCACCCCGCTATTATTGCCGGTTTGGTGAAATGCCCATTGACTCTCTTTTTCTAGTACTAAAATACGAGCATTGGGATAGCGTTTTCCTAAAGCCAACGCTGTAGAGAGTCCAACTATTCCCCCACCTATAATCGCAAAATCATACATTAGTATTATTGTACTTGAAATTACAGTAAATCTATAAAGTCAGGAGTTAATAATTAGAAGTGAGGAGTTTCAACTCATAACTCATAACTCATAACTCATAACTCCCTTTCTACCATACCTTCCAAGGGGCTTGAGTGCTTTTCCATAGCCCCTCTAGGTAGTTTTTATCGCGTAAAGTATCCATCGGTTGCCAAAAACCATCATGTTTAAAAGCAGATAGCTGTTCCATATCAGCTAGCTTTTCTAATGGCCCTTGCTCCCACACAGTAGAGTCATCAGAAATCAAATTGATTACTTCTGGTTCTAGCACAAAATAACCACCATTAATCCAAGCTCCATCACCTTCAGGTTTCTCCCGAAAGCTGGTAATTTTAGTTTGCTCATATCCTAAGGAAATGGCGCCAAAACGTCCGGCTGGTTGAACGGCTGTGAGGGTTCCTAAGGTCTTTTGTTCTTTATGAAAGTTAACTAGCTCGGTGATATTAATATTACTGACACCATCACCATAAGTAAAGCAAAAAGTTTCATTACCGAGATGTTCGCTGATTCGCTTTAAGCGTCCACCTGTCATGGTATTATCACCTGTGTTTACTAAGGTGACACGCCAAGGTTCAGCATAACCAGAATGCACGTTCATCTGGTTAAATCGCATGTCAAAGGTAACATCTGACATGTGTAAGAAGTAGTTAGCAAAATACTCCTTAATTATGTAACCTTTGTAACCGCAACAAATAATGAAGTCATTAATTCCGTGAGCAGAGTAAGTTTTCATTATGTGCCAGAGAATGGGCTTACCACCAATCTCAACCATCGGCTTGGGTCTGATACTAGTTTCTTCACTGAGGCGTGTACCAAGCCCTCCAGCCAAAATCACCGCTTTCATGCAATTACCTCGGAGATTTGTAGGGATATTATTATTTGACTTTATCGACATGAAGAGGATGCACTTAGATAGAGAAAAATTGATTTCTGTTTTCTTTTTCTCCGTCAATAATCTAACTATTATTTTGGGCAAAATTATGAAGGAAATATAAATTAAAATATTTTCTATATAAAAGCTCGATGAATATCTAAAAATAGGAAAATAAATTATTGTATTAAATAAAAATGTTACCTAATAAATAACTAGGGTTAGCGTCAGCTAACCCTAGCTAGGCTTGATTTTTGAAATCCAAACCAATAATTATGTAAGTGACAAAACTTACTTGTTTTTAGTTAGTTTTTTCCAAATTACTTGAACTGTGGAATAAAGGGTCACATTTGTTTTCTACTACTACACACATGTTACTGAGTGCTTGCTGATAATTATCCATATCATCTTGCTCAAGAAAGATTTTGGCAGATGCCTGTATATCTTCGACAGCTTTCGTCTGGTTTTTGTTCGATTCACTACCGCCATATTGTGCTAATTCATAGCGAACCATACCTCGTTTGAGATATGCTTTTGCTAGCTTAGGGCTGATAGTTAATGCTTGGTTAAAGTCAGCGATCGCTTGTTTATATTCTTGCTCATAATTGCTGCTATATTGAGCAATTTGATAATAGACAACACCCCGCTGAAAGTAAGCTTCTGCTTTGGATACATTACGTTTTATGGCTTGAGTAAAATCTGCGATCGCTCTTTTGTAAGCTTGTTGAGATTCACCGCTATATTTAGCCATTTGGCTGCGGACAATCCCCCGTCTGATATAAGCTTCAATTTCATTAGCATCCAGACCAATAGCCCGATTATAGTCTGCGATCGCTAGGTTATACTCTAGATCGGGATCGTTACTATATTCGGCAAGCATATAGCGGGCATTACCCCGATTCACCAGAGCTTTAATTTGATTGGGCTTGATTTTGAGAGCTTGGCTATAATCCGCAACTGCTCCTTCGTAGTCTTTGAGGTTATAGCGGGCATTGCCACGATTTACAATCGCTCTGGCATGTGTCGGTACTTGTTCAATTGCTCCGGTAAAGCTGGCAATTGCTTTTTCATAATCTCGGTCTTTGTAAGCAGTATAACCTTGCTGATAGTAATCAGCGAAGCTGAGTTTGTTATTTGTCTGGCGAGACTTCAGCGTTTGTTGAGTGTAAGCATTTTGGGAAACCAACGGCTGAGTAAATTTAATCATTACGTCCGCATATCCCAACAAACCAAAACCCAACAAACAACAAATAATCGGGTACAACTTTGACTTTTTGGAAGGTTTATAAGATGCACCGCTTGGGGTAATTGTTGGCTGCCAATAATTAGTTAAGTGCGGTGACATGGTTCGCTGTGGAAAATGCGGTGTCTGGTTGTAGCGCTTTTTCGCTTTGACTCGTGGTTGGAGATGTTCTCTAGCTTCTATAGCCCGATGTGATGGGAAGGGGTCGCGTCCGCCTAATCGCACAGTCCGTTCACACCACGGACAGCTACGCATGTGGTTGTTGTAGCGATGTTGGGGATTTGTCGTGCAGGTAATCAGGGAATCTTCGGCTTCAGCGATTGCTGAGAGCCAAGTCTGAGCACTGGGGCGCAGCTGTGGGTTGTTGTGACCCTCTTCAAAACAACGGACAAATAGTTCTTGGAGGCTGGGATGAAGAATTTCCCAAGGGGGTGCAATGGGTGTAGGAAGGTAGGGTACGTAACGCTTTTGGCTGTAAGTGAAATGACCCGATGCAATGCGGGCTTCATAAGGCGGTGGCTCAATAGCGCCTTGAAAAATCCCCGAAAATGGGTGAGTGCCTTCCATTAGGAGTTGAAATACCAGCACCGCTAACCCAAATAAGTCGTGAGAAATTTCGCGATCGTGCTGGGCAAAAGTTTTATTCTGTAGTTCTGGTGGAGTAAACTCTGGTTTACCCACTGGGCAGCGGTAAACAACATTGCTGTTGGGGTCAAGTACTTGGAAAGAGTCTGTGTCTATCAAAGTCACCAGTGCTGTGTCACTGACGAGGATATTTGACTCGTTCACATCACCAATGCAATATCCACTAGTGTGTAAAGCAGCAAAAGCCGCCGCCAAGTTACGAGCGGTGCGGAGCAGGTACTGATAGTTGAATAGGGGGCAGTGTTGGCGACGGGTTCTGGGGTTGTAAAAGTCGATGATTGGACGCATCCCCTCAATGCGTGGCATCAAAAAGCCCAGGATGCTATTTTTGCCATCTGCCGCCCGTAATAAATCCTCTGGCCAAGCGATAGAGATATGCCCTAAACTCGCCGTCGGGTTTTCTGGCGGGTTGGCAAGCATCGCCTGGAGTTTATCAGCATGGGCAGTGGTTGGCTTGTGGTAAATCTTTGCCACCAAGTTGTTATCGGATGGCACTGCATAAACACAAGCTTCACCGCCACGCCCCAAACTGACATTGAGGCTGAGGATTTCTTTTCTGGGGGAACAACGTAGTACCTGCATAATGAAATTACCGCTAACGGGAGTTATTTAAGATGTGAAACCTGTAGATTCTTTGCTTATGAGTTGTTGAATGCAGCTATAATGAGTGTCAAATCATCATCAGTGCGTTGTGTAATCCGCTCTGAGCGTAAAAATTTTACCAACTGATCCTTTGCTTCTGTTTTATCCTCGGCATTAGCTACAAATTCAAACAGCGGAAAAAAGAAGGGTTTATGAGGTTCGCCAACAACCATATTCAAAGCCAGCATTTGTAATCCGTCAGTAATGATGCCAACGTTTACTATGTCTGTGCGCCAGATTCTCATCTGCGCTGTATCTAAGGCAGTAGGAGAAGTTAAAAAAGTGGTTTCGTTGATGTATTCGCCGCTGTCAGGTATAGTAAGTGCGAGGAGATTGCCCATGCCATCTTTTGCCACTGCCAAACCATCACCTATTTGCACCACAGCTACAACTTCTGGTGTGGCGACCATCATGATTAAGGTAGTTGCTAAATCTTGAGGCTGTTTGTCACAAGTAGCCGCCTCCTCCTCCACAGCTTTTTTGGCAGCTAGTATGGCATCATTTAAGAGCGATCGCACATAGGCATCATCAGTCAAAGTTTTTCGGCTAAGTCCTTTGGTGGAAATGTTTTCTATTGCTGTCTCTACAGCAACCATCGCTCCCACTTTCCCAAGGCTAGCAGAACCCGCGCCATCTGCTGCGGCTGCCACTAAAACATTATCTGATAATATCTGCCAGTGATGAGCATCCTGACATAATTGATTGTTTTTTAAGTGACTTGTACCACACACAGACGCAGCCACAATCCGCCATTGAGCAATCTGTTTTGATATGTTCATAGATTTTTTTCCAGCAGCTAGCTGCGTAGACATCAAGCTGCGATTTTTAATTAAACAGTCCCCCAACCAATTGGCGGTAGTGCTACCTGTTCGTCCACCTGCGAATGGGAAACAGCTGACATACTAGTTGATAGCCAGACAAACATCTCGATAAAATTTAATCCTTTGAGCTTCAGAGGGGTACGCACAGTTATTTGATTTAAACGCGTCATGTTCGCATTTTCTACACCTACTGTAAAAAATGCTACCCGCTTATTGGCTTCATCTCCCTGTAGGCGCTGGGATGCTTGCTCTACTACATGTTCTAACTCGCCTTGCGGTTCTCCATCGGTAATCATGAATACCCAAGGACGATAGTAAGCAATCCCATTGGCACGATACTGAGATTTCCGCTCTTGAATTATGTCTAAAGCTTTATGAATTCCTGCACCCATTGTAGTTAAACCCTGGGCTGTCAAAATTGGCGGATTGAATTGATCGGCAGTTACAAAGTCTTGCACTACATTGATATTACTATCAAAAGTGACGATCGCCACTTCCACTCGTCTTGCAGCTAAGGAATTTTTGACTAATTCATCCTTTAAACTTAGTAAACCCTGATTTAAAGCCTCAATTGGGTCTCCTTGCATCGAGCCAGATGTGTCTAGTAAGAGTACACAAGGACAACGTGGTTCTGGATTCTCAGCAAATTCTACTACTTCATCAAGTCTTAATGTATCATGCATAACTTTTTGTGTTATGTTAAAGTCCAAAGCTTTATTTCCCTTTTCTCAGAGTATATAATTCCAGTCGCCGAGACGACTATAGAATATAGTATCTATTGGTAGATGCTCTAATCTTTATTAAACAAATTATTTTCATGAAGTTCTCTATATATTTAAGAAAAACTTGAGTACAGCTTAGTTTAGCAAAAAAGAGTTTATCAAAACCCAGTATTACCTGTTGTAATGTATCTACCAAAAATTTATATCCATTAAACCTACAGTACAATAAATACGTAAACTTTCCTAGATAAGTTTTTAAAGATTTTATGTAGGAGAATCGTTCCTTTACAGAAAAGTTATTAACCATAATTAAGCTCATTGGCTCTAGAAGTATACCAGTGTAATTGCGCGAACTTAGAATCAAATTTGCCTTTTTAAGTGAGTGGGCATAAATAAACGTCATTAGCCAATAGTTGTCAGTAGTGGGTAAAATCCAGAATTAACCAACATCTAGTGATAATCTAGCTATGATAAGTGTTTGCCTTTATTCATACTCAACTGCTTTTTGTTTGAGATAAATTAAGTAGAATGTGCCAAATGTAACAAATTATTTGTAAAACTTATAATTTTTTATAAAAATACATATTTTAAAATAAATAATTTGTACGTAGAGAAATATTACAAAAAAAAGAATACTCATAGCTGATATTTTCAATCTACAAATGTTCGGTTGTTGATTCCGTAAAAAACTTGAAAAATATGAATAACTCAGGTGCATTCACAAAACTACGTCCTCTAAGTTTGTTAAGACAGTTATCCAATTGTTCCGACAGTACTTGTTTAGAAGCATTGAGTAACTCAGTTTCTTGGTCGATTTACTTAGAACAGGGCAAAATAACTTACGCTACCCATTCAGTGGAACCCTTTGATCGATTAGAACGCCATTTGCGTCGTCTCAGCCATCAAATACCGCTGCTTACCAATGATGTTCGTGCTCAAGTACGTCTGATGTTTGAACCCGACTCACACAGTCAATTAATCGAACATGACAGCAATTCGAGAAGCCACCCTCCTGAGTATCAGGCTATATCCTGGCTTATTAGCCAAAAACATCTACATTCTACCCAAGCAGCAGTGCTGATTCAAGAATTAGTTAAAGAGGTAATTGAATCATTTTTGCTAATTAGAGAAGGTACTTATGAATTAACAGAACCAGTTAATAGAATGCCAAAAATTTGTCGGTTAGATGTAGAAAAAATTCTAGAACGATGCCAAGTAAGATTACAAAATTGGCAGGCTTTTGTTCCCCAAATTTCTTCTCAATATCAACGTCCATATCTGTTGATTAACAGCAAAATTGAGGAAGAAGATTTACCAAAACTTCAACCAGATTTAACTAATTGGATGAAGGGTTTCAGCCTGTGTCATCTGGCTACCATTTTGAATCAAGATGAAATCCAACTGGCTCGCAATTTATACCCTTACATACTTAAGGGTGCGATTATCTTGCATGAACCTGATCCACCATTTGATAGATTACCAAAGATATTTGAAGAGCGATGTCTACGACCGGCTACGCCTACACTTTTCTCAAAATTGGTTCTGGGGTTAGTTGACACCAAAGAAAAATTAAGTACCAGCGTCAACTCTTACCCAAATATTTCTGAAGAGAATATAGCTCCTGTTCAGCGATTACCACAGATTTCTGCTCCTCCAAAAGAGAACTTTCAGGAACCAACAATATCAAATAACATAAATCCTGCTTCCCAAAAAGTAACGGCTGCTACTGTAACGCCACAAAAAGTCCACAAAATCGTTTCTGTGGATGATAGCCCCACAATTCTCAAAGAAATTAGCCATTTCTTAGAAAATGAAAATTTTTCTGTAGTGACTATTAACGATCCAGTCAAAGCCGTTTTGTCAATTATAAGGCACAAACCAGACTTAATTTTGTTGGATTTAAACATGCTAGGAATTGATGGTTATGAGTTGTGTCGGATTATACGAAATAATTCTATATTTCAGAAGACTCCTATCATCTTTGTCACTGGTAATAAAGGGATTGTAGACAAAGTAAAAGCAAAATTAGTTGGGGCATCTGGATATCTCACTAAACCGTTTACCCGCGCCGAATTATTGAAAATAGTCTTCATGCATTTGACTTAAATTAACCACTCCAATGAGTTTTTTCTGTACATTACTTTATGCAATAATCTACACATGACTACTAATCTAAAAATTGACGACAACCTAATTAAGAAGAGCTACTCGAACTTGGTGGTCATCCATCCAAGGATGCTGTTGTTGAAGAGGCATTACGAGAGTATGTACAGCGTCGAAAGCAACTGAAAATTCTGGAGCTATTTGGTACGATTGAATACGAGGATGATTATGACTACAAGTAACAGCGCCGCAGTGGATGAAAGTCATTGTTGATACTTCAGTCTGGTCTTTAGCTCTCAGACGCAATAATTATAAAGTTGACGACTCATCCCATGTTGTAGTGTTGCGAGAATTAATTACTGATGGTCCAGTGGTCAAAGATTTAAGTTGTCCAATAGTATCAGGAAGTTTATCAAAAGAACCAAGACTACTTATACAACCCTGAATTTGTAGTTTTTTAAGATATTTCAACTTGGCGATAGTTTCTGGTAGTTCTTTAAGTTTCCAACAATCACAAATATCTAGATCGCTTAAACTTCTAAGATTGCCTAGACGTACATCGGCTTACTAGGGGCGATCGCAAAAAATGTAAAGATAAAGTAAAAAACCGATATTGTTCTGCCAGTCTAACGTAGTAGGATTGTTCAAGTGAAAGGGTACGCCTTGCGGGACGAGTAGCCATCGATCGCTAGTAGGCACCCTAAAATAAGAGCAAAAGACGATTCCTAAAACAAGCACACTCCATGCGTATTTCTCTAAATTGGCTGCGCGAACTAGTAGAGATAAAACTTAGTCCAGAAGAGTTAGCCGAAACCCTGACAATGGCGGGGTTTGAGGTAGAAGATATTGAAGACCGCCGCACTTGGGCAAATGGCGTGGTTGTAGGGAAAGTGCTTGAGCGTCAACCCCACCCCAACGCCGATAAATTGAGTGTTTGCCAAGTAGATATTGGTGCAGGTGAGACTTTAAATATTGTCTGTGGCGCTGCCAATGTGAAGGCAGATATATATGTGCCTGTAGCAACTACGGGTACTTACTTACCCAACATCGATTTAAAAATTAAACCTGCAAAACTGCGTGGTGTCCCATCTCAGGGCATGATTTGTTCTTTAAAGGAACTCGGTTTGCCCACCGATGTAGACGGAATTCATATTTTCTCTCAGGAAAATTTACCATTGGGTAGTGATGTGCGGCCGTTGTTGGGTCTAGATGATGTAATTTTAGACCTCACCGCAACTGCTAATCGCGCTGATGCTCTGAGTATGGTAGGCGTAGCACGGGAAGTAGCAGCTTTAACTGGTGGAAAGTTGAGCATTCCTGAACCTGGTGAAGTTTCTATTCCCAAAAATGCCGGAAATTTAGCTTTAAAAATTGCCGATACCCAAGCTTGTCCTGCATACATCGGTACGGTAATTGAACAGGTAAAAATTGCTCCATCTCCTGAATGGCTGCAACAGCGTTTGCGCGCTGCTGGGGTACGTCCTATAAGTAATGTTGTTGATATTACTAACTACGTTTTGTTGGAATGGGGACAACCACTGCACGCCTTTGACCGCGATCGCTTAAAATCAGTTGCAAGTAGTGAAAATTTAACCATCGGCGTTCGTTTCGCCAATAATGGAGAATCCCTCAAAACTCTTGATGGACAAACTCGCACCCTAGCATCCCAAAATTTGTTAATCACCGCTAACGACAGACCCGTTGCACTGGCGGGAGTCATGGGTGGAGAAGAAACAGAAGTCCATGAAGGGACTCAAAGCTTAGTTTTAGAAGCAGCTTTATTTGATTCCGTAGCAATTCGCCGTTCTTCCCGGAGTGCAGGTTTAAGAAGTGAGGCTTCTGGGAGATATGAACGGGGAGTTAACCGGGCTGAGTTGGAAATAGCTAATCGCCGTGCCTTATCCTTAATTAGCGAATTAGCTAGTGGAATTCTTGTCCAGCAGGAAGTTGCCGACACTCGCCCCGACCCATCTACCTGGAGTCGTTCTATCGCACTGCGTTTAGACCGAGTTAATCAAATATTAGGGCCAATCGATTTGGGAGAGGATACAGGTGAACTCCAAGAACAAGATGTTGAACGCATCCTGACTGCATTGGGATGTCAATTGACTTCTTCAGAAAAAGATACTAACCATCAACCTACATGGTCAGTTTCTGTCCCACCCTATCGTTACCGTGACTTAGAGCGAGAAATTGATTTAATTGAAGAAATTGCCCGTCTCTATGGCTACAACAAATTCTGCGATACCTTACCAGAAAAAGCGGAAGCTGGCTATCTGCCTTTAGACGAGGAATTGATTCGCAAATTACGAGCTTTCCTGCGGGCTGAAGGGTTAACAGAATTAATTCACTATTCTTTAGTCAAACCAGGAGAAGACAGAGAGATAGTACTGTCAAATCCCTTATTTGCCGAATATTCAGCGCTGCGAAACGATTTGATTGCTGGGTTGATTGATGCCTTTCAATACAATTTAGAGCAAGGTAATGGTGCCCTCAACGGCTTTGAAATCGGGCAAATTTTCTGGCAAGGAGAAGACGGTTTGCAAGAAACAGAAGCCCTTGCGGGGATTATGGGAGGCGATCGCACCGTTGGTAAATGGTCAAAAAGTGGACGCGAACAACCCATCACCTGGTTTGAAGCCAAAGGCATTTTAGAAAGTGTATTTCGGCAACTTGCCTTGCAGGTAGAATTCCAACCCGATCGCCGCGACGAGCGCTTACATCCAGGACGCACCGCTTCCCTATGGATTCGGGGTAACAGACTGGGTATTTTTGGACAACTCCATCCCCAACTGCGACGAGAAAAGGGTTTACCAGATTCCGTTTATGTTTTCCAGTTGGATCTAGATGTGCTTTTAGAATCTCTAGGACAAGACGAAATTCTCGTTCCTACATTCCAGCCATATTCTACCTATCCAGCTAGCGATCGCGATATCGCCTTTTTCGCACCCGTGAAAATCTCAGTTTCCGAAATTGAAAAAGTAATTACCAAAGCGGGCAAAGATTTGCTCGAATCTGTGGAATTATTTGATGAATATCGGGGCGAAAATGTCCCCGAAGGACAGCGGAGTTTAGCATTCCGCTTAATTTATCGGGCTAGCGATCGCACTTTGACTGAGGCTGAAGTTGAACCAGTACACAATAAAGTCCGCGAAGCTTTGGTGGAAAAATTCGGCGTCAATTTGAGAAGTTAGAAGTTA
The DNA here is from genome assembly GCF_014698505.1 of Nostoc foliaceum FACHB-393. GTDB lineage: Bacteria > Cyanobacteriota > Cyanobacteriia > Cyanobacteriales > Nostocaceae > Nostoc > Nostoc foliaceum_A. The sequence continues at coordinate 124,230 of NZ_JACJTD010000012.1, read as the reverse complement.
TATAAAGTTGGTGCCCAGATCCCCGACAACTTTTACGGATGCTGTTGGCAAATAGGGGGTCTTACCCCTCAAAAGCAATGCAGTTTGAGAATAACAGAGCAATAAGTTAACAAACCTAAAAAGGAGCGCTATTATAGCGCTCCTTTTTGAGCATGAAAATTAAAGACCAAAGCACAAATAAGTCTACCTGGACAAAACTGTTGCTGGAAAACCGCTTTAAAATTCAAGCAAAATGAACATTTAATTTAGCAAAATGACTAGTACGAGTTCGAGCTTTAGGAATATAATTTGACCAAGCAAAAAACCGGGTTAAATTAATAGCACAAGCGGTAGCAATGTGTTGGTCAATAGCTAAAACATGAATGTGAACTTGCAAAGCCTCAGCGTAATTTTATTGAGCTTCTAAAACCCTTCCCCACTTACCCAATGTTGCTGAAGCCTTACGCCAATCGCGGAATTGTTCACAAACTTTATAGGTTTTTTGATAGTAATCAACAGCCACATCAAACTGCCGTTGCTCTTCGGCTACCATGCCCAGTTGGTGATAGTCAGTAGCAGCATTGTACAAATCCCCGGCATCTTCATATATCTTCAGCGCCTTGTTGTAGTAATCAACAGCCACATCAGACTGCCGTTGCTCTTGGGCAATATAGCCTAGATTATGATTAGCACCGGCAATTTTGTCATTCACTGAGGAGTCATTTACAGCTATCAGTTCATCCAGAATTTCTTGATGGACTTTCCTTGCACCTTCCAAGTCAGCATTTTGAGCGGCTTCATTGGCATCTACACCCCGCAGATACATCCAGAAATCCTGAGCATCTTTACCCTTTGCTTTGGCATCTGCCAAATGAATACCAATGTGCTTTAGCGTCCGTTGTCGCAGTGACTTAAATTCAAGTTTACGCCCTATCCGCTCATACACTTTTCCCAAGGCTTGCAGAATGCATTGTGCATAAGCCCATTCCTGCTGATGTTCAGCAAGGCGCAGATTTTGCAACAAATTTGGTTCTTCGACTTGCAGCACAAAAGTTGCTAGTTCTGCGTTAATGATGAGTTCTCTATCGTATTTAGCCGCCAACGCTGCGTAGAAAATCAGCAACTTTTTTTCGAGTTCGTTAATCACCTCCTGGGAAGTAATTGTGTTTAACTGCTGGCGCAAATACCAAGGTAGTGCTGGGTGAATTTTGTAGATACTATCACCCAATAAATATTTCACAATACCTGCGGCGGCGGCTTCATTGAGAATCTGCAACCAATCTGGTTTTTGCAAGTTCTCTCCAAATACTGCTTGATAAGCTTGTCCATAGCTATCATCAAGACTTTCTGAAAAATTATGCAGCCAATGTGCATCCACCCGTTCCGAAAACAGCGCTAAAAATGGTAAATGCTGCCGTGTTCGTTCCGACAGCTTGGCAAAAGAATAATCCAACGATACAGTAAGAGATTTTTCTCTCCCTTCTTCCTCTTGTCCCTTAAAAGTATCTAACCCCCGCCGCAACGCCTCAATTAACTGCACAGGTGACTGCATCTTTAAATGCGGCAACACCACCCGCACCGCCCATTCCCTGCACCAAAACCAGATGATTTTGCCGAAATGCTCTTTCTAAACGCAAAATCTCATAATCTCGCCCAATAAAACCATAAGCGCTTTCATCAGGTAAACCTACAGCTTTACTGTTTTATGGGGTGTTGTCTGCTTGCGCCATCAAATCAGCAAAACTGGGTGCTGTCTTTTGAGGAACAAAAGGCGTATAGGGTTCCTGCTGATACAACACCGGCACAAGCCAATCTTGTAAAGGTAAATTTCCTTTGGGACTGGGGCGCATTTTGTCAATAGACATGGACTTACGCCCAGCTGCAACTGCTGTGGCAATACACTCTCCCCTGACTAATTCGCCACGCAAGCCGTGTGTCGAAGTACCCCCCTTAATCCCCCCTTATAAAGGGGGGAAACCGGAAAATCTAGTTCCCTCCCCTTTCCAAGGGGAGGGTTGGGTGGGGTAAAACTCTGGTTAATCAGCAAATTCTATTGAACTAAGCTTTTAATACAGTACAGATACAGCGATAATTTACTCAAATCATCACCGAGTTATTTCATGCTGCCATTTATTGAAAGCATTGTATTACGTCAAATGGCTTCAGGCGATCGCCTCTATTTACAACTATACAAATTCATCGGCGCTCAACCTGGTAAAAAGGTTTATATTCAATCTAATCTTCACGGTGCAGAAATTGCTGGTAATGCCGTTATTCACCAGCTAATTGAGTTTTTATTAACAGTAAATGATACAGATTTAACTGGAGAAATTTGGCTGGTTCCCATTTGTAATCCAATGGGAATGAATGAACGCGCTCATCATTTTTCTCCTGGGCGTTACTGTATTTATGAAGCTAAAGACTGGAATCGCATCTTTTGGGATTACGAGAAAGAAGCTGATGATTTAGTAGCTTTTACTAAATCTCAACTTCATATTGATCTAGAGGTCGTTCGACAAAATTATTTAACTATAATTAGGCAAAAATTTGCGAAAATTTTAGAAAAAATTAATTCTCCTAGTGGTGTTCCTTACACTGAAGTTTTTAGCAGCAAACTACAAAATATCAGTTTAGATGCAGACTACTTAATTGATTTACATAGTTCTACAAATCAAGCTTTAGACTACGTTTATTACTTCCAAAATCGAGAAGACAGTGCAAAATACTTCGGGTTTGATTTCGGAGTTTTACTTGATAAATACGATGGTGATGCTTTTGATGAAGCTTTTATCAAACCTTGGTTAGCACTGGAAGCTTGTTTTAAAGATTTGGGTAGAGAAATAAAGTTTGATGTGGAAGCTTGGACACTGGAATTAGGAACAGGAATGCAAATGAACCCTGAGTCAGTCGCTAAAGGTGTACGGGGTGTAAAAAATTATTTAGTACAAAAAGGTGTACTGCAAATTCCTGATTTATTGGATGACACAAAAACCCATGACATGACTTTCGCATCTAGTAGCAACCGGAAAAAATATTATGCGATCGCAGGTGGTATGATTCAATCGAGAATTGAATTAGGTAGCAAAGTCAAAACTGGAGAAAAGCTGTATCAAATTCTCAGTTTTAATAAAGAAGGTCAACTACCTACTGTAATTGATGTCTGCGCTCAACATGATGGATTGGTTTATGATGTCGCAACCAATCAAGCTGTGAATGAAGGCGAATTTGTATTGGGAATTGTGAGTTAGAGCATGGGGCATTGGGCATAGATATTCATGTAATTGTCATCACAAAGACGCAATAAATCGCCGTCTCTACAAAAGACTAATTATTGTAGAGACGGCGATTCATCGCGTCTCTTGCTTTAACCGAACAGTATTGAGTTTAGTCGCCTAAATAAATACCCATACCACGAGCGGTTTTAACTAAAGTACCATTCGGATCGACGGCACTATATTGAGCGATCGCTTCGGTAATTGGTACACTTAAAACTTGGCGATTTTGCCATGTCACCATGCGATCGTATTTACCTTCGGCAATTAGATTAACCGCCGCTACGCCAAAGGCTGTTGCAACTAATCTATCTAGTGGTGAAGCAGTTCCACCCCGTTGAATGTGTCCTAAAACAGTGACTCGCGTTTCTACACCAATGTGCTCAATAATTTTATCTGCTAAATATTCGCCAATTCCACCGTATCGAGATTGACCTAAGCGATTTGTAACCGTCACATTCTCCCCATCGTGGGTACGAACCGCTTCGGAAACAATAATCAAACAATAGTTTTTGCCTTTCTCTTGGCGTTCTTTGATTTTGTGGCAAATGTGCTCAACTGTGTAAGGAATTTCGGGAATTAAAATTACATTTGCTCCCCCCGCAATCCCCGCAGCTATTGCTATGTGTCCTGCGTCACGCCCCATTACTTCCAAAATCATGACTCGGCTATGACTTGCAGCAGTAAAATGTAATCGATCTAGTGCTTCTGTGGCAATATTTACTGCTGTATCAAAACCGATGGCGTGTTCAGTAACGCCGATATCGTTATCAATTGTTTTGGGAATACCAACTAGGTTAATTCCGCCTTGTTGGGCGAGGCGACGGAGAATTGCCAAGCTACCATCACCGCCGATACCAATCAAAGCATCTAAACCTAGCTCATGATAACCTGCAATGATTTCTTCGGAGCGATCGCATAAACTTCCATCCGCCATTGGAAAAGCGAAAGGGTCGCCTTTATTGGTTGTCCCTAACATTGTGCCACCCGCAGTTAACAGCGAGTCAACTTGATCAACTTCCAACTTTGTGAATTGTGGCGGACGCGCCATTAATCCTAAAGTCGCTTGACGAATTCCTAAAACCTCCCAGCCGTAAGTATCCACAGCACAATTTACTACAGCCCTAATCACAGCATTTAAACCAGAACAATCACCTCCACTGGTAAGAATTCCTATGCGTTTGCGTTCTCCCATCTCTTTTATTGACATTTTGATTCAAATATATTGAGTAGTCGATGAAACTTAAGCCAAAGTTAGCAGCAAATTAAATCTAAGCAAATGCACTCCTTATAAATGCCAAAGTAATTTTATGTTTGTTTTGTATCTAAAAACAAAACAAAGTTATCTCAGCTGTAAAATATAGGTGTAGAGCCAGTAGTAGATTAAACCTCGGCAAAAGCAATCCCTAAAAATGCCAGGGTAATTTTATGCTTGTTTTGTGTCTAAGAAAAAACCAAGTTATCCCAGCTGTAAAATATGAGGGTGGAGCCAAAGGTGACTAGTATTGAAAATTACAACTTCTCTTTTTCAGGAGAAGTAAGCATCCCACAAGCTCCTCCTGAATTTAAATCAGGTTTCATCGGCATTGTTGGTCGTCCAAATGTCGGTAAATCTACTTTGATGAATCAATTGGTAGGACAGAAAATTGCCATTACATCACCAGTAGCACAAACAACACGTAACCGTTTGCGCGGCATTTTGACTACACCAGAGGCGCAGTTAATATTTGTAGATACACCAGGAATTCATAAGCCCCATCATCAATTGGGTGAAGTACTGGTGCAAAATGCCAAAATTGCCATTGAATCGGTAGATGTAGTCCTATTTGTGGTAGATGGAGCCGTGGCTTGTGGTTCAGGTGATCGCTATATTGCCGAATTGCTCAGTCGCAGTAAAACCCCGGTGATTCTGGGCGTGAATAAAACCGACCAACAACCGGCTGATTCTCAGTTTCTAGATGATAGTTACGCTCAGATGGCCCAGTCACATGAATGGGAAATCGTGAAATTTTCTGCTAAGACTAGTGCAGGATTACCGCAACTTCAAGAATTATTAATTGAACATTTAGAAATTGGGCCGTTATACTATCCGCCAGACTTGGTAACTGACCAGCCAGAACGCTTTATTATGGGTGAATTAATCCGAGAACAAATTTTATTATTGACTCGTGAAGAAGTACCCCATTCAGTAGCGATCGCTATTGATTTAGTAGAAGAAACTCCCAGCATTACTCGTGTACTTGCTACCATCAATGTTGAGCGCGATTCCCAAAAAGGCATACTTATTGGCAAAGGCGGAGCAATGCTCAAAGCGATTGGTAGCGAAGCCCGCGAACAAATCCAAAAGTTAATTTCTGGTAAAGTTTACCTCGAATTGTTTGTCAAAGTCCAGCCAAAATGGCGACAGTCGCGGATCAGTTTAGCAGAGTTAGGCTATCGCGTGGAAGAATAGAAAAGTTAGGAGTTGAAAGTTAGTAGTTTTAAACTAAAAACTTATGATAACTTTTAACTCTTAACTAGGGCAATTTTAGATTTTTCCTTTATAACGGTTCCCACTCAGATGCGGTACAACATTATATCGCCAGGTGTAGGGGCACGGCACTGCCGTGCCCCTACGGGTGCACCTCACCTAAATGAGAACCGCTATAATCCAAAATTCAAAATTCAAAATCTAAAATTGAATGACTCTTAACTCCTAAATAATAAAAATGTCTTTAGATATTCGCTATCCCTTAAATTTACCAGCCAATGCTCCGCCGTTGCGCGTGTTAATTGTCGAAGACGATCCGATGATGCAACTAGGATTAGAGCAATCGTTAATGGCTCATCCTCAATTAGAGATTGTTGGACAAGCCGAAGATGGTTATTTGGGAGTTCAAGCAGCACTGCAACTGAAACCTGACTTGGTGGTGATGGATATTGGATTGCCGCGATTAGATGGCATTGCCGCGACACAGCAAATTAAGGCGGCGTTGCCAGCAACTCATGTGGTGATGCTGACATCTCATCAAACAGAGACAGAAATTATTGCGGCACTATCTAGCGGTGCAGATGCATATTGCATCAAAGGTGCAAGTGTGGAACGATTGTTAAGTGCGATCGCAGCCGCAGTTGATGGTGCAGCTTATCTCGATCCCCAAATTGCGCGGCGAGTGATTGACAATCTCAAACCGCCTACACCCACCAGCAACAACGCCAACTTATCTGGGCGCGAGTTAGAAGTACTGAAACTCATGGTAGACGGTTTGAGTAACCCAGAGATTGCCGAAAAACTTTATCTCAGTCCCAACACCATCAAAACTCACGTCCGAGGGATTATGAATAAATTAGCAGTAGACGATCGCGTGCAAGCAGCAGTTGTGGCACTACGTTCTGGATTGGTTTAGCAAACAAATGCAGCAAAATACAGAGACAAACCTCAGCAAAAGTCAGATTACTGCTGTATCCAAACTTAGAAAGTGTAGGATTTATGAGTGAATATTTCAATCCCATTTACAAGTAAAGGCGTACTTATGTACGCCTTTCTAGCCGATTCATTTGTTGCCAAGAATTTTGAAAAATAGTCTACCTCAATGCATTTTAGTTAAAAGAGTTTGTGAATTGATTCGGGTCTAGATTATCAGGAAATAATAAAATTTCCTTACCTTCTAAGTTTGCCTTTTGGTAAAGCAAAATTGCCTTTTCCAAATAACAATATTTAATTGGAACCCATCTGTCGCTATAAAAGTAGACAGTTACTCGGCTCATTGCATACTCTTTCAACGGCAGTGGAAGAGACCAGGACGAGTCCACAGTTTGAACCTTACCTGTTGAGTCCATGCTTTGAACCTCAATTATTATGTAAGTATATATACTTTCACTCACCAGGATGATTCAAAGAAACTGTCATAAGTAATAAGAATCTACCTTGAAACTGAATCTTTAGGTAAAAGTTAGAATACTTAAAACTGACCTAATGGCGGCAGAAAAACAACTGTTTAGCGACCTTAGTGCTAAATGCGATCGCTATTTCTTGCGTGTCAGCAGCTTAGATTATACCCACGCATAGCCCATTACCATAGTCGTTACTGAGATTAGGGAACTCCAAAAATTCTGGACTCAACACGACTGTTGCTCCCCCCTGCTCCCTGCTCCCCAGCCAAGAAAGCGATGGGATATTTTTTTAGTTGGAAGTCCCTTAGCTTTCTTCCCTTCTTGCACTAGTGTTGATGCACTCGCTCCAGTAACCATAACGAAGCAACAGTACCCACAAAGTGAGCAGCAATCCCAGTGATGTCTGCCACCGCCACAAAAACATCCATCGCTCGAATAATGTTATAGGGGTTGGTGATTGCCACTCCTGGAGGTTGGGATATAGATTTTGCCACTAGCACTAATACGGTTGAACTAGCACCTAAGAGAGTTAATAATATACCCACTAAACCCACAACTATCCCCAGACGGAGGATTCTAGTTGTATCTGGCTTACTAGGATGCAAAGCTGGATTGGAATTTTCTAAAGCTTTGCCTATGCGAGTGTAACGAAAATCCCAATAGAGACTGAATAACAATAGTACAATTCCGCATACAGCCCAAAATATGCCAATCCCAAGACCAGCATTCTGTTGCTGAACAAATCCACGACCAGTCAAGGCAAATAACAAAGCTAAAACAGAAACCACTCCAATTGCCAATTGTATCCAGAAAGTAATCCAGCCTGTAAGGCGAATAGTATTACCAATTCCTCGTGTTTCTGGTGCTAGCGATCGCGCTTCTGATTCAGTTTGCATATAAATTACCATTAAATTTAATTGCCTTATGCCCCTATTGCCAAGAATATTTCCTCAGTTCGCCTCATACCCCCACCCCTAGACATAATCACTTCAAAATGTTGGGGAATAAAATCTTAATGGGCATTGGGGATTAGGATAAGAGTTGTTTTCCAGTCCCCAGTTCCTAGTCCCCAATGCCCATAATTTAAAATCCTGCCAAACGATGAAAAGTTTTCAAACTCAGGGACGATGAGGAATTAGCAACTAAATTGACAAAATCACACTATAAAGAGTGATATTAAGCGAGAGATAGCGCTTGTAAAGGACTAACGGGCATGATTAAATCTTGGATGGTGATTGGGGGTGTGGCTTTCTTAGTTGCTTTAGCAGCTAACGTGATTACGCCTAGCGATCGCCAATGGTTCAAGCGCTTACAACGACCGAGATGGCTAACTTTTGAGGGTGCGATTCCAATTATCTGGACTGTAATATTTATTTGCGGTGCTTGGTCGGCTTATATTATCTGGGAAAAAGATCCAGGAAGCACCTCAACCTGGTTAATCATGGGTTTATATCTGCTGTTAGAAATTATTACCATTGCCTATACGCCTGTAATGTTTAGGCTTCGCAGTCTGAAAGTGGGAACAATTCTTGGTGGCACAGGTTTTATCATTTGTGCTTTCTTAATACTTGCAGTCTTAAGCATTTCTGGTTGGGCAGCATTGCTACTAGTTCCTTATTTCCTGTGGAGTCCCATTGGTACTTATACCACTTGGCAGATGATTAGTCTCAATCCTCAAGATGCCTAAGATTCGCACCAGCGAATGATTCAACCTATGCCCTAACTTGTCAAACTTGCAGTGTATGACTTGACAAAATACACAAAACTTGAGTGCATTATGATTCCATCTTGGATAATAATTGGGGCTGTAACTTTCTTCATCGCCCTTGGTAGTTTCTTGATCACGCCGCGTGATGTTAAATGGTTTGCAAAGTTAAGTCGCCCTCGCTGGCTAGTTTTTGAGCCGTTAATTCCCCTCATCTGGACTGTGATTTTTATTTGCGGTGCAGCTTCAGCCTATATTGTCTGGGAAAAAAATCCCGGAAGCCTAGTTACTTGGCTACTAATGGCTTTGTACCTCTTAGTGGAAATTATCACCGTCGCCTACATACCTATAATGTTGAGGTTTCGCAGTCTCAAAGCTGGGGAAGTTCTTGGGCTAATCGGTTTGATTTCAGGTGTTGTCCTGGCAATCTGCGTTTTGCCGATTTCTCTAATGGCGGCGCTGTTACTCCTTCCTTATCTAATTTGGACTCCTATTGGTACTTACACTACCGACGAGTTAAAAGAGTTAAATCCTCAAGATGCATAACGCATCTATGCAAGACGGCCATAACGTGCTGTGGCAGGATTGGCTGGATTGGATTGATTATTCAGCCAAGCCCACATTTGATCGCCAATAGAAAAATGCCACCATTCTCTAGGATTGCGTTGAAAGCCGACTTTTAACATTACATCTTGCAATAGCTGACGGTGGGCATGATAATTTTGGGCTTCTGGGCGATCGCTATTGGCATAATAATCGGGATGCGATCGCTCTGACATTTCATCAATCGGCGAACCCATATTCACTATTTTCCCTGCATCATCTACTAGCGTTACATCTACCGCCGCACCTGTACTATGAGGAGGCGGAGTTTTTTCATCTAAACTTGGCACAGCCCAAATTGTATAAACCGCTTCCCAAACCTCTTGGCGTTGGTTTGGTGATAACTCCACTTCAGTCAGTCCTCTATCCTGCACTGCTTGGGCGAAGCTGTAATCTACCATAAACTGCTGGACTGCTACTGGACGATAAGCATCAAAAATTTGAATACGCCAGTTGGGATGCAACAGTTGAAGATAATTTTGCGCTTGGATCAAATTTTCAATAATGCTTTGACGGAGATAATAAGGGGAGCGATCGCCATAGGGCGCACCCAATTTTTCATAAGGATGGGGAGATTCCACGGCAAATAATTCTAAAGGAATCTCCGTTAGTGGTTCACCACACTCAAAAATCGGAATTTGATGATAGGGTCTCATCTAGTCAGCTATGCAGGACTTACGGATTTTAACGCAAGCATAGTATTTTGCGTAACGAGTCTCTTATTCTTCTACGTTCTTTGCGCCTCTGCGTGCAATACCAATTTTTCTCAATCCTTAAGTTATGTAGCCTTTCCTAATCACATAAGGTACATCATAGTCCCCTCTCAAAGAACCTACGGTGTACACACAAGTCCTTTTGTTCAGAACACAAGTCCTTTCATTCAGAACACAAGTCCTTTCGTTCAGAACACAAGTCCTTTCGTTCAGAACACCAGCCTTTTCGTCCAGAACACAAGTCCTTTCGTTCAGAACACGAGCCTTTTCGTCCAGAACACAAGTCCTTTCATCCAGAACACAAGTCCTTTCGTTCAGAACACGAGCCTTTTCGTCCAGAACACAAGTCCTTTCGTCCAGAACACAAGTATTTTTGGAGTTTTTGAGTGAATGAAACAGCTTTGCTTTTCGAGAGGGGTTGGGGGTGGGGTTCTTGTACCTAACTCAACCGAGAACCGCTATATAAAATATTTAGGCTGTAATTACTGCTTATAAAGTTCTGAAACCTTTCAAAAAATGAAACGTTCAAAGTAACGTGTAGTATATTAATAATCATTACTATACTCAAATTAATTGCGTCCGAAAAATGTAACAATACCATATATTTTCTTTCCATTATTTAGGAATATTCTTGCACGAAAAACTAACATAAAAAATAAAGTATGGTAGATAAAACCAAAATTATTTCTTTTGAACTTTCTGACGGCAAAATAATTAAAGTAGAGGTTACGCCTATAGGAGAACAACCTGTTTCTGCTGAAACCAGAGTCTTTAAACAAGCGACAGAAATTATTAAATCCATTGCTGAAGATGTCGCAGGTACATTAAAAGATATTAGCGAGACAGTCAAACCAGATAAATTTAGTGTCAAACTAGGTTTACAAATTGGAGTTGAGTCAGGACAACTAACCGCTTTAATTGTGAAAGGAACAGGCACAGCTAACTTGGAAATTACGATGGAATGGGGTAAATAAAAGTTGATTATCTTAGAGTTGTGGTAATCTTTTTACAAAGATGTTAGGTGAGAGCAATTAATGGGTAACGAAGACTATTTACAACGCTGTACAGTGCGTTTAAATGTTGCCAGTAGTCAAGGAACTGGTTTTTTTGTTGCACCGAATTGGATTCTCACCTGCGCCCATGTAGTCGAATCTGCGAAAGATAACCCTGTGGAAGTATTCTGGAAAGCGGGAAACCAGAATTACACAGCTAAAGTTACACAATTATGCAAATATCCCCTTGATTTAGCCCTTTTACAACTGGACAAAGATTGTTTGGATCATCCCTGTGTTGAATTGGATGACACAGAACCCAAGACCAACGATGACTTATATATTTTTGGTTATCCCAAGAATAGCGAAGTTGATTATTCACAGGGAGATTCAGCAAGCTTTAAATATGAAGGAATAAGTTTTAAGCAGGATATTATTCTCTATAAGTTAAAGCAAGGGCAAGTTATCTCAGGCTTTAGTGGCTCGCCTTTGTTAAATTTACTAACAGGTAAAGTTTGTGGAATAGTGCATCTTTCCCGTGATGAGGGTAACGATTTAGGTGGGCGGGCAGTTTCAGCTCAAGTTATTGTGCAACAGTTTCCCAAAATTGCCTTACTTAATAAACAATTTCATCAGCCCAAGCCCAAAGGTGATAATCCATTTGAATATGGACTTCCTGTTCCTCCACAACGTTTTTACGGGCGGAGAAAAGAGATTTTAGAGATTAAAAACCGCATTGGCGCGATTAGTCCTCAATGTGTCAATTTAGTAGGCTTGCGGCGCAATGGAAAAACTTCTGTATTGCGATATATCAGAGAAAGAACCAGCGAATTTTGTTCGCCAGAACAAAAGCCTTTAGTTGTTTTCTTAGATTTAACAAATGGGAATTTTCATACTCCAGAGGGGATTATTGAAGGCTTAAGGCGAGGGATTCACAAACTAACAGGGAATTTTCCTTGGTCAAAGAAAGATAATGAAGATGGCTTTGCAGTAGAAGATGGCTTACAGGTGTTAGTAGATGAAGGGTATCGTTTAATTATTTTATTGGATGAGTTTGAAGCCATTGCTAGTAAAAAAGATAGATTGGAATTGTTTCAGGATTGGGGAGAAGATTGGCGTTCTAAGGCTTCTGCGGGTTTATTAACAATGGTAATTGCCAGTAAACGCCCTCTTAATGAAGTTTACGAAACTTTGAGTCTGGGTTCTCCCTTTGCCAATATTTTCAGTACGACTATTTTAGGGGCATTAGAAAAGCAAGCTTGGCAAAGCATCATCCAGAAAGGACAGAAAGAATTTCTGCCTAATTCTGCGGTATTACAATGGGTGGATGAGTTAGCAGGAGGGTTGCCCTATTATGTGCAGATGGCGGGGGCGATGTTGTGGCAAAATAGGAATCAAGAAATAGCTAAAAATGAGTTTAATTTTCAAGCAAAGCCTCGTTTTGAAGAACTTTGGAAAGATTTAACCAAAGGTGAACGTTTAGCATTGCGTTATGAGTTAGGAGAGAGTAATTTACCTATTCCCGATCTGGGAATTGTAGATAGGCTTCAGCGTCATGGGTTATTACGGAAGAATGGGGGTTTATTTAGCAGTGTTTTTGCAGAGTTTGTGAAAGGTCAAAGATAAAGCAATAAGCCAAAGATTCAAACATTAAATATAAAAAATGTTACTGTTTTTGCGAGAAACTTGGGAACTATTTTGGTGGGCAATGTTTTGTCCTTCAAGGCTTCAACAACGAATGAATGAATGGTTGCCTCAAGAAGAGAAAAATGGACGTAGACAAAACACAGATTTTTTTGATATTTTATTTTTAGGAAACTTCCGATTTACTACTCAGTATCTATTACTATTATTTATTTCTAATATCCCTCTTTTTTTAAAGCTAATTGAGCATAATCAATTATTAGATTGGTTACAGTTACCTTGTGTAATGTTAATTGCTTATGCGACAGGAGTTTTCTTTTTACCTTTAGGACTGGTTATCCCCTTGTTGTGGTTGATAGTTGTATTAAATCAGCCTGATAGTTGGTTAAAGGGCTTAATAGAAGCTATTAAAGTTTTACCTTTTTTAGCTCAAATCGTAGGTCTCGCAGTTTTCGGAGTATCTATATCATTAACTGTTTGGTTAATGCAACTGTTAAAAAAACATCTTTCTCTTACTCGTAATGTGATGGTCGTGGGAGGAACAATCAATGTGATGTTAGGAACGTGGTTAGTAACTCAAAACTGGTTGTTCCTATTGTTAGTAAGTGGAATAACAGGCTTTCTCCTATTTTTAGCAATCGAAAGTATAAAAAATAGTGATAATGCGGTCGTCATGGCGGTCATCGTGGTGATCGGAATGATGGTCATCGTGCAAGGAGTCGTGGGGGAAGTCGTGGCGGTCGCAGTGGCGGTCGGAGTGGGGGGAGTCCTGGTGGTCGGAGTAGTGGGAGTCGTGGCGGTCGGAGTGGTGGGAGTCGTGGAGGGAGTTGCTACTTTACCGCTTACTTGGTTTTCGGTTGTTGCAAGTTTAATCGCTTTCGCTCTTGCACCAGCAAAAGATAACACGGTTTTGATGACCACTACAGTGATTTTAATAGCTCTTTGTGCCCTAAATTTAGGATGGCTTTCAGCATTAATGATCGCTGTAACCTTAGTCAGCTATTACAGAATATTTCCTGATTATAGCTTTATTTTTTTAGGTGGTTATTATACATCCCCTAATTCTTTACTAAAACTTTTCAGATTTTCAGATTCAACAATTAGGTGGTTACGTCCCCAAACAGCAAAAATACTTTTTCAATTACCTCCTTACACTAGCGAACTCTTGTGGATACCTTTACCTAATCATGCTCAACTTCTTGTTTCTGAATTTCGTGAAAGACCTCAACAAGCCTTAACAATCTTTCAATATACCCAAACTTTTTCCTTACCAGGATTTCAAATAACCCTGCAAAATGCCTTACCACAAATTGTCGCTGACCAACTCAAGCAAATTCAAAGTATTCCAGAACTAATCTTTACTGCCAACTCAAACCATCCCATATTACCCTTCCTGATTTCCCCCTTCTATCACCTCGATTCTGACAGTGATACCCCCACTCCAGAAACACCTTTACCAAGGGTTAAATCTGAACTTTCTATCCTTCTTCCTCGTTTGCAAACTATTATTCAAGATATTCAATCTGCACTCGAAAATGAAAATCTACACCTACGAGAACGAGGATTGGAAAAAATCAATAACAAGCTTGTTCGATTACAATCTCAATTATCTTCTCTGGGACTTAAAGACGAAGCCATCAAACGCTGGGCACCTGTACTAGAACATTGGCAAAGGGTTATTGAACTGGAACAAAATGAACAACGCAAACTCTCTGAAGGCGAACTAATCAACCCATTCCAATATGGAAATCCGGTGCGACTTGAGCAAAAAAACTTGTTTAAAGGTCGTCAGAAATTTGCCAATGAAATTGTCCGTCGAGTTTTAGACCGCGACCGACCTACCCTTGTGCTGCATGGCCCCCGTCGTTGTGGTAAAACTTCTTTTTTGTATAACTTTCCCCGCCTGCTTCCCAGTGATATCCTCCCTGTATTTGTGGATATGCAAAGTTCCGCCATTACCACCAGCGAATCTGATTTTTGCTTTGGCTTAGTCCGTGCAATTCATAAAGACTGCAAAAGTCAAGGCGTTCAATTACCAAACATTCCTAAACGCACCGATTTTCCAGCTAGTCCCTATACCACTTTAGAAGATTGGTTGGATGAAGCACTTGCCCAAATCGGAGAACGGCGCATCCTTCTCAATCTTGATGAATTTGAAAAAATCGGTACAGCCATCCAAAAGGGACAGATAACTTTACGTTTATTTGACGAACTGCGCCACTTAATTCAACATTATGAACAACTCGGTTTTCTCTTTTCTGGGGTGCAAACTTTAGAGGAATTAGGCCCAAATTGGAGTAGCTATTTTATCAGCGTTGTCCCGATAGAAATGCTTTATCTTGAACCTAACGAAGCTGAGGACTTACTGCTTAATCCAGATCCAGCTTTTACACTACGTTACGCTCCAGGCATTGTAAAAGAAGTATTAATGCTTACCAATTGTCACCCTTACTGCCTACAATTATTGGGCGCATCAATGGTGAATCAAGCTAACTTGAACCATACTGATTTTATTACTGCTGAACTATTGGAAGCTTCTATTAATGACGGATTTATTTACGGTCAACCTTATTTTACAAATATTTGGACAGAATTTACAGGAACTACACCAGAAGAAATAGTAATTGGTCAAGAATTACTATTACAAGTTGCCAGAACAGATATTTTATTACCTATAACTACAGAAATTGCTGAAAAGGTATTAACCCGCTTGTTGCGTTATCATATTTTACAAAAAACCAATGGAGGATATGATTTTGAAATTCCTCTGTTAAAACAATGGGTGAGAGAGCGTGCAGTAAGAAGCTAATTATTTAAAGTAAAGAATTAGATAAGGCACACAACGCAACCTTTTTGTTGCGACTATAGTATCCAATATTTAAACTTTTCCATCGTCTATGAATCAATACGGTTCAGTTAAGGGCTACTGGCAACAATTTTGGGTTTTCGAGACGCGATAAATCGCCGTCTCTACAAGTGTTTTGGGCTTATCTGAACTGTATTGGTCTATGAATGACTTTAAATTTTATCATTGAGGGTTCGTTTCTTCAAAAATGCTCAATCAAAATCAAACACCTTTATTAGATGCCTTAAAAATCAATGCAGCAAGACTCCATGCACCTTTTTACACTCCAGGGCATAAACAAGGTGAGGGAATTTCTCAATCCTTGGCTGACTTATTTGGTAAAGCCGTCTTTCGCGCTGATTTAACCGAATTAGCAGATTTAGATAATCTCTTTGCACCCCAAGGCGTTATTCAAGAAGCACAACAACTGGCGGCTGAGGCATTTGGCGCTTCGCAAACATGGTTCCTTGTCAATGGTTCTACCTGTGGGATTGAAGCGGCAATTCTCGCAACCTGTGGGACGGGCGATAAAATTATTCTGCCTCGAAATGTGCATTCTTCTGCGATCGCAGGTTTAATTCTCTCAGGTGCAATACCAATTTTTCTTAATCCTGAATACGATCCAGTTTTAGATATTGCTCATAGCATCACACCTGAAGCTGTACAATCTGCACTCCAACAACATCCAGATGCCAAAGCAGTGTTGACAGTTTATCCAACATATTACGGCGTTTGTGGAAATTTGAGTGTGATCGCCAACATTACACATCAATATAATATTCCTCTACTCGTAGATGAAGCACACGGCGCACACTTTGCCTTTCATCCAGAATTACCCACTCCAGCCTTAGCCGCAGGTGCTGATTTAACTGTACAATCCATCCATAAAGTACTCGGTGCGATGACACAGGCATCGATGCTCCACATTCAAGGTAATCGGATAGATTGCGATCGCATCAGTAAAGCTTTGCAACTCGTACAATCTACCAGTCCTAGTTATTTACTTTTAGCTTCTTTAGATGCAGCGCGTCAGCAAATGGCACTCCAGGGAAAAATACTGATGTCTCGCACTTTGCAACTTGCTGAAGAAGCTAGAACCAGAATCAGTCAAATTCCTGGATTATCTGTTTTAGAAATCTCGGCTTTGGGGGGATCTCCCGGCTTTGTAGCTTTAGACGAAACACGATTAACTGTCACTGTTTCTGGTTTAGGTTTAACCGGATTTGAAGTAGATGAAATTCTTGATGAAAAATTTGCTGTCACTGCTGAATTCGCCTCACTGCAACATCTCACCTTTATCATTAGTTTAGGCAACACCCCAACCGATATTGCGCAATTAGTGCAAGGTTTTACCACTCTTGCCAAAGAATATCACCGAACCAACTTGACTCTTAAAAACCAGGTTGGGCAAAATCTGGGCAAAACACTGGATTATGCTTTACATTTTTCACCCCGTGAAGCCTTTTTTGCTGTCAGTGAAATACTACCTTTGACACAAACCAATAAACGTATCTGTGCTGAAATCATCTGTCCCTATCCCCCAGGAATTCCTGTGTTAATGCCGGGAGAAGTCATTACCAAATGTGTTCTTGACTATCTGCAAAAAATTCAGGCGATGGGAGGTTTTATCAGCGGTTGTGCTGATACTAGCCTCAAAACTTTGAAAGTTGTGAAATAATCTCCAAACTCCAAGCTTTTTAATTATTTTTGATAAAAATTTAATTTATTTCCAGGTTTAGGATTAATTGCTGTAGTGTTTGGTTTATTTCGCTACAAACGCAATCAAGCAACTTGTCTAAAATAATCAGAAATTTTTGGCAGCATGGCGCATGACGCGAACTTATTACAGATTTTCGCTCATGCGCTATTTCCTTGCTCCCTACCTTCTACAATAAAGATAGACTTTATTGAGATTTGTATAGTTGGGGATAGGCTGTCATGGCTCCCGCCGTTTTAATTCAAAATCTGCAAAAACGCTACGGTACAGTGGTTGCCGTCCAGGATGTTTCCTTTCAGGTAGAACCAGGAGAAATTTTTGGTTTACTTGGCCCCAACGGTGCTGGTAAAACTACTACCTTGCGTGCTTTATGTACACTCACCACACCGGATGCGGGCAAAATTGAAGTATCTGGCATCTCTGTGTTAGATAATCCAAGAGTGGCAAGACAACGACTAGGCTACGTAGCTCAGGAAGTCGCTATAGATAAGGTGCTGACTGGAAAAGAATTGCTGCAATTGCAAGCAGCACTTTATCATCTCCCAGGTGCAGTAGCCAAACAGCGTATTGAGACAGTCTTAGATTTACTTGGTTTGCAAGAATACGCCAATAAAAAGACAGGGACATACTCAGGCGGTTTACGCAAGCGCCTAGACTTGGCTGCTGGATTGCTCCATGCACCGGATGTTCTGGTGTTGGATGAGCCAACTGTTGGGCTTGATATAGAAACCCGTTTTGTGGTGTGGGATTTCTTGAGAAAATTACGCGCCTCTGGGACGACGGTAGTAATTACCAGCCATTATTTAGAAGAGATTGACGCTTTAGCCGATCGCGTGGCAATTATAGATCGCGGCATCGTGATTGCCAGTGGCACACCTTCACAATTAAAAGATCAAGTAGGGGGCGATCGCATCACCTTGCGAATCCGCGAGTTTTCCCCCATTGAGGAAGCAGAAATTGCCAAAAACCTGTTGCAATCTTTGCCGTTTGTCCAAGAAGTCATCATCAACAGCGCTCAAGGTAATTCTCTCAACTTGGTAGTGACACCTCAGAACGATGTTCTGATTAACATACAGCAATCGCTGAATACCGCTGGCTTGCCCATATTTGGCATCGCCCAATCTCGCCCCAGCCTCGATGATGTTTACCTCGCCGCGACAGGACGCACACTGATGGATGCAGAACTGGCAGCCGTTGCCACTCGCGATCCCAAGGCTGAGAAGAAGCAGAATATGAGATAGAGAATGGGGAATAGGGCATGGGAGTAATTTCCAATGCCCAATCTAAAATCCAAAATCCAAAATCCAAAATTGCTATGAGTGTTACTCCTAAATCTGATATCAATTGGCAGCCGCTAGCATCGCCACAAGCAGATGCGAATGCTGCACCTAACTTTTTCGGTGAATTGGTACAAGAGACGTTGGCTTTAACTCGTCGCTTGTTTATTCAGTTGCAACGCCGTCCTTCATCTTTAGTTGCCGGAATTATTCAGCCAGTAATGTGGTTGATACTGTTTGGCGCTTTGTTCCAAAATGCTCCTAAGGGTATATTTGGCAATACAACCAATTACGGTCAATTTTTGGCTGCCGGCATAATTGTGTTTACAGCCTTTGCTGGGGCGCTGAATGCTGGTTTGCCAGTAATGTTTGACCGCGAGTTCGGCTTTTTGAATCGTTTGCTGGTGGCACCGTTAGCATCACGGTTTTCCATTGTCTTTGCTTCGGCAATCTTCATCATCAGCCAAAGTTTGCTGCAAGCAGCGGTGATTGTAGCAGCGGCGGCGTTCTTGGGGGCAGGGTTACCCGATGCAGCGGGTTTAAGTGCGATCGCTTTAATTGTCTTCCTCTTAGCTTTGGGCGTAACAGCAATCTCTCTTGGTTTAGCTTTTGCTCTACCCGGACACATTGAATTGATTGCAGTAATTTTTGTCACTAACCTGCCATTATTGTTTGCTAGTACTGCCTTGGCTCCTCTATCCTTTATGCCTCAATGGTTGCAGGTTGTGGCTACCCTAAATCCTCTCAGCTATGCGATCGAACCAATTCGCTATCTTTATCTCCACAGTAGTTGGGGGCTAGGTAGTGTAGTGATGCAGGCTCCTTGGGGCGATGTTACCTTTGGGGGAGCATTGCTGATATTGTTTGGCTTTGCCCTTGTCGCCTTACTGAGTATTCAGCCCCAACTGCGGCGGACTCTTGCTTAAAGAGATAAAATAGAGCAATTTTAGGGTCAAAATCCCATGAAAAAACCATTTTTACAAATTTCTAGACTATTTGTGGCTACCGTGGCAGGAATTAGCTTTGCTTCCTTGCTCATGGCTCAACCCAGTTCGGCTCAAGTCAGCCCAGCGGATTCTTTTCCCAGTAATAGTACAACAGACCAAAATACCGATCCATTTTCCCGCACGAACTCAGATAATTTCAACATGTTTGACCTGATTCATCGGGCGAATTTCGGGACTCTCAACTGGAATTCTGACCAACAGAACGAACAACTAGACTCAGCCGCAGCAGCCTTTAAAGCAAGGCAAGAAAAACTAATTCAAGATCAACAGCAAGCAACTCCCCGTTCGCCATTGGTTATACCACAATCAGTGACACCGCCATCAGTTACACCAGCATCAGGTAACTGAATTCAAACGAAGAACCCCAAGCCTCTGGAGGCTCGGGGCTAAGACTATTTAAAAAATCCTTAGTTATCAGGTAAAAAAAACTACAGCCCAAGTGCAGCTAAAACATCGCTAGCATGGGTGGTAGTATTTACACTGGTGTCAACATGGGTAATTTTACCGCTGGGGTCAATTACATAGGTGACACGCTTGGCATAACCGCCGCCATCCACATCGAAAGCTGTGATTAGGGATTTGTCGGTGTCAGCCAGTAGGGGAAAATTCAAATTATATTTTTGGGTGAATGCCTGATGGGAGACTTCATCATCTGCACTGACTCCTAATACTACAACATCTTTGCCTTGATATTGAGGCTGGGCATCCCGAAAACTACAGGCTTGTTTGGTGCAGCCTGGCGTGTCATCTTTGGGGTAAAAATACAAAACGACGGTCTTTCCGGCAAAATCAGATAAAGAGATTGTGTTGCCGTTTGTATCTTTGGCGGTAAATGCAGGTGCATCCGTACCAACTGCTAGAGGCATAATTAACCTTTCCTGTTTCAGATTGTTGATGCACTTGAAATTTTACATTAATTTATAATGTTTAAATATAATTACTAAAAAATAGCACAACTATACTTTAGGTAACCAATTTTTGGTTAAATGAGGTAGTTAGTACAAGAAAAAATATATTCTTAGATTAATCTTTATCAGAAGAAAAATTTCTACCTATACACAATGCCTGCTGTTGATTCCCAAAACCCAAATATTTTTGTCTATCCTCAGAGCACAGTAGAAAGAGCCGAGCGATCGCTAGTGTGTTCACCTTTCAATTTATCTTTATTTGAAGTGATGGGACACCAGAGTGTGTCATTAACTGCGATCGCCCTGGAAAATGGACTCAAACAAGGCTATACTAAGCGTCCTTTATCAGAATTAGCCTGTGACAACGCCTTGGGCTGGCTAATCCAAGTAGGTGTATTGCGACGAGAAGTCGATGGTCAGGGAATTACAGATAGTTTTCGCCTCACTCCTTTGGGTCGCCAGTTGGTGGAACAATATCAGGGAAAAAATTGGCGGACACCTTCATGGCGCGATCATTTATCCGATATTGTGATTCGTTGGTTGCGGATACCCTTTTAGAATAAAAAACCAAAGAGTTAGGATTAGGCAATCAAAGGGAACAATATATACGGAAACATCACATCTATTCATGAAGTCTTTACCATAATCATCTAATTGAAATTTGTGATGGCGTTGGTAGCAAGTAAAGAAGGGAGACACGGAGAGGGAGAGACGCGGGGACGCGGAAAAATTATCAAATCCTCTCTCGTGTCCCCATGTCCCCGTTTCTTTTTTCCTCTTAAAAATTCACCCTGTATCTTGAAAACTAACTAATAGCAACTATGAAATCAATTATGGTAGTGGGGACAACATCCCATGCAGGGAAATCACTTTTAACTACAGCTATTTGTCGCATTCTGTCGCGGCGTGGCTGGCGGGTGGCTCCCTTTAAAGGTCAAAATATGGCTTTAAATGCTTATGTCACTGCCAGTGGTGGAGAAATTGGCTATGCCCAAGCAGTACAAGCTTGGGCGGCGGGAGTCGTACCTTGGGTAGAAATGAACCCAATTTTACTTAAACCCCAAGGGGATATGACTTCCCAAGTAATTATTAAAGGCAGGTCTGTAGGCAAGGTGAGTGCCTCAGATTACTACGAGCAATATTTTGAACTGGGGTGGCGGACAATTGAAGAATCGCTACAGCATTTAGGAACGGAATTTGACTTGCTGGTTTGTGAAGGTGCCGGTAGTCCAGCAGAGATTAACCTCAAGCACCGCGACTTAACTAATATGCGGGTGGCAAAACATTTGAACGCGTCAACGATGTTAGTGGTTGATATTGATCGGGGTGGCGCTTTTGCTCATGTTGTTGGAACCTTAGAGTTATTGGAACCGGATGAACGCGCCTTAATAAAGGGTATAGTAATTAATAAGTTCCGAGGACAGCGAGCGCTCCTAGATCCGGGGATAAAATGGTTAGAAGAACGCACGGGTATCCCCGTTATCGGTGTTATACCTTACCTACAAGAAGTTTTTCCAGCAGAAGATTCCCTTGATCTGCTAGAACGTCAATCGTCGTCGAATAAAGTCCAAACTGACCTCAATATTGCGGTCATCCGCTTACCAAGAATTGCCAATTTCACCGATTTTGATCCACTGGAATCAGAAAGTACAGTTTCAGTTAAATATTTAAGTCCTAAGCACGATTTAGGACACCCCGATGCCGTGATTATCCCAGGTACAAAGACCACAATTGCTGATTTACTGCTACTGCAAAAAAGCGGTATGGCAGAAGCTATCCAAAACTATGCTGCTTCTGGTGGAACGGTTTTAGGTATCTGTGGTGGTTATCAAATGCTTGGTCAAATCATCGCCGATCCAGAAGGGATAGAAGGACAAGCTGGTAGGTATCAAGGGTTAAATCTTTTACCAATCAGAACTGTAATTACAGGACAAAAAATTGCCCGCCAGCGCCAAGTTAGCTCAAATTATCCGCAACAAGGCTTGCCAGTTAATGGCTTTGAAATCCACCAAGGGCGATCGCGCATCGAACAGCAAGGCATAGATCCACAATCCTACCATGCCCTATTTGACGATATTAATTTAGGGTTAGTGGATAGTTGTCAATCTGTGTGGGGTAGTTATCTCCACGGGCTTTTTGACAACGGCCCTTGGCGACGGGCTTGGTTAAATCGCCTCCGTCAACAGCGGGGTTTAAAATCTTTGCCTACTGGTGTTGCTAATTACCGAGAACAGCGAGAGCAGATTTTGGATTCTTTAGCCACTGAAGTTGAAAGCCATTTAGACTTAAGTCTGTTTTTGTCTTAAGCTAAAATGC
Source organism: Nostoc foliaceum FACHB-393 (assembly GCF_014698505.1). Classification (GTDB taxonomy): domain Bacteria; phylum Cyanobacteriota; class Cyanobacteriia; order Cyanobacteriales; family Nostocaceae; genus Nostoc; species Nostoc foliaceum_A. Next base: position 101,379 of record NZ_JACJTD010000012.1, on the reverse strand, counting down.
GTTGAAGTGTCATTAGTCATTGGTCATTTGTCATTTGCAAATGACCAATAACAAAGGACAACTCTGAGGAGTCAATACTAAATTAAATGCGTAACATTGATGGTTGTTCGTGTCCGTTTTTTACCAGATGATGTCATAGTAGATGCCGAAGTGGGAGAAGCCCTCTTAGATGTAGCAGACCGGGCTGGGGTATTTATTCCCACTGGTTGTCTTATGGGGTCTTGTCACGCTTGCACCGTCGAATTAGAGGATGGAGAGATCATCCGCGCTTGTATCACCGCAGTACCGCCACGCGAGGAATTAACGATTAATTTGTTTAGTGACCCAACTTGGTAATGTCAGCCCTGTTATTGACAAGGACTAGTATAGTAAAACAAGTCAATGCATAAATAAAAATCTAATTAATGATTAGATTTTTTTGGATCGACAGCAACGAATATTTGAACCATTGTTTCTTACTGTGGCCTGTGGCGATCGCATTTTTTAAGAAAATTAATGCCAAAGAAAATCCGGGAACTGAAGCAAATGCTTTCCCAAGTGGGTTTTACAGAAGTCCCTGGAAAAGGAAGTCATACTAACTGGGTGCATCCCCTCTATAGTGGAAAAATCACGATTTCAGGCAAAGACGGAGCAGATGCTAAACACTACCAAGAGAAGGAAGTGAAACAGGCAATTGAGGAAGTAGAAGGGAAAGAAAAAGATGAGTAAGCTTAAGTACCAAATGATTATTCAATGGTCTGATGAAGATGGTTGCTTCTTAGTAGGATTCCCTGATTTTCCAGGACAACGCTGGCGGACTCATGGAGATACTTACGAGTTGGCTGTGGTAAATGGAATTGAAGCTTTAGAGTCTCTAATTATTGCTTACGAAGCTGTAGGTGATCCACTTCCAGAACCAACAGTAAGTAGAGTGCGTTAACGCAATTGAGTATGTGGTAACTAATGCTGAACAATTTGCGCGATCGCAGGTTATTTTGTATCTATATCAATTAGCTTTAACATTCAGCGCATATTCTTTAAACCTTTCTAAATCAGCTTGAATCGTTGATTCAACTATCCGCCCCAAAAATAAGTTATCCATAATTTTGCCAATCATGCCGGGGATGGCGTAGGAAATGGTCATTTTGACAACACTACTACCGTGGCGATCGTAAAAGCGAATTGCTCCCTGATTCGGCAAACCATCAACAGATTCCCATTGGATAATTTGGTTGGGAACAACTTTAAGAATTCGTGATTTCCAATTAAATTCTAGACTGCCCGTCTTTAATTTCCAAAGAGATATATCTGGATTATCTGGCGGAATTTTCACCGAATCAATCCATTTCATCCACCGGGGCATTTGCTCTAAATCAGCCCAAAGGCTCCATACTAAATCTATGGGAGCTTCTACTTCTACCTGCACAGTATGCTCTAACCAATCTGACATTCTCTCTTTTTCCTTCGCGTCCTACTTTTCGAGAAGCCACTTCGTGTCTACGCGTCCTTTGCGGTAGTCTGCGGCAAGTCACTGCGTGTCTAAATCAATTCTTCAAACTCTCTAAAATCACTTTTGCCGCCCGCCGTCCAGAAATAGTAGCACCTTCCATGCTGTCGATGTAGTCTTGCTGAGTATAACTCCCTGCAAGGAAGAAATTATCTACTGGGGTTTTTTGGTTAGGACGATAGGCATCCATCCCTGGCGCTTCTCGGTAGAGAGACTGAGCAAGTTTTACCACACTGTACCAAGTCATATTTAACTCCCGCGACGAGGGAAACAGTTCATGGACTTGCTTGAGGACATGCTGTGCGATCGCTTCATTACTTTGTGCTATAAACGGATCTCCCGGTGTCAGCACTAGCTGTAACAATGAACCCTGTCCTGGGCGATAATAATCAGCAGGACTAGTCAAGGCCAAATCGGCAAAACAAGAAAAGTCAGCATCGGCTGTGTAAAGTAAATTATCGATTCCAGCCGCGTGATTTAGCTGTTTACGTTGCTCTCCATCGTTCAGTTCCGTTACCCAACCATCGAAGCGTAACTGCACTGTAGCCACTGGTACTGCATCCAGTTTGTAAATATTGTCAAATTCCGACCACTTACGCCACTCCTGCGGTAGGATGCGTTGGATTCCTGGAACATCACAGGCAAAAACGTAAGCATCAGCAGTGATAGTTTCTACTGTATCACCTTGGGCAACTACTATACCAGTGACGCGGGTTTGTTCCTCTAACTCAGTAAACTGAATTTCCCGCACTTGCCGACGGGTGTAAACTTTGGTTCCTCTAACTTCTAAGTATTCCAGAATGGGCTTGTGTAAATACTCCGATGGAGAACCTTCCAGCATTCGCAAAACTGAAGCTTCAGTTCTGACAGCAAATAACTGGAATATCGTTAACATACAACGAGCAGACATATTTTCGCAATCAATAAATCCCAATGCGTAAGCAATGGGGTTCCACAGGCGCTTGATGCTGCCATTACTCCCACCATGACTGCGAAACCAATCGGCAAAGCTAACTTTATCTAAGTTGCGGATGGTTTTCATCGCCCCGTTAAAGTCTACCAATCCGCGAACTATGGGACTAGTACCCAAAGCGATCGCATTTTGCAGTTTATCCTGTAACGATAGTTGAGAAGTCGTGAAAAATGCCTTTAAGCCATTGAAAGGCGCACCTGTAAGGAAGCGAAAATCCAGAGCACCAGTGTGCCCTCCTTTGTTAATAAAAGTGTGGGTATGTTCCTTGAGGCGTAAGTTTTCTAACACCCCCACTTTCTTCATCAAGTCAAACAGTTGGTAATAGCAGCCGAAAAATACATGCAATCCCATTTCTAAATGGTTGCCATCTCCATCAACCCAACTGCCAACTTTACCACCGACAAATGGACGAGACTCAAAAATCTCTACTTCACAACCAGCATCTGCTAGATCCACTGCGGTTGCTAGCCCAGCTAGTCCCGCACCTACGATTGCAACGCGCATTCCGTCGTTCCTTTTCAGTTTCTTTACAGATTGTAACTGGGTTGGTGTCGGAATTTGCTACTTAATATCAACTCCATTAGTGTATCAAGGCATGGCAATGTCGATACTAAAACCTCTTTGATCACTCCTTTTAGTCCCGGTAATTGACCAGACGCGAGAAGAACGCGTCTGTATCAGCTAGACAAACTCTTGTCCATAGCGGCGGACTCAAAAAAGTATCATAGCTATTTTTTTGGTGGCAAAGCAGTGATCTGGATAAGTCGTAAAAGTAACTTCTTACTTGTTTACATCTTTGCCGTCGTCAGAGACAGGCAAACTTCTAATCAGTTCACGAATCACATCGGTTGCGGGTCTACCTGTTTGTTGACAATATTTTTCTAGTTTTTCCGCTTCCTGTGTTGCGAGATTGACAGTTATACGTTTCACAGCCCATTTTTTATTTGTCATTATCATGCTATTTGCTGTATATTCAGATGTTCGAAAGGGTCTAAGTAAAGAGGAAAACGATAAGATTATCAGAGTTTGTCTCAGGAAACAAGTAATACCATTAATATTAAAAATGTTCGTTTTGTCAAAGTATTCATCATTTTCTAAAGAAATCAAAAAACTACACTTTATTTGTGACTATTGTGACAGTAGAAAGAGCACATACTTGCTTTTGAGGATAATAACCCTACTAACAGCATCAGTAAAGCCTGGCAATGAAATTTGATAAATGAATTTGAGACACCTACTGTTGACTCAATGATGATTTACAAAGTTATTCTCCATTGAAAGCATTTGACCTTCTCTCTTAACCAAGTTCGCCAAAACCACTTGGAGAGAACATCTGATACAACACCAGAAAATAAAGCTGTAGAATCATTATCATGCTGAAATGCTGGCTTAGAGGTGGTTTAAAGTGGTGTGTATAGATTGTGAATAATCACTTAAAAGCAAGCAAATAAGCGATCGCTCTAGAACAAACACCCATCTGTACCCATTACTGTAACTAAGAAGTTGATATCTGCTTGAACGTTTATGATTTTTGGCTTCTCTCGATCAAGCTGATTGTTTTTCTGTGCCAATATAGTAGCCATAAAAAAGGCCGCAAGACTCAGTTTGCTGGGTGTAAATAGCCCAATTGTTTGGTGAATTTTAACAATATTATCTGTAATTTTACATAGATGATGATCCCATAATAGATATGGTGTTAGTTGGCTGTTGCCAATAATAATATTTTAGTTTTATTTCATGCTTTTAGACTAACTTCTCGTAAAAATACGATGAAATTTTAGATGTGTTTTATCTTCCCTCTAGCGATATAGTTTATCTTAAGCTCAACAATATTTTTCGCATGGTTCGTATTCATCTATCAGAAGATTATACAAATAATTTTTCGCTGATTACTGGGCTAAAAATTCCACATCAGACCTCTTTTTTATATCTAAAGTAAGAGAAAAATTACTGCCAAAAAGATTTTGAAATACAACCATTATTTATTGTTAAATGTACCGTAAAAATAATTAGATACTTCAAAATTTTTGGGAGTGTATTCATTATATCCATGATTTTTGGGCTTTAAATAAACTTTATTTAGACTATAAATAAGTTCATTTTCATACTTTATAAAAAAATTACAAAGAAAAATTTATTACCTGAGCTTTTGCTTAATGATATTGATATATAACAAGATCCTAAGGTCAAAAACTTGTTAAAAAAAGATTCTGATATTGAAGTGCGTCGCTTAGGTTTGATTAAACCGGACTTCGTAAATAATTTTTTATTACTTTGTAATTCTTTATACTGGCAAATGTTTAAATTAAATTACTGGAAAACTATGAGAATATAGATACTTCATGAAATTTGGGTGAAGTTAACTTCTAATCACTGGTTGACTATTAGAGTTGACATATACATGACAAAATCCAGCGCTCTGAGAGAGACGCGGATGAATAAGGATGAAAAGTGCTGAGTTCTGAGGGTATTCGGAGACTCCGAAAGCTCCGGTTAAAAGACCGTATTGCCGTGCAGGATATATACTAAGTACAATAGTACGAAATATTTTTCAATTTATTGAACACTCAGTAACACCACTTGCTCTTCAGCACTGAGTTTGCTCAATATTGTGAATCAAATACACATCGACTTAATTTATCATAGCCGTAACCTGACATTTAGGATTACGGCGATTAGTGCAACTATTCCAATTTAAGTTGGGGCATCAGTTGGAGAGTGCCAAGACCTAAATCTTTAGGTGAAAGCGATCGCGCTTCAAACAAAGCCATCATATCTCGTAACTGAGGATTGCCACGGGAAGCTCCTGTTAGTCCTTTGGCAATGATTAAGCCACAGTAGCCCTTAGTATTTTTACACCGTTGATTCCATTTTTTTCGGGCTTCTACATGAATAGGATCTTCATCTAAAAATTCACCGAATAGGAACAATTCACCATTTTGAGTTTGTAATAAACCCAGGTCGTAGCGATCGCCATCGAAGGGGTCGGCACCTGGATTAAAGCAAATTGCTCTCAGTCCACCTGCTGCTTCAATTCTTTCAATTACAGTCTTAGCCTTGGGCCGGGAAGTTTGAATTAAAATCACCGGCAAACCATCACCCACTTGTTTGATTTCACCAGCCTTATGGTAGCTGACCCCTTTACGAAGGTACTCCAACATTTCCCAGGACACTACACCTAAGCTGAGGAAGGAATCTTCCGGTATCAAGTCATCTTGCAATGATTGGAAATTCGGTGAGCCAAGGTTGTCAATCTCCTCGTTATCGACACCAAAGCCTGCCATTTCCTCTAATTCTGCTGCTAACTGCGGCATCGTAGAGACTGTCACAGCCACAGATTTAGTTGATTCTTCCGGCTGTGGTAGAGAAACGCGATAGCGACGGCTGAGGGTAGGGAAGATGTCCTCATGAAGCTGGCGACGGTGATCGCGAATAAAGCGGCTTAGGCTTTCGATCGCAACGAAGATTACCAGTGCTTCTTCGTCATACAAAACAGACCGTAGTCCTTCTAAGGGGTGGATATTACCGAACGTGGGGTCAATTTCTGATAATGGCAGATCCGCCAAATCACTTTCTTCATCCTCATCCTCATCTTCATCGGCTTCGTCAGCACTCTCAAAGGTGAGAAACAGGCAATCTTGCTTGAGGAACGCTTCTTCTAGATGCTCCGTTGATTGTTCATCTCTTAAAACTGCGGCACGAAACCGTTTTAAAGACTCTTCTGAGCGATAAAACAAAATCCCATACTCCATTCCCAGCATTCCCATAACTGAAGCGTAGAGTGTGCCAACATCCCACTTATTAATCTCGATTGACAAAATTTGCTGTTCTTCCAAAAATTCCCAAGGTGCTGCTTGCCAAATTGCAAATGCTTTCTCTCGCAAGATTTGTGCATACTGTGGGGGTAAGTCGGGGGTTTGACTATCGAGGATGTCAGCGAACCCCCGAAATAGTTCGTCAATCAAAGGCAGTTCTGGTGCGTAGTCAATGGCAATATCTAAATCTTGCAGCACCCCCCGCAGGTAAAATTGGATCTCACGATCTTTGACTACAATTCTTTGGGGTCTGGCAGGTCTTGCCGGACTGTGGGGATGCTCCATTGCTCGCATTAAAGTCCGAACTATTGCTTCTGGGCCGATATCTGAAGCTACCACATCCATTCCTCGAACTACACCTTGGGAGTAATCTACCCAAAGAATGCATTCTCCCTTTTCCTCTGAGTCTGAGTGCTGGTTTGGTGATGACAACGGACGGCGATCGCCCTCCCATACAGAAGGAATTTGAGTTAATTTCTTCAAGCGACGACTGGTAGAGCGATTAAAACTTGTCATAGAGTAAGTTAATCAAAAGAAGCAATTTGGAAGTAAACTTTGGGGGATAGCTAGCCTCAGATTAGGTTTTTATGGCTGCACCTGAAAAAATAGTTGCTTCTCAGACTGCTGCCAGGCTTGAACTCCAAAAATACCGAATCTATAAACACACTGAGTCTCTCAATTCTAGAATAAAAACCTTTGGCTGCTTTTAACGGAGTGTTTACAATTTGGCATCTAGCGACATTTAAGCCGCTAGAATGAATACAAAAACACCAAGGATAACCCAAAGGCATTAACAAGCCGATACAGGGTAAAGCTTAGATTAATTAAGGAGTTGAAAAAGCAGATGACACAAGCAATTCAGCCTCAACAACGCGGAATTCTGTTGAGCGAAGCCGCATTGCACCAGGTAAAATCCCTCCGGGACAAGCAAGGCACAGATTTCTGCTTACGGGTAGGAGTCCGTCAGGGTGGCTGTTCTGGGATGTCTTACATGATGGACTTTGAAGACACTAGCAAGATCACCCCGCAGGATGAAGTTTTTGACTATGATGGCTTCAAGATTGTCAGCGATCGCAAGAGTTTGTTATATCTCTACGGCTTAATGCTAGATTACAGCGATGCCATGATTGGTGGTGGCTTTCAATTCACTAACCCTAATGCCAACCAAACTTGCGGTTGCGGCAAGTCATTTGGGGTTTAGTCAAAAGGAGCCAGTCACGTGCGAGGGTTTTTACCATTGAGTCAACTCGCTCTCAAAAATCAAGAGTCAAGGTTTTTTGACTCTTGACTATTGGTCTATGACTATTGAATCATGACTAATGACTATTAACTAATGATTATTGACAAATTTACTATGACTCAAACAGTTGAATCCCTGTTTGATACAGGTCTGGAACGCTATAAAGCAGGAGAAGCAGTAGATTCTTTAATCCCTGTGTTTAAAGAAGTGTGCGATCGCGCTCCTAAAACGAGTGCTGCTTGGATCTGTTTGGCGTGGTTGTATCTACTCGATAACAAACCCAACTTGGCTTACAAAGCTGCACAGAAGGCAGTCAAGTTAAATCCACAAGACCCACAGGCTAGAGTCAATCTCGCCTTAGCAATGCTGGAAACAGGTCAAAAAGGTTTACGAGAACATATTGATATAGCACAACAGTTAGTTTATGTCAACCCAGAATGGCGCGATGAAATAAAAAGCAGTATTGAAGACGGTTTAAGTAGAAAACCAGATTGGCAGAGTTTGATCAAAGTCAAAAATTGGCTGTTGGAGGAGTGAGAAGTTAGGAATTGGGAGTGAGGAGTTAGGAGTAAAATTCAAGTTGGCAAATCCTCACTTCTAACTTACCCATCACTTAGTTACCAGTCGTAAAATTTTGGGCAATTAGATCAAAGGATAAATGAAAGATAAATTGTTAAATTGGCTAAACACGATTTTAGTCGCAGATGTTTTTTTAGTTTTGTTTGGCTTTGTCTGGTTAGCGATCGCTGCGATCGGTGATTCTGTAGGAGTAAATCTGGGTTTGGATTTGTGGCATCAACTCTGGCAACCCGTGTTTAATCCAGCGATTGGCATCCTCATGGGCGGTGCGATTCTCAGCGGTATTATCAGTTGGGTTTCAAGAAAATTTCTATCTAGTCAATAGTTAAGGGATTGGGCATTGGGCACAAGACTCAGAGGGGCAGAGTGCAGGGGGAAGAGGGGAAAATTCTTCTTCCCGGCTCTCTGCTCCTTAGTCTCTTTGAAATGTTGACTTTTGACCTATGTAAGAATTTGTGTTAGTGCTGATTGCAAATTAGGATATTTGTACTCAAAGCCTGTTTCCGCGGTGCGCTTGGGAAAGACTTGCTGACCTTCTAAAACGACTATAGCCCCGTCTCCTAAAAGAGCTTCGATCGCAAAAGCAGGAACAGGCAACCAAGAAGGGCGATTCATCACTTGTCCCAAAGTTTGGCTTAAATCTGCCATCCTGACTGGGTTAGGGGCAGTGGCATTATATACACCTTCTATTTCCGGTTTAGTTAAAGCTTGCAGAATCAGGTTAACTAAATCGTCTATATGAATCCATGAGAACCATTGGCGGCCACTGCCAATTGGGCCACCAGCAAAGAGTTTGAAAGGCGGAATCATTTTACCCAAAGCACCGCCATTGCCCAGAACAATCCCAAAACGCAGAATTACCAGCCTTACACCAGCATCTTTTACCTTTCTCGCCTCTGCTTCCCAGGCTTGGCAGACTTGGGCGAGAAAATCGTTACCAGATAGACTTGTTTCATCAAAGGTTGCCGTTTCACTAGTGCCGTAGTAGCCGATAGCCGAAGCGTTAATTAACACAGATGGTTTGGGGTTAGCATTGGCTATTGCTTCAACTATTTTTTGTGTACCTAGCTTCCGGCTATTGAGGATTTCTTGTTTGCGTTCTGGTGTCCAGCGTCCTTCGCCAATGGGTTCTCCTGCCAAATTAACTACGCCATCACAACTAGCGATGACACTTTGCCAAGAACCAGATGCATCTGGTGTATAAGCAAGAATTTCTAGATTGGGGAAAGCCTCAGATGGAAAAACCTTTTGAGCAAAGGCGGTATTCCGAGTTAATACTACTATTCTATGACCTTCCCCGTGGAGTTGTTGTACCAAATGACTACCGACAAATCCTGTTGCTCCAGTAATTGCGACTTTCATTTTCTACCTCAGCCAAACCTTTATTGTAAAGTTTTTGATCAAACTTTCATGACTGTATATCTTGATAATGCCTGATCTCAAAATTTAATCACTTTCCGTTTAGATGCTTCGGTATTATAGGATGGACGGAGTGTTGCAAGGCGTGGGGCTATTATGGCTCGCTATACCTGTTCATTTATTGTTTCTGTTCCTAGTGACCATCTCCAGCCGTTACTTGTAGAACTTCTACAAGACTGTCAGTTGGATATTCAATACCACACGGGCGATTATATTATCGCTCGTGAGATTCCCGGCAATGTTCCTTTTCCCAAATTGATCACAGTAGAAGTACTGTTTGATAAATCAAAATCTACTGAAACAGAAACCCGAATGAGTATTGTGATTAAAAATGAAGAACTACCACTCCAACTAGATAATTACTGCCGACAAATGTTTGAATTCATCAAGCAGGCTATTGAAAGTAGCCGCCATTGGCATTTGATTGAAAGTCTTGCGGGATAGCTTTGGTGATTTAATTGATACTCCCACGGTTTCAATCCGTGGGAGCTTAGACTGTTATTGGTAGTTATAATTCACTCTCCCACATCCTCTAAATCCTCGGCCATACCGGGGTTTATTAGTGTAATATCGTACTCACTCGAATCCGTTTGTCCCAAACGCTGAGTATTTCTTAAAAGGTAATAAATGGCACGCACTTGAGGGCCAAAAACGATCTCGTCTTCATTTTTTAGATCGTGATTTGGTATTTTGCGTCCATTAATCATCAAACCGTTGGAACTAGGCTTCCCTTTGGCATCGCCATCTACAATCCGATAATAGTAGCTATGACTATTATGCTCTCGTGGCAATCTCACTAATGTGGCATGGCGGCGGGAGACAAACTGCGACATCAAACGGATATTACACTCGCGGTCTCTACCGATAGAGTAGACGGGGTGCTCCAGAGAAAATTCTTTGCGACCTTGATCGTCTTCAATAATCAGTAGATGGTTTTCATTAGTTTCTGCTGCCATTGACAAATCGCTGGAACTGTGATTAATCAAGATTTGTTTAGTATCGTATCTTGCCATTTTCGCGCACCATAAGTCTGTGGTGCTGATCTAAATAAGCTTTAAAATTGCATAATACCTTGAAAGAGTAGAACTTGTTCGTTCTACTCCAGTAGCTATGATAGCTTTGGTAAGTATCTCAAGAGGCTTTGTGGACTGTGTAAAACCTTTATATGGGAACAACCAAGATTTGTGCTTGGAAATTTTACGTGAAAAAGAGTATTTTACGGGTGATGAGCTAATCGCCGTAATAATATTGAGTTTGTGACAACGCTAACAGAGCTAAAAGCCATTAATGCAGCAGCACCAGATGGGTTAAGGACAAAACCTAGACTAGGGAACAAAACACCTGCGGCTAAAGGAATTCCAACTGTATTATATGCAAAAGCCCAAAATAAATTTTGGCGGATTTTGTTGAAAGTGGCGCGACTAAGCTGAATAGATTCAACGACATCGTTTAAGCGATCGCGCATTAGGACAATTTCAGCAGTTTCCATTGCCACATCTGTCCCGGAGTGTAAAGCAATTCCTACATCTGCTTGGGATAAAGCTGGAGCATCGTTGATTCCATCTCCTACCATTGCAATTACTGAGTGCTGAGTCAAGAGTGAGGAGTTAGAAGTTTTCTTTGTCCCCTTGTCTCCTTGTCCCCCTTGTCTCCTTGTCCCTTCTAACTGGAGAGACTGTATTGCAGCCGCTTTTTTAGCTGGGGGAACACCCGCTATGACATCAGCACTGTCTAATCCTAGTTGTTTGGCTATGGCGCTAGCTGCTTCTTTGCGATCGCCACTGAGCAGCATTACCCGTAAGCCCATCTGACGCAATTTGTCTACGGTGGATTGGGCATCTGGTCTCAGGGTATCAGAAACTGCAATTAACCCGGCGAAAGTCCCCCCAACTGCTACGCAAACGACTGTTTTACCATCTGTTGCCAAATCCTGTGCTACCTGTTGTGCAGTTTCGTTAATCGCAATACCGTGCCAACTCAACCAGTCCCAGTTACCCAACAGTACAACTTTGCCCTCTACCACAGCAGATACCCCTAGTCCTGGTTCCGTGTGAAAGTCCACAGCCTCTGGAATAGATAACTGTTGCCCCTGTGCTTCTTGCTGAATCGCTTTTGCTAGGGGGTGATGAGTACCGCTTTCTACGGCTGCTGCTAGTTGGATGAGGGTGTAGGGATTCCCAATGTCCATTTCCGAAATTAACAGACAATCTGTGACGATGGGATTACCCGTAGTCAGAGTGCCAGTTTTATCAAAAACTACAGTGTCTAATTGGTGTACTCTTTCTAAAACGTCGCCGCCTTTGATTAACAGACCCCGTTCTGCGCCCATAGCAGTCCCAACAAGAATGGCCGTTGGTGTGGCAAGTCCTAAAGCACAGGGACAGGCGACTACCATAACTGCGATCGCTAGTTTTAAACTAATTAATAAAGGGGAATGGGGAGAGACGCGATTCATCGCGTCTGTACTAGGGAGTAGGGAGTGGTGGGCTTCATGTGTAGCGTGGCTCATCATTTCCATGCCACCAGACATGGTGACATCAGTCCAGATGTGAGTACCGAAAAAGTACCAAAAGATAAATGTTAATACTGATGCTGTGAGCACACCGTAGGTAAAGTAACCAGCTACTGTATCTGCTAATTTCTGTACTGGTGCTCTCCGAGTTTGGGCGGCTTCTACTAAAGCAACGATTTGAGCTAGAGTTGTATCACTTCCAGTCCGGGTTGCCTGAATAGCGATCGCTCCTGACTGGTTTAGCGTCCCTCCTGTCACCGGATCGCCTGGTTGCTTGATCACTGGCACGGCTTCCCCAGTCAACATGGATTCATCTACCGTTGTTTGTCCAACCACCACTTGACCATCAACGGGGATTTTATCACCTGGCAGCACTTGTAACCATTCACCAACACGCACCTGTTCAGCAGGAATCTCTACGCTAGAAGATCCTATTCCTCCTTTCTCTGGGTTAGCAATCAATCGCGCTACCTGTGGCTGAAGTGCTAGCAATTTCCTAAATGCAGCAGCGGCGCGACCTCTAGCTTGTTTCTCTAATGTCCTTCCTAAGAGAATAAAGCCCAGCATCATTACTGGTTCGTCAAAGAAGCATTCCCAACCCATTTGGGGAAAGAGCAGCGCTACTAAACTGGCAATGTATGCTGTCAACGTTCCCAATCCCACCAGGGTGTTCATGTTAGGCGCATTTCGCCGCCAGCCTAGCCAGCCATCTACTAAAATCGGGCGACCGGGAATTAATAATGCCACTGTCGCCAGTCCACAGTGAAACCAGATGTTATTCAGTATTGGTAGCACTGAGCTACCAAGATTACCAAAATGCCCACTTCCCGACAATACCAGCAACACCGCAGCGATCGCCAACTGCCATACAGAAGAGCGCATTTCTCGGCGTTGTCGTTCTGCTGGGTCTAGTAAAGTAGATATCTCGCCAGCTACTGTACCACTAGCTTTTCGGGGTTGAGTCGGGAATCCAACGGCTGTTAATCGCTGTGCTAGTTCATCTGCATCTACCGCACCAGTTTCTGACTCTACAACAGCTACCTCTGTGGCCAAGTTCACACAGGCACTTTTGACTCCTGGATGTTGGGTTAGCTGTCGCTCTACTGCGTTCACACACCCAGCACACTTCATACCCCCAACATCGAGAATAATTTTCTCTAGGATTGGGTCAAGTTCTGGGGCTAGCTTAGTTTTTGGGACGAGTTGCATGGCAAGTGTTTAGATTCGCTACAGAAATTCAACGCCTGACTAAAAGCGTCTCTAATTTGAGCGTAGGCGAAATATGGAACTACGACTGTATGTCAACCCTATTAAATTTCTTAATTTATCGGATCTCGCTGACGGTTAATGACGGCTCCAGCGTAGATAAGTCACATAGATAACAGCTAGCACCTGTATTGGCATAAGGACAATCAGGCTTTTCCAAAAATTGTGAATTTCCAAATTAGACATGGCACTGAAATAGCCAAAGCCCAACAGCAAGAAGAATATCCAGATCAGCTGTTTACGTTTGATGGTTAGCATAGTAGTAGGATTCAGAATTTTTATATACTTTAAAAAATACACAACACCTTTAATTAATTGTTACAAAGAAAGGCAGAAGGAAGAAGGAAGAAAAATTTAGTTCTGGGTTATTGTGCAGTCAAAAAAAGAATTGGATCGAGTGGAAAGTGCGGCAAGATACAAAGCGCGGAGTGTCTCCGCCTCCGCGTTTTGTATCTTGCTACAATCCCATGTTTTTAAACATGGGTTCCTCATATCTCTGATAGTAATAAATTGTCAAATTTTAGCTAATTCAGCAAATAAATAAGCAATTAAGTATTATGTACATAGATTTACAAAAGTAATTAATGACACATTCTTTAAGGTATACGCAAGATATATAACTTCACAGAGGAACCCAAGTGTGAAATATAAGTTTTTAAAACCAGCCCTGCTTATTCACAAAGTAGGTATTTACAAATTCTTCAGGAGACTTATTCAAATAGATCATGCCTTCAATTAAACCTACAAGTAGCATAATTAACAAGGCAACGCCGTAGGTGAAAGAACCCACGACTACAGAAATCAGCAACATGATAAAGCCTTCTGGAGCGTATCCTAGAATAAACTTATGAACCCCAAATGCTCCAAGGATAATGCCACAGTAACCAGCTAGAAGTTGTTTGGTAGGGTGACTAGGGTTGAGATTTGCCATATGAGTACTGCTCCTTAATAAGTGAGATATAAAAATAAAGTCTTTATTGTAATGAAAGCGAGTAAATGTATTTGCTTAATAAATAGATTTTTAATTTTTTCGGTACAAGTAAATCCCAAGACAAATAATCAAAATCAGCGTGCTTCTATACCAGAGGGAACGCTAAAGTTTCTTGCGGAATAGCCTGAAAATCTGGCGCTCCTTGATAACTTTTGGTGGATTTGATGATCGCAAACCTTGGTACGGCAGTTTTGCAGATTTTCAGGTAAGACATTTATTTAACTTGAGAAAAATTAGCCTCAATAATCGGCAAAAACTGCTACACCACTTTTTACAAGTTCATCAGTATTATTTCCGGATTTTTTGCGTAGGCGTAGCCCGTCGTAGATATCGCTTTTAGTGGGCGTGAAACGCCATCGCACCAATGACGAGACCAACTGTGTGGCTAATGGGAATCTAGAAGTGCAAGAGGCATCTTCCATGAGCGCAAAACGGAATTGTAATCCAATTCATGACAGCTAAAATGGTTCGGGAGGACAATTAAAATAATTCGTAATTCGTAATTCGTAATTCGTAATTCGTAAATTGTCCCTACTTATGGAGATAAAAGCAAATATTTTCATTTTAAGCAACAGTAATATATTTGTGCTAATTGCTACCTAAAACAAATAAGCTTAATAGTGTACCACTATTCCAGAGGCTATGGAGAAGCATAGGAGCGAGGAGGTTTCGCGATCGCGTGTAAACTACCCCTAAAACGATCCCCAATGCGGTGAGGGGAAGAATTTCTGACAAGCTGAGGTGAGCGATCGCAAACAACAAACTACTGATCAGAATCGATCCCCACACGGGTAAGTAACGAGTTAGAGAGGGTAACAAAAAGCCGCGAAACAGAATTTCTTCAAAAAATGGAGCTGCGATCGCTGCTGTAGAGAAAAATATTCCAAGTGCTATACCATCTTGACTTTCCAGGGCTAGTTGCAACAGGGGGTTACTACCACCCTGTCCTTGCCATAGCTGTTGATTAATTAAAGATACCACCACAACTATGGGTAAAGCCGCACAATAGCCTCCCAGTCCCCATAAAAACCACTTATCTTGAAAACGGAAGCGAAACCAAAATTCCGGTAGTGGGAAAAAGCGCTTAAGAGAAAAATACAACACTAACAGCGCACCCGATGCTACCAATAAGTAACTAACTAAAACAGAAAAAGCCTGAAGTCGCACATCAGAGACGGGACGCGGGATAGGGAGTAAGGATAGGGCTAAAGGGACAAAAATTTGCCCCATGAAGAAAAAGCCAACGACAAAAACCTGCAAAATCGTTTCACCATCCCAAGGTGTTGACCAAGGGATATCAGCATTTTGAGCTAGTAACGAGGCTTTTCCTTTCAACAAGCGTTGAGCAAATAAGAAAATCAGCAATATTAGACCACTTAAAGCTGCCAATGTAGGAATAGTGCCAATAACCGCTAATTTCAACACTGCTTGAGCAGCAGATTCTTGTTGTGCAGCTTTAACTGCTGATAAAGCATCTTGTCGTTGCTGGAGTTGGTATAGCTGAACCAAAGCAGTAGAGCGAAACCAACCTTCTAAATTCTTTTGAATTCGTTCTTGAGAATTTTGGAGCAGACGAGGAGGATTGCTCCACAGTCCACTCAATACAGCTGCGGTTTCTCCAAACTCTGGATTAATATCTGAGCGTTGTTGTAATTCGCTCCAAGTTTTGAGAGCCGTATCCGTCTGTCCTTGCTGTGCTTGTAAAATTCCCAGCCGCAAGTCTAATTCAGCCAGTAATTTTTGTAATTGCTTGAGAGACTGCTGTAACTGTTGCTGTCCCTGTTTAGAAGTTTTAGTAGTGGGGGGAACATCCGGTAAAGGTTTCGGAGGTATGGGAGTTATTTCAGGTTGAGAACGTAATTGTGCAAGTTTGTTGTTAACTTTGTCTAAATTAGCTGCAACTGATTGACGCGCCTCTTGATACTGCTTCGTGGCGCTTTCCAGGGGTTGCTCACCAAGTATTGCTTCCTGAACCGCCTGGAGATTGCGATCGCTGCTATCTTCCGATTGCCAAGCTTGGGCTTGTAGAGCAATATTAGTTTGGTATAGTTCTAGGCGACTTTGGAACTGAGGTTCTTGCCAACTACTGAATAAAGCCGAAACTGCCAACAGAACTGCTATCGGCGTCAGTATAAAAATTAAAACTAATCGCTTGAGTGTCATCTATCCCTCTTTTAGTAGCCAATGGAGAGCGCGTCCCCCTTGGGAATTATCGCAAGAAAAAGTCAGAGGTGGATAGATATCATCAATATTATAAGTTTGCGTTTGCAGCCACCATGTTAAATTACAACCCATTGCACTGCTTACCCTCCGCCGAGGATCTGCCCGATTCTGACGATGAACCTGTGGATAATCAACTACAACATTTGATTCCTGGATTGCTGGAAGCCATCTTAGCTTGGCTGTGGGCAAACCGAATGGATTGGTTTTTTGGCGTTGATATGGGGATATATTACGATCCAGAATTACCGCCGATTGTGCCTGATGGGTTTTTAAGTTTAGGAGTCGAGCGAGTTTTTGATGAGAACTTGCGTTTAAGTTATGTATTGTGGGAAGAAAAGGTGATGCCGATTATGGCATTAGAAGTTGTTTCTCACAGACGGCGTGGAGAATACACCAGCAAAAAGAAACTTTATGCTGAGATGGAGATTTTGTATTATGTTGTCTACAATCCTCAACGCCGGAGAAAACCACCTTTAGAAGTTTATCGCTTTGTAAATGGTGAATATGTATTGCAACCAGGAAATTTAGTTTGGTTATCAGAGATAGGTTTAGCAATTGGTTATGAACGGGGAACCTATCAGGGAATTACGCGGGATTGGTTATATTGGTATGACAAACAAGGAGTCAGATATTTAACACCAGAAGAACGTGCGATCGCTGCCGAACAACGCGCTACCACTGCTGAAGAACGCGCTCAAAGGTTGGCACAAGAATTGCTAAGGTTGGGGATAGATCCAGATTCTTTGAGTTGAGCGTAAATATGGGGCGATTACAGTTGGATTTAGGTTGTGTTTGGCGAATACAAGCGTGCTTCGTTAATCTTATATTTGAGAAGTAGGATCTTAGCAATTACTTTTACCAATGGCACTTAATTTTTCTTAAAATACACGCATTATCTATCTAAATTATAATGTTCTAAAAAACACTATATTTTTAAAGTTATTTAATTAGGTACACTTTACCCTATCTTCCCCTGCACCCAAGCACGGAAGGATTGAACCAAATCAATTTCATCCATAGTTTTACTTTGCTGGATAAATCTATTCATTTCACTAACATAAATTAGAGGAAAAGCGATACTAGACTTAATTTCAATATATTCGCTTGCTACTAGTTGATAAAATTTCAAAATTTCACCGTTATATCTCCACAATTCTCCGACACCTAAAGCTGCATAAATATTAAATTTATTAACAGAGCTGCTAGTAATATCAATTTCAACTGCTAAATCTGGTGCTGGATCTGTTGTTAAATCTAATTCTTGTTTACCTCTAATTAGTGGCTCATTTTGAATATAATAGCAACTATCGGGTTCTATTCCCTTTGCTATTGGTTTACGTTTTAATGTTGTAGAACCAGCACTTCTAATTTTAGTTTTTAATTCCACTGCTAAGGCGAATATCAATCGGTCAAACTGAATTTTAGGATTTTCGTGTTCAAAAAGTGGAGTCATGATTTCTAAAACACCGCAGTCGTAAGCAAACCTAGAGCCTCTATCCTCACCTGTATCTCTCAGTAAGGCTTCAAAAGTTTCCCAGCTAACGTTGTCTAAGACTGTTCTTTGTTCTGCAAGGTTTGACTTAACAAGCATATTACAATCCTTTTTCCATCAGGATGTTAGATAAAATCTCGATGATTTTACCTATGTCATTAATATAATACTCGCCCAAATCAATTTCAAGCACTTGCCTAATGAGCTTGAGAAACTTCCAGTTAGTACCAGTAGTGAAAATACTACAAATTTTCTGAATGTTATCGCCCTCGCGTTCATTAAACTCCAGATAATTAAATTGTGCCAACTATTAGCAAGATATGTTGCTGATATTTGGCACAATTAGTATCTGAATATTTTGTAACTTTAAGCAAGGAAACCTGCAAAAAAGTCGAGAGTTTCTTTCAGTGCTTTGATAAAAATATCAATTTCCTCACGGGTGTTGTAGAAAGAGAGACTTGCTCGTGCGGTTGCAGCAAGACCTAAGTAACGGTGTAATGGTTGTGTGCAGTGGTGTCCAGAACGGATAGCAACGCCTTCTTGATCTAATAATGTAGATAAGTCGTTGGCATGGACTTCCCCGGCTGTGAATGACGCAAGAGCGGCTCTCCCTTCACCTTTAGCATTTGGTTTGGGACCGTAAATTCTAATTTGGGGAATTTGCTCTAATTGTTGGAACAAATAAGCTGTTAATTCTGCTTCGTAGGCGTGGATTTTATCCATGCCGATACTGCTAAGATAATCGATCGCAGCACCAAGTGCGATCGCTTCTCCAATTGCAGGTGTACCAGCTTCAAATTTATGCGGTAATTCTGCGTATGTGGAATGGTCTAAATACACCTCTGCAATCATCTCACCACCACCAAAAAATGGTGGCATTGATTCTAATAATTCTAACTTGCCATACAGAAATCCTATCCCAGTCGGCGCACACATTTTATGACCAGATGCTACCAACCAGTCACAATCTATCTGCTGCACATCAATGGGATAGTGAGGAACACTTTGGCAAGCATCAACTAAGAATTTAGCACCATATTTGTGAGTGATCGCACCAATTTCTGCCACTGGGTTAATGCAACCCAACGTATTAGAAATATGCACCACTGACACCAACTTTGTTTTGTCAGAAATCAGCTTTTTAAACTGTTCTAAATCAAAAGTTTCTTCTGGTGTTAATTCTACAAATTTCAGCACTGCACCCGTTTTTTGTGCTACCAATTGCCAAGGCACAATATTACTGTGGTGTTCCATCACCGAGAGAATAATTTCATCTCCCGGCTGCAAATTGTTCATTCCCCAACTGTAGGCTACTAGGTTAATCGCCTCACTTGCGTTGCGGGTGTAGACAATTTCCTGACGCGATGCAGCATTGATGAATTTGGCAACTTTATCTCTAGCACCTTCATAAGCATCAGTAGCTTTAGCACTCAGGGTATGGGCACCTCGATGCACGTTAGCATTATATTGCTCGTAATAATCCCGCAGGGTATTTAATACGAATAAAGGCTTTTGCGATGTCGCAGCATTATCGAGATAAACCAAGGGTTTCTCGTTAACTTCCTGATGCAATATCGGGAAGTCAGCGCGAACTTTATCAGCAAGGGTTTTGGTAGGAGTAAAAGTCATTGGTAGATTACGTTATTACTCATTAGTCAGGGACTTGAGATTATTCACTGTGTTTAAAAGGATTTCTCGCAGAGAGGGAACTGGTATTTTGTTGATAACTTCAGCAGCGAAGGCGTTAATTAACAACTTCCGAGCATCGTTTTCATCAATTCCCCGACTTTGCAGATAAAATATTTCGTCATCTTCTAATTGGCTAACAGTAGCACCGTGAGCGCATTTGACATTATCCGCCGTAATTTCCAATTGGGGTTTGGTATCAACTCTGGCTTTAGAGGATAACAGCAAATTGCGGTTCAACTGGGATGCATTTGTTAACTGCGCTGGTTTGGGTACAAAAACTTTACCATTGAATACCGCATGAGCGCGATCGCCTACAATACATTTATGCAATTGCTCGCTTGTACCGTGAGGATAGTTGAGTGCGATCGCACTGTGAGTATCAGCCAACTGTTTACCAGAAATTATCGTCAAACCATTGAGAGTAGTTTGGGTTTGCTCGCCAGTTTGCAAAATTTCCAAATTGTGCCGCGACAACTTTGCACCTAAAGTTATGGCATGACAAGTATATCGACTATCACGAGCCTGTGCGATCGCAGTTTTCCCAATATGAAAAGCCTCTGCACCTTCCCACTCAACTCTAGTGTGACTAACTTGGGCATTGTCACCAACCCAAATTTCCGTAACCGCATTGGTAAGGTAAACTCCTTCCTCTGCGCTTCTACGGTTCGCATACTCTTCAACTAACGTCACCTGCGAACCACTTTCAGCCACCACTAAACAACGCGGCTGCGAAATTGTCGCCGTCTCCCCCGCAAACGAAATAAACACCAAATGAATTGGCGCTTCAACTACCACATTCTTCTTCACCCACACCACAGCTGCATCAGTTATCCCAGCCGTATTGAGAGCAGTAAAAACTTCTTGCGCTCCCTCAGCTTGAGCTAAATACTGCTGTACAGCTTGCTGCTCAACCACAGACAAACCAGCCAAATTATTTACCACAATTCCAGATGGCAAATCTGAAACTGCGGATAACTCCGGTGCAAAAACGCCATTAACAAATACCAAACGACTATTAGCCGCCTCTGGTAAAATATCAAATTGCAAAGACACATGATTTACCGTCTCTATGTTAAATTGCACCTTTCGCAGAGACGACAAATCAGTAAATCGCCATTCTTCCTCGCGGGTAGTCGGGATAGTCGAGTGGCGTACCCAATTAGCAGCACTTTGGCGTAATTCCTGTAACCACCCTTCTGTTTTTGTTGCCGTTACTTGATTTAACAATCCCGTCAGATAATCATCTCTATCTAACATCGATATCAAACGGACTGTATTTGAATTAGGTATTGGACTGGGAGATACTTGAATACTCATTACACACCTACCCCAGCAGCTGCAAACTCTTCTAGCACCCAGTCATAACCGCGAGACTCTAATTCCAGCGCCAGTTCTTTACCACCACTCGTAATAATCTGCCCGTGTGCCATCACATGCACAAAATCAGGCACAATATAATCGAGTAATCGTTGATAGTGAGTAATCAAAATTGTAGAATTTTCTGGACTTGCCAGTTGATTTACCCCATTCGCCACAATTCGCAGTGCGTCAATATCCAAACCTGAATCTGTTTCATCCAAAATTCCCAACTTTGGTTCTAGCAGCGCCATTTGCAGAATTTCATTCCGCTTCTTTTCACCACCAGAAAACCCTTCATTCAAACTCCGACTGAGAAAACTGGGATTCATCTTCACCACATCCAGCTTTTCCTCAATCAAATCGTCAAAATCAAAGGCGTCTATTTCCTCTAAACCTTGCGCCTTGCGACGGGAATTGTACGCCACTCGCAAGAAATCCAAATTGCTCACACCCGGAATTTCTAACGGATACTGAAACGCCAAAAACACACCACTTCTTGCGCGTTCCTCCGGCTCCAACTCCAAAAGATTTTGCCCCTGGAAAATCACTTCACCGCCAGTTACCTCATACGCCGGATGTCCAGCCAGCACCTTAGAAAAGGTACTCTTACCAGAACCATTCGGCCCCATAATCGCATGGATTTCACCCGATCGCACATCAAGATTCACACCTTTAAGAATCGGTGTTCCATCAACATTAGCCGTCAGATTCCGTACTGACAGCACAATTTCACTATTTTCAATAATCATCTTCTCTCCTTCTCTTTCTCTGCGCTCTTGGCGTCTTGGCGGTTCGTCATTCTTCCAAAAGATAAACACAGAACACCGATGTCACTGTGTTTATCCTTCCTTCCACTTATCCAACACTGCCTTCCAACTTCAAACTCAACAACTTATCAGCTTCCACAGCAAACTCCATCGGTAGCTGATTGAAAACATCCTTACAGAAGCCGCTAACCATCATCGAAATGGCATCTTCTGCTGAAATACCCCGTTGAGCAAAGTAAAATAACTGATCTTCCCCAATCTTAGAAGTAGAAGCTTCATGCTCCACCTTCGCAGTATTATTTTGCACCTGGATATAAGGGAAAGTGTTGGCATGAGCATTATCCCCAATCAGCATCGAGTCGCACTGGGAATAATTTCTCGCTCCTTTAGCCGTCGGGTTAACTTTCACTAAACCCCGATAGCTGTTACTAGAATTACCTGCGGAGATTCCTTTAGAAATAATTGTGCTGCGGGTATTCTTACCTACGTGAATCATCTTTGTACCCGTATCGGCTTGCTGCATATTATTTGTCAGCGCCACCGAGTAAAACTCACCCACAGAGTTATCACCCACCAAAACACAGCTGGGATATTTCCAAGTAATTGCCGAACCTGTTTCTACTTGAGTCCAGGAAATCTTAGAATTTACGCCCTGACACAAACCGCGCTTGGTGACAAAGTTGTAAATACCGCCTTTACCGTTGGCATCTCCAGCGTACCAATTTTGGACGGTGGAGTATTTAATTTCGGCGTTGTCGAGGGCGACAAGTTCCACAACAGCGGCGTGCAGCTGGTTGCTGTCATACATCGGTGCGGTGCAACCTTCGAGGTAAGAAACATAACTACCTTCTTCGGCGACAATCAAAGTCCGCTCAAATTGTCCCGTGTCACCAGAGTTGATGCGGAAGTAGGTAGACAATTCCATTGGGCATTTCACGCCTTTAGGAATGTAGACAAAGGAACCATCGCTAAATACGGCGGCGTTTAAGGCGGCAAAATAATTATCAGCTATGGGAACGACGCTACCCAGATATTTTTTGATCAGTTCTGGGTGTTCTTGTAACGCTTCGGAAATTGAGCAGAAAATAACCCCATCTTCCGCTAGCTTTTCTTTAAATGTAGTAGCGACAGAGACGCTATCGAAAATCGCATCGACAGCGACGTTTGCCAGTCGCTTCTGTTCAGATAGGGAAATGCCTAATTTCTCGAAGGTTTCTAAAAGGGTTGGATCAACTTCATCCAAGCTATTTAGTTTTTCTTTTTTGCGTTTTGGCGCTGAGTAGTAAATGATATCCTGATAATTAATTGGCGGATACTTGACATTCGGCCAAGTTGGTTCCGTCATTTTTTGCCACTGGCGATAAGCTCTGAGGCGAAAGTCCAGCATAAACTGCGGCTCGTTCTTTTTAGAGGAGATCAAGCGAACAACGTCCTCGTCTAGTCCACGCGGAATAGTGTCGGCTTCAATATCGGTGACAAAGCCGTACTTGTAGGGTTGGTTGACTAAGGTTTTGACAGTGGCACTCATCAGTAATAATCTCTCGTGTTCGGAACTCTTTTAGGATAGGAGGCGGGCAGTGGCTAACCGATTCTCATCTCCAGTTACGGAATGGTTATACGGCTGCTAGAATAGTGGTGGAGAGTAAAACAACAGCTTTGTTGTTTAATGTATCTTCATTTTACGCTAAATTAACAACAACAATGTTGTCAAAGTCAAATTTTCAAAGAAATTAATTTTTGGGACGTTCGCTGAACGTCTCGCACCAAATGAAGATGGCGACTACCCACCAGTCCTCAACCAAGCAAGATATCCTTGAGTATCTGCATAAACACGAAAAAGCAACGGCTTTAGAGCTAGCTGAAGTTTTAGATGTTACCCCCCAAGCGATTCGTCGCCATCTCAAAGATTTGGAGACGGAGGAGCTAGTTTTGTATTCTACATCAGTGCAAGTAGCGGGGATGGGGCGGCCGCAGCACCTTTATCAACTGAGTCGTCAGGGACGCGATCGCTTGCACCGAACAATGAGCGATCGCTTTGGTGATGGCCACGGAAATTTTGCGGTTTCGTTGCTAGATACCTTAGCCGAGACGGTAGGACACGATCAATTTAAATCGATTTTAGAGAAACAGTGGCAGCGCAAAGCCCAAGAATATCGCGATCGCGTAGGTAAAGGTTCACTGCGAGAACGTGTAGCCAACTTAGTAGAATTGAGAAAAGCTGAAGGCTTCATGGCGGAGTGTCACCCTGTTGATGTGAATGACTCCTTTGAGTGCGATCGCTTCATCTTAATGGAGCATAACTGTGCCATTTCTAACGTTGCCGAGTCTTTCCCCAGCATCTGTGGTCACGAATTAGAAATGTTTGCAGCCGTATTACCAGATTGTACCGTAGAACGCACCCACTGGATTATTGATGGTCAACATCGTTGTGGCTATTTAGTACAAGCTCGTCATTAGTCATTTATCCCTTTTTTAATAACTAATGCCCAATGCCCAAATCAATTTTAGATAGCGTTTATGGACTTACCACCACAACAACCATCAGCACAATTTTTAACCCTGGAAGAGTCATCAAAAGTAGACGCCGCTTTGTTGTCTTCTCCAGAAAAGTTTTTAACAAGATTAACAATTTCATCACTTAAGCTTTTGAAGCATATCGCCCAAGAGTATGATGTTGCTATTGAAGATTTGACAGCACAACAAGTAATTGCTTGGTTTGAAAAAGATGGTAAAATCCGGCGTGAAGAGGGAATTGAAGGTTCATATCTGAAATGGTAATTTGTGGTAGTAAAGTTTGCATTGCATTGAATTAAAAAAAATAGCCATGTAAAATATCCCGCTTCTAAAAAACATTTCTGTTGTTTAGAAGCGGGATATTAACAGATAAAATATGTTGGCAATTTTGGTTGGCAATTTTGCCTAAACCCCAATATTAAAGCGAGAACCTTTTAAATGCCAGACGATGAGTCTATTTATTTATTTTTGTGACTCTGCCGCCCAGTCTTAGAATGTTGTTCTGGTGTGCCTCCTTGGGTACCCTTTTCTTCGCTGTCGGCATCATCGCTATCTTGTTTCCGACCGCCACTGTGGGAACTCTTGCCACCCTCACGACCGATTTCAGCCATGTGTTCTCTATCCTGACTCACAGTTTCACCACCTTTGTGGCCAGCCTCACGAGCTTCTTCCGATGTAAACTCGTGGGCAGTACCCTTCTCATGGGCTGCTTGTCCGCCCTTGCTTGCTATTTCGCGCTGCTTGTCATCATCCATAGAAGCAAAACCACGTTTGCTTGTGTCTGCCATGACAGTACTCCTTGTAACTAACTAGAGTTTTTGGCTTTTTCAGCAAGTCCAAACCGATATCAGTTTTCGATTTCATCAATTCATTGACTTTTCAAATTTAGCTACCAAATCTTCTCTATTCATGGCTCTTTAGAAAGAAATATTAACGGCTAATGCTTAACTTTGGATATACAACTAAAGTTACCCTTTGCTATATAAAAAAGGAGAAATTCATGCATTATGGAGAATGAATATATGAATTAAAGCCCGCGTAGTAGTACTTGGCTAGCTAGTTTTGATATTTTGTAGTAAGCGACTAAAATCCTTACTACAAACTGGCTGACCCATCAATTTAAACTTGACAGACTAGTAGTGGTCAATCCAAAAAATAGGTAGGTGAAAATGATGAAATTGGAAAGCAGTGCCTTTGAGGCTAATGATTTAATTCCTGCTAAATACACCTGTGACGGTGAAGATATTTCCCCACCCATCGTCTGGGATGAAGTTCCCATAGAAACAGAAAGCATAGTATTAATTGTTGATGACCCTGACGCACCCGGACGGACATTTGTTCATTGGGTTGTTTACGACATTCCAGCGACAGTTCACCAATTACCAGAACATATAGCGACTGTAAAAACTCTACCCAATGGCGGAGTCCAGGGAAAAAATGATTTTGGCAAGTTTGGTTACGGTGGGCCATGTCCACCCAGTGGCATTCATCGCTACTTTTTCAAACTTTATGCTATAGATAAAAAGTTGGGTTTATCAGCAGGGGCTAGCAAAAACCAACTTTTAGCAGCAATTGATAGTCATATTTTGGCAACGGCAGAATTAATTGGACGCTACAAACGCCAGTCTTAAATAATCAACAAAAAGCACCTTAAAAAGAGGTGCTTTAATTTAAAATAAATAACATTTGATTTTTCCGACAATTCTTTAAGCAGTGTAATTAGTCCGGGGACTACGAGCACCAGCTACGGCTCCCATCATTGCGGCTACTAAACCCAATAAGGAACCAAACACAAACCACCATAATCCCGAACGCACATTTGCTGCAATCTCACGAGCTTGTTGAGCAGTTACGTTTGTTTGGGGTATGTTGGGGGTAGTACCTTGCTGTTGTACCTGATTTATTACTTCCCCGGCGTTGGAAGCAGCAACACCAAAAGCACCCGATACTCCACTTGCAAATAGCCACGAGCTAACTGCCAAAGTCGTTGCCCAAAGAATTGCGCCATTAAGAAGAGCTGTATTGCGGTTCATGGGGCCACAAGCACGCGCTGTAACCCATCCACCAGTAAATAGAGAAATTAGTAAAGCGATAGTTGACCAAAGTCCTGCATTACCCGCAGCATTAGGAGCAATTGTTCTCGGTGCACCTGAACCTTCAACTGCGCCTGCGGCAACAGCACCAATTATAGCGCTTAAAATTAATTGAGTGGCTAAAGAAACCAACAAACCAGAAATAATAGGTCCCCAGCGAACAAGATCATGATATTCAGCTACTCGTCCTGCTACCACAGGCTCAGTAGGAATAACGTCATTACCTGTCCGATTTACGTATGACATAGTTTATGTTCTCCAGTGCTGTTTCAGCAAAGTTTTTCTCAAGGTATATTCATGTTTATGCTTAAAATTAAATAGCAAAATCACCTGTTTTTATATCTATCAATAGAAATAGTTAATGAATCTATCTTTAGTAATAAAAAACAAATATATTGGAAAGAAAATTAATCGACTTCAGTATTTGTTTATGATTTAATGTTTTTGCAGAGATTTTCCACAGAATTTTTTAACTTAAATTACATTTATTAACTTCTATAATAATCTAGCTTGAGTTTTCAAAACTATTAGACTCAATATAAAACTTTTTAACCCTTCTTAAAAAAGAATAAAAAAGTAATATATACCGCCAATAAAAAATTAACGCATCTTTACAGCAGTGCCTGTGGCAGTAATCAACAAAAGAACTCCTGACTGGTCAATATTGATTGTGCCAGTATCAATTTCAATCCCAATCACAGCATTTGCTCCTAAGCGTTGTGCTCGTTGTTCTAATTCTTCTAATGCCTTGCGTTGACCCTGCTCAAATAGACGTTCATAGCTGCCGGTGCGTCCACCAATAATATCTCGAATACCAGCCAAAAAATCCCGCAAGAAATTGCTGCCGTAGACTACTTCTGCTGTCACAATGCCTAAATATGACTCAATAACGGCTCCTTGAATCACATCAGTGGTAGTTATAATCATAAATTAGCCTCCCAGATAGCATATAGGTTAATATTTATTATTCAGAATACACATACAAAACTAGTCTGTGTTGATACAAGTTTGATAAATGTCCTCTCACACAAGTTTAGATTGCGATCGCTTCCAGCGGGAGCGAAGTAACATCGCAAATTCGCTCTCATTGATAGTATCCTGCCGACTAAAAACTAGAATTTGAAGGAACATTTTACTTGTTAAATTGATCTTACCGTGTAATGACCAAAAAAGCATGTAAACGCCTGGATTGCAGATTTATAAAAGGTAGTATAAAAGACTATAAATGTAAGAGCAATTGGATACAGAGTCAGCAAATTATTAAATTAAATAACAAACAGTAATGAATGTTAAACCCTCTGAGATTAGCGCATCGCCTCTCTAAGATTAAGTTAGATGCCTGTTAGATTTTTCTAAATGATACGTAGAAATACTGTTCTAAAAAGTGTCATTTTTCTATTCTACTGATTTATATGTAGGGTCACTTCATCTGAACTTGATATCTTACACTTCATTATTCAGTAAAAACTCTGTAATATAGTGCTGATTGTAAAGGAAAGAGTGGATGAACTATTAACATCTTAATCAATGCGAGGAAATACAGTTTTCAAAAGTCCATATTTTTGTTTTAATGTACAAGAAAAAAGTCCTCTAAAATTTCAGGAAATTTACTGTGTACAAGCCAACATCATTTGTGTTGAGTGTGGTGTTATTAGGATGTTTTGCCTTCACTATACCTTCAGTGGTTCAGGCTCAGGTATTAGTGGCACAAGGCAAAAACCCAGAGTTAAAGCAACTACTAGAAGAAGGACGGAGGTTAGTGGATACTGGCGATTATGGTGGTGCGATCGCAGTTTATCAGCAAGCAGCTAGGCTAGATCCCAAAAATGCTAAAATTCATTCAGGTATTGGCTACTTATATGCTCAACAGGGAAATTACCAGGCGGCATTAACAGCTTATCGTCGTGCGATCGCCATCAACCCTAACAATAGTGATTTTTACTACGCCGTGGGTTACATCAAAGCCAATTTGGGCGACACACCTGGGGCAAAGGAAGGCTACCGTCGTGCCATACAGCTGAACCGTAACAACGTTAATGCCTATTTAGGATTGGCTGTGACGCAATCGCGTATGGGAGACTATACTGCTGCTACCTGGGCATATCAACAAGCAATCGACTTGGATAAGAACAACGCCCAGACTTATGAGTTAATGGGTTCGATGTATAAACAGCGGCGACAAACCAAACAAGCCAACAGCTTGCTTCAGAAGGCGCGTGACTTGTACAAGCGGCGCAATGACTCAGAAGGGGTGGACAGAGTAGAAGCCATGCTGCGACAGTTAGGAGGATGAGGTTAATCTAACTGGCGTCCCGTTAATTCCACAAAAATATCTTCCAGGTTGGAGGGACGCACCATCATTCCGGTTTTATCGGGCTGTTCATTCAAGTAGATGTTCGCTTCTTCTAGAGATGGGAAAAACAAATATTCCCAGCTACGGGCGCTATCACTTCCCACTTCAGACACACCCAATTGCTTCATCACCAAACCTTCACCGTGAACGGAACGGAGCTGTTGTAAAGTTCCTAAAGAAATCAGCTTACCGCTATCCATAATACCGATGCGTCCTGGCTTGGTAGAGCCAAAGGCATCGCACAAAAATTCGACCTCATCCATATAATGGGTCGTCAGTAGCATCGTCATCCCCTGCTTATTCAAATCTCGAATAATTTCCCAGAGGCGTCGCCTGGTTTGGGGGTCTAGTCCTACCGTTGGTTCATCCAAAAACAGAATTTGCGGTTGATGCAATAAAGCTCTCGCTATCTGCAATCGTCGTTTCATACCCCCAGACAGGGTTTTTACCAAATCATCGCGTTTTTCTGCTAGCTCAACATACTCTAGCCATCGATTAATGAGCTTTTGTCGCTGTGGGTTGCTAATGTGATGTAGCCTTCCGTGCAGTTCCATATTTTCCCAAACGCTTAAATCGTTATCCACACTGATTTGCTGCAAGACTACGCCAATACTTTGTTTTGCCAGCATGGCTTGGCTCATCACATCATATCCACTTACTTCTATCCGTCCTTGCGATGGTTTCGTTAGTGTAGTCAACATCCGAATTGTGGTTGATTTACCCGCACCGTTGGGGCCGAGTAGAGCAAATATTTCCCCCGCTTCAATTTTGAATGATAAGTCATTAACTACAGGTACATTGTTGTAAAACTTGTAGACGTTTTCTAGAAAGACAGCAGCAGTCATAGTCATTTTGCTCCAATTAAAAATTTAAAATCACCGAAGTAATGATACTGATTACCTGTGAGGTTTATCCAGAAATTGGGACTTAAGCCCCAAGTCTGACCTGCATTTTGATTTTGTGCAGTTGCACAAAGAATTAGTATGAAGTCGTTATACACCATAGTCTTACTTAATCATTCATGAACAACAAAATTCCCGACTTTTGTAAGAAATCGGGAATCTGAGGCTTCGATTTTCACAAATCAAATAGGATTCATATAGCGATTTTGATAGTAAGCCAAAATTTGGTTAACTCGTTGCCGACTTTCTGAACCAGAATTTGCTGTCCACGAGATGGACAAGGCACCAATTTGACTTTGATTGTAATCAAACTGTTGGGATGATTGGGGAATTAAATCCACTTCTACCCCTTCAACTTGATGTAAATGAGCTGCTATCTCTCTATAGACAGCTAAAGGCAAACCAGCAAATTCAATTTTTTCCTTAGTCTCCATCTCTATGAAGCTCCAACATTAAAAGGACTTGAGGAGGGTGTTGTCACTGAAATAGGATTGCCGGTAGCAGATGCAGCTGACGGCGTTGAATTGACAGCCCCTTCCCCTACCATTTTGGCAACTTCAATACCATATTGTTCCAAAATCACGATAGGGTTATAGCCCTGATTCATTTCAATACGTTTAACCAGTACGCCATTCGCCAATCGCTGTCCCGCCTGCACATAGCGACTCGTCGGCTCATCCGGTACTTTGATAATTGCCTGCGGTTCCTTACTAATTAGAACTACACCAGTCACAAGAACTGCCCTTGCTAACTCAGGTTGTGCTGGTGGTGGCAATACAGATACTAAAGTCGGGTTGGGGACAACTTGAGGCAAAACCCTAGGCAAGACTGAAGTCAAAGTAGGATTGACTTTTTTTGGTACAGAAGCAATGTTATTTTTCTTTTGATTTAAAGCTATGCTGCCTGTTGGAAGTTTTCGGACTGCTAGCGATGCAGTAGGTAACTTAGGCAACACGGGAACAGGTCTTCCCGATGTTTTAGGCATTCCCGGAACTGTCTGCCCAAAAATTTGTGCAAACGGGTCAGCCCGGTCTTTTGATACCAGAACAAACCGTGCCCGCTCTGTAGCATTAGTTGATTGAATCAAGTTAGCAGATGCAGGAGTAACTGGTGAAACCTGTTTGGCAGGTATCACTGGATTCTTAAAGGATTGAGTCGCTGGTGGCGACTTTACTACTATTTTAGGAATCGGCGCAGGATTGATGGCTTGTTGTGTATCTTCAGAAGCACATCCAGCGATCGCTAAGGTTAAAATAGCTGCAATTGTAATTTTTGAATTTCTGCCCATGAGCTGTTCTCAAAAGCCATTAGAAAATTGAAAAGTGGAAATCAACATGCCTGAAATTTGTATCAAAGGCAAAGTCTGTTCCCTTTATAACCTAATTTTTTACATTTCAAGGGTTATTTTTAGCACTTACAGCACAGCGTAACTGCGTATTCGGTTTATTGGCCGTCAATCTTCTGTTACACCCATAAGCTGTTTCATCAAATCCAGGCCTTTCTTGACTCTACGGGAAACCGTTACGACACTGATTCCCAGGTGTTCTGCAACTTGTTTTTGTGTCAAATCTTGCAAAAACACACATTCCAATACATCGCGGGTGCGTTGTTCGAGTTGAACCAATGCTTGTTGCAAGCGAAGTTGGTCTTCTTGTGCTAGTTGAAAGCTGCGATAGTGAGGATCTGGAACCAATTCTCCCAAACAGGTAGAGCCTTCTTCTCCATCTTGGATTGGCACATCGAGACTCAAGGGAGCGCGATTTACCCATGCTAATTTAATTTCTTGCCATTCATTTGGAGAAATTTCCAGTGCTGTTGCTAATTCGGAGTCTGTTGGTTGACGATTATGCTTTTCACGCCAAGAACGTGAAACTCCTATTGCTTGCTGTTGCAGTGCTAACCACTTCCGAGGAATTCGCACGGTGACACCTTTATCTCGGAGATAGTGTTGAATTTCACCCCGAATATAGGGAAGAGCATAGGAACTAAAGGCATGTCCCTTAGAAATTTCAAATTTTTCAATCGCCCTAATTAAACCCAAACATCCAACCTGGAGCAAATCATCGTAGGTTTCATGACATTGATTTGTCCAGTAGTGAGCTTCTTTTCTCACAAGTCCAAAATTGAGTTTTACCAGCTTATTGCGAACATTTTCTGACCGAGATTGCTGATATTCTCGCAACAACTGCCAAATTTCATGTTTTAGTTCATTGGTGACTGTGGTAGGCATAGCACCGTGTTTATTGAGTAAATCAACAATCAATTACTCACTTTTAAACTCAGCTGCGAGCGCACGATATCAAAGACAATATCACGCTATATGTCCTTGCAAACTCTATGGTAGATAACAACATTTTTTTAGAAAAAATTTCATAGAGTTGCTTGAAAATCGAGCAAAGTTTAAAGGGGCAAAATTGGTATTTAGTTTGTTATTGCTCTTTGGTATGATCTGTAGCTGTTTTTGTAACTACATAGAAATAAAATATAAAATTAGTTACTAAATATCAAACCGAGATTGTACTTAATTTTAATTAATTAATGGTGAAGCTAATTTATATAAACAAAATAACAGTAGTCGGAATTTTGTTGAATAAGCAAAAGTTTTGTTTCCAGTAAAAATACGTGTAAACTCAACCAAAATTCATTCAATAATTGAAAATTACTAATAATATTTAGAAAATACTGCGTATATTTACGCAAGGCAACAAAAAAAAGGGCGAGATGCCCTTTGTTGTATTTAAATCCTTAGTCTTTTAATAAAAGGGAAAAAGTTAAGGGGTGAATTTAAACCTTTCCGCTTTTTATAAAAAACCTATCTAGCTCCTGAAAAAAATGCAGGGCTGTTTCATTCTTTCAAAGCCTCTTGAAAAGTTGGGTAGAAGGGAAGGAAGAATTTTTCTCTTGTCTACCCTTGAACCTTTGTCTCTTTTCGTCTCTAATAATGCTTTTATAGGAATGAAACAGCCCTGAAGTTAACTTTTGTTATGAAACCTGATGTTTACAGAATTGTAGTTCTGAATGCCAGTCAGTTACCTAAGAGAGTTTAGCCACGAGTCGGTTCAACCCGTGCAAAGAATAGACCGCGAATCTTAACTTCTTTAGGTTCGCCAGCACCTAAATCTGTATCAGATGGCTGTTCGCTCTCAAAAGTACCAGCAATTTCACCACTAGAGCTATCTACTTTAGCGATTTGCAGAGAAATCTTGCCATTAAGATTTTCAGCACGCTTGACGTTAGTGCGGGTAAGTTCTTCATCATCCGCTTGGGCGGGGAGAGCCACGGCATTATCGTAGCCACTGACGACACCACGACCCTTAGGATCTAAGAAGGCAGCACCACGATAGGAAGGAACCTTGAAGGTGCCTTCAAAGTCCGTGGAGGTGTTAATACTGGTCAAATTGGGTTGGGTTTGAGCAACCAAGTTTTTGATGGTGAAGAGGAAAGGTACTCGCTCACCACCAGGAAGTTGCACAGTGATGGCTTGAAAGTCAAGACCATCAGTTTCCACAAAGGTCAAGCTATTATCTGGGTTGATTTTTAGGTTGCCTTGCACCTGGTCAATGGTGGAAGTGTATCTGGTCAACAATTTGCCAGCAACAAATTCTGCTTCTTGCCGTTTATTAGCAGGTTCTTCTTTGATGAAAAAGCTAGTTGGTTCTAAGCAAAGTTCTTTGATGGCATAGGACTGGCTAGAATCAATGGCAATGGAGCCACGGCTTGTTTCTGCTAGTTGGGGGCATTTGTTAGCCAAGCCAGTCCCGCGAATTTGATCGTAGGTGAGTACATCTCTACTACTAGTAGCAGGAGCATCACTACAAGCAGTTATAAGCCCCAGGCACAAAGCCAAGAATGCAACAATTAAAGCGCGATACCTCATGGTCAACCTCAATCTCAAAAATTAATATCTAAGTTGTAAAACTGCATCGAAGCTTTGATCTCTGACGAGAAGCCATCCCCGATCGGACAGTGTGTTGCTCTGATTGCAAGAGTTGAAACAAGTGTCCGGGCGTATAGGTTGGAAGTCGCCGCTCAAACTTTTCTCTGCTAAACGTACTTAAACGTTTCACTCTTTTGAGCTTGGGGTGTGAGAAACCCCAGACTAAGTAGTACACTGCATCCATTTTGGATGTGTGTAACTAGGAGAGCAAAAAACCAGCAGTTTCACTGTTGGTGGCATTTGTTTAGAGTTGGGCGCGTGGATGAGTAAGCCCCACACAGAGCGGCATAAGTACTTGCCTCAAAGAGCGCAAAGAGAGGTGTCTACTTCGCACTTTACTTTTGCCACAGGCAAAAGCGGCATCGCCCAAGTCTTTTTGTATTATGTATGTTACGCCACTACATACAGCCCATTGTTTGATTGGGAAATCAGCCAGATCATACGATTTTTTTTAACTCAAAATCAAAGTACTCAAAATCCAACAAAGTCTCGTCCTGATCACATCTAGCTGCCGTGGAGGCTATGCTAAAGGTTACTACGCTCTTTTGGGAGCGATCGCAATTGCCTTTGATAAAGATACAAATCTAGTTATATTCATCCCTTACTCAGACAAGTGAGGGATGTAGGACACGAGGATTTCAGAAAAAACCCATCTAGAAGCTTACAGAAGGTTCATTTTCTTTACTCCTTGTCTAGAGTAGCTATTGGCAAACTAGGGAAAATTAAAAATCTCCGGTAAATTTGAGTTGACCTCATTTATACGGTAAGGATGGCATGAGCGATAACAAAAATCTGGAATCAGGGGAGTTTTCCTGTAAACTGCAAAAGATCGCAACTGTGGTGTATGATGCAGTTCAGGGCTGTGAAGGTGATACTGTAAATCTTTTGGCTTTGCTGCGGCAATTAGAGCATTTACACCGAGAGATCCGGGATGGGGTTTTTCAAGAGAGTTTGCCTGTTAACCGTCGGCAACTCTACTCATTGCTGAAAGATATTGAGTCTGAGGGAGGCTGGCCTTATATTGAGCGTATGAGACTACAAGCCTTTTTAGCGAATTTGCCACAAGAAGCTCCCGCAGAAAATAATCATGAAGTTTTGGAGAGCGATCGCTCCTTTAGTTGATCATGTCAAAAATTATTTTCTAGCTCTGAATTAACAATGATCGCCTCATCAACCGCTAAACCAAGAGCGGTTGCCCATTGAGGCTTCAAGCTAATTCGTAATTCGTAATTCGTAATTCGTAATTAAAAAGGGTTTATACTAGTTATACCATCACAAAGAATGCGATCGCGCTTTTCAAGATTGCGGTTGTGCTTGAGGTAATCACCCACCCAGTCGCAACCACGAACAAGCAGATCATCAAGATGTAAATTCCATAGAATGATCGTGTTGTCATCACTAGCTGATGCTAGTGTTTGACCATCTGGGCTAAAACTGACACTTAATACCGCAGCGCGATGCCCATTGAGACTTTTAATTAATTTGCCTTCACGGCTCCAAAGTTTTACTGTACTGTCCCAACTGGCGGCAGCGAGCAATTCACCATTGGGACTGAAAGTTACAGCATTGACGCTATCGCTGTACCCCTTTAACAAGGTTTTTAACAACGTACCATCCTGTCGCCACAGT
This sequence comes from Nostoc foliaceum FACHB-393, assembly GCF_014698505.1. Lineage (GTDB taxonomy): Bacteria > Cyanobacteriota > Cyanobacteriia > Cyanobacteriales > Nostocaceae > Nostoc > Nostoc foliaceum_A. The sequence goes on along the minus strand of NZ_JACJTD010000012.1, from coordinate 66,140 downwards.
TTCACGGTATTATCCCAGCTAGCAGAAGCCAATAACTCGTCAGTGGGACTAAAGCTGACACCTAACACCCAACTGTCATGGGGCGAAAAAGTTTTGAGCAAAGTACCATCCCGACTCCACAGTTTCACCGTTTGGTCATCACTGGCAGAGGCTATAACCTGACTATCAGGACTAAAATTTATGCTATTCACCCAGCCCTGATGCCCCACTAAAGTTTTGAGTAACTTGCCTTCACGGTTCCAGAGCTTCACTGTTTTATCTTTGCTAGCTGTTACCAAAAACTGACCATCTGGGCTGAAATTCACGCTCATCACACTATCGCTATGCCCGCGGAGAGTCTTGATTAAAGTACCTTCAAGCCGCCAAAGTTTTACAGTCTTGTCATAACTTCCTGAGGCCAGCATTTCACCTTTGGGGTCGAAACTGACGCTAGGAACTTTATTTGTGTGCCCTACTAAAGTTTTGTAAAGTCGGGTTTTGACTTCGCCACTACTGGTGTATCGTTGCCAAAGTTTGACAGTGCGATCGCTACTACCAGAAGCTAGCATCTGACCGTCAGGACTCCAAGCAACGCTCAAAACTCGCTTCTGATGTCCTTGAAGAATAGACGGTGTTGGGGCATCTAAACTCCATAGTTTCACGCTTTTGTCGAAACTTCCTGAAGCCAGCAATTTGTTATTTGGACTGAAAGCGATGCTGACAACAGTATCGCTGTGTCCTTTGAAGGTTTTGAGTAAAGTACCAGTGATACTCCAGAGGTTTATGCTATTGTCTTCACCTGCGGAAGCTAACTTTTTACTATCGGAACTAAAGCTCAAACTCCAAACTGTACTGCTATGCTGTCGTAAACTTTTGTAAAGACGAAAGTCAAAACCGTCTTTAGTCGTGTTACTTTCTTGTCGCCAAAGTTTTACTGTCTTGTCTCGACCTGTTGATGCCAAAAATTTACCGTCCGGGCTAAAAACAGCTATAACCACACCCTGCTGATGACCCTGCAAAGTTTTAACGAGGCTACCGTCCTGTCGCCAGATTTTCACTGTTTTGTCGTCGCTGGCCGAGGCGATGAATTGCCCATCAGGACTGAAGTTTACCCAGTTAACCCACCCTCGATGTCCCCTCAGTATTTTTACTATGCTACCGTCTTTGCGCCAGAGTTTTAGGGTTGTATCCTTACTGGCAGTAGCTAACAACTCGCCATCAGGACTGAAATTAACGCTATAAACCCAATCTTTATGCCCTTTCAGGGTTTTATATGGCTTAGTCCCAAATTCACCTGTAACCGGGTTTTTGTGCCAGATTTGCACTGTTTTGTCGAGGCTGGCAGATGCTAGGGTTTGACCATCCGGGCTGAAACTTACACAGGTGACAGCATCAGTGTGACCCTTGAGGGTTTGGAGTAAGGTACCGTCAGGACGCCAAATTTTCACTGTTTGATCTCGGCTACCTGACGCTAGCAATTGACCATCTGGGCTGAAAGCTACTCCCCAGACAACATCAGCATGCCCTTCCAGACGGTTAACCTCTGTTACTCCATAAACTGCCTGTTGTAGGGCTGTCACCACCCGCATTCGAGTATCTGGTTGCACGACCTCTGCCTGTTTAAGTCCTCTCCAAGCCCGTAAACTTTCTAATAGAGCATCAAACTCTTTATTAGACGCAAACAAAGCTTCGCTAGCAGCAGTGATTGCACTAATTTTCAAATTGGTTTCACTGCGTTCAGCTCGTAGGGTTTGGCGAATTGCTGCTCCTTTTTGCAAGTCAGCTTGCCACCATAATGCTGCTATTGTTCCTCCCATGATTGCCAGCACTGCGCCTGCTATCCGTGCTTCCCGCAGCCGCCGTTGCAATATCAAATTGAGTTGCTTTTGACTCAGCTGTTGGGCAACTTCAGCTTTAGTTTTTTCAAGTTTGATTTTTTCTAATTCGGCGAGCATACCATAATTGTTCTTTTGGCGAATTGGTTCAACTAAATAATCGTGAACTAGCTGGTAGCGATCGCCTAATTCTTCTCTGACTCGCAACACCAAACCTGAACCCACCAATATTTCTAAAATTAGTTCCCCAACTGTGTCAAAGCTTGATATTGTATCTATATCATGATTATTAACTAATGCAGTCGCTAAATCAGCTTTAGTTTTTAACGGTCGTGTGCCTTTTTCATCAGTTAACTCAAATAATAGTTTCCAAGTTAACTCTTTGTTTTCCTTACCACAGTCTTTAATAACCTCCCCAAGCCAGCGTTCCACCAATTTTGCCGAGCCACCGCAAAGCTTGTATTGTGCAAGTGTGGTAATGTTTTCTATTTGTAGTTGAGCGCCAACTATTTGTAATTCAATTGGATGTACTTCATCTAGTTCTCCTGTCAAATCCTGGACTAATCGGTTAATTAATTCATCACTCAGTTCATAATGTGAACGTTGAGTAAGACTATGAATTATGGCTTTAGCATCCTGGCTAGAGAATTTTCCTAGGTAGTAGCGAATGTCCTTATCGAGAATATTTTTATTAATTACGCCTAAATCATATTGCCCAATACTATTTTTTTGGCTCAAACGTTCAAATTCTAGTAAATGATGTAAATAATCTTCTCTTAATGACAGAATAATTTTGACATATGAAATATTTAAACATTGACTAAAAAATTGGTAAAACTCTATTCTTTGCGTGGGAATATTGCTAATAAAGAAAAATTCTTCAAACTGGTCTAATATGATAATTATTGTATAATTCCGCTCGGTTGCTAAGCGAATTTTTTCTAGCAGTATAGTGGGTGTAGAGTCAGGATTAACCGATATTCCTGTGTATGCTAGCACTTGGTTTAGATTGCTTACTAAAACTGTGAGCCAATCAGTGTAAACAGACAAAACAATAGGTATAGGAATACGTTCACCAATAACTTTTTCCTTCAGCGCTGGTACTAAACCAGCTTTGATAATTGAACTTTTACCCACACCAGATGGTCCATAAATTACTGTGAGTTTGTAGTCAGCACGAGTAATTCTTTCAATCAAACGATTGACATCTTGCTGCCGTCCAGAAGCAGATATTTCTTGGGCAACACCCTCAGGAACAAACGGTATTTTTTGAGGTTCCAATGCTGGGTTAATTCTAGAGCGTTGCGGCTGCAATTGACTTGCCCCGATAAAAGCACGAAAGCCATACTGATGTTCTATTTGGATTTTTTCTTGCTTGAGCTTAAAGGCTTCTATATAGTCATGACGCTCAAAAAAGTAAAGCGATCGCAGTTCTTCTAAAATCTCTAAATAAAGTGATGGCTGATGTTGTAGCTCACAAACTACCCTTGCCCATTCCAGGTTATTGATAGCTTCCTCAGACTCACCTAGATGCCGCTGTGTACGTGCGAGCAAGAGAAGATACCAACTTTCTTGTCGTCGTGTTCGCAAAGCGTCTCGCAGAGAAACTTCCGTTGCTTCTTCGGAGATAGAAAGTGCTGTATTTGCTAATTCATGAGCCAGTACCCAATTCGACTCCGAAGCTGCCACATTTGCCAAAAAGCCATAATTTTGAGCAACTTGTGCTGAACTTCCGTAGGTGTTATGCAGAAGTAATGATTTTTGAGCTAATTTTTTTAAGTCATCCCAGGCTTGTAAACGTTGTAGCATTTCACAAGCAGGTAAAATAAATTTAGCAACTAAGTCTTCTCTTTGTACTTCTTCCAATACTTCCAAGCATTGTTTAAACCACAAGAGAGCATGTTCACAATAGCTACTATTACTATTCTGGTATAAGTCTGCCATTCGGTGATAACACAGCCCCAGATGGAATAATACTATTGCTTGCTTGAGTAGAGACGAGGGAGGGGTAGGGTGAGGACATGAAAGGGGGAAAGAAGAATTATTCTCCCACTCTGCTAGTCTCCTCATTTCCTGCTGCCACAATGCTAGGCTTCTTTGATAATTGGCTAAAGCACCATTAATTTGATCGTTGGCGTATTTATCTCGCCCCAACACAAATTCTAAACTAGCTTCTAATCCTGGTGTTAATTGAAAGCCATAGAGGCGTACTAAATCATTACGGGCTGATTCTATTTCATGACGGTGTTGGGACTTAGGATCTAAATCTAAAGAGGCGTTAGATAAAAATGTTTCAGCACCTGCTTCTAATACTTTGGCAAATAGAGATTCTGCCTCTTGGTGGATCAAAGCAATTAAATCTGCTTTTGCCATTTCAAATTTAATAGTGGTTGCAGCCCAACTTTTAAAATCAGGCGCTAATCTTGACAGCAATGATGCCACTTCATCTTGTAGCCACAATACCACTGGAAATGGAAAAGTCGTGGCATAGATATCTCGCGCTTGGTTGATGCCTGTAAGTAAGTTTTCAACGTCGATAGCTGACTCAATACCGAAAACCATCACAGCAGATGGCAAAGAGTCTGTAAGGACAGCAGGATTATCTAAAGATAGTTCTGATATTATTGTGCTGTGTAAGGAAGTAGTTGATGGATTGAGAACGATTTCTCTGATATAGATATCTTTGGTAATGGAGCGAATATTTTCTAACATTTGCTCACGTAATTGCCCATAGTTACACCGAACTAAAATCAGGGCAAATTGACCTTCGGAAAGCGCGATCGCTCTAATCAGTCTTTGCAAAGTATGCTGATTTTCTTTGGTGTATATATCTAGCTGCTTGTCATTAGTCATTGGTTATTGGGCATTGGGCATGGGGTATTGGGTATTGGGCATCGGGCATTGGGCATTAGTTATTAGTCCAATGGCAAAGGACAAAGGACTAATGACAATGGACTCACCCAGCACTGTTACTTGTTTTGTTGCCAAACAAGGACTTTTTCTGTCTCTGCTAAGGCTGGACTGATGCCAAACCAGCGCCCCAGAGGATCACGATATTCAAACAGATACATGCTTCTTAGTAAACTTTGGTAGTCAGACTCACCTTTAACTCTCTGCTGCTGCACTACTTCAAACAATAATTCCCACTGGGATTCATCAATAGCTAATAGCAGATCGTCGCGGTAGTCCTTAATCACGGCTTCTAAGCAATCCCTAGAAAAAGGTGGATCTTGTCGTTGCAGGCAGCTATAAAGTAAACCCAATAAATTACGAATGTGACCGCCACTAACGCGACATAGACGATCCAAGGTTTGGGAGTGATCGAATAATTCTGTAATTAATAAAAGCCTTCCATTCAAAGGAACTTCTGGAAAAGCTCTTGCTAAGACTAACTGGCGCACTAATGACATCCCTGGTTCGTAGTCACTGCCATCTCTTTGCCGCACCAATACCATCGGCAGTACTTTTGGCGCAATCCCTCCTCCCAGACGATTTTTCAGTGTCTCATACTCATTGGAGAAAATTAACGTCAGGGGAATGGTGTAAACTAGGTGGCATTTAAGTCGGCGTAACTGTTCACCTCGGTCGATGAAAAGATATTCTGGTTGCGATCGCCCGGATGCTAAAGGACGCATATCCACTCGATCTAAATTATCTACAATCACTACCAGTCCTTTTTGACCCCGCAGCTTTAGCTGTTCAATAGCCTTTTCTAAAATTTCTTCGTTAATCGCTTGCAAAATACTATTGGTACGTGGTTCCAAATATTGCCTTAGTTGATTACGTAACTGGGTGCTATCTTTGGTTTTAGCGGTAATTTTGGCAATACCCAACGACAACTCTGCTTGTCCAGAAAGCTCTATGGGACTTTGCAAAAAATCGCCTACTTCTTTAAACAAATTGGTAAAGTAACCAGGTTTGAGTTTGATGCTAATGCCTTCTAAACTGGCACTGACTTGACGGGCTACACTCAGCAAAATATCGCTGACATCAATATCTGCCATATCTAAATCTTGACTGGACTCAAAATAAACCACATGAAATCCTGCCAATTCTAGTTCTGTCTTGAGGCGCTGCAATTCCGTTGACTTACCGCAGCCAATATGACCTGTAAATAACTGGCAGGTTGGCTCATCAGGAGAAATTCGGCAGATAGTCCGCTGCAATTCTTCGACAATCTTGCAACCGCGGACATCAGCAAAATCTATGTAATATTGGCGATCTAGCACGTTACTTATATTAAGCGTGTAGCTTGGGTTACATGCTTTATAAAAACGTGACAAATTTAATGTCGTTTTCATGTATGTAGAGGTGTATGTAGATGTGTATGTAGATGCAGTTAATTCGTATTTTTTATACAAAAAATCTCTAGCCGGGATGTAAGCACACGATTAATTCGCAAGTTGGTAGCTTCTTGCAAAAGACAGCACTGATTACAGATCACTGTCAGTAGTATGGTAGAGATTTAGTTGACCCTAATAACCTTAAGCATATCTGTCCTTTTTACACCTGCTATTGAGATTTTGACAATCTCTAGCTTTTGTTTGACCTAGCACGAACCTTTATGGCTGAGTTAATCGGTAAAAAAAGCTACTAGATTGCATGATCTCTATTTGTATAACTGATGAGGTCGGACTGGTATGAATTATAGCAAGGTACACAGAGATTTAGGAATACTTGTCTATCATTTCACATTCTATTTGTCAAGAAAACAAAATCAGAAATATCTAAATTAATATTTTGTAATATTTAGTCAAAAAATAGTGGATGATCGCTTGTCAAAAAGACAACAGTCAGTTAAAAATGGACACCGTAAACTTTAATAGGAAGAATGAATAGCGCCACATTCCTTGTGTAGTTTCTGTAAATTGTTACTAAAAATAAAAAAAGTCTTGAGGACAACGGCTAACAGATGCCGACAGTGTTTACTGAGATTAATAATGATACAAGCGCATAAAGAGTGCTGAGTTAAAATTGGTGAGTTTGGTCAAGGAATTTCGACTGTAACCAGAAAGGGGTTTGAATGGCTGGCATAATATCAGTTTCCCGCACGGATCTAGCCCAGCGTCGTAAGAAATTACGTCGGCAGCGACAGATGAGAATTATTCAGGCTATTTGGCGAACTTTTGCCATTACTGGTTTCGCGGGTGGATTGCTGTGGGTGGCAGTCCAACCAGTGTGGATCCTAAAAACTCCCAAACAAGTAGTGATGAAATCAGGCAATCAATTACTGTCGGATGAGACAACTCAATCACTGTTGGTGCTATCTTACCCACAATCTTTGTGGCGGATTGAACCGACAGCGATCGCTAACTCCTTGAAAAAACAACCAACTATTGCTCAAGCGATCGTGAGACGCCGTCTTTTTCCTCCTGGATTAAACATCGAAATCCAAGAACGAGTCCCTGTAGCGGTGACTCAAACAGCAAGTGGGCAAAATCAGACTACTGGGAACAAAAAAGTCACAATTGGCTTACTGGATGTAAGTGGGGCCTGGATGCCTTTAGAAAAATACACATCACTGAATCCTACTAAAAAATTACCCAATCTCAGAGTAATTGGATTGCCAAAACAATACTGCCCCGACTGGACTCAACTTCATAAAGCTGTCAGCCAAAGTCCCGTAAAAGTCATGGAAATTGATTGCCAAAATCCAGCGAATATAATTTTGAAAACAGAACTAGGAAATGTACATCTCGGCGTTCTAGGCCCCCAGTTGCCTGAACAAATTAAGCTACTCGCCCAAATGCGCCATTTAGCAACAAAACTCAATTTCGGTCAAATAGAGTATATTGATCTGAAAAATCCCGAATTTCCATTAGTACAAATGAACCAAAAAGACCAAAGATTAACTCCCAAAATCCCTAAAAATATCTAGCGTTTTTAATGTATTGAGCGCTCCTAGTAAATTAAGAAGCTTTATGCTGATAAATAAATTTATTATTTTCAGTTTTCCAGCAAACTGCCCGAAAATCGGCATTAACTTCTAATTAAAATGAGAAGATCAATCATAAAATCTAAATTGTGAGTAAAACACTCTCAATTATGACCCTAATATCTAATAATAGGGTGCAAGATGTCGGACAATCTAATGATGGTCTATGGCGTGCAAAACGCCTTCTGTCTATACATTCTTCGACCGAACCTAGTGCCCAAAAGAGAAAAATGCTTGAGTTTTTTATTAAGATTTGACTCATGAGCAGAGGATACTAATAAAAACAGTTTACACCGTCATCCAAGCCCAAAGGACAAAAACACTCTAACTTTGGTCTGTTGAGGACACTTTCAAAGACAGGTTACTGAAGCTTAAATAAGTAACTTAAAATACCTCAAAAATTTGAGTAAACGTTGTTTTTTGGGCAATCAATTTGAACTATTCTCTGCCGTCATTACTATTAGGTTACGAAACCTCTAGGAAAATCTTGATTTGTTGACCACACTAGTGAGGGTTCTCGTAAGATAGACTATTGCTCCAACAAAGTGTCCATGAAGACCCCCCAAACAACAAATTAATCAGGTATAGTCTGACAAGTAAATTCTTACTTATTTCAACCTTAAGGATAAGTAAGTATAAAGTAAATTTTGTGTCTAAAGTTGCAATTATTCGCAATGGTGAAACCTATTAACAATATTATTGAGGCAGATAAGATGCGCTGTAATGTGTCTTTACAAGTTATGTCCTCTGCTGAGAATAATGAAGAGATTAATGTCTGGTTGAAGTTATACAGGTCACTTTTAGATAAATGTAGGTATACTTCTCTAGAATTGGCTGTGCGATCGGCTGCGTTAAAAGCTTATCCCATAGCAAATTTTCGCACTGTCAATTCTGTTAGGCTTGGCAGTAGTGGAAACAAGAAAGAACAGTGCCATAGTATTGTGGCAGTGTCAAACTATAGTTGACTCTTAGGTGAATAACACCTGAAAAAGTCGTTTATCTACCCTTTCACAAATCCAATGACACTTGATAATAACCAAGGACTTTCTTATAAAAATTCCCAATCTACGGGACAGCCGGGGTTTTCTCTGGCAGTTAACTCGACCAATCCCTTTAATAACTCCGGGTTGAATTTCGGACAAAATCACGATAATAAGAAGATTTCTGCGGAAAATAGCCGAATTGGCGAGATTGTTCCTGGTCGAGTAGCCAACATCAAAGTGATTGGTGTCGGTGGTGGTGGTGGCAATGCTGTTAACCGCATGATCGAGTCTGATGTCTCTGGGGTAGAGTTTTGGTCAATTAACACTGATGCCCAAGCTTTAACTCTGGCAGGTGCTCCAAGTCGATTGCAAATTGGACAGAAGCTAACGCGAGGTTTAGGAGCAGGTGGTAATCCTGCCATCGGTCAAAAGGCAGCTGAGGAATCACGAGACGAAATTGCTACAGCTTTGGAGGGTGCTGACCTAGTATTTATCACTGCTGGTATGGGTGGTGGTACTGGGACGGGTGCAGCCCCAATTGTGGCAGAAGTAGCTAAAGAAATGGGCGCTCTCACTGTTGGTGTAGTCACACGTCCATTTGTCTTTGAGGGACGTCGCCGCACCAGCCAAGCTGAACAAGGTATTGAAGGTCTAAAAAGTAGAGTAGATACACTGATCATTATCCCCAACAACAAATTGCTGGAAGTGATCCCCGAACAAACACCTGTGCAAGAAGCTTTTCGTTATGCAGATGATGTGCTGCGTCAAGGGGTGCAAGGTATTTCTGATATCATCACGATCCCCGGATTGGTAAACGTTGACTTTGCTGATGTCCGAGCGGTGATGGCAGATGCGGGATCGGCATTAATGGGAATTGGTGTTAGCTCTGGAAAATCTAGAGCCAGAGAAGCTGCGATCGCAGCTATTTCTTCGCCGTTACTAGAATGTTCTATTGAAGGTGCCAGAGGGGTTGTCTTTAATATTACAGGTGGTACTGACCTCACTTTGCATGAAGTGAATGCAGCCGCAGAAGCAATCTATGAAGTAGTTGATCCCAACGCCAATATTATTTTTGGGGCTGTAATTGATGACAGACTCCAGGGTGAGGTGAGAATTACTGTAATCGCCACCGGATTTACAGGTGAAGTGCAAGCTGCGGTACAACAAAGCGTAGCTAACGTTCGAGTAGCACCTAACACCTCGAAACGACCAACAACACAGCAACCCGCAGTTAATCCCCCAACCTCAGCTCCAAGTTCAACTCCAACTCCAACTCCAATTCCAGAACCAAAAGAAAAACCTGGATTGGATATACCTGATTTTCTGAGAAACCGACGTACACCAAGGAATTAAAAGATTTTGGATGTGATGATTTTTAGATTAAATTAGCAGTCTCAGGTTAGGCTGAGTGCTGTATAAAATCTGCTAGTTTCAGGGTTTTACCAAAGGCAGGGGTAACCAATCCGTTGCCATTTCTAATTTTGCCAATTGGTAAAGAAAATCGTTAACGCTACTTCTCGTTAATGCTACTTATAGAATGAACTTGGGCAGGAGTCTGCTGGCTCACATGTCCATCTGTACTTTTGGAACAAAGAAACCGGAAGACCTGCCCAACTAGAGATGCGTAGACATAGCTCGTTGTAGATATCGCTACATCTACCCCGGCTATCCATTAAACTCATATTCGATCTACATAAGTACATTTACTTAAATAAAGTTGCGTGGGAACACGCCCACGCCAGCGTCGAAGGAAGTCTGTTTCCTGGAGAATAGGACACGAAGCAAAAAATAATTTGCATTTATTTTTTGATTTTTACTGCCTGTTCAATCCATTGAATAACCTGATGACCAAGGTGAGCACCATCTAGGCGATCAATCTCACGAATTCCGGTAGGACTAGTGACGTTAACTTCAGTTAGGTAGCCACCAATAACATCAATGCCCACAAAAATTAAGCCGTCTTGGCGTAAGCGTTCGGCTATTTCGGTACAGATTTCATACTCTCTCTGGGTAATTTCGGTTTGAGCGACTGTACCACCAGTTGCCATATTATTGCGAAAATCAGTTCCGCTAGAAAGGCGATTGAGTGCACCAATTGGTTCGCCATTGAGCAGGATAATTCGCTTATCTCCTTCTTTTGCCTCTGGTAAATAGGTTTGTACCATTACTGGCACTCGACCTTGGAGGGTACTGAGTTCGACAATGGAATTAAAATTGCGATCGCCTGATTGCAAAAATAAAATTCCTTCCCCAGCTTTGTTACCCAGAGGTTTGAGAACTGCTGCCTCCTTTACTTCGACAAATTGCCGGATAAACTGCTTATCAGCACTGACAATCGTTTCTGGAATCGCTTTGGTAAACTGGAGGGCATACATTTTTTCATTTGCCCCTCGGATGCCGCTAGGACTATTAATCAGTAGGGTTTTATTTTGATCAATGTAATCCAGAATGTAAGTGGCATAGAGGTAGGAATCATTGACAGGTGGATCTGTCCGCATAAATACGGCATCCATTGTTTCTAAAGAAGTTAAGCAGGAATCGCTCAACTTATACCAAGGATTCGCTGCTACCCAGCGTCCCTCCACCAACTGTACTGGTACAACTTCAACTCGCTGTAGGAAAGCCCAAGCTTTGCCCTCCACCACACTCAGCAGATTTGCCTGAGTCACCCAAACTTCGTGTCCCAGGATTTGCGCTGCTTCAATTAGGGCAACACTGGTATCATGACATGGGTCAAGCAGATGGATGGGATCAATGATAAAAGCCAGTTTCACCCTTTGTACCTCAATCACCAAGAAATTAAATGGTTATTCAACCATTATCTCTTGATGCTCTCACCAATTGACGTATATGTGTACTGTTGAGTGGAACCTGGAGGGTAAAGTCTTGTGGATAGATATCACTTTTGTGATAAAAAAGTTCGTACTCTCTCTTCTAAAGTTGTAGCGACTGCCGTGTAATTTGCAGCGGCTTGTCGCTAACTTCTAGCAATATCTTCTGAACCTACACGCTATTGCTAGAAGTTAGTAGCTCATCCAGCTTGCCTTGACTATCTAAAGCGTGGATATCATCACAACCACCAATATGATCATCATTGATGAAAATTTGCGGTAAAGAGCGCCGTCCATTTGCTCTTTGAGCCATTTTATTTCTGGCTGCCTCATCCCCATCAATACTGTATTCGATAAATTCAACGCCCTTGTTCTTCAGCAAACTTTTGGCACGGATACAAAACGGGCAAGTTCTCCAAGTGTAGATTTCTACTTTTGCAGCCATAAAGTCCTCAAATTGATTTAATACTTCTTAATTTTAGAACTTTGCCACTGACCATAGCTGCTCTATCCCGTTTTGACTTGATCTTCAAAAGTGGCTAACTGGATTTACATATAGCGGTTCTCGTTTACGTGAGTTACACCCGTAGGGGCACGGCACTGCCGTGCCCCTACACCTGGCGATATAATCTTGTACTGCATCTGAGTGGGAACCGCTATAAATCAGTAATATGATGTTTAAATGTGTAGTTAATAAGCAAATTTTATAGTAATAAGGGAGACACACATGATGCGAATTAAGAATATGGTGACCTAACTGTATATTCTATAAGGGGGTGGATCTGGTGTCTCCCTTAGGAGCTTCTAGGCGACTGTTATTGAAGCTGACACTAAAGACTTTTTCTTTGCTACTCTCAGTGCACCCAGAGCAAACAGACCAAGGGCAGATACTGTAGCAGGCTCAGGTACCTTTTGAGGTGGTGGTGGCGGGGGAGTGTAGTAAGGGGCTTGTCCTTTGAGTTTGCTACTGTCTTCACGATTGTTTCCAGAACCGACACTCATTAGGCGCACTCCAAAGTTTTGCTGAGAAAACTGAGCCAACGTTAGAGCTATTGAATTGTGTGATAGGGTAAAGGTCGTCGATTGAATGTCCCCTTTTCCTTTACTTATACCTTCTTGACCAATTTCTATCCCAGCATCAAAGTAGTTGTGTTGGTTGCCATTGCCGTTCAGATTGTTGTTACTGCTGCCAACAGAGTCAACTGTTCCAGCAGTACCGAATTTGCTGGCTGTCACATCTGTGCCTACTACTTGGAGGCCACTGAGAAGTGAGTCATCAAAAATGTTGAAGAAAACACCGCGTATATCAGCAATTGTGTTGGTGCCAGTGGATAAATAATCTACTTTAAACTGAACTTTGCCAGACCCTGCTATTGCGTCATCCAAGGTAAACTTCACCTGAGTATCCGCACCTGTGAAGTCATTGATAGTGAAATTCATCGAAGCGGCATTAGCAGGAGCAAAAGCAGAAGACGATATCACAACGGCAGTAGCAGCTAAGAAAGAAGGTATTGCTGCGGTGGAAAATAGATGTTTCATGTTAATCAATCTTTTGAAAACAAAATGGTAAAACTCAGTTGCTAATGATGGGAATTTGCTGTTTGCTATCCATGTAAAATCAGATGCACTCATTGACGCTCTTTTACTACTCTAGAGATTCAATTAGAGGTTGTCTATAATACCAGTCCTAGTTCAAAAAGACTTTATTTTTGGCTTTATATAACAAAAAACCCAGTATTAATACTAGGTTCTTTTAAAACTAAAAATAGATTTAAATTCAGTGTTTACCGAGAATCAACTGCATATTCAATTAGCTTGGCAAGGCGCTGACGTAGGGTTTCTAATCCCAAGCGCTGACTTGCAGAAATAAACACCGCTAGCGGGAATTCTTCTCTAGCTAGAGCTAGTGTCTCACTATCAGCTTGATCAATCTTGTTAAAAACAACCAGCGCCGGGCCAGGAGTTATTGGCATTTGTGCCAAGATTTCTCTGACTGAGCGAATATGACGCAACCAAGCTGGGTGAGACAAATCTACTAAATGTAGTAGGGCATCGGCTTCTGTGACTTCCTCCAAAGTGGCGCGGAAAGCATCCATTAACGATGCAGGCAGTTCGTGTATGAACCCTACCGTATCTGTAATGAGAATTTCTTGATGTTCATTTGTTTCGCCATAAGGAATCACTAGGCGGCGGGTGGTAGGATCGAGAGTGGCAAATAACTGGTCGGCTGTATAAACTTCTGCGTTGGTAAGAGCATTCAGCAAAGTGGACTTACCAGCGTTGGTATATCCAACCAAAGCCACTGAGGGAACTTCTCGATGCTGTCGTCGCTGCCGTAACCGCGAACGATGGGACTGCAACTGGTTCACTTCTTTTTGCAGTCGAGAAATGCGCTGCCCAATGGCACGGCGTTCAGTTTCTAGTTTGGTTTCACCAGGGCCACGAGTCCCAATACCACCACCCAAGCGGGACATGGTGCGACCTCTACCAGCTAGTCGCGGTTGCATGTATTCTAGCTGTGCTAATTCTACTTGCAACTTACCGGCACGAGATTGAGCGCGTTGGGCAAAGATATCCAAAATGACTTCGGTGCGGTCAACTACGCGGATACCAATTTGCATTTCTAAGTTGCGAACTTGGGAGGGGGAGAGATCGCGGTCAAAGACGACGAGATTAACTCCTAGTGTTTGGGCAGTTAGGGCAATTTCTTGCACCTTACCTTCGCCAACTACGGTTTGGGGATGAATGCGCGATCGCTTTTGTTGTATTGTCTGTAATACATCTCCCCCAGCAGTATCAACTAAACGTGCCAATTCTGCTAGGGTGTCTTGGAATTGTAGGGGAGTTATCTCACTGGTCATCAGCCCCACAATTAGCACACGATCGTGGTCAGCATCTACTTCCTGGGCGACAAATTCGCGCTGGAATTCTGCTTCCAGATTTTCTACCAAGTCTATTAAATCCTGGTCTGCTAGATCATCCAAGCTCAGAGGTGGCGATATATTCCAACTTGGCGATTGGATTTGGCTTTCCTCTACCTTGAAAGCAGCAGGACTAGTAATCAGAGTGCGAGACTCTTGGGGTATCAAATGAGCTAAATAAGCTTCTTTGACATAGCCAGTCGCACCGCCTCCCCGCCGTGTAAATCCCGTTCCGGTAATGTTTAGGACAACTAGAGCATCTAAGCGTTGCATTGCCATAGCTGTGAGTGCCGCTTCATTTGGCGGTTCTGGCTTGAGATGGGTGGCAATACAACGAATACCACTGAGTCGTTCTGCACCGTAACGGGGCAATTCCAACGGTGGTATTTGCGTTTGACGCGGTGTGCCTACCCCGACGCGAATTACTTGTCCGCGACGGTTGATGTAGGCGCACACAGGTTGATTGACTTCTGTGCTAATTGCTGCCAGACGCTGGGAAAACTCAGGCGTGGTGATGCGATCGCCTGGTATACGCTGGTGATACAGCCGCTGTAGTTGCTTCAGCTGGCTGGACTTCAAACCTTGGAGATTTCCAAAAATAGTCTCTATAGGCGTTTATGACCAATTAAATGGCCCCCCGAATCCTTATATGTCTATTTTACAACAGGGTTTAGGCTCCTATCTCTCTCTTTTGAGGGATGCATTGTGAATTAGTTCACGGCGGCTATTGATTTGACGCTATTTTGGTGGTGTTTGTCTGCACCTGGGCGAGCCATGTTAAACCAATAACATAGTATTCCGCGATCGCTTCACCGCTGTTTGTAATTCTCCCGACAACCAGCTATCAAATTGCGGATAAACTGGCGATCGCGGCACCAATTCCCACCCAGCAGGCTGTAAAATTTCTCTCAAAGCCTGTTCCTGAACATGGGGATAATCAGGATTCACTTCATCTTTTGGCCCAATTCCACCTAAATCTCGCGCACCAGCTTCAATACAAGCAAGTAACCATCGCTCATCCTTAACTAAATTCGGGGGAATTTGAATATTAATATCTGGTGGTAAAATTTGACGTGCCCTAAAAATTACTTCTGGCAATTGATGGGGATCAAAAGGTGGTGCATCAAAAGTTTGCTGATGTCCAGGACTATGAGGTTGCAGGATGACTTCTTGAATGTGATGATAACGTTGGTGCAAGTCAGATATAGCTTCTAAAGTTTCCCACCAATCATCAGCGGTTTCTCCAATTCCTAACAGTAACCCAGTTGTAAAAGGAATCTGCAACTCTCCCGCCCATTGCAATTGTTGTAAACGAACTTCTGGTAATTTACTCGGTGCGTGCCGATGCACAGTATTTAATAATGTTGGTGTTAACTGTTCTAACATCAGCCCCATCGAAACATTCACACACTTGAGCTTTTCCATCTCTTTAAAACTCAATGGTCCTGCATTGGTGTGTGGTAAAAAACCCATTGCAAGCGCTAACTCACACAAATCATAAATCCGTTGAAACCACGCTTGACGTTTTGGCGATTGGGGATGCACTTCCCCGCTAAGGATAAGGATTTCACAGACTTTTTCGCTTTGAAGTGATTTTAAAATACTTTCTGCATCTGAGAGACTCATCCAGGCAATTTTACCCGGTTCACTGCGAAAATTGCAGTAACTACAGCGATTAAAACACTCGTAAGTAGGAACAATTGTATAAGCAGGACTATAGGTTACAAGACGACTATTATTAATTGGCATAAGTAGGATAATCTATTAGTAAAAATAACGTTCCTATTACGGTTATGATATGGACGTACAATATGAACAGTTCATCCATTAATTATGCAACACGACTTTTTTTGTATCGGAGTTAATAGTTTATCGGTCTCTAGCTGTTCAATTACTAATATACTTTTTAGGGTAAGTAAACTATCAGGCGAATTTGTAAGCGATAATCAGCAACTAAAGTAGGAGATGTTTACCAACTATTATTAGGCGCAAAATTTTTTTATGGTAAGATAGAAACTTTTGCCGAGCCGCAAGCGTGGAGAGGATTAAGGGTTAAGGTGCAATGACTGTAGGAATCATAACTAATTATCGAGACTTAAATTTTTTCAGATAAAGAAGTTCCAGTACCACCACGACGAACTTTAATTAACTCAGCACAGATACTAACAGCGATTTCCTCTGGTGTTAAAGCACCAATATCTAAACCAATTGGTGCATATATTTGATCTAAAAATTCCGGCTCGTAACCTTCATTTTGCAGCATTTTGTACACAGTGCTGACTCGTTTATTGCTGCCAACCATGCCAATATATTTTACTTTATACTTGCATAGCAGACGTAAAGCTGCTAAGTCTTGTAGATAACCTCTGGTAACTAAAGCGACATATAAACTAGTATTTTTATCTAATATTTCTTGAATTGAGGTAATAGGTTGTGCTAGCACCCGCGAGGCTTCAGGAAATCTTTCTTTTGTGGCAAAGTCTGAGCGATCGTCTTGTACAATAACTTGAAAACCTGCTATATGGGCAACCTGCGCGAGGAAAACGGCAATATGTCCTGCACCAATAATCAATAATGTTGGTGGTGGTAGTAAAGGTTCAATTAATGCTGTGGTGTGTAAAGATGCAATTACTTCTATTTCTAGGAGTAGGTAAGGTTTTTCATCTATATTAAAGGGCGTAATAATTGTTCCAGATTGCCCAGATGTTAAACTATCTAGAATTTGATTAACTAAGTTTAAGCTTTCACTACCTGACCATAACTCTAATAATACCTGCATTGTGCCACCACAAACGCCTTGAGTTTCTCGTTGTAGTGCACCAGATAAATCAATTTCTACAAATTGTTTTTTACCTGTTTTTAGTACTTGCAAAGCTTGCTGATAAACTTTTGCTTCCCCAGCGCCACCGCCAATTGTTCCCACTGTTTTACCATCGGCGCTAATGAACATTTTCGCACCTACTTCTCTGGGTGTGGAACCTTTGATACTGGTGACGGTGGCTAAAACTACAGCGCTTTTTTTTAAGGTTTTTGCTAGTTGTTGATAGAAGTTAAGCATGATGAGAACAAACCGCAGAGGCGCAGAGTACACAGAGGAAGAAAAGAGTTTAAGGTGAAGAGTTATTTAGTTGTCGCCAAACTCTTTCGGGTGTCATGGGGAGTTGGTATAGTCTACAACCTGTGGCGTTAGCATTATGCGAAGCGATCGCAAGCGCAGCGCGAATCGCATTTGCAATAGCTGGCGCTGTACAATTGGTGGTAATTTCCCCGACACCTTTAGCACCAAATGGGCCGTGGGGGTCGGCTTGTTCTATTAAAATTACTTCTATTGGTGGCATATCTGCCGCTGTGGGGATGCGATATTCTCGCAATGTTGAGTTTAAAATACATCCTTGTTGATCAAATAATAGTTCTTCACTTAAAGCATAGCCAATTCCCATTGCTATTCCACCGATTGCTTGTCCGTGACAAATTCGCGGATTAATTGCTTTACCTAAATCAATTGCTTGCACACATCGTAAAACTTGAATTTTACCTGTTTCTATATCAATTTCTACTTCCACACCTTGAACAGCAAAAGTTAAAGTTGATTCATCTGCTGCATAAGTTACCTCTTCACTTATTTCTTCTCTGCGTTCTCCGCACCTTGGCGGTTCGTTTTCTAATCTTCCCCGTAATTTTTCAGATGCTAATTTGACTGCTTGTCCAGAAATATAAACTGTTGCAGAAGCATAAGAACCAGCATCAAAAGGTGTTTCTTGGGTATCTCCAGAGATAATATTAATATCCGCAACACTCACACCTAAAACTTCTGCTGCTATTTGCCGTAAGGTAGTATCTGAACCAGTCCCAACGTCTACGGAACCAGTTCTTAATTCATATTTACTATCAGCTAAAAGTGATATTTTAACTTTGGCAATGTGGATTTTAGATAATCCACTACCTTGCATAGAAACAGCAAATCCCACACCACGGCGGCGAGAACCTTCTACGCTTGGTGGTGTACCAGGAACGTAACCAAGTGACTGCGTAACTTTTTTACAGCATTCAAGAACGCCGTAACTACCAATTAAGTTAAAATGGTCTTCAGACTTCCCTAAATTAATTACATCTCCCGGACGAATCAGATTTTTAAAACGCATTTCTATAGGGTCAATATTGAGCTTATGAGCAATTTCATCGATTTGACTTTCCATTGCAAAAGTGCCTTGAGTTGCACCATAACCGCGAAATGCACCTGCTGGCATGGTATTTGTATAGACTGCAAAACCCCGCAATCTTTTATTTGGGCAACGATACAAACCTAGAGGGATGTAACCTGATAAAAATACTACTGTCTGTCCATGATTGCCATAAGCACCTGTGTTACCAATTATTTCCATATCTTGGGCAACAAGTGTACCATCTGCCTTGACACCACTTTTGATTTTGATTGTCATCGCATGGCGGCTATTTGTGGCAGTAAATTCCTCTTTTCTGGTAAATTCCCACTGCACGGGTTTACCTGTGCGGAGGGTTGCTAAAACACAGAGGTCTTCTGATATTATTTCTTGTTTGTTACCAAATCCACCGCCAAGTTGGGCTTTATAAACACGGATTTTATCTTGAGGGAAGTTGAAAATTTGTGAGAGTAACCGCTGACAGTGAAATGGAACTTGGGTACTGGTACGCACAATTAGAGTACCATCTGATTCTAACCAACTAATAGTAATATGGGGTTCTAGGTGGACGTGTTGTACTGCTGGTAATTTGTAAGTGTTTTCGACAATTAAATCTGCTTCGGAAAATCCCTTTTCTAAATCACCAGATTCAAGAAAAATTTGTCCAGCAATGTTGCGGTTCCTATCAGTAATTTGTGATGATTCTGGTTCATCATGAATTACAACGCCACTATCATTCATTGCTTGCATGGGGTCGATAATATATGGTAATATTTCGTAATCGACGGCAATTAGTTGACAAGCTTGTTCGGCAATAGTTGGTGATTCTGCAACTACAGCAGCAATGCGATCGCCTACAAATCTTACTTTATTATCTAATAGGTAATGATCTAACGGATCGGGAACTGGTTCGGCGTGTCCGGCGGTGGTATAAGGTATCCTAGGTACATCTTCGTGGGTGAAAATCGCAACAACGCCGGGGAGTGCTTTGGCTTCTTTGGTGTCAATTTTGCAGATACGGGCGTGGGGATGAGGCGATCGCAGTACTTTAAGATGTAATAATTCAGATGGTGAAATATCTCCTGTATAGGACGCTTTTCCGCTGACAATTGCTGCACCATCCTGTTTGGGAATGCTTTCTCCTACTGAGTGGCGAGTGGGGAGTGGGGAGTTTTGAGTAGGGAGTGAGGAGTTTTGAGAAAGTCGAATACTGTCAATAATCGCTTGGTATCCAGTACAGCGGCAGAGGTTTCCTTTTAAAGCTAAACGCAATTCATCTTCTGATAATTCCGGCAATTTTATTGCACTCATAATCATTCCAGGAGTGCAAAAACCACATTGAAAACCTTGTGCTTCCAGAAATGCTTGCTGCATTGGCGCAAGTTTACCATTCTGGGAAAGTCCTTCAATAGTAGTTACCGATTGATTTTTAATTCGCATTGCCGGATAAATGCAACTATGGATAGGTGTATTATTTACCCAAACTGTACAAGCACCACAATCGCCAGAATCGCAAACACGATGAACACTAAAGCAGCCTAATTGACGTAATAAACTTAAAAGGCTAGTTCCAGGGTGACAAGTTTGTGTATAAGATTGATTATTAACTTCAAATTTTAAGTTTTCTGGCATAATAAAGCTGATAGCGATCGCTTGATTAAAACTGCCGTTAATTCTCGACGATAAATTGCACTCGCCTTGGCATCTTCAATAAAATTTACCTTCTGTAAAAACGCGAAATCTTTCATCTCTACATCGTCAAATTCTAGCAGTTGGGGTGCAGCAACACTAGCACCAATAACACAGCGCACTTGTTGATAATTGCTAGTGCTTACCACAATTGCTAAAGCTGGGTCAGTTGCTGTAATTCCAAAGCGTTGATAATGAATTTTCCATTTTAAATGGGATAGTGGAATCAAAACCCGCCTTAATATTTCTCCTGGTTGCAAAATTGTGGATTTAAAACCAAGTTGAAAATCTTTTGCGGCAACTTGATGCGACTCTCCTTTAATATTGTAAATTTCATAAGTTGCCCTCAAAGCCACCATTAATGGTGCTAAGGTTCCCACTGATAAAGCCAGACAAATATTACCTCCCACTGTTGCTACATTAATTATTTTTAATGATGCTGCTAGTCCTGCAATCGCACTTTTTAATCCCTCGATTGCTGTCCATTCTGTTAACCAGGGATATTCTAATAATTTAATTAATGGACAAGTCGCACCAATAGCTAAATAATTTTCTTCAACTTCAATTTCTGACCATCCTAACTGCTGAATATCTACCAATACTTTTAGATATGGTTGTGGTTCGGAAAATAGCCAAGTTCCACCAGCTAACCAAGCAGAACTTTCATCCCAATTGGTGATAGTTTGAATATTCTCAGGATTTAAATAAGTTTCGACATTTGGCAAATCCATCTTTCATTTAAACGCAGAGGAACGTTGAGGGAAACGCAGAGGTTTTTCAGGGTTATATTAAATATCTAGCTGAATTGTATAGCCTAATCTTTTGGGTAGGGAAATCTTATAAACATCGCCTTGATTCATCTCGTCTGGTGTCTGCATTTGATTTAAGGCAGTGACGACTTCATCAGAATTTGCCGTGAGAATGATGACGGAGCGATCGCAAGCTATGGGAAAATCATGCCAGGTGCCAATATGTAGCAATAATCCGTAGCCAGGGGAGAACCGCAATGCTTTCACTTGATTTAAGTCTGGCAAGGTTTCGCCATTATCGTGATTAGGCGATGCTAACACCATAATAAATGGTGATTGTCCCAAACCAATAAACATTTGGGTCATGTGCATATGGCGTTCTAGCCAGATTATCGGTGGATATCCTGGCATAATTTTTGCTGTTCTGAAGGTTGCTGTTCCCCGATAGCTAAAGTCAATATTTTCGCCTTCTATTACTCTTTCTTGATAAAAGGGAATTCCTAATCCAGGTTTGCTGACTTCATCGCCTAATAGATGTCCATAGGGTTTGATGTTTTCTGTGTCGGCTTCGATTACAGGGATTTTTAGAATTTGGTTTTGTGAAATAGTCATAGTTTTAACGTAGACACGTAGTGGCTTGCCGCAGGCTACCGTAGAGGATGCAGAGAGAGGAATGATTTTATTGTGATTGATTTCTCCAATTGTAAATACCTTCGCCTGTAGCTAGCCAAGTATCAGGTTTATTTTTAATATGTAGTAAACATTGTTTCAAATATTTTAACCGTAGTGGTTGACCAACAATAAATGGATGTAAGCCAATTGCCATTACTCGTCCTTGGGATTCTCCATCTTGCCAGAGTTGGTCAAATTGGTCTGTTATTGCTTGGGCAAATTCTACACCAGAAAATCGGTTACTCAAACATAAGCTAATATCATTTGCTTCTATCGTATAAGGAATAGCCAATAAACGACCATTGGGTAATGGATACCAATAAGGTTGGTCATCGTTTGCCCAGTCAGCGGTGTAAACAATTCCGGCTGAATACAATAATTCAAAAGTTGATTCGGTAATCGAAAATCCTGGAGTTAACCAGCCTTTAGGTGTTTTTCCAGTAGCTTGACGTAGCAAAATTAGAGTTCTATCAATTATATCTATTTCTGTTTCCCGAACCATGCCACTATGACCAGTAGAATTATTAATGCCATGTGCCATTACTTCCCAGCCATATTTATGTATAGCTGCCATAATTTCGGGGTAAAATGTACAAATTTCGCCGTTGACTGCGGCTGTTACCGGAATTTCTAACTCGGCAAATAGTTCAAATAAACGCCAAATACCAACACGATTACCATAGTCTCGCCAACCATAGTTAGCAATTTCTGGATAACTATTTAAATGAGGTTGAATTGCTGTTCCTAGTGTGCCAAAACTGAAATGTTCTACATTCATCACCACCCACACAGCAACTCTGGCATTATTCGGCAATTTTAATCCGGGACGTTGCGTAATCGGTTGAAAAAATGGAGGCTGCATCATGAACAATTAAAAATTAAAAATTAAAAATTTATTCTTTTCGCAAGCAAGTAGGTACAGTTGATACTGATTACTCCAAATTCAAAACTCCTAATGAGTAGGACAAAAGGGTAGTCACTAATTTACCTAGTGTCGCCAAAATTTGAGGTGTAGCTGCCCGTAGCATATCACTGATGATTAAGCTGATGATTTGGATGTTCATGATTTGTGACGACAGGTGATGCTGCCGTTACCAAGTTTTTTTTCTTGGGCTTGGATTTCCAGTAGTTGGATAATTGTCACAAATCTATAACCTTGTGCCTTCAAAGCATTGATAATTTGTGGTAAAGCTTGGACAGTCCGAGAACGATTGCCACCACCATCATGCATCAGGACAATTGCCCCTGGTTTGGCGTTGTTTAGCACATTTTTGACCAATGTTGGCACTTGAGGCGAAGGACGTTTAGCGTCTCCTGACTCTTCTGACCACATCATGACAGCGTAATTCTGATTTTTGGCGTAGTTGGCTAATCCATTATTCAAAAAGCCGCCAGGAGGACGAAACAAAGTAGTTTTCACTCCTGTAGTCTTGTAGATGATGTCTGCTGTGTGATTTATTTCATTAGCCGCAGTAGCTGCGTCCATGTGACGATACCAATGATGCCATGTATGATTCCCAATTACATGACCATCAGCAGCCACTTGCTTGGCAACTTGGGGAAAAGACTTTACCATTTGCCCAAGCATAAAGAATGTCGCTTTAATGTTATTTTTCTTCAAAATTTCTAAAATCTGTACCGTATTTTTGGGGTTAGGGCCATCATCAAAGGTCAAGGCGATGACTTTCTCATTTGCTTTTAGTTTCGCCTGATAAATGATTGTTCCCTGAAAAAGCTTTGGTACTTCATTCATCTGGTCTTTAACTGGGGTGATAGACTCTGCATCTGCACTCATTTCCCTACCTAAACTCGTTTTAGCACTCTCGGCTTTTGGCTTTTGAATTTCGAACAGATGGTCAAGTTTAGTTGTGCCTACAAGCAGACTGAGACCCCCACTACCTACACCAGCAAGCAATGTAATAACTACTACCTTTAATAACTGTGATAATTTAAGATTAGACACATTAAATCTCCTTAAATATTAGTCATTAGGCATTGGGAAGAATTTAGCCCCTATTATTTACTCCCTCATCCAGGGCAAACGCATCTTATTTACTAATAAAAACTAAGGGAAATTCCAAAATGACATAAATAATTGTAAAAATTGGTAAAATCATAAATAAAACAAATCAAATATTTTTTTCAAAATGTGAATTAGCTTATCTTCAACTGAATGATTAATCATCAATACTAAAATAATTCAATTATGAGCTACATAAAAATATATTTACTTAGAGAATAAATAAAACTTTTATGTAAAACATTCAACTCAACTTTTGATGTACTATTTTAAGCTAACGCTAAAATACTTAGTAAATATTTGTTATCCATCGCCGCGAGGAACTGTTTATTTTTGATTCCACGTTTGACACGCTTCTCTTGAGTTAAAAGGTTGACTGCAATATGTCTGAGAATTGCAAAATTCTGTGGAGCATTATCTTTTCCCCTACGACAGTCATCTTCTCTTAAGGCAACATCCAATAGCCAATGCAATGAATTTTCAATTCCCCAATGACTGCGAATAGAATTACCAAACTGTTTAGCATCTGACTCAAGGCTACTGATAAAATACCGAGTTTCAACCGTTGTTTCACTTCTGGAATTGCTGTAATTTCATTTGATTTCTCATCTACTTTTACTTGTCCCAGCACTAATTTATTTGTAGTTGCCCAGGCACTTACCATTATAATTGCGCTTTGGTCACTACTTGTATCATAAGAACCACGTAAAGTTTTCCCATCAAGTGCGACAACTTCACCATCAGTTATCTTCTGTATTGATTTCATCCAGCTCAGAAAACATTCCTGGAACTGTTGAGGATTTATTTGTGCAAATACTCTTGCAAATGTATCGTGGGACGGAATCCCATTTGGTAATTCTAAAAATGTTTTTAACCATTCATACTTTGCACAACCATAAGTCTCTACGGCTACCCAACCATCCGCACCACAAATCACAGCACATACGGCAATGGTCATGATATCGATTAATTTATGTCGTTTGGTGCGATCTATTCGTGGATCTTGTATCACCGCAAAATGGTCAGCAATCGTAATTTTGGGTTTGAGCTTCATAGAGAGGAGAATAAGAACGTAATTCTTCTTTCTGATAAATGTGAGAATACCACGTTCAATGAAGGGCAGCCGTCCTCACTTTCACAGCATCTGTAAAAGTCACTTTGATCCGGAGGGCGATGGTGTAACCGCCCTTCCCGGTGGCGATCGCATAAAGTGAGTTTTTCTTTGTGCTGATCTTCTCATGATTCCTAGTCATTAATCTAAAACTATTGAGAATCAGACTGTGAGAAAACCTACGCTAGAAGAGTGGAGAACTGACTGTGAAAGCTTAGGCAGCCGTCAGCTGCCTCTAACTCCCCCTCGTAATGATTATCATTTTTATAATGAGTGAGATTTAATTTCCTCAAAGCCTTATGTAGTTTGAGTCTTGGTGTATTTCACCTTGATTCAGGCTCGTCAATATTTAGATGCGTTTGCCCTGGATCCCAATTTGACCAAATTTATATGTTAAACGTTCAATTCGTTTTAAACTAAGGTTAATTCCCCAACCCGTCAAAGTTGTACAGGCGGCTTCAAATGAGCTAGTGATTGCGCCGTATTGGGCAACTGTTGACGATACTAATGGGGTTAGGCCATCTGACATCCCCAACCACGTTAATAACGGGTATACTCCGTGAGTAGAGATTTTATTTTTGGTCTTAACTGTTGAATTCTTTCTTACCATATATGGTAATTTTAAAGTAACTAAAACATTTCCGACGGTTAATATTTCTCGCTTTCTATAACCGTGTTTTTGCATCTTACCATCCCACCAGCCTCTTGTTTGAATCATAGCTGTTTGATTAGCTGATTCAGATTGTGAGAGGGTATATAACAAAATAGCAATACATTGACCAGCTAAAATAAGTGCAGTTTCTCTAATTTCTCTTTCTCTTTCTTCAAGAACTTTCCCATTCCATTCCGTGATGTTCGTCAATTCTAAATATTTTGTTACCTGTGAAGAAAAGTCTGATAATGATTTACTTAAATCTAAAGTTGCACATATTTTTTTTTCCATTAAGATAGATAATCCCTGTCTCTAAATTATTGCTCAAAGGGAATCCTAGCCTTTTTTGGGTCAAAAAAGAGAGTCTTGCAACTTGTGACTCAAACTCATCTTTCTTTTTAAAGTGTTAATACGGCTTAATAAGTATAAATTTATTTGCACTACTGGGGAAATGATTTAGCGATCGCTTGTTTTTCACCGGCTCTGACAAAACCGCATAGCTCCCGCTACTGCTGTGGCGACTTTGAATTAATGGGTAAAGCCAGTTGAGTTTTAGAAGAGGGGTATGAAATGGGATACAGCCATTTGCGAAATAATTGCGTTAGACGCGGCATAATCACATAAGTGAGCAGAGCGACACCGAGTCCTGTGCTAATCAGTTGATTGAGCAATAGAGGTAGCCCAGACAGCAACGGTACTAGCAAACGATTGAGCTGAGGAAGCGTGAAGAATACTCCTAACCAGCTCACTAACGCCATTTTGTAGCGGGGTGGTGGAGACATCATAGGTTTGTTTGAGAGAGTAAACCAGGTTTCCAATCCGGTCAGGGTTTGAATATCTTCTGGCTTTTCAATCAAGGGTTGCAATCGCTCAATCCATTCCCGCCGAAGATCTGATTCTAGCCAGGTCTTGAGATTGTCGTAGCAATCGAACTTGAGAATGACCACGTACTCAGGATGGGCGTGATCCTGGGGTCGAATAGTACTGACACCCAGATGCCCCTTGAATTTTCGTGCATCTGCCGCAATGCCATGAAACCATGCTTCGTAACCTTCCTCGCGCCCCGGTCTCACTACATGACAGATCACAGCTGTGACTAAATAATTTTCTTCACTGCTATTAATCGCCGATGGTTCATCCAACATAGAATCTAACTTTATAGGTAATTTGATCTTTAAAAAAGAAAAACGGCTCTTACCTTGCCTGTACAGACCCTAAAACTGAAACGTCGTCCGAATGGTGCCAACAAAAATGGTGTCATTATTGCTGTTGTGATCGGGGTTGATAATGACAACCGCACCAGGAGTAATTGAGACATTATCGTTCACTTGCAATCGATATAAGGCTTCAAAATGCAATGAGGTGTTGCGATCTATTACCCCAAACTCATTGCTGATTACTTTGGGGGGTTGTCCAAAGACAAAGCCCAATAGATTGCCTTCCTTGCCCAAATCTGGGAATCCAAAATTAACAGCATAGTAAAAAATCTCAGCCGTGGGATCATTGGGGATATCTTGTGCCGATGCTTGGAGATATCCTACCCAGCCCCCTAATCTGAAGGCAGGGTTGACGAGCCAGGAAGCTGCAAGACTATAGCTATTCCCAACAATGTTTTTACTGGCTCCATTGAACGGGTCATTGGTAATAGTACTACTTGTACTGATATCGATCGCATTCAAAGAACGAGCATAGGTTAAGCCAAAAATTAAGGATTTCGTAGGTTTTAATGTCAGTTGTGCTAGGGCAGAGTAGGAACCATCAAATAATCCAGATCCCGCAGTCGGGTTGTTGGCTTCACTAGCAAGATAAACCAGTGCCAAATTGATGGCTGAGTTGAAGTTATAACTGATACCAATGCCTGTCCCACCTGTTTCTTCACGATAGATAGGGCTGCGAATCCCCAATGCGGAGATAGAACCTCTGCCATCACTTCCCAAAAGAGGGTTAATGGTATCGACCACATCAAACAACGTACCTTGAGCGATCGCACTCACCTTAACAGCAGACCCGATGGAAAATTGATAATAGAGTTGATTGAGAATTAACTGATTACCTGTATCACTATCAAAACTGAGGCGAGCCATATTTGTGCCTGTGGCTTCCCTAAAGTTGGGAATATTGCCAGCCTGAAATCGAATTCTCAGTAAATCTTGCCCCGTAAAACTGGTGTTAAATATCAACCGCACGCGATCGCTAAAAATGATATTATCACCGACCTTACCCCTGGAGCCAGGTGTTTCTCCTGCTGGTACAGCTTTATCATCGCCAAATGCACCACTCATCGCAAAAACTACTTCTCCAGTAAATTTTGTCGTCGTCGAGAATTGCTGAGACTCGAATTGATCTGTGCGTGTTGCTAAGGAATCTACCCGTCCACGCAATATTGAGAGTTCTGCTGCAAATTCCTTTTGAAGTCTTTGCAAAGTTTGTAAATCTTCTCTCTTAATCACATCTGCTGTCGTACTTTCTAGTAGCTGATTGAGCCGAGCCAGACAAGCATTCAACCCGACAGCAAATTCATAGCGAGTGATTGAGCGATTGCCTTGAAATTTTTGATCGGGATAACCAACAATGCAGTCGTAGCGATCAACTAATGCTTGTAATGCTTGAAATGCCCAATCTGTAGGCTGCACATCAGTAAGCTGATTCACAGATGTGACTTGCTCGGGCAACGTATCTTCGGCAGTAGCAGACCTAGAAAGGCATTGCTGAGTAAGGCATACTCCAAAGATCAGAGATGACGAGAGAATTAATTGAGAAAAAAGTTTCATTGAGAACAACCACCTTAGAGACACCAGATTGTTCGGCAATTTTTTACCAAGAAGTAGTTGTCACCGCTATGTTTCAAGTAAAGTTGATAACCTAGCGATGACAATACCAACTCAGTTACACACGAGCTAAAATAGACACTTTCTTATTATTTACTGGGAGATCCAGCACTTGAGTTTGCTGCATAGCTGGTCATCAGGTTTTTGTAGTCAGGAATAAACCCTGCTAAAAGACTACCTAGCCCTTCAATATCGTTACGCCAGTCACGGTGCAATTCACCCACAACGCTAAACCAATTGACCAATTGAACTCCAGCACGAGACATTCGATCCCAAGCTGCATAGCGACAGGCTTCATCAAAGGTTCCAGAGGCATCGGTGACAACAAAAACGTCATAACCTGCCTCCAATGCCGAAAGCGCACAAAAAGTAACACATACATCGGTGACAATCCCGGCAATGATTAATTGCTTTTTGCCTGTGGCTTCTACTGCTTTCACAAAGTCCTCGTTGTCCCAAGCGTTGATCTGTCCGGGGCGGGGAATAAAGGGAGCATCGGGAAACTTCTCTTTCAGTTCAGGGATGATGACACCATTGGGGCCATCCTCAAAGCTAGTTGTCAAAACTGTAGGCAGGTTAAAAAACTTGGCTGCACTTGCCAGTGCTAACACATTATTTTTGAAGTCGGCTGCACCAATATCACGCACAAGTGAGAACAGTCCAGTTTGGTGAGCGACCAGCAGCACCGCAGCATTATTTTTGTCTAACCGGTTGTACTTGAATGTAGACATGAGTTATTGATCCTAATTTGAGTTATTGGGAATGAGGAATTGCAGAATGCTCTAAATAGCTTATGGCGTAAGCTGTTGCGAGATGGATTCAGTGTCCCAACGCGCCTAAAGGACGCAGCGAGCGCCGTCTGCGGGGATTTTGAGACCGATGAGGTAGTCGGCGACGATGTCGTTGACACAGGCATTGCCGACGGTGAGGGCTACACCGTGCTGTTCGCCCTCGACGGTCAGCAGGCTCGCGCCGAGCGTCTTGGCGAGGCTGATGCCGCCTTCGTGCCATGCCTTGCCATATTCGGAGCCGCCGCGAATGTTGGCGATCGCCATCGCCTAAAAGGAAGGTCTGACCGCAACCGATCGGATTCGATTACCTTGTTCAGGCTTTGTTCTCGTAGGTGATCAGAAAAAAATTTCACAGTAATCGATTCCTTTTACGCTGCATTGCTGGTTTCATCCTTGACTTCGGTGAATGCTTTTAATTCGACCATCTTGCCGCCGCGAAAGCGCCAGACATCGCAGTACGAGTAATGAGTCGCCCTCCCGTCTTTGTCCTTCAGGGTGAGGTCGCCCAGTGCCGTGACGAAATCCCCCTCAGCGATTAAGTTCGCAACGATATTCAAAGGCGGTTCCACATACTCTGTTACCATCCATTGACGAACGGCTTCTTTTCCTTTAAGGGTCTTGTCACCTACAAATGTCCATTCCGTGTCGTCGGCGCAGAACGACAAGAATCCTTCATAGTTGCCTTGGGCGATCGCCGCGTTTGCCGCTTCTAAAATTGCTTTATTGTTCTGTGACATCTGAATCTCTCCTCTGTTCAAAGCAAAAAAGTGGTGTGAGTTGTTATGCTGTTGCCCCTCACTGGTTTACTTCTAGGGACTGGTAAACGGCTTACATTGAATCGCCTTCACATTTCGCAGATAGTTCAACTGTGGCTCGAAGTCAGTAGGACAGAAGACATAAACATTGTCCTGCGACAGGCTGATGACCAAACGGTAGCTGGGTGGAATCCCTTCAGAACCTTCGATCACTTCGATTCTGGGAATCACTTGTGAACTGACTTGAGCCAGGGATGGAAAATTGAACAGTAGGAGTACGCCGAACAGAATTGTGATTGCGATTGTG
Source organism: Nostoc foliaceum FACHB-393 (assembly GCF_014698505.1). Taxonomy (GTDB): domain Bacteria; phylum Cyanobacteriota; class Cyanobacteriia; order Cyanobacteriales; family Nostocaceae; genus Nostoc; species Nostoc foliaceum_A. The sequence continues at coordinate 35,922 of NZ_JACJTD010000012.1, read as the reverse complement.
GTTGTAGTTGTGATTTTGATTGAAAGAATCTTTCGGTTCATTAGAAATCTTCTGTGGCTTATGGTTGTGTAATGTTCTGTTGTTTCCAGGGAAGCGGGGATCGATAGGGGTTTTCGTGCATATCCAGGACTTCCCAGGTGGTTGGATTGACTCGCCCTGTAACTGGGATTCTGTATCGTCGCTGGAGATCGCGTACCGCAGACACTGTGACCGCACCAAAGATGCCATCGACGATCGCCCCTCTTGGATTGCCTAGCCTCACACCTGCGGCTCCTAAAAAGCCATTGTCTTGAAGGATGCGCTGTAACAATTGCACGTTTTTGCCGCGATCGCCTTGGCGTAAGGTAGGTAAGGTTAAATCAGTGTAGGCAGTGGCGATTAGAATGGGGGAGGTTTGTTGTGGAGGAATGCTGTGTGAGATCGCGGGATGAGTGAATGAACCTCCGAGCAATCCTGTTGCGATCGTTAGTATTCCGAAAATGAGTTGAGGTTTCATGATTGTCCTCCTGATGGAGATTGGTTTTATTTCGCATCAATTTGCGTCGGAGTGATTACTCCACTCGCTTTGAGACCTGCAACGAGGTCGGTCACTTGACGTTGAGCCTCTGCACTCAGGGAGTCAAAGTCGTCTAAGAAGAATTGACGTTCTAGCGTTAACTTCCGGGTATTGAGCAACCCTTCGATCTGCCAACCTTCGTCGCATTTCGTTACGACGTATAGCGGTAGCGAATCTCGTGACGGTGAAGTTTCAGTTTGTCCGGGCAGTATTACCCTGATAACTACGTGCATGAGCGCGAGTTGCGAGTTCACGAAGCGGACAAAATTCACCTCACCCTCCAGGCGTGTTCCTTTGATAACTGTGTCGAACGCTTGCTGATGAAATGCAGCGATTTCTTTTCGACCCTTGAGATGTGTGCCCTCGAACGTGAGGAAATCGGCAGTTTTGCTGAACGGGGCAGCAAAGCCTTCCCCGCTACCTCGATTCCAAGCATCAATCATCTGGTGAAGGAAAGCACGGATTGCCGACTCGTCAGCAGTAGTGGTGGTTTGAGCTGTTTGTGAATTCACACTCTTGAGTTCTCCTTTTAAGTGATAGACCAGTTTTCGAGCAGCATAAATTGTGTTATTAACGCTTGCAAAACTCACGGGACAATTGCAGTCACGCGAATTTCAATCCGCATCGTGGGTAGTCCAAGCGCCGCGACTCCTACCTGTGTCCAGATCGGAGCGTGGTTCGGCATATAATGACGAAATAGCTTGGACATCACTTCGTTAACCTCCGGGGGAAACCCGCCAACATGGTAAGAATTAACGTGAACCACATGCTCCCAACCCGCACCAGCCGTCGCCAAGGTTCGCTCGACGTTCCGGAACGCCTGAGCAATCTCGTCTGCAAGCGATTCGGTAATTTGCAGATTGTCATCCCAGCCGCCTTGCCCTGATATCTCCACTCGATTGTCAATTTTTACCGCTTGTGAGTAATGCAATTGATTTAACAGATATTCCCCATAACCAGGGGTAACAAAAAACTTTGGCTTATTCATGGTGTTCCTCATGTAGTACGTTTGACTCTATCTCGCGTTGCTGAAACGAGTTTGTTTCGGCATCATCCGATTTAGACCCTAATGTTCAGAATTCACTTGCCATGTAATCACAATGATTTCTGCAAACAGTAAGACAACTATTAGCCGCGAAAACGCTTGTAAAATGGCTTCCATTGCCCAGTTCTGACTCTGAACTTCCCAGAGCATCCAAACAATATTGAATCCAATCACCAACCAGGGTAGAATTACCGCTGAATTCCGCCTGCGATAGAAGCGAATCGCTGTCTCACGCCAAAATGGAAAGGTACTGAGAATACAAGCGATGTAGGACGCTCCTGCACTAATGAACAAGCTTGTTTGAAGACCCGAAGGCAGGTTTGGGTATCCAAGCGCGATCGCCGTTAGACAAACTCCCAGCGCCAGATACAGGAAAGTAAACAAGGTAAATTGTTTCATTTTTTGCAAATAAAGCTCAGCGATAATATATTCCTGTGTGGCTGACATAACTCAGCCGATGAACAACAATTAGTCCACATGTAGCACAGCCTTAACCTGAAAATCTGCGCCCGATCAAATCAGCCGCTGTTACGCCTGCTTCACGCCATGAAACTGCTCGATCGATGTGCGTTTTGAGCCGCCCCTGCTCAACTAACCTCAGTAGACGAGCCAGCCCAGAACTAGCACTTTCCATTTCTACTTCGGTATACAGCGTGAACCCCTAAAGCGTGCGCTGTCCTCCATTCTCGAAATAGAAGTCTGGTAGGGACAGCTTCATCTCGTTGCCGCTGCTACTGCCATAACAAACGCAGGTGCCTCCTTGAGCCAAAAACGCAGTTAGCTTCCCGACCAATTCACCTCCTACTCCATCGACAATCAGTCGATAAGGCGCGAACTGCTCGGCTTCTTGCCCAATCTCGGTCACCACCACTTCATCCGCGCCGTAATCTCGCACAAATGCTTCTTGCGCTGGCTGACGAATTTGGGCAACGACGCTGGCTCCCATCATCCGAGCAAGCTGCATGGCGAAGAGTCCCACTCCCCCTGTTGCCCCTGTGATCAGCACCCGACTTCCTAGTAAACGAGATCCCTTTTCCACTGCATACAGTGCTGTTAACCCTGCGACGGACAGTGTAGCCGCATCGGTATGTGATATGCTCTGGGGAATAATAGCCAGAAAGCGAGTCGAAATTGCTACATATTCTGCCCAGCCCTCCGAGCGGATAGAGAGGGCAACAATTTTTGTCCCTGTGGGTGGACCACTACCGTCCTGTGCTGTTTGTTCAACAACGCCAACGACATCCCAGCCAATTGGAGTGCCCAGTGGATCATTTTGCGATCGCTTCAATTCGCCCCGATTCATCGAAAATGCCTTGACGCGAATCAAGCACTCGTTAGCCTTCGGAGTAGGAACTTCAGTGTCTTGAAAGGTGAGGTTGCCAACGGCATCTGGTGAACTCACGAGTCTACGCATCGCAATATCCTTGTGTGTAGAGGGCTATAGTTTCATGTTCTAGATAGAACTGTTTCAATCAACTCGCTGTATATCCACCATCGATCGCTAAGGGTTGTCCCGTGATATAGCTAGTGGATCGGTTTAAGGTGAAGCAATCGTGAAATCACTTTAGAAAAAAGCTTAGACAAATCTTGCAAGCATTAGACTAAGAGCAAAGGAAAAGGCATGAACGCTGACATGGGATAACATCGCAGCCTCAAGCGAGTATTGCCAAAAGAGCCAACCAAAAGCAATGCCAGCAATCCCATTGAGTAATATCGCTCGGACAATCACAACTGGAGTGAGGGAAACGATCACGGCAGTCGCTGGCAGGTGTAGTAGTCCAAATACCAACGCGGCTAGAACGATCGCACCCTGGTAAATCCCTTGACTTGGCAACGTAACGCCTTGTTTTAGCCCTTTCCACGCGATCCAAACAAGCAGCGACATTAAACCCCAGCGCATCAGAATTTCCTCAGTGATGCCGCCATAGAACATTGCTGTAAGCAAATTCAACCCACTTGGCTCTGTATTATTGGCTGCCCGTAGCGCTTCAGGTAGGACAGGTTGCATCAACTGATCGAGCAACAAGAGAACGATCGCCGTCGCTGCACCTACACCCAAGCTCCACTTCATCTCAACGGCAAAAGATGGAGACTTAGCGATGTGAAACACCCAATGATCAATCAAATGGGAGCGTAATCCAACACGATAGGCACAACCAATTCCGATCAGAATGCTGATTGCCAGTAGAACTGTAAGCTGTAGTCCTTGCAGAAGCATTAAAATCCGCAGTGGAGGCAATTTTTCCAGTGTTTCTGGAGACAGTTTCGCTAACTGTTCCTCGACTAAAGGAATAGACGCGATCGTAGACATCACAATTCCCACACTACCCAATACAAATAAAATGCCGAATTGTTTCAAAATTGCCATTGGCTTAATCTCCAGATGATCCATCCTATCAGCCCATGCCAGCAGCTATCATCACCGGAATTGTGGGCAAGTTGAAAACGACGTGAACGACAACAGCAGTCCAGACTGATCCACTACGGCGGTAGATTTCGGCAGTGGCAAGACCTGCTACCACCGCCGCAGGAAAGACGATATTGATGCCGTGAGCGATCGCGAAGATCAAAGTGCTGCCCACGACTGCGATAATCGGACGACTGTAGCGGAGCAGAACAGTAGTGATCACACCCCGGAAGAGCAACTCCTCGCCAAGGGGGGTGAGAAAACCAAAAAACACCGTAGCCAGAACCAGAGATAGCACCCCGCCACTGCCACCCTGAGCGTACACCCCCTGAATATTTTCGGTGTTCCCAGTAATCTGAATCCAGACCAGAATCGCCAGTCCTTTGAGGACGAAAGCAACCAGTCCGACTCCGACTCCAATGAGGAGCCACCGCCGGGTGGTTCGACGAACGCCGAAGGGTCTGAGGGAACGAATGCGTAGCAGCACAGCGGCTGCAAACCCTGCAATGCCAGCGATACCAGACAGAGCGCTGAAGACCAGTCCGTAGACCACAGGATCGAGTCCGAGCCGCGAGAGTTGCGAGCCGCCCACAAACCCAACGAAAAGGACGACAAGACCAACAATGCATTCGGGCAAACCTGGACGGGGAACCTTGTTAGGTTGAGACGAGGATGCGGCAGTCTTTCCTAAGTCCGGCAGGTGGTTAGAAGAATCTTGAGACATGATGATGAACTCCTTTCAAAACGTTGCCCCGACTGACTACGACTTCGGATGGCGCTTGGCAAAATTCCAGATAATGGCACTGGCATCGGGACCGGCATGATCGATATAAATACCGTCTCCAGCAGGTCCTGGCCAGACATGTCCCATATCCTGGACGAGATACGACTCAATGAGAGATGAACCGTCCGGCGCAGTGATGGTAGTGTGGGTGTACGAATGCTTGCCCTGTTCTGAAGGCACCGTTGTCGTCTTTTCGAGTAGGTTCAGGCTGTCGTTAAGCAGATCGTCATCAACAAAATCACTTACCGCAGTCCAGTGTGCAACCAGCCGAGTGGCAACGAGGGGCGGAACGACGGCATCCTCCTCACCTTGGATGACGAGTAGTGGCACCTGCCGCGCCCGCTCGCCCATCTGCGACCACGCCTGACGTGCAGTGTAGTCTGGTGGCGTGGAATTAGGGTTGTCCGGGTTCACCTGGTTCAGTCCGTACTCGCCCCCTGCAACCGATGTCACCGTTGCGAAGACATCGGGGTAGGTCACGGCGAGAATAACAGCAGCACCCGCACCCGATGAGGCACCGGCGACATGTACTTGTGCTAGATTTGCATTGTACGCCTCGACCACCTGTTGGGCAACGCCAGCGAGAAGCGCCGGTTCTCCGCTGTAGCGGTGCTGCTCTCGTGGGTCAGTCGAGTTCCAGCAATTGATCATGTTGCGAAACATCCGTTGTGTCGGGTAGACAACGATGAAGCCTTCGCTGTCAGCCAAGCGGTTGAACTGCGTTGTGGACTTCATTGAGTTCCATCCGTAACCCGTCATTCCGCAGCCGTGAATCGCCATGATCACTGGCAGTTTGATTGTGCCATCAAACTGAGGCGGAAGGTGAACCTGGTAACGCAGAGAACCGATATCGCTTTTGTACACATGATTGTGGTCTCCTGCCTGCATCCACCAGGGCAGCCCAAACTGGAAAGCCGCAGTGACGATGCCGATGGCGATCGCACCTGTGACGAGGATACTAGAGGTGATCCAGAGCGATCGCCATCGCCTACGAGGAAGGTCTGACCGCGATTGATCGGACTCGAACACTTCGTCCAGATTTCGTTCTTGCGGGTGATCAGAAAAAATTTTCATAGCGATCAATTCCTTTCATCCTTGTGCTGAAAATTCAGCCCGTGCCAGCAAATACCATTTATGAGTTCAACGTCTTTTCAATCCGGCGATCAGGAATGAGCCACAGGACTGCAACCAGAACGTATAATGCACATGCAAGCCAAGGGGTTGCAAAAGCAAGTGGAATTGAACCTGCATAAATCAAGACCGATAACTTGCCTTTCAAATTCCGACCCAGAGCGTTCGCAAGTGTGGAATCTTGACCGTGGTGAAAAATAAGGGTGCGGGTCAGAGTGAAGTAGGCGATAACTCTGACGGGATTCCTTCGGATCGCAGCCAGCAATAGAACCACAGCATAAAGCGCCACAGGCAACGCAGCAAAGTGATTTTCACCCATCCATGCGGTGACAAAGGGAAATAATGATAACCAGAACAACAAATGTAGGTTTGCCCACAAAGTTGAACCATTCACTTGTCGGACTGCTTGAAACAGGTGATGGTGATTGTTCCAGTAGATACCAATATGCACGAAACTCAACACATAGCTTAGAAAGGTTGGAATCAGCAGACGTAGCGCAGCTAAATCTGACTCATGAGGTATTTTCAACTCCAGTACCATAATGGTGATGATAATAGCAATTACCCCATCACTGAATGCTTCTAACCTACCTTTAACCATTTTTGGGTATGCTCCTTGTCTGCTTTAGCAATTTGCAATTTGTTAGCCTTACACAGTTGGGGAACGCTCCAAGGCGACTCGATCCCAATGTCCTAAGTTGGCTGCTGCTTCATAGGTGCTTTGGAGAAAAGCAAGGAGCATTGCATCTGGATCGTCAGCTTGTCTCACTGCTTCATAGGGTAGGATAAACTCTTGCATCTCTGAGCTGTAAAAAGCTTCTCTGGGTTGGATCGGGTAATCACGGAAACCTTCCGGCGTAGGGTAAGCGTAAGCGTAAAAAACAGGCTCCACAATTGACCCACCCCCTGGCCAAAAGCCGCAACTACTAACTTCGTGTGAATAGGCTTCGCGCGTGACCCAATCTGCCATATTCGGAACCCCACCGGGATGTTCTGGCGCACGACGACCAGAGAAACGGGTCACAGCCAAGTCAAAGCTGCCCCAAAAGAAATGCACAGGGCTGGATTTACCAGTAAACTGTGAACGGAAGACGGTCATGATGCGATCGACTTGCACAAGAATTTGCCAGAATCGTTGTGCATATTCTGGATCATAAGCTGCGTGCTGATAGTCCTGATCAAACGGGATGGGTTCTGACACTTCTTGCGGCATCGTCCAGATTCGGACTTCGATGCCGATGTTGCTCAATGTAGTTAGCACCATTTGGTAAAAATCTGCCACAGAGCGAGGAGACAGTGCAATTCTTTTAGCGATGCCGTCGCTAGTGTCGATTTGTAGTTGATGGTCGAGAAAATCAAAGCTAATTTGAAAGTTACGAGTTCCGCAAGGGATTGAAGCAGTTGTTAGTCCACGCGGTGTGACATAAAGAGTAGATTGCCACCAGTGATTGAGTTTAGGTGCCAGTGCCAACCGGATTTTACCGATGACTTGCGTCCATAGATGGAGAGTTGCATAGGTATCCTGCCAAGCTGCTAAGGGCAAACTGGGCCAAACGATGTCAATGGAAGTACTTTGATTAGAAACAGCCATAAAAATCACCCACATGAGGAGAACATGTTGAAGAAGAAGGAAATCTAGATGAAATTAGAATCGCTATCAATCGCTATCAATAGTCTTTTCCCTGTTCATCTGCAAAATTCACGGGACGATGATTTGTTCAGATGCCTGCGATCAACTTTCGCGGCTAGTCGCGCCCTGCGACAATAATCTTTTCTACTAGACCGATAGGATTAGAAAACATCGCCTCATGACTACCCGGCATTTGCACGAGTCGAAATAGCCCCAAGCGGCTAGACATCCTGGGATGCCAACCCCCCTCCCTTTGAGGTAAGACATTGTCTTCTGTACAGTAGAGGTAGCTTTTGGGAATGGGCAGCGAGTAAAACTGCTTCAGGTCTAATTTGTCAATAAACGGTTGATACGGTTCAGGCGATAATTGCGCGTAGCTCGATTTCGCCAGGTCGAGGTCAGCATCGTTGAGAAACGCTTCTCGCCAAATCTCAAATGGCATCGTTATCGTATTATCGTCCGATTCTTTCGCTAGAGAGTCGAATAACGCTTGAGTGTCAGGTGGGATGTTGTCTCTGAGGCTCTCACCATCATTGAGGACAAAGGCATTGAAAAAGATTAGCCGTCGAATCCGATAGCCAATGGCTTCAGCAACTTTGGCAATAATGCTGCCGCCGAAACTATGTCCGAGTAGGACGATATCGGTTAAGTCTTTATCGACAATGTAATCGACGATCGATTGCGTGCATTGAGCGTGGTTGACGTTTTTATTCGCGCCTTTTCCATGTCCGGCAATTGTGGGAGCAAAAGCCTGATGACCTTTCGCTTCTAGATGTTGGATAACCGCGTTCCACGCAGAACCATCGTGCCACGAGCCGTGAACTAAGACAAAAGTTGACATTGGATGACTCCTTACAATGCGTAAGTCCTATTCTGTTCTAATGACATTGAAAGTTTCTCTTTTGCTGTCTGCAACGAATTCATTACGTTTCTGTAGCAGCGGCAGGTAAAGTTCCAGGTGTCCCTAAAATTTCGTCGCCAATCTCGGCAGAAATCCGATCAACCAGCGATCATTATTAAAAACTCGATGATTGATCTGCTTGATGACGCTGCTTGAGACCTGCAACGAGGTCGGTCACTTGACGTTGAGCCTCTGCACTCAGGGAGTCAAAGTCGTCTAAGAAGAATTGACGTTCTAGCGTTAACTTCCGGGTATTGAGCAACCCTTCGATCTGCCAACCTTCGTCGCATTTCGTTACGACGTATAGCGGTAGCGAATCTCGTGACGGTGAAGTTTCAGTTTGTCCGGGCAGTATTACCCTGATAACTACGTGCATGAGCGCGAGTTGCGAGTTCACGAAGCGGACAAAATTCACCTCACCCTCCAGGCATGTTCCTTTGATAACTGTGTCGAACGCTTGCTGATGAAACGCAGCGATTTCTTTTCGACCCTTGAGATGCGTTCCCTCGAACGCGATGAAATCGGCAGTTTCGCTAAACGGAGCAGCGAAGTCTTCACTGCTGCCTCGATTCCAAGCATCAATCATCTGGCGATGGAAAGTACGGATTGTGGACTCGTCAGCAGTAGTAGTGGTTTGAGCTGTTTGTGAATTCATAGTTTTGAGCGATTAGATTAGAGTGATCCGGTTGCCTCAATTTCAGGGGTATAAATCGTTTCGTCTTCTTTGCGCCAAGCTGGATCAACTAGACAAACGAAAACAATGGGTTCGTTGCCGTAGTTGTGAAGGAACTGGATTGCATTTGGAGGAATGTAAACCGCATCACCTGGTTCAATGCGACGAACTTCACTGTCGATCGCCATTTCCCCAACACCGCTAATGATGTAATAAACCTCAGAAGTCTTTAGGGAATGGGGAATCGAAGTTTTGCCAACCGGCAAGATCGCATACGCCAAACTGTAACGCAAGTTGATGTCTTGTTTGTCAGGATGAAGCAGTTCGCGCAGAACAGTTCCATCTCCAGCGATAATTTCTTCACAGTCGTTTAGTTTTTGGATCAGCATAAGTTTAGGCTTGCAATTACACAATCGGAGCAAGTTCAAAATCTGTAAATTTTGGAGGAGAAATTTGCCTGTTCCACGCGCCGTTGAATTACGTACTGATGGGGCGAAATCCCCATCATTCGCTTAAACAAACTTGCACAGTAAGTCGGGCTGATGTTAACTACACTTGCCAGTTCGGCTAAGGATAAATCACGATTCAGATGAGCATGAATGTAATCGATCGCCTGCTGCAATTGGCTGTAAGTTAAGCTTCTATTCTCAGGCATGATAATTTGTACGACCTCAGAATAGTGGCGCAACAGATGAATCACTAACGCTTGAGACGGAGACAGTATTTTATCTTTTTCAAAATGCTGTCTCCTATTTTACTTGTTGCTTCCGTAGAGAAAACCTCAAGTATTAATGTCCACCTGATGTCACTGGAGGGGTTGTTGCAAGGAGCTGAAGTTCCCATGCAAGGGCCACTGCACTAGCACCGCCATGCTCAAGAAGAATCTCTGATACACCCGCAGATGTTTCTGTGCGTGCCCAGTCACGTTGCCATTCAGCAAGTACAGCCATCCAGTTGATTGGAACTGCACCCGCCTGAACCATCCGACGAAGCGCCATGTCATGAGCTTCCGCAGTAACACCGCCCGAAGCATCGGTAACGATGAATACTTCATAACCTTCACCCAGCGCCTGGATTGCTGGCATTGCGAGACAGATCTCGGTCCAAAGCGCAGCAAGTATAAGTTGCTTGCGGCCACTTTTGTTCACTACATCTGTAACGTTTGAATCTTCCCAAGTATTGATGAAAGTGCGGTTGATCGGTTTTTGATCGGGAAAAACATCCTGTAGTCCCTTGATGATGTAACCTCCTCTCTCTTCAATTACTGTGGTAAGGATTGTGGGTACGTTGAACAACTTTGCCGATTTAGCAAGACCAATAACATTGTTAATGATCATCGTAGGTTCATGGCTGTTCAGGTTGGTGAACTGGTAAGGCTGGTGGTCAATCAGTACCAGGATGCTATCTTCTGGACGAAGCAGTCCTTCCAGTCCGATTTTTGAATTTTTAGACATCGCTATAAGTCTCCATTCAATGTTTACTTTTCAGACACGCCCTAGTGTGTGAGTCTGACTCAACGGGGTGAATCACACAGTTTTTTCACATTCTTCGTGCCACAGGCTGGACAGAACCAATCTTCAGGCAGATCCTCAAAAGCTGTTCCCGAAGCAATTCCAGACTGTGGTTAAGCGGGTTAAATACTGTCAGAGGTCAGCAACATCACGACATCTGCATGAGCTAACACGACATCTGGGTGGCGTTGAAGCGCCGTGTTATACTTCATGGCAAATTCATTGCCCGATTCATCGGGGCTGAGCAGTGTCCGAATGTCACTGTCGATCGCTTCAATTGCCTCTGATGTAACAGGTTCATCGGCATGAAGCAACTCATCGATTTGGATAATCAATTCTGAGAGTCGATGCAACCAGGCAAACTGCTCATGACTAATCACCAGTTGTAGCAATTCACCTCCAGAAACGTGCCCTCGAACTTGCTCATAGGTAATCCGCTCAGTCTCTAGTAAAAGCTTGTGCAGACGCAGTAGTTTGATTCGTAACTCACTCAAGCGTTGACGTTGACTAATTTGATATTGAGATGTGTTAAGCATCAATCCGTCCCATCCTTCCTTCCTGGTAGTCGTTGATCGCCTGGGTGATTTCAGCTTCAGTGTTCATTACAAACGGACCGTAGCGCACGACTGGTTCGTTAAGGGCTACACCTGCAATCAGCAGAAGATCTAGAGGACGCTGAGCATCAGCAGGGTTAGAAATCACTACATTTTCTCCATCTTGAGAAAAGAGCACCATCTGCCCATCATCACCAGGCGCTGGCTCTGTCCCAAACAACCCAGACCCCTCCAGTACATAGACAAAGGCGTTGTACTCTTTGGGTACAGGCTGGATCATCGTTGCCCCTGGTTGCAGTGTGAAGTGGAGGTAGATTATCGGCGTGCGCGTCTGAATTACGGCTTTTGCCCCTAACGCTTCTCCCGCAATCACCCGCACCGTCACAGACCGATCTTCGGTTTGAGCTACCGGAATGTGAGCCGCTGGAATTTCCTGATAGCGGGGTGGCATCATTTTGTCTCGTTGTGGCAGATTGACCCATAGTTGAATGCCGTGGAGCCGTCCACCAGTTTGGGTAAACATTGACTCCGGCATCTCGGAATGCACAACCCCGGCACCTGCTGTCATCCACTGGACATCACCTGGATTTAGTAGCCCGGAGTGCCCCGCAGAATCTTTGTGTTCTAACCGTCCATCCAAGACATAGCTGACGATTTCAAAGCCCCGGTGCGGATGATCGGGTGCACCTTTTGCCTGACCCGGCTTTAGATTAATCGGCCCCAACTCGTCGAGGAGGAGAAACGGGTCAAATTCAGAGAAGCTACTTTTGGGAAAGGGCCGACGTACAAGAAATCCAGCCCCTTCGAGTGTTTCAACGCTGTTGATTACTCCGGCAACGGTTCGAGACGTTTGAGTGGGGACAGTCATAGAATTGCCTCTTCAAAACTAGACAAGTATGTGTATCATTTGAGCCTGAATCAACGGGGTGAATCACAGAGTTTTTTCGCAAGCCAGAAATGCAGCAGATCGCTGATTATTCCTGTTGAAGAAAGTCCAGCAACAGGGGATTGATCTGATCAGCGTGAGTCCAGTTGATGGCGTGCGGCCTGCCGGGAATGACAACCAGCCTGAGTGTTGATCGCCCAGCGCAGAATGACGAACAGGTAGGGAGCGGCAATTGATCGTTCGCCAGTGAGCCAGTTTCGTCCGTCGAGATAACCGAGGATAGCGACGTTTTCAGTGAGTGAAAAGCGATCGTACTTGCCTCTACTTCGTCATCGACAACGAACTCCACTTGCTATATGCGTTCCCACAGCAGCTCAAAAACCGCTTCAACACCATCACTCAAGACTGGCGGTGTCACGAGCGTTAGTCGGCTCTCATTAAGAGTAAAGGTGCGAACTAACGTTGTACCGACCCGATTAGGAATTGATGCAATTTTGATCTGGTGAGTTACTGTGTTGCCACTCAACGTATAAGTTCCAGCGTAAGCATTGAATGTTGTAAATGCTTGAGCAAGCTCTTCCACGGGTAAAGATTGCATCTGGGGAGTCAGCGGCGATCGCACTTCCTGACTCAACGATGGGCGATCGCTCTTAGAAAACATCACCATCATGTGACCATCTGATGTGTAAGTGATGTAGCCAACCGGATGAGTTCCATACACGTCTGGAGTCACCGTTCCATCAGCGTAAATGGCGGTTGCAGAAATTAACTTCCAAATGCCAATTAGCGGATTGTTCTGGATTGATGGTGTATACATAGTGTGCAACCGTTGCTTTATAATTCTCTGCTAGAGAGAGTAGCGGGTTTCAACACAAAATCAAACTCAGTCGTGTAAAACAGTTTACTTTGATTGTGTGCCTTGAGTTCGTCTAGCGCTTCGTGCTTTTGTAATTCAACGATCGCCGATCGCACGGCAAAGGTTGTATCTGAATCCAGGTGAGGATCGCCAGCAATAAAAATTTGTGTTGTCAGTGGAGTGTACTCCGGAGCACTGAGTTTGAAATGGATGTGAGCCGCCCGCCAGGGATGCCGTCCCAAGAGTCCCAGCAACTCGCCAGATGGACCACTGCTTGGCACTTTGTAACCTAGTGGCACGACGGTTTCAAACATATACTTTCCACTCTTGTTCGTTTTGAAACGTGCGCGAAAATTCCCCAAGGGCTGAGACGGCTCTTGGACATCATATAATCCTTTGGAATTGGGTTGCCAAACATCAATCAGAGCATTGGCGATCGGTTGACCGTTCAAATCTAAAACCCTGCCTGACAGGAAAAGTGAATCTCCCTCTGTATCAATACCCAAGCGATCGCCCATCTGCCGTTCTGGTGCATTCGGCACATACAAGGGTCCTTCTAAATTGCTTTCTGTACTGCGATGGGCATCGTGCAGCAATTCTACCAACTCTGAGATCCCTAGTAGATCCGTCAACACATGGATCTCTCCAGTGGGAATCTCTTGAGTGTGATGACTTGCAGAGTTGAGAAAATTACGTCCCTGCTGCAATTCTGATTGGGTCAGATTCACCTCACGCACAAAGTCATGCAAATGTCGAACCAAGCTCGTGTAAATTTCATACAGTCGCGGGTGAGATTTGCCGCGATCGCCATGATTAATGACGGCTTCAGTGATAGTGTCAAGTGCGATTTTCTGCACGATCAAACTCCTTTTTAGTTACGTGATTAATGATGGTTGTTTTACAGCGACTATCTTGACTTATAGTCTGTGTCCTAATCTAATTGGCTACAGCTATATCAGTGCAACTTTGCCTGCAAGTGTTGTCATCTCGCACTGCCGAGCGACTACTGCGCTACCAACCCACCACCACAAAGACTGCATCATTAGATCGCTCTGTAGACTTGATATGTAATTAACACGCATGACTTTCCCTACTCTCTTGGTCTATGAAACTAGACCAGCCACGATGCTTGTTCTGATGAAGATTGAATTACCTTGATTTAGACGAAATCTTCCATAATCAGAGAGTGATTTAAGCCGCCAGCAGCAACGCTACCCTGAAAAACAGCAGCGGAGATCACTTGCATGGGTGAAGTGATGTCACCTGCCGCATAAATGCCTTTGACGCTAGTTTCGTTAAAAACATTGGTCGTCTTTATTAAATTGAATTCATTCAACTCACAGCCTAACTTTTCAGCTAGGTTTGAACGGAGTGTTTGCTTTAGTCGGATCAGTATTCCGCGACGCGCAATTTTCTCGTTTGTCTCAAAAACGATGTTTTCTAATTGTCCGTTATCGCCTTCGAGTCGGATAATTTTCTCTTCGCGAACAAGGATTTTGTGGTTTTCCAAGAGTGTCCTTTGATCAGCGGTTAGATCGGCTTTGCCGTTGGTGCAGAGGACTAAATCAGCACTCCAATTTTTCAGCAATGCCGCCATTTCGATTCCCGTTTCGCCATTTCCAACAACGGCAAGCGGCTCGTCGCGCACTTCCCAGGCATGGCAATAGGGACAATGAAACACGCTTTTGCCCCAGAAATCACCAAAGTTTTCGAGAGCTGGAAATTCATCCATTACCCCGAAAGCCAGCAAAATTTTGCGCGTTTTTTTAATCGTGCCATCCTCAAACACAACTTCAAATTGATTGCCGGATGGGTTAATTTCCTTGACCCCGATCGCTTGAAATTCAACGCTTTTATAAGGTTTGAGTTGGTCGCGCCCGATGCTCAAAAGTTCATGTGGACTGATGCCATCGCGGGTGAAAAAACTGTGCGACTCGTGTGCGGGAGCGTTACGCGGATTCCCTTTGTCGCAGACTAACACGCGACGGCGACTTCTGCCTAAAAGCAGTGCCGCACTGAGTCCAGCAGAACCGCCACCGACAATGACGCACTCGTAAATCTCTTTGTTTTGGTTCATCATCTTTTTCTGTTCTCCAACTGGATAGACAGTCACTTATATCTGTTTCGATTGCTGCTGGTGCAACGACATTGATGTGAATACCTGCTTTGGCATATTGGAGAGCAGCAGCTTTTGTTAAGCCTACTACCGCACAGATCAAACAGAGCGAAGCAACTTCAGCAACTCTTCCGCTGCGGGTTCCGAAGATGCCGGATTCTGTCCAGTCACGAGCTTCCCGTCCACTTGGACATAGGGGGCCCAGTTGGCGGTTTTACTGTAGATGCTACCCCGTTCCTTTAGTCGGTCTTCCAACAAAAAAGGTACGACCGCGGTCAAGCCCACCGCTTCTTCTTCTGCATTCGTGAACCCGGTCACGCGCTTGCCTTTGATTAGATACTCACTGTCCTTTCCGCGCACATTGACCAACGCAACTGGCGCGTGACACACTGCACCGATTGGCTTGTCGGCCTTCACGAAGGCTTCGATCAGTGCGATGGATGTCGCGTTGTCGGGCATATCCCACATCGGGCCATGTCCGCCGGGGTAGAAAACTGCGTCGAAATCGTCTGCGGACACGTCGGCTAGCTTTTTCGTGTTGGCAAGTTCAGCCTGCGCTCCAGTGTCTGTGCGGAAGCGCTTCGTTAATTCGGTCTGGAAGTCGGGCATCTCGCTTTTCGGATCGAGCGGCGGCAGACCGCCCTTCGGTGAGGCTAGCGTGATCGCTGCTCCCGCATCCTTCAGCACGTAATAGGGAGCAGCAAACTCTTCCAGCCAGAAACCAGTTTTCTTTCCGGTATCGCCAAGTTGGTCATGAGACGTGAGAACAATGAGAATCTTCATAGCAAACCTCCTTTTTAAGAACTCAAACACGAACCTTCTCGCTGCATAACACCTGATTCGCCTTCAGTATTGGTGTGAGAACATATCGGTGTCGATCGCGACTTGGATGCAACGTTTCGCACTGTTGATCGACTACTGCGCTACATACCCGCCATCTACCATCAACGTTTCACCTGTTACGAACGATGCCAGGTCAGATGATAAAAACAAGACTGCATTTGCAACTTCAAGCGGTGTTCCAATTCGTCCGATCGGGTGAAGTCCTGTTATGTAAGCTTTGGCTTCATCCTGCCCACCTGTAGCTGCTTCAAACATATCTGTTTCGATTGCTGCTGGTGCAACGACATTGATGCGAATCCCCGCTTTGGCATATTGGAGCGCGGCGGCTTTTGTTAAGCCTACTACTGCATGTTTACTCGCGGTGTAGAGGGATTGGGTAGGAACTGCAACGACTCCAGCCCCAGATGATGTATTGACGATTGCACCACTTCCCTGTTTCAACATCTGAGCAATTTCATATTTCATCGACAACCAAACGCCTTTGACATTGACGTTCATCGTGCGATCGTATTCCGCTTCTGTTTGCTCAATCAATGAGGGATTTTCGCCGACAGTTCCTGCATTATTAAAGGCAATGTCTAAGCGACCAAAAACGCTAACCGCTTTATCAACCATTGCTTTAACATCGGCTTCTTTCGTGACATCTGCTTGCACAAAAATCGCCTCTCCGTCAGCTTCCTGAATCAATCGAACCGTTTCTTCACCTTCATCCATTCGACGACCTACCACCACCACCTTTGCTTGTTGTTGGGCATAAGCGATCGCGGTTGCACGACCAATTCCTGATGTACCACCAGTGACTAACGCCACTTTATCTTGCAGTATCATCCTGTTTCTCCTGTTCCAATCAATGTTGACCTTCAGCACACAATCAAACTCCGATCCGTTTAGCAATTACTAACGCCGTAAAGCTGGTCTAGTTATCTGTAAACTTCAGCACAAGTTTGCCCCGTGTTCCTCCCTGCTCTATACGCTGATGTGCCAGAACGACCTGATCCCAAGAAAATACTGAATCAATCACTGGGCGAAGCTGATGACGCTCGATGAGTTTTGTCAAAGCCTCTAATTTTGCTCGGTACTGGGGTGAAAAAACAAAATGAATCGTCAGATTCTTACCCCATGCTTCAAGAAGCGATTGCGGTATTGCAATGTCTACAATGCTTGTAAGCCTGCCAAAGGGACGGATGATTTCTAGACTACGCTGAATTGTTTCTTTGCCGATCGTATCTAGAACTAAATCCACACCCAGTCCATTTGTTTCTTGACGAATGACTTCTACGTAATCTTCATTTTTGTAATCAATCACCCGATCTGCGCCCAGTTCTGTCACGAAATCTCGGTTTCTAGAACTACACGTCGCAAAGACGTATGCCCCTATCGCTTTGGCGAGTTGAACTGCGATCGAACCCACTCCACCCGCACCCGCATGGATGAGAACTGTTTCACCAACTTGTAGATTGCCCCTAGTCACTAGACAATCCCAAGCAGTCCCGCCTGCAAGCGGAAAAGAAGCTGCTTCAATGTGCGATAGATTTGCAGGCTTCAATGCAACAATCGCTGCATCAGCCACATGATACTGAGCGTAGCTACCGAATTCTCCAAAAATTTGCGGCGAGTAATACACGTTGTCTCCCACCTTGAAATCGGTCACAGCTTCGCCAATTGCCTCAATCACCCCTGAAACATCGACTCCAAGGATGGCAGGTAATTGAACCAGTTCCTTGTAATCACCACGACGAGTTTGGTAATCGACCGGGTTAATCGAGGTTGCACAAACTCTGACTAACACCTGATTCGCCTTCAGTGTTGGTATGGGAACAGTTTGAATCTCAAACTTCTCAGCATCACCAAACGCAGTTAATACGGCTGCTTTCATAGATTCCATCTGTGCCAACTCTCCTTGATTTAGAATAAACAGTGACGGATTTCAATACCATTCAGCGTAGGTAAGTTCTCCCTAACTTCGTAAGTCAGCACGATTTGGTAAGGTAGTTACCGTTTAGTAGCAAATGCAGATATCACAGCCTCGTAGCACACCAAAAAGTTTTCTCGCTCCCAGCTAAAGGCGATGTGCAACTTAACTAAATAGTCATGTCGTTCCATTGTTTCTCATAGCGATCTCCTTTCTTTTGTAAGCCTAAGGTTCAGGTCATTAGCCAACAACTGACTGAGATTTAATTCCTCGACACTGAAGCCTAATTGCTGAATGCTTGATTCGTCTATCGATTTTTGATTGTTTTCAGAAAACCAAGATAATTCGATGCTGCTTCCTGAGCGTTTTCGATCAACAGCAAATGTCCTGCTTTGGGTAATTGAATAATTTGACTCCCTGGAAGACAGCGATGTGAGCGATCGACATCCCGAATATCATAGATTTTGTCTTCCTGACCCCAAATTGCCAGGGTCGGAACCCGACTGTGAGGCAACTGACAAAGCACATCATCATAAAGATTCACAATGTCCCAAGTCTGCTGATAATTTCGATTACGATTCACATAATCGTTCACTTTCTCGGTTTTGACCTCATCCGGAATCGTAGGAGGTGTCACGAAAAGCAGACTGATTTCTAGATCGAACTGCTCTTTGGTAATCGGAATAAAGGGATTGATGCCCTCAATAATCGATTTCCTGACGTTAGTTGCCCAATTCGTTACGCCTAGCGGTGAACCGATAAAGGCGAGGCTGCGAACTTGGTTGGGATAAAGCTGGCTGTAAAGGGCTGCGATCGTGCCCCCCATCGAGCTACCTGCAACATCAAGGGATTGAATCTTTAGCTGCTCGACAAACTGGTGCAGGAGGGCTACCTGATTCTCTAGTGCATAGTCTTTCACGGTAAATCCAGTACTCTTGGCATAACCGGGTAGATCGGGTGCGATCGCTTGATAGCCTGCTCTAGCCAACTCGCACATCATGCCATTCCACTGCTCTTTCTCGGCAAATAATCCATGCAGCAGTAAAATCGGCTGTCCTGTCCCTGCTTGATTATAGGAAAGCGTTCCACTCCCGATTTGGGTAGAGCGAGTTGCGATGTCACAAGTTGAAGCAGGAGTTGCGCGATTCAGCCAACCAGAGCCAACAAGCACACTAACAACCAGAACGATGATAACTAACAGGCAATGTGCAACTTTCAATAAGGAAAATCCCACCGTATGCTTCTGGTAAGCAATTGTGCCAGAACAGAAGTTGGGAAAAATGTTTGATATCGAAGAGTTAATCATTGCTGTTTTCTGCTGTGTGGATGAGCTATGTAACGAGTGCAACTTTTTCTGAAACTTTTTGCGAAATTATGATGTCCTCTGAATTTCTCTGAATAAGGTTTGTAGCGTTTACGACCTACTTGTGAATAAGGGGAGTGAGGGCTGCGCCTCTAGCCAAAGTTCCATCCCTACGACCCGTCAGACTCCAATTAGGATTGCTGTAGTGGTTGCAGATTTGGATTACCTGTTGTTCAAGCGGTATAGCCGCCATCAATTTTGAGACTTGCGCCCGTAACAAAATCAGCTTCAGAACTGGCGAGATAAGAGACCATGCCAGCCACCTCGTCATCCTGTCCATAGCGACCGAGGGCAGTCATCTTGGTCTGCGGCAAAGTCGCTGTCTGTAGGATTCATATTGATGTCGATCACTATTTGGTCGCAACGTTTCGCACTGCCTTTCGACTACTGCGCTACAAACCCACCATCTACCATCAATGTTTCACCTGTTACGAACGATGCCATGTCAGATGATAAAAACAGGACTGCATTTGCAACTTCAAGCGGTGTTCCAACTCGTCCGATCGGATGAAGTCCTGCCAAGTAAGCTTTGGCTTCATCTGTAGCGGCTTCAAACATATCTGTTTTGATTGACCCTGGTGCCACGACATTGATACGAATACCCGCTTTGGCATATTGGAGTGCAGCAGCTTCAAACATATCTGTTTTGATTGACCCTGGTGCCACGACATTGATACGAATACCCGCTTTGGCATATTGGAGTGCAGCAGCTTTTGTTAAGCCTACTACCGCATGTTTACTCGCGGTGTAGAGGAGTACGTTAGGAAGTGCAACGACTCCAAGCGCAGATGCCATATTGACGATTGCACCACTTCCCTGTTTCAACATCTGAGCAATTTCATATTTCATCGACAACCAAACGCCTTTGACATTGACGTTCATCGTGCGGTCATATTCAGCTTCTGTTTGCTCAATCAATGAGGGGTTTTCGCCGCCCATTCCTGCATTATTAAAGGCAATATCCAACCGACCAAAAACGTCAACCGCTTTATCAACCATTGCTTTAACATCGGCTTCTTTCGTGACATCTGCTTGCACAAAAATAGCCTCTCCGCCAGCTTCCTGAATCAATCGAACCGTTTCTTCACCTTCATCCATTCGACGACCAACTACTACCACCTTTGCTTGTTGTTGGGAATAAGCGATCGCGGTTGCTCGACCGATGCCCGATGTTCCGCCAGTCACCAAAGCAACCTTGTCTTTCAGCATCATGATAGTTACCTCTTGTTGTGAATGGCTGTGTCACTTTGTCAAAAACTCAATGAGCAATACGTGTAGGGGCCAGCAATAAGAAGCACCTCCTATAACCAGGATGAGTACGATCCTGATTGCAAAATGGCGGGTTTAGACATTGATATTTGCTGGCTCCTACATTTAGTCGCGCTCGATTAGTGTGTTTGAAGGTAAGTTGGGATCGATCGCCTTACGCGCACTGTCAACGCCCACGACGGGAAGTGTACCCGGATCGAGCAAGCCGACTTGAACCAATACACTTGCCTGATCCCAGTAAATGTGTTCGTGGGCTAGTTTGCCGTCACGGAACTGGACGATCGCTACGGAGGGCACTTCCACCCGTTTTCCGGTGGGAGCAACGCCGGGTAATATCCATTCCATCCAAACAGTATGAGTGAACTTAGCCACCATTTCATCCACGAGTTGATCTGTCCCGATCGTGCGCGAGATTGAGGTCAACTCCATGTCCGGCGGCATCTGTGGAATCAAGTATTTGGAATAAAACTTGCGCAGTGCTGGTTTCCCGACTCCCCCAGTCATTACCGGGATGTGGTTAACGTAAGCATCTTCAACCATCGTAGCGAGGGCATCTTCAGTACTGTGAGTGCCAAACTCGTACTGTAAATGCTCTTCCCAAAGTGCTTGCAAAGACTCCTGGGCTGGTGTCAAATTGGTAGTTGCTTGTAAATTTGCTTGTCCGTCTACAGTTTGCTCTTTGACCATGATTAAATACTCCTGGTTCTATCTATCTAAAGTGTCTTGAGTTCCAATGCTTGACTGCTTTCAGATTCTTAAAATGATTTGTCAGATTTTTGTGATGTTAGTGAACTTGTTTCAATGGACGTATAAGCATTCAGCGCCTGTTTCACGAATTAGTTTGGCAGTTTTTTCACCTTCTGCATCGCGTCTGCCTGAGAATACAACCTTTGCTCCAGCAGCACCGAAGGCGATAACTTCGTTAAGCTTTCCTTGTCTACGAGAGGCTGCGCCAACGGAACGCTACGCGTAGCTTGCTTCCCCGTAGGGGTACGCTAACGCGGTTGTACGACCAATTCCTGATGTGCCGCCAGTGACTAACGCCACTTTATCTTGCAGTATCATTCTGTTTCTCCTGTTTCAATTTCATCGGTTTGTATCGGGTAAGCTTGCCTCAGCAACTCAGTGACTTCTTGCGCGATCGCAATCAGGGCATGATTAACTGAAGAGTCGCGAAGAGAACCAGTCTGAGGTTTACCTTCATGCCCAGGATTATTCTTGCCTTGTACTAGTGAATGCGTCATAGAACTATCCTCAATGAAATACTGATTTGTAATTGACTAAATCAATACCCAGGAATTCAGTTGTTGGCATGGTAACTGTTGTCATGGTTCAAAAAGTGGCAATTTTGTTCAGTGAAACAGGCAAAATCCTAGCCATCAAAATTAGATAGCTTACAGCACTTACAGACAAGTCAGATATGAATTGAGAGCAAAGATCGGGGAACTTAATGACTTGCAGCAATCATGGCAGCCATCAACTCCGTCGTGTTCCAGCGCTCGGTATACCGAATTCCATTGATAAACAGGGCTGGGGTAGTCGTCACTCCACTCTGTATTCCGCCTTCGATATCTTCATTGATGCGATCGACATGCACTTGTTTAGACAACTCTTTGAGAAATTGAGGAATGTCAAGC
The DNA here is from genome assembly GCF_014698505.1 of Nostoc foliaceum FACHB-393. Lineage (GTDB taxonomy): Bacteria > Cyanobacteriota > Cyanobacteriia > Cyanobacteriales > Nostocaceae > Nostoc > Nostoc foliaceum_A. The sequence goes on along the minus strand of NZ_JACJTD010000012.1, from coordinate 13,848 downwards.
CCTAAATCATTGGCATACTCGACAAGATAACCGTTCTCCAACCTTTGTTGATGGTCAAATAAAGTATCGCTCATTAACCAAAACTTTCCTTGGGCGGCGGCGGCAACGGCTGCTTGGGCTGCCCGTTGTGCCTGGGGATGAATCTGGATCTGTGGAAAATGGCGGAAGATAAAACATAAATAATCCTCTCCAAAAGGAACCGTAAGCTCTTGCCGAATAATTTTAATCAGCTTGTAAACGGCTGCACTTCTAGGACATTGATAATCCCCATACATCACTAATACCACGGCGGCACTTAGCACACCTTGACTGTGATCTTGGGTTGAAGCTGGCACAACTAAAGAACTGGAACTATGGTCGTCGATCATCTTTCTACATCTGTATCAAGCATGGAACCTTGCGATTCACTTGCTCAATCCACATGAATTCAATATAAGCAATTGGGTTTTAGTTGTCGTCTACAGTGAGTTAACATTTTTAGGCTGTAATTTGATGGAGCAGCCGCTCCTTCTTAAGATAGAAGGTAGGCTCTAACTTAAGTTAGATTTAACGCTTAATTGTATGGTCAATCCTATCCGTCTGACGTGATCAAGAGCTGTTGCCTACATCATCTGACGGATCGGTCGAACAATCACTTCGTTGACATCGACATCATCCGGCTGGGATACGGCATACAGGACAGCGCTGGCGATCGTATCTGGGTTGAGTGCATCTTTGCGAAGGTCTTTCAAGAAGCCTTTTGTTGGCTCGTCCGTGATATCAGAGCCGAGTTCGGTTTCAACCACACCGGGAGAGATGACGGTGACGCGAATCATTTTCGACTCCTGCCGCAGTCCTTCGGAGATTGCCCAAACTGCGTACTTGGTAGCGCTGTAAACTGCGCTAGTGGGTACTACCACACGGGCACCAATCGACGCAGTATTGATGATTTGTCCGTTACCTTGCGCTTCCATAATCGGCAAAGCTGCTGCAATGCCATTTAACACCCCGTTGATATTCACGTTAATCATGTTGTCCCATTCCTCGACCTTCAAAGCATTCATCGGGGATAGAGGCATCACGCCTGCGTTGTTAAAGATGACATCGACGCGATCGAACTTGTCTTTCGCAAACCCAATGAACGCTTTCACATCTTCTCGATCGGTGACATCTACGGCTTTGAATTCTGCTGTACCACCTGAGGTGTGGATCTCCTCAACAATTTTTTCGAGCTTTTCGGTGCGCCGTGCGCCCAAAAGCACCTTTGCACCGTTTCGAGCGAGTAACTTAGCTGTGGCTTCGCCAATCCCGCTACTGGCTCCAGTGATCGCAATGACTTTGTTCTCAATGTTTAACATCGTTGTTTTCCTCTCTATTGTGTTCAGCATAGGTTTGAAAAGCTGTTCTTGAAATGCCTGAACCTATCCGATGATTGCCTGATTCTCCAGAGCGATCGTTTGCAGAGATTCTATAATGGTCAAGTGTGAGGTATTGAGTTAGTCGAGTCTCTGCTATGACAGTCGTAGTCTCTCATCCTGACGTAATCGCGGATCACCGCCAGGAAATTGCCACACGGATCATGCGGCATACCCAATCTAGTGGCAACATAATTCAACCCACGGCGATTGAGCAATTAGACTTTACACGCTCAGATACAGTATCTAATGCACCTCATAGCGTGTACGAACCAATTCTGGCGATCGTCGTTCAAGGTCAGAAAAAAGCATTTCTGGGTGAGGAGATGTATCAGTATGGTGCAATGAAGTATCTCGTCGTTTCCGTTGATTTACCGCTGAGTGGCTTTGTAACTGAGGCGACACCTGACAAGCCGTATTTAGGGCTGAAGCTGAACTTAGACTTGATGCAATTGTGTGAGATGGTTGCCCAAATGGGTACCAGTTCGGCAAAGAAAGAAAACTCTGTTCGAGGTGTATCGGTTAGCAACGTCGATCCAGCCTTGATGGAGTGTACCCTTCGCCTCATCAAGCTCTTGGACACTCCGCAACACATCTCCATGCTGGCACCGTTGATGATTCGTGAACTCTATTACCATCTCCTGATGGGTGAACAAGGGGAAGCCGTGCGTCAAATTGCCACATCCGGCAGTAATATGCAGCGAATTGCCTTAGCGATTCAACAAATTAAATCTAATTTTACCCAGCCGATGCGGATCGAGGATTTAGCGAGTCAGATCGGCATGTCTACTTCGTCGTTGCATCAGCATTTCAAGCAAGTTACTTCGATGAGTCCGCTTCAGTATCAGAAGCAGTTAAGACTGTTAGAAGCGCGTCGTCTAATGCTCGCTGAGGATTTCGATGCGACCTCTACTGCCTACCAGGTGGGGTATGAAAGTCCGTCACAGTTTAGCCGGGAATATTCGCGCCTGTTCGGTGCGCCGCCCATTCGAGACATTGAACGGTTACGGACAGCTTGAGCGAAGATTGGCTAGTTATCCATCGACCACAGCATGGCTAGCGATGGCAAGGGTGGTGCGAGTGCCAATGTATTTGGGCCCGAAGGGAGCAGTAACTGCAACAAATTTAGTCCCTGGACTGGCGACTCGTTGCGCTTCGCGGTTCATCAGATCAGTGAAATTCTGAGGCTGTTGGGAATCAATTGCAAGTACACCCTACAAACTTACAATGCCGCGCTTAACGGCAACAATCACAGCTTGAGTGCGATCGCTTACATCCAACTTATTCAAAATTCGATTGACATGAAATTTAACAGTATGAGCCGCCCATTGCTGCTCCGCATGATGGGTGGGGTGTAAGAGGGGCAGGAGAAACACCTGCCTCGACCCGATTAGCCTGCTTGTTGGGGCGTTACGGATACTCTTATCGGAAATGTGGGGCGAGGAACTGATAACCAACTCCTCACCTGCCCTTTTTTTATTTTGTGCGTGCGCGTTGCAATTAGGTGCTTTTACACAGGTACCATTTGCCGATCGAGCTTGGTCTCTAGTCCATCTCGTTGCACGGATTGAGCTTTGTCATAGCTCTCCATCAGGGCGCGGTAAATCGGCATGAGGTCAACCATGACAGTGGCAAACTCCATTGCGTCCGGACGGTTCCACGTGTTCATGAGTTCGCCGATTACTGCGTAAGTGTCGATGGGCATGGCTCCCGCCTGGACGACGCGGGCCAGAGTGAGGTCGATCGCCATCTGGCTCCAGTTGCCGGAAGCGTCAATGATCGTGAAGACCTTGTAACCAGCGGCCAGTGCGCTCAGGGTCGGAAACGCCATGCACACACTGGTGAGAGTTCCGGCGATGAGGAGAGTCTTTCGCCCGGTCTTCTCGATAGCATCTACCCAAGCTGGGTTATCCCAGGCGTTAATCTGTCCTGTGCGCGGAATGTAAACCGCCTCAGGATTGTGCTGGTGGATTTCGGGAATCAGGGGACCATTGGGACCATCGGGCACCGAAGCAGTCGTGAAGGTCGGAATCTTGGCGAGTTGGGAAATCTTGGCGAGTGCCGTGACATTGGAGCGGAGGACTGGGAGTTCGATGTCACGCACAAGTTGGAAGAGTCCGCTCTGATGATCAATCAGCAGCAGCACGGCGTCGTTGGGATCGATCATTGTGTCGATGGTGTTGCTCATGGGTTTGTCTCCTTTTTCATTCAAATTCAGTCAATGTCATTTTTTCCTAGCTATCTGGGGCGTCTCGAGTTCTAGTACTCAGCTTCTTTCGGAATAAGTTCAATATAGGAGATCGCCTTCAAGCTGTCGTCTATACCAAGTTAAAATTTTTACAGTACAAATTGATAGAGTAACCGTGCCATCGCAAAGTAGAAGGCTAGCTATAACTTAAGTTAGAATCCCAATTCGATCAAAAGTTCTACAAGCAGACAATGCCGCGTTTAACGGCAACAATCACCGCTTGGGTGCGATCGCTGACATCCAACTTATTCAAAATCCGATTGACATGGGATTTAACAGTACCTTCACCGATGCTCAAAGCAACCGCAATCTCAGCGTTACTCATCCCCTGCGCCAGTGAGCCGAGTACTTCTAGTTCTCGTTCACTCAGTTCTGGATTGCTGAGGCGCTGTACTAACTTTGCTCCCACATCGGGCGGAATATACTTCTGACCCCGATGAACGGTGCGAATCGCATTCAGAAGCTCGTCAGGTTCAGTTTCTTTCAACAGATATCCTTTTGCGCCTGCCTGCAATCCCCGATAAATATCTTCGTCACTATCATACGTGGTCAGTACAATAATCCGAGCAGATTTAGCAGTAGCACAAATTGCACCGATGGCGGCGACCCCCTCTACTTCAGGCATTCGCAGATCCATTAGCGTTACATCTGGTTGGTGTTCCCGAAAGGCGGCGATCGCTTGTTCACCATTTTCGGCTTGTGCAATCACCTGCATATCTGGGTCACGGTTAATAATCGTGGCTAATCCTTGCCGAAAAATGGCGTGATCGTCCGCAATCAGAACCCGAATGGTCGTAGCTTGGCTCATTGTAATGCTCACTCAAGGGTTGACGGTGACAATAATTTCTGTTCCTTGTCCAGGTTGACTCCTAATCGTGAGTTGTGCGCCGATGCGTTCTGCCCGTTCGCTCATGCCGAGTAAGCCAAAACCCTCAGAGGCTGAAATACTCCCAACTCCAAAGCCCTGCCCATTGTCTCTCACGCGCAAGCAGAATCGATCGCGATCATACACTAGCTGCACTCGGATTTCATCAGCATTGGCGTATCTAATCGCATTAGTTAATGCTTCCTGCCCAATTCGTAGTAAGTTATTCTCGACTTCAGTGGGTAGAGAATACACTGCACCCTCAATCTCATAATATAGAGTGACATCCATTGCGGCAGTTCTGATTTGAGCGATGAGACGATGTAGAGCGCTCTGTAGACTGCCCTCCTCCAAAAGCTGGGGACGGAGTGCCACGACCGATCGCCGCGCTTCAGTCAATCCAGTTCGTGCCAATTCTTTGATCAGATCCAGGTGTGCCTGAGTTGCTTCTACATCATCTGTTAGCACCTGTTTTGCCGCTCCCACCTGAGCCAGAATGCCTGTAAACGCCTGAGCGAGTGTATCGTGAATTTCGCGTGCCATGCGGTTGCGCTCCTCTAAAATTGAGGCTTCTTCTGCTTGCTTCAGCGCCGTAATATCTCGCGCTAGCCAAATCACCCGATCGTGGTCGATTGGTGCAATGCGAGCCGAAAACCAGGCTTCTCGTCCACTTAGAAACGCACTGTACTCGACTGTGAGGGTTTGTTGGGTTCTCAGCACCTGCTGAATATAACTTAGAAATTCATCGGCTTGTTCCTTTCCGAGTTGATGCATGGTTTTACCAATCATCTCCTCAATGGGTTGCCATAGCAGATTTGGCTCCTGTACGATGATTTCAAGGAATCGCCCTTCAGCAGTCAGTACAAATAATGGATCGGGAATGGCTGAAAAGAGCGCCCGCAGTTCTGCTTCAGAGGCTTGCAATGCTGCTTCTGCTTGCTTGCGATCATTGATATCCGTAACAACTCCCAACGCTCGGATGGGTTCACCGGATTCATTCCAGGTAACAATTTTGCCGACAGAACGAATCCATTTCCACTGACCATCCTGGGTACGAAGGCGATACTCTACTTGAAAGTTGGGGATTTCTCCAGTAATACAAGCACGGTAGGTTGCGACAACTGATTCTCTGTCATCAGGATGCAAACGAGCAATCCATTCAGGAATGGTTTCGTGGAATGTTGCTGGATCGTAGCCCAGCATTAAAGCGTATTCCGGGTTAACAATTCTTTCTTCAGTCTTTAAATCGAAATCGTAGAGTCCTTGATTTGAAGCGGTTAATGCTAAGCGTAGTCGTTCTTCACTCGTTTGTAGAGCGGCTTCTGCTTGCTTGCGATCGCTAATATCCGCAATCACCCCTTCAATGTAGTCATCGTCTGCATTCAGATAAGCAGAGAAAAGTCCCCAAAACACTGTCCCATCTCGTTTTCGCCCCTGTGCTTCATAGCTTCGCACTTCCCGATCCCGCTTCAGCACCTCAAGGAATTGTTGGCGATCGCTGGGATTTACATAGTAGTCTGTGGCGAGTTCAAGCCCAATCATCTCCTCTGATGAATCAAAGCCAAGCAGATTGGCATAGCGTTGATTGGCATCGAGAAGTAATCCATCCGAGAGGCGGGTGCGGAAGATGCCAACCTGTGAGTTTTCAAAAATATTGCGGAACTTAGCTTCACTGCGTTGTAATGCCTCTTCTGCTTGTCTACGCTGGGTGGTGTCATTGCCCACCGATAAGATTTCAACGACCTCTCCCTGGTCATTGAAGATGACTTGATTCGACCAGGCAATCCAAACCCGTCTACCGTCTCGACAGAGGTTTTCATTCTCGGTTTGCAAGTAAGCTTGAGGCAAGGAAGCTTCAAGATTGTGAAACAGATTGTGAACAAACTGCTTGAGATTACGTCCAGATGTTTCGGTTTCTGGAACGATTGTTTCCAGTAGGGTACGCCCTAAAATCTGATCTTCCTCATAGCCAAAAAAACTTAGCCCATAGTCATTCATGTATCGAATTCGTCCTTGCCTATCCGTGCGAAGGATGATTGAATTCGCAGTTTGAATCAGGTTACGGTAATTGGCTTCACTTTGTCGTAACGCAGCAGTTCGTTCTGCAACCTGTTGCTCTAAAGTGCAGTTGTAGTCAGCCAGGAGTTTCTCGGCTTGTTTGCGCTCTGTAATGTCCTGAAAGGTAGCGATCGCATAAGTGATATTGCCCTGTTGATCAAAAACTGGTGTTCCCCGTGCCTCAATTAGAATTGTGACATGATCTCGACGAATTTCTATATCTTCAGTCCTGATGCGTTCGCCCCTTAATGCCCGCACAGTAGGCAAGTTCTCTGCTGGATAGATTTGATCCGTTCCCGCTACATAAAGCTGATAAGCCTCTGATATCTGCTCCGGTGCTATGGAAGTATCAGTTTCTTTGCCCGTGAGTTGATTGCCGCATTGGTTGGTATAGTAAGGGCAACCCGTCGCATCCACGATCGCAATTCCCACCGGAATCGCTTCGAGGAACTGGGTGATCTTGCTTTCCTTAGCCTGTAGTTCTGAGTAAAGGTTGGCATTTTCGATGGCGATCGCTGCTTGAGTCGATAATAGCTGCAAGACCTGCGATCGCTCTGGTGTAAATACTCCAGCTGCTAACCGATTTTCTAAATACAATACACCGACCAGTTTGGCTTGATTCAGCAGCGGCAAACAGAAAATAGATTGAGGCTGGTTCTGTTGAATGTATGGCTCATTAATGAAAGCACCTTCACGAGTCGCATCATTTAAGATGACAGGCTTCAGAGTCCGAATCACATATTGAATGATTGATTCTGGCAATTGATCGGCAATTGAAATAGACTGTAACACCTGAGTCGCACAAGCATTCTCATCGGCATTGAGTTCACAAGCCGCTTCAATCGACCATTCTCCTGAGTTTTCTAAAATCAGATATCCGGTTTGTGCGCCAGCATTCTCAATTAAAGTTTGCATCAGCGATCGCAGCAATTGCTTCAGTTCAATTTCACGAGAAATCGCCTGTGAAGCTTTCATCACTGCTGCTAAATCGAAAGCAGTATGGAAGGGATTAGAGATAGTTTCAGCAGTAATAGGAATTGATGTGGAAGCGGCTCTAGACGACTGAGAAAAGAACTGTGGATAGCGGTTTTCTAAGTCTTTAACTTTAGCGGTCGCGCCCCAGCGATCGTAGCAATAGTGCGCCTCTTTCATGTAGGTTTGAGCAATCTTCTCCCGACCTCGCGCTAGATAATGTTTAGCCGCTAATTCATACGCGAGTGCTTCTTCCTGGATAAACTCATGCTCAGTAGCATCTGCGATCGCCCGTTCATAAAACTCCTCAGCCTCAAGAAATTGCCCTAAGACTCGTGCTTTCTCTGCCTCGACTAGATAAAATTTATGTAGATAATTCATTGGGGCGTGTTCTGCCCATTTCTGCATCTTTTCTTGGTTGGTGTTAACACAGTTTAGCCAAGCTGCTCTTTGGGAGTTTGAAGCATCGAGCGATAGGCTCAAAAGCGCTAGAGAATGATAGAAACAGAATATAGGTAGAACCGTTATTGCTGACACCTCTTCAAAATGTTGCCTTGCCAAAATAGCAGTCTGTTCAGCTTGATGGTGTTCTTCAAATAGATAACACAACATGACTTTGTGCAAATAGAGTATTTGAATTGCAGTTTCATCTTTAACTGCAATAGCGTGTGATAACGCCTCCTCTTCATTACACACCCGACCAACTAAGCGACTGGGATTAAGAGACCTATCTAACAAATTAAGAATAGTCTGCCGCAATATTGTCAGCCAATTCGAGGGACTTTCTCGTCTAATTTGATCGATCGCTTTGCTGTAAATTACTGTTTTTTGTTCCAGTTGAGTAAGTTCCTCTCCAGCAAAAAATGAGTTATGGCATACGTAATATGCAGCATAACCAGCGATTTCAAAGTCTCCGGTTTCCACTCCTTCCTGATAAGCCTCAACCAGCAGTGGTATCGGCTCCTTAAGATGTACTTTCCATTGCATAACATGCTCACTAAATACCTGTAATGCTCTAGCCTTGCCTTTTTTGGTATTCAATCGTTCTGCCGAGGTAAGAGCCAATTGACCAAATTTATAGCCGAGTTCAATGTCTTGAACAACTCCACATAGAACAAACCCATAGCAGGCATAATACAGCGGTGACCAGATAGTATTACCGTAGTTGATTGATAAATTTACCGTTCTGCATATAATCAGTATCCACAGTGCTGGTAACGTTATAAATGCAGCAGACCCCATATTCGATAGGATTGTTATAGCTGCCAGTGGTTCTGGTGCAGTCATCTCTGGTAAATTACTCAAGTCTTCGATTTCTCGTTGGGCGAGTAGTGCAGCCGTTGACTCCAATTCCCTTTGAATATCTGCCCGACTTGGATTTTCTATTAAATCTATTCCCAAGAGCTTTAACGCTTCCAACCCAGTTTTTAGTGTTTCTTTCAGGTTGCCCTGTGACGAATATCCTTGAATTCTGCTATCGTAAGCCTGCACTTTGTCAACCACTGTTTTGGCACGAGCGAGTACCACTTCTACCAACTGTTCCATCTCATCAAAGCAACCCTGGAGATACGCCGCTTCTGCTGCTTCTGAGTACAGCACTAAGGTGAGATCATACTCACTGAGCCAACTCTCTGAATTGAGGAGTTTAAGCCCTGTATTGAAATATTTAAAAGCTGCTTCATAAGCCGTTGCTGCCTTTGCTTTCTGACCTGCCATTAAATTCAATCTGGCAATTTCAGTTCGTTCTGATCGAGCAGTGACTAGCTTAAGTCCTTGATTGAGATGATCGATGATTTCAAACAACCGATCGGATCGTTGCTCTGGTGAAGTTTTTTCGAGTAAATTGCGACCGATTTGAAGATGAACAACATGTTTCTGCGAATCATCAATCAAAGCATAAGCCGCTTGCTGAACGCGATCGTGCAGAAACTTATACTCTTGAACTAACAAATCTTCGTCCAATTCAGACAGAGGTTGAATTAATCCCGCTTGTATTGCTTCTAATAGATCCTGGAAAATTGCTTTCGGTGATTTTTCGCAAACGATCGCTAACGTTTCTAAATCAAACTCAGACCCAACACAAGCAGCGATGGAGAGAACTTGCTGTGTTGCTTCCGGTAATTTTTGCAATTGACGCAGCAGCAACTCCACCACATTAGCAGTGATATCTTGAGCTTCAATCTCAGCTAGGTTCCACTGCCAACTCAACTGTTGGGCATCAAAGGTCAACAGGTTTTCGCTATGCAGCAGCTTCAAAAATTCACCAACAAAGAAAGGGTTGCCCTCGGTTTTACGCAACACGACTTGGGCTAAAGAACGAACGGTATCAGGATTGCGATGTAATGTCTCAGCCACCAGTTGAGTCAACGGTTCGGGCGTTAAAGGAGTCAGGGTAATTTCTTGAAGCGCTGCCCCCTGGTTTCGCAAGCTCTCCAGCATCAAAATTAATGAATGCGTTGGAGACACTTCATGATCTCGATAGGCTCCGATCAAAAACAGAGATTGAGTTTGCTCGTCAAGTAATATGAGTTCAATTAACTTCAACGTCGCAGAATCGATCCACTGTAGATCGTCTAAAAAGACGACCAGGGGATGCTCTTTTGCACAAAACACCCGCACAAACCTTTGAAACGTGAGATTAAAGCGATTTTGAGCTTCCGTTGCTCCAACTTCGGGTACGGGTGGCTGTTTGCCAATAATTAATTCAACTTCAGGAATGACATCTACGATAATTTGTCCGTTGCTTCCCAAAGCAGTGAGCAGGCGCGATCGCCACTGTTGCACTTGCTCATCCGGTTCCCCCAGAAGTTGCTGCACCAACTTTTGCAGGGCATCCACAATGGCGCTGTAAGGAATATTGCGCCTGAATTGGTCAAATTTACCCGATATGAAATAGCCGTGCTTTGCTGTGATGGGTTTATAGAGTTCTTGCACCAATGCTGTTTTGCCAACGCCAGCGTAACCAGCAACGAGCATAAGTTCGACATTGAATTGAGCATTTTCTATGCCTGACTCTAGTTGACAAATTTCGCCAAACCTCTCTTTTCTAACCACTCTGTCAAACGCCGCCAATAATGCTTTAGTCTGGGCTTCTCGTCCATACAGTTTCTGAGGAATGCAAAACTGTTCTGAAACATCTTGCAGTCCCAACGACATGGCGTTGATTTGACCCATTTCTGCCAGTTTCCCGGCGCAGCGTTCTAGATCCGCTTTGATGCCCCAGGCACTTTGATAGCGATCCTCCGCATTTTTCGCCATCAACTTCAAAATTATGCCTGAAATGGGTTTGGGAATCGTGGCGTTCAATTCATGCACAGGAATCGGCGGTTTGGCAATATGGCAATGAACTAGCTCCAGGATGTCTTGAGTGGGGAACGGTAGCTGTCCAGTTAACAGTTCGTAAAAGGTTACGCCTAGCGAGTAGAAATCGGTGCGATAGTCGAGCATCCGGTTCATCCGCCCGGTTTGCTCTGGCGACAGATAGGCAAGCGTGCCTTCTAACACATGGGGACTTTTGAACGTCGGATTGGTGCGGTTAAATTGGGTCGCAATCCCAAAGTCAATAATTTTGACAACGCCAGTATCTAGATTAAAGACTATGTTTCCAGGGTTGATATCTTTATGAATGACATTGGCTGCATGAATTCTGCCTAAAATGTCGGTGAGGGCGATCGCAAGACCTAGAAAAGTGGATAAAGGCATGGGGCAGAAGATATCTGGGCGCTTGTGCATCCATTGCTCTAGGGACTCTCCCCCAAAATCTTCTAAGATAATCACCAGAGTGCGTTGATAGTCCTGCTGGCTGTATGCCTTGACAACTCCTTCCAGATTCAGGGAACGGGTAATTTTATATTCCTGTCTGTAGCGGGTTAGTTCTTGAGGTGAGGGATAATCTTGCTTAAGTATTTTTACTACGATCCCTACTCCATCGTCTCTGATGCCCCGGTACACTAGAGAATTAGAACTTTCGTAGATATTGTCTTGGATGTTAATACCAGGTAGAGCAATCATAGGGTAACTCTCAAGACTATAATCTGGCATACCTCAAACTATACAGCAATCCAGCTATCACATTTTTCATCTTCTGAAATTTTATCAAGATAGGGAAGAAGGGGGGAATTAAACAATTTATCAAGGGTAAAAAAAGTTTTAACAATTCAAAATTCACACATTCGCTCATTAAAGACATTTTCAGTGGGGATTTAAACCCCCACTGAAAATCTGCTACGTGTAGACGAAGGGGTCTGAAACCCTTGAATGTACGATAAAGTTCATCGCAAACAGCGCTCGTTATACAGAGAAGCAAAGATCATTTCATCAAGAGTAAGGTGTGATAGTTGGCATTGTGCCTGTCAATGCCCAGTTGCCGACTTCCCGAATTTTGTAGTCCACAGGATCGTGGAGCGTTGCTGTACGGAGGTTTCGCCAGTAGCGATCAAAGTCATAACTCCGTGCTGTGGCGCTTGCACCCATCACATCAAACATTTGCGTTGTAATTGCTAAACCAATTTTGGTGACGAATGCTTTTGCCGTGTAAACAGCGTTAGCGAAGCTCGCCGCAGGCATCGCCGCTTCTCCTCTTTGTTGGGCTGTTAGATTAATGCCCTTTTCACTGGCGGCTTGCAATACTTGGGCTGCTCGATCCGTAAGCAAGCTTGCGGCTTCTAACTCCATCCAAAATTCACCGTAATGATGCAGAATGTAAGGGTCTAGAATCGCCTGTTCTACCCCTGATGTAATCCAAGGGCGAGTTCTAGTTGTAGTATATTCTCGTGCAGTTGTAAACGCACCTTGAACAATGCCTAGATAAATGTTGACCTGGTTGAGTTGCTTGAAGATATTGAGTAGGCTGGCGATCGGGCTGTCACTTGGATAAATAGAAGTTAGAATTTCATCTGGTGTCACCAAAACTTGCTCAAACGTGACGCTACCTGAGTCAGTTTGACGTTGCCCCATGTTGTCCCAATCTTCATTAAAGCGAATGCCGGGGCGATCGCTAGGAAAAACTGCAATTACGGGCTGTTTAGAATCAGCACTTAAGGCACTGACAATCATCCTGTCTGATAAGCTTGCTCCAGTGGCAAATCGCTTAATACCATCGAACTGCCAGCCATGCTTAATCGGAGTTGCCACCAATCTTGGATCAAGGGCATTGGCTGCATTTGCCCAAAACCAGTTGTGCTGCACTGTATCTAAGTAGAGTTGTTCTACTTGTGTTGGATTGCTGGTTGAGAGTGAGCTGACAATCGTGGTGTGATTGCCGAATCTATCCCACTAATAATATTTTGTTAATCCAGATGTGGATGGTAGCTAGGTCAATAAATGCGTCAAAATAAATCTTTTGACGTTCCCATCTAACAACCAGACGACGATATTTGCGTTGATACCAAGCAAAACACCGTTCCTGCTGAAATCTCGTTACGGAGATTTTGATGGGTCTTCCTTTATTTTTCTTGGTTTTCCAGACTCGTTTGGGGATTTGAGGACGAATACTTGGAAAGCGTAGGTCAGCGCGTTTTTGTTTCGAGTCGTAACCCTTGTCCGCCGCCAGCACCTTAATTCGCTTACGTGGTCTGCCCCGCCTCAAAGTTTTGAGTTTTATCTTGTCCAGCAGAGGTAAAACTTGTTCTCTCTCATTACCGTTAGCGGGAGTAGTAGCGTTAGCTAAAGGCATACCATTACCCTCAGTCAGGGTGTGAATTAGAATACCTTTGCCTTTGCCACCATAGGCAACCTCTTCACCCCCTCCTTTCCCAGGGGGAAAAAGACCCGTCAACCGCGCCAAACTCCCAATTTATCAGTCCTTTTTCATCTGCGATCGCTAGAATACGTCCTTGTAAATGTTCAAATGTCCCATCACAACGCCATTTTTTCAACCATCGGTGGGATGAGCTTTTCGATGCCCAGATGTCCCCACGCGGTATATCACACCATCTACATCCAGTAATCAGGATGTACAACAGGCTATTTAAAACATGACGATATGGTGCATGAGGCATTCCTTTACCACGCTTAGATGCCTGCTTAGGAAATATATCTTCAAATAACTTCCATTCCAGGTCGCTCAAGCCCTCAAAACGTCCAGCCATCAACGAATATACCCAACTCAAGTCAAAAATAGATTACCACAATCTGGTATTAGTGGGATAGGTTCATTCTAGAGAACCCATTTGACATCTAAGAGGGTGCAGCAAGCCTCTTAACCATCAACCGAATAAAACAAAGATTAACCTTGGCAGTCGCATTCGCTAAAGTTCTCTCAAAGTTCTTGACGAGGATTTTGCATCTTTCCATCCAAGCATTTGACCGCT
>NZ_JACJTD010000119.1 GCF_014698505.1 Nostoc foliaceum FACHB-393 | reverse complement strand
AGGTTAAAGGGTAAGGGTTAAAGGTTTTTTCTTTTCCCTTTCCCATTCCCCTTTTCCCCTTAACCGAAAAGTATTGGTTGCCAACTTCCTGTGACGGTTACAAATCAAAATCAAGGCTGAATGTTTCTCCTAAAGAATCCTCTTCTTTTTCGTCTGCAAATGGAGTTGGAGTCCAAGACTTGGGTTGGTTTGACTCAGTATTAATGGGTGTGTCAGCTAAAAGTTGTGCAGGTAATCCAGCCTTGATGAAAACAAAATAGCAATCAACTATAAAGTAAAGGGTGTCCAGGTAACTTTTATCTAGTTTTTGCGATTCTGCAAATATGCGCTCTCGGTAATTATCTTTGAGGCGAACTTTTTCCGGTGCTAAGTCTTTTTTATCAGCCATAGTTATATTCACTTAAGAGATGTAGTAGTTGGGTTCTTGGCAAAAATAGTCTTTGCCATCTCTAAAAGCCCAGAGACATTGGCTTCTACCGGATTGTCCAGGATTTTGAAGCCGTTTTTCTCCAACAGCTTCTTAAATCCTGGTAAGAGGCAGCCTCCACCAATCGCCCAGATTTCATCCCCTTGGTGCTTGGCATCAAGTGTCAGATTCACCACTTTCTTCAAGTATTTTTCATACCAATCTTTTAAAGAAGCGCTGTATATATCTTTGATATCGATGTCACGGCTGTATCGGGTATGCCCCATTTCCAAACAAAATCGGATAATGGAAGGGTCTCCGATTTTTCCGCCATTTAGATGTTTCATTTTTTGGGAGATATCATCGATGAGAACTTCTACACCGATGGGGTAGGCGGTATGAACTTCTCGCTGACCCCGGTTGTAACGAGAATACAGGGTCGTACCATTGCCAAAGTCTAAAATGGTTAATTTTTTTGGTAGTGGATGCCCAAACAATGCACCCATCCCCTCTAGTACAACTTTCAGGACTTCTACTTTCACGTCTGATTGCTTGCCAGCAAGTATTGGCTGATATTCTCCATTGAGTACTTTTTGTAATTCTTCAGCCAGACCGACATCATGTAAGCTAACGACTAATTTTAAGTGCCAAGCCCTACGGTGTGGGAGATGTGCCAATGCACCCAATAAAGTCAGCAACGCATTATTGACTTTATTTTCATTATTGTCTGTGTTGCGGTCAAAATAATTCCCTGTACGGTAAGCAGACTCTCCGACTGTGTAAGCACTGCCATTAAAAACTACACGCCCTGGCACATCTTCCATCTCGGCTGTTGAAATATAGCTGGGGACACGAACTACTTCAAAGCCATCGACTAAAAGTTTGAGACTTCCGTAACCGTTATCGAAACCCGCCGGAAAAATTTTTTGTAAGGTGTGAATGTTTGACATCTGCTCCAAGTAATACACTTTAATTTGTGAAAATTATCTGTTCAAGCGATCTGCAAGAGCAAGAGAAAGAAGAATAAAATAACTTCCCCTTTTTTGCCTAATCTCAAGAGCTTATCATAACCCCTTGGGGGCTAAATGGGGTATAAAATGTTAGCCAGTCAAATATACCCCATTTAGCACCTATATACACCCTATATAGGGGTCAAAATGTTCCCAAAGTCTTAAGCTATTGTTGGGGTATATATAGCCCCTATATAGCCCCCATCAGGAATTTTTGAAATCTTTTTTATCAACGAAGCAGAAATTAATTTTAGATCGTTGTTAACTCTTTGATTTATACTCTACTGTCAAGGTCTAAATTAGCTTTACGCAACGCAAGATGTCTAGCCAAAGCTCTGATACACTTGGAATTTACCTACGAGAAATTGGTCGCATTGATAGGCTATTACCTGAACAAGAAATTTTCTATGCAAGACTTGTAAGGTCTATGCTGGCACTTGAGCAGCAAAAGAATCTTCTTGTGCAACGGCTAAAGCGTTCTCCAAATGGGTCTGAACTCTCTGCCGAGGTGAATAAAACAGAAGCAGAATTAACCCAAATCCTTGAACAAGGGCAACTGGCAAAACATTTAATGATTACTGCCAACCTCCGTTTAGTGGTTGCAGTCGCTAAAAAATATCGTTGGAGTAAGCTGGAATTTTTGGATCTGATTCAAGAGGGAGCAATAGGTTTACAAAAAGCGGTAGAAAAATTTGAGCCGAATCGGGGCTATAAATTTTCTACTTATGCAAAAGGCGTGGATTCGGCAAGCAATTACCAGAGCAGTTGCAGAACAATCCCATACTATTCGCCTACCCCATGACCTGACCAAAAGATTGATGCAAATCAAAAAGGCACACGTTGAACTTTTTCAAACCTTGGGAAGAACACCCACTATTATAGAAATCGCTGAAGCTGTTGATGCATCACCTAAACAAGTTGCCGAATGCCTAAACGCATTTCGTCCGCTAGTTTCTTTAGAGCTAGGAATTGGAGAGGAGCAAGAAAACCAACTGCAAGAGATATTACCCGACGAAAGAATCTCCGCACAAGAGTATGTTGCTCTAGAATGTCTCCGATCAGATTTACAGGATTTATTAGCTACCTTGAAACCAAATCAACGCCAAGTCTTAATGTTACAGTTTGGGTTGTCAGGCGAGGACAAGTTGACTGCAAAACAGGTTGCACAAAAACTTAATCTCACTCATTCCAAGGTACGCTCTGCTCATGGACAAGGTATCAAAGCTTTACGGCGTGAGCAAGACAAAATTAAAGATTATTTGGCCAGTTAAAAACTGTTTATGTCCAAGGAGAAGGAATCGCTGTTGCTGAAACCACTTCTCCCGCACTTAGTCAAATTGTAAGTATCAGATATAGCCCTTTAAAGGTGGTGAACTTTAGAATGATAATTGGTTATTTCAACCATCAAAAAGCCCAAAATCTGAGTGGAGGATTGAAGAGGGTAGCACTTAAACAACGTATCTTCGTTGGCTACCCTGAAAGGAGCAGTATCAGATATTGTCTACTGTGGTATAGCAGTTCTTATTCGCGTGAAGGGAACTAAAGCTCTTAATTGACAAGCTTTTCAGTTTTCATGCATAGACCTTTTCCGATAGATAAAAAGAAATCACACTTATTCAATTTTCAGTTTTAATTTTCGGTACTCTCCTCTTGTTCTTCTAAAATAATTTTTATTTGATTGAGCAATTTCTCCAAAGCTTTCTTTTTCTTCGGATTATCCCAAACTTTAGATGAAGCCAGTTGTTTACTTAATTCTTTATATTGATATTTAAGTAATGGGGGATTATCATTACCTTCCTCTTTACTCTGAATATTCCGTACTAATTGTTGAATTTCAACTAGTGATAAATTATTATCTATTGCTTGACTAAGTAATTGTTTCCGATCTTCGTCAATTTTGAGTTTTGCAATCGCTCTGGCTTTTGTATATTCAATTTTACCTTGAGATAAAGCTTGCTGAATTTCATCAGGCAGGTTTAATAGAGGCAAGCGATTTGTTCGGAATGATTCAGGGGACAGTTTGCCAAACGCCATAAATACACCCTCAACTATTGCAACCTCATCTGAGCGGATAACGTTATCCGCCTTTTTTCGATTAGCTTTTTCCATACGATTGAGCAGGCTTACGACCTCATCCTGCGACATCTTCAACCGTAAAACAAGTAATTCTAAAATCCCGATAGTTTCTTCGTATGCATTTAAATCTTCACGCTGTAAGTTTTCAATTAATCTAACCTGTTTTACGGTAGCATCATCCATTTCCTTGATGACAACAGGTACTTCTTCTAAATCAGCCATTCCTGCTGCGATGAGGCGGCGTTCCCCTGCAATAAGTTCATAGTCCCCATTTCCTAAAGGACGCACTAGCAAGGGTTCAAGTATTCCTACTACTTTTATGGACTGCGTGAGTTCTTCTAACTTTTTGAGGTCAAAATAGCGTCGCGGTTGGGTTGGATCTAACCTAATTCGCTCTGTTTTGATACTAGCAGCTTGATTTTCAGGTGTAGTTAGTTCAGAATCACCATCGCTAAATATTAAATCAAGAGGATTAGCGTGTTTAAGCTTTGCACTGTATACTACGTCTTTTTTAGTCACTTTTACACTTTGAGTTTTTCTAAATCTTTAACAATCTTATTCATAACTTTAAGTGCTGCATGATTTTTATCATACACAGCCAATGGAATCCGACGTTCCGAAGCATCGGCAAATGCAATTGATTTTGGGATAGCAGGATATATTGTTGCTATTTGCGAAAGCTGATCTTGTATAGCGTTAACAGTACGAGTTTCCTGTGCTGTACGGCTATCAAGCATTGTAGGGATAAATCCAGCAATTTCTAAGTTTTTATTGAGTTTTTTACGAACTCGCCCAACAGTATCAAGTAAAAGGTCAGTGCCAAGAAAAGATTTAAATTGGCATTGAATAGGCACAACTAAATGTGTAGCCGCAGTTAAGCTGAGGATACTGAGAATGCCCAAAGAAGGCGGGCAGTCAATTAAGATAAAGTCGTATTCATCTTTAATAGGTGCTAGGGCTTCTTTGAGACGATATTCTCTTGCATCAGCAGTAGGTAAGAGAAGTTCAGCTGCACTAAGGGTGATATTTGTGGGAGCCAACTTCATCCCATGAATACTTTCTGGATAGATAAATAGCGGTTCTTCATCAATGATGGCATTATAGAGTGTTTTTTTTAGACTTT
The DNA here is from genome assembly GCF_014698505.1 of Nostoc foliaceum FACHB-393. Taxonomy (GTDB): domain Bacteria; phylum Cyanobacteriota; class Cyanobacteriia; order Cyanobacteriales; family Nostocaceae; genus Nostoc; species Nostoc foliaceum_A. Next base: position 4,981 of record NZ_JACJTD010000119.1, on the reverse strand, counting down.
CTGGGTCTACTCCCATAAAATTCGTTAGGCTTGCCTGTGGGTCCATATCTATAAGTAGGACATGGTTTTGATTAGAAGCTAAGTGATAACCCAGGTTTTGGGTAAGAGTAGTCTTAGCAACGCCTCCTGATTGGTTAAATAACGCAATGACAATAGTTTTGCTCACGAGTGTAAATTGTAATTTTAAATATCTACCCTTAATACGGCAAATTGTAGCTCTGGTTAAAGGAGAACACAACTATTGAGTTATGCCAAGATTGTGTCTTTCCAATCAAATCAGCGACCAAAGGTATGATCTGGTTGTAGAAAAAATTTTTGACAGCAGAAACAGAATTCAGGAGTTATTTTTCTTCGTTAGGATACCAACCTGCCGGAATGACTTCAAAATTCCAAACATCTTTGAAGACGTATATGCGTCCGATCATTTCTGATGGGGAAAGCAAATTTTTGTCGCCTTCCTTCCAATCTTTTTTATCAACTGTTCCCATAACTACATAGTTATTACCTACAATTTGAGGATTTGTTTGGACAAAAGTAGCAGCCATCAATGGCTCAATTTCCTGTTTTTTAGCAATAATTAAGTCGCAGCTTGGGCAATATTTACACTGTTTATTTAGTAAAAATAGCTGTTTAGGTTCAATGTGGATTACCAAAGGGAACTTGCGTAACTTAGTTTTAGTATCGCATTTGGGGCATTTAGTGAACGCACAATCACTATAAGGATTGAGAAAAAATCGATGCCGCTTTTTAATTGTTTTATCTGGCTTTTTATTAACGCTATTTTTAACCATGCTACGATGAAAGCTTGATTAACTACATTTGGTTTTGTAACATAAGGTTAACTATAACAAGTGTGAAGAATTAACACTTACTCCTAACTAAAAATAGTGAGGTAGGTTGAGCTATTGCTAGATATTAGATGGTTGCTAGCTAAAGTTACCAACAGAGCAGAAGGAGCGATAAATGTCTTCTGAACATAGCCGGATACAGATGCTTCAATCACATCATCGTGCAACTTGGTTGCGGTAAGGTATTGTCAGCTTACCGCAAATTCACACTAACTACTTGATTTCCCAACCATCAAACAGATTAGGCTGATCAATTCCGTACTGCCTTTGCACCAGCCGCCTCAGTTCTGCCACCGAGTTAGCCGACTTCATCAGAACCAGAACTGATATCACATGGGGAGATAATCTCTCCTTTGTTTCTTTCGACAGCATTTGATGTATTTTGTACTTCCTTCTCCCGTTAGACAAAATTGGATTAACGATATCGAGCTTGGCTTTTTCTTCTGGAGTCATCCAGTTGTAGACAAACTCCCAATAGTATTTACCATTTTGTATGTGCCTCTTATGCAGCTTGCTTATCCGTGCTAGATTCTCCTCAAATTCAGTCTCGAAAAGTTTCGTCCAAGGGCGGGGCGTATCCAAGATGCGAGAATCATCGATGCGTCGTTGTTCAACTGTCCGCGACTCTCCCCAGACTTGATCGAATCTGCTAGTGAGTGAGTCTTCAGACAAGGCATCTATTAGCTTTTGAGCTTGTGCATTTCCTTTCGTGTCGAAATAGCGCCAAATTATTCTGGCATCCTTTACTGATATAGTTTCAGCACGGGTTCCCACGCCATTGACAGTATATTCCGCAAAAAAGGTAACATGATTTAATCCATGCCCTACCAGCTTTTGATAGACTTTAGGTGCTTTAAAAGTAACGTGATTAGCCAGTTACGATTGATACCAATTGTTGAAAGGATTTGATTTTGAGACATGCGGTACTCTTCCGTCTCAACAATCCTAATGGCATCAAACCGATAGTTGCCAATGTACAACTCAACGGCTTGGGCGGGTGTGAAGTCTTTCTTAGCCATGATTGCTTTCTCCACAAAAATTTCATCAATTTCTCGCGGAGCGTTTGTATGGTAGATTGCACTTCCCTTGGTGTTATCATCGCTGCCCAAAGTTATTTGAATCAGTATTTAGTTAAGATAGTCAACGCCAGTAAGGGGTAAGAGTTAACACTCAAAGGATGAAGGTAAAACTTCAATACCGATTAGCTTATTAATTTTTTAAAAGTAAAAAAGACCCAGGCATTTATCTGGGTCTTTGAGGTTGGGAATTAACCCAAGATTTCAATCACAGCCGCTAGAATAGCTGGGGCTTTGTCTGAAACCGGAATGAATACCCGCTTTTGCCAGTTGATGATCTCGGTGAAACATCCAGCAGCTAAGAGCCGCTCTGCCAATGAGATAGCATTAACCAGTTCTATGCGAGCTTCATTAGCAATGAAAGAACGTCGCAAGGTTACGCCACCCGGCAACTGTTGTGTATATCTCTGGTTCAGTACCAGCAAAACAAGTTCTTCTGGAGAAAGCATCTGGTTCCTTAGTCCAAGTTGTTCGCGCACGGTTTGAATGTCGTGAGCATTTACCACCCGACCGAGAATCTTTTGTCCATCGCTGGTTTGTAGTCGGAATACTCGACTATTCTGCTGTGGTAGTATTTTCCAGATGGGTAGGAGAATACCAGTTACCAAATGCAGGTAATCGGTAGTGAACTTGGGCAGCGTATCTACCTCTTTCGACCACGCTGCAATGAACGCATCGACACAAACCGCTTTCCAAGTGGAAGATTCTAAATCCTTGACTGGTACGCGAGTTTCTTTCTGTGGGCGAATCAGCAAAACTCTTGGGACAACTCCACCCTCAGAGTCGTATATACTATGTGTTGGAATTGACACAGCAGCATTGCCTGACTTGGAGTTGATCATGAGCATTCCTTGATATTGAGTTGCGAACTCCAACATCTCTTCGGCAGTTTTGATGCTGTTCTTTTGGGTGCGTTCCACTTTCAAGTAATTGGTGACGCTACCAGTTTGAGCATGAGTATATACAGCTTCCTGGCTCTCAACAGTAAAGCGTTCAGCCCGTAAAGTCTCCACCCCCATCTCGTAGACCCCTGCTGCGATCGCTGCTTCAATCTGCTGACTTAGCAACAATTCAAAACGCTCAAAAATGATGTTTTGCATCCCAATCCTTAAAGCCAGCAGCCGATTGAGGAATTGCCGCAGGGGTGGCAGGTCGATTTTCATTTCGCCTTCATGAGAGGTTAAGTTAAGTCCCGTCATTTGCTCAAAAGTCCCTAGTGGAACTTCATAAAATCGACCTTGGTATATTTGTCTGAATAATTCATACAGCGCGTGTTCTGCATAGTTCGATTCCAGATTATCCTTAGCCTCAAATATCCCATTACCACCCGTCTGCCGTTGACCGCGAGTAAGAGCGCCTAAGCTGTCCAGCCGTCGGGCAATGGTTGAGATAAAGCGGCGTTCACCTATAACGTTAGTGGTAACAGGTCTGAACACGGGTGCTGATGCTTGGTTTGTGCGGTGCGATCGCCCAAATCAAAGAGCAACACCAGCAAGAGTTAGAGCGTCTAGAGCAGGAATTGAGAATTGGGCTACAAGCAGAAGTATCGGCCAGAGCAGAAGAACAAGTGCAAGAGCAAATCTCATCCTTGCAAAACCTGTACAAGCAGCAGAAGGAGCAAAACGTTCAGTTACAGCAGCGTTTGGATGAGATGGAGGGCTTAAGAAAACTGGAGATTGAGAATCAACAACTCCAGCAACGTATCCAAGAATTGGAACACGCTGTTGAACAACGCCCTTCTCAAGAATGGGGAAATACTATGACCCAGCAAGCGACCAAAGCGTTGAACAAGCAGGTGAAGCAAGCTCTGGAAAAGACAATTGATTTGCGATCGCTAGCCCAAGAACCACCCAAAGAGAATGCCCAGGAATGCTTACGTTTAATGGGCATGGCTTTAAAGAATCTCGCTAGTGCTATGAACAATACCCAGGCATTGGAGGCAGCAGCGCTAATTTTAGGTAGTGAACCGACATTAACTGCGATCGCTTACCGAGCCGAACAATTGGAAATGTTGCCCCAGGCGGTTAGTGATATTCGACGGGTGCTGTCAAAACCTGGGTGTACTTGGCATGAGTTTTGGGATGTTGCCCAAGAGTATGAGGTGATTAAATCAGATTATTTGGCGGAATTGACCACCCAGGAGACTGATTTAATTACTGCTCTCCAGAACGCCTCCTCTCAACCGGACACAATTATCGTTGGTTCTATTGTTGCTCACGCTGACCCATACCGTACTTTGTATGTCGAGAGGGGTGAGGTGGTGCAGAATTTAGGCGAGGAACTGGTGGTTGCATGGGATCACTGGAAGGAGCAATCGAAAAAGACTGACAGGTATTCACGAGACGAGTTGCGATTCTGGCAACCTCAATAGGGTTTCAGTGTATCGGTGACTTTTTAGATAACCAAATACAAGTACCAAGCCCCGCATCACAGTGGGGGAAATTTCCGTGTGTCAATATAATAGGAGATTGAAAGATGACTGCAACTATTACTCGTCTCAAGCTCAAAAAGGCTGCTGCTAATAAACCACAGTCACCGTATAAAAGACTTCATGTGATTATTCCCATAGAAGATATGTTATGGGCTTCGCAACAAAAACCTTCAGTCAATCAACTCTGGCAGGAATGCTGGACGGCTGACCCCTACGGTTCCCGGTGGATGCCGCTAACTTCTGCTTTGGGTTACAGTACTTTTATCTCTGCGAAGAAAATTCTTTCTGACAGTGGACTATTCATTTTCAAGCCGGACAAGTCAATTCAAGACGGCCGAGAAACGGCTAGTTGGATGGTGAAGAATTTGCATGGTAGCCGAATGAAGGAGTTTTGGGAGAAAGCCAATGCTGAAAAACGAGAACCAAATTCTGAAAAAGAAGAACCAAATTCTGAAGATTCAGATAAAGATGCTGGCTGTGAAGAAATACGTGCTTTAAACAATACCTTCGCCAAAACAAGAGTATGAAGAGAGAGGGCGCTCTGTAGTAGAGTTATTGTCTTCCCAAACGACAACTCAAAAACTACAATTCGCCCATGTTCGACATCCTATCACTCTTACAATGCC
>NZ_JACJTD010000118.1 GCF_014698505.1 Nostoc foliaceum FACHB-393 | reverse complement strand
CGGTTGAAATTCTCAATCAGGGTTTAAAAGATTTGGTTGAGGAAGCTTCTAAATATAAAAAGTCACAGTGATTCGCGAATATCATTCGCGAACCAATTTCCCCTTTCCACATCCCGTGAAAAGTCAGGTTAACTCAAATTATCTATCTTGTACTCAAGAACCGATTGATTAACTCATTCTATTTATTTTATTTAGGAGCGATCGGTGCAAGTCTACTAAGTGATCGCTCTTAACCTGATATGTGCATTCTGTCAATTTGGCTGATTCAATCTGCCCTGATATTCCTTAACGCAGAGAAGCAAGTGGTTCTACCAGACCTTCACGGTGACTTTGGGTTCTATAACTTAATACAAGTGTCAAAAACGACTTAAGCCACGTTTAGTTGCTTCTGCAATGCGTTGCCCAAAGCGTACTGAGGTAAGGTAATCACCAGAATCTAGCACTGCTTCCGTTTAAGCATATTGCTTGAGTTGTAATTCTGTTATTTTGGGAATACTCGCCTAGCCGTGTAACTGCAACTAGAAAATAATTTTTCTCAAAAGCCAGGGATTTATGAGCAAAAATAAAAATGCTGGATATATTCTTGTATGTGTTGGTGCTATTGGCATATTTAGCTTAATTTTAGGGAGCATCTTTGGGATACAGACTCTATTTTTCTTATGTTCATGGAGTACAACTCAAGGAAATTGCTCCTTGCCAATAGCAATATTATTAGTAATTACTTTTGCCCTTGCTGTCATATTCATAATGATATTAAAACACGGTATAAAAAAGCTGAAATATAGAAAAGTTTATCCTGACCAAGATACTTAAAATTTCAGATTTTTTTCAATACCTTTGCTATTTTACAGTTGTGTTGTCAGCACCAGTGGTTGTTGCAGGATTCAATGCCTTATTTAGCATGAGTATTGCAATGCCGATAGTACAATCGCTACTCCGTCATGCTCAAGCTGGTGGTCTTAGTGAGGAAGCTGTTAATGCTTACCTAAATACGTTCGGTGGATCTGCGCCTGCTTAAAATTTGTAATGACCTGTAATATTAGTCGCTCTCTAGGCGATCGCTCTACACAGTATCGTCCATCCAGCCACATTCTGAGTTTGGACAATTCCAGTGTATTCTTGAGGTGCAATCGCGTTCATACTCAGCACCACATTTGGGACATTTGCCAGTAAGCAACGGATGCCAATCAAGCAACTCTAACTATTGCTGTTGTGTCCAGCGTGGTCGAGGCTGTATAATCAACTCGCCATTGTAATAGGTTGCTCTCTGGAACTGACAATGAGTACAGCGTTGATTCGCAGGGGATAAGCCAGTGACCGAATTCGCAAACAAGATAGCTATTGTCACTGGTGCAGCCAGAGGTCTTGGCGAAGCCATTGCCGTCAATCTGTACAAAAACGGTGCGCGGGTCGTTCTGGCAGACATCAATGCCGAAGGAGCGCAGGAAGTAGCTAGGCGGTTGGATTCATCTGGCAAGCGGACACACGTTATTGAAACTGATGTGTCTGACTATCGCGCTGTGGAGGCAATGGTAGCCGAAACGGTGGAGCGATTTGGCGGGTTGAACCTAGCAGTCAATAATGCTGGCTTTACCGGGCCGCATGGGATTAATACTGCCGATTATGAGATTGAATGGTGGCATCGTGTGATTGCGACTAATCTTAACGGCATTTTTTTTGGGCTGAAATACGAAATTCCAGCAATGATTCAAAGCGGTGGTGGGGCAATTGTGAATATGTCATCTGCCGCTGGTGCGGTCGGAGTGGCGGGTATTGCTCCCTATGTCACTGCCAAGCACGGCATTATCGGTCTGACAAAGGCAGCAGCATTGGAATATGCAAACCAGGGCATCCGGGTGACTGCAATCGGGCCAGGTTATGTTGATACACCTCAGATGCAAGAGTTACCAGAGTCAGCGCGAAAGCAGATGGCTGACTTGCACCCTTTAGGTCGCCTTGCACGAACCGAGGAAGTCGCGGACATGGTTAGCTTCCTCTTGTCGGAGCAAGCCTCTTTCGTCACAGGCAGCTTCCACTTGATAGATGGTGGTTACACTGCTGTGTGATTACTAATCAATCGACTTGCGTGCGATCGCAATACATAATTTTCTTCTTTCATTTATTTCTTTAACTACTTATTTTTAGCGAACTAAACACTTGAGAAACTGCCAATATTTGCAAGACTTCAGGGTAATTTATGAACTCATGTGAATTAGTGGATGCTGTAACGGCAAGAACCAACGTTATAAAAAAGCAAAAAGCAAGCCGATGAAATCATCAGTGCTTTTTTATCAGTCGTTACTGAAGCTGTAGCTAATGGTGAAAAGTTAATGCTCATTGGTTTTGGGTCATTCGAGCGGCGGGTAGCTTGCCGCCTTCGGCATCGCTGTGAACGCTCAGGGCGTAATCCCAAAACCAATGATTTTTCAAGACAGGATACGTGACTGTTGAATTGCAGATGTTGCATAAAGCGATCGCAGTTTTGATTTTTGACGCTAAACCTCGAAGTAGAAAACAGTAATCGTTACAGAGACAACAGGTGCGTAAACATTTGCGTAGCCCCTTGAAGTAAAGATTACGCTCCTGCTTCCTCAGACACTACCTTTGCTCGTAATATTTGTTATATAAAATACAATTGCTTACTTATTTTAGATTTTAGGGAATTTTACTGAGATTTCAATTAGCTTTCTTGAAGCCAGGGAATAGTTTCGTAAATTTACGATGTTTTTCTCTGAAGATAACTGTCATTTTAGAGGAACAGATTTCGGGAAAGAGAGTTGATATATGAATTTACCTACGCAAGACCATTTAAATAACAGCTTATTAAACCAGATCCGTTATCAGGTTGAAAGATTAGAAATTCATAATCCCAAATTAGCCAGACTATTATGTAAACTAATTCCATCTCACTGTCCTTTTGAAAGAACTGTATCAATTTTAGGACGGACACTTTTTCACATTCCCCCATTATGTAAAATCAATCCTCTCTATGAACAAATAATTGGTCTTCGTTACAAGTGTTTGTTGTATTTAGTAGATGAATGTGGCGAAGACGCGACAAAGTATTGTTGAATGGTGATTTTATTTAGTAAAAAGAGAGAGGAGCTTGGTTTAAAATCTAGATAATGCTTTACTCCTGCAACTCAGTAAGCTTTTTTTGATATTCTTTGTACTCTCTGTCTTGATGCTGCCAGTATTTCTCAACTGTTATTTTAGCAGCGTTTGCATTATTGTATTCATCTCCACCTTGGCTTAATAATCGCTGTTTGGTTTGCTTTCGTAAGTCAGAAACAACTTTGCCATTAACTTTACGCGTCTTTGACCAATCTAAAATTGGTTGTGGATAATAACTATTGTTAATGTATTTCTCCTGTTCAATTTCTGGTAAACTATAGCCCCGCAGTTCCGGTATCCAGTGGTAAATAAAGTCTCCTTGAGGGTCTTTTTCAGCAATATTCTTTGACGGATTATAGATGCGAAAAGTATCACTAAGTGGATTAGTTACACCAGCTTGCATCTGCCATTGCCAATTATTAATTGCTAAATCTCCATCTACTAAATAGTTCATGTAGTGTTTAGCTCCGTGATGCCATGAAATCCCACAATTGATAGTTAGGAATGTCGCGCACATTGCCCGCATCCGAAAATTCATCCAACCCATTGTTTTGAGTTGTCGCATACTGGCATCAACCAATGGAAAGCCTGTCATTCCTTGTTGCCACGCCTGAAATAATTCTTGTTTTGCTCCTGATAACGCTGATAGGGTATATAATTGATCAAATTCTGGGTAACGGTTAGTGTAAGCAATTTCTGGATGGAAATAGAGTCGTGCAGTAAAACTATCATGCCAACGCAAACGGTCTCGAAATGTTTTGAGGGAGAATTCTGCTTTGGGTTGAGCTTTTAATTCTTCTGCTGAGGCTTTAGTACTTTGGTAAACAGTACGAGTTGAAATAGTCCCAAAAGTTAAGTGTGGTGATAAATGAGATGTTGCCCCAAGCTGCGAGAGCATTGGGCGAGAAAGTTTCCAATGGTAGCCAGAGTATCTTTTTTTGAGAAAAGAGTCTAGTTTAGCTTGTGCTTGTGTTTCGCCCCCTGGAAAGTAAACTTTCCCTACTGCCCAAAAGCGATGGTATTTCTGTTTAAGTTCTTTAAATGTTAGCTCTGGTAGATTGAGTGTAATTTGAGGCGTATTAATAGTTGTTGGTGTTTTATACTGGGATTGTCTTTGATAGGTGTAGTATTCGTTAAACCACTCGTCACGTTGCTCTGCTGATTGCAGAAAGTTGTTTAGTCCAATGTGGTAGTCAAGGTTTAACTGCTTGTAAAAATCAACTATAGTTTTATCCCGGCTGATACCATACTCTACCTGTACATCACGGCTAAAGAAAAGTTTGGGTTTATATCCTGCAATAATTAATTGCCTAGTCAACTCTTGCACGATGTCTGTAGAATTACCTTCAAATAAGTACAGCCGACTACCTAATTTTTGCAGATTTGAATCGAGATTTTCCAATGACTCAAACAAGAAGTGGATTCTAGCATTTCCGACATCAGTCCAGGTATAAAACCAAGGGTCAATAATGAAGAATGGCAGAACTCTTGCATCATTACCAGATGAAGAGGTGACAATTTCATTATCAGTTAAACGCAAATCTCGACGAAACCATAGAAGGTGCATAAAGGTGCATAGTTTAATTTACTACTACTATAATACATTTGTACCAGCAGATGATTTTGCTGTCGAAGTTGAGTATTTATAGCAGCTGTAAACTATCCTGATTGCGCTGACTTTACACAGTGCAGCGAACCGAATAAGTAAGTTCTAGTTATAAAACTGCAAGGGGAGCGGATGTAGGGCAATATTTAAAAGTTAAAAGTTTACATGAGGGCAGATGTGCCCTCATTTTTAAGATGGATATCAGGTAAGTGTGCGTTAGAATTGAATTAGTGGCAACTTGACTGATTTGAAGCTAGATTAAAGAATTAAGGGTAAAAGTTGCTCACAGGGCAAAGTTTAATAATTGGGTCATTGATAAGTTTTTTATACAGCATTCGTGGTAAGCAATCAAAATACTGTCAAAGAAACTGTATGCAAACGGTATAACCCATAACTAACGATGTACAAGATTAATATTTACAGGCTTTAAAAGTATGGCTAAGGTAACAATTTCAATTGGGCTAACTGATACAGAAGTCAAAGCTTTATCGGCAATGCAGATTTCCGAAAATGAGTCATTGAATCATACAGCGACAAGATTGCTCCAGGGAATTCTGGGTCAGACAAAACCTAGGCTAACGTTATCTAATGGTGATGAGATTAAGGAAATAGTTAAACAGGAAATAAATGCTTTACCTGCGTCTACAACTAATGGGGAGGAGATAAAACAGGTAATTAGGCAGGAATTAGCCGAAGCGATCGCTCAGATAAAAGGCTTAATGAATCAGCGTAATGGTGAAGTTGCTCTACCTACACAAGAGGTTGTTTCTGTTGAGCAGCAAGTCCTACCAGATTATTTAGCAATACGCGAAAACGTCCTTTCTAAGTTGAAAACAGGTAAGCAGTCAGCAGCCAAGGCAATTGACGCTTTTATTGAGGAACTGGGTGCTGTCAAAGAGCAACAACAGCCAGCAACAGTGGAATTAGATGTAGCTAGTTAGAATTTTCGTGCTGGCGACTATTAACCAGTCAACTTAATCACGCCTTGGCTGACTAAATGTTCAAGCTGAGAATGATGCTGTGTTTGCTCCCGTAGCAACTTGAGTTGCTCGTAAGTGAGAATGTGTAATCCGGGACGGACAATATAACCTTGAATGGTAATGCTTTGTGGCTGCTGGCTATCGGTGCGGTTGTAGGAAATTGAAGGCATATTTACAATTATGTAAGTTATAACTGATTAGTAGAAGAAAGTTTAATTCTTCATTCTCTTACAGCTTCACACAGTTTCCTCTTAAAAGGTGATCATAGGATCAGTCAAAGCTAAAATATGTAGGACATTCTCAATAGAAGCGCTTTACAGTCCTAGCCAAGATGAACCAAATAGCAATGAAAATTCACCATTAATTGCAGTTCATAATCCGGTTTATACTGTGCAATAAAAAACTGCTCTAGACGAAAGTTGGAGCAGTTTTTGAGAGAAGTAAATTGTATTAAGACAATTAATATTGTCTCCGATTTATTCATAGTAAGTACAGTCATTTAATACTATTCATCTCATGTTTCTTTGCGTTTTAGCTCGTAATTAAGAACAACAATCCCACAGTCAAATGATGTAGCTTTTACTAATGTCAGATATTGTTTGCTGTCAAGTTCTTTAAAAATTGTCATTCCGTCACCAATTGCAACTGGATTAATGAATAAATGAAACTCGTCAATCAATCCTTGTTTGATTAGAGCCGATACAAAGGTCGCACCGCCATAAGCGATAATGTCGTTACCATCTTGTTTTTTTAATTTAGTGATTTCGTCAACAAGATTGCCTTTTGCTAAAACGGTATTATCCCATTCTGACTTATCAAGCGTTTTGGTAAAAACAACTTTGTGTGTGTTCGTAAATTTCTTACCGGCTGTAAACTCCGGGTCATCAGGATTTGCAGCCACGCTACCCCAGTAAGGAATGAACCCTTCGGCAAGTTTTCGTCCAAGAATAATGCAGTCAACAGGTTCAGTTATATTTTTGACATATTGTTTTAATTCGTCGTCCCAATTCCACGCCATAAAGTCCATTTCACCCTTTAGTCCGGCGATGTATCCGTCAACGGTCATTTGTATTTGAAGTTTTAATTTTCTCATTGTCGTATTCTCCTTTGTAATGAATTAGGTTTATATTCAGCCTCTTTATAGTACATAAATACTATATGAATATCTTATCTCTTGTGGCTGAATATGAGGATGGATTTACCTAACCGAAAATAAAACCGTTACACCAATTAGACGGTTCTGGAGCAAAATAGCGATTATCTATCGTGCAAAATCGACACAGTAGTAGCCGTGCATTGTTAATTTTCGTATGCTGCTAGAAATTATTCCTTTTCCCCTTTCTGAATAAGAGGTAATAATGCTAGATTTCGATTACTTGCAATGATTCAGGGCGATTTATGAACAAAGGTGAACTAGTTGATGCTGTAGCAACAAAGGCCAACGTCACAAAAAAGCAAGCCGATGAAGTCATTAGTGCTTTTTTGTCAGTCGTTACCGAAGCTGTAGCCAATGGTGAAAAGGTAACGCTCATTGGTTTTGGGTCATTCGAGCGACGCGATCGCTCAGAACGCGAAGGGCGTAATCCGAAAACCAATGAGCCAATGACAATTCCGGCGACCAAAGTCCCTGCATTCTCTGCTGGGAAACAGTTTAAAGAAAAAGTAGCGCCATAAATGAATTGCTTTACCACTGGCTATCCAATCCGATGCAAAGCCACAATCGATTAATTCAAGTATCGAATCGACTATGAAACTTTGACTGCTTCTTAGGGAGTATGTCAATACAATTCTGGTATTACTCCCGTACCAACAAATCTGTTTCTGTTAAAATCGCGTCTTCCAGCACGTAAATTTTGAGGCAGTGCCATGTGTGCAAAGGGATTTGGACAACCCCAACCCACTAAAATCGATAAACTTATTGAATCTGCGGTGCGTTATTGCCACAAGCGACACCCAGAAGACCTAGACAGCATCTTTGATAATCTACCTGTCAACCTCAACCAACGAGTAGTAACGGGGATTTTGGCAGCATTGCAGAAAGATATTGACACTTTGAGTTGGTTTTGCGGCTATATGGCATCAGAAATCAACCGCAGTGAGGACAACCAAAAGCCTCATCATCCCATCGCCGAACTTAGCAAAACTCTGATTACATCGGGGATGGAACCGTTTACTGATTTTATGCCTTATCCTGGTTGCCGCCTCGTCATACTCAATTCGGAAAAATTTGAATCATTACCAGAGTCAGTTCAAACCATAGTGCAGCAAGCTTTTGATATTAGAGAAAGTAGTGGGACAGAGGCACAAAGGATAAATGATGCGTTGCTACAAGAGTTAATGGTTCAGGAGTAAAAAATTGGAATGTGAAAGAGTACCTGCACGCCAACTCTTGAAGACGCTTTGCGTAGCAATATCCACGTTCGCGGAGCGTGCCTAGGCAAGTGGTACGGTATAAAGCATAAATGAGCCACCCTACCCAAACGGTTGCCCCCAGCGCTCTCCATTATTTTGATTAAATGGCGACACCGAATAGCCCGCCGCAGGCATCGCCAATTCCAAATTAAACTCAATTCCAACTCCTGTCGTGCGATCGCTGTGTTGATTTTGGGCATTTTAAAATAGCGTTTCCTAAATACAGCTATGTTTAAAGGATTTGGTCGTAGTAAGAAAAAACCAGTTCTTGAGGAAAATGAACTGACTACAGGTATTGTGCAGCATCCTATTACAAAACTTTGGCAGACTTGGATTTCATTTACCGGCCACGATATTCAGTGCATTACTGCCCATAATCAGCGAGAGGATGCTAATAAAATAGCGAAACAGATTGCTGATGCTTGGAGTGAAGGGAAATACAAAACTGGGGAAGAGGTGACAGCTTTTATTAAATCTCTGCCGACTGATGCTGTCATAGACCCATTACCTCAAAATATTGTGATGCAACTGAGCAAACAGGCATTAAGCGCAAGGAAGTAAAAAAGAGCGATGGATTTTTAAGATGAGTTTCAGACAGTTAAGAAATAGCTGGCATTAAGGCTGAGGTTGCTAGAGCCTTGAATGATAGCAAGTAATTCAGGACTAGTTTCATTCAGAAATAAGGCTGTACCCGTAGCTAAACCAGTTGGTACTGCTCCCAAGCTATAGCTCGATTTGGAGCCAGACAATAGAAGCGTATCTGACAAAGCATCAAAATCAGCAATTATAGCGTAGTCGCCCAGTCCGTCCGTACTAGCATTACTATCGCTGTAGAAGACACTTACAATAGTACCTAAGACAAACTGATCGCTGCCGGAGCCACCAGTTAAAAGGTCAACTTCAGCAATACCTCTTGCTACTGAATCTGCTCCAGTGAGTACGTCGTCACCTTCATCTCCAAACAGGCGATCGCTGCCAGTGCCACCGAAAACAGAATCATTCCCACGTCCACCATAAACAAGATCGTTACCACTGTCGCCGAAAACAGAATCGTTACCATCACCACCTGTAATGTAGTCAATTCCTGCATTACCACGGATAGTATCATTGGCTGCACCACCCGCTTGGGTATCGTTGTTAGCAGTACCCACAAGATTGAGAGCAACAATACGTTTATTATTTTTAGTACTGGCATCGTTCTGCCCAGTAAATCCAGCATTGAGTCTCTTAAAGGCTAACCAGTAGGTTGCTCAATTAGTCACAAATTTATTAGATATTGTACTAAGAAGCTCATCTATCATTGAGCTAGTACTCAAAAATAATCACTCATTTTCGGAATTATTAATACTGCTTATACCTAGTTTTTAATCAAAAACTATTAATAAACAATTTTTGTAGCAGCAAATGTCAAAGGCTAAGAATTCCTTAACGCTGCGTCAGCCCAAAATTGTCCCAATTAATATTAGTAATGTGCAAGACAATGCATTTATTTTGTAGTACAAAAAATCGAGATAACCTTTAATGAACAACCCATTAGCGAAAAATGATACGAACATTTTAGTAATTGGAGCAGGAGTCAGTGGTCTAACAACTGCTATATGTCTAAGAGAGGCGGGTTTTAATGTTGTGATTGTTGCAGATCGTTTTGCTCCAGATTTAACCTCTATTGTGGCAGGTGCATTATGGGAATGGCCTCCAGCAGTCTGTGGTCGTCATGGATCTCCGAGATCGCTGGAACGCTCTAAAGACTGGTGTATGACTACCTATAATAAATTCAAG
>NZ_JACJTD010000117.1 GCF_014698505.1 Nostoc foliaceum FACHB-393 | reverse complement strand
GCCTCCCGTAGGAGTCTGGGCCGTGTCTCAGTCCCAGTGTGGCTGATCGTCCTCTCAGACCAGCTACTGATCGTCGCCTAGGTGCGCCTTTACCACACCTACTAGCTAATCAGACGCGAGCTCATCTCCAGGCAGTTAACCTTTCACCTCTCGGCACATCCGGTATTAGCCACCGTTTCCAGTGGTTGTCCCAGACCTAGAGCCAGATTCTCACGCGTTACTCACCCGTCCGCCACTGTGTCCGAAGACACCGTTCGACTTGCATGTGTTAAGCATACCGCCAGCGTTCATCCTGAGCCAGGATCAAACTCTCCGTTTTGTTGTGTTTCGAGTTTGTGGCTCCGAAAAAAAATATTTCCCGGAATCCTAGTTATAATTTCGATTATCTTTCGAGGTTTCCCCAAAAGCAAAATCTTTTGACGAGGATTGGTTTTTTCTTAAGCTTTCAAAGTATTATGTTTTTTAGGTTCAGCGGTGGTTGGCGTCTCTCGCCTTCCCACTTAACTAGAGTAACTAGTCATCCCCTAGTTTGTCAAGGGGTAAATTTATTTTTTTTCTAAAAAGCCAAATCCCTTGACTGGACTTGCTTTCAGGTTAATGAGTTATGCAACAGGAGGAAGGCGAGAACAAAGTGGCTAAACCTGACTGTGTAAATAATGGACGTTGCTTGTCTCTAAATGGAATTTGATGCAGGTTGAGTGATTATAGTAATGATTATCCAAAAAGGCAGGAGATAGTCTTGCTAGAGGGATTTATCTTGAATCCAAATGCTTGAACTAACTACAAATATAAGAGCATAGTGGTTGCGGAGCTTGGGGTTTAGCCCTCCCATCCTAACAGGTGACGCTGATATTGATATTTACGCGATCGCCAACGTTACATTCGCGGAGTGTTTGGAAGAGAAGATAGGCGTTACAGTGAGTCTAGCGCTGTAGAGGGACTTCAAAATTTATAATGAATTTTTGAGAAAATGCTAAAAACTAGACTAGGCAAGAAATACAGATGATCCGACCGCGTAAGGTCTTTGCTCAACATTGGCTCAAAAGTGAAAAGGCGCTCGACGCAATTATTAAAGCAGCAGAGTGTACAGAAAGCGATCGCTCCGCCAAAGGCGATCGCATCTTGGAAATTGGTCCCGGAACCGGGATTCTGACTCGTCGTTTATTACCCTTAGTGCAATCTCTGGTTGCAGTTGAAATAGACCGCGACTTATGCCAACTGTTGTCAAAGCAGCTTGGTAAGACTGCAAATTTTTTACTGCTGCAAGGCGATTTTCTCACTCTAGATTTACCATCTTATCTGGCAGCCTTTCCCAATTTCCAACAGCCAAATAAGGTAGTAGCCAATATTCCCTACAACATTACAGGGCCAATCATTGAGAAACTACTGGGTACTATCGCTAATCCCAACCCCAAACCATTTGACTCTATAGTGTTGCTGGTACAAAAAGAAGTCGCAGAAAGATTGTATGCTAAACCAGGATCAAAAGCCTTTGGGGCGTTGAGTGTGCGGGTACAGTATTTGGCTGAGTGTGAGTTAATCTGCACAGTTCCAGCAGCCGCATTCCATCCACCGCCAAAAGTCGATTCAGCAGTGGTGCGATTGCGTCCCCGAAAAATAGAAATACCAGCACTTAATCCTCGACAGTTAGAGAATTTCTTAAAGTTGGGGTTTGGTGCCAAGCGCAAAATGTTACGAAATAATTTGCAATCTGTTATAGAACGCGATCATCTGGCCCAATTACTGGAACAATTAAAAATAAATCCCCAAGCTAGAGCCGAAGACCTCAGCGTTCAGCAATGGGTAATCCTAGCGAATGAGTTAGGAGTTAAAAGTGAAGAGTTAAGAGTGAATATGTAGATGATTGCTTTGATTCAAAATCTAAAATTCACTCATTCACAACTAGCAACCCATAACCCCTAACTTCTAACTTTTTCAAAATGCGTTCCTACAGCCTAATTGCCCCTGCCAAAATCAACTTGTATCTGGAAATCATTGGCGCTCGCCCCGATGGCTATCACGAGTTGGCCATGATACTTCAAAGCATCGGGCTTGCAGACCAAATTCATGTGCATTCCATCAGCACTGACAACATTCGTGTTCACTGCAACCACCCACAAGTACCGACAGATAAAAGTAATCTGGCATACCGGGCAGCGGAATTAATGGTGAGGCAATTTCCCGAAGCCTTTGCTAGATATGGGGGTGTGGAGATTACCGTCAACAAGCAGATTCCTGTAGCAGCTGGGTTGGCTGGGGGTTCGACGAATGCAGCAGCTGTGTTGGTGGGAATAGATTTACTGTGGAAATTGGGATTAACTCAATCAGAATTAGAGGAGTTGGGAGGCACACTTGGTTCAGATGTCCCGTTTTGTGTAGCGGGTGGAACTGCGATCGCAACAGGTAGGGGTGAACAACTTTCTCCCCTACCGAGTTTAGATAACATATATATAGTATTGGGGAAATACCGCAGTCTGGAAGTCTCCACACCTTGGGCGTACAAAACCTATAGACAGCAGTTTAGTAATTCTTATATTAGAGATAGTGATAGCTTGGCAGCGCGTGCTAACGCAGTTCATTCAGGAGCAATAGTAAAAGCTATCTTGGATAAAGATACGAGAGAAATTGCCCAAAAATTGCACAATGATTTAGAGCGCGTGGTATTACCAGCTTATCCCCAAGTCTTGCAGTTGCGAGAAGTGTTTGCAAATCAGGAAGGCGTTTTAGGAACAATGATGTCTGGTTCTGGCCCAACAGTATTTGCTATTTTTGAGTCTCAACAGCAGGCAGAACAAGTTAAGCTGCAAGTGAGGGAAGCAATTCTTGATGAAGACTTAGAATTGTTTGTAACTCGGACAATCACACATGGTATTAAAGTGGCATCGTCTGTTTAAATAATTTTTTTTGTTAATGAAGTATAGGGAATAAGCTGATGAGTTTTTAAGTTGCATAGTTCAAATCGCTATAAAAAAGCAAAGACACAAAGATGCAATTTGAATGACGATTAGCTAAGGACAATAATTATTCCTAATACTCCAATCAAAAATCTAAAATTTTCGACTGAGCACTGACAACGAAATCTAAAATCTAAAATATTATGAATGACCAAAATCTAACGCCACAAACAGATGCTAAAGAACAGGTTACAGCGAGTCCGTTACGCTGTTTTACTGGGGCGGTGATTTCGGGAGGAATGGGATTTGCAGCATATTCGCTGATGATTGCGATCGCTACAAATTTTGCTACTAAACCTATCCATTCAATTAATCCATTGGTAATTAAGATTTCTTCTGCTGTTCGGACTCTGGTTGTTGGTGTAGTTGCTTTAGGAAGCGGGATATTTGGTATAGTAGCAATTGGTTTGTTGGCTTTGGGAGTGCAATTATTAGTCCAGGAGTTGACCAAGCAAAAAAGTAGTGAAAACTAGTAATCTGCTTTTAATTAGCAACCTAAAGGCACAAGTTTTTCTATCTCACTACGATTTTTAATTAATTCTAGCTTCGCACTTCTAGAAGGCTGAATAAGTTGTTGCTGTTTTCTCCAAATTTTAGGAGAAAGCCCGTGGTGTTGACGAAATTGGCGAGAGAAATGACACGTATTTTGATAGCCTAGTGCAATAGCAATCTGGTCGATTGTCTGATTAGTATTTCTGAGTAAAGGACGTGCTGCTGCCATCCGCCGCTTGACAATCCAACCGTTCACAGTTTCCCCTGTTTGTTTTGCTACTCTATTAGTCAAGTAAGCAGGCGAATAACCAACTGCAAGAGCCACATCAGATAAAGTAATTCCTTGGCGATAATTAGCTTCAATAAAATCGAAAACTGCTTGTAGTTGGGGAATAGATGGAAAAATGGATTCAGAGTTGAACGATGAAGGTAGTGGTTGGGCAACTTGATGAGAGTTAGTAGCGTACCAGTATCTCAAGAAAGCTTGTTTTTCTAATCGGACAGCGATCGCTCTGAGCAAATCCTCTATAGTAGAGGGTTTAGTAAGATAATCATCCGCTCCCAATTCCATACCTTTGCGAACATCTTTTTGAGTATTACTACCTGTCAAAAAAATGAAAGGAATAATTGCTGTGTCAGGATCTTGGCGCAGCCTAGTCAAAACGCTGTAGCCATCCATATCTGGCATTTGAATATCGCAAATCACCAAGTCGGGTAAATGTTTTTGTGCTTGCTGGATACCAGCCAATCCATCTTCAGCACCTATTGTGTCAAAACTTTGAGCCTCAAGAACCTCTAAGAAGAGATTGCGAGTAACAGCATCATCTTCAATTACAAGAATTTTTTTCGACGATTCGTATCTCATTTTTCTATCACTAGGATTTTTGTGGCAGGGAATGATGATTAAACTCTGTGCCGAGTACTCTGTAAAAAAACTATGAGTGTTGAGTTGAAGATAGTTGTTAATTAACAACTCAAAACACTACTATCAGGAAACCAACAAAACTCCATTTCTGGTTGTTGAACCATATGAAAGTTAGATTGAATTAACCTATAGCCTCCAGAATCCATATCCCTAGACATTTGGTTAAATAAATCGGCACTATAGCCGTTAATGAGTTGCTAATAACAACTTCCGCAAATCCTGATGCTACTATTGGCTAGTTCTAAATAAATTGAATTAGAAAGACCCAGAAATTACTTATGATTTTAAATATAATCTTAACAAGAAAAAATGATATTTTTTATGTTGGTAACATAAAGAAATTATTGGTCAACACTTAAATATAAATATTATTTATGATTTTCTTAATTTAAATAGGAAGAATGAAATTAAAAACACCCATAGGTAGTATTTAGTTTTACTTATGATTAATTATTTGATTTATTTATTTATAATATCAAGAAGCTTATTATATAAATTTTTAAAAGAAATAAAATCTTATTAGTATGCGTTATAAATACAACATCAATAATTCAACTTTTTTCAAACTTTGGACTAGATGTAATAGCAATATCTAGTGGTTATGCTATTGTCTCATGTATAGCAGGATACATAAATAACTTCCAAACAGCATAGATATACCTCATGTAGTTTTGAATCGTGTCTAACTACGAGAAATATTTGGCATATTTATTGACTATCTATCTCAAAATTTTGTACCAAAACATAATAAAATATGTGAAATCCCATATTAAATTTTGAATTTAGCTAATTATTTGTAACTATTGGTAACTGTTATGCAATCAAGAGAAGATTTATCAGCAAAATTATTTGCTGCATAATATCTTAATTTTGTCAATTCTAATTAAGGTGCATTTGCTCTAATAGTTCCGGCTTTAAGAAGTAAATCATTGATTATTATTTTAACAGCCTTTAATTTCCTCACTTAGGCATCTAACTATATGATAAGACAGCTTGTCATCTGTCACAAGGAATACATTTTTTTTTAAATCCTGTGAATGTAGCTAATAATTCTTCCAAAAGAAGTAGAAAAGATTAAACAGCTATGTATTGATGAATACGATTTAGAGGAATTTATGGCTACTTACACCTTTCCATAGGCGTAATTGGAGGACAGCACAGGATAAATCCAGTAACGCAGTTCTCATTACCATATAAAACTTGATAATATCCATGTTCCCTATCCTAAGTTAAAGTTAGTTTTATATGGTAATGAAAATAAATTAGACTTCAAAAGCGAAAAAATAGACATATCTACCAAAAAATTGTTCATATACTCTTTTGGCGAAGATTCAGTAAGCTTAACGAAGAAGCAGCTTCTGCAATACGGTTCATTTGTAAGAGCGGGTATAACAAGATATTTATGATGCTGGTTAGACCCGCCCCTACTTTTAATATGGATTTGCAATTGTTAATAACTTTATTGTAAGTTTACCAAATCATTATCTTAGCCTCCTATTATTTGAGATATAGATAATGGTCTTAAATAAATTTAAAAATAAATTCTGATTATTGAAATCTAATATCAAGCACTTCTAATAGCTAATAAATTATAACTCTATCAAGATAAGTCAGTCTGGTATTCATTAAAAACTTAGTCTGTTAGTGGGCACAAAAGATAGATTATTTATAGGATTAGAGAAATTTTACTAAACGCAATACAGAGAAAATAAGATAAATATTGCCAGATACAAACCAGTTTTAATTTACACCAAAGAGCGCATATTATGACTCAAAACATCACTGGTTATCAAACACAAATAGGTAAGAAAATCAATAATGAACAAATTGAGCAAATCCTTAAAGCAATTATTGCTGGCAAATATTCCTGGGCATGTGTTTTAATTCTGCGCTTTGCTGGCTACAATCCCATAGACTACATACCCTACCGCACCTATATCCGACTGCTCAAAAATAACTGCTTAGTTGAAAGCTCAAAACAAAATCAAAGTGATAGTGAGGCTGTAAAAGCGTTGAAACTCAAATCAACTTGGCTTCATTTTTGAAAAGAGTCATTAAGGCTAGTTCAAGGCATTGATCACAAAATTCCATAAGGAAAAGATGAAGACTGAAAGCTTTGAACGTCCGGTTATTCACAGATTCCTATTTTTTAAAGGCGTTTCCACTAAGGCCCATCGAAATGAATATCTGTAGGGTAGCCTGAAATTTTATAATTCATACTTTTTTGGCCACCCCATCCTTAACATATGACTTACCCAGCTACTACCCCTAATACTCATTTGCAACCGACTCTTAAAGAGATCATATGGCAGAAAAAGCATGAAGTCGCACAAATCCAACAAGAGATGTCTTTGGCTTCTTTGCAACGCCAGTTAACTGCTGCGCCGACCGTGCGAGATTTTCTCTCCGCTTTGCAACAGAGTCGTTACCGACCTTGCATCATTGCAGAGGTGAAGAAAGCATCTTTAATTCACGGAATTATTAAAGCAGACTTTGACTCAGTAGCGATCGCCAAAGCTTATGAACGTGGTGGCGCAACTTGTATCTCTGTCTTCACCGATCAGAAGTTCTTTCATGGCAGCTTTGAGAATTTACGCACCATTCGCTACCGGGTAGGATTGCCTCTACTGTGCAAAGAGTTCATTTTAGACCCCTGCCAAATTTATTTAGCACGAGCAGCAGGCGCAGATGCAGTACTACTGATTGCAGGAATTCTCTCAGATAAGGAACTTCAAAACTTTTTGCGAGTGATTCACTATTTGGGAATGAATGCTTTAATAGAAGTCCATACTTTGGCAGAACTAGATCGGGTGCTAAAGCTTGATGATGTGCGCTTAATAGGAATTAACAACCAAAGTCTAGCAGATTTTAGTGTCAATATTGGCACAACTGGTGAACTACTAGCGGCTAGGCGATCGCAACTACAAAGTTTGGGCATTATCGTCGTCAGTGAGTCTGGCTTGTATACACCTGCTGATTTATCCCTTGTAGCTGAAGCTGGTACACATGCCGTTATACTTGGTGAGGCTCTAGTTAAACAAGAAGATATACAGCAGAGCGTGCGTAATCTGCTCAAACCTACAGCTATCTTCAGATAAATAGACCACATTATTAATTCAAGCAAAGGTCGGTATATTTTTGTTTGCTCCATTTCTGGTTTTTCTGCCAAGCTTTTTGGGATTGGGGTAGACGCGATGTTGTAATTTCGGTGTATAGTATAACCCTCGACTTTAACAGATTTCGGGTTGACACTTTATAGACTGGCTCAAAATTCACTAATTTATGCGGAATTGATACCAGCGACACTGAAATTGTTAGCAACAACATCACTTGTAAGCAAAATTTATGAACACAACCAAGAGATATTTTTTACCCCTTATTTTTGTGACAATGGTTGTTAGCCTCAGCAGTTGTAGTTCTAACCCCACCACTCGTAATATTGACAGCGAAACACCATCCTCTACTACGACACCGACAAATAGCCCATTGTCTCAGACTCCCAGCCAGATTCCTAGCGTAGCTCAATTGAGAGAAAAACCTCCTAATCAAGAATCTCCCAAGGAAAATACGCCTTCCTCATTAACTCCTAAAGTTGCCACTAGCAAAACTACCAATGTCACACTATATACAAGTGATACTCAATGTCAAGAACTCATTCCAGAAAAGGTTTCAGTCCCAGCCGAGGAACCAGTAACAAATGTAGTGAGTAAAATTTTAGAAAAACGAGATACAAGTGACTTTAGCTTGTCTGGGTATCGTGTCAATATCAAAAATGGCATTGCTACAGTTGATTTGCGAATATCCCCTGATTCAAAGCGACAAATAGCTTCTCTTTCTAGTTGTGAACAGTTTGCTCTGTTTGGCAGTCTTCGCAAAACCCTAACAAGTAATGCTCAATGGAATATTAAAGAGGTTCGCTTCACCGAGCGAGGTGAGGACATTGTTCTTTAGTTAAATTATGTTTAGTAAGTGCCGTCATCAGCTAGCTAAAAAGATTTCCCAATTTGAACAACTACAGGACTCATACATCAGCAGTTGCCCAAACAGTGCATGTTCTAGCAATTGAAAATAGCTGTAAATAATGGTATAGTTTATTTTAGTCGTAAGTCGATGGCAGCAATTCGCGGGTGTAATTCAGTGGTAGAATGTCATCTTCCCATGGTGAACGTCGTGGGTTCGAGTCCCATCGCCCGCTTTAAAATCAGAAACTAAGTTACCTATGTCATGGCTCCTGTTGGTACAGTTGCTTATGAGTTTGTTGAGCCAAACTTCACTAAGCATCTGGAGCCTGCACGTATCGTTACTACATTGTATATACTACAGGTTGCCGATAAAGCGCCGACGTTTAACAGACTGCTATTTCTATTAAACATCTCCAAAAATTAATTATGTGTTGCTCGAAATCCTTGGTAAGCACAATTCATGAATTGTGCCTAAGTAAGTGGGCTTACTAGGAGCCAATTTAATTAAATTTACATTGCTTAATATAGTTTTATTATTGCCCACTTACTTACATCATTTTCGGACAAGTCTATTGTATTGTCAGCAGGTTTTTAGGGATTTATGCAGAAACGTCTATGCACTCGCTAATGGATGACAGCTAATGGTAAAAAACAATTAGCGATTCGCAATTAGCACTATGGCAAATTTTCTCCAACCGCCAAGGTTACGCATTGGTGAAGGCACCGAAGAAGAACGACGCGCCACTTGGCTGGAATTGTTTTATGATTTGGTTTTTGTCGTTGCAGTTTCTCAACTCGCCCACAATCTCAATGAAGATATCTCTCTATCAGGATTGTTTGGGTTTGTAGTTCTATTTATACCAGTTTGGTGGTCATGGATTGGCACCACATTTTACGCCAACCGCTTTGATAGCGATGATGTGGGACATCGACTGCTCATTGGTATACAAATGCTGACAGCAGCAGCGATGGCTATTAATATTCACCACGGTTTGGGTGAGAGTTCCCCTGGTTTTGCCATTTCCTATGCTCTCGGTCGGGCCGTGCTTGTAATAGAGTACGTTCGTGCTGGAAGACATATCGCCTCCGCACGTCCTTTGACCACTCGCTACGCTATTGGTTTTGCGATCGCAGCCTTGCTTTGGTTAATATCAGCATCTGTACCAATCCCTTGGCGGTTCGGATTTTGGACACTGGGAATAATTATTGACTTTGCCACACCCTTAACAGGACATAAGTTTCAGATCGGGTTACTCCCCCACGCCTCCCACTTACCAGAACGTTTCGGGTTATTTACCATTATTGTTTTGGGTGAAGCAATCATTGCAGTGGTCAATGGTGTTTCTGAGCAGAAATGGGATGTTTTAACCGTGATTTCCGCCGTGTTTGGTCTAATTATCGCCTTTAGCTGGTGGTGGGTCTATTTTGATAACTTGGGTGGTAAACCTATTGAAGTGGCGCGGACACATGGAAAAGTTGGTGTTGTTAATCTCTGGCTTTACACCCATTTACCGCTAGTGATTGGGATTACTGCTGCTGGAGTCGGGGTAGAACAAATCTTGTTGAGTAAGCCAACTTTAGCACTACCCGATTCCCAACGATGGCTCATCTGTGGTGCAGTAGCATTATGCTCTTTGGCTGTCAGTATTCTCCATAGATTTGGGGTGATCCGTTATTGCAAAATTCGTTCCCAGTATCGACTTGGGGGTGCAGTTGTGCTGCTAGCGATCGCCATCTTTGGCAAAGGTTTGTTACCTGTTGCAGTCATTGCCCTTGTAGCTGTAGTTTCTGCTATCCAAGTTGTTCAAGATTTGTATCAGAGTCGTCCCACTACCCGCTTAGTTAACCCAGAAATCTAGCTTATAGTCGAGTGGCACGTTTGTAATTGGTGTCAACTTAACGTAAAAAGCAGTCTAGAAACGACTTTTAGGATTGTCTCGTCAAGAGTCTCAGACTGGGAATGCCTGTCGTTGAGGCTCGGCTCTGCCTCCCTTGCTGGCGGCAGAGCCGCTTTTGAGTTGCATTTTCCAGCCTCTTGCTGGAAACAAGGTTTTAAATGACTTTTAGCTTAAGTTGACACCAATGCGCGTGAGCTACTACATACAACATATCCATGTAATTTAAATATGAGCCATTTTATAAAGCGCATCTATCCTATAGAATCCATTTGACATCTTTTACTATCTTGAAGTACAGTTACCGCAAAAGCCGTATCCAGCAGTCATGCCGTACTCTAGCAGCCTAACAGACGAAGAGTGGGAAATCCTTGAACCCCTACTGCCGA
>NZ_JACJTD010000116.1 GCF_014698505.1 Nostoc foliaceum FACHB-393 | reverse complement strand
CTATTCGTTTACTGCTGATGGTAGTATCTGTTTGAGCATCAGCAACACCGGGCATCAGAGTAATACAAGCAACAATCAGTACAGAATCTATTAAGGTAACAAACCTCATAGAGTTATCCTTTGTTAGGTCAAGTGTAATCAGTTTTATAAGTTTAAAAATCAAAAGGGGAGAATTAGGGGAGAATTAAACAACTTGCCCCATCAATTAGATACCCCGGATTTCTCACAAAATTGGACAGAGCTTAAACTTTACATCAAAATAAATCTTGGGACGGGAGCATCGGCGATAATAATTAACTATCGCGGAGTGTGCATCTGAGGTGAAAATTGACCGTCACGGGAAGGCAAAAGTCCTAACGCCGGAAGAAATCCAGCGTCTGTTTACTTCGGGGTTAACCACAGAGCGAGACAGAACCCTAATAGGCGTGATGCTGTATACGGGTTGCCGCGTCAATGAAGCAGTTACCCTAAAAATTAAAGATGTTTATAACAGCAAGGGACGGATCAGAGCAGAGCTGATCATCCGTAAAGGGAATACAAAGGGAAAGTTAGCTACCCGCAGCATTCCGATTTTGTCAGAACTAAGGAATTTCTTAGCTACTTACAAACCGACAAACTCCCGTGACGGTTTTTTGTTTCCTGGTCGATGGGGGCGAGGTCACTTGCACTCAGAATATGCAAGCCTAATCTTCCGACAAGCTTGCGAACGTGCGGACATCGAAGGAGCAAGCACACACAGTTGCCGGAGAACCGCACTCACTTTCATGAGCAATGCCCAAATCCCTCTGAGAGTCATCCAAGAAATCAGTGGACATCGCAGCTTAGAGCAACTGCAAAATTATTTGGAGGTGGAACCATCCCAAGTCCGGGGTGCGATCGCGGCGTTGTCGATGCTATCACCGCCATCAATGAGCAGCAACAATCAAGACATGCAAAATGCGGATAACACGAAGTTATCAACGGAGTGATAGATCAGGAAATGCATCTTAGTTGATCTAGACAGGGCTGAGAGTGAATAAAGGCTATAAGGATTTTCCCAAAAAGCCATTTACAATTCCATCGGCAACACTTCAAGCGATAGCCACTGATAAAAATGAGGCACAGATTGCTCTAGGTTTACGTAGCTCAGTCGCGGCGTAGGCTTTATCCCTCCATTGGCAACACTTCTTCATTCAACAAGGCGTAAAATTCCGGTACTGCTGCCTCGACAAGTCGCAATTCACTCGCTGCGATCGCTTCAAGTTCCAGCACCGTATCCCAGCGTAAATCCTCAACCCATCGCTTAAGAATGCCCTTAATCGCCTCCACCCCCTGCTTGATACCAGAGCGTAGCATTTCCACACAATGGAGTAAGGTAGTGCGATCGGTCAGAGGCGACTCAAATTCGGTAGTATCCTCCCCTTGGCAATGGGAGTTCCCTATAGCATCAAGGGGGGGTGTGGATACGTCCTGCTGATTGGGGTTTACATTATACGCAGCAGGGGTTTGAGCAGCATAATAGTTTCGATTTTCTTTTTGATTACGCTTTTCCACGCGATGAGCAATTACATGCATTGCAAATTCTAATTCCTCTTTAGATAAAGAAAAAAGTTTCACCTGTTGACCGCGCTTACCCTGCTTACGGAAGGTCAACTTTAGACCCAGCTGTTCTATAAGAGTGCCTAGCAACCAAATAGGTTTACAATCACTGGGAATAGTAAACCCAAGAATTGCTTTAACGTGAGCAGCACAATGTATAGCGATCGCTGTCATATTAACTAATTGAGTATCCGAGGCGGTAACTTCATCACCCTTCACTAAACGTTTAAGAATCTGATGCAGCCCCAGGTTAAATCTAGCCAACCATCGAGCCGAGTAATTCCCCCAGTCGATACACAAAGGTAAATTGTCCCGTTCGGCGCGGTCTTTTTGGGTGACAATTGTTGGTGGGGTAGGATAAGTTTGCCCAGTTTTGGGGTCAGTAAACGATTCTTCGGGTGCGGCTAAAATGGCCTCAAGTCCAGCAATTGCTCTAATTAAGCGGCCACCTTTATCCATTTCTACGAGTGATTCGGTTACTTCGATGCCGTAAGAATCAGAAATGCGGAATTTTTCACATTCAAAAATTTCATTAGGGTCAAGGTAATCTTTGCTCTGACGGGCGCGGTACTTGCTCAAAGTAATATTGTTAGCCTTGGCAACAGCCGAATTGTGGGCACGATCCAAAGCTTGTGCTGCTGCTTTTAGACTTTCAAGAGATTGAGGATCTGAATCACTTCCTACATATATAAATGTATTACCCATTTCTGTGAGAAGCGATCGCAAATCATCACGCAGATTATTGAGAGAATAGTGGCGGTTAGCCATAATTTGGCAGTAAGCCTCAAGCGCCCAATCTTTCTCCGCTCCCCGCTTGCCTGTTTGACGGTCAATCCGCAACAGAAAAGCTGTCATTTCATTGGTTTGGAGCAAGCGCTCTTTAATCTTAGTAGCATTAGTATCCTTGTAACCAAAGGGAGGACGCGGGGCCACCCAAATATGAAACGGGACTTTTGGACGATAACGGTAAAGCTGTTGGGCACATTCGGTAGCAGTTTGGGAAACGCCGTGAAACACACCGAACACTAAGTCAAAATGATACTCAGAAATATCAACACCAGTACCGAGACTGGGAGAGGTGAACAAGGCATCAAAGTTTTTGACGGCGTTGGTGATATCTTTGATGAAAGCGACATTCTCATCACTGCCAGAATTGTCAGAGTGAACCGACCAGATACGCCATGAAGCCCTACGGGCTGGGCAAGGGGTAAGGGGTAAGGGGGAAAGGGTGGAGGAATCTGTTAATTCTTCCTTTTCCCCTTCCCCTTTCCCCTTTTCCCCGCCAAGTGAACTTGGCGAACTACTAGATTCTTCGTAGTTGATTGTAAAGGATTTGTCGAGTTTTTTGATGAAACGCTTACTGTCACTTGCAACCATGACTTTCTCACCAAGCATCAGCGCTGCCGAGATTTGGGCGACTAGGGCACTAGAATTATCCCCCTCGTACCAATAAATTGTGCGTGAACCGTTTCGCCACTCGTTTTTAATGATGTAAGGTACTTCACCTTTTGGTCGCATTGCAAGAAAGAAGTTTACCGTTAAATCATCCATGTGTGCATCGGCAATCACCACTAACGGCGCGTTGTATACTATATATTCCAGGACTTCTAGGATTGCTGCACGGTGTTGTTTGCAAGTATTACTGTGCAGTAGGTGGGTGAGGTATTGGCAAGCTTCATCTATAAATATGCAGCCGTAGGTGAGAGACTGAGTATTCAGCTTATGCAAGCTGTCAATAGTAATGGAGAGGGCTTGAGCCTGAGCTAAACCTGTGTAACCCAAGTCGGAGTACATGGCTGTTTGCAAGCGTTCGGCAAGATTTTTCAACAAGTTAACCCGATGTCCATTGTTGAGGAACCGTGTGTTAGGATTTTGGTCACGCCACCAGCGCATGAGTTCAGTTTTACCAGTACCCATGTCGCTCCAGAGTACGACCAGTCCGGTTTTCGGAAAATTGAAAGTAGGGGATTTCTTCGATTTGTCTGAATCAACTCCGCCAAAATCCGTAGACTCCTTGTTTCTTTGATGTCCTTTTATAGATGGCGTGAAAAGTTGTTCCTTTTCAAGCTCATAAAGCTCAGGCAAATTGCATTTTTCTTCAAGTTCAGGAATGCACAAAGCCTCAGAGAGATACTTGATATTAATAGTGACATCTGGTTTGTATTTGCTAAGTCCCCATTTCTTAGCCCGATACGAGCGCTGGTAATCGGCAAGTGATTTGGCATCATCTATAATTGCAGTTAGCAGGGCATTGGCATCAACAC
Source organism: Nostoc foliaceum FACHB-393 (assembly GCF_014698505.1). Classification (GTDB taxonomy): domain Bacteria; phylum Cyanobacteriota; class Cyanobacteriia; order Cyanobacteriales; family Nostocaceae; genus Nostoc; species Nostoc foliaceum_A. Next base: position 7,217 of record NZ_JACJTD010000116.1, on the reverse strand, counting down.
CTCGACCAACTACAAAATCATCAACGCCTTTTTCTGGCCCCGGCAGTAATGCAACTTCACATTCAGAACCAGCAGCTAAGATTGCTTTTGCAGTGCGAACAGTGGCTTGAAACACCGACCACCTGGTTTTAGAAGAAGTTTCGTAGTCGAATAAAATAATGAACTTGCGTCCCGCCTGAGCCATTGGTACTAAGTCAGGATGCAACCGTTCATCAAAATCCCGTCTTCCGACTCGCCCGTTCCAAATTCCCGGAAGTGCGATCGCTACAAACCCTAAACTAAGCAAGCAAGCGGCTTTCTTCTCACCCTCGCATAAGATAATCGGAATCTCTGGATGCTGCTTTATCCATTCCCAAAATATTAGTGGATTGAGTTGATCCAGCAAGCGCAGCGCTAAAAGTGAATGATAGCGCTTAATTAAATAACGCTTTGCAACTTTGTCCCAAATGGGGTTAGCGACATCGAAGTAGGTAACACGGTTGGGGGTTTTGGGGGGTGACTCGTATTTGACGGGTTTCCCTTTTTGCCAATCAATGCGAGGAAAGTTCGGCTTGATCCGCCCCCACTCCATCGGTTGCCACTTTTTAAACGGGTCAAGTGACTGAATCCACGTCCCACCTAGTAATAGGTGCTGATACATTTTGATGTATCCATCTGTTACCCGACCCGCATTCTTGCGTGGCAGTTTATCAGATATGAATAGGAAATCATAAACTGATTCTCCCTCAATATGGAAAAAGTTGCGCTTAATCAACGCCGGATGAATAGCGCTAGCAGCTAACAACTCATGGTATTCCGCAGCCGTGAGGTTGTTTGGGTATTCAATTGTCGCTGAATTCATCGGTTCTCCCCTCGGAATTCCTTAGAGAGAACTCTTTCAAGCTGCAAAACTCTTGCTCTAGCCTGGATATTCCGAAAATTTCCCTTCGTCACAGCACAAAATTGCCATGCGAAAGCTGCACTCGACCCCATACGCTCTAACACTGCGCTCTTGGGGCGTTCTCTGTTTTTCACGATATTTTCCCTGATAACTCGGTTTACAAGCTTCAGAGAGGGTTGCATCAGTTATCAGCCAACAGTTATCAAATAAAGGTCTACTCCCAACTGCTAACTGTTATTCGCGCTGCTACTGCTTTTAACTACAAAATTTGGAAAATTTTCTTAACAAAACTTAACTTTACACAAAAATATGAATTTTGACAGCCAAAAGTGCCACACAAAACTAGGCGTTTCGTGTGACTTCTCGTATAATACGAGAAGCAGCGCAAATTTTATCTCATCTGACCATTCAGTGGAAACAAGTCGCCAAACTTTAAAGACCACTACTTTGGTTGCTTTGAGATAACCCCGCTCTGAAATTATTCAGTTTTTTGCTCTTTGGACAAAGCGCCAACTCCTTAGTGGCATTTTGTCCTTTAAATTTTTGGTGCTATTGTATATCTCCCTCCATTTCTTGTTCGTTTTGATCTTACAGAACTTCTGTCCATCTGGTATCTAGCATTGTTTTGATTTTTACTTGCGGCCTCCATATTTGCTAAGGATTACTTTAGGGGTAATCGAGGGTCTGTAGCACCTCTGTGTAGGGTGGAATTACCCATGCTTAAGCAGCAGCACCAGCCGTAGCTATTGCCTCTGGTTTAGGCTTGCGCCCGAAAACTTGTATGTTAGGTTCTTCTAGCGCGAACCTGTTTTCTGTTTCTTGACCGAGTTTACCAGTGATCGCACCTACCCACTGTGGATAACTAGCTTGGGCATCAGTTAGCTTTTTCCGAACTTCGGGTTGGACTGTAACTGAAATGATACGTCTATCACAAATATCAAACTGCTGCCAACCGTTATCTACAGTCTTGGCTTGAGGAAGTTGGTTGATTTTAATTGCTATCTCTAGTTTTCCTACAATCATGAATACCTCTTTTTTATGATGCGATTGCTAGTGCTTCAGCAGTATTAGATGTATGTACCAGTCCTGGGGTGTTTTTTCTAATATATTTTTTCACTATAGGTTGAAGAGTAAAACTGATTTCTTCAGAAGCGGGATCTTTAATAGTTTCGATTAAAGACTGTTTTTCCAACCCTTCTAATGCTGTAATTAAATCTGATGTTGACAATGATATTCCTTCTTTCTGATTCAATCCATTTAATAGACTAGTGAAAAGAACTGGTTTGGAGTCTAAAGCCAATTCTTGTGCTACATAAATCATGATTTGTCGTTGATTTTCATTTAACAAATAAGCAAACGCTTTATCAAGCATTGCTTGAAATTGGCTACTAAAAAGCGTAGTTTTATTTTCAAAAAACTTTTTAGTACTACCGCCAAAGAAATGGTGAATTCGAGTGACAACTGTTTTTAATTCTAAAGGATTTCCGTAATAAGTTTTAATCAATTCATTGCATTTTTCTGGATCATTCAATCCTTGATCAAAGAGGAGTTGCATTGCAGCGTCAGTGTCTAAACCTTTGATTTTCAAATGTTGAATAGAACGTCCTGCTATTATAAGGTCTTCCAAGTCATCAGGGAACACTCGATTAGTTAAGAGCAAGCAGGTTTCATCCATTTCCTCTATTAATCGGCGGAAAAATAGTTTGTACTCTAACTGTTGCTCCAAATTCTTTGTTTCAAACAAAGAATCAGATTCATCTAATACCAATAAACATCGGCGCAATTGCATCTGCTTGAGCAACGCTGAAATCATTGTTTGAGTAAATTTAGGTGAGTCTAGAGTAGGCTCTAAAGGTGGGATTAATTCTAGTAGTTCGGCTACCAAGTCTTGAAGAAGTGGCCCATGAGCAACCGATTTCCAAATTATGCTATCAAATTTAGGTTTAGATTCTACACTAATCTCTTGTATTAGCTTTGCAGCTAATGCAGTTTTACCAATACCTGCCACTCCTACTAACGATACGCAACGTTGCTTTGTTATTAATTCTTTTAAGTAAGATAGTTCTCTTGTGCGTCCATAAAAATTTGATATATTAGGAGGCTTACCTCCTAGAATGTGTATCACATTCTTAACAGAAGAGTTTTTTTTCTCAGCAGGCGCAGGTTGAGGATAATGCTCCTGTGCAACTTGCTCTAAAAAATTTCGTACATTTTTTTTACTAACCTGCTTGCCATTTCCAATTGTTTTCGTGAGTATATCCCATAACCGAGTAGCTACACCTCGTTGTAAGTAATTAACGCTGTAGTCTGAATTTTCTGCTATTTCTACAAACTCACGGTTATGCCACGCTCCTCTCATAATAAGGATCTCTGGTTGAGATAAATATCTACCTCTTTTGGCAAGTACCAGATCATTGACCACGACTAAAGCTTCATCAAAAGTTACTACTACTGAAGAGTATTTTTGCCCTAAAAGCTCTTGTTTATTTGAAGCAAGGGGAGAAGGGACCGGCGGTTTAAATGGCTGGACAGCATTAGAATCCATAGTTATACTCTTTCTGTTATTCGAGCCAGTAATCACACATGCTCTTTCTAAATTAAGTGTGTATGCTACAAAGAAAGTGTTGTATCAAACTCAGTAACAATACTTGACTTCTCTATTTAATAGCTGTTTGTTTCAAATAAATGATAACTCAAGTCACTAATTATGCAAAGGGGACAAAAGATAGATTAGAATCACTACTTACGTACACCTGAAGGGAGTAGTTTATAAAACTACTGCTATTGCTAAATTACAGTAGCATTTCTCAAATTAACTGATTACTTTAAATACTGCTGTTAGTCTGCCACTGATACACAAATATTAACAACTTTGCTAGTTGTTCTTTATTTTTGAGCATGAACCTATGAAAAGTCCCTGTATGTAATACAATATGTTACGGTTGCACCTAGTAATTTACTCAGCTTTGGATAAAAATTGCGTCTAAGCTGAGTTACAAATACATTTATGTACCGAAAATGACTACTCAAAATTTTAAATCTTTAGTTATATTATCGCTGATAGGAAGAAGGACTAGATTTAGGGTAGGTAGTTTATATCTGGCTATCCTCCTACGAATGTGAGTTATTGTATTAATCCCTTATGTGAGCAACGTCAAAATCCTAATGACATTGAAAAATGTCTTTTTTGTGGTACTTCGCTACTGATTAATGACCGCATCCGATTAATTAAGCCATTGAGAGCGCTGAGTGAAAACCCATTCAGCTATACTGAAGTTTTTGAAGTGGACGACGCTGGTACTCAATGGAATCCTGACCGCAGACAGCGAGTTATGAAAGTTCTGAAAATGAACTCACCGAAGCTGGTTGAGTTAATGGAGCGGGAATCTCTGAGTTTACGGCTAATCCATCATCCAAATATTCCCAAAAGTACCTTAGATGACTTTTTTACTTTTGTTCCTAACAATAGTTCTTTAACCTTGCATTGCTTGGTTATGGATAAAATTGAGGGGCAGAATTTAGAGCAATGGATAGAGTCTAACGGGTGTATTTCGCAATCTCAAGCATTAGAATGGGTAAAACAATTAGTTGAAATTCTTGTCGCAGTACACCAGGCTAATTTTTTTCACAGAGATATTAAGCCTTCTAATATAATTCTCCAGTCAAATGATCAATTAGCATTAGTGGATTTCGGTGTGGTACGAAGAGTGACTAGCACTTACCTAGCTAAAATAAGTGGAAGTGGAGGAGATAGCACAACTAGAGGAGGAAAGTATGAAATTACATCTGTTGGTACACCTCGTTATTCTCCACCAGAACAAATGGATGGACAGGCAGTACCGCAATCAGATTTTTATGCTTTAGGTCGCACTTTTATCCATCTACTTACTGCAATTCAACTAATTGATTTACCTACAGACAAAAAAACAGGAAGATTAATCTGGAGAAACAAAGCACCGCAGATTGACAAACCTTTTGCTGATTTTATTGATGAATTAACAGATCCTTTACCAGGGCAACGTCCACAAAGTACTCAAGTGATTTTGCAGAGGTTAAAAAATCTGCCTCAGCAAATTAAAAATTATAAATTAGCTAATTCTAAAATAGTTAAATATAGCAAGGTTGCATTCAGGGGTTTAATAATTATTGGGGGTATTATTCTGTCTATACCCTTGTTAAGTAACTACTTAGTAACTCAAGGACGAAAGTTAGAAGCAGCAAATAATTCTCAGGGAGCGCAAGAGGCTTTTGACTGGGCTATTAAAATTAATCCTCAACTTAAGCCTGACGTTTCAGAATTTTATTTTGAGAAGGGGCGTGGTAGTACTAGTAACCTCGATCTAGCTAAAAAATACTACAAATTAGCAATTAAATATAATAATCAAAATTCGGAAATCTATACTAATTTGGCTGTAGTTTGCCAACAATTACAGCAATTTAAATGCGTAACTGATAACTATGTAAAGGCAATTGAGCTAGATCCTAATAATTGGCAAGGGCATTACGGACTAGGGACATTTTATGATGAGCAAGGAAAAGATGATTTAGCTGAAAAACAGTATCAGTTATCTATAAAAACTAGTAGCCAAGCCATTCTGCCCATCAATAATTTATCGAGATTGAAAATTATAAAAGGTGATTATAGTGCAGCAATCGCTTTAGCGCAACAAGGTTTACAAAAAGCTAAAGAGCCTGAATTACGGGCTGTTTTGTATAAAAATTTAGGTTGGGCGCTCTTTGAGCAAAAGGAATATAGCCAAGCAAAAAAATATCTGGAAAAAGCCAAAGAATTAGATATACACAGAACATCTACCCATTGCTTGTTAGCGCAGGTGCAAGAAGCTCTAGGTGATGTTGATTATGCCTGGATTTCTTGGGAAATTTGTTTGCTAACTGAGTCTAGAGAGCCAGAGGTTTTCGGTTGGCGGTCGCAAGTATTAGAAAGAATCAGGTTAAAAGATCCTATTCGTCAAAGGGAAGAATGACACTTTATTTGATACCTAAACTTCCTGTATGCTATTAACATGCAAGTACTAGCACAACAGTTTTAATGTTAATGGCAGATAGGCGAATAGACAAAGTAGGAAAAATAATCTACATTTCCCGAATTTCAATGATTGTATCAATAATCCTTTTTTTGGGTTTGAGCAGTGCATGGGGTCGCCAACTTAAATCAATAAGGAGTCGTGAGTGTAAGGCGAATGGTCGAGTTGTTAATGCAGGAGATCGTTTTTTGGCAGCAGGTAGTCAACTGTGCCCAGGAGATCGTATTAACCCAGTTAATGGACGCACAGTCAGTGCTTTGTGTTATTTAAACGGAAAACTTTTAGATTTCAAGCAGAGTAAGATTTTCGATGCCTCTGACGAATGTTCATTGCCTCAGAAAAAAGCAAAGCTATGCACAGGACTGAACCCTAGCAGTTGCAATAATACTAAGAGTCCGCATGAGGATCAGGATATACCAACATTAATTAGTCCCTATGGCAGTTCCATGTTGAGTAGTCGGCCTAAAATATCTTGGTATGCGGTTTCTAATGCTATTAGCTATACAGTAATTGTGAGTGGCTACGAATTTTATTGGGAGAAAACAGTAGATAAAACTGTTACTACCCTGCCTTACCCCAAGGAACAAAAAGAGTTAAAACTTGGTAATACGTATAAATTCACTGTAATTGCAAACAAGGATAAATCTCTAGCAAGTTCCGAACCGTTAGTAATTATTGTCTTGCCAGAGAAAGAGCAAAATGAAATTAAACAAAGAGTCCAGCATATCAATGAATTAAACTTACCTCCAGACGAAGCAGCCATTTTCGATCTACATGCTATATATATGTCTAGAAATCTTTTGAATGAAGCGATTGAGGCGTTAGAAGCACGAGTAGCAGCAGGAAGTCAAAATCCTACCCTCTATAGAGTATTAGCAGATCGATATTTAGAAGCATGGTTGCCGAATGAAGCGCTTCGTAATTATAATGTGGCAGATGGATTAGCAAAACGTAGTAGAAACTTAGATGAATTAGCTAAAGTGCAGCAAGGGCTAAATTTAGTAGAATTTTACAACCATCCGCCAACAAGAATAAATCCTGCCCAAAAATAAGGGTGGCTGTATCTAGAGTCTGATATTAAATTTAATTGCGCTTGACGCAATGCTTCTGCTTTGGGAACACCATTTTTCAAATTTTTGTAAAATTGTTCCATAAGTAAAGCAGTCAGGGCAAACGCATCTTATTTACTAATAAAAACTAAGGGAGATTCCAAAATGACATAGATAATTGTAAAAATTGATGGAATGATAAATAAAATAAATCAAGTATTTTTAAAAATGTGAATTAGCTTA
>NZ_JACJTD010000115.1 GCF_014698505.1 Nostoc foliaceum FACHB-393 | reverse complement strand
GACTCAAGGCAAAAAGCGATATGGCCAACTCAAACAACAGATTGTTGGTGTATCGCCGAAAATGCTGATTCAGAATCTGCGAAATTTAGAGCGCTATGGGTTAGGCACAAGCCTTGAATAAATCAGCCCAGCCGTCGCTTTCGCCTTGAGGGCTTTCATCGCCTAAATCTCTCGGTTTTGCCAAAAATATTATTGATACGGCTGGGCTGATTTATTTGGTTGAGTCGATGGGGGATATTATTCCCCGCACCTCTCATTTAGATCCGTGCGTACCCATTTCTGTGTACACGGCTCCCGATATTCTTAGGGAGTTACCCTTTTGCTCATGTGGATGTAACCGTGGCAGCTTTCATGAATGGCTAGAAGGTTATTATTTTTCCAGTTATTATGGTTTCCATCTGAATGATGGAGATGTACCTTCTCATCACTGAGCATTTTTAGTCCACAATGTTCACATCTATGGTTTTGCCGCTTAAGGGCAAAAGAGGTATGGTTGTCATAGAGCTTGCTATTACGCTCGCTCCAGTACGTTAAATCTCCGTCATAGGGTGATTTTTCTCCTTTGACATTGATGTGTTTATTTTCGGAGTAAGGGATTGCTGGGAATGCTTTGTTTAGTAATTGCTTACTGGTATAGCGATTCTGCTTGCTTTCCTTGTTGAGTACCTTATACGCTCTGTTTTGGACATGGTACAGTGAGAACTTTGACCCGTCCATCTTGCAGAAGCGGTGGTAGTTCCTCCAACCTCTAACTACCGGGGCTAATTTCTCAGCCTTTGTGGTAGCTCCATAATTCGAGTTGTTGATGATGATTTTTACTTTCTTGCGAAAAGCTTTGTAGTTATCCGCTGAAGGGAAACATCTAAACTTTCCGTTTTTCTGGACTTGAAAGTGCCAGCCTAGAAAATCGAAACCATCTGTTGCGGCGGTTAGCTTTGTCTTTTTATCACTGAATTTCATTCCCCGCTCTGCTAAAAACTGGCTAATTCTGTCAAGTATTTCTAACGCGTTTTCATTAGGCTTGAGTATGATTACCATATCATCGGCGTACCGTACTGACCGATGTATTGACTCTATCCCATTCAACGCAATGTTAGCTAATAGTGGACTTACCACCCCGCCTTGTGGTGTTCCTTGTTCAGGAAATTCTGGATTAACTCCGGCTTTGAGACATCGGAAGATTCCTTGCCTTATACTCTTAGGAGCGATGAGTCTATCCATAATGGCAGCATGGTTTATCCTATCGAAGCACGCTTCAATATCGAGTTCTATAACTCGCTTATCCTTTCCGTTGGCATTTGAGCTTAGGTTGTGGAACAAGATTTTCTGAGCATCATGTGCCGAGCGTCCCGTTCTAAATCCGTAGCTTCTGGCATGGAAGGTAGCTTCATGTGCTGGTTCTATTGCGTATTTGATAAGACATTGATATGCTCTATCTGCAACAGTAGGGATTTTTAGCATTCTGGTGGTACTACCGCCCTTTTTTGGGATGGATATACTACGTAATTCCTGGTGTTTCCAGTCATTGCTTGATGCTTTCAGCAGTTCACTTAAATCAAATCGTTCCTTAAAGTTAAGGGACTTTTTGCCGTCGATTCCTGCCGTCTTTTTCCCAGCGTTTAGCTGTGTTACTTGACGGATTGCCAGTAATCTTGCTGCGGTAGATTTCAGAATCAGTTTTTGTAGTGACTGAGCTTTTCGCTTGTCGCCAACAAGAATAGCTTTATACACTCGCTTTTGTAGGCGGAATAGGTTACTTCGGAATCTCTTCCACGGTAATGTTTTCCAGGATTCACTAGTGTTATCACTGTGTCTAATCATGCTCTGCTCCGGTTTGTGTATTCTGAACACCTCAGACCAATTACGGTCTGTCCTACCCGAACTGAGGGAGTTCCGCTACTCGTCTAGCCTACGCAAGGGTTCGACCTTCCCTTTGACCCTCAACTCGTTTTTATTCGTTCCCTCGGTGAGATTGTTTTGTTTCTTTAGGTGTAGCCAATTCAACCACTGAATCCCCTAGACTCTTGCCGCTATTTCCAATAAGAATGCTGCGGGGGTTAGCTTCAGTAAGGTCGGGGGTTTTGTGTTGCGCCCCGCTTGGGAGTAAGTTGCTTTTCTAGGCTCTGTTTCACCATAGAAACTCCCCATTAGCGCCAGTGTCACCTCGCAACAAGTGTCTGTTTGCGCCCTGTTCCCAGCTTCACCCTCCAGAAACCGAGTCTGGTCAGTGTGGGCAGATAGGGAGTCATACCTGAGTCTGGTAGACGGGGCTTTCACCCGCATTCCTCCGAGAGTTCAACCGTTACCATTTCTGATTTTGGTTGGTGAAGTTATTTACGGACTATTACCGTGATTCATTCACACCGAATCGCACATTGGATCTCCCTTAGTTGAGAGAGAGGTGTATCTATCCGTCCCCCTAAGAGTCGAATATTCACTTACTCCACTGGGGGCTTCTCTAGTGGAGCCATTGGCAATATTGGGTGAGTGGGCATATCGACACATTACAGATGTAAAAACGGCGATGGAACATTACGATCGCAATCCAGAAACCAGCGATTACTGGCAACCAAAGTAGCGGCGATTGAGCGGGTGGAGGATGGAGTTGATGCTGTCAAAGAATTACTCAGTACCCTAACGATTGATGAGTGTTGCGGCGTGATGCTGGAGTTTGAGGATCTTGACCCGAACAAATTTGCTCAACTGGTGGCAGATGCCCCCGATTGGGTGGAATGGATGGCGTGATAGTCCTGCTACCCGACCACAGTGATGCCCTATTGCATATAAAAAATCCTGGATAAATGCCAACTCTATCGAGATTGCAATTTATCCAGGGTTGTAAAGTATGTATTTATGTCTCGTAAAAACGTAAACTTAGTATTCCCAAAAATTTTGGGATTTGAACGTTACATAGATGTGATCTTCATGGGGGCTGCCGAAATCAACCACAGAGTATATGCTTTTCTCTCTACCATTTAAATGGAAATTACACGATTGTCGGCTCAATACTAAACGTTAGATCAATATATATAGGCAGCAATTACACGTTTTGGCTTCAAAGTGGAATCGGCAATTGAAAGTGTTTCTACCTCGCCAATGTTGATTTTGAAAATGAAATAGAGGGCGCTCCATTGGTGTGGTCGGTGTGCGACGCGGCTCAAGTCCTCAGTAAGAAGTAATCTTGCCACCGAGAACTTGAAGCATTTATTTATATCTACTTTTTTTCAGCATCTTCCACTATCTGTAATCAGTGGATTCAGCCAGAGTCCGCCATTGTGCCGTCTCTTGCTCGACGTAAGCGTTTTTCTGGGCAATGGCTCGAAGGGTGTCTGTGCCGAGCGGCAACCGTAGCGGTGGCGTATCCGCATTCGCGAGTTGAAGCATCGCCTGGGCAAGCTTGGTCGGGTCTCCTGGCTGTTGATAGCTCAGTTCAGAGGCGATTTTACGAACTTTACCAACTGTCTCGGCGTAGTCGGGAATTTCCATTGCAGTGCGCTGGAGTGAACTGCCATCGAGAAAATTGGTGCGGAAGTATCCTGGCTCTACCACCGTTGCATGGATGCCCAGAGGCGCTAACTCATCATGCAGCGCTTCGGTAATGCCTTCAACGGCAAACTTGGTTGAGGAGTAGATGCCCCACCCTGGAGTAGAGCGATAGCCCCCGATCGACGATAGGTTGATAATGTGTCCAGAGCGGCGCTGGCGCATACTGGGCAATACGGCACGAGTCATATTCAACAGTCCGAAGACATTCGTGCGATAAACCCGCTCAACCTCTTCGGCGCTGGTTTCTTCGATACCGCCGAGTACACCAAATCCCGCATTGTTGACTAATACATCGATCTGCCCAAAGCGTTCCAGTGCTGCTGCAACTGCCGCTTGCACCTGAGCTTCATCGGTAATATCCAAACTGAGCGCCAACACATTTGGGTTCGACTCAATTTGATCCAGATCGGTCTTTTTGCGGGCAGTTGCAATTAATTGATCTCCTGCTGCCAAAACAGCTTTCGCGATTTCGGCTCCAATTCCACGAGAAGCACCTGTAATGAACCATGTTTTCTGAGTCATTGGTCGATCTCCTTTATTGCCTTATTCTTTCATTACCTTTTTGGTATGGGTTTATCTTAGGCTTTAAGACAAAGGTTATAAATACATAAACCTTGCAGCTTATTGCCTAATTTTCTCAAGCAAGAAGTTGAAACAGACAGTTACGCTCGGTGTACTGCAAGTGGCAATGTTCTATCACTTCTTGCGCGGCGGCACGCGCCTCCAGAATTCATCGAAGGCTATTGAGTCAAAGAATGCGATGACTTTGACAATCTTTCCGTCCCGCATCTCCATGAACCAAGCGTAGGTGTTGCGATAGGGCTTACCGTCCACTGCTGTGGCCTCACCATCAAATAACACAATCACTGTGTCACCTTCGCTGTATAGATTGCGGATAGTGGGGGATAGCGGTTTAGTCAATCGGGCGTTGAACGGTTGGATCACCGCATCCAGAAATTCTTTGCGAGACGCATATTCTTTAGCAACTAGAGAATTTCCTGTAATTGTCCAGGTAGCATCAGCCGCAAGCAACTCGAATGGCCCTCCGGTTCCAGCGCGCCAGCGAGCAAAACTGGCTTGAATCAGTTGCTTGTTCACTTCGGTCTTTGTTTCAGAGGCATTCATAGTTGGAGTTCCCATCAAACATGCGATAACGATGGCAACAAAAAAGTATCCTACGCGAGTTAACATATGCACTCCTTCTTGTACGGGTAGCTTCTCAAAATCGCCGATCCACGAGTTTCTTTGTAGCGGAACCAATCGGTCAGAATTTGATGAGCGCCCGCCCAACAACATCGCCCATCCGCAGGAGATCGAGGATTTCGTTGACCTGATCGAGGTTGATAATTTTGACCGTGTGACGAACCTTGCCCTGCGAGGCAAGCGCCATGACTTCGGTCAGATCGTTGTAATTGCCCCAGAACGAACCGTGATAGATATATTCGCGAGGCTACATTTCAGTGTTCAGCGATCGCCCAATACAAATCACTCAAGTTCTTTGAGACATCTTTGTTCTTCTAAAAATTAGTGAATAACAGCGTTATCTCATTGAATGAGTAGCCGTATTTTTGTCCAATCCTCCGATTGATCCAGCTATCAAAGCAAGTTTCGTTATGCCTTGCTCATTGCCTTATCCTTTCATTTCCCCTTGGAATGTGTTCATCATAAAATTGAAAGGATTGGCACTAAATACCTAAAACTTGCACATACTTGCCTAATACTCTCAGGTAGAGGATTGACCAGAGGGAACATTCTCTATATAGTGTCTGGAAATGGCTGAATTTCTCAAGCATCCAGCAAGGTGATTGAAATAATGAAGCGGGGTACAGCAAGCAATTTATGTCAAGAATTGGCAACATTAGTGATTCGGCACACCCATGGAAAGGGAAACGGTATTCATTCAACCGCCATTGAGCAGTTGGAATTGATGCGGGAATCTACTGCTCCGACAGCACTGTGTGCCGTGTATGAACCGACACTTTGCATTATTCTTCAGGGTAAAAAAGAAACCTTACTGGGCAAGGAAACCTATCACTATGGGACGGCTCAATACATCGTGGTCACGGTCGATCTGCCACTCAGCGGATTGATTGTCGAAGCAACACCGGAGCAGCCGTATCTATGCTTTAAGCTCAGTCTGGACGCGACTGTGCTTTGGAATATTATCGATCAAATCCAGCATATTTCAGATCAAAAAGAAAGTTCAGTCAGAGGCTTGTTCGTCAGTGATGCTGATGAATCGTTGATTGATTGTGCCATCAGGCTGACACGGCTTTTAGATACGCCGCAGCATATTCCATTTCTGGCACCGATGATTGTTCGCGAAATCTATTACCGCCTTTTAATTGGTGAACAAGACGAAGCAGTTCGGCAGATTGCGACATTTGGGAGTCATATGCAGCGCATTGCGGAAGCGATCAAACAGATCAAAGCTGAATTTACAAAAATATTGCGGGTTGATGATTTGGCAAAGCAAGCAAATATGTCTCCCGCATCATTCCATCGCCACTTCAAAGCAGTCACTTCAATGAGTCCGATGCAATATCAAAAACAGTTGAGGCTGATGGAAGCCCGTCGTCTAATGCGGATCGAAAAGACCGATGTAACCAATGCTGCTTATCAAGTTGGGTATGAGAGTGCCTCACAATTCAGCCGTGAATATTCTCGTATGTTTGGTACGTCACCCATTAAGGATATTGGACAATTCCGTAAAGTCTAAACAGGGGGTTTGCCAATGCATCTGTATCAGCGAGACCTTCGGTATGAGAGAAAGGCACGGGATGCTTGAGAGTATTAAATGACAGCGACATTGACGGGCTGGTAACAGCCAGGAATCTTTCCCCATCAACCGATCATCTATGTCGCGACATAGGGATGGGGTGGTTAGATGGGTTGAGAAGTAAGTACTTTCAACGGTATCTGTTCCACCCCTCCCTATCCCAAACTCACGTTAATTCAGTGCAGGTTCAGTAGCAGCGTTGGAAGATGGAGCTTGAACAGACAGAGGCGCTCCAACGATCCAAGTGTCGTACTGGCGTGCAAGCTCTGTCCAACCTTCGGGCGGTGTTTGACCGATTTGGGGGAAGAATTCGTCGATGCCACCGGGGACGAAGGTGCCGAGCAACCGGGCCCTTCCGGGTCCAAGATTCACCCATCCATGCACGGTGTTACGGGGTACCACAACCGATGTTCCGGGCCCGACTTCAAACTCTTCGCCCGCGCAGTGGAAGCGAAACCTGCCTTCAAGGACTTCAAAGATCTCTTCCCTATCTTGGTGATAGTGGAGTGGCGGTCCTACAAACGGTGGAACATTCACTTCAATAATTGTGAAAGCCCCATCGACATCTTTGCTATGGACGCGGATAGCCATCTGCTCGCCGGGCACTGTATCGAACCAATCGAGGTTCTCGCTCTGTCCAACAATTGCAACTTTGTTTTGATTGAATTGAGTACTCATTGTTTTAGGGGTAAAGGTAGTGTTATGAACTTACTGAGGTAACGAGCATCGCTGGGGTAGCGGTGGGTTTGATATTCTGGTTGCGATGAAACAGATTGGTGGGGTCATACTGGTTCTTGAGCGCCACGAGTCGCTCGTATGTGGCAGTCGGATAGACCTCACGAATCCGCTGCTCTCCCTCATCCGCCAGGAAACCCACATAAGCACCGTTAGCGTAGGGTAAGAGCGCCCGAAAGACTCGCTGGGTACGGGCATCGAGACTGGCAGCATCGGCAGATAATGGTGCGAAGTGAGCGATCAACACCATGCCCTGTTTATCGCGATGAGCAAAGGCGGTCACATCAGGCGCGACCCGACTCATCGCGCCACCCAGGACACGTAGGGAAACTAACGTTTCAGGAGATATGACAGATTGAGTGGATTCAACTAATGCGTGTATCATCTCGTCTGAGAATGTCTCGAAAAACTGCGATCGCGAATGATGCTGAAAGCCAGGGATCTCACCAACCGCTGTAAGCGCAAAAATCTCTGGATAGGGCATGGGAGCGATCAGGTCGGCGATCGGGGTGGCAAGCTGACGCAGGGGAGCCACAACCCGCTCACCCTCGCTGATGTCACCGATGTAGCAGACCATAATCCCGACGACTGGGGTGCCCTGTTTGTCAGGGGGAATGAAGGGGGCAGGAGGTGCCAGCATGAACAAAACTTCAGTGGAAAGTTCATCTGGTGCTGCCGCTGCCAGGCGAGTATACTCTCGCAAAATGCGCTCTGCCTCGGTTGCCTCATAAAAGACGGCACCACCCAAAACAGTTCCGCCTGGATGCAGGTTTACCTCGAAAGCCGTTGCAATGCCAAAGTTGCCACCGCCACCGCGTAAGCCCCAAAACAGTTCGGGATTTTCATCAGCACTGGTACGCAGCAGTTGTCCATCTGCCGTAACCAGTTCCACTGCTTGCAGGCGATCGATCGTTAAACCGTAGGCACGGACCATCCAACCGATGCCGCCGCCCAGTAGCAAGCCACCCACACCTACGGAGGCAACGTCGCCTGCCGTCAATGCCAATGAGCTTTTTGGCAACCTCACCCCAGGTAAGACCTGGTTCCAAACGCGCTGTGTGGTGTACCGGATCAATTGTCATTGTCTTCATGTAGGAGAGGTCGATCACCAGCCCACCGTTATTGGTGCCATGTCCGGCTGCACTATGCCCTCCACTCCGCACAGAGAGCGTCATTGCCTGCTCACGGGCAAAATTGACAGCGACTTTGACATCTTCCGCATCAATGCAACGCACGATCGCAGCGGGATAGCCATCAGCGAGACCATTCCAGACTTTTCGTTCAGCTTCATACGCAGGGTTGTCAGGCAGGATCAGTTCACCTTGGATCTTCGAGGCAAGTATCTTGATCGCTTTTTCGTAGTCATGCAGCTTCTCTTGTGGAGATGCTATTTGAACATGAGTTTGCCCATTTTGCTCGTATTGAGCAGTTCCTTGATGTTGTTCTGACATTAATTACTTCCTTTCATTGTTTAGAGACATAGAAATACTCCTGTTCATCAATGCGCTGTGTCATGAACAGTAATGGATTCACACCAAAACACTCCTCCATTCACCATCTTTTGTGATGGCGAAGTTAACTCCGCTATCAATGATGATCGATTGTTCAGTAACAAAACTAGAATTACTGGAACAAAACCGCAGTAATCACGAAGTTTGACTCATCACACTCACGTTTGGATTAAGAGTGTCACCTATGTTGTAGACATCATTAAAAGCACCTCGATCGTGGAAAAGATGCGATCTGCGCTAGCCTGGGCTTCGCCCCGCTTCGCTAACGGCAACGCCAAGGGTGAACGCAGCAGCGCTTCGCTATCGCAAAAACAGTCTGCTCCAGCGTCCATTAAGCGGCAGTAACTTCCAAGACAGGAGCCTCAACGTGTTGCAGATATTTCTTAAACCATTTCACGGCAGTTGTGCTGGCAATCTCGAAGCCCTTTCCCTGGAAACCGTCGAAGTGTCCACCCTTCAAGATTGTGAAAGACTTCGGCTCCATCGCATGAGCGTAGACAGCAGCGGTTAAGTCGGGAGGTGCGAGAAAATCCTTCTCACCTACAATCAGACATAGCGGAGTGGGAAAGATCGCCTCAAAGTGAGGAACGGGTTCGTAATAGAGCGAATGCTCGATCGATTCAAAGGTGATGCGATTCTCCCATCGTCCTTCACTGGCGCTTTTAGCAGATTCAACCCAGGTGTACGCATCGGGTGTCGGCAGAAAGCTCGGTTGTCCGGGTGCGGCAACCAGGGGAAAGTAGCTCACTTCCCCAGTTTGATACCGTTTGATGCGGTCTTGTGAAAGCAACGTTGTCAGTTTATCGAGGTCAAGGGGTGAAGTCAGACGACGAGAGTTGAGAAAAAGATTCACTGTCGGCATCTGGGCTACGACGGCTTTCACGCGCTGATCGAATGCCGCCAGATGCAGCACATGACCACCGCTATAGGAGAAGCCCCAAACACCGATGCGATTGGGATCAACTTCACGTTGGAGTTGAGTCCAGGTGATAGCATTG
Source organism: Nostoc foliaceum FACHB-393 (assembly GCF_014698505.1). Lineage (GTDB taxonomy): Bacteria > Cyanobacteriota > Cyanobacteriia > Cyanobacteriales > Nostocaceae > Nostoc > Nostoc foliaceum_A. The sequence goes on along the minus strand of NZ_JACJTD010000115.1, from coordinate 1,526 downwards.
CGGTAATCCTCGTGTTGCTCGGTCGGGAGCATTTGTCCACGAGGTTCTCCCTCACTGGCACCGATGTAGCGGTAATCGAACAGCGTGACGACGAACCCAGCTTGAGCGAAGCACTCAGCGAACTGAGGTAGCCCCATCTCTTTGGTCAAGCCAATGCCATGCGCCATGACAATGGCAGGACAACGTTGACCAGATGCGGCTTGATCTGGAGTGTAAAAGGTGACGGAACACTTTAACCCTTTACTGTCAAAACTGGCAGTTCTTTTGTGCATCGCTCTCCTTTATTGCCTTATCCTTTCATTGCTCTTTTGGCATGAGTTCATCATAGGCTTTGGAAAGAAGGTTATGAATACATAAACCTTGCAAGTTATTGCCTGATTTTCTCAAACACCAAGATGGTGTTCAAAAGAATCCTCTATAATATGTGCAGTAAAACGATGAGAGGGATGTCTCACGATACGTCGCTAAACGTTGACAGGATCTGGTATGGCAGATGAATTTCTAAAGCGCGAGACCACGATTGATGCTTGTCAAGAATTGGCAAGATTAGTGACTCGCCACACGGATGGCAGAGGAAACGGTGTCCATTCAACGGCGATCACTCAGTTGGAATTTATGCGAGAATCTGTGGCTCCGACAGAACTCTGCACGGTGTATGAACCGACGCTTTGCATTATTCTTCAGGGTAAAAAAGAAACCTTACTGGGGCAGGAAACCTATCACTATGGGACGGCTCAATACATCGTAGTCACGGTCGATCTGCCGCTCAGCGGAAATATTGTCGAAGCGACAGCGGATAAGCCCTATCTATGCTTTAAGCTAAACCTGGATGCGACTGGGCTTTGGGACATTATTGACCAAATTCAGCGCCGTCGAGATCAAAAAGAAAGTTCGGTCAGAGGCTTGTTCGTCAGCGATGCAAATGCCCCGTTGATTGAGTGTGCTACCCGACTCACACGGCTTCTGGATACGCCCGAAGATATTCCATTCCTGGCACCGATGATGATTCGCGAAATCTATTACCGTCTTTTAATGGGCGACCAGAGCGAAGCGGTTTGGCAGATTGCGACCTCCGGCAGCCAGATGCAGCGCATTGCCGAGGTGATTAACCAGATCAAAGCTGAGTTTACAAAGCCACTGAGCATGGATGATTTGGCAAAGCAAGCGAGAATGTCTTCCGCATCATTTCATCGGCATTTCAAGGCAGTGACCTCAATGAGTCCGTTGCAATATCAAAAGCAATTGAGGTTATTGGAAGCCCGTCGTTTGATGCTGGCTGAAAATGCAGATGCAACCCGTGCGGCCTATCAAGTTGGTTATGAGAGTCCTTCACAGTTCAGCCGTGAATATTCCCGCTTATTTGGTGCACCACCTATAGAACCCATTTGACATCTAAGAGGGTGCAGCAAGCCTCTTAACCATCAACCGAATAAAACAAAGATTAACCTTGGCAGTCGCATTCGCTAAAGTTCTCTCAAAGTTCTTGACGAGGATTTTGCATCTTTCCATCCAAGCATTTGACCGCT
>NZ_JACJTD010000114.1 GCF_014698505.1 Nostoc foliaceum FACHB-393 | reverse complement strand
CCTTTCTACCAAATCATCCAAACTTTCTTTAACTTCTATTGAGGTGACACCAACCATCGGTAGAGGTATCTTAACAACGATTCTCAGTTTACCTTATCTGCCCTGTATCCCATTTAAATTGGTATCACCTCCCTGGCTTAGGCATCCATATAGTTGTGAGACTGTACCTATGTCCAATCGCACACAATTAATCCCAAACAAAATTTTTCCAGTTAACTGGGATTAAGCCCTTTGTGACTAACCTACTTTTCATCCCCTCGTGTTTTTGATCAAGCCTAAGAGCATGACAAATGGGGCAAAGGGTTCTTAAATTTGAAGCGTGGTTGCTGCCGCCAGATGATAATGGACGAATATGGTCAATGTGGGCAGTTTTCAGTTCTATTTCCCCCATGCACAGACCACTGTTTTTAGGAGGTGAATCTGTTGGACTTTGACAAATACCGCGATCGCGGTTGTAAATGCGTTGGCGCGTAACTTTCCATTGTTCTAGTGGCTGGCGTCGCCACCAAAAAACAGGAAGGTTTGGATGCTGACGACGTTGCTTGATTTGTAAATACAAATTGCTTGATAACATGACATGACTTGACTTAACTTGGCATGACGTGACTCAACGTAACTAGACGCAACTGGACTGGACACAACAGAGCAAAACATATACTAGAGAATGGCAAAACTAGTCACATCAAAACGCCCATAGCCAATGCTTCCTCTACCATCGCCAATGCCGACTAAAGTACCAGCATTAACGATAGCTGTCTCTAATGACTTTCTATCAACAACCACAGAATCCCACAGAATAGTAAACGAGCAGCGCCACCCAGGTTTGACTACAACACGATAGCGGATATTTCTGGCTTTAGTAGATGGGTTACGAACACCAATTACTTCCACATAGCTATCGGGTAGTTTCTCATTTTTAACAGTTCCTGCTTCAACTATCTGAGGAGGATCTGGCAGTTTTATTGGCTGGGAGGCACTATTTTGGATATAAATTTGCTCGTCCATTACTTGCAAGGTGCTGGCAATGTCTGCAAGAAAGTTACTCTTACCACGCTTAACTGTTTTACCGCCATTTTTGATTGCGCCAAAAAAGTAAGTTGGCAGCAGAAATAATTGCCTCTCCTCGTCCATTAGAACCGTTTTTTTCCATTCATTGGGACTGTTGCCAGCAACACCATCTTTCTCTTTAGCTTCTAACGGCAATGCGTCAATGCCAAAGTGGTGTATTGCAAGTGTCCTGGTTCCCAGAACCGTGACTTCTGCTTGCAGAATATTTGCCATATTTAGGGAGACAGGAATGACACGAATCAGCCTCATTGATAATTCACATCAACGAGACACCAAAGAAATTAAGTTGCAACAACAAACAGCGATCGCTTGATCGCCTAAAGCTATTACTACATAATTAGTTAAGTCGTTTTGGCTAAGTTGTTTTGGGACTAAAAGGCGGTAGCTGCGTTTTTTCGGGACGGTTGCTATCGTCTTTATAGTTATTTAACCAAATCTACTTAGCTACGTCAATTGAATTAGCTAAATTGGTTTAACTACAAGATGTCAAAGCAGGGAAATAGTGAACCCAAGGTAATTTCTAAGCTTGCGGAATACAGGAAAAGCAAAGGCTTAAGTCAGGATGACTTAGCCCAACAGACTGGTTTGACCAAAACAACGGTTCAAAATTGGGAGAACGGTAGAAACCTGGGTGCTGTAATCAGGGTTCTCAAAGTATGCCAAAGGCTCGATGTTGATATCAGGGAGCTTTTTGACTTAAAAGATACCAACGATGAAGTCCCTTGATCTTGCGCCGACAACTAAACCCAACTTCAACTTGATGAGTAAGTAAGACACAAACCCGAAATAAATCTCCAGCCAAATTAGAAGCGAATACCCGACTACGCCCACAAATTAACCACCAACGCTAGAGATTTATTTTTATGGATTTCCCTAAGTCACTACTCATCATCTGTAAGTAGTAATAGACACTTATATTTACGGTGTTCATTGCTACTTGCAGGTGGGCTAGACTTTTTACTGGTTCTGGTTTAAAGGCGATCGCTCCATAGAGAATATCAACTGCTTCAGGCACGATGTCGCTCACCTCGTCCCTTGGGAGTTTTAGCGTAATCATTCCAGTATCCAACTGATATCAATTTTGATATCAAGACTCCACCTAGATGCTAGTAAGGGTGGGGCTTTTGATTTTATTTGGAGCGATGGCGTACCCGCTCACCGTAGATGATCGCCCCTCTAAGTAATGTAAGCATTAGCCAAAGTCCAAGCTAGTAGTAGGACAATGGCTTCAAGTATATGTACTTAGAAACACCTGACATTGCTGCTGTTGGGGAATTTTGTTTGAGTCAACACCAAAATTGGTAAAGAATTTGGGAGAAATGATCCTGGTGTTGCGGAATAGCTGTATTGATATGAAGGAGACAAAATTGCACTTTTGTCTGTTTCAGATCCGCGATAATTATGACACCAGTAGTAGTAGTCAAACCCAGAGGTAAGCAATTATCCCATTTAGCGCCGGTTGATGCCCAACAGCGCTTAGTTCAACTGTGGCTGCATGATAAGCCTCAAAGTACTCAAAAATGTTATCGGCGGTATGCGGCGCAGTTCACCGGATTTTTGGCAGGAGTCAACAAGGCGATCGCCCACACGAGTGTAGAAGATTTGGTGGAGTTTTCAGAGTATTTGCATAATCGGGGATTGGCTGCGCCTACTATTCAAACCTATATCGCGGCGGTTAAAAGTTTGCTGTCGTTTGCTTATAAAACTGGTTACATCAAGCAAAACCCCGGTGCTGCTATCAAGTTAAAGAAACTTGATCAGCGATTGCACTCAAAAGTACTGACTCTCACTGATATCGCTTTGATGATTCGGCTGACAGAACGGGCCCAATATCGCTACCAATCTCAACAAATACGGGATGTTTTGATATTAAAGCTGCTGTATGTGGCTGGGTTGCGGGTGTCAGAGTTGGTAGGGTTGAAGTGGCGAGACTTTACACCACGCGATGGCGCTCTTGCGCCCACCGTCGGCGATCGCACCGGACAAATTACCGTTGTGGGTAAAGGCGACAAGTCCCGTCACATTTTACTGCCGGAATATCTGTGGCAGGAATTGATGGACTACCGCTTAGATGCTGCCAAAGATGCCTATGTCTTCAAGAGTCGTAAAGGTAAAGGCATGAAGCCACTGCAACGTCAAAATGTTGACCCAATAATTAAGGATGCAGCAGAAAGAGCAGGGCTGACGGAGAAAGTTAGTTGTCACTGGCTCAGGCATAGCCACGCGACGCACAATGCTGAGAGGGGTACGCCTGTTCCCTTGATTCAGCAAACAATGGGTCATGCTGATATTGCGACTACATCAGGTTACATCCATATTCGACCAGGGGACAGTAGTGCTTTGCACCTGCCAAAGGTTTAAAGCTCAATAAAAGGAAAGATTATTAGTACAAATATATTTTTATTTTTCATGGAGCTACCTGAATTTCCCTAGCAGACTATTCTAGGTTTTCCGTCCTCAGTATAAATTCTGTTGGCAGTTTTAGGTGGCTTCAATTAAATTTGTTAAAGCTTAATAAAGTGATATCTATATTCCTTTTAAAATGCATTTTTCTCTGGGAATATGCATTATTTTGCAGTTGGTTACACCTATTAATAAGTTAGCAGGATATCGCTGTTGTTATTTCCATATTTAGGCTAGATATTTTGCGGAAATTTTTCAATACATAAGTGCAGCAGATTTTTATCTGACTAGTGCCGATTTATTATGCTTTCAATTATTCATGATTACTGCGTAGTTAACCTCCGTAGACAGAATTTTTTGCGCGTTTTGGGGAAAACATACTACTGGAACAGGGTATATACATGGTAGCCACATTAGAACTGCAAGAGTCAATCCAACATTCGCTCCAAAATTTAAAAACTATTGACACATTAAAAAGATTATTTTGGAGTCAATTGAATTATGAACGGGAAAATAAAGAACTATCTCGTCGTCAATTGACTGATGCAGTTACTAATGAAGTTGAAGGCGAACCTTTGTTGTTAGCTTCTGGAGGAACTAATAAAGCATTTCATATAATTTACACTCGTCTCAAGTCAGAAAATTTATCCAGACAAGGCGAAAGAGTAGTTGTAAATCATCTTTTGCAAGAACATCCATACGCTTTATTTGTATTTTCCAATAAATCACAATCGCTCTGGCACTTTCTGAATGTCAAGTATGACAGTTCACCTCAAAAACGAAGATTATTCCGCCGCATTACCGTTGGAGAAGGGGAACAATTACGCACCGCAACAGAAAGAATCAGTCTGTTAGATTTAGAAAGCATTCCAGATGCATCACCGTTAGATATTCAAACACGTCATGATGAAGCGTTTGATGTTGAAGCTGTCACTCAGGAATTTTTCAGAGAATATCATAAAACTTTTAAGAAAGTAGAAAGTTTAATTAAATGGGCGACCGATTCAGAACGTAAACGTTTATTCACTCAAAAGCTATTTAACCGTTTGATGTTTATTGTTTTTATTGAGAGAAAAGGTTGGCTAAAATTCCAAAAAAGAACTGATTATTTATCAGCTTTGTGGGAATCTTACCAGGATGAAGACGGAGTATCAGACAAAAATTTTTATAGAGATAGACTTTCTCACCTCTTCTTTTCAGGGCTAAATAACCCTCAAGAAGACGACATTGCCGGAATTAATAATGGTGGTTTTCTCAAAGAATTAATTGGTAATGTTCCTTACTTGAATGGTGGTCTTTTTGAACAAGGTGAAGATGAGAAAAACCCTCAATTTCTCATCCCAGATGATTGTATAGACACTATTCTGCATGACTTATTCCAACGCTTTGCTTTTACTGTTACTGAGAGTACCCCGCTTGATGTTGAGGTTGCGGTAGATCCTGAAATGTTGGGTAAGGTGTTCGAGGAACTCGTCACAGGTAGACATGAATCTGGAAGTTATTATACTCCCAAGCCGATTGTTTCTTTTATGTGTCGTGAGGCTTTAAAAGGGTATTTAAAAAACCAATTTGCAAATGAATCACATGATGCAGTAGCCGAATTTGTTGATGAACATAATCTAGAGCATTTAATTAATCCAGAAGCAGTATTAGAAGCATTACGTAGAGTTAGATGTTGTGATTTGGCTGCTGGAAGTGGAGCTTATTTATTAGGTATGCTTCACGAGCTATTAGATTTACGTCAATGTTTGTTTGCAAATAAAGGGTTAGACTCTAATACTGTTTATCAACGAAAATTAGAAATTATTGAAAATAATATTTACGGGATTGATAAGGATGTATTTGCGGTTAATATTGCGCGGTTAAGGTTATGGCTTTCCCTAGTGATTGAATATGAAGGCGAGAAGCCAAAACCACTACCAAACCTGAAATATAAAATTGAAGTGGGAGATAGCCTGATTGCTCCGAGTCCTGCAAATACAGGAATGATTAGGAGTGAATTAATCAGCCAATATAGTCAAAGTAAGGCTGACTATATGCGAACCCATGAAGGGGTTAAGAAGTGGAAGTTAGAAGAAGAAATTAATGAGTTAAAGACTCAAATTAGGCTAATAACTAATGGAAGCAGTAAAGCACCAGAAGGTTTTGATTGGGCGGTAGAGTTTGCAGAGGTTTTTGCTGATGGTGGGTTTGATATTCAGGTAGCGAATCCGCCTTATGTAAGACAGGAATTAATTAAAGATTTAAAGCCGACATTACAAAAGATTTATCCAGCTACTTATAATGGAACATCTGATTTATATTGTTTCTTTTATGCCCGTGCTTTGCAGCTTTTGAAAGTTGGCGGAATGTTAGCATTTATTTCTCCTAATAAATGGTTTCGTGCTAAGTATGGCGATAAGTTAAAGAAGTATATTGCTGATACTTGCCAAGTTAAAAGTATTACAGATTTTGGAGAGTTACCAGTATTTAAAAGTGCTGCGACTTTCCCAATGATTTTTATTGCTCAAAAAGGAAAAATAGCAAATCAATCCACTCTCTTCACTCAGGTAAAATCTTTAGAATTTCCTTATCCAAATGTTTTAGCAATTATTAGAGATAAAGGAGAAACTTTACCAAATAATGCGCTAAATGGTTCAAGCTGGATATTAAGTGATACTTCTTCTGCCAACCGAATAAAAAAAATGGAAGAAGCAGGGATTCCATTAAGTGAGTATGTCAAAGGAAAAATTTATTATGGTGTAAAAACTGGTTTTAACCAAGCATTTGTAATTGATGGTTTAAAACGAGCAGAACTAATTGCACAAGACCCTAAAAGTGCAGAAATTATTAAACCATTAGCTGTAGGTGATGATATTCGTAAGTGGAGAATTAACTGTCAAGATAAATGGTTAATTTTTACAAGAAGAGGAATTGATATTAATGCTTATCCTGTTATCAAAGCTCATTTAGCCCAGTGGCAAAAAGAATTAACACCTAAAATCAATAGTCAACAATCTACAGGACGTAAAGCAGGTAGATATAGATGGTATGAGATTCAAGATGACGTTGCTTACTATCAAGAATTTGATAACCCAAAAATTATTTATCCTGTTATTGCAAAAGAATCACGCTTTGCTTTTGATACGAAAAGTACGTTTACTAACGATAAAGCTTTTATTATTCCTATTGCTGATTATTATCTTCTTGGAATACTTAACTCATCTGCGGTATGGGAGTACCTCAAAAATGTCTGTTCTGTCCTTGGTGATGCTGATAAGGGTGGAAGGCTAGAGTTACGAGGTACTTATATGAGTAAAATCCCTATTCCGAACGCTTCAACTACTGATCGCCAAGCAATATCTAAACTAGTCCAAAAATGCCTTGATGCAAAAGGTGTACAGTGTGAAGAATGGGAGAAAGAAATAGATGAGCGAGTCGCTGCCCTCTATAAACTGTAGGACAATAGAGAAAAGAACAATCTCGCCTACAGTATTAAGAAATGTTGAGGGAAAACCATGCAATCAGCTTTTAGTTGTAAACAATTTATCACCAACAATAAAGGCTTTCGTAATGCTCCGGGTTTACCTGTTGTTATCCTCAGTGAAGTTCTAGCATCTTGAACAATGCCTACTCACGATATTATAGACAACCGCAACCAAAAATTAGTAGACCAAATTAAACGCATTCTCGACTCAACAGAAGCGGCACATTTTGCGGTAGGTTATTTTTTCCTTTCTGGCTTTACTGCCATTGCAGAACGCCTCACTAGCATTAAAGAATTACGCCTGTTAATTGGCAATACTAGCAACCGCGAAACCATTGAACAAATCGCCCAAGGATACCGAAGATTAGAATTGATTGAAGATAAAATCGAAGCGCAGAAATATCCGAAGCGTAGTGAAGAAAAGCGGATGGCGAATGAAACAGCAGCCAATATTCGTTCTAGTATTGAATTAATGGATCAGACGGATGAAGCCGAGACGTTGGTTAAAAACCTAGTGCAAATGATAGAAGAAAAACGGCTTCATGTCCGCGTTTACACAAAAGGAACTTTACACGCCAAAGCCTATATTTTTGATTACGGTACTGTTTATGATAACAAAGGTAGAGCTTTAGAGCGTCAAGAAAAAGGGATTGCTATTGTAGGTTCATCCAATCTTACCCTTTCTGGTATTACCCATAATACCGAACTGAATGTAACCATCCACGGAAACGATAACCATACAGAATTAACTCATTGGTTTGATGAATTGTGGAATGAAGCGGAAGAATTTAATGAAGTATTAATGAAAGAGATGAAACAATCTTGGGCGGGTTCTATAGTCCGTCCTTATGATATTTACTATAAGACTCTCTACGCTTTAGTCAAAGATAGATTAGAAGATACTGCGCCAAAAGATTTAATTATAGAAGATGAAATTAGTAAACAATTAGCAGATTTTCAAAAAGTAGCTGTTAATAATGCCGTCCAAAATATCAGAGATTATGGCGGAGCTTTTGTTTCTGATGTAGTAGGGTTAGGAAAAAGTTTTATTGGCGCTGCAATTATTAAAAGATTTGAACAAGTAGAACGCGCACGTTCTTTAATTATTTGCCCTGCACCACTAATAGAAATGTGGGATAGATATAATGAAGTTTACCAGTTAAATGCTCGTGTCCTTTCAATGGGAATGTTGAAAGAAGATGATGATGGAGACGTGAAAGCATTATTAAATAACTTTAGATTTCAAGATAGAGATTTTGTACTTATAGACGAAAGTCATAACCTGCGAAATAATAATACTCAAAGATATAAAGTCGTAGAAGCATTTTTAGGTGTGGGTAAACGTTGTTGCTTTTTGACAGCTACTCCTCGAAATAAGAGTGCTTGGGATATTTATCACCAGTTAAAATTATTTCATCAAGATGATAAAACTGATTTACCAATAGACCCACCTAATTTAAAAGAATACTTTCAATTAGTAGAAAAAGGTGCGAAAAAATTACCAGAGTTACTTTCTCATATCCTTATCCGCCGTACCCGCAACCACATCTTACGTTTTTATGGTTTTGATTCAAAAACTCATCAACAAGTTGACCCAGCTAACTTTAAAGAGTACCTAGACGGAACCCGACGCGCTTATGTCATCGTTGGTGGTAAACATCGCTTTTTCCCCAAACGCGAACTAGAAACCATTGAATACAGCATTGAGGACACATACCAAGGACTGTATCAGGATTTACGGCAATATATGGGTAAGTCCCGCAAGCGTCAACTGGTTAAACCACCCACAAACGAACTTAGCTATGCACGTTATGGCCTGTGGAACTATGTTTTAAAAGACAAACAAAAGCAAGAACCTTATAACACCTTACAACGTGCAGGTTCTAACCTCCGGGGTTTGATGCGGGTATTATTATTTAAGCGTTTTGAATCGAGTGTTTACGCTTTTCAACAAACTATCAAAAAATTATTGATAGTGCATGAAAGATTTTTAAAAGCACTATCTCAAGGATTTGTACCCGCCGGAGAAGAAGCCCAAACTCTGCTTTCGGAAGATTATAATCAAGCAGAAGAACAAGATTTGATGGACGCATTAAAACAGGTATCTAATAAATATAATTTATCGGATTTTGATGCAAAAAGATTACAACAAAATATCGAGCATGATATTAAATTATTGAAAAATATTTTGGATTTGGTAGAACCAATTACCCCTGATAAAGATACTAAATTACAGACTTTAATAAAATGGTTACATAAACCAAATCTTAAAGATAAAAAGCGTCTAATTTTTACTCAATATGCTGACACAGCCAAGTATTTATCTGATAATTTAAACCCAGATGGTCAGCGTGATGATATTGATGTAATTTATAGCGGTAACAGCAAAAATAAAGCACGATTAGTAGGAAGGTTTGCCCCTAAAGCCAACAAAGAATATAAATTTAAACCCGGAGAATCAGAACTTAATACCTTGATTGCTACCGATGTCTTAGCAGAAGGGTTAAACCTGCAAGATGGTGATTTGATCATTAATTATGATTTGCATTGGAACCCAGTTAAGCTTATTCAACGTTTTGGTCGTATTGACCGTATTGGCAGTGAGAAAGATGTCATCTATGGATATAACTTTTTACCAGAACTAGGCATTGAGCGCAATTTAGGTTTGAAACAAAAACTTAAAAACAGAATACAAGAAATTCACGATACCATAGGTGAAGATGCTGCAATCCTTGACCTGACAGAAAGACTCAACGAAGAAGCAATGTATGCCATTTACGAACAACAAGGTAAACAGTTGAGTCTATTTGATATTGAGGATGAAGATAATTTTCTAGATTTGAATGAGGCAGAAGAAATCCTCAGAAAATTACAAAAAGAAGACCCAGGTGAGTTTGAACGCATTGCTAATTTACCGCATGGTATTCGCACCGCTAAATTTTCCATGCAAAAGGGGACATACATTTTCTGCGAAGCTTCCGACCCCAATCGACCTGATATCAAAGGCTATCAGCAACTATTTTTATTAGATGATAAAGGAGAAATAATTTCTAGAGATATCCCCCGTATCTTAGGTGCAATTAAAGCTGATGACACTAGCCCCACCTTGGCACTTCCCAAAGACCATAACGCTGCTGTGATGCGCGTCAAAGGTCAATTTGCAGAAGAAGTAAAACATCGCCAAGCAGAACGGGAATTTAACCAACGTTTGACTCAGGGGCAAAGGTATATTCTGCGGGAACTGAGAATATTTTTTAAGTCAACTACAGATGAGGAAGTAAAAGGTCAGGTCAATATTTTAGAAAAAGCGTTTCGCTTGAGTGTGAACCAAGCTGTTAACCGCGAGTTAAACAAACTGCGACGTGATGGTTTTACAGGTAAGGAATTGTTTAACCAGCTAGTACAGATTTACCGTCAACATAATATGCAAGAGTTGCAAGATAATAGCTTACCTACGTTATCTCAACCAATTCCCATAATTGTTTGTAGTGAGGCTTTGGTATGATTTTATGAAATCATAACCGTATACAAACCACCAAATATCGCCGAGAACATAGAGCAGGTATAGCCATCTGAAATGGTGGAGATATTTGGCGCTATTTAACAAGTTCAATCAGCAATCGCCACTTCCATTTCCACTTCTGTATTTCAGTAAATACGCTTTTACTGTTTAGTTCCGTAGTGCTGCTCTAGCAAGTCGCGCAGCAGATCAGCCATTGTTATTAGCGAATTTTCAGGTAATTGAGCTACATAAACAGTAGCGAAGCTTTCGCTTAGTTCAATCACTGTTGTCTATTTATTTTAAAATCGCTGTAACTATTTAATTTTGTTCCAAAGTCTCTTGAAGCGTTCTTCTTGGCTAGATCCAGCATCAATATTACTTGCTGGAATAATACCTGCTTGATGGCAAGCTTGAACATACCCAGTAACTGCATTACGCAGCCAACGACTAATTAGATGAGTTCCAAAGCCAATAGTAACTCTACCGCTACCTTCAAGTGACCAATAATACATACTTTGTTCCCCTCTTGCAAAACCATGCGTTCGATTTGAGTTAGTAGCAGCATGAACTAAAGGACAGCGATAAAGAGAGTATAAAATTGCTCCATACTCATACTCTTCAGCCAGAGCTAAAACTTCAGGGTTGGCTGCAAGTTCTGGGCATTCTCTAGCAAGTTCATCACGAGGAACATCAAGGTAGGCTCTAGGTGGTTCATGCCCGGAGAATATATCATTAGGATCTTTGTTAACACGTTTATTAATAATCTGGTCAGCTATGTGAGCATCTTGTGGACGGTAATGTTTCCAATCTTCAGCAAAACTGTCCATTAAAGAATTATTTGTCACTTTTAAATAATTACTGTCAAGTGGTATATGAGGCTAAAAGCCTGATAGATACAGGGGTTAGTGCTTTTTGCTGCTTTTGTATTTTTTGAACGTTATTAAATA
>NZ_JACJTD010000113.1 GCF_014698505.1 Nostoc foliaceum FACHB-393 | reverse complement strand
CCCCCCTCGTAATGATTATCATTTTTATAATGAGTGAGATTTAATTTCCTCAAAGCCTTATGTAGTTTGAGTCTTGGCGTATTTCACCCTGATTCAGGCTCGTCAATATTTAGATGCGTTTGCCCTGATCTTATGGTGAAGAAACGGACTGGCGCGAGATCAGTAAACAAGCTTTAGCTGTGACAAAAGCTGCGAATGAAATGGTGTTTTAAGTCGTTGTAAACAGAGTTTGAGCAACTGTAATTAGAAGTTACTCAAACTTTGTCTACAGCTAATAGATGCTGTCTACTTATTCACCAATCAAAAGAAATGACAATAACAATCGTTCACCCCAATATCGAAAACTTACAGCAGTTTTCTGATTCGTTCGACATTGAGAAACTATTGCAATCGGAGGGAGTTTTGCCGTGGCTTCTAGCAAATGGCTGGAACTACGATGATGCATCTTGTTTGATTGCAAACATTATCGATGAGTCAACAAGTCTTGATGAAGTTTGGGGATCTAAAGAGTTTGATTTTAATGCTCTGTCAGATGAATTAAAGGAAAAACTCAATCAGATTTTTGAGCATTTTTATCTGTAGTAGTTGTCACTTTCAATCAATAACTAACGCAAAAGTAACGAATTCTGCGTGAAAAACTCTACAGTCAGATTCAATCAGTCTGACTGTAGAGAAAAATCGATTCCACAAAAGATTATCACACACTCTACTTTAATACTAATCAGATGCAAACAAATTTGATTAAAGTTTATGACTCAACGCTTTTAAGCTCCTCAAAAGTTTACCAAATCGACGGTACGCTTTCACGATACTTGGGTGATGCAGGTACTATCCAACATCCACAGTATCTATTTGTACCTCTGCCAAATCAAAGAAAAAAAGCCAGCTTTCGATTAAATCGAAACAAACTCATGACTCGCTGTTATGAAGTCGAAGGTATGGTCTATGAGAAGCCTGCGGTACAGGATAATTCACAGCAACTTCAGCTATTTTAAGCCATGTCCATACATAAACCACCAGTCATTAAAAGACATATTCGCCTGCAAAAAAGCTCTACAAAAGTAATCTATAGAGCTACTACAGACATTCGCTCTCTTGAGAAATCACCACAAAGAAAGCTTCGCTTAATCGAAAGTGAAAAATAATGATTGAGGTCAATAATAATGGTACAAGTAATCGACAACACTATCGCTACAAATTTCCTAACTGATGCAGTAGTCGAGCGCCACAATTTCTCACAATTAAATAAAACCCGTATTCGCTTCCGCATCCAGTTAAAGAAAAGTACAAAGTCTGCCGCACCTAAATGGGCCGATGTGCTAAAAGCTGAAGTCTCTGAAATTGAATCAGACCTCGTGAAAGTTACAAATTCTGAAGTCGGATTACGCGGAATCAAGGTATTTAAGAAACTCGATGAAGCTGCCGCACAACTTCGTCAAGAAATCGCTTCTGTTCAAGAGTGGATGTCTGCTGATACTGGTGATTGGGTTTGTCCTATTGATTTGGCTCCGCTCGTTTGGAGTCAACTTCTTAATATTAGAGATAATATTGCTCCTGGCTTGCGTAATCAATTAAAAGTTGATTATGAATCAGGACTTCTTGATTACCAAGAGCGGATTGACCAGTTCCTCTCACTTAACACTTGGGAATTAGCACAGGATAAGCAAGAGTCAGTCAAAGCCAACTTGCTAAGAGCATTTCCGACTCTGACCGATCTTGAGGACTATTTGCAAGTCGTGATTGGTCGTCCGGTGATCATACCCGCTTTGTCCGAACAACTCAATCAGCAACAAGCCGAATGTCTTGATCAAATTACCAAGTTCATTCAGCAGTATGACCAAAATCTGGAGCAAAGGCTACGGGAATCTGCGATCGCTGGTGGTGAACAACTCGCCGCGCAGTTGCTTGAAGAGTTGGCTGATTGGGAGCCAGGACGCAAGCCAGTCCAGTTCAAAAAAAAGATGCAACGTCATCTGATGAAGGTTCAGGTACTACTAGCGAATGCTGACCCGGAGGCTGGCAGCAGCTTGGAGGCGATGATGGCGCACTTGGACTCTATTGTTAATGATCCAGCGATTGAGTCTAAAAATCTGGGTTCAGATACACGCAGTCAATTGCAGCAAAAAATGCAAGAAATTCGGATCAAGTTGTTAGACGAACAGCGCAATCTACAATCACTTGCGGCTGACGACGTGGGCTTATCGAAAGCTACCGTAATGTCGTTCAAGTTCAGGTAAAAAACAGTCTTGGGCGAGGGTGTATTCGCTCAAGACTGATGCCAATGGATTTAATACGTAGTTTCCAGAATAACCCAAAAAGGATATCGCACCCCTACTATTTCTCAAACCGATTTGAAAGCATTGGAGCTAAAAATGTCGCATTTCTCAACCGTTAAAACTAAGCTTGTATCCCTTGAATGTCTAATACAAGCTTTACAAGATTTGAAACTGAATCCGCAAGTTTACGAAACAGCACAGCCACTAAAAGGATACTACGGTGGCTCTCAAGGAAAAAGCGCTGAAATCATTGTGTCTGGTCGCACCATAAAAGCCCGTGCAGATATGGGATTTAAGTGGAATGGCTCGGAATACGAAATGATCCAGGATGAGTACGAAGTAATTAGGCGGTTAGGAGGAAAGTTCTACGCCTGTCAGCTAATGCCTGCTTACGGACGACGGATGGTTTTGGCGAAGGCTGCCGAGTTACAAGAAAGGTTTGGTGAATGTGCGATCGCTGAAGAAACCAACGGGAGCGTGCAAACTTTACGGCTCACTTTTGCCGGACATCAAGAAGTTCAACAATATGCACGGAGATAAATATGGAACGGTCAATACTGATTCATTTCGACAGCGCTACAGGTGAAGTGAAAGTGGAAGCTCTTGGATTCGAGGGGTTAACTTGTTTGTCAGCAACCCAGCCATTTGAAGAGGCGTTGGGAGTTGTACAGGGCGAACGTGAATTTAAGCCGGAAGCCCAACAGCAACGTATAACTTCTACCCATCAACAGTACCAACGCCAGTAACAAACATAAAAGGGGGTTTCCAAGCCCCCTAAATTTATGAATGAATTATCAAAAGAATATCCCATGCTTCACGTTTATCCGCAGCAAAAAGTACATCAACCTGTGGTTATCAAAGCCAATACTGAAGGTATTTGTGTACTAATAAATGCTCTTATTTCCGCTATTGCCCAACCTGAAAGTAATGCTATGGCATCTGTATTTTGCGGCGATGCCGAAGTCTATGAGGTAGTCGTGAAAGTAGTAAACACTCATGACGAACTCTCTCCAGTTCCTTATCAAATATCAACATCATGAAACTCTCAAATCTTCTCTCCACACTCGATTCACAAATCCCCATCGCTGCGGTTGATGTCCTATCTCCTGATGAAGCGACGATTATTCAGTGGTTAACTACTGAAGCTAACAATAAGCTCTCATGTCCAGTTTTCTTCTGGAATCTGGGAGTATCAACCTTGGAACAATGTTTAATTGCAGCAGATGGGGGATTGGTATTTAAGCCAGTGCCAGAGTATAAGAAACCTCCACAGGCTGATCCACTACTATTTGTATTCGACTACATTGCTAACTTTAGTGGTCATGGTGTATTTATCCTCGGAGATATTCACCCCTTTATTGCTAAGAATTCACCCCAATTGAGTTGGGAGATTTTAAGCAAGGTAAAAAACCTTTACCACAGGTTAAAACCCACAGATAAACGCATTGTTTTGTTGGGTCAGAACATACAATTACACGAATCCTTAGTCAGATTGATTCCTTATTGTGAAGTTCCTTTACCTAGTATTGACCAAATACTACTTCATATCAATTCTTATTTGCATGACCTACAACAGTCTGCTATTGAACAGGAATTGACTTTTACTGTTACGCTAGAAAATGCTGAATTTGAAACTCTTTCTCGTGCTGCCCTGGGTTTAACCCTGGAGGAAATTAGTGATTTCCTGCGGTTAACAGTCAAAGAAAACTTAACTAATGATGGTGTCGTTGTCGGCGCTGATTTCATCCCCAAAGCCGTCGAGTACAAAACTCGGCTACTGTCTCAAATGGGTATCGAGTTGGGTAAACCTGCGATAATCCCATTCGGCGGTTTGGATCTTCTGCGCGAGTGGTTGATGAGGCGGCGGCGGCTATTCACGCAAGAGGCGCGAAGTCTCTCGTTACCCCAACCAAAAGGTGTATTGCTGGCTGGCCCACCAGGAACAGGAAAATCCCACTGTGCCAAAAACATCGCTAGCATACTCAATCTACCACTTCTGCAACTCGATATTGCGTCCCTTCTAGGTTCACTAGTTGGCGAATCCGAAGGTAATGTTAAACGTGCATTGAAAACAGCAGAAGCGATCGCACCTTGTATCTTGTTTATTGATGAGGTGGAAAAGGCGCTTTCTGGTATTGGCGATACTTCAGGTGTTAGTCAAAGGATTCTTGGAACTTTGCTTACGTTCATGAGTGAATGCACTGCTGGGGTGTTTATAGTTGCAACCTGCAATGACCCATCAGCACTACCAAGTGAGTTTAAGCGCAAAGGTAGGTTTGATGAGGCTTTCTTTGTTGATCTGCCCACAGAGCCAGAGCGTGTACAGATTTTGGGGATTCATCTACAACGTTTTGGCATTCACCTGGAATCGGAGTACCTCGAAGCGATCGCTGCCAACACTGCAAAGTTTTCAGGGGCGGAACTGGAAACCCTTGCTTCGGAAGCTGCTCTGCTGGCATTCGATGAGGATAGACCGCAGCAGGTAACACTTGCTGATCTCGAAGCCTGTCGTCAAACGATTACCCCGCTTGCAATTCAGGATGCGGCGGCAGTCGAACGAATGCAATCCTGGGCATCTACTGCACGACGGGCTAGTAGTCCTGTACAAGCGGCGAAAACTCAGTCTCTCAGAACTGCCAAATACAGAAACATGAACTGATGAGAAAGCGATTGTCTCCTGATTCTACAGGGGCGATCGCTCTTTTAGGTTCGTAGCGATCGCGTTCAGTATATCTATCTCAGATGGGGCAATGCCCTGAAGTTAGGAAATTGACAGGGTAAGAAAGATGGAAATCTATTTAGTCTTTGTTGACGCAATTCAAAACAGCAATAAATTCTGGGCGGCCATTGTCGAAGATAGTAACTTAACAGTGCAGTGGGGCAGAGTCGGTTATCAAGCGCAAACCAAAGTCCACACATTAGCCAATCATCAGAGAGCCATTGCTAAATTTCATAATCTGGTAGCAGAAAAGAAATCCAAAGGTTACAGCGAAAGCCAGCCAGAGATTGATGCTAGCCGCAGTGTTGCAGACATTAGACGAGCTATTCAATTATTGAATATTATCCGTCCTTGTATTGCTAATAGGATTTTTCACGATGGCTATATTAACGCCCTAAATGAATATCTGAAAATAGTACCAACACCTTTAGGGATGCAAATTGACTACCCCAGAGTTTATCGCACAGTAGAAGATATTGACTATCAAATGGGATTACTCAATTCCCTGTTAACGACACCTGCACCACAAGCTGCTGTGCTGGCTGCTGGTCATGCCCCTGAAGCAACAACAGAAACGGCAGTTGTCAGTCTCAAGACTATCAGTAAGAACTTCTGGCGACATTTGTAAATTAGCTTGTCGGAAAGTATTGCAGCCGATTTACTACAGCAATGCGGATTGATTAAGTGTATCCCCCAGCCTATACTGCACTGGGGGATATTTCTAACTGACTTTCAACTTAATTGCTTGTCCTCTGGGTTTTTTCGTATGACATCGCTTAACCATTAGAATATCTTTTCTGAATGTGGAATTTTTATGTAAATTTAACCTCATTCACCTGACGAAAGTTTACAATATAATTACTGAAACTATCTAGTTACAACCAACAGGCTTTGGTTTGATCCATGACTGATAATAAACAAGTTGTCTCTCAACTCACTCAACAAAGACCAAGACGTGTTTTGGTTGTAGCTCCAAGTAAACTCATTATCCATCATCACAGAAAAACCTTTAAGACACTAGCCACTTTAAGCGATTATATTTTCAAAGTCATCGCAAAATTGTCCATCGTCAGCGCTATGTTGTTCGGCATTAGCGCATTAGGGTATTGGGGATTAGAAATCGTTGAAGCTAACACAATCCCGACGATAGAAGATAGATACGATTGGCAAACTCAAAAACATATTTGTTTCGGTTGGATGCTGTTTACTTTTTCTAGCTTTCTTGGGAGTGCTTCTTTTGGTGATGAATTTCACTAATAACATTCATTGGACAAAGTTTATATTGAAGAAGAATTCAGCTATTCTGAATACATGCGTCAGCAATCTTTCAGTGGCGGGTCAGAATCCCCCACTGAATTGTTGCACCACGCTTATCTTCGATGCTATCGCTTTAGCGTAATAGAGCCGATTTAAAAAGCTAAAGACATCGCTTGAGAATAAAAAAGAAAGGTTGAGGTATGTTTTTATAATCCATAATTCCTAACACAGTATTTTCATCTACTTTTCTGAAAGAATCATTGATTGGCAAATAATCATAAATCATTGTAGCAGTCACTTTTCCTCTATACTCCATCATCCGCAGTCTAGCCTGACTTTTATCGGTTTTAAGTAAAGAATTGATTGAGATCAACAATGGTTTGAGAGAATCATTTTTGGGAATCGGCAATTTTAAAACCCAGTTCATTAAAGTGGGGTTAGGCGCAACCTGGTAAATTTTTCCCTGACCATCTAAAAATAATAACGGATGAATATTTTCAGAATCTATAAATTCCTTACCATACCAATTGGAAATTTCCAATAAACCATCCATTGGATGATTTGTATGCAGTCCAGACCCTTGCCAACGACCAAACATAAAGCCTAAATTTACGGGTTCAAGGGTGTCAAATAATTCTAAAGCTTTTTCTGTAGTAGTTTTACCCGTTTTCACTATCAATTGATAATTTTCTAGTGTTTCCATTGTTGCTGTCCTTATACTTGTAATCTTTCCCAAATACCTGCTTATTCAATCTGGGTTTGTCCCTTGTGTGTTGCTATAGTTTTCCTCTTTTTAGCACGATGATGCCCTTAGCTACTATGAACTTTACGCCGTAGTAAACTGATCATACTCATACAAGATATACAAGCTAAAAAAGTTGATGGCTCAGGAACAGTTTTTATTCTTTGTGTCTCGAAGAAATTGGACATATCTTCACCAATAATCTGATGTACACGACGAGTGGGATGAATCTCGTCAAAGTAATAATAATTATCAGGGGTTGAACAACCAGGCTCTAACCCCCCAGTAGTGTATAAAAGTTCGCAGGCATCATTTATATTGGTAAAACCAAATGTTGCTGGGGTAGAGCGAATTTTGTTGCTGATTGCAACATGGTCATACAGTGCAACTTCAACACCTAATTGCTTATTCAGGGTATCGAGTTGACCGGGAAGACTTTTGTTGATAACATCTCTAAACTTAGCTGCCTCTTGTGAGTATTGCTCAAAAAGCGGTAATGCAGCTAAATCTGTAGAGTTTACGACAAAAAACTGTTCTGCCCCTATCGCTGCAAGTTGTGATATTCCAGAAGCAATATTGTTAACAGCAGCATCAGCTAATACATCGACCGAACCAGTCTGATTATTAAAAAACCTTTCTAATAGATCATTTGTAGATATAAAAATGAAGTATAACCCCTTAGAATCTCCCACGCGATTAACATCTGCTTTATATTCTTCAATTTGACCAAAGAAACCTGTATCTTGATATTTATCAAGCCAAGTACTTAAATTGCCATTGCCGCTTTTCGCACCACCTACTGCATAATCTGTTAACTGTAAATTTTCTTGTTTTGCTAATACCTCAACTGATGTTAATCCCGGATTATTTGTCCATCGACCGTCAGAGTCATACACGTCCACTCGTGGGAATATAAACGCTCCAGGCACCCCAGAGTTAACTGCTGCTGTTGTAATCCGAAGTGCTGCCCCATTATCTGAATAGCTATCACCAAAAGCATAAATACGAGAAATCGAGTTGAAAGAAGCTGCATAAGCATTATTAACACTTACACACAAAAAAGCCGCACTACTTACTGCGGTAGTAGTAAATATTTTCAAAGGAATATTTTTTAGCATAGATAAATGCGTTTCCCCATATTCAAAATTCTGGTTTCCGTGTAACTAATGATTGTTTTGCTAGCACCACTTAAGCCTGTAAACCAAAGAATTACTATCAGTTGCATCAAGTTGATTTACAGATTGTAAAGACGTATTGACTTATTTTTCCATCAGGTCTTCGGCTTGTTTCTTAACGGTGATCGCACAAAACTATCCGCCCATGCTCGTAACTGAGGTTTATTTGCTTGTAATTACGCACAAAAAAAATATATACTTTCTAGCTTGATTAAGCAAGATGTATTAAGGGGAATTACTTAATCATTTGAAAAAATCATACTTTGCGCCAAAGGGTGGAGTATGTGGCGTTAGAGAGTAGGGTTATAAATCGAGGGGGCCGAGCAGCCAGTAGCCAGGAGAATCGAGTGAGTCGTCAAAGTAATAGGCGCGGATGGCTTCGAGCAGGTCATGGGTGGTAATGAAGCCATCTTCGTCCTTGTCAAGGCGACGGAATACCTCGCGGGCATCTTGCTCACAGAGGTGCATCAAAGCACCCGTCCATCGGATCTCATCAGTGACGGTCAGCCGACCGTCACGATCCTGGTCAACGATATCCATAATCGACTCAAGGAAGGGCATATATGCTTGGTCAAATGCTTCGGGCGTTTCTAGCAGTCCCAATGCGAACGCTCTTTTATACTCAGCTTCACTGATGCGCTCATCGGTATTTGTATCGGCTACTTGCAATAAGTGCTGCCACAAGCCTAAGCAAACATCGAGCAGCCGTTGTCGAGCAGGGGATTCTTCATCATGACCGAACTCTTCAGCCAGACGCGCAACTGACATCTCGAAGTCGCTCTGCTCAATAAAGCCATTGTGATCATTATCGAAGGTGCGGAAGCGTTTAGAGAGTTTCCGATCTAAGAAATGGTTCATGCGGTTTTTGCGACATCACATATCTGCAAAAACATAATAACCCAAGTTGCGGGTTATTAAGGTGTCTGACTTTTCACGAAATGTGGAAAGGCGAGATTGGTTCTTGGATAATTTTTCTTTGTGTATATTTGCACCTACAGGGACTTAGGGAGCATCCCTGTAGGCGCAATCTGTCGTAGAAATCGCCCAATGGCACTGCATGAATAGGTAATCGCTACCCATTTCAATCAACCAATTCCCCATCCACAATCACAACACCCCACTGCGGATATTTCGCCAACAATTTCTTGATCATTATCACCAGTGCCGGATTATCATTCCAACATTACTTCAAGAAATCAAACCTCGGATTCTGCCCCGAATTCGCTGCAACACATGAGTTTCTGCATACGTCGTGGTCGCTCCAGGAGCAGAAGGTCTGCGGGGAAATCTTAGTTAATTGCTATATTCTGCAACATTTTTTCAAGAACAATACAGCCGATAACAGGTTACTATACAGCAGTTACTCAAAAACAGGTAAAGCAAGATTATGGCAACAATTATAGGTACTGATGGGGACGATATTTTAATCGGAACTGCTGGGGATGACAGAATTATCGCTAGTGCAGGGGATGATACGATTACTGGTGGAGATGGCAGGGATACCATTGATTACAGTGACTTAGAACAACCTGTAACACTCCAACCAGTGGTGATTCAAAAAGGCGTAATTGGAACTGATACGTTTAGAGATTTCTTTGAAACTGTTATTGGTGCTAGAGGACAGACTAATATTATTGATGCAACTACTGACAGTACAAATGTATCGATAGTAGCTGATTTATCCAAAGAAAAACTAGAAATAAGAGTTGTCGGTTCGCCACCAATAATAGTCAGTGTGAAAAATTTTGTGAATGTAATTGGTACAAATCAAAAGGACACTATTACTGGTGATGCTGCTGATAATCAATTATCTGGTAGCGGCGGCAATGACATTATTAGAGCTAGTGCAGGCAACGATACCTTAAATGGTGGAGATGGTACTGATACGGCTGATTACAGCAAAATAGGTGTAAGCTCTACTATCTTCATTGATGGAACTCTTAAAAAAGGTGGCGGACTGGGTACAGATTTACTTGGAAATTTTGAAAATCTTGTTGTTGATGCTAGCGTTGCAAATAACACTATTGATGCCTCAATTGCTCCTTCAGCACCCTTTTTAGTTGAAGATGCATCAGTTAACGTTAACCTTGAAAGTCAAAGTTTCGTAATTAATAATGTTCCTAACATAGGCACAGTTGAATTCACATTTATAAACTTTGATAATGTTAAAGGTACAAATCAAAGTGACACCATTGTGGGAGATAGGCAAAATAATCTGTTATTTGGCAATGGTGGAAACGATACACTTTCTGGTAAGAGCGGGAACGATACACTCGCTGGTGGGTTAGGTGCAGATACTCTCACTGGCGGACTAGGTGCAGATAAATTTGTTTTTACCAACCTATTAGAGGGTGTTGATATTATCAAAGACTTCAAGGCTGTTCAAGGTGACAAAATTCAAGTTTCTCAAGCAGGGTTTGGTGCTACTGATCTTAGTGACTTCAGTTATGATCCCCTAAATGGTTCTTTGTTCTTCCAAGAATCGAGATTCGCTATTCTGGAAAATAAGCCTATTGGTTTTCAAACTAATTTAGATATTCAACTGGTTTAAGCTCAGGTATTGTATAAGTTCGCTACCATAGCGGGACTTAGAGGTTGTTTGAAAAGTGGCAGATTGAGCCTTAAATGCAACTTACAGAAGCGAACGTGAATTCCAAAACCCGCATTATCTCGTTCAACTTCTAGGATAGCCAGAGTAGTCAAACATACGTTAGATGACTTTTCAAATAACCTCTTAGAGTCTTCCTTGCTCCAATTGCTGTTATGGTGCTACTCGCCAAAACTTTAGATGACAGAAGATCACAAAGATAATACTTGCTTCGTAATTATTGTAACTCTGCAATACTTGCAGCAGACTTCTTGGGCAACCTTCTTGACGACTGCTGCTTTCATCTGATTCACTGAAGGAGGGTTATCTTCAAATGCGATCGCTGCATTTGCCAACGACTGAACCAACCGCGCACGATAGAACTCCTGCTGCAAAATGGACAGAACACTCAGCACGCCCAATTCAGACCAATCCCCCAAATCCTCATTGTGCAGAGATAAAAAAGAGGTGTCCAAAAGCACAAACTTCAAAGGCGGCTAAAAAATTGGTGTTCTTAGATTCGCATGAGAGATGATGATACCATGCTAGAAGAAGCGGTGGAAGCCGCAGTCTTTCTTCAAGAGAGCAGCTAAATTTCTTTGCCCTAACTTAGATCGATTGTCCAAGGTTTTTCAGATCATGGAAAACCATAAGGAGAAATCCAAATGAACTATGACATCAAAGACAAAACCATTTTGGTTACGGGCGCAAATCGCGGCATCGGCAAGGCGATAGTTGAGTCCTTTATTGAACACGGAGCCAAAAAAGTCTATGCGGCTGTTCGTCAGATCAACAGTGTCTCCTCATTGGTTGAACAATACGGCTTACAGGTAGTACCAATTCAGGTTGATTTAGCTGATCCCCAATCTATTAGACTTGTCCGAAAACTCCAAAGCCAGACTGTTCAAAGCTTTGGGGCAAAACTTTGATATCTTCGTAAAAACGGAGGCATAAGGCTTTGAGATAGTTAGTGATAGTTTAGAGACATAAAAATTAACT
>NZ_JACJTD010000112.1 GCF_014698505.1 Nostoc foliaceum FACHB-393 | reverse complement strand
TCGGCAGTAGGGGTTCAAGGATTTCCCACTCTTCGTCTGTTAGGCTGCTAGAGTACGGCATGACTGCTGGATACGGCTTTTGCGGTAACTGTACTTCAAGATAGTAAAAGATGTCAAATGGATTCTATATCACAATATCCTCTTTGCAAATTGTGCTATTTCTATAGTTATTATTTTTAAAGTATCGATATTTTATCTATCGGTTCAGTAAATATTCTCTTAGGGTGACTGTATGAAAGCCGAAAAACTCACATGGCTACGCACAACATTACAACTTAAAGGTTCGGTGATAAAAGCGGTTTATAAACATATTTTATGGTGCGGAGCTTTCGGATTTTTGATTTCTATACTTTACCATTTTGATTTGCCTGTATCCCAACCTATTTTAGGAAGCGTTATTCCTAGTATTGTTTTAGGTTTGTTACTTGTATTTCGCACAAATACGGCTTATGAGAGATTTTGGGAAGGGAGAAAATGCTGGGGATCTCTAGTAAATAACATCCGAAATCTGGCACGGCAAATTTGGGTATCAATTGATGAAATCTCTCCAGAAGATAAAGATCATAAAATTACAGCATTAAATTTGTTGGTAGCTTTTGCTGTGACAACTAAATTACATTTGCGGGCAGAAGCAGTCAATAGCGAGTTAGAAGATTTAATGCCATCTAGTAAGTATATAAAACTGAAGATTATGAATAATCCCCCCATAGAGGTCGCCTTTTGGATAGGAGATTATTTACAGGAGCAGTACCATCGTAATTGCCTTAATAGCTACCAGTTAACATCTATGCAAGAATTATTGAATAATCTTGTGGATAATTTAGGTGCTTGCGAACGCATTTTAAAAACACCTATGCCATTAGCTTATGCTATTCATCTTAAGCAATTATTGCTGCTATATTGTTTCCTGCTACCCTTTCAAATAGTGCAGACTCTGGGTTGGTGGACAGGTTTAATTTCTGCTTTAGTTGGTTTTACAGTATTTGGCATTGAAGCCATCGGTTTGGAGATAGAAAACCCCTTTGGTTATGACCCTAACGACTTACCTTTAGATACGATTTGCGACACAATGAAACGCAATATTGACGATTTAATTACTCTGACTCCAAATGCGCGATCGCATCCAGGTAATTTGACTTATGAGAAAAGTTGAGATTGGGAAGAATTTACAAGGGTTCGTTATAGCTGTCAAGTCCCATCTCCCCGCGTCCATCTTCTTTCGCAGTACTATATAAACGCGAAACTATCTCTTCATTGGTGGATGTGCAATCATGCCTGTACGTCAAACTTTATCAAAGCCTGATATCCAACTTTCTTATTTAGAGTGGAACCAAGGGCAAGAACCTTTACTGCTGTTACACGGCTTAGGCGACCATGCTCTAGTGTGGTCTAGTTTAGGAGATTACTTAGCAGCAGACTACCACATAGTTGCACCAGATATGCGCGGACATGGGCAAAGTAGTAAGCCTGAGAGAGATTATAGCTTTGAGAGTGCGATCGCAGACCTCGAAGCACTAATGGATCATCTCGGATGGACTTTTGCCCATATTGTCAGCCACTCATGGACAGGCAAATTAGCCGCCATCTGGGCAAGGCAAAACCCAAAGCGTTTGCGGAGTATAATTCTGGTTGATCCAATTTTCATCTGGAAAATGCCCAGTCTTCTCAGGGTAACTTTTCCCATGTTGTATCGCTTCTTGCCTTTTCTCAAAAGTATGGGTCCCTTTGCCACTCATGAAGAAGCCGAACAACAAGCACGGCAGTTAAAGCAATATCAAGGATGGAGTTCCTTACAGCAGCAAGTCTTTCAAGCAGGAATAGAACAAAAACCCGATGGTAGTTGGGGCAGCAAATTTACCATAGCCGCCCGTGACGGCATTTTTGAGGCAGTAATGCAAGTGCCTGGTTTTACAATCCCCCTTGACACCCCTGCCATCTTCGTCCAGCCAGAACAAGGATTGAACCGCCAAGATTGGCAAATTAAACCCTACAAAACTTATCTTAAAAACTTACGCATCTGCCAAGTTCCCGGCAATCATTGGCCGTTTTTGACACAACCAGAGGCATTTAACCAAACTGTAGCAGCTTTATTGGCAGAACACAGATAGAAAATCTCATAATTATTGGACGGGATTATCATACGGCAACAGAAGAATTAATAGGAGCGATGTCTAGCAACAAACAGCTACGCGTCTGCATTCCTCTTAAATCAGTTATGAGTTACTGATAACTCATAACTGATAACTGTTAATGTACGGATAAGCCAGTTATGAGCCTTTGTATCAATCCCGTTTGCCCTAAACCAAACCATCCAAATAATCATCAAAACCGCTTTTGTCAAAGTTGTGGTTCCCATTTGGAATTGCTAGGGCGTTATCGGGTGATGTGCCTATTGAGTGACAAAACAGGGTTTAGTAAAGTTTATGAAGCATACGAACAAGATACCCCTAAAATCCTCAAGATACTCAAAGAGGATTTATCAAGCGATGCCAAAGCAGTAGAACTATTTCAGCAAGAAGTAACTGTATTGAGACAACTCAAGCATCCCGGCATTCCCAAAGAGGATAGTTACTTCCAGTATCAAACCCGAAATGGTTTAGTGTTGCATTGCATTGCAATGGAAAAAATCGATGGGTACAACTTAGAAGAGTGGCTAAAGCAGCAACAGCAGAATTATCCTATTTCACAGGAACAAGCTTTAGCCTGGTTAAAACAATTGGTAGAAATTTTGGATTTAGTGCATGGTCAACAGTATCTGCATCGAGATATTAAGCCATCTAATATTATGATTCGATCCCCCCTTGGGAAGGGTTGGGGGGATTTAGTACTGATTGATTTTGGCACCGCCACAGAAATTGACAGAACCTACCCAGACAAACTCAACAACAGCGACGGGATGACAGCACTTATGTCATCTGGTTATAGCGCTCCAGAACAAATGAATGCTCAAGCAGTACCGCAATCAGATTTCTTTGCCTTGGGACGCACTTTTGTATTTTTACTCACGGGATACCATCCTTTAGATATGTATGATGTCCAGCAAAATTTGTTGCACTGGCAAAATCATGCCATCCATATCTCACCCTTACTATTGAATTTAATTGATTGGCTCACAGCACCGGATATAGAAAAGCGTCCTGCAAATACTCAGGAGATTTTACAACGCCTAGAAGAAATTGAAACCCAACTAACAGAAACTACTGCTGAAAACATTACTTTATTAGATGATTGTAAAATTGAGCAATTGCCAGCACTAATTACTAAAACTTCATTATCTCCACAGAAACAGACCGAAGAAGTACCACTACTAGCATTTTTTGTAGCCCTGCTAGTCATATTAGGATTACTTAGTATAGTGGCATTAGCAACGCGGACATCAAAATTTTCTGTCAGGCAAAATTACGGACAATCTCCACAAAAAAAAGGTAATATTGATTATTTTCCTTATCAAGAAGGTAGGGATAGTCAGGGAAAGGTAGCCGAATTTAATATAGCTGTTTTATCACTAGAATACAAATGGCTTTTAGGTAGCAATTTTCAAATTAAATATAATGATGAAATTATTAGTCTAGACCTTTTAAAGTTGAACTTAGAGCAGGAAGGTATACAGAAGGTAATGGAAGATCCTAGTGAGATTATTTCTGTAGGCACAGTTTCTTGTAAAGGTAATAGAGCAGTTCAACAGCGAATGTCTTTAGAACGTTCCAAACAAGTACAATTTTTAGTGAAAAATTTATTTATTAATACACCAAGCGTCAAAGGCTATCGTATATTAAATTTGGGACAATTTCAACGGAGTGATTGTCAGGTAAATCAGGATTTAACTAAATATCAGAGAAATATTATAATCATTGGTGTTAAAAAACAATCAGCAAGTGTAATTATTGATGAGGCGTTACGGGATAGGTTAGAAAAGAAGCCTTTTGCTGATTTTAAGTTAGAAGATTATTCTTTAGGAACGGCAGAAAACTTTAAGACGATACCAAGTAATTTATAAAATCTCTAGCATTGTTAATCATGCTCCCATGCCAGAATACCTCTTCAAACCCGCACGCCACAGCAAACGATTCGCACCCAAAAACACTAATATCCATCCCACCATTGACCCAAATCCTCGCCCTATATCCACGGGTAGCCCTACCAAAAGACTCGCAGGAAAATCAATCAAATAGGGAAAAGGCGTAAACATCACTATTTTCTGCACAGGTTCTGGAAAGACCTCTAAAGGTGCTATCAAACCAGATAAAAATAGATAAAATAACAACCAAAAATTTTCTAAAGCGCTAGCCCGTTCTGTCCAAAAGGCGAACATGGCAAAGGTGTACTGAATCGTAAACCGCAAAGCAAAAGCTAGCACCGCCGCCAATGTAAACAGCAAAAACCTACTCAAACTTGGTAACCAAAAAGCCTGGGGATAAAGAATAAAAAATAAAGCCACTAATAGAAAAGCAAACGTTAGTCGAGCAAATCTTTCAGAAATATGACTTGCAACATGATGCCATACTGGGTCGAGTGGTTGTAGCAACTTGGGCGAAAGCCTGCCTTCTACTACCTCTCTTTCAAAGTCCCAAATTACCCAAGCAACTGTTAATTGTCTAACGATGAAAACTGTGATAAAGTAACGAGCAAAATCCACAGGTGATAATCCAAACTGTCCTCCTTGTGCCGCCTGTATCCAGATACCCATGAGGATAACCGGCAAAGAGCCAGCCAAAACCCATAATATTAGTTCTGCCCGATACTCAACCATATAGGCGTAGTATACTGACAGCAAAGTTAAGGCTTTTCTGATTATCTGCTTCATTTATTCACTTCCCGCTACAAAAATTATCCAGAATTCTCCACTCTTGTACAGACGCGATTAATCGCGTCTATACTACACGACACCCGCCTGAAAAACTCGTCCAATCACTTCTTCCACAGGCGGTTCGGTAACTGTTAAATCAATTACCTCTAAATCCGTCAAAATCTGAGAAACGGTGCGGGTGAGCGCCTCTCTTGAGACCATAAAATGCACCGATCGCCCTTCTAAGTGTTGCACATCACCATAGGTCATAAGTTTTTCTATCGGTAGAGGTTGGGCTAACTCTATATGAACTTCCCGGTAAGGGGCAAAACGTTCTAATAGTCCATCCAAACTACCGTCATACATCAGCCTTCCTTGGTGAATCAACAGCACTCGCTGACACAAAGCTGTGATATCAGCCATGTAATGACTCGTCAACAGCACTGTAGCTTGATAACGCTGATTGTAGTCGCGCAAAAAATCGCGCACCGCCACCTGAGCATTTACATCTAGTCCCAGCGTTGGTTCATCTAGGAATAATACGTGAGGACGGTGCAAAAGTGCTGCTAGCAATTCCGCCTTCATTCGTTCACCCAAAGATAGCTTCCGTACTGGTTGGGTAAGTTTGCCTTCTAGGGAAAGCATCTCTGTGAGTTCTCCCACCCGCCGTTGGAACTCTTTATCAGAGATGTTATACACAGCAGCATTAATTCTCAAAGAATCCAGCGCTGGTAAGTCCCAAATTAGTTGCTGCTTTTGCCCCATTACTAAGGTAATTTTTTGCAAAAATGCTTCTTTCCGATGAAACGGAATTTGTCCAGCTACTTGAACTTTACCGCTAGAGGGATGAATCAACCCCGTGAGCATTTTGAGTGTGGTTGTTTTACCAGCACCATTTGGGCCCAAAAACCCCACTACTTCACCAGGGGCAATTTCAAAGGAAACATCCTGAACTGCTTGAATTGTGCGGTAGGTGCGGCGAAAAAAGTGGGTGATTGTACCTTTAATACCCGGACTTTTAACTGCCACTGGATAAGATTTACTTAGCTTTTCAGCAATGATGATTGACATATTTTTTATATTATAGGACTTACGCAAAATCATAAAAAAACGAACCGCCAAGTACGCCAAGTGCGCCAAGTAATAAGAGTTGTAGAGGGTTTTTGCGTAAGTCCTGTATTAGAACCACAGATGTACACGGGTAAACACACATAAATCATTGATGTTTATTGCTATTTTTCTGTGGTTCCAAATACTAAAGTAGGTATTTTTACCAGTGACATATGATGATTTCCTGTGGTGGGCATTACTCAGGCACAACACATAGACTTTAGCGTAAACGTCCCGATCGCAATGTACTAATAATTAACCACAAACCCAATAAACTAGCGACGGCAAAGAGGATGGTGCTTAAAAAAGATAGCTGAGTTGTCTGCGCTCTGGTGGAAATAATGGCTGCACCCATAATCAGCGAACCTACTAATATACTAAAAGACAATCGGTTAGCCGCATCGTCCATAGTGCGCCGCACACCATCTAAACCCCGCAGCGATAGATTCCACTGTAAGGTTTCTGAGGTAACTCGGTCTAATAACAGTTCTATTTGACGGGGAGATTGGAGAGAGAGACTTTTAATATCTAGGGCTGTTCTGAGGAGCGATCGCACTGGATTATCGCCTAGTAACTGCCTACGAAACAAGTCTGTAATTAATGGTTTTACTTCATCAAAAAAGTTAAGCTCAGGGTTGAATGTCCGCGCTACACCCTCTAAATTTGCTAGGGTTTTGGCATACAAACCCATATTGCTAGGTAATCTAATTTTATTGTTGCGGGCAACTTGTAAAACTTCATAAATTATCTGACTGAAGTTTATTTGCGTGAGGCTGACGTTGTGATACTTTCGTAACATGCGATCGTAATCATTTTCTAACCGCGACAAAATTACTGGTTGAGCAGAATCTGATAGCTGCAAAGTTAATTGAGCGCACCTTTGAGCATCTAAATCAACGATCGCTAACAACATCTCTGTTAATATCTGCTGTGTGCGGGGATCAAGTCTTCCCACCATGCCACAGTCTAAGAGGGCAACACGACCATCTTTGAGATAAAACAAGTTCCCTGGATGGGGATCAGCGTGAAAAAAGCCATCAATATATAGTTGCTGAAAAAATACCCGAAATAACAAAGTAGTTATTTCTTTACGCTCTACATCAGGATCTTTACCATTATTGTTGTTCAAATCCGCCGACAGGAACGGCACCCCATCCAGCCATTCCATCACCAGTAATTTTTCTGTGGTCAATTCCCAGTTAATTTCCGCAACCACTATTTGCGTGGGATCAAACCAACGACTTTTAGATAAGTTGCGCCGCAGTTGGTCTGTAAAACCCGCTTCCCGTGTAAAATCTAACTCGGCTTCTAGAGCTTTGGTAAATTCTTCAGCGATGGATTTGATTTCATAGGTTTGCCCAAACTCAGTCCGCGCCACTAAATCAGCAATACCTTGAATTAAAGCAATATCTTGGGCAATTGTAATATCAATTCCCGGACGTTGCACTTTCAGAGCAACTTCTCGACCGTCTGCTAATGTAGCTCGATGTGTCTGAGCAATTGATCCTGCTGCAACTGGGATCGGGTTAATTGTGCTGAAAGTTTCTGCCAGAGAGAGTTTTAGTTGTTTGCGGATGACTACTTCTACCTCTGACCAGGGAACTGGTGGTACTTCGTCTTGTAGAGTTGATAGTTCCTCAATGTAGGCAGCACTCAGTAAATCTGGACGCGTAGAAAGTAGCTGACCGAGTTTTACGTAGACTGGGCCCAAATCTATCAGGATATTTTTTAAAACCGCAGGTGTAGGTAGCTGGGGTTCATCAGCTTTGCCACCAGTGAGTAACCTTCGCATATAGTCCCAGCCATTGCGAAGGAATACTTCAAGAATTTCTCGTTGACGGGGAACAGTTTGGGTGAGGAACATTTTTGTAAAGAACTGCAAAGATGCAGAGGAGTTAAAGAGGTAAACAGCAGGGGATGACAATACAACGGAAGTCGGCTCTAGCTTTACTGCTTGTTAAAGTTTTGCTAGCTGCGGCACAGTCTTGAAATCTTTTTATGGATGATTGTACGGCTTCGTGGAGCTTCTGTTCACTCAGCATCCGTTTGACGTAATTAGAGCAGGAGTCCCCACCGTGTAATAAGCGATGGGAACAACTAAATCCTTTGGACGGAGAAATATATTTTTGATAGGCAGTAATAGAATCGATGGCCATTGTCTTGGCGAGAGGCTGAAAGCTAATAATGTCCATAACTGTCAGATAAAATAACAGACAGTCAAGTTATAATAGGAAAATAGACTTTTTCGCCTCTGCCAAGGGTTTTAATTTTTACAGCAGGTCGATAAATCGGGAATCGCTCTGAAGAATTTTGAGGATCTGCTTAATTTCCTGGGTACGTTCTTTGTTAACAACGAGAGTGACATTGCGATCGCGCACAATCACCACATCCTCTAAACCAATTGTAACAACTACATCTTCTGGATTTGAGGCGTAAATAATCGCGCCCTGCGTGTCCAACCCTACGTGAGTAGCGAGTTCCACATTGGGATTCTCCTCTTTCTTCAGTAAGCGTTCGATCGCATTCCAATCTCCTAAATCATCCCAACCAAAATCAACTGGCAAAACGTATGCTAGAGTTGTCTTTTCCATTAGCGCATAGTCTATACTCTTCTTAGGCAACTGGGGATAGATATCAGGACCATGTTGTTCTAAAGGTTCGATAATTTCTGGAGCATGGGTATGTAGTTCCTTGAGAACAACCCCTGCCCGAAAAACGAACATTCCACTATTCCAGCTAAAGCGTCCCGTAGATAAAAAAGTCTCTGCCGTTTCACGGTCGGGCTTTTCAGTAAAGCGGTTGACGTGATAAGCTGGCAACTCATTAAAGCTACCTATTTTTTCACCTTGTTCAATGTAGCCGTAACCGGTTGATGGAAAAGTAGGCTTGATCCCCAGTGTAACGATCGCTGCTGTGCTTGCTGCCAGTTGCGTAGCCGCGCTTAATGTGTGTGCAAACGCTTCTTCGTCAGCAATCCAGTGGTCAGCAGGGAAAAAGCCAATAACAGCGTCTTCTCCATAGCGCTGTTTGATTTCTAAACTTGTCCAAGCAACGGCTGCGGCAGTGTCTCTTCCTTCGGACTCGATCAGTAAGTTTTCAACTGGTAGATCAGGTAATTGTTGTCTTACCCCTTCAGCTATCTGACTAGAAGTAATCACCCACAAGGAATCCCACCCGCCACCGAGTTCTATCAATCGATCGGCGGTTGCTTGTAATAAACTTCTAGAGCTACCATCAAGACTTAAAAATTGCTTGGGTCTGTCTTTGCGACTTAGGGGCCAAAAACGTTCACCTTTACCACCAGCAAGGATTACGGGGAACAATAAAGTATTCATGTTGTCATACACGCCTACCGAAGAACATTACAAGTTTACAGTGAGCTTTTCCACTGGCAATATTTGTAGCTTGGATTAACATACTTTTAGGGAGTGGTTGAGTGGGGAGATAATTGTGATAAAACAAGTCGAATGGTCGGAAAATCCGGTGACATCTCAACAAGTAGCATTTGAAAATGAGGTGCGATCGCAGCAACTTCAACGAACGGAAAATCAAGTAACACCTGCACCAGTAGCCGACTCAGAGGAGGAGGAGGTCGAACTAAACCCGCCAGCGAATCCCAACCGTAGCGTCGTCGAATCTGTGGGTGCGATTCCCAATCAGCTTTACGAGAGACTGGGCTTAACCATGCCTCGATGGCTATTGTGGATCATGACAGTTGTCATCGGCATTACCTTATCTGGGTTGCTGGTATCAACCTTAGCCCTTTGGACTCCGTTGTGGAGCAATTTAGATCGAACAGATGAAGATTTAGGAACTGCTAAAGACGAGGTAAAAATACCACTACCAGGGGAGTTATGGAGCAAACTTTCCCAGTACCAGCTTTCACGACCGATGAATATTTTAATTATGGGGATTGAACCAGTCAGCGGTACTGTTGATGGTTCTCCAGAAAGCTTTGCTGGGAAAAGCGACACCATGCTGCTAGTACGGCTCAACCCTAGTGAAAAATCTGTACGGGTGCTTTCCATTCCCAGAGATACGATGATTGCTATCCCCGAAAAGGGAGAAAAGGGATTAACTAAGGTATCTGATGCCAATGCCCAAGGCGGCCCAGTCTTGGCAGCACGGGTAGTTAGCCGTACCTTAAACAACGCCCCAATCCATCGCTACATCCGTATTTCTACCAGCGGCTTACGGCAGTTAGTCGATCAGTTAGGCGGAGTGGAAGTCTTTGTTCCCCAATCAATGGAATATAAAGACTCCAGCAGTCGGCTGTCAATTAATTTAGTCAGTGGCTGGCAAACCCTCAACGGCGAACAAGCAGAACAGTTTGCCCGGTTCCGCGAACCAGGTTTGGGAGATTTGCCGAGGGTGCAGCGTCAGC
Source organism: Nostoc foliaceum FACHB-393 (assembly GCF_014698505.1). GTDB lineage: Bacteria > Cyanobacteriota > Cyanobacteriia > Cyanobacteriales > Nostocaceae > Nostoc > Nostoc foliaceum_A. Next base: position 1,802 of record NZ_JACJTD010000112.1, on the reverse strand, counting down.
AAGCACTAACAGCAGCATTGCTGCAACGCTTAAATAGTCCTACCGTCTTACCCAGGTTGCCTCAATTAACTCGCTTGATGCGAAAATACTTTGATACCAACCTGAAGATGGAAGAAATGATGGCGTTGGTGAACTTCGGCCTCAACTTAGATCGGGATAATTTCCAAATGACCGTGTTGCCTGGTACGTTTAGCCGTTTTAGCAAAGACCCGGATAGCTATTGGCTGAACATGACAGGACAACAGAGTCTGTTGAATGATTATGTTGGGGTAAATGTACCTGGTCTGAAACCAGATATGCGTCAGGTTCCTAACCTCAAAATTGCTATTCAAAATGCCTCCAATCAACCTCAGCTAACTGAAAAAGTTATTGCTTATCTGAAACAGAAAGGCTTTACTAATATTTACAAAGTGCCTGATTGGCCAGATACCCAACGTCAAACTCAGATTGTTGTCCAAAAAGGCAACCGACGAGTTGGAGTTGATTTGCAAAAAGTCTTAGGCTTGGGTCAAATAGAAGTGTCGGCGATTGGTGATTTAGAATCTGATCTCACAATTCGGATTGGTAAAGATTGGAAATAGCCAAGAGTCATTAGTCATTAGTCATTAGTCATTGGTTAAATGACAAAGCGCAAAGTCTGAGCGGAGGTTTCCTCCGCTCAGAACTTTGTAAGAGAGGACTAATGACAAAAGACTACTCAGAAATAATAAAGTTATGAAAAAGATTTTATTGCGCTTTTTGGGTTTGATTGCGATTTTGATACTAGCATTTTTGTGGATAATACTGAATCCCAAACCGGCTTTTGCTCAAATCAACACAATCAACTACAACAATATAAATTTAGAAAATCGTGACTTCTCGAATGCTGATTTGGCAGGTGTGACTTTTGTAGCAGCAGAAATGCGGGGGACAAATTTCCAAGGAGCGAATTTAACCAACGCAATTCTCACTAAAGGAGTTTTGTTAAAGGCAAATCTGGAAGGTGCGAACTTGAGCGGCGCTTTAGTCGATCGCGTCACTATGGATGGTGCTAACCTGAAAAATGCCATTTTTATAGAAGCAACTTTGACCCGCAGCCGTTTTTTCGATGCCGAAATTACAGGCGCTGATTTTACCGACGCTTTGATTGATCGTTATCAAGTGTCGTTAATGTGTGAAAGAGCGGATGGCGTAAATCCGGTTACAGGCGTGCCAACGCGAGATAGTTTAGGTTGTAAGTAAAGAATCTCAGCGTTAAGCGTAAAAACAAAGAAATTTTACCAAAAAAATGGAAAATCAAGCTTTTTTATTAGGCTATGTATTATAGCGGTTCTCACTCAGATGCGGTACAACATTATATCGCCAAGTGTAGGGGCACGGCACTGCCGTGCCCCTACGGTAGGGTGTTGACTTTGGGTGTTTTGAGGTGATATTTCTTCATACAGAATATATATCTAAAAATATCCAATGTAAATTGGTGGTTAATGAAAGAATTAAAAAGGAATGGCACTAAGAAAAGCGTAAATCCCTGGTATTCCTGGCTTTTGGGTGTGGGGTGTGGGGTGTAGGGTGTAGGAAATTAAGAAGATGTTGAACTACTTGACGCACTCGCATTCAATTGTCTAGAACACTACACCCAACACCCTACCCCCTACACCCTGCCCTCACTAGGTTTCATCTTTTCTTAGTGCCATTCGAATTAAAAAGTTCGTCGAGCCGATTGATTCGTCTGTTTAAACAAAGTCGAGAGAATTGGAAAGAAACAGCGCTTGAAAGGCAACGAAAGCTGAGAGCGCTTGAAATAAAGATTAGAGATTTATCGC
>NZ_JACJTD010000111.1 GCF_014698505.1 Nostoc foliaceum FACHB-393 | reverse complement strand
ATGAGTGCGTTTGCTCTCTGAGGCAAAGTCAGATTAGTTATAGTGTCTGGTGAAAGCCCCTGTGCTGATGGCTGTAACTCCTCCGGTTTAGAAATAGAAGCCGCTTGGTGAGTGTCCCGAATATCTATAGTCGGTGATTGAAACTGCTTAATATCTACGGTGGGTGGTAACTGGGTTTGAGCCTGTGCGATAGCACTTACCTCAGACCGATTCAGCCGGCTGTCAATGGTCACATCCTGTAAATGGAGAGCCATACTTTGATAAGTAGGTAGCTGACGACCCTTGAGCTTGCCAAACCAGCCAAACATCCAGCGATAAGCATAAAAACGTTTTCCTGGCTCAACTTGGGTTAAATACTGCCCAATATTTTCAAATTCAGCATGAAGAAAGGCGTACTCTTCTGCTGATTGTCGCTCTAGAAATTTAACGGTATTAGCAAGATGATCCGCTTGATAATTGCTTCGATTATCATAGTCACCGGCACGAGCTAGAGCGTCTATAAAGTTGCCACGTACAAAAGGTATTGGTGCAATTTCTTTAGTGCGGTTGGAGTGTTCGACAACAAACCATAGCCATGCAGCACCGCCAATTAAACCACCAACTAATGCCATTGGATTGACAGCATAACAAACCGCTCCTATCCCAGAAGCCAGCAAACCAAGTACACGGGTCATGTCTGCTTCGTTCTCAGAAACTCGGGCCATTTCAAATAGTTGGTCTTTGCGTTCTTGCAACCATTCAGCAATATTCCCAGCTTCTAAATGCGAGAGACTGGGATATTGCAATCGCAGATATTCTGTTTGTTTAGTTGTGATTTTGGGGATATTATTTTCCACAGGTTAAATCCCTTATTGAGTTAAAAAGCCGCCAAAGTTCGCACTCAATTTAGCGGCTATTGATTATCAGTCTTTAGTCAATCGCCAGATGGCAAACCCAATTTCGCCTGCCATCATTGTGCCGATGTTAAATAAGATGCAACCCAAAATCATGAATGGGGCTGTGTAGTCGAATGGGTTACGAGCCGCAAAGGTGGTGACAATATCGAACGCCCAAACCGCAATCACAACTAACCCTGCACTAGAGCGATCGCGTGTCCCTGCGGTTTTGTAGTCTTGCCACAACTGGCCTACCAAGTCAATCTTGCCACTAGGCTTGGTTTCAAGCTCATAGACCATGTGATCTTGAAGTTCCCGCCTAGCTGAATCTGGGTTTTTACCGCGTAGGGCATGGGCTTCGATTACTTGAACACCCACCGAAACCATAAATGCCAAATAAAACAAGGGGTTGAACAGTGCAAACGGCACATTTAGCCAATTCCAAGCCGGCTCAAACCAGGGTAAAACAGGGGGCCCAGTAAAGATTAATTGCCAAGTTGAATCAGCACTAATTACAGAACCGCCAATAAATAAAATCCCACCTACCAAGGCACGACCCGCGCCACCGTTAGCAACAAACTGATTAACAATCGCGGCGGCGGCTCTAATGGGTAAGCCAACAATCATTACAACAGCCTTGGCACAAAAATCTATGATTTCACCAAGCGTTCGCTTCTTCCCCTTGGGTTTACCATCGCTGTTACCAGTGCTATTACTTTCTGCACCAGATGTTCCTAACGCCATTATTTTCTCCTCACTGGTTTGATATTTTGAACGCTTTTACATACCTCTTTGGCTTTGTGCTTCCACTTCCAAATTCCTTCTTCAATTCGCCCAATACACTTACCCGTTGCGTCAAAGACATCAACAATCTCGTCATCTTGATAAAGGGTTGGGTCTGGTCTGGGATTGCGTTTACTACTGTCAAAATAATTGGTGATTCTCAGTTTTCGAGTTGTGGGCATGACTCCGGCTTCATATAAGGCATCGCTGGTTTTAGCCCGTTCTTCTATGCGTTTACGCTCTAATCCTTCGGTGGCTTTTAATCTCTCGGCTTCTGCATAAGCCCCCAACTTGGATACTAAGGGAATGATTACAGGCAAGAAGCAGACCCCGACACCAGCCAAGGCTAAATACAGTTGCTTCTTGTACATATCACTGTGCCATTGCGCTGATTAGTGCAAACTTCTCCCATTGCTTTAACTCATGCAGTCGTTTCAATACTGACTCGGCTTCGTTGCTAGGAGCGGTAGAAGATTCACACTCTAACCATGCTTGATGAGCGATTTTTGCAATTAACCAGAGTGTGTCTGATTCGCTCATCTTCTCTAGTCCTTCGCCCCATGTCTCACACATATCTTTAATCAGTGCGTTGTCGTGAGAGAGGGAGTAATATCCTACGGGGTGCGCCATTTTGATATCCTTGAATGTGTGTACTGATTTCATCCCTGATCTAAGTCACTTGTGCGAACGCTTTTCTTGACCGGGCAAGCGTTTGCACAATTAATACTCATCGGAACTGTTAGCGAGTTGTACTTTTTCAATGCCATCTAAAACTTCAGATATTGATTGAATGGCATCATTCAAAACCAAGTCGTTTGATGTAGTAAAATGCTCTGATGTTTGCAGTCTCCTATATTCGGGAGTAGCTTGAATCAACCTTAAAGTTTGCTCACATCCAGCCAGAATGATTACTATTTCTTCTGTGCTAACGTTGCTATTCATTTCGCACCTCGTTTGAAAGTTAAACTTGATATTATTCACCTCTTATCGCCTCCAAATCTCCTAAGTTAATTTGATGATTGTTATTGACAGAGAACCTTTCATTCACTACTTTTTCTAAAGCTTTTCTCAGCCAGTAAGCTGGGGTTGTACCATCCATTTCTGCAAGCATTCTGATGGCTGGAGTCAAGTCTTGAGGAACGTTGTAATTAAGCCGCTTGTTTAACATCGGTTGTTTCTCCTAAGTAAAGTTTTTTCATTTCTGATAAAGCAACGGTTCCCGGATTTTCTGGGATCAACAAATTACTTTCTGGAATGCAAGATTTAAGTAATCTTTCTTTGATCAACATCTGCACGGGTGGGATCGCAAATGCACCGCCACACAAAGTTACTTTGCTGCGTCTGGCTTTCACGGATATGTCATCTAGGGCGTAAGCCAAAGGAGAATCTTTCATCCATGAGTGAATCGCGTTTTCTAACTCAGTCCCAATGTCTTCGCCATCAGGTGCAATCGCACTTATGCCGTTATCACCAACAGTTGCAGTTTCTAAAATCTCGCGCAGTTGGGAAGGGCGAATCATTTTAGAAGAATCGGTGTTGCTCAATGCTCTGGAGAATTCTTTGATTAGTGTGGCAACGCCACCGCCACCGTTCGGACTACAAGTTACCCGTTTTGGTAACTTGCCGAGATTACTGTATTCGCTGATTGTGGCTGTACCATATCCAATATCAAAAGTATGGAACTGTTTATCGTCAAAGCGTTCGCTTGCCCAAAGTGACGCGCCATATCCCTCTGGAAATCCCAGAAAGCCAAGTTTTGAGAAGCACAGACGGTATCTAACACCATCTACCCCTATCCACTTGCATTGTTCAATGGCTTTTTTTAGTTCTAATGGAGAAGCTAGCGAGAGGGTTGATAAACGAATGTGCAAGGTTCTACGCTTGTTGCTTGTACCCGTGGACAACTCAAGCAGATTCGGCAGAGATGCGATTGCACCTAATGCAAGGATGGGGAAGTAGTGTACTTTGTAATTCTCGGAATCACTCATCGCTATATATTCCTTACCTTGCAGTCTGGCGGAACTACCAACAACCCAATGCTCTACAACATCTTTGTTGTTTTCATCTTTGGCTCGGCTTAGGCTGAAAGCTCCTAATTCTCCAAAGGGTACTGATGGCACACAACACACTAAAGATTCAGTCTTCATCACTGGTGTTGTGCCAGTTTCGTTATTAACGAAAGCCTGATATTTAATACTGGAGCGTCCAGCATCTAGCATCAAATGAATTACCTTTTTTGATGGCATCGATGCTTTCTCTGTTATAGTTTCAGGCTCGTTTATGTTGAGTGCGTCCGCGCTTATAGATGTTGGTTGTTTTTTAGGTCTTGACATATCGTAAAACTCTCAACTTTTTATCGTCACTGTCACAAAGAAAAGTAGTCGTTATCAACTAACGTTTCATGTTTCATGTTTCATGTTTCCGGCGAGTGTCAGTGGCGTTTCACGGTTGTTGTGAGGCTGAAACATTGATGCAACCGTTGAAACTGTTTCATCAAACGTTCTGTGAAACACTACTGAGTATCTTGGCTCTCAATAGCCTGAGCCTGTGCCAGCATCGAGTGAAAGCAAAATCTGACTTTTTATCGGTTGCTTTCTTGTAGCTCATAATAATCCTCCATGTGGTTTTTTATTCTTGAAACTGCGCCTTCGTATTGAAAGCGCTCAACTAATTGCTGAAATTGAAATAAAGCCTCGATAGTTCCTCGGCTGTAGTATTGATTTCCTGAAATAAAGTCAAAGTTTTTTGGTTGTGTTAGGAGAAGATATTTTAAATATCTCCAACAAGTAATTCGACTGATATTAAGCAACTCTCTGACTCTTTCACTGCTTAACCCATCTATGTCAGAAGGAAGTAGAGTTGCTAAGTTTTTTGTTTTTATCTGGTTAAAGTCTGCAACAATCATGAATCAAGTGTGAAATATTTCATATTTGTTTCTCGGATGTTTCACACTTCAAATAATAAAAAAACCCGCACGAAGCGGGTATACAAAATAGTGACAAAAATTTCCTTTAATTTTTAAAAAAAATGGCGTAATTTATTGACCCTAGTTCTTCCCATTCTTTATCAATTCTCTCCAAAATCCATTTCACGTAGTTTGGAGTTTTACACATCCAATTACGGATTGTCCGGGGGTCACGGTCAAAAAATCCACTCAACATTCCTTTCAGGCGACTTTCTTCAGTGCGATCGCCTTTCGCCCATTTGCACACGAATTCGAGTAAAGTCATAGTTGCCCTCCATTGGCTCAATCTTTGGTGGGTTGGAAGCTCCCCGGTGTCGCAAGCACCGGGGGCAATTTGGGTATATTATCATGTTTTTGAGTTTCTAGGATAATTGTGCCAGCATTTAGGGTAGAATGAATGCTACAACAGCAATAAAAGTTATGAAATGGCTTATCAGTTTAATCTGTCCTACTACTACATAACTCAAGAACACGATGATTACTTGACTGCTTTTAGCGAGGCTTCTGGCGACAGCCGCCAAACCTTAATCATGCAATATGTGCGTGGTTGGCTAGGTCGAAATCGCTCTTACTATGAAGCTTTGGCAAGATTGGACGTTGCCAAAAGAGGGATAAGTATTGATGAGTGGGTCAGTACAGTTGTTAGTCAAGGATTCGATGCCTTGCCTGATTACAAACAGCCAATAATAAATGGGGAAATCTCCCAAAACCCGCTAGGGCATATAATTCTGCCTAGCAATACTATCAAGCGAGAGAGCAACTATATCTCGCTAACTAAACAGAATTTTGTTTTGTTGAGAACCGCCATTCACTTTGATGGAGGGCGGATTGCTCATTTTATCTCTAAGGTCATTTACGAGCATCTGTTAAGAAACTGGCAGGCACTATATGCCAACCAAGTCTCGGCAGAAACATCAAATAACTGGTTATTAGCAGGAGAAAAATGATAACTACACCAACAAATGAACTAACGAAAGAGCAAATACAGAAAGCAATTGACTTGATAATCGACCGGATGCCTCAACAGACAGAACTACATCAGGAAGCCCTGACAGCATTCCGACAAGGCAACTATGCATTAGTTAAACGACTTGCTGCATTCAATCCACTTGATCGATATTGCAAAGCATTGAGTTTCATGGGCGGAGCATTTAATCCGCAGGCTATAAGCTCCGGGAACACCTTCACGATTCTCAATGAGAGCATTCTAAACGTGGCTGAACTCGCCAAAGAGCGCACAGCTACAGAGCTTGGCGCAGATATTGCACAAATATTTAGTTGATACTGAAGTGCGATCGCCATTGTGACTCCTAACAGCGATCGCACTTCAGTAGGTTGAAATATTTTCAAAAAAGAAATTGATTACATCACAAAATAAGAAAAAAAGACAGAAAAGCTTTTCAGTACAGTGATACAAAACAAGAAAAAAGCAAAAATTAACGCTCCCTTTTTGCTCTCAATCTGTTAATCTAGTTTTCAATTAGTATGCAATCTTATATACACAAAAAAAGATTGCTCTTTTCATAAGCCTGTATCAGAGGCGAAAAAAGCAACTAACCAAAAAACATTAAAAGTTTAATTTAGTCAATGGTATCACATTGATTGTCGGAGTTGTAAGGTTGGTTGCATTAATTTCTCGCTCTTTGGCAGGCTACAAACCCTCGCTTTAAAAGGTTGTAGTCATGACAGATACATTCACTCCGATCGCCACTTTTGACATCCGCAACTTCCAAGACCAACTAGAGCCAGCCAAGGAGAAGGGCAAGTACATCTGCCCAGCTTGCGGGGGGCATAACCTATCCATTGTCCCAGAAACCGGGAAGTACAGATGCTTCAATAATTGTGAGTGCAAGGACATCCGAGAGGCAATCAAACCTTGGGATGAAGTGCTGGCAGAGCGACAAAAAACTAATTTCAATGCAGCACCAAACAAAAACCCAATCAGAGTTAAGACGGTCAAGCCCAACCCAACCCCAATTCCAGATGGCGAATTAGGTTTGGTAATGTTGACCGAGCCAGCGACCAATATTCCCCAACCTCAAAAATTAAAGAGTAAGCGAAAGGGCATCCCCGGAAACGCAACCGAAACAACCTATCAATACTCCTCAACCCAATGGATTGACCGTTACGAATGGGCAGACACCAGTAAAGAGAAAGGTTATGACAAAAGTTTTCGGCAATGGCATAGACTCCCCGACGGCACACCAGAAATGAAGAAGGGTGATCAACCTTGGGGGGCATATCGCATTGATGAAGCGCTAGCCTGTACTAAATCAGTGAATGTAACCTCGGCACTACTCCAGCATGAAGGCGAGGGATGCGTAGAAGTTGGTCGCTCACATGGTCTTGCTGGGATTACGTTTCAAGGCAGTGGATGGGATAAGAAAACAATCACCCCAGAATATCAACTTATCAAGGATTCAGGCATAGGATTAATTGTTTTTCTGCATGATGCTGACGACACTGGCTTAAAGAAACTCCAGACCTGCCAGGACTGTGCCGACGAGGTGGGGATTGCATTTATTGGAATTAACCCTCACGACATCTGCCCCGATTTACCATATAAATCAAGTGACATCAAAGAAATCTTGGGGCAGATGGAAGTACCAGAGTTTATCCGCAGGTTAGAGCAGGAGATCCACGCGGCTGTGGCAGAGCGTGAGCAACTGGCAAAGCTGCAAAATTTTGATGATCCTTTAAATGATCTTGATCCAGTTGTCAGCTTCATTCAAATTGCTTTCAAAACTCTCTATGGGGATAAGAACTGGATTTGTGCTGCGGATAAGCTCTACTTTCACACTGGCAACCACTATAAACACTCTCCCGACGACACAGAGCGTAGACGGATAACTAATTTTTGTAACTCCTTTGCAGTTGAAAATGAGCAAGGTAAAAAATCTTATCCCTACGCTTCACCCAGTTCCGTCAAGAAGGTTTTGGAGTGGGCGAAAATGCGAACGGGAATTGAAGCAGAATTACTCAATCCGCCAGGGATTAACTGCACTAATGGGATAGTTAGACCTGTTTTGATAGGCAATAAAGTTACTCCCCGACTAGACCCGCACACCCCCCAAGACTACTTCATTTATGAACCATTGATTGAATACAATCCCTCGGCTGATACTACAGATTGCGACCGCTTACTTGAGTGTTTGGACAAACCACAACGAGAAATTCTTTTGAGAAATCTTGCCGCTTCGATTGACCTTCAAACTGTTAGGAAGCTCAGAGGAAGAGAGGTAAAAGCAATTCTAGCAGTTGGGCTTGGGTCTAACGGTAAAGATGCTCTGCGCGAGTGTGTATCAATCATTTACGGCGAAAATGGACTAACTTCTGTCTCTTTAGCAGACTTCCAATTGTACGACGAAGGCAGGAAGTTTAACTTAGCTCCATTGATGCACAGCAGGGTAAATTGGGCATCAGAAAACCCACAAACGTCGAGAATCGACAAGATTCAAAGCTTAAAATTATTTGTCACTGGTAACAAACTCCACTGCGAACGCAAGGGTAAAGACCACATCGAATTTACCCCTGAAGCCATAGGTATTTTTAACTTGAATGAAACACCATCATTACAAGGAGTTATGAAAGCAATTCAAGATAGGATTGCAGTTTTGGAGTTCAAGAAAACCTTTGAAAAAAATCCAGATCCTAACAATCCAAATGAATTGCAGGCTGACCCAAGATTTGCTTACGACAAGGAATTTATCAGAACGCATGTTGCCCCAGCATTCCTAAATAAAATGCTTCAAGCACTAAACGACCTTATAGAAGAAGGCATTGATTACGAATGTACAACTGATGCTTTCTACAACCTTCAGAAAGAAAATAATCACCTATTTGACTTCATAGAAGCCGCGAACATAGGCTATGTCCCTGGTAAGGAAATGACTGCAAAAGAGCTATGGGTAAGACTGGAACATTACTACACTCAAACTGGCACATTAACTATAGATTCCGATAACAACCGCAGAACGTGGAGCGAACAGGTTAGACCCAGTGACAAAAACGTAAAGGGTATCAACCAAGTCATCGCCAGAATCGCCCAACTCTTCCCCAAGGCTGTCAAGGGAACTAGGTACTGTGACATTGCTAAAAGAAACATCCCAGTACTCAAAGGCATTGGCATTTTGGAAGTTACCCGCACCACATTAGACGAAACCCGCACCACTTCCGCACCACTTCCCGCACCAGAAACAACGCATTATCAGGACTTCCGCACCACCCGCACCACTTTTTCAGATTCCCAGGAAAAAAACATTGAAGAGTCAGAAATGAAAATTCAATCGCTTCCTATCCCAATGGAAAAAGAAGAATATGCCACCTCAACTGGTGCGGGTGATGCGGAACCCTTGCTAGATATGGAAAACTGCTGCGGGGAGTCTTGCGGAACTGGTGCGTCAAAGCTAGAAAGTGGTGCGGGTATGCCAACTGAGGATCAGGCAGTGAAAGACGCGCCAATTGCATCCGATACTGTTTTGGTAAAAGCTGAGTCTGAGTTCTCATACTCACTGTTGCAGATTGAAAAAGACGGCGGGGACATCGCAGGGTTTGTTGGTTGCCAAGTAGAAGTGCGATCGCTTAGTGGTGCGGTCAAGTTCGCAGGTGAGATGATTAACTACGACTCCAAGAATGGAATTGTGACTGTGGCCACCGAGCAAGGGAACCGAGATGCAATTTTATGCGAGACGTTTGTAATTGACTAAGGAATGCAACTGCCCATCGCTACTGTCGTGACTGCGCTTAATCGAAAGCACTTCTAAATTAGGTTGCTCCATGTCCTGTATGACTACCGAATTAGAGGAGATTATGAGTAAGCCATCGTGTTGATTGATACCAATTTTCAATGACTGTCAAAATATGCCGTAAACTACCCCTAGTATCCCTCTACTGTACCAAATGACAGTCGTTTGACAGTCATTGTCCAAAACCCCGATGACTGTCAAACGACTGTCGTTATACCCCCTAAAGGTGCTTTTGGGCGTATTTTGGCAGTAGGCAGTAAGGGCGATTTCTCCCCCAAAAGTGGATTTCGGGGTTTTGTATAAGTGATACCATACTCACTATGGTTTCATGCCCTGCGGGTGGCTGCGCCATCTCTCGCTGCGCTCGTGACATGAAACCGCCGTTCGCCCAAAGGGGTTTTTGAGTACTACAAAAGTACTGCATTTGTCGCATAAATCTTTGATGTCGCCACTAACAATTCTCAGAATTGAGAAACTAAAAACATTCGGCAACGTTGCCGGAAGTGATGACCATGTTACCAGGAATAGAGAAACACCCAATGCAGATCCAACGAGAGAGAATGTCCGGTTGATTGGGGGAGAAGACGAACGCGCATTAGAGGAGATAGTTATAGAAAAAATCTCTACGCTACTGCATCACCCTCGGCATGATGCAGTGTTATGCACCGAAATGTTTCTCTCGGCATCGCCATCATGGGGTTATATCTGTTGTGTGGCTCCCTGAATAAATAAATATTTGCAATAGTCGAGCCAGCACTGACTGGCGCTCACGCCAAATTAAGGTTTTGGGGCGGTTAGGCTATCTTATTGACATTAGTAATTCTCGGCTAAAGCTTGGCATTATAGCGGTAAGATTGCAAAGTTGATTAAGGAGCAACAGTCATGAGTTTAATGGCAGGAAAGGTTGCGATTGTTACTGGTGCGAGTTCTGGGATTGGTCGTGCAACTGCTCTAGCTTTTGGTAAAGCTGGAGCAAAAGTAGTTGTCGTTGCCCGTCGTGAGGCTCAGGGAGAGGAAACCGTTCATTTGATCCATGAAGCAGGCAGTGAGGCAGTGTTTGTCAAAGCCGATGTCACGCAAGCAGTTGATATTGAAGCGATGGTAAAAAAAGCAATCGAAACTTACGGTTGCCTCGACTATGCATTTAATAATGCTGGTTCGGGAACCTCTGGCAAAATTGCTGACTTATCTGAAGCAGATTGGGATCTTGAGATTAATGCCAATCTCAAATCAGTTTGGCTATCAATGAAGTACGAAATTCCTGCGATGCAGCAATCAGGAGGTGGAGTGATCGTCAACATCTCTTCTCAGGGGGCATTGGTTGGTGTTGCTAATTACGGAGCCTATGGAGCTGCCAAAGCAGGTGTAATTGCCCTCTCCCGTGCGGCTGCGGCTGAGTACTCTGCGGATCGAATTCGGATTAACACGATTAGTCCGGGTGCTGTGAAAACGGATCTATGGGCAGCTGCTCCCCCGGAAATGTTGGATCAAGTTGCAGCAGGTATTCCGTTACAGCGGATTGGGGCACCAGAAGATATTGCCTCGGCAGTCGTTTGGCTGTGTTCCGATGGTGCTGCATTTGTAACTGGACATAACTTGGTAGTTGATGGCGGATTTACAGCCGTTCAGAAATAGCCCGATACTTTAAGAAGCATTACCTACAGAGAGTATCAGGCATGATGGAAAAGCCAGATGAAAAGGAAACCGGACGCATCGAAGCATTTAGCGATGGAGTCTTTGCGATCGCGATCACGCTATTAGTGTTGGAAATAAAAGTCCCGAACCACAGCACCGTAGAAACCTCTGGTTTAGTGTCAGCTTTACTGTCTCTCTATCCGAGTTATCTGGCGTTTCTGACAAGCTTTGCCACAATTCTTGTTATGTGGGTGAATCACCATCGGATTTTTAGTTTAGTTCGACGCAGCGATCATGTCTTTCTCTATTGGAACGGACTTCTGCTGCTATTTGTTACCTTTGTGCCGTTTCCTACAGCAGTGCTGGCGGAGTACCTGCTTCATCCAGAGGCAAAAGTTGCGGCTGGCATTTATGCAGGAACGTTTTTGGCAATTGCAATTGCATTTTTCGGACTATGGAGACACGCATCGCAGGGTGGAAGGTTACTGGCTCAAGGAGCAAAACAAGAAGATGTTTTGGAAATCACAAAACAGTACCGTTTTGGATCGCCATTGTATTTGACTGCTTTGGTTTTGTCATTTGTGTCGGTATGGCTTTGTGTGGGTCTTTGTATTGTACTAGCCGTGTTTTTTGCGTTTCGAGGACTCTCGTTGAAGCGTTCCTAACTCATATAAGTTCATTTTTGAGAGCCAGCAGTTGACGGTATGCTTCTTATCGAAAAAGCAGACGTATTTATTAATTGATAGTTATTCGCAATAACTCTTGAGTGGCTTATCTATCAACGGAGTAATGGGGCTTCAAGCGGTGTAGACTGTCCATAATATGGCGCGTAAACCGGACACTACCACCGAGAATAAATGAGGCTGCCACCCCCAACTCGTCTACCTAACAAGCATTATAGGTCTAGAGAATACCTTACACCAAGCGAGGTGCGATCTCTGCTGAATGCCGCACTTGAGCGCAAAGCTCGTTATTCTCACCGTGATTATACACTGATGCTGCTCATGTTTCGCCACGGTCTGAGGGTAGGGGAAGCTGTAGGGGCTAAGTGCGGTTTAAGATGGGATGCACTGATGTGGGCCGAACGTCAGATTTTCATCACCAGGGAAAAAGGTAGTGACTCTGGGGTGCATCCCTTGAGAGATGATGAGTTAACTTTGCTCAAAGAACTTAGAGAGATGTTGCCTGATAGCAAATATATTTTCGTTTCCGAGCGTGGTGAGGTGATGTCCACTGATGCAGTGCGAAAGCTAATCGGGCGGCTGGCAGCACAGGCTGGGCTTGATATCAAAGTTCACTGTCACATGATGCGCCATGCCTGCGGCTACTATCTGGTGAATCAGGGTTACAACACCAGGGAAATCCAAGACTTTTTGGGACACCGCGATATCAAACACACTGAAAAATATACAAAGCTCAACGCTCGACGTTTCCTGAATTTTGATTGGGGAGATTTGTAAAAATTACTTGTTGCGGCTCGCAAACATAAACGCTCCGGCTTGCAAACAAGAAAATTGTTGGCTCAAATTAATTGCAAATAAAATTACACTTCGGCTCACATTATTTGCAAACAGGCTCATTATTATTTGCAACGG
>NZ_JACJTD010000110.1 GCF_014698505.1 Nostoc foliaceum FACHB-393 | reverse complement strand
GTTGGTGAAGCCATTCATGGGGAAACTGATGTTTTAGCCGGTTGTGTTAAGGGTATTGCCCTTGCTAAGGAAGTTCTGCAAAGCGGTGCGGCTTGGACAAAACTTGAGCAACTTGCTGAATTTTTGCACGAATGACCAAGGTAAGGGCACAGCATTGCTGTACCCCTACGAACGAACTGTATTACATCCAAAAACTATACGGAAGGAAAAACAGATGATTATCATACTTAAAAGCGGTACGCCTGTTGAGGAAATTACTCGCATCAGCCAAGAAGTGAGTGAGACTTGGGGAGTCACGGTAGAAAAAAGCGTTGGCACTCATAAAGTTGTCTTAGGGCTAATTGGTGATACCACTAGCATCGATAAATTACAGGTTCAAGAGTTCAGCCCTTGGATTGAGCAAGTATTGCGGGTGCAACAACCTTTCAAGCGGGTAAGTCGAGAATTCCGACATGGAGAAGCTAGCGAGGTTGTTGTACCTACACCCAACGGTGATGTCTATTTCGGCGAACATCATCCGATCGTAGTGGTAGCTGGGCCTTGTTCCGTTGAGAATGAAGCGATGATTGTGGAAACGGCAAAGCGGGTGAAGGCAGCAGGAGCACAGTTTCTGCGTGGTGGAGCTTACAAACCCCGCACCTCACCCTATGCCTTTCAAGGTTATGGTGAAAGCGCTTTAGATTTATTAGCAGCAGCGCGTGAAGCTACTGGTTTGGGTATCGTTACAGAACTCATGGATGCTGCCGATTTATCAGCAGTGGCGAGAGTAGCTGACGTGATCCAAATCGGAGCGCGGAATATGCACAACTTTTCGTTGCTGAAAAAGGTAGGCGCTCAAGATAAACCAGTGCTGCTGAAGCGGGGGATGTCTGCCACAATTGACGAGTGGCTGATGGCGGCAGAATATATTTTGGCATCTGGAAACCCAAATGTAATTCTTTGTGAGCGGGGAATCAGAACCTTTGATGGCAAATACGCCCGGAATACTTTAGATTTATCAGTGCTTCCGGTGTTGCGATCGCTAACCCATTTACCGATTATGATTGATCCTAGTCATGGTACAGGTAGGTCTGAATATGTTCCATCGATGGCAATGGCTGCGATCGCAGCTGGTACAGATGCCTTGATGATTGAAGTTCACCCCAATCCTGCAAAAGCTTTATCTGACGGGCCCCAATCTCTCACCCCTGATAAATTTGACCGCTTAGTTCAAGAAATGTCAATTCTAGGTAAAGTAGTCGATCGCTGGTCTACACCTGCATTTGATCGCATTGGTGAAAGTCACATTCTCTTCACGCCAGAACTCTCAAAGTAGATAGAGCCTAATCTTAGACAATTTTTTGCAAATGGTTAAACCCGATCAACGGATTTTTTAGACGAAAGAATCTGTTGATCGGGTTTTTATAAACTACCCCGCCCTGCTTATACTGAGGGCGGGGTTTGTAATGAATTTTATTACTTAGGATAGTTTTGAGTTAAATAAGGTTGTATTTAAGATTACAGGTAATAAATAACTAGATTTGTGGAAAATTAATTTTCCCCTGCTATCAAGGAGCAATAATGGTTTTAAGTCAATATCAACGCGCTGTAGGCGTATTTACTCATCGTAGAGATGCAGAACAGGCACTACATGAGTTGAGAGATTCTGGCTTGGCGATGGAGAAAGTATCTGTAGTTGTACAGAATGCAGACCGCAATCATGAGATTGCCGATAATGAGATAAAAGAGCGCACTGGTGATAAAGCTGACGAAGGTGCAACAGTAGGAGGGCTTTCAGGGGGCGCTGTTGGTGGGTTGACTGGTTTATTAGTAGGTCTTGGGACTTTAGCCATCCCTGGAGTTGGGCCAATAATGCTGGCTGGCGCAGCTGCAACTGCTTTGGTTACAACCCTTGTCGGAGCAAGTATTGGTGCTGCTACTGGGACTTTTGCTGGTGCATTAGTTGGTTGGGGAATATCAGAAGAGCAAGCTAAAGCATATAACGAGCGAGTAGAACATGGACACTATTTCATAATCGTCGATTGTACATCTTTTGAAATTGCTAAAGTAGAAGCAATTCTCCAGCGTTGGGGTATTGAAGAATTTGGCATTTATGAGCCTATAAGTAGTGAGAAATTATCTACAAATTCTGCTAATATCATTCCTAATAAAAGTGGAATTTTGAGTAAGTATGCTGTTAATTGTTTCGATAGCATAGATAATACTAGAGCAGCAATTAACGATATGTATGTCGCAGGGTTTTCAGCAAATCAGATGTCTTTAATTTGCAAAGACCTTTCTCAATTGATTGGGTTAACTGGTATTAATTTAAGTGAGCGCTTTGACGCTATGAGGCTAGGAATAGCAGATGATTGGGCACGTTTTTACAACGAGCAAATTGCTCAAGGTAATTACATACTTATCGTTAGTGGTACAGACAAAGAGCTTGAATCGGCTAGCTTGATTTTGGGCAATTATGGAGTTCAGGAATGTCAAATCTATGACCCCATGTTAATCCGTTCTTGAAAACTAGTACCGGAAATTTTAACATTTTTTTCAGAACAAACAAATATACAGCAATACTTTTAAAATCCTCCGATCTTTAGCTGTATCTGTTGCAGCTTATAAGTTAAGTCGAAAACCAAGTATTTCAAGTATGTCGGAAGAGAAAAATACTCTTTATTATAATATTCCGCCCGGAAACCGGGCGAATATAGCGGTTCCCACTCAGATGCGGTACAACATTATATCGCTAGGTGTAGGGGCACGGCAGTGCCGTGCCCCTACGAGTGTAATTCACGTAAACGAGAACCGCTATATGTAACAAAGCAATTGAACCGACTAAATTACTTCATCTAAATATCTTCAGAAATTTAGATGAAGTAATTAATAGCCTTCTATCGTATAACCAGCAGATTGAACTATCTGTTTAATCGACTCTTCAGAAGCCGCCGCTTCTACAGTTACAGTTTTAGTATCAACGTTAACATCTACTTTTGATCAGATTCCATAGTCTGAATAGATTTAGTTATTTTCTTGGCGCATTCATCACCTTTAATATTCAGCACTTTCAATTTAATTGCCATTACTTATTTATTGTATGAGAAAAGTAACTCAGGCGATTTAGTTGAAAAAGGATAAAATATCGGACTACCTATTTTTTTTAAGTTCGTGCATACTTCTCACAACCTTTGTTACTAAATTTCTGGGTGTAAATCTGACACTTTCAGTCAATATCTTATTTCTCATCCCAGGAACAACAACAGTTTTGTTTTTCATTAAGCCCCGATAACCAATTTTAGCAACGGTTGCCGTATCCATCATTCTGTTAACGCTAGCAATCTTTGAATCTTCCATTGCAGCAGTTTGTTGAAATTCTGATGCTGTTGGCCCTGGACAAAGAACAGTCACGCTAACACCTGTACCCTCTAATTCATTAGCGATCGCTTCTGAAAATGATAAGACATAAGCTTTAGTAGCAAAATAAACTGCCATTAGAGGCCCTGGTTGAAAAGCAGCCGCTGAGGCTACATTTAATATTTTTCCATAGTCTTGCTCGACCATATGCTTGAGAAATAGCTTTGTTAAATGAGTCAGACTCACCATATTTACCTGGAGCATTTGCAGTTCAATGCTAAGGTCTGTTTCGCTAAATGCTCCATAAGTACCAAAGCCAGCATTGTTAACCAGCACATCAATCTTGATGGATTCTTGCTGGAGTTCGGTAAAAATTTCTTCTGGCGATGTTGGGATAGATAAATCCTTAGTAAGAGTTTTCACAAAAATGCCAAACTTTTGCGGGAATTCATCTATAATTTCAGTAAGTTTTTCTTCATTCTTATCCACTAATACCAGATTATAACTATGACGAGCAAAAATCTGGGTTAATTGATAGCCTATCCCACTAGCCGCTCCTGTAATTAAAGCAGTTCTTTTTTGCCGACTTTCAGATGTTTTATTCATGCTAGAAAAATGGCGAATGTGAGTTAATTAATTTAAGTTTTATAAATTTATCTACAGCAATATATAATATTTACTGTAGCTATTTTTATGTAGACAATAAATGATGCTATCCACCTGGAATAAGTATGCTTCAATCAAGCATAATAGACGCAAATATAAAAATCTGTATCTATATAAACAAGAGTAAAAATATTTAATATTGTCATTAATGTCACAGCATAATTCCGTTAATATAACTGATATACAAGCAGCACAAGAGCAAATTTCGGGAATTGCCCATCGCACCCCTGTGCTAACTTCTAGAATCATTAACAATCGCACCAATAGCCAAGTATTCTTTAAGTGCGAAAATTTTCAACGCACAGGGGCATTTAAATTTAGAGGTGCGTATAATGCCTTAGCCCAACTATCGTTAGCACAAAAACAAACAGGCGTTCTCACCTATTCATCGGGAAATCATGCCCAAGCGATCGCTTTAGCTGGAAAATTACTAAATATTCCCACCACTATTGTCATGCCTGATGATGCACCCATTGTCAAACAAACTGCGACTCGTGGCTATGGTGCAGAGATAATTTTATACAATCGCCAAGAAACAAACCGAGAAGAATTAGCCCAAAATTTAGCACATGAGCGCTCTTTGACACTCATCCCTCCTTACGATCATCCCCATGTAGTCGCCGGACAAGGGACAACTGCTTTAGAACTGATTCAAGAAGTTGGTGAATTAGACTTATTATTAGTTTGTTGTGGCGGTGGCGGATTACTTTCAGGATGTGCGATCGCAGCCAAGTCACTTTTACCCAATTGTAAAGTAATCGGCGTAGAACCAGCACTTGCCGACGATGCTACCCGCTCCTTTCACACCAAAACCCTGCAAACAGTCAAAAATCCTGATACCATCGCCGATGGTGCGCGGACTCCTAGCCTTGGTAAAATTACTTTCCCCCTAGTACTGCATTACGTAGATAATATGGTGACGGTATCGGAAGAAGCGATTCTTCGCACCATGTTTTTCTTGTGGGAACGTCTGAAAATTGTCGTTGAACCTACCGGAGTACTTGCAGCAGCAGCCTTACTAGAAGGTGTGGTGACAGCACCAGAGGCGAGAGTTGGTGTCATCATCAGCGGTGGGAATGTAGATTTGGCGCAAGTTGGTAAATTGTTTTCTGTGGGATTGGATTGAAAAAGGGTGTTAGCAATCTGAGGAAATAAGCAGTACTCACACCTTTGGTTCGCTCTTTCAATTACGAGTTTCCGTAATTGGGCTGATACATAAGTCATGGGTTTTGGCGTAAGGGACTTCCAGAAATTAAATTATCCAATTTCTGGACTTCACTACGACTATCCCTCCCCCTGCTCCCTGCTCCCTGTCCCCTGCCTCTATAGCGATGGTATATTTTTTTATGATGTTATTGGTCGCACTCAACCGGGATTTCAAGTACTACCTAAGTGCTGGATTGTTGAGCATACATTTGGATGGTAGAATCAATATCTTCGCTTGAGTAAGGATTATGAACTTTTACCAGAAATGAGCGAGTCTATGATTTACAAAGTGATGATTCGTTTAATGTTAAAACGACTAGCAAAGTCTTATTCGGTCACTTCATAATCATTTACAAACAGTCTCTAATACATATAAGCTGTAAGCAGCTAGCGTCCACCAAAAGCTACTCATGCCGCAAAATAACCAAACCGCCGTCGAATTCCGCGATGTCACCTTTAGCCGCAATCATCGCCCCTTGGTGTCAAATCTCAATTTCAGCATCCACCAAGGAGAAGCACTGGTATTACTGGGGCGCAGTGGTAGCGGCAAAACTACAACAATGAAGTTAATTAATCGCCTATTTACACCGACACAAGGCGAAGTTTTATTTGATGGCGTTCCTACAACTGAATGGGATGAAATTAAACTGCGGCGAAAAATTGGTTACGTCATTCAAGAAATTGGTTTATTTCCCCATTTTTCAGTTGAACGCAATGTGGGTTTAGTCCCGGCTTTGGAAGGTTGGCAATCTAAACAAATTAAAATGCGGGTTTATGAATTGTTGCAATTAGTAGGCTTAGAACCAGCACAATTCGCCGGGCGTTACCCGCACGAACTTTCAGGAGGACAAAGGCAAAGAGTTGGTGTAGCCAGGGCTTTAGCAGCAGATCCGCCAGTGTTGTTAATGGATGAACCCTTTGGCGCACTCGATCCCATTACGCGCCTAGAACTGCAACAGGAGTTTCGGCATTTGCAGCAAGAGTTAGGCAAGACAGTTGTTTTCGTCACCCACGATATTCAAGAAGCTTTTGTATTGGCATCGAGAATTGGTTTAATGTGTGGCGGAGAATTGGTAGTATTGGGGACAAAAGATGAATTTATGCGATCGCAACATCCAGAAAGCCTAGCCTTTCTCCAATGTCTGCGTTCCCTCCAAGATACTTTATGAAAGATTTCTTCCTTGTTAAGTATGCCCCAGAAATTCTTCAGCATACTCTCGAACACCTATTTTTAGTCGGGATTGCAATTGGAATTGCCATACTTGTAGGCATTCCATTAGGTATTTTGATTACACGCAAAACCTATCTCCGTCAGCCAATTCTTGGTATAGCAAATATTTTTCAAACTATTCCTAGTTTGGCACTATTTGGCTTACTCATTCCTGTACCTATAATTGGTGGAATTGGTGCAGTCCCAGCAATTGTTGCCCTGACTGTATATTCTTTGCTGCCGATAATTCGTAATACTTATACAGGTATTACTGGCGTAGATCCCGCGATTCGAGAAGCTGGGAGAGGCATGGGAATGACAGATAGACAATTATTATTACAAGTTGAGATTCCCTTGGCAATGGGAGTAATTTTGGCAGGAGTGCGAGTAGCAACAGTAATTGCCATAGGTATTGCAACTATTGCAGCAGCAATTGGTGCTGGTGGTTTGGGAGTGTTTATTTTTCGCGGGATATCAGTAGTGAACAATCAGTTAATTTTAGCTGGTGCAGTTCCGGCGGCGGCAATTGCATTATTGGCTGACTTCGCAATTGGCTGGATGGAGAATAAATTAAAAATTAAAAATTAAGCTAATAATGAAAAGATTTTTGACACTTTTCTTTTTAAGTTTTGCTGTGTTATTGCTAATCACTGGCTGCACACCAAATTTAAATAGTAGTAGCAATGAGGGTAATATTATCGTTGCTTCTAAAGATTTTACTGAACAAGATATTTTAGGTGAACTTTTAGCACAGCAAATTGAGAGAACAACTAATTTAAAGGTAACCCGTCGCCCTCGTTTGGGTGGTTCTTTTGTTTGTCATAATGCTATCATTGCTGGCAAAATTGATGCTTATATTGAGTATACAGGAACAGCTTTGACTGCAATTTTAAAGCAAAAACCAGTTAATGGCTCCAAAGAAGTTTATGAAATAGTAAAACAAATATATGCCCAGCAATTCAATCTGGAAGTGATGCCAAACTTGGGTTTTGAAAACACTTTTGCGATGATTATTCGGGGTGAAGATGCCAAGCGCAACAATATTCAAACTATCTCTGAGGCTACTCAATATACACCGCAGTGGCGTGGCGGTTTCGGCTATGAATTTTTAGAACGGGAAGATGGTTTTCCAGGATTAGCTAAAACTTACGATTTACGTTTTGCTAAACCACCCCAAATTATGGATTTGGGTTTGATATATCGTGCTTTAATTCAAAAACAAGTGGATATGGTGGCGGGTAATTCCACTGACGGGCAGATTTCTCGCTTGGGTTTAGTTGTACTAAAGGATGACAAGCAGTATTTTCCACCTTATGAAACTGTGCCAATTGTCCGACAAGAAATCTTAAAAAAATATCCCGAATTAAGAACAGCGATCGCTTCACTTGCTGGAAAAATTTCGGCAGATGAAATGCGACAATTAAATTATTTAGTTGAGGGAGAATTACGTGAGATTAAAGATGTTGTTCGGGAGTTTCTAAAATCGAAGGAATTACAATAATTCGTAATTCGTAATGACGCTCCTGCGTCGCTAACGCTGCGCTAACGTAATTCGCAATTAAGCGTTAGTGTAATGTACAGAAAAGCTGAAATGGTGCGTTATGGAAGCCGTAACACATGCTACTGTTGACCACGCAAAAAGTTCTTTAACCACCTAATAATTTCACTTGTTGTTTGCTCATTGGCCATTTGGAGACATTGCTGCACAATTTCTCTGACGTTAGGAAAGTAGCTGCTTTCTGTAAGCACATAACTTTCTTCCTGCAATCTATAAATTAACAAGCAATTATTTTTTAATATCCAAACTTCTGGCACTCGATAAGGTAAGAAATCATTAATGTCGGTGTAGCTTGTCACATCTATTTCAATTGCTAAATCTGGTGGTGGATCTGACTCCCAATCAATTCTTTTTTTGCCTACTACTGCTCTCCAATTTTCAATGTAAAAGCAATAGTCTGGTTCAATACCGCTAATCTCTGGCAAGCTCATGGTTATGGGCGTAAATGAGTCGTATATGCGGTTTAAGTGGTCAAGTAGAGCTATTACTATCAATGCCAGCAAGCTGGCATCTCTTCCATGTTCTGGTAGCGGTGCCATTAGCAAAATTTCTCCAGGTCGATATTTTATCCGAGGCGAGGAGCGATCGCCTAGTTGCTGGCTCAATACTTGATAGTCTTGCCAGTTACCCAAAAGTTTCAACACCGCGCCAGGTGGTAACTCGATTCTTTCTGGTGTAATTACGGTATCCATATTAGCTCACATTTGAGATATTGCCGTAGATGTAAAGTGGCTTGTCGCCAGACATCGCACTGTTTACATTGAGGATGGGCGATTACAGGATTCATCAATTTAATGAACCACAAAGGCTGTGAAAGCTGCGAGTAAAAAGATAATTGTAAATTATTTAGGACAACTTATGTGTATCAAATGCACACCTTAACGCTAGGCTAAGAAATATCAAACAAAATGGCATAAAAATGCTTACTGTTGCTAAATCAAAAAAGATTGCGATGCGTCCGGCGGGCGTAGCGATCGCCATCTTTTCTTTCAGTGTCTTCCTTTGCACTCAAGTCGCATCAGCCGCCTTAACTTTACCTCTACGCAGCAAAAAAGGAATGGTGGTTTCGGCCCATCCCTTAGCAAGTGAGGCGGGAATTTTAATGTTACGCAAAGGTGGTAATGCAGTGGATGCAGCTGTCGCCACAACTTTTGCAATTTCCGTAGTTGAGCCTTTTTCAGCCGGAATCGGTGGCGGCGGATTTTTGCTGATGCATTCTGAGAAAACTGGGGACATGAAAGCCCTAGATTTCCGCGAACGCGCACCCCTGAAAGCCACAAGAAATATGTATCTAGACGCACAAGGAAAGGTGCGCCCAAATGCAAGTATTAATGGTTATTTGGCAGTAGGCACACCAGGAACGGTGGCGGGACTTTATGAAGTGCATCGTCGCTATGGTAAGCTTTCTTGGCAAGAGGTAATGAAACCTGCGATCGCACTCGCTAAAGATGGCTTTATTCTAGGCGATGTATCAACTTGGCGTTCTCTGCAAACGAACCAATCGCGCAAGCAAGCAATTCTAAACAATCCAGCAGCGCGGGAAATTTTCACTCGCAATGGTGAATTTTACAAACCAGGGGAGAAGCTAGTGCAGCGTGATTTGGGACGCACTTTAACAGCAATTGCCCAAAATCCCCAAAGTTTTTACACCGGAAGTATTGCTCGTGCGATCGCTTCTGATATGGTAAAAAATGGTGGTTTAATTACTCTAGAAGACCTGAAAGCCTACAAAACAATTTGGCGAACTCCCGTTTGTGGCAATTTTCGTAAAGCTAAAATTTGCTCAATGCCACCACCATCATCGGGAGGCATTCATCTATTGCAGATTTTAAATATTATCGGTAACACTGATTTGAAATCTTTGGGATGGCATCATCCTGACACTATACATTTAATGGTAGAGGCAATGAAGATTGCTTACGCTGATCGTTCAGAATATTTAGGCGATCCTGATTTTGTCAAAGTCCCTGTCCAAGAACTGCTCAATCCAGCTTACGCTAAAAAACGCCGTCAAGAAATAAATATGCAAATGGCTAGACCTTCGACCGAGGTCAAGCCAGTAGACAAAAAGACGTTACAACGTTTTAGTCGAGCTAATAATCAGAGTTTATCTGATCAGCCTCTGAAACTGCACGTGACTCGGCATGAATCTCCTGAAACCAGTCATCTTACTGTTGTGGATGAAGAACGCAACGCCGTAAGTCTGACTTTCACGATTAACCTCAGCTTTGGTGCTGGTGTGGTAACGCCAGGAACTGGAATTGTCCTCAACAATGAGATGGATGATTTTGCGGCTGCGCCAGGAGTGCCTAATGCCTTTGGTTTAGTTGGTAATGATGCCAACAGCATTGCGCCCCGTAAAACTCCTTTATCCAGCATGACTCCCACAATTGTTACAGAAAGCGGTCATTTCCGTATGGCAGCAGG
This sequence comes from Nostoc foliaceum FACHB-393, assembly GCF_014698505.1. Lineage (GTDB taxonomy): Bacteria > Cyanobacteriota > Cyanobacteriia > Cyanobacteriales > Nostocaceae > Nostoc > Nostoc foliaceum_A. Next base: position 3,268 of record NZ_JACJTD010000110.1, on the reverse strand, counting down.
TACGCCTGGTGGTAGCACTATCATCACCCAGGTTTTGCAAGTAATCCTGAATGTGCTGGAATACAACATGGATGTTGGTGCAGCTGTTTCTGTTCCACGCATACATCATCAATGGCTTCCAGATGAGTTGCGCGTAGAATCTTGGGGTTTGGATGCTCTGACTGTACAAGACTTACGCCGTCGGGGGCATAAAATTAAGGAAACTACTCCTTGGGGTAATGGTAATGCGATCGCTGTAACATCTGATGGAACTTTAGAAGGGGCGGCTGATCCTCGCGGTGAAGGTTCCCCCAGAGGTTTATGAAAACTAGTACAGCACGGTCAAAATAACTATGCAGCTTTCTTCCCTCCTGCCTTCTGCCTCCTTAGGCTATTGATTTTGGACTTTTGACTCTGCGTAGCTGCTGCCGCCAAACTCGTTTGCCCGTGCGCTAGGTACTAGTGTCCAGCCTGCTTTGAGAAGTTTTTGATAAGTTGCCCAACCTTTAGAACCACCTGGTATTTGATAATCTGGGACTGTGAAATGTCCAAAAGCTGTGTAGGGACGCCAAGGTTGATTGGGTTCTGTCTGCAAATACAAAATTTTTTCTCCGTCGCCACCAGACTTAGGTAACCAGCACATTTGTCGATGCATTGCAAACTCCTTTGTTTTAGCTAATAACGCATAATAGCAGACTTTTGTCAAGTCATTTATCACCCTTGTGGGGTACTTTATTGTCTAATACTTTAGACAAAGTGTAATTAAGTTTTATCCCCTTCAGGATAATTACTTAACAAGTCATAGTCTGGAGGACAGCTGCTAATAGGACACAAAGATAAACAGCTTTGCCTCACCTTGTTTATAGGGTGAGGTTTTTATAATGTTATCCGCGTTATTTGCGTTTTGGCGTAACAATAACTACTATTTTTTCTGAAGTTTACAATCAAGCTATTTGTTTTTCTGGTTACATAAGCGCAAATCTAAGAAATTACTTATGAAATTCCATAAAGAAAAGCGGAGCGTCTTTGGCTCCGCTCCTAACTATTTCTTCGGTAACATCTAAAATCCTTACTTGGCATTAGATTTAGAAGGATGGAGCATACAACTTATCGCCAACAATCTGGCGAATTGTCTGTACTAATTGGGTGTATGCAAAGTCAGACAAAACTGGTTGTGCTCCTTGCAAGTGAATTGGTTGTTCTAAATCAATCCATGACTTGCAACCGCCGTATTTAGGATAGTAGGGAATTTCTTGTTCGGGTAGTTTATATGCCCGCAAGAGGAGAATATAAAGGGGTTGGCGTGGTTTCCATTTCAGGCGATCGCTAATGAAATGCTCGTTCCAAATATGGAAGGGAAGCAAGGCGTTGACAAGAAATTCGTCACTCACTGGCAAAATATCTGTAATTTCAGCCCAACTGCCGATGCGAACTGTCTCTGGATGCCAACCTGATGTTACTGGATAAACATGATCGGCATACTCAGCTTTGAGCATGAAAGCTTGTTGATGTTCATAAGTAGGGTAAAGCAAAATTTGCTTGTGGGCAACTTGGAAATGTCCATTTCGTTCATGGATACCGCCTTTGCGGAGCAACATAATTGTTTTGCCATTTTCCAAGGCATTTACGGCGACTGCCCATTCTTTGAGAGCATGAAAAGTTGTAGTCAATTCCATCAGCATCTACTGTAACTCTGATTTAATTTCAAGCTAAGACCGATAAAGTGTGAAACTATCCAGGGAAATGAATTAGGAAGCAGTTATGGAAAAGCGATTGCTAGGTACAACTGAAGTCCAAATCACACCCATTCTGATGGGAACTTGGCAAGCTGGTAAAAGAATGTGGGTGGGAATTGAGGATGTTGACTCGATTAAAACGATCCGAGCCGCTTATGAAGCTGGTATCACCACAATTGATACTGCTGAAGTTTATGGTGAAGGACACTCTGAGCGAATTGTCGCTGAAGCTTTATCTGATGTACGCACTCGCGTGGAGTATGCCACGAAAGTTTTCGCTAACCATCTCAAGTATCAACAAGTCATTGAAGCTTGCAATCGTTCTCTAACCAACCTGAAAACTGATTACATCGACCTTTACCAAATACATTGGCCCTCCGGTGCTTTCAATAGTGAAATAGTACCTATTGAGGAAACTATGAGCGCTCTTAACCTGCTCAAAGAGCAAGGTAAAATTCGAGCCATTGGTGTTTCCAATTTTTCCTACGCCCAGTTAGCTCAAGCAGCAAGTTATGGACGTATTGATAGTTTACAACCACCCTATTCTTTATTCTGGAGGCAGGTAGAACAAGATGCATTGCCCTATTGTATTGAAAATAATATTTCTATCCTTGCTTATTCGCCTTTAGCGCAGGGGTTGTTAACAGGCAAATTTGCTCTCGGTCATAAATTTAACCCAGAAGATAACCGTGCTAAAAATAAACTGTTTCAAGGCGAAAATTTTGAACGTGCTCAACAAGCGCTACAAAAATTGCGTCCTATAGCCCTTGTTCATAATTGTACCCTTGCTCAGTTAGCTTTGGCCTGGTTAATTGCCCAACCCCAAACAAATGCAATCGCCGGGGCGCGTTATCCCGAACAAGCACGCGACAACGCATTAGCGTCCCAAATCAAGCTTTCCGCCGCCCAATTGGCAGAAATTGATGCCATTGGACGTATTGTCACCGACTATCTGGATAATAGTCCAATTATGTGGGATTGATGACAATATAGTTTGGTTAGCCATGCTGATCGCTTGAAGATCCCCTTAACTCTCTTAAAAAGATGGCTGGGGATCAAACCTCTGAATATAGATTGCAAAATCTAACAAAACGTCAACTTTATTAAACTAAGGGTTGTAACTTACAAACTACGTGATAACTTAAATAGTAGGACACCAAATAAAAGAAAACCAAAGCAAAAGGGTAAATGACTCAGTGTCCCCTGTCATCAACCCAAGCAAATTTCAGCATATCAAATGTAGAAGTGGTAAAAAGCCGAACGTATAAGGCAAAGCCAAATCCCAAAGCGGAAAAACGCAAGAATGCTGAGTTTGTTAGTTTCAAGTCCACCTTAGTTATTAACTTTCAATTATTTAGTTAGTTTAACAATTTGAAACCTGTAAACTCGATAAAACCTGGTCAACCTCGACCAGGTTTTTGGTTTTTTATGAAGTGTGATGCGTAAAACCCTCGGTTTCCAACCGGGGGATATAAGCGAATATGCCAAATAAATTTGGCTATCTTATGTGAGAAGTGTTAACATAAGATAGTGGTTAACTGGTCGACACCATG
>NZ_JACJTD010000011.1 GCF_014698505.1 Nostoc foliaceum FACHB-393 | reverse complement strand
TCGAGTTGAGGTTATTAGCAAAGGGGAAGTCAGAAGCGAGAACAGCACAATAAGCGCTCAACTCGTACTTCCCAATTCCCTTGTTATCCATCCAGTAGCGAAGACAAGAATTACGGATAAAACGAGCAGTCCGAATTGCTTCATCAAGCTTTTCGTATTGCTCGTTACTACCCTTAAGTTTTGCTTCAAATACAAGCATAGTTACGCTGCTATACCTAGCGTAATTATATCATAAATATGAGCAAAAATCACGAAAAAGCCGTGCTAGAAGCACAGGGCTTTAGACCCAATCTTTCAGTAAATCCTGATAGGCGATATCTGCGACAAGCTGCTAAGAGCGTCTACGCAATCTACAAAAACAGAGATTGAATAGTCAGATCCTTCTGGGTAATGGTGAAGTTACGCTGTTCTAATGTGGCAATAAATGAAACGATCGCTTCACACGCCACAGCTACGGTTAACATTACTAAGTTTCGTGCCAGGGGATAATCACAGACATCATCATTAACCTCGGAAGGAACGCGATAAAGGTCATTCCAAATCACTTCTGCATAATCAGCCGATAGCCCAGCATGAAGACAAGGAATGCTTAATTTTTCAGCATGATCTTTCACTGCTTGACGTGCCACGCTATTGTCAAAGACATCGATAATTAGCTGGCTGTCTTTGAGTAGTTGAGTTGTATTTGCTGGTGTCAACTCCTTTGTTTTGGCATCAACTTTAGTACCAATTGCTCGATATAAATTGTTTGCCAAGATTTTTGCCTTAAACGCTCCAACATCAGAACGGTAGTAAGGCTGAGTTGAAAGGTTACGCTCCTCAATGCGATCACGATCTATCACTGTAAGTTTATCAAAACCAGACCGAGCTAAGTTTTCCGCAATGTTAGCTCCTAATGCTCCAGCGCCACAAATTGTTATAGGATAATTTTTTAGCTTTGCCATCACAGCATTGCTGCGGTAAAGCTGTTCGTGAAAAAAGATACTCATAATAATTCGTAATTCGCAATTAATACTCTTGGTGTTCGATTACACCTACTAAGGATTGCAAATCAAAATCGCGATCGCGTCCACTCAGACAAATCCCAGAACTGACAACAGTCAAATCAGTTTTAGCGATCGCACTACTATGGCGAACACCATCAGCAGTTGTCCAATCGACTGTCCAGTAATCATTGCGATCGTGGAATTGATTTAATTCACCGCCACCCATCTGCAATGCCTTTTTCAATCGCTTTTCATCCTGTTGGGGTTGAGTAAATCCCTCAATGCGCTGTGTTGCTAATTCATACACTGTGCGGATTTCTGGAGTAATGCCTTTAAACTGTAGTTCTTCAGCAGGAATGAGTTGCTTAACAGCAGATTGCAGAGTTTCAGAAATCGCCGGATCGGTACGGCGATCTACTTCCTCGAACCAGCAAGACTGTCCATTCCAACGGGCAATAATTTGCTCAAAGGTAACGCCCTCGGTAACTAAGTGGACTGCGATCGGCTTAACTACCTTTAAACGTTGACGCATATCTACTTCATTTACAGGATATGCTAACCAAGTTTGTTTCCGCAGTTGGTGTGCTAACCGCAGTCGTATTTGGGAAAAGTGTTGCAGGTATTCTGCAATTTGGGGTAAGTCTGCTTCTTCTACAATCGTTGCTGTCTTCTCATCCACAGCCTGAAAGATGCCCCAACCTTCAAATTTACTAGGCTTTGGCGTGAATGTGTAGATCATCCCGGCTACCCGTGTGCGAACTCGTCCACCTTTGACACAGGGCGCGAGAAATTGGGTGGTATATAACTGTGCTTCTGCGATCGCAATTTGGTTGATTAGCTTAAATATGTTAGTCATAACTAATACCAATTTTCAAAAAGAAGGCTACCAATGCAACCCTATAAAATCTGACTTTCTTAATTACGAATTACGAATTAATAAAATTCTGCGTGCAAGTTGGTGGAGCATTGCGTGTTCTCAGTTACTAGAGGGACTCCGCTGGTGAGTTGTTACCCACTCTTTCAAGGATGGCTACTTTTAAGCCTACCTCCCAGGTTCTTTGTACTCCCCGTTCACACACGCCCACTGTTTCGTGATAAAAATGGATACCCATTACCTGAAATACACCAAATGTTCAAAAATCTTTAACTAAGCTTTAGAACTTACACATTGTACAAATTTGCCATCATTGTGAATAACAATCTTTCGTCATTTTTTGATGGTGTTACTGTATCAGGATGCGTTAGAAGTAACTATGACGCACCCTGATCTACTCTACTTATCCTCTCTTACAGGCAACGGCATATCCAAAATCTCCATCAGCAAATCCAGACGAGAGGGACGCGTCAAGAGTGGGACGATGTTCGGCAAACTGTAGTAGTCACCCGCGAAAGTGAACGTATCTACAGGTGCTTGCTGCTGCTTCAATTGACTCTCCACCCAGTTGTAATGAGTACCTACACGGACAATCACCACATTGGGCATTATCGCCAACTCCCGGCAGTAGTTCTTGTAAACTTCACCGAAGTAAGGAGCCGCATTTTCGCCCTCGTCCGTCACCAAAATTATCTGGTCAACTACCTGCTTCTTCTTCCGCATTGCTTCCAATGCACAACCGATACTAGTACCACCGCCTGCTTTGATGTGCTGGAAGGCACGCTCCCAGTCGCTCAACTCCTTGCCCTTTGCTGTAACAGCGTAAGGAATGGTGTCGAAGGCATAGACAAACAGTTCTGCCTTAGTGATACCAGAGATTAGGGCAGCGAGTTGCAAACCCGTCGCGATCGCATTTTCCATTGAACCAGACTTGTCTACCAATAAAGCAGTTGGACGAGCGATCGCACCACGCCGTTTCACCTGTTCGTTTGTCACCTTTTCCAGTTGGGCAACGGTGTCTGCGTCAAAATCTTCTGCATCTGTGGCAATCTGTGCTTTGAATGCTGAGACACGCCCACTCTTAGAAGCTGCTTCCAGCTTGGAATCAATCAGCTTTTTCACTTGTGGGTGATCCATTGCACCTCTAGTCTGGAGAGACTTGAGGTTGTTGATCGCTTCTTGTGGAGACATGCTGTTGATTAACGCCACCAAGACAACTGGTGTAAGTTGCTTGATTGCACCAACTGCGATCGTATAGGGAATTTTGAACTCCACAATCAGCCGTGCCTGTTCTGCGGCATTTTCAGCCTTAGCAAGCTGCTTCAGCACATTTGCTAAGGAACCCTCTGGAGGAGTATCGCGGAATAGAATCGCATTTGCCCGCTCATTTGGCTTGATGTGCAGCGAAGCATATAAGTGCTTCATTGCCTTACGACCTCGCAAAGCGGCGCGATCGAACAGAGCCGGATTGCTCTCTCGTGTCTTCAAGTAACGCCGTACCGCAGTGCGAGCGGAACGAGGCAGTTTATTCTGCTGCTGCTTCATGAAGTCCACTACACGAGCTACCTGATAGGGTGGAAACTCTTGCAGCATCATAAATCCAGCATCTCGGTGTTCAGTCAAATTGCTAGTTAACAAATGAGCAATAAACACCTCCTTGTGGTCGCGGACATCACCATGACGCTGATACCAAACTGCTAGGTGTCCGTAGAAGATGGGATCGAGTTCAACAATTAACTGATGAATTTCTGCGACTTGCTCAAGCTTGCGATGAGGAGTTGTGAGCAAACTGTTGAGCATTTCCAAACGCAGGTCACGTTCTGCGGTATTCATTATGAACCTCCTCTAGTTGTGATGGATGAGGAGGCAGATGTTGCACGCGAGGTGATATCACCGCGCAAGTTGTAGAAGCATTGTGTATAACTTGTGCAGAGTTATGTAAGCTTCTGCGATCGGGGCGCGGCAACAACTGCCAATTAGAAATTTGATGTAAAGTATCGAAATCGTTGGTACTACTCCCTAAAAGTAGTAGCTGCGTAAGCTGCCATCATATCTGCCGCTATTGCGACAGCAGTTTTTGAAAGCAGCGACCAGAACCACAAAGACAAAGGTCATTGTTACCCAGCTTTTCTTCTAGTTCCTTGTCGCCATGAACAAGGCGATCGCCACGTTTAACAGCTTTTTCAGATGGGTAGCCACGACGACGTTTGCTCGATGGTTCAAAAGCAGAATTCGTCAATTTCTTTAAAATAAATCTTCAGGCTCGATGTTGAAATAATTAATCTTCTTCATCGTTCTCACCTCCATATTCAAATGAAATAAGATCACCTCGTGCAAGTCGAAAAAGCTGTTGATTCACACACGGGATTTGAACCCGTAATCGCTTGAGCTTCAGTCAAGTGCCTGTACCATTCGGCTAGTATGTAAGCTTATCCAGTTAGGGCACGAAGTGAACATTTTAGATTTTAGAAAGTTGATTTAAAATAAATCGAATTTCTTTCTTTTTACACTGTTGTTTCCTAACAGCGTAAATTATTCGACCTCTATACACTGCGGCAGAACGATGAATTATACCTTTGACAACATCCGTCACATAATGAGTTGGTGGCGGTGGAAAATCTTCAAAGGTAATTAAATACCAAATCTCGTTTAGCTTCTGATATTGATGATAATTATCAATGATGACAATATCAGTTTGTTCCTGCTTTTGCTTCTGCTTTCGAGGTATTTTCTCGGCTGCACAAAGAATTCCAGTTTCAGGATGGATATAGAAGCGATCGCGATGGTTTGCATCTAGCTGAATTCGATGTCCTTGATAAGGCTTGCTATAGAAACCACCATCAATTATTTCCACATGCCGTTCAACGTAGTCCCACACATGATCGATAACATGCTGTCCTGCCATTGTGCTGGGATCTAGTCGTTGACAAAGTTGGCTGTAAACGTCATTCCAAGGCTGTCCAACTTGCGATGCCTGCGGCGGGCTACGCCTACGCAAAAACCGACGCAATGGGCCGAGATGATCTGAAAGATACTTAGATTTATTTATTGGTTTAATCAGGTAGGGATTCAACAATCCATCCTGAATTGCATCCTGGGTGATTTTGTATAATTGCTTCTTAAAGCCAGTCACCTTTTTGAGGCTAATTCTCCTCCCACCGCGAGGACGCTCAATCACAATCTCGCTCAAACGATGTTCGCTCATATCTCACGTTGTTTAAATGCAGTTGTACTAATTGAGTTGTTATTAAACATGAGTTAGCTAACATCATTGAACTCACCTCTGTATTGAGTAAAGGTTATAGATAAATACGATTTAAATAATTGAAATCCCGCACAAGTTAGTAAAGCAGTTTTCACAATTGCCTATCCCAATTTGGCTCCGCTCCCATAAAAGGGAGCGACAGGAATCGTTCGCATAGCGTTCCCGCAGGGTACCTGCGATCCGTTGCCGAATAGTGTGTGTAGGCTTCACAAGTTAGGGAGCGGAATAAAACTATACATTTAGTAGAAATGAAGTAAAGGTTTAGGTTTATGTTTTACACTTTCTTACCTTCTCCTTGGAAAGTGCTAAGTTATAAGTTCAGGGTAAATAATTAAAAGTGATGAGTCAAAGAAACTAATTTATTCAAAACTCCTAACTCCTAACTCCCAACTCCTATCTAACCATAGACAGCTTCAGGGCGGATGATCAAATCACCACTAGGACGGCGATCAATTACATAGGCCGAGAGGCGATCGCTATTCACATCTAAATGCCGAGCAACGCGCTCCTTCACCGCTACATCATTCATCCCTGCTGCAATTCCCAATTGTGTTTTTGGGACATCAACAGAACGTCCTTCAAATCGAATATGAACCATTGCAATCACCTCTTGTTTTAATTACGAATTACGAATTACGAATTCGTATTAGTGGATCTGATCGGGATTGAACCGATACCCTCCCTGTGAGAGTTACACTCACACCTCATGCAAGTCGAAAAAGCTGTGGTAACACCGCAGGAATTGAACCTACACTTATCGTTTTAGAGACGATCGCTCTACCATTGAGCAAGTATGTAAGCTTTTTCTGTCAGGGCACAAGTGATATCCGGGATCTCTACCATTAGAGCTACAGACCCAAGCCTCTACACAACTTCAACCGCAGTCAAGTCTAGTGGAGCCGTCGGGAATCGTAGGCTTTGCCTTCCCGTAGGGTACCCGAATCCTGCAACCGTCCGTTTGTTGGTTTCGGAGCAGTCGAACCCCAATCGCGGCCCCAAACAGTTGCATCTATGCAATTGTCAAGCTTCTGAGAGCTTTTAGTTTTGCCTTTGAGGAGGCTTTTCTTTTCATAATACAAATGTAATACAAGCTCTACATAATGTCAAGGGGATACTACAAATTTTGTAGTCCAATGCGTGTTATTTAGATTCTCTCTTCTAAAAGGCTTACTCCCCTTCCTTTGTAGGGAAGGGGCTGGGGGTTAGAGGTTGTTTGAAAAGTAGTTGGCTGTAATTTTAGGCACTTATTGATCCCCCCTAACCTCCCTTAAAAAGGGGGGAACCGGAATCAAAGTCCCCCTTAAAAAGGGGGATTTAGGAGGATCTAGAACGTTTTGTTACCATGAAGAGGACTTTTCAAACATCCTCTTAGGTCTTTTTTAATAGTCTCTCAACTGAAAATCGCTGTATTGCGAAATTAACTACGGTTATCTATCTGAGCGCGTTGCAAACTTCCAGAGAAGTCAACATAAACACTTTTCCATTCTGTGAAAACATCCAAAGCAGTAGTTCCAGCTTCGCGGTGTCCGTTACCTGTTTGTTTTACACCACCAAATGGCAAGTGTACCTCTGCGCCGATAGTGGGGCCGTTAATATAGGTGATACCTGCTTCGATGTCGCGCATGGCAGTAAAAGCCCGGTTGATATCGCGGGTGTAAACTGAAGAAGAAAGACCGTAATTGCTATCGTTGAGAATTGCGATCGCTTCCTCAAAGGATCTAACCTCAATCAATGCCACTACTGGCCCAAATATCTCTTCACGGGCAACTCGCATATCAGAAGTTACATCATCCAAAATAGTTGGTTGAAAGAAGTAACCGTTTTTCAGTGAGCCTTCACTGGCAATTTCTCCACCAATTAAAACCTTTGCTCCTTCTTCACGGGCGATATCCAAATACTGGCTTACTTGTTGGAGTTGTTTTTCATTGACAATCGGCCCAATATCTGTATTAGGTTCAGTGCCAGCACCCAAGCGTAATTTGCTGGTACGCTCATAAAGCATGGCAGTAAATTTTTCTTTAATATCACGATGCAAAATCAGGCGACTAGTAGCCGTACACCGTTGACCGGTTGTCCCAAATGCTCCCCACACTGCACCATCTAAGGCAAGTTCTAAATCGGCATCTTCCATCACCACTTGAGCATTTTTACCACCCATTTCCAGACAGACACGTTTATGAGTGCGTCCGCAAGTAGCGCCGACAAAAGCGCCTGTTTCTGAAGAACCAGTAAAGGATACCAAATCTATATTGGGATGCTCAACTAAAGCTTTCCCCGCCTCCTCTCCCACACCATGCACCAAGTTGATTACTCCTGGTGGTAAACCTGCTTGTTGGAAAATTTCAATCAATTTAGTCGCACAGGCGGAGGTATCTTCGGCAGGTTTGAGAATAACTGTATTGCCACACACCAAGGCTGGCATAGCTTTCCAGCAAGGAATTGCCACTGGGAAATTCCAGGGAGTGATTAAGGCACAAACTCCTATGGGCATTCGCATAGTCATGGCGAATTTATTGGACATTTCCGACGGTGTGGTTTGCCCGAATAGTCGCCGTCCTTCGCCAGCAGTGTAAAAGGCGCAATCAATACCTTCTTGCACATCTCCTCTGGCTTCTGTCAGGGGTTTACCCATTTCCCGACTGATTAACTGGGCAAGTTCTTCTTTATGCTGGAGTAATATTTCCCCGACGCGAAAGATGTATTCTGCCCTAGCTGGGGCCGGGACTGTGCGCCAACTGTGGTAGGCTTTGCGGGCGGCGGCTACTGCTGTATCTACATCATTAACCTGGGAACGGGGGAATGTGGCTACGACTTCGGTTTTGTCAGCAGGGTTGCGGCTTTCTAAAGTTGCTTCCCCTATAGCACTCAACCATTGACCGTCTATATAATTGCGGCAAGATAGCGGAGTTGTCATCTTGAAAATCTCCGGCTGATGATCCACTGGAACTTGTGTATTAAGTTTGCTTGCTTTCTAGGTTATCCTCAACTTTAAGAAATTGGCGTGAGAACCAAATATCGATATAAAAATTAAGGCACTAAAGCCAATACACCCACAGGAGAACCAGAACCACCACGCAATCTCAGAACTGCGATCGCTAGAGTAGTACCTTTAGGTGGCAACTGATCCAAATTGGTGAGATTTTCTAAAACAATACGCGGTTTTTCCAATACTAGGCGATTAGTAGCAAAACTATTATCCTGTCCGGGGTCTACACCGTGAGTATCAATTCCTACCCCAGCAATTTGCCGTTCATTCAGTAAAAACTGAGTTGCATCGCTGCCAAAACCTGGAAAGTGGGCAATTCCTTGAGAATCCTGATTTAGGAACGCACTTTTATCAAACCACTTTTTTTGCCAACCAGTATTCAGTATAACTACGCAGCCAGGAGAAATCTCACCGTATTGGTCTTCCCAAGCCACAACATCAGCGATCGTCAGCGCATAATCAGAATTAACAGCTGTGGCTTGGCGAATATCTATGACTACCGCAGGTACAACCAGAGATTGGGCGGGGTATTGGTCAATTCCCATACTATAGCTATGAAAGCTGTTAGGGGCGTTAATATGGGTAGCGCTATGTTCCCCCAAGGAGAAACGCCGCAGGTAATAGCCATCATTATTTAGTTCAGCCACAGTTTCAAATTCTACTGGAGGGTCGCCAGACCATTGGGGAATATCTATGTCAATTACATGACTTAGGTGGATAACGCGTGTGTAGGTGATACTATTTTGACTTTGGGGTTGTATCATCCCAGCCTTCTACTTGATTATTTGTACTCAAAGATTTTTTCAAAGGTGCCGCAGCTACAACCGTGGTAGACATCGCCTAGGTTGGGCTACGCCTACGCAAGGATAGTAATACCATTACAACGTTTTTCAATCAATTGAACTGCAACATTCCTACTCCTAATTCCCTATGATAGAAGAAATAATCCCCCCAATTCCCTTAAATTTCAGGTTGTTGGGGGGAATTCAAATGTTGCAGCAAAAAGTGAATTAATCTTTAGTTAACAACCAATAGGTTAACCTTTGATTAAGCTTAGATTAAGGTTATGTGATGTCTACGTTGAAGGTTGCTCGTGTAGTGGAATCATAATCACAAACTCGGCACCTTCTCCTGGTACTGAAATACATTGGATTTGCCCGCCGTGTTTTTTGACAACAATTTGGTAGCTAATTGATAAACCCATGCCCGTGCCTTTACCAACGGGTTTCGTAGTAAAGAAGGGGTCAAATAGGCGTTTGCGTACTTCCTCAGTCATACCTGGGCCATTGTCGGCAATGCTAATGATTACACGGTCTTCTTGGATAAGGGTGCGAATGCGGATCTGGGGAGAAGTCATTTGTTTAGAGTTGTTTACTAATGGCATAGGCGCTTCACCTTCCCGCAAGGTATGACTAATGACAAATGACTCTTCAATTGCATCGATCGCATTTGTCAAAAGATTCATAAACACCTGATTCATCTGTCCAGCGTGACATACTACTGGTGGTAGGTTGCCGTAGTCTCGGATTACTTGGATTTCGGAATGTCCTGATTTGGCTTTCAGGCGATTTTGCAACAGCAGCAAGGTGCTATCAATACCTTCATGAATATCTACTGCCTTTGTGCCGTCTTCATCAAGGCGAGAGAAATTGCGTAAAGATAAAACAATCTGCCGAATGCGTTCGGCTCCCATGTTCATAGAATCCAGGATTTTGGGCAAATCTTGCTTGAGAAAGTCTAAATCAATGGCGTAGATTTGTTGGTGAATCTCTGGTGTTGGTGGACAGTAGCTTTGTTGATAAAGGTCTACCAAGTGCAGCAAATCCTTGGTATATTCACGGGCATGGCTAATATTGCCGTAAATAAAATTGACGGGATTATTGATTTCGTGGGCAATACCTGCAACTAATTGTCCCAAACTGGACATTTTTTCAGTTTGAATCAGTTGTGCTTGGGTTTGTTGAAGTTCTAGCAATGCTGCTTCTAGCTGTTGGGCTTTGTCTTGGGCAGTTTGGGCGGCGATACGACTTTGGGTGTAAAGTTTGGCTTGGTCAATGGCGATCGCTAGTTGAACTGTAACTGCTTGTAGTAATTCTACTTCGTTGTCCAACCAAGGACGGAAGCCACTACAAGAACCACAGCTAAATGTGCCTATTTCGCCAGATTGGGTGTGTACGGGTAGCGACATAAAGGCAGTGAAACCGAAATTCTGCAAAAACAACTGTCCTATGGAATCGCCCACAGTCTCTACATCATTAATGCGGATGATTTCTCTATTTAAGGTTTTGGCTGCGATTAGTTCGATTTCTGCATTAATTGCTTCTTGGTGGTTAAGGAGACAGGGTAAAAAGGAACTTTTCGCCTCATATACTTTATCCCAGTAGGGAACCTCAGCGTCTTGCCGATACCAAAAGAAGGCGCAGCGATCGATTTGAAATAAGTTACGGATCTCCTGCACTGCGGTTTCCACAATGTAATTGAGATCCAAAGAAGCTCGAATCTGGTTAGAAAGACGATTGAGTAGGGCTTCCCGTTGGGCGCTTTCTCTGAGTGCAACTTCTGTTTGTTTGCGCTTGATACCAATGGCAATTTCCTGGGCGGCAAATTCCAGTGCTGTGAAAGTTGATTCTGTCACTGTTTGGCGGGTAAACATGGCTATCACCCCTACAGTTTCATCTTCAACAATCAGAGGATAGCCAGCGAAGGCGACCATACCCTCTTGCTGTGCCCACTCTTTGTTACCCACGCGGGGATCTGTCTGCACAGAGTTAGTTAGGTGGGGTTTGCCCTCTTCGGCAATTAAACCAATTTTGAATTGACCAACTGGCACACGTTTATGGGGCCCATTAATGTGGGTGTACATCCCAGAACTGACTTGCAACTCCAATACGTTGTCTTTTTTGTTCAGCGTCCAGATGCGAGCAAAGGCTGCATCAAGATGTTCAACTAAAGCGTCAGTGCAGCGGCGCATCATGTTTTCTAAGCTGTCACTCTGGGTAAGGGCCGCGTCTATATCGGCACGAAAATGTGCTAAACGCGCTCGTTCTGCTAAAGCTTCCTCTGCTTGTTTGCGGTCAGTAGTGTCATAGCAAATACCAACGAAGTTTAAAACATTACCATTGCCGTCTCTAATAGCAGATGAGTTGCTTGTATGCCATCGCCAACTACCATTTTTGTGTTTGACTCGATATTCAATTGCGTCTTGTTTATCGTTTGTCGTCAAAATTCTTTGAAAATAATCTGCACAGATATGCACATCATCGGGATGTACAAAGGGAATAAAGGATTTGCCTTCAACCTCCGCAATCTCATGCCCAAAAATTTCAGTCCAGTTAGGAGAAACGTAGGAAAATATCCCCTCAAGTGTCAGCGCAAAAATAATGTTATTGGCGTTTTCGACAATGCTGCGAAACTTGGTATCGCTTTCTATGAATGCTGCTTGTCCTTTGTGGCTGGTGTCACTGACAAGAACTATGATTTGCTGTTCTGGTAATGGTAATAACCTAGCTTCAAAATTATTCTTTCCTTCTGGGAGCGGTAAGGTATATTCAAAACTGACTTCATATTGAGTTTCAAGTACTTGAGTTATTGCTTGCTGGAAGCGATCGCTTATAGCAGTCGGTAGGCATTCTCGCAAACTCTTGCCCTGACAATCTCCTGGTAGAATATACAGGTTATCTATCTTTCCTGGCTTGTAATCCAGAATATTCCCATCAATATTAATACGTAAGTATAAATCAGGAAGCAGTTGCAAAATGGCTGCAAATTCTGATGTTTTGTGGTGTAACTGTGCTTCAACTGCTTGGCGTTTTGTAGTTTCAGCTTGTAGTTGCTTTAGTGCTTTTGCTAATTCTGCCGCCTGTTTTTGTTCTGTAATTTCATGCAGACAACAAGAGGAATTTGTCGATGTCAAGCAGCTTTCTCTCAGGGGAGGTCGAACTTCTGTTATGTCCACACAATAACCGATGTAACCAACAAAGTTACCATCTGCCGAGAATCTTGGCGCTGCTGTATCTAAAATCCAGCGATATTTTCCATCAGCCCGACGCAGACGATATTGCCTCTGGAATGATTCATGTGCCACGAATGCTCTCAGGTATATATCTTCACATCGCTGCCTATCTTCTGGATGGACGCTGCAAGTCCAGATATTGCCTATCTCTTCTCCTAGCGCAGATGCAGACGCGCCTGTTGTTAAATATGTTCCAGTAAATTCCAGCCAATTTGAATTTAAGTAACAGTAAAGTGCATTGCATCCAGCCATCCAAATCATCAGAGGAGCAGTATCCGCCTGCTGACAAAATACTTTTTCATCCTGTTGTATTTCTTCCTCTTCGACCATGATTTGGTTAATGTAGCTCTGCACCTTTTTAGAAAACACTTTTGCCTGCCTGCTCTGCCTAATTTATTAAGGGAATAGTCTGAAAATAAAATTTGTTAATAAATGTATATAATTTCATGTCAACTTGCTATTGATCTTAATACTTTATTTATTTTTATATGTATAAAACTTCCTGTTTTACTGTAAATAAATTGAAAAAATGCTGAAGTTATGATTAAGATTAACTTCAGCATTTTTGGTGGAATTTAAACTCTCCATATCTCTGGGAAGTTTTTTGACTTTGTTTCTTCTTAAATTCGCTTATAAATGCATCTTAGCTATGTAATTGCATTGCTCAAAAACCTGATTTAGCTTTACGGAAATTATATGATTTCCTGTAAAGCACTTACATCTTTATAATAAATTCACAATAATCAAGAATTTCATATCAAATCAATATTGATTTTTTATCAAGAAGAATTCAGCATGAATTAGAGTCCTGGCAACTATAAGTCGCACGCCAGTTGCTTCTCCTGTTCGGAGACGCTACGCGTAGCTTGCTTCCCCGAAGGATTACAAGTCGGGCATTGGCTATACAGACAAAACCCACCTCTGTGGGTTCGAAATTTTTAATTTTTCATGTTTTCCGCGTAGGCAGACTTTGCTTGTATAGTAGCGAATTATATTCACCTAATACTTTTCGGACATCCTCTTAAAATAATGGGTACAAAATGGTTTAATACCAACATTTGTACTAAGCAGTCTCCAGACCATTTGTGGTATAAAACTCTACTATATTGATTCTTACTCCTGTTAGCAGTAGCGGGGCGTTTAGCCCATTCTGACTTCTGAATTCTTCTTCAATTTTCCCCGCCAAACCAGATTTTTCAAAATTGTCTTAACCGTTCAAAACGCCTCATACCAAAATCGCAAATTAAATGAGAGAAATGCTAAATGTAATATCAACACGTTGCAACAATGGCTGGCGATCGCGTTTTATATGTTATAAAGCTCACAGAAATTAATGTTAGGCGGAAACTACTTTATGGAACCAGATAAACTGGGCCGTTTTAAGGAGTACGGCGAATTCATCCTCCGAAAGATAGATTCTGTGCCCCAGCACCCTTCAAAACAAGAAGATTGGGTTCCAGCTAGTCTTGACGACTGTCTCTTGCGTCTGCGGTCAGCTGCCCAGAAAACTGTAGACCTTGCAACTTCACCCGTGAAAATTGGGGTGATGGGGGAATTCAGTAGTGGGAAAACTTTACTTTTAGGCAGTCTAATTGGATATGCAGATGCTTTGCCAGTCAGTGAGAATCCCACTACAGGTAATGTTACCGCCATACATATCATACCGCAAGACGAATTTGCAACTACACAGTTAAGTAATTTTACTGTAGATTATCTTTCTCATGAAGGAGTCCATGAGTGTCTACGCTTCATGCTAGGCGAAGCCAATAAACGGACAGCAGCAGCTGGACTTCCTCCGATACCAGTATCGAAACTCAACTCTGGCAAAGATATTATTGGCTGGTGTGAAGAAGCATGGAATAGCAGTAACAATTTAGAGCTACGTTATTTACTCCGGGAGTTGGTATTATTCCTGCGGGCTTATCAAGCCTATGGAGAAGTTATGTGTGGTGGGCGCTACCAGATTGATGCTACCACCGCCCGCGAAGGGCTACAGCTGGTCGAACAGCCAATGGCAATCCAAACTATGAAATTTGAGGATTTACCACCAGCGCACATCCGATTACCGAGTCCACCCCAGAGGCTACCAACAAAGTTATTGCAAAACAGTTTCCCACTCATCCGCCGCGTAGATATCGATGTGAAAATATCACGGGAAATTTGGGATTTTGCAGGTGCAGCTAAATTTATTCTCATCGACTTCCCGGGATTAGGGGCTGCTAATTCGGGGGCTAGGGATACCTTTTTGTCACTGCGAGAATTGGCAGAAGTACAGACAATTTTGGTACTGCTAAATGGTAAATCTCCAGGGAGCGATCGCGCCAATAAAATCTTTACGATGATGCAGCAGCAGCGACCGGGACAAGACCTGAAAGATTTAATTCTCGTAGGTGTGGGTCGCTTTGATCAACTACCCCTAGACAGCGAGGGTGGCGAAAGAGAACTTGACCAACTAATTGAAGATAGACATTTACAAGAGGAAACCGTTTTCCAAAAACTCAAAGTTCTGCAAACTACCATTGACGGTGCAGAAGCATTTACAACCCAAAAAGACCGCATCGTTTTACTGTCGCCACTGTTGGGACTAGCTGAATTGGCAAAACGTTCTAGTACAGTCAAAGCAGGCTCAACAGAGTTTTTGGCTAACTTAGACTATCCTGATTACCTAGATCGGTCTAAACGGCTACAAGATAAATGGGGGCGCTTAAGTGAACGGCTACTAGATGCTGATACCCGTAGTTCTTTGGGCAAACAGGTAGGTTACTTTAGTCAAGATGGGGGCCTTAGTAAGCTGCGGGAATTGATTCAAAACCACGTAGCTACTCATGGTCTGAAGCAACTGTATGAAGATACTCGCAGAGCGGCTGATGTGGTGAGTCAGCAACAAGATCACTTGAAAGACATCATAGATGAAATTCACGAGCAAGGCATCCCCACAGGAGACAGTCCCGCCTTTATCGAATTGCGCTTTGTGGTCGAAAGCTTGGATAAAATCTATCGGAATTTTCAAAAAGATTTAGGGACAGAACCACTCAAAGATCGGCGCGGTGTTGTCGTCAGCGATGTAGTTAAAGACGAACTCACTTTTAGAATCCTCAATTGGAACCAGTGGACTTTACTCTTCAACAAAGCCAACAATGGAGCGATCGCTCTAGCGGAATCTAAAGGTGCAGCTGGGAAATTATTTGATCGGGGAAATCGCGTAAATACTTCCCTTCCGACTAAAAGCGATGATTTTTATCCAGTATTTGAGAAAACCGTTAAAGAAGTAGAAGATTTTGCCCGCGATCGCATCCATCAAGCAGTGGTAGATTTGTTGAATCAATTGTCAAATTATGTAGCTCCAGAACGTGAACAATTGCAGGCATTTTTCCATCCAGAAATGGAGCAAGAAATCGAAGAAAAATTTGGTTTTGAAGATGCCGATCTCTTTTACAAATTATTACTAGGATGCGATCCTAACGAATGGAAGGAAGCAATCATCTCGGAAATCAGTAGTAAAGACAAAACCGTTGCACCCGAAATCATCTTTCCCTTAGCGCGTCAAGACGAGAAACACAATGTTGGTCAAATCTTTGACTGGGCACCAGAAAAAAGCCAAGGTTTACCTAGATCGAGCAACCACCAACTTTTAGTACTGCGGCTACGAGATGAAATCACCGCTAGCGCTAGCCTTCATCTCGTGCAGTATGTTAGCGAAGTTAATCAGCAAATTAATTCGGAAATAGAAGGCATTTTGGATCAAATTATTCCTAGTTTGCAAAACCTCTCAAAAAAAGAAACTTTGCTGAGATATTTGGCAGCTGGTGACTTGCCATCTGAGACAGAAATTCCTACTTGGTTGCAGATTATTTCAGAACTGGCTGCTGTTTCTTACTTAGATGATTTGAGATAAGCTAACTCAGAATATGACTGATTGCGATCGGCTACGGTTATGAGGATGTATTTGTGAGACGTGATGCGATTTTTTATACAATTTTCAAGCGTGTCCCAGGATTGTTTTTCGAGTTAGTAGAACAACCACCAGCCGAAGCTAGTAGCTATCGCTTTGAATCAGTTGAAGTTAAAGAACCAACATTTCGGATTGATGGGGTATTTTTACCGTCACCTGATGCAGCATCTCAGATGATCTTTTTTGCTGAGGTACAATTCCAAAGAGATGAGTTACTGTACCATCGGTTTTTCTCAGAATCCATGCTGTATATGTATCGTAACCCATCGCTTTACGATGACTGGTACGGGGTAATTATTTTACAGTCTCGCAGCTTGGAACCGGAAAACACCACTATTCACAGATCGTTACTGAACAGTTCCCAAGTACAACGGATTTATTTAGATGAGTTAGGTAGCCCTGATGAGCAAAAAGTAGGTATCAGTTTGATGCAGTTAACTATTGCTTCAGACAATCAAATGGTGCAAGAAGCTAAACGTTTAATAGAGCGGGTGCAACAAGAACAGATAACTGTTTTAGCTAAGAAGGAGATAATAGATGTAATCACAACTATCGCTGTTTATAAATTTGCCAACTTAAGTCGTGAAGAGGTAGAGGCAATGTTAGGAGTTAAGTTAGAAGAAACTAGAGTTTATCAAGAAGCTAAACAAGAGGGACTAGAACAAGGATTAGAACTAGGACGAGAACAAGGACGAGAACTAGCAAAACTTGAACTTGTACCTCGGTTCTTAGCTCGTGGTATGTCGATGGAAGAGGTTGCCCAATTACTTAATTTAACCATCGAACAAGTAAGACTTACAACTGAGCAAGAATCTTCAACATCAACTTAATAACTGCTGCAATTCTCATAGCGATCGCCTAGTTTGGGCTACGCCTATGCCCTTTCATATAAAAGCGTAGCCCAACGTAGATATCGCGCCAAATAAAAAAGC
Organism: Nostoc foliaceum FACHB-393; assembly: GCF_014698505.1. Taxonomy (GTDB): domain Bacteria; phylum Cyanobacteriota; class Cyanobacteriia; order Cyanobacteriales; family Nostocaceae; genus Nostoc; species Nostoc foliaceum_A. The sequence goes on along the minus strand of NZ_JACJTD010000011.1, from coordinate 154,679 downwards.
CAGTGCTAAAGAGAATCAATGGTACAAGACCAAAAATTCTCTAAATTTGTAATTTTATGATCAAACATTACAGTTTTTAGCCAGCTATAAAACAAACAACAGAAAGTGATACTATAATGAACCCTTTTCAACTCAACAAATATAGCGATCAAGAACCAAGCGAGAAACAACAAAAAAGATTTCCGGGATGGTTTGCTTTAGATTTTGGTACATCGAATTCCACAGTTACACTCTTCGATCCAATTGAAGTACCGATCGCAGAAATTCTACCAAAAGAACAAGAGATGCGGTTGCGCGATCGCTTATCACAATGGCTGAGTTCTCCCGCCTCAGTAGCTTTACCAGATGTCAGCGCTGATGATTGGGAAAAGTTTATCGGAGAAATTAGCAAAAACCTGGAGATAGAACCCAGTCGATTGAGCGAAGTCTTTGAAAGTGACAATAAAGAGCGATTTTTGGAAGCAATTCGCCAAATTGAACTTTCTTTAGGAAACAGCGAGAGGTTCCGCCGTGCTGTCAGCAAAAAACTTTACCAAATTTATCATGAGGTGTTCCGCGTCCCTACCCTAGAGTCGCAAAATCTGATCCCAGTTGTACTGGATATCGATCGCCGCGATACGGAAATTCCCAGCGAGTCGGAAATTTCGCACTTAGGAGACTTAAAACTGCGAATGGGTAGGGAAGCTAGAGATAACCGAAAAAAAGCGATCGCTCAAGGTACAAGCGGTTCTTTAAAGGAAATTATCAGCAGATTTCACCATTCACCCAAACGCTATTTTGGTCAGGATCGGTTGTTTCCAGTTATTTTGGATGGTGAAGAAGAATTAATTACCGCTAACCAACTGATCCAATCTGCTTGGGCGCATTTAATCGAGTTAACTGAAGATTACCGCCAACGCGCCCAACGCCGATTTTCAGAAGGAGATTTTTTAACAGCAGTTGTCACCTACCCCACTGTCGCCCCACCAGTTGTTCGCAAGGAAGTTAAGGAATTAGTTGAGCAGTTGGGGATCGATGATGTGCAAACTGCTTATGATGAAGCCGTTTCTGTGGCGATATTCTTTTTATGGCGAGAATTTGGTGGTAATCTCAACATTGGGATTGAGTCATTCAAAACTCGTTGTCGCCAAGCAGGAAACAAATGGTCACAAAATGTTCTCGTCTTGGATATTGGCGGGGGAACCACAGACTTAGCTTTAATTGAACTGACTTTAGAAGATAAAACTCCTAGTTTTGCCGATTATGAAGACCGAGGTTTAGGAGGACGTTACTATAAACTTACCCCCAAACTATTAGGTTCATCTGGTCATTTACAGTTAGGCGGCGAGTTAATTACACTGCGAATTTTTAGATTATTAAAAGTTGCGATCGCAGACTTTTTATTGACAGCAGTAACAACAGGTGATATTGAAAGTGAAAGGCTAGAAGATTTAATTAGCTCTGAGTTAAACGAACGCTTTCTAGAACAAGGAAAATTCAAAAGTGGCAGTATTTTAAAATGTCTAGATAAAGAGAATCCAGAAGGCGATATTGCTTACAAAGATGCCCTAGATACTGCCGAGAAAGTATTACCTACCCGTTGGCAACAAGCACCCCAACGCCTGCAATCATTTTATATTCTTTGGGATTATGCGGAAGCTGCTAAACTTAAACTTGGGCAAAAAGCACCAGTAGATAATTCTCTATTAACCTTCACACTTACTGAACAACAAATTTCTGAACTGCTCACCCAAAGCGCCGTTAAATTGGAAGTCAAAGATCCAAATAGCATCTGCGTCACCCTAGATAACCAGCAATTTGAACGAGCCGCCGTTTCAGGAATTAAAGAAGCGATCGGTATTGCTAAAGGTTTGATGGAAAGTCGCTTGCGTCCCGATGATATCACCAAAGATTCTTGGAATTCCCAAAAAGTTGATTGGTTAATTCTATCTGGAAAAACTTGTAATTTAGACATAGTACAGCGGCAAATCTATCAAGAATTTAGTAAATCTCCATATTTTGTCTGGAATCCAGAACGAATTACCTTTGTGTTGGAATTTACCAAATTAGCCACCTCCGCCGGTGCTTGCTATGCCGAGAAGCTGCGAAGATTAAGGTTCGATCCAGAAGAGTCTAAAAGCTTGCTGCGTAAGGGAGCCAACCAGCTAGAAATTGATGTCAAAAATCTGTTTTATTATTTACCCTGCAACTTCAAACGCAAAACTCAAAGTAATGATTTACTCACCATATTCAAAGCCGGACAAGAACTTTATCAACTCGCACCTTGGGAAACTGTCGCCAAGGTTCGGACTGCATGGCAAGGAATTCAATTAACTAATATTATTTACCGTCAAGACTACGAGGATGGAGATTTACGACTATGGGGTAGCTTTGACGGTAAAAACCTCATGAATAAATTGGGAATGCAAGAAGCAGAGTTTCTGAAAAAAATTAAAGTCCAGTTTGAGATTGACCAAACCCTTGAATTTAGTGTGTTGCTTTGTCAGGGAAATCCCCATTATTTAATTGATATTTCTGGCATTGATTTGGAATCGGTAGTTTCAGAAACTTCAGCACTATTTGCTGATGGTAAATTGAACTGGAATATTGCTGTGGAACGTTTCAATAAAGACTTAAATGATGGTGATATTGCCGTCAATGTTATTGAGTCTGCAACTGTTGATCAACCAGATGCCTATCATCTTGTATTTGAAGTAGGAAATGATGGTAGTAAATTGTTCCAAAAATTCCATTATCTGCGCGATGGTGTGACGGAACCAGGAATTGGGTTAATTAGTAATCCTTTACCTCCATTTCCGCAAACTGGCCAGCATACTTTCTATGTTTATCAAACAGATGCAGAAACTAATAGCAAAAAATGGATACGAATTGGCGCACTCAGAAAACCAGATGTGACAACAGATTACCCTTGCCAATATCGGGTAACTCTCGATGATCAAGGCATTCTGCGGATGCACGCTGGTGAAGTACCTTACTGGACATCAAACAGTCAGGAATGCTTAAAGGAAGAAGGATGCGTTTATCTTGCTGAATTAGAATTGCAGCCGAATGAGGTTGATAAAGAACGCGATCCATTTTGCGGTATACATTAACTCTTGCATTAAAACTTTGCGTTCCTCTGCGTTGAAAAAAATTAAGATTTTTAAACGCATAGGCGCAACTCTTGGAGACGCTACGCGAACGCCTTCCCGTAGGGTAAGGGTGCAGAGGTTTGCCAAATTTAATTCGCTACGAATCATATACAGGTAATATTTGGAGGTGAGATTCATGCAGCACTTGCGTCAATTATTAGAGATAGAAAACTCAGAGTTAGCCCAATTACTGCGGTTTAGTTTGTATGGACTAGAGGCTACTTTAAATCAGGCTCGCACAAAATTTCCACTAGATCCAGGATCTAAAATATGCGATGAGGTGCTGCAAGAACTTCATAACCTGTTGCAACCTGCACCCCCACAGCAAAATATTGGTTGGGAAGATGCGCCAGATGATTTAAAACTAAGTCACCTGCGGGAAGCTTTCGATTCTGACTCAGAACTTAATTATTATCTGGGTAATTCCCAACTGCAAAGCACAACGGACTCAGATTTATGGAATGAGATTCAACGCAAACTGCTGCGAGTCCCAGAGGATTTAGCTGCAACTTGGCGATCGCGCACCTTGGATTTAGCTCAAGAAGTTGGTGCGATCGCAGATAATTCTAACCTCTATCAACTTCCCTTTATCCGTGATGAAATTATCTACCCCGGTCTTAGTGGTACTGTTCAAACTCAGGGATTGAGCTTATATCAACAAGCACTGTCAAATCCTCAAAATACACAAGATAATGTATCCGATTTACCAGCGGCATTCCTATTTTTATATATGAATTTTATCGAAATAGACCCAGATTTACATCATGCTTTAAAGAGTGTTTTTAGCTTCGATGTCATTTCTTTACGCTCCAAACCAGAACAGCGCGATCAATATATTGATGCTTTAAGCGATCGCTTCCAACGCACCCAAAAAGCTGAGAAAAACACTGATCCCCTATCAATTCTGCGTACCTGGATTGACATTGACGAAGCAATACATTCTTTAGTATTCGTACCGCCGGCTGAACGTTATTCTTGGTGGGGAAAGCTACAACACGAATCACGACGCATCTTGAAGAAAGTCACTGATGAGGCAATTAATGCAGGTAATGAAGTGCGAATTCGCCAATTATCGGGACTTTATGCAGATATCTGTGCTTTATCCAAGGATGACTTACAACTAGACTGTGGTGGTATTCCTGGCGAAGTCTTAACTTGTCTTCGAGTATATGCACGAATTAATCAGGAAGAATCTCCAGGTCGTGTAATATTTCGCTCATCACGCTAGTTGCTGGCGAGTTTTTTAATTCTTGAGATGATGAGGCAAGGCAGACGATTTTGCAAATCTCCGCTTTGCCTCATCATCTAATGAAGGTAAAAACGTTTAAATTTATAAAATGCCCCAGAAGTGTAAAATCCCTTGACCAGAAAACACTTCAAGTGCAACAGCAGATATAAAACCAATCATTGCAAAACGACCGTTCCAGTTTTCGCTCTGAGGAGTGAAGCCCCAGCGCAAAGCATTAGGATCTTCTGAAACCGAAGGCGTAGTCTTCTTAACGTCTGCCATAAATAATACTCCGAGCTTTTATGTTGTAACAGTTATCACTGCCTGTAAAGTAATGTAACAGGTTTTTACGAAAATGCAACATAAACTCAATATAAAATTCAGTAGTATATATTACGGGTGCGTAATTTTAGCGCCGACAGCAAATTATCTATGACTTACTACCGGGCAAAAATAGAGGTAATGGTTTCTCAACAAGAGCTTGATAAAATTTAGATATGCAAATTAGATATGTTTCAATTTATCATCAGCCCTACTTTGAGTAGGATATTTAAATGTCACTACATCAAAGTTCTGGTCGGTGGCGCTTAGGGCTAGCGTTATCGCTATTGACGGTCTTATTGTGGGGAATTTTACCTATTGCTCTGGCGGTAACTCTGCAAGTGCTTGATGTATATACCGTCATTTGGTTTCGCTTTTTGGTATCATTTTTACTCCTTGCCGTGTATTTAGGAATACGCGGCAAGTTACCAAAGTTAGAACAACTGCATTCTGCTTCTTGGAAATTACTAGCGATCGCTACACTCTTTTTAGGGATTAATTACTTTCTGTTCATGCAAGGTTTAGCACTAACATCACCTGCTAACGCTGAAGTTCTCATTCAATTATCTACCCTTTTATTAGGTTTCGGAGGGTTAGTGATTTTTAAAGAACGTTATCGGCTGTATCAATGGATTGGTGTCAGTGTAATGACTTGTGGTTATCTATTATTCTTTCGAGAACAACTAACAAATTTAATTACAGCGCATGGTACATACATACTAGGCAGTGTTTTGATTGTGCTAGGAGCAATGGCATGGGCTATTTATGCTTTGGCACAAAAGCAGTTATTACAGTCTTTATCTTCCTCCAGTATTATGCTGATTATTTATGGGGGTTGTGCTTTATTCTTCACTCCTCTAGCTAAAATAAAATCACTTTTTATACTTGATGGGTTCCATTTAGGAATGTTGGTTTTTTGTGCTTTTAATACTTTAATCGCTTACGGTGCCTTTGCCGAATCATTAGAACATTGGGAAGCATCACGAGTCAGTGCAGTAATAGCTTTAGCTCCCATTGTGACATTAATATCAGTCGCAGTTGTATCAGTTATTGCACCTACTTTGATACCATCAGAACACTTCAGTTTTATAGCAATATTAGGAGCGGGTTTAGTAGTCACAGGATCAGTAGCTATCGCACTGGGAAAAGCTGATTAACAGGAAGGATTTTCAGAATTTTTACTGGGTTTTTCATCTAGTGAATTCGTGACATATTCAAAGCTACAACATAAATACTGAGGCAGATGATTTTTTATTTGTTATGATTTGATAGTGAAGGCAAGCTACGGAAGCCAGTTTCTTATATGATGGATAGTTTACCCATCTGTGTGGCTCTGTAGTATCTGATTTTTGACTTTATAGCCAAGAAAAAAATTCTTGAAGAAGAATTGATAAATCAGAATCCAGGAGTCAGATAAAGCTTTCTACATTCGCAAGTCATACACAATTCATACTGAATTCTAACGACTGACTCCTAAATTCTGTTTTGAAAAAATTGAGGCTAAAAACTTTAAGTAAACCAAGCAGGGTGCCCGAATAACTACCAAAGCCAACACCTGATAAAACCAGACCACCGAAACAGTTGAGCGATGAATAGTTTGTTTGGTAATTGGGCCAGTACCCTGAGAAATAATTTCTTATTGCTGGTTCTTTCAACACTGCTGCCAACATTTGGAATTAGTAATTCTGTCTTGGCAGCAGAGCGGATTTATGCATCTTATTCAGCTTTAGAGCTTTCCATTTCAGTCACCACTTTAGAAAACTACGCCAGAACAGGTGTAATTAACGAAGATTTGGCAGCGTATCAGCAATATCTGCCTCTACAACAGCTTCAAGAATTGCGGCGGATTTTACTCAATCGTGTGAAAGTTAATCCAGCAATAGTTTCGCAACTTCTCTACACACCGCAAGGAGAATTTTTGCTGCATCGGTTGGCGCAAGTCATTAAAACCAGTCAGCCAGAACCAGGATTTGGTACTTTACGTTCGGCGTTAATTTTAGCCTCTGCTGAATCGGGAGGCTTGACACTTTTGAATGTGTTGCGTAAATATCCCACAAGCAGCATTCGCCTTGATGTTGCAGAGACTTTGGATATAGCTACGGAATTAGAGAAACTTGTTAACCAAACCCATCGGGCGATCGCAGCAGTTTCCCAAGAGTCTAAAATAGAAGCTGCTACCATCAAACAACCAAATTTCTCGCAATTGCCAGATTTACAAGTTCCGGGAAAGTTGAAGTCGCAAAAATATACCCTAAAGTTTTTCGACTCAACGCGCAATCGGCTTTTATTAACTGATGTTTATATTCCAAATGTCAAGAATGCTGCACCCGTAATTGTAATTTCTCATGGCTTGGGTTTAGACAGCAGCAATTTTCAATATTTAGCTACTCATCTAGCTTCTTACGGATTCGCCATCGTCGTTCCCAATCATCCTGGTAGTGATGCTAAACAATTACGTTCTCTGTTGAATGGACGCGCCAATGAAATAGCAGAACCAAGTGAATTTAAAGACCGTCCCTTGGATGTCACATATATCCTGAATCAATTGGAAAAAGGTAATCAATCTGATTCACGATTTAAAGGTCGGTTAAATCTGCAACAAGTCGGAGTATTTGGTCAATCTTTGGGAGGCTACACAGCCTTAGCCCTAGCAGGCGCTAAAATCAACTTTGAGCAGCTAAAACAAGACTGTCAACCAGCAGCACTGCAAAATACCTGGAACATGTCTTTACTGCTTCAGTGTCGCGCTTTAGAATTGAGCATCAGTAAGTCTGGCAAGGATTATAACCTGCGGGATGAGAGAGTGAAAGCTGCGATCGCAGTTAATCCTATTACTAGTTCTATTTTCGGCAAAGCTGGCTTAAGTCAAATAAAAACTCCAGTGATGATTGTCAGCAGTAGCGATGATACAGTTGCACCAGCTTTATCCGAACAAATTCTACCTTTCTCCTGGTTTGCAAATTCACAAAAGTATCTCGTCATGCTTGTAGGTGGCACCCACTTTTCCACCATTGGTAATGGGAACCCCGCAAATCAACAAGTAGCATTATCTGCCGATATGATTGGCGATGCTTCTCAAGCGCGTCGTTACATGAATGTTTTAAGTTTACCTTTCTTCCAAACCTATGTTGCAGGAAGACTGCAATACACCCCCTACCTTAACGCCGCCTACACCCAAAGCATTTCTAGTAAGTCTCTTGGTTTGAGTCTCGTCAAGTCATTGAATACAACTGAATTAACACAATTGCTGGATGTAAAAGGAGCTAAACCTGCAAAAAAGTTCCCAACACCATAGTCAGCTTCGGATTTTGGATGCTGGATATTGGTGTTGCATTGCTGAATGTGATGATTTTTATTTGACTTGTACAGACTTAATTAATTATGCCTGTGCAGTTTATTTGCACTTTCATGCAAACATAAAAGCTATACGACCTAGAAAAAACTATTTTCATCTGCTGAATCAGCAGATGAAAATCTCACGCATTCGCCGTAAGGCTTTCCCGCTTTTTTAAACGCAAAGCTAGAAAGAAAAGTTCATCGGTCTTGTTCATTAGCAATTCCCAGTTCCTTTTTGCTGTGCTTCAACTCTTTCCAAAGTCCTTTAATCTGCTTGTAAGCTTCTTCAGGAGCAAGCTTTCCTGATGTTTCTAAAATCGAGATGAAGCTAACTTTTTGAGCAAATTCTTGGAGATTGGCGTTAAATACTAGACACTCTGGCCGAATTTGACCGTAGTAACGACTGCGTGCATAAAAAAATCTGTTTTTATCTGGCTGATTGGGTTGTACCATTAGCTACGCTCCTATCTATAATTTTTATTTATAATAGTCAACTAATTCAAAAACTGGTGTGACTGTCGTTACAACATATTTCCCTTTAGGCTTCTAATCTGAACTGTAGCAAGAGATTCGAGAAACACTCTTGTGTTTCCCATTGAAGTAGCCTTTCTACATCCCCAACCTATTGAGTAAAGACTATCGCTTGTATCGACAGTAGAAGCAAGAGAGGCTGCTGAGGTTGCTTTTTCTTTCATACACAAGCTGCTATTGACAGCTTAGTAAGATTATAGTTACTTTTTATAAACTCGAAAAGCTTTCTTAAGATAGATTTAAAACCATTTTTAGTAAGTATGGCAAAACTATACCTTTTACACAAAAGCATTCGTCTACCCGTGACCGATAATACTTGCTAGAGCTTCGAGTTATTTGTGCTGTAATTTCAGTATAGAGAGAGCAGAGCTACTATAAAGCCCCTAAAGGGCTGAGGTTACCTTACGAGTAGGGAAATAATCTTCATTTATCGCCTTTTGAAAGGTAGGCATTTTCTCTAAACAGGAATAGTCGCCAAATAATGAAAAACTTCTTTTACTGGAACATCTAAGTAGTTTTGCTACTTCTATTATCAACTGTGTAGGATTTGATGGCTTTTTCATATAAGTTTGAAACCCAGATGCAAGAGCTTTTGTGTGAACTTTATCTTCAGCACTGCCACTAAAAGCGATCGCTGGAATTTCTCTAATTTGTGCTGACTTAAGTGCTCGAACTTTCTGTATTAACGAATACCCAGATTCACCTGGCATATCAATATCGCTAATTAGAAGATCCAGTTTACATCCCTTAATTATCTCAAATGCTTCCAAAGCTGATGATGCCGTCATCACCTGAATTCCATACTTTTTAAGAACACGGCTAATCAAGACAAGAATATCTTGATTATCATCTACGATTAGAATTGTCATTCCTTTAAAAATATCTACATTTTTTATATCTTTCAAAGGATGCAAATCTTCAAAAGCTATCTGGCTTCTATCTTCAAGAGAATGTGCATCCTCAAAATGGTCTGACACCATATATTCGCCTCCTGAGTTGGCTAATCAATTAGGGAGGAAATCCTACAGGTAGCTAGCTGTCAACTAGCTGCCTAGTAAGCATTTTACAATGTTATTAACTTGATTTAATCAAGTTCTCTAATCGCTACTCCTATTTCGTTAGATATATAAAATTGGCTTGTTTTCTGAATATTAGTGTTTATTTTTACACAAAACGATATTCTTATGATTTAAGTTAAGTATTTTTGTAGTACGCCGCCACATAAGCCACAAGAGACGAAAGTTTGCTTCTTCTATCTCACTACCAGCCTCAACTATGTAATGAAGACAGCATTGGTTCTCAAATGTCCTCATGTTGCCAAGAGAGTGACATGAGGATATTAGTACTGAGTTTTATTTTGTAAAAAACGTCACAACACAATTGATGTGCGATCGCATTCATACTTATCAACATATACTTTAAAGAAATGTGACATTTAATTGCGCTATTGTAAAAATCAGCTTTACATAAGTTGATTTATGAGCCAGCCTGAAAATACTACTACCCAAGCTACCGCTCTGACTAACCACGATCACAAACCTATTCATATACCTGGCTCTATTCAACCTCATGGCGTTCTACTGGCACTCAGTACTCAGCTAGAGATAGTGCAAGTTAGCAACAATACCCAAGCTTATTTGGGTCAAGAGCCAGAAGATTTGCTCGGTAAACCGTTGAGCTATTTGCTAGCAGCTCAACAAATAGAAACTGTAAAGCAGTGCTCGGTAAAAGAAATTGGCAGAACTAATGCATTTAAAGTATCAATAAATACTTTGCATAGAGAACGATACTTTGACGCGATTGCTCATCGTACAGAAGAGGCTGTGATTCTGGAGTTAGAGCCGACAGATTCAAAATCTGAGGTGAGTTTCTTAGGCTTTCATGCTTTGGCGAGTGAAGCGATCGCAAAAATGCAAAGAACATCAAACCTGATAGAATTTTTGCATGTAGTGACACAAGAAGTCCAAAAAATCATCGGTTTTGATCGGGTAATGGTCTATCAATTTGACCAGTCGGGAGCGGGTTCTGTTGTTTCAGAAGTCAAACGGGAAGATTTATCACCTTATTTAGGACTCCACTATCCCGCTACAGATATTCCAGCGCAGGCTAGGGAGTTATACACACGCTGCTTTCTGCGATTTCTCCCCGATTTGACAGCCGAACCCGTCAAGCTAGTTCCAACGGAAAATCCGACAACACATCAGCATCTTGATTTAAGCTACTGTCTGCTACGAAGTTTTGATTGGTGTTGTGCTGAATATCATCAAAATATGGGAGTAAAGGCTCTTTTGGTGATTTCGCTCATTCAAGAGCAGAAGCTTTGGGGATTGATATCTTGCCATCATTTAACACCAAAGTATATTTCTTACGAAATCCGAAAGATGTGCGAATTTTTGGGACAGATTGTGTCTTCTGAATTAGCGCATAAAATTAGTTATTCAGAATGGGACTATAAGGTAAAGCTCAAATCGCTACAGTCTGATTTCCTTGAGTCCATTTCCCAAGCAGATAATTTTATCGATGCTTTAATTAAACCTGAAATCCGCTTGCTGGATCTTGTCAGTGCTTCAGGAGCAGCGGTTTGTCTGGATAATGAAATTACCCTTGTGGGAGCAACACCGAATATTCATGAAGTTCGGACGTTAATTGAATGGGCGGATACCCAAGTTAGTGACAATCTGTTTTTCACCGATTCTCTGCCGAAGCTTTACCCAGAGGCGCTCATCTTTAAAGATACCGCCAGTGGCTTGCTGCTACTGCGGATTTCTAAAGTCCGGCGTTATTATATTCTTTGGTTCCGCCCTGAAGTTATCCAAACAGTAAACTGGGCAGGTAATCCTAACGAATCCATTCAAGCTCAGACAGATGGTAGCTTTACCCTATCTCCACGAAAATCCTTTGAACAATGGCAAGAAACGGTTAGATTAACTTCTCTACCTTGGGAAACTTGTGAACTTGAGAGTGCGATCGCTCTGAGTAATGCGATCGTTGGTATTGTACTATCTAAGGCGGATGAGCTAGCTAAAATCAACCTGGAGTTAGAGCGCAGCAACCGGGAATTAGCCTCCTTTGCCTACGCCGCTTCCCATGACCTCAAAGAGCCTTTGCGAGGAATTTATAACTTCTCGACGGTGCTGCTAGAAGACTATGCCCAAGTATTAGATGATGAGGGAATTGAGTGCTTGCAAACAGTAGTTTCCTTGTCTGTACGCATGGAAACTCTCATTAATGCTCTGCTGCGACTTTCACAGTTAGGACAAGCACAACTGCGAGAGCAAGAAACTGACCTCAACGAATTGGTTACCCAAGTGATTGAAGTCTTTCGTGCTAGTCGCCAAGACTCTGGGCTTGTGAATATTCGCATTCCCCGGCCTTTACCAACAGTTCAGTGTGACCGAGTTCTCGTTAATGAAGTCTTTAGTAATCTTCTGGGCAATGCCTTTAAATACAACGATAAGCCAGAGCAATGGGTTGAGATTGGCTACCTTCCTCAAGAAGAGGAGCAGGGGGCAGGGAGCAAGGGAGAATTTTCCCCTCTGCCCCCCGCACCCCGCCCCTCTGCCTCTTTTCCATGCCCAATCCCCAATCCCCAATCCCCAATCTTTTATATCCGAGATAACGGTATTGGAATTCCCCAGCATCACCTAGAAACCATCTTTCGACTATTTAAGCGACTCCACTCCCAGGAAAAGTACGGTGGAGGAGCAGGTGCAGGACTAGCTATTGTTAAGAAGATTGTTGAGCTTCATAACGGTCAAATTTGGGTTGAATCTACCGTCGGTGTTGGCTCAATTTTTTATTTTACGCTGGAATAGTTTAATATAATAACCAAATATGTATTTTTGTTAAGTTCTTTTAAGACCACGAATGACAAAAAAACTTCATGAACCTCTGCTCGTTGTTGAGGACAGCAATGAAGATTTTCGGATGCTACAACGTCTGATGCGGCGCATGTCCGTCCAGAACCCCATACATCGTTGTACTAATGGGGATGAGGTTTTAGACTTCCTCTATCAACAAGGAAGCGAAGCCTTACGCAACTCTCAAGTAGCACTAAGACCCTCTGTTATCTTGCTCGATCTGAATTTGCCAGGTATTGATGGCCGTGACATTTTAGATCGGCTCAAGCAAGACAAGAGTTTCAAGGAAATCCCCATCGTTGTTTTTACCACATCATCTAACCCCAAGGATATTGAATTGTGCTACCGAAAGGGCGCAAATGGATATCTGGTAAAGCCGATGGATGCTCAGGAACTAAAAAAGACGATTCAAGCATTTGTAGACTATTGGCTTGAGGCCAATATGCCGCCAGTCTTGGATTAATTTGTTTATTCTCTGTTGATGAGACAGTAGGGAAAAAAGGATAACAAAAGAGACGGCTCAGAGGGCACAGCGACATTTTCCTCTTTGAGTCACTGTGTCTGCTTGTCTCTTTTAGATGCATTTTCCCCATTTTCCTGTTATGCCGACTATTTAGTATGGCTTTAGAATTACTAAAGAATTTAGATTTTATTTACACTTATTTTATATTATTTTTAGAATTATGCAATAAAAACGCAATCTGGATAAAAGGGATCTACATGGCTCCCCGATCCTCATACTTATTATGTTGGACACATGGACGCTACTCATCATCGATGATTGTGCAGCAGATCGGAAAATCTATCGCCGATATCTTTTGAAAGATCCGCACCAGTCATACCAGATTTTTGAGGTAGACTGTGCAGAAGAAGCACTTGCTTTGTGCCAAAAAATGCGCTGCGATGTGATTCTGCTGGATTTTTGCCTACCTGATATGAGTGGGTTAGAACTCTTCGATCAGATGCAGCAGGAGATATTTGAGACTTCTGTCCCTGTGATTATGTTGACAGGGCGTGGTGATGAAGAGATAGCTGTGCAAGCAATGAAACGGGGTGCGTTGGATTATTTAGTCAAGCAAAATCTGACACAGGATGTACTGCAACTAGCAGTTCGCAACGCCATCAAGCAATCGTGCTTGCAAGCCCAACTCAGCAAAACTCAAGAGCGCCAACGCCTGATTGCCACGACTGCTCTAAGAATTCGCCAGTCTCTTAACCTAGAGCAAATTTTGAATACAGCTGTAGCTGAGGTACAGCAACTTCTGAAGTGCGATCGCGTGATAGTATATCAGTTCGCCCCAGATACTGACGGTAAAATAGTTGCCTCCTCAGTTGAGTCATACCGCACTGTAGCATTGTGCGATCGCGTCGGGACACGGGAAGAAGCGGGGGAGCAGGGAGCAGGGAGCAGGGAGCAGAGGAAGGAAAGAGGTAAATTAATGACTCATTCTCCCCCTTATATCTATGAGCTTGGCTTGTGTAATTGTGTCAGCCTGAAAGAGCAATTTAATACTAAGGCAAATTTAGTAGTTCCCATTAATCTGAGCAACAATGGGAACCCAACCCCCAAGCTTTGGGGCTTGTTGATTGCTCACCAGAATTCCGGGGAACGACAGTGGCAAACTGATGATGCCCAAATGCTCAATGAAGTTTCGGTGCAACTAGCGATCGCCATCCAACAAGCTGAATTGCTAGCCCAAACTCAAGCAGCACTTGCTAAAGAAAAGCAACTCAATACATTTAAATCTCAAATCATTGCAACGGTTTCCCATGAGTATCGAACGCCGCTAACTTCAATTCTTGCTGCTGCATCAACTTTGGTAAAACATAGCCAGCAACTGGATGAATCTAAACAACAAAGGTTTTTGGGAATAATTGAACAGAAAGCAAGGTATATGTCCAAACTCGTGGATAACATGCTTCTGGTTAACCAATTTGAACTGGAAAAACCAAAATTTAAGCCAATCCTACTCGATTTACTGCAATTTTTTTCTGAACTCATAGAACAAGAGCGAGAAACAGCAGGCGATCGCCACAAATTGATTTTTCAAATTAGTGGGAATAATCAAGGCTTTTGGGGCGATCGCGGGCTTTTGCAGCAAATTTTTATTAACTTAATATCCAATGCAATTAAGTATTCTCCAGATGGAGGTACTGTAGAATTCCACCTCATCGGTAAAGAATCACAAGTAATCTTTTCTATCAAAGATCAGGGAATTGGTATCCCAATGGCAGATCAAGAAAATTTGTTTCAATCGTTCAGTCGTGGAAGTAACGTTGACACAATTCCCGGTACAGGCTTAGGGCTTGCGATCGCTAAAGCTTGTGTCGAGTTACATGGTGGTGATATTACCTTGTCTAGTGAAGTGGGACAAGGAACTAAAGTTACAGTCAGTTTACCGAAGTTATCCCCAATAGGTCAACTATCCCCATCATTAACTTGATCGGTAGCAGTTGGTTATCAGTTAATCACTATGTTTAAAAACTTGTCATTACCCACATTTTTGTAATAGTCAAAGTATCGCGCTTACCAAGATTCCGCACAGATAAGGTACAGAAAAAATAATTAACCACAGATGAACATATATCCTCCTAGGGGAACGCATCTGTGCGCCCCTAATTAAAAATAGGGAATTTTAACAATATATAAACCTTGTTTCATATGAGTTTATTTTAGGATACTCATTTGATACTATTCGCTCTAGATAAATAATTTTCCTGTGTTCCTAACTCCTAAATACTTAGTTTATATTTTTTTGTCGATGTTACTAACTAACAAACTTTAAAGGAATAAATATGCAAACTCAAACGAGCAAATCAGATAAAACTGTGATAATCACAGGAGGGAATAAAGGATTAGGCTATTATTGTGCGAAAGCGATCGCAACATTAGACCCAAACTCCCATGTGATTATTGCTAGCCGCAACCAAAAGCAAGCAGCTTTGTCGGCAAAACGATTGATAGCCCAGACAGGTAACAAGTCTATCGAAGCATTGTTGTTGGATCTTGCATCGTTAACCTCTATCCGCACCTTTGTCAAAGACTTTGCAGTAGGTAAGCGCCCTCCCTTGCGTGCGATCGTGTGTAATGCAGGTACACAAGTTGTAACAGGCACAACTTACACCCAGGATGGTTTTGAAACTACCTTTGGAGTCAACCACCTTGGACATTTTTTACTGGTCAATCTCTTACTTCAGCACTTAGTTTCTCCAGCCCGAATTCTATTTGTCACCAGCGGGACACATTTCCCCAATGATAAGCCAAATCAAACTCTTAGTATGCCTTCTCCTGACTATCGCAATGCTTGGTTGCTTGCATTTCCTGATTTAGCTTCCACTCAAGAAGAGGAAGATGCTTATACAATTGGCAGGCAACGCTATACTACCTCAAAACTTTGTAATATTTTATGCGCCTATGAATTATCGCATCGCCTCCAGTCTCAGGGATACAGTAACCAGCAGCACCCGATTACGGTGAATACCTTCGATCCTGGACTCATGCCAGGTACAGGAATAATCCGTGACTATGACTTAATCAAGCGTTTCGCATGGACTTTTCTTTTGCCAGGATTCCGTCTCTTTGCGCCATACGTAAATACCACTAACAAATCTGGGAAAGACCTTGCCAAACTGATTCTTGACCATGAATTGGCAGGAGTAACAGGCAAATATTTTGTTGGTCTGCGGCAAGTTTCATCTTCTGATGAATCCTATGATCGAAAGAAAGCTGTAGAACTATGGGACACCAGTGCTGAACTAGTCAACCTTACTCCTGATGAAACCATTTTGCAATCGCCGGAATCTATATTGGATTAACCAGGCTGTTTGTTTCCCCATTAAGGCAATATAAAAGAATGCCTATTGTCAAACTTATAAAATTCCACTGTGCAAGGTTTTCTCAACTTAAACAAACCATTTGACTGGACTTCCCACGACTGCGTAGCGCGGGTGCGAAAATTGTTGCGCCTCAAACGTGTAGGACATGCGGGAACCTTAGATCCAGCAGCTACTGGGGTGTTACCAATCGCGCTTGGTAAAGCCACAAGATTATTGCAGTATCTGCCAGGAAACAAAGCTTACAAAGCCACTATTCGGCTGGGTGTGCGTACTACAACAGATGATTTGCAAGGTGAAGTCATCACTTCTCAACCTTGTGCTGGATTGAGTTTGGCACAGGTGAAAACTGCGTTACCACAATTTGAAGGCAAGATTGAGCAAATACCACCTAGTTACAGTGCAATTCAAGTGGATGGTAAACGTCTCTACGACTTAGCACGCCAAGGTAAAATGGTGGAAGTTCCAGTGCGAACAGTGGAAGTTTTTCAGATAGATATTTTGGACTGGAGAGAAGGAGAATTTCCCGAATTAGATGTGGCGATCGCTTGTGGTTCTGGTACATATATTAGAGCGATCGCTCGTGATTTAGGTGCAATTTTAGAAACTGGTGGCACTCTTGCCGCTTTGATTCGCACTCAAAGCAGTGGTTTCGATTTAACAGATAGTCTCACGTTGAGCGACTTAGAAACTAAACTACAAGCCGATACATTTCAACCGATTTCCCCAGATGCAGCTTTACAACATTTGTCATCTGTTACTTTACCAGCAGGATCTGCTCAAAAATGGTGTCAAGGTCAGCGGATTTCTCTAACTTTCGATGTTCCTGAAATAGTTCGAGTTTATGATGAAGAGACTCGCTTTTTAGGTATTGGGCAATTACAAGATGAAGTGTTAATTCCCCAAATGGTTTTTGAACCGATTTCTTAAAAGTGTAATAAGTTAAAGGGTTTAATTTGAATACATTTGACCACAATGTGTAAAATTGCCATCAACAGTAAATTAAATGGTAGCTCTACCCAATAACTGTTCTATTGGCTTTACTGACAAAAAAGGCTTTCTAAAGCTAAAGTTTGTTTTCACAGTCTCTGATATTGATGCTATAGCTCAGTCAATTCATAACACTCAAAGAATTGGTGAGTTGCTTCTTATCTATGATGAAAATCTAGAATTTGTAGATGAAAATTGGCTTTTAGATATTAATTCCCCTTTTTTGGATATCAAACTTCCTCATATCTGAATACTGTATGTAGCAATTTGAACTGTAATCGAACACTGCAATGCTTGGCAGCTAGCCGTATAACACGATTAGAAAAATAATATAACGAACTACTATGACAGAAAGGCCAAATCGAATTGAGGCAATTTTACAGCGGACAGCAGAAAGTGCTGAAGCGATCGCTAGACAGGAGAACAACAAGTAATGAGCGATCGCTATACTACACCTGCTGCACGTCTCAATGTTTACATCCAAGGTCAAGGATTCCCCATTCTTGGCCTACACGGTCATCCTGGTACTGGTCGTAGTCTTTCTGTCTTTACCAATCATTTATCAAAACGTTATAAAACTTTTGCCCCTGATTTACGTGGGTACGGCAAAAGTCGCTGGAATGGCAATTTTGATATGAATGACCATTTGACTGATTTAGAAGCGCTGTTAGACCGCCTTGAGATTGAAAAGTGCCTTGTATTGGGATGGTCACTTGGGGGCATTCTGGCAATGGAACTGGCATTACGTTTGCCAGAGCGCATTACAGGGCTGATTTTGGTGGCGACAGCCGCAAAACCCCGTGGCAGTCATCCTCCTATCACTTGGCAGGATAATTTATATACTGGCGTTGCTGCTCTAATAAACTATATAAAACCGAGTTGGCAATGGAATATTGAAACTTTTGGCAAGCGATCGCTTTTCCGCTACCTAATCCAACAACATACATCAACTACTTATAACTACATTGCCACTGAAGCGGTACCAGCTTATTTGCAGACCTCTCCTGCTGCTACTCGCGCCCTTTATAGTGCAATTCAATCGGGATACAACCGACTTCTAGATTTGCCACAAATACAATGTCCTAGTTTAGTACTTGCTGGTGACCAAGACCGCCACATCACATCTGATTCCAGCTTACAAACTGCTCAACACCTCAACAATTCTAAGTGGCAGTGCTATGCCAACACCGCCCATCTTTTTCCGTGGGAAGTCCCCCAGCAGGTGCTGAATGACATTGACCATTGGCTGGAAGAACATCCGCAGGTAATTGGTAGTCAATAGTCCAATATTTAAAAAATTTTGACTATTGACGAACAAGAAATGGAGAGTGAAGATGTGGTGACGCGGTGAGTGAAAAAGACGCAATAACGCGGTAAAAGAATTCTCTGTATCTCCGTGTCTTTGCGTCCCCGCATCAGAGCGTCCTGTTCATTCTCTGGCCTAACTTAACTTAAATTTGACCGCCAAAGGCAGGCTGTACTTTGCGGTCAAATCTTTCCCCCAAGTCTTCGGCGATTGTTAAGGTATTAGGTTTACAGCGCTTGACATTCACAGAAATTCCCTGCGCTCCTTCGATCTCCAAATCTTCTATATATCCAATGCTTGACAATCTTGCATCAGAAGAACTTAGAAATGGCCCGAAATAGTACGTGCAACGGGGATTTTGCGTCACAATCTCTACCCACCAAGCCAAGCCGATGGAGTCGAATGTGTTAATTAACACTTCCTTAAGGTTATGCCAAATGGTTTTCATGGTTTTCGCCAATTTATAAACGTCTACAGGGTGTTAAACGATATGTTGCTTTATTATCTTTTACATTTCTTTATACTCTGTTACTGTTATTTTTTCAAAGAGATTTTTTGTAATTTATCTAGGTGCAGCGTATTTAGCGATCGCTGGCGATAAATTTCATAAAGTGTCATACCCGCTGCTACAGAAGCATTGAGGCTGGGAGTCTTACCTTGAAGAGGAATCGATACTAAGAAATCACAGGAGCGTTGAGTTAACATACTCAGACCTTCACCTTCTGAGCCGATTACCAAAACGATTGGCCCAGTGAAATTTACTGTATGCACAGGTTCGCTTCCACTTGCAGCAGTGCCATAAATCCAAAAGCCAGCTTCTTTTAATTCTTCTAAGGCGCGGCTGAGGTTGACAACTCTAGCTACAGCAAAATTTTCTAAAGCGCCTGCTGCCACTTTCATCACAGTGGAAGTGATCCCAGATGCCCTTCTTTGAGGAATCACCAATCCTTGAGCGCCTATTGCTTCGGCGGTGCGAATAATTGCTCCCAAGTTGTGGGGATCAGTAATTCCATCAGCCACTACAATTACCGGATCGGTTACAGCTTTTGCTTGCTCAATGAGATCGGGCAATTCGATGTAGGCGTAGGGAGCAATTTGTGCAGCCACACCTTGATGATTGGCCCCGTTGGTGAGATAGTCTAAACGCTTGGGTTCAACCTCATCAATAACTGTGCCATTCTCCTTCGCTTGCAGCAGAAAATGGTGAAAGCTGGGATCGTAGCGCAGACGGGTAGTAATCCAAAGACGGTTGAGATTGCGCTGATTTTGCAACGCACTCAATACTGGATGACGACCGTAGATGAGATCGTTATCTTCTTCTATCGGTTGTGTAGATACAGACGGCTGGGAGAAGTTGCTATTTCGTTGGCGGGAGTTGCCAGAAATGGGGTTGCTATCTATTTTCCTGGGATTGCGAGTAGGGTTGCTATCTATTTTCCTAGGATTGCGAGTGGGATTAGCAACAGAGACGGGATTGCTATCTATTTTTCTAGGATTGCGAGTGGGATTAGTAATAATACGCTTACCCTGAATTTTTACGGGTTGCCCACGATTGGGTTCGTTAGAAGTTTTGACTTTTCTTGGTTTATTCTGCATTTGAGTTATAGATATAGCGAATGGTTGATAATCCCGATTACCTCAATTTCTTGAACTTAATCTACTGCTGTGGCTACTGTGAAATTGAGTTCTCACTCTTTTTCTACATGAAGCATTTGCAACAGTTCGTTTAGACGCTGGTAATCGGTGAGATATAAGTAGCCAATTAAGGTTTCTAGACTAGTTGCCTGTTGATAAATTTCGGGATTAAGTCGCTTAGGGCGTCCTGTAGCGGCGTTTCTACCCCGTCGGACAATTTCTAATTCGGTGTCCTTTAGATAAGGAATCAGCGATCGCAAATGTAGCGCTTGTGTTTCCGCTCTTACCTGCTCCACTACCAGACGATGGTAAATTCCTGACCGCTGCAATGGCAGCAGATAGAACATCCTAACATACAACTCATAAATTGCATCCCCCAAATATGCTAAAGCAGTAGGAGAAATTTTTTGCACTTGTGAGAGGGAAATCTGTTGGAATGGGGCTGTGGTTGCCAAGAGTGCTTGAGTCCAAGATAAACTCTGTTTGGGAGTTACATCTTGTCCATCTAATAGCTCTTCCTCCTGTGACTTCACAAATAAATCATTCCTTGACGGGCTACATTTGGCAGGCATTCTTTGCAAAGACTGATTTTTCTGAAGTAAGCCATAATACTATACTTAGCATAATCAATACTATCAGAAACACTTACTAATTCTATCTTTTTGATTGAAACTTGGCATTTTAGATCACCCTGATGTCAACGCCCATAAACCAAATTTCGCCTACTTGTGGTCTGTAGCTAAGATAGGGTAAAATTCTGACATCAAACTCACCCTGTTACTTGATCGCATTTTCATGCTTACTTAGCAAGCGACAATTTTTAACTATACAGTATCAAGTCAAGTTTACATATAGACAAATCTGCTAGCTTTGTATTTCGTACAACTTTTTCAGACTTGATTGTTTATCCGATAATAACTCAACAATTACATACCCAATAACTGGGTGTCTATATCTTTAGTTATTGCTTAACTTTAAACATAATAGCTCAACTGGCTTCGTGCCTCTCCCACAAGGAGAGAGGTTTTCTGCCAGAAGTTTTAAAAATTAAGCTATCCGATGTTGAATCTGGATAGCCAAATTGATCTCTCAGGTCGAGCAATCAAGACTACTTGACGTTTTCTAGAGCTTCTTCAACTGATTTTTGCAGGGAGAGAAACTTCTCTAGGCGAACAAGCTTGACCGTTTGAGTTACGCGGGCATTCGTGACAATTTGCAAAGTGCCCTCAGCAGTTTGAGCCTGCTTGGCTAGCTGTACCAGAGCACCCAAGCCAGAGCTATCAACAAAGTCGATTTGTGAGAGATCCAAAATAATGTGCTTAGGGCCCTCGTCAATCTTGCTGCCAAGCACCTTGCGAAATGTCGGTTCAGAAAAGGCATCTAACAAACCTGTGAGGCGGAATAGCTGACAGTTATCCCGGACTTCACGAGTGCCCCTCAGGCTAACGGTTAGATTCAGTGGCTCAGCAATAATTCCCTCCTCATGAGTTAAAGTGAACGCTCAAGTATAGATGGTTTTTGAGCAAGTTGTCTACAATCTGCTGGGATAGGGTATTGGGGATTGGGCATTGGAAAAACCCCTTCCTGTTTCCATATTCCCTATTCCCTGTTTCCTATTTTTAACTCACCTCAGCTACCACGGCTTGACGTGCTGTTCGCATGGCTTGAACAAATTGCTCAAACAAGTAATCAGCATCGTGAGGGCCAGGACTGGCTTCTGGGTGATACTGTACGGAGAACACAGGTAGAGATTTGTGACGTACCCCAGCAACGGTGCGATCGTTTAGGTTCAGGTGGCTGATTTCCACAACTGCCGTAGGTAAAGAATCTGGGTCAATAGCAAAACTATGGTTTTGGCTGGTAATTTCTACCCGTTGTTGTAAGCCGGCAGGCTGATTTAAACCACGGTGACCAAATTTGAGTTTATAGGTTTCTGCCCCTAGTGCATGACCTAAAATTTGATGCCCCATACAAATACCAAAGATGGGTTTTTCACTTAACAGAAGCGCTTTGGCAGTTGCAATCCCTTCGGTGACAGCAGCAGGGTCGCCAGGCCCATTAGAAAGAAACACACCATCTGGATTGTAGTTGAGGATTTCCTCTGGTGGCGTATCAGCAGGTACAACAATCACCCGACAACCATAACTTGTTAAGCGACGCAAAATATTGCGTTTTACACCAAAGTCAAGGGCAACAACGGTAAAGGGTTCTCCAAGATTTTCCGCAGCTTCAGAGTTGAATTCCCAAGCTGGAATTGTGGGATCTGTCCATTCATAAGCCTTTGCGGTGGTGACTTCCCGAACCAGATTCAATCCCGCCATGTTGGGAGCCGCCTGTACCTGCTCTAGCAATTCCGCCTCATCGAGAATGGCTGTGGAAATGCCACCGTTCATGGCTCCAAACATCCGAATTTTGCGAGTGAGGGCACGGGTATCGATGCCGTAAATCCCTGGTACTTGGTTTTGTTTAAGGTAGTCTGGTAAGGATTGTGTCGATCGCCAATTACTCGGTCGCTGACAAATATTCCGAGCGATCGCACCTCTAACCTGGGGCCCGTCTGATTCCTCATCTTCAGGATTGACACCAGTATTGCCTAATTCAGGATAGGTAAAAATGACAATTTGACCGCAGTAACTTGGGTCTGTTAATACTTCTTGGTAGCCGGTCATGCCAGTATTGAACACCACTTCTCCGATCGCGGTTCCCGTAGCACCGAAAGACCAACCGCGATAAGTGGTTCCATCTGCCAGGACAAGTAAAGCAGGTATTGCGTCAGACAGGGACATAGGCGATAGATTATGGATTGGGCATGGGGCATTGGGCATGGAGTATTGGGCATGGGGCATTAATCAATTGTCCCCCCTGCTTTTTATCCTTCATTCCCCAATACTGCGATTGTTAATTATCCCATGAGTTGAGCAATTGGGAGTTTTTAGGATAGTTAATTAAAATTAAAAGGGAATTAAAGTAGCGGGAGTGGATTTGGCAAAGCTTGGGCAGTTAAAATTAATTATGCTTCAGTCTTTTTTATCCCGTGCAACCCTAATTTTTGTATCAAGCGCTCTAGCGGTTTTGTGTGTTGCCTGTAGTGAAGACAAACGGAACACTGCGACTGGTAGCAATGAGCAACCCGTGCCAATTGGGGAGCTGGCATCAGTACAGCCTGTCGTCAAACCAGTAACACCAGCAACACCAGCAGTTACCCCAGAGGCACAACCCCTAGAGCCGTCTGAAAGTGAACCAAGCCTTTTTGAGATGGGGCTGGATAGAGCTGTTGGCGCTTGGACTATCAGCCAATCTGCTCAATCCCCAAGTGATTGGACTTTGGTGGCGAATCAGTACCAGGATGCGATCGCGCTGATGCAAAGAGTCCGGCGACAAAGCCCAGAATTTGCGATCGCTCAAACCAAAATCACCGAATATCGTCGCCAAATTAAATACGCCCAACAGCAAGCTAATCCTCGCCCTGTGCGCGTTGCCGAACCGAAGAGGATAGTAGTGGTTGTTCCCCAAACAGAAATCACACCAAAGTCTACCTTGCCTCCACAAGAAATCAAACCGTTACCAACAGAGCAAGGTTTGCCTTCATCAGCAGTGGTGATTCCAGATCAGGAAGTGTTTACAGCCCCGATTAAGAGGCGACTTGGTGGAACGCCAATTGTCGAAGTTACCTTTAATGGCCAGCGACAATTTGAGATGATTGTGGATACGGGAGCCAGTGGCACTGTAATCACCCAAGAGATGGCAAATACCTTAGGAATAGTGCCAGTGGGAAAAGCTAAGGCAAATACCGCTAGTTCAAGAGCTGTAGAATTTCCTGTGGGTTATGTTAATTCGATGGCACTTGGTGGGGTAATAGTGAATAAAGTACCAGTAGCGATCGCAGGTGCGGAACTAGAAACTGGACTTCTAGGACATGACTTTTTTGGCAACTACGATGTCACCATCAAACGTAATGTAGTAGAGTTTCGCCCGCAATTGCGATCGCAAATCAATTCCCCAGAAACTCAACTAACTGCTCCAACTTCGTCCAAGCTGCCCCACTTTGTAGGATATCCTTAGCGATTTTAATCCCTTGGGCATGATCGAGGAATGCGATCTTACCCGCTACTTGCAGCGCCAACGACGCATTCAACGCTACTGCATCCTGTTGTGCCTGATTTCCCTTACCTTGGAGTACAGCCTTGAGAATCTGCGCATTCTCTTGGACATCGCCACCCCGAAGCATACCGATGGGAGCAGGCGTTAAATCCAAATCTAGGGGATTAATGGTAGTTAACTGCACTCCTCCATCTGATAACACCGCCAAGTCGGTTAAATCCCCTAACCCAGCCTCATCAAGTTTTTCTCGCCCGTGCAACACAATCGCCTTTTCTTTGCCCAAATTCTGTAAAGCTTGGGCAACAGTTGCCAAAAGTTTGGGAGTAAATAAGCCCACTACCTGCCCAGTTGGACGCAAGGGATTTACTAACGGCCCAAGCAAATTAAACACCGTTCGCACCCTAAGAGTCCGTCGCAATTGGGCAACAGCCTTGAGTGCTGGATGCCAACCAGGGGCAAACAAGAAAGTGATCCCAACTTCTTGTAGTGCTGCTTGCACCTTTTCACTAGAGGCACTCAAGTTTACACCCAAGGCTTCCAAGACATCTGCACTTCCCGTGAGACTTGACGCTGAACGATTGCCGTGTTTGGCGACAGGTACACCATAGGCTGCCGCAACAAAAGCAACCGCTGTAGAAATATTAAAGGTTGATGATCCATCTCCACCAGTGCCACAGGTATCTATTACAGTGCTGTTAGCGGTAGCGAGGCGTTGAGCCAGTGCTGAGTTGTCAGTGCTGAGTGGGGAACATTGAGATTGTAATACTTCAGCCATGCCGGTCAACTCGTCGGCAGAAACGCCTTTAAAGTTCAGCGCTGTTAAAATAGCCCCTGATAACTCTGGGGGAACCGCTTCACTGAGCCAACCTTGCATCAATTCAGCAGCTTGAGTACGGGACAAGGATTGGCCATCTATTAATTGTTGCAGCAGGACATACCAGCTAGCAGAGGATTCTTGAGCAGGGATTGGGGAAGTTGTCATAGCTAAGGTTTGTATGTTGTAGCTATATTGAGAGCTATGGGGTTATCCTACCGGAAAATTGGAAGCGATCAAAGTTAGGTTTAAATCTCAAGGCTTAATTGCAAAGCTGGATTAACAAGGTTCTGATTTTCTGCTTTTTTATCCAAATAAAGTTTAACTTCGTAATTAGTAATGAATAACTCTTTTCCTTTAGCTGCACCACTCTGCTTATAGTTATTCATGCCATACTGCAATTCCCATGCTGAGATATTAGCCCACTGAAAATTTTCTCTAATTTGGGGTGAGTCATCGTAGGTAATTAGCCAGCGATGATGACATTGTTGCAAAAGTTCAGCAAATCTATGATGCTCAAAAGAGGTGTGCAAGTCACCATCTTTACCATATAGCTTTGATTTTGTAGCACTAAAATATGGTGGATCTAAAAATAAAAATACATCTTCTCCTTTTGATTTTAATAGGTGGCTGTAATCCAAATTAGTAATTTGCACATTTTTGTCCAAAATATATTCTAACTTTTCTAGTCGTTCTATTGAAGAATCAGTAAAGCGTTTATGGAAAGCTTGTTGAGAAAAACCACCGGATTCTACAGTTCCTGAAAAAGTAATTCTATTGAGTACGAAAAAGCGAACTGCTCTTTCTAAATCAGATAAATTATTGACATCTACACTAGTTAGTTCTGTGAAAAGTAATTTACCATCTGTATGTTTGACTTTAATATGTCGAATTTCTTTAACTAACTGACCTATATCAGATTGAGCAAATTTCCAGAATAAGAAGAGTTCGCGGTTTAAATCATTAATCCAAATCTTGATATGAGGAAAATTTTGCTTTAAATAAATAAAAACAGAACCACCACCCACAAAAGGTTCTCGAACTTCTGAAAAGCTCTCTGGTAAGTATTCGACTATCTGATTAATTGCTTTTGACTTACCACCAGGATATCGTAGAGGACTTTTGATCATAACAGAAAATTATAACTTTAAAAATTACTGGATATTTCTAGTTTAAGTTTCTGATTATTTTAAGCTTCTAAAGCTAATTTTTTGATAATTTTTTTTTTAATTCGTATTAAAATTTTTAATATTAACTTCTAAAAAATATTCTAAGAAACCATTTATAAAGTAAATATTTAGACAGCTAGCCGACGGAGCATAATTCGAGTCATAACAGCATATATAGCAGGCTCACTCATTTCAGGAAGATGCTCATAATCCTTGCTAAGACGACGATACTGATTAAACCATCCGAAGGTGCGCTCTACTACCCAACGTTTAGGTAAAACCTCAAACCCAGACTCCATACGATGCATCACTTCGACAGAGATTTGAATCAAATTTTTTGGTAGCCCTATGGCATTTTTGTTCACATAAAATTCGTAATTTGCGTAATTACTTTACATGAATATTACATTTCAAACTTCCTTGTAAACGTATAATTTGTTTCGGTGTTATTTTATTACAAAAAGCTATGGGAATTATACCCATAATAAGCTTAGTAATCTTTATTACTAGCTTATCAATTTACTTGCTACTGACCTCAAAAGGTCGATTTTTGCTCAAATCTTTGGCGACAAAAATAAAGCGCCAAGAGTGGAGATTCAGATATGGCAAGCTTAACTATTTGAGATCAAGAATTTCAAGGGCTATAACAATTGCTGCGATTATTATGACAGCAGTAATAGCTGGAAATACTGTATCAGCCCAGGTTACGCCGCCGCCTCTAACTTCGCTCAAGAGCATATCAGTTCCTGAGCCTGACAATCTTGGAGACTTCGTAAAAGACAAAGTAGCTGCCATCAAGTTAGGAAAAACTCTTTTTTGGGATATGCAGATTGGGAGCGACGGAGTGACCGCCTGTGCTAGTTGTCACTTCCATGCTGGAGCCGACAATAGATCCAAAAATCAGATTGCTCCTGGACTTTTGCGGATTAACCCTGATGGTACAGAGAACCCGGATACAGTTTTTGATGTAGGCGGCGCACCCAACTACCAACTCAAACCAGAAGATTTTCCCTTCCACAAGGTGTCGAACCCAAATGATCCTACGACCGTTATATCTGACCGTAACGATGTCAGTTCATCTCAGGGGGTCTTCAACACTAAGTTTATTGATGTCAAACCTGGTAGTGCGGAAGACCAAGTAAAAAACGAGCCAGATCCGGTATTTAACGTGGGAGGCATTAATGTACGCCGCGTCGAGCCGCGTAATACCCCAACCGTGATTAATACAGCATTCAACTTTCGCAACTTCTGGGATGGAAGGGCGCAGGATATCTTTAATGGGGTGAATCCTTTCGGTTTAAGAGACCCTAACGCTGCTGTCGTCAAAGCAGAAAATCCAAATCAACTAGAATTTGTGAAAATCAGCCTGAAGAACTCGTCTTTGGCTTCTCAGGCGGTCGGCCCACCACTCAGTTCCTTTGAGTCCTCTGCTGATGGTCGCACCTTTGAAGAAATTGGTGATAAGTTCGGGCGAATTGACAAAAAATCTCTTAGCGCTGCTAAGGGTAAAAAGCTCCCCCGCAAACTTGCGAAAAAGTTATTACCTCTTAGACCGCTAGGTAAACAGGTTGTGCATCCACAAGACAGTGTTTTAGGTGCAGATAGTAGATCGCCCAAACCCGGACTCAAAGATAGAACCTATGAGCAGATGATTAAAGATGCCTTCAAATCGGAGTGGTGGAAGTCGAATCGACTCATCCAAGTTGATGCTGAAGGTAGACGGACTTTTGTCAAAAAGCCCGATCGCTCTTTGCAGACTAATGAGTACACATTGATGGAGTACAACTTCTCACTATTCTTTGGGCTTGCAGTTCAGTTGTACGAATCTACACTCATTTCCGATAATACACCCTACGATCGCTTCTTGGAAGGAAACACCACCGCCCTAACCGAGCAGCAGCAACGAGGGAAACAACTATTCGAGGGTAAGGCTCGGTGTATCGGTTGTCACGGTGGATTAGAACTCACCAACGCCTCGGTTACCAATATACAGAACCAACGACTGGCAACCATAAACATCCCCAATCAAAGAATTGTCTTTGACAGTGGCTTCTTCAATATCGGTGTTAGACCCACCCTAGAAGATACTGGTGTTGGTGGTCAAGACCCATTCGGTAACCCGCTTTCAGAGTCACGAGTCGCTGCTTTGGGTAAATTCCCACAACTTCTCGATTCAAACCCGAATATTACAGTTAGTTCAAATGACAGAATAGTTGCGGATGGAAGCTTTAAGACTCCCGGATTACGCAACATAGAACTCACCGCCCCTTATTTTCACAATGGTGGCTATTTGACTCTGCTGCAAGTGGTGGACTTCTATAATCGTGGTGGAGATTTCCGCCAACAAAGCGCCCTCGCCCCGTTGGGATTAACCGAAACTGAAAAAGATGACTTGGTAGCCTTTATGAAAGGACTTACCGATGAGCGAGTTCTTTATGACAAAGCGCCCTTTGATCATCCGCAACTTTTCATTCCCAATGGACATCCAGGTAATTCTACATCCGTTACCAATGATAGTACTGGCAAGGCCACAGATAGCCTACTGGAAATTCCTGCTGTTGGTAAGAATGGTGGTAGTGGTACCCCAAATTTCTTAAGTTAAGTAGCAAGGTAACTCAGGCGTGGGGTAAGGGAGATGAAGAAAAACTTTTAACTCCCCACTTCCCACTCCTGATTGCTAACGAGTGGGTAGGCGTAGCCCGCCGGAGGCATCGCTGGAGTTCGGTTCTATATTGCTAACTCTGGCTTGGTTTAGGTAATTGTAGACTCTGCGAGAAACTTCACGGACAAAATCTCCAGCTCTGCGATCGTGGTTTGGTCTTTGCACCAAAACACCTGCTAAATAGCTTTTACCGTTAGGCATTTCAATAATACCCGCATCACCAATGATAAATCTCAATGTACCAGTTTTGTGGGCGATCCTAGCTCCTTTACCAATACCAGCTGGTAGCAAACTATTAGTTTTGACACGGCGCATAATGCCTAAAACTTGATTGCGGCTATTTGAGGAAAGCAAACGATTGTTAGAAACTAACGCCGCCAATCTGACCAAATCTTTGGAACTGGTTGTATTTTTGCCAGGAATGTCTGGAAGTAAATTCTGAATTGCTGTATTTTGCAATCCCCAATTACGAAAACGTTGGTTAACTTTTGCTGCACCACCTAAACGATCAAGAACCATATTTGTTGCGGTATTATCGCTAATCGTCATCATCAAGGTAGCAGTTTGGAGGACGCTAAATTTAGTTCCGACGGGTTTGTATTTCATAGTTCCGGCTTCACCAACCCTTAAATCGCGCCGCATCACTAATTTATCTGTTAGTTTAATTCTACCAGCGTCTATTTCTTGAAAAAGAGCTACTAACAAGGGAAATTTTATTGTACTGGCAGCAGCAAATCTTTTTTCACCATTAATATCTATATAGTTACCTGTATCTAAATCTAAGAAAAATATTCCTGGATTCAATGTTTTATAAGTTGCTAACAATGCGCGAATTTGAGAACTGATACCCTTCATTTCTTGGCCAAGATTTACAACTCCCGCAAATGTTGAGGCATCTGTAGAATTTATGGCAACATCTTCTCTGTTTTCCCCAGGAATGTTATTGCTTTGGCGGTCAAATGAGTTGAATTTTACAATCCAATGGGAACGAGAATCTCCCTTGATAGATAGATTGCGGGAAGCAATATGATAACCTGGAGCTAATTCTACGACAAAACGAGTTGTTTTACTGTCTGGTTTTCCGATACGAATTTCTTTAATCGCATTACCAAAACTTTTTTTGACACTATCTGAATTAAAACTAGTTCCAGGTAAGTCAATTATTAATCGATTAGGATTATCTAATAAAAAGGCTTTTGGTTGGATTCCAGAAGTTGTAGTTAGGTGTAATTGGTTTTGCTTAGAGTCAAAGTACCAAGACTGTAATCGTGAGGCTTTAGCTTGTCCTGCAACTAGAAGCAAACTGCTTAAACCGATCGCAAGTAAATGTGATTTCATGTTGTGATTGTAGGTATGCAACTATGTAGGTAGCAACTAATCAACTTGAGCTTAGATTGTTTTCTGATAATCATACTGAAATTCAGGACAGAAAACACAAATTCCCTTAAGTTATTTTTTTGATGATAAGTAATGTAGAGATCATCCAAATTTGTAGCTTGTAGTTGGCGCTATCTTCGCTCAAACGCCAACTACAAACTTTAATTGATTCATCTCTACTTACTTATCTAGGATTAGATAATCATGATTTATCAAAAAAACGCTGACAGCCTTGTTTATGATATGAATTGACAACAGAAATTGCTAATCTAGCGGAACGACGATCTAATGATTAATTATGTTTCCAACTTATATTTTGCTGATTGGGGAGCGTCGGGGATGTGAGTTGAGTAAAAACTGGAGGCACAACAGTTTAATCCCTTCCCCATTACCCCTTATCCCCAGAGGAGGCCCAACCTTCCCCACTCCCCTTAAAAGAAATCAGCCATCCAAGGAGAGCTACCTGCAAATATTTGCGTAGCTGCTATGATAGCCGTTTCTGTGCCATCAAGTTTTCCCGCTATTTGCAAATGGTAGGGGGTAAACAAACTTGTATACAATGGTGCCAATTCCCGGATATTTAGCTGTAATTCGCCCTTTCCACCTCTTGTGACTTCACCACGTCCGTTGGCAACAGAAAGGATGAATTTATCATTATTTCCAGTTAGCAAATTATCTTGAATTTCTAGGTGCAATTCAGTTTCGATTCCCAATGGATAACCCCGCGCCTCCAGCGCCTTGACTACATCTATCACCCGTAGCATCCAACGACTCTCACGCCATATCTTGGCAGTTTGCTCTGGTAGTAGCAATGTCAGGGAATCAATCGCAGAACTCTTCCATCGCACCTTGTGAATTTGAGAGCGATGATTTGCTAGAAAAGACCAGAAAGTTTGTGTAGCAGCAACTGTGCCCAGTACCCAATCTTTCACCCAGAGGATTTCACCATCCTCTGTTCGCTCTTGAGTAAAGATGATGTAGCCTTGGGGCTGGTCTTTAGTACCAATAAAATAGGCATAGACTGTTTCTTTCTCATCTGGTTGGATTATTCGCTGCCAGATTGCTGGATGTCTGTCTAAATATCCATGCGTTTGTTTCGCCTGCTGCTGATATAGCTGATGAAAGACTTCATGATTAATGCTCACTACTGGTTCTAAAGGTAGGGGTTGCTCCCGCACCTGGATATTCCTAGTAGCAACTTCCCAAATACACCAGCTACCCCCCTGCTCATAACCTACTTTTCGGTACAAAGTTTGAACCGCCGGATAAAGAGCGGAAATCGCCACACCCCTAGCATAAAGTTCTTTGAGGGTGTGCTGCATGAGAGCGATCGCAGCTCCCGAACCACGATACTCTGGAGCAATGCCCACTGCGGCGATTCCTGTCATTGGTACACGTTGACCACCCCACCACTGGCCCATATCCAGAGTTGCCAATCCACCAGCTAATTGCTCTAATCCCCGAATAATGCGGAAATTTTTTATACCAATCAGGTTGATGTAAGCTTCCTCGCCACTAAGCCCGCTGATAAAACACTGCTCAAGGATATACATCAGCTGCTGAATATCCTGCGGATGGCTGAGAGTGCTGTATTCAAATTGAGCCGTCATCTCTTTTACCATTAGTATTACAAAATCAGAATCATACTACAAAGAATGTTTCTTTAGTGCTTCATCAACTCAGTACACAAGGAAAAGATTAATGCGGTTTGTATTTGCAGATATGGGATATTTAGTAGGTTTGCTTAATCCTCATGTTGATTTATATAACAAAGCTGTACAAATTTCACAAGCTTTATACACCTGAAGTTTCGACTTCTTGAACTTCAACGTTGACCTTCTGAACTCGAAACTTGGCTTTAAAAGCTA
Organism: Nostoc foliaceum FACHB-393; assembly: GCF_014698505.1. Lineage (GTDB taxonomy): Bacteria > Cyanobacteriota > Cyanobacteriia > Cyanobacteriales > Nostocaceae > Nostoc > Nostoc foliaceum_A. The sequence goes on along the minus strand of NZ_JACJTD010000011.1, from coordinate 122,516 downwards.
GCTGACATTCAAATTTCGATTATAGAATAACTCGGTAAGCGTAAATTTATACTATTTAACTTTAAGGTTGATACAAATATGTTGGTAGGGTAGCACCGCTGTGCTACCCTACGGTAAATCTATATATATCAAGATTTTCATTAAATGGTATTACACCTAATAGTGTCAATTCTAACTAAATAAAATACGGATGAATACTGTAATCAATTTATTGCTTTTTTTGCTGCCAATTCTGAGTAGCCTTTTGATTGCCCAAACTTTCAGCCCTCTATCTTCTTATCAGCCTCTCCAAACTATAGATGGGGCAGCTTTATATAAAAAACAATTAACAAATGGTAACGAAGCATATTTACAAGTTATTGAGCTGGGCAAAATGCAGATAGACCAAATTACCGGAGAGGTAGATAATATGGGTCTAAATGAGGGTAAATATTATAAAGGAGAAGGTGGACATTACAGCCCTTTTTTCAAAAATAAGTTGTTTTCTGAAGTTGCAGACGAATATAAAAAACTTTACGCAAACAACGTTTTCTCAATAATTAATTGTTCTTTTTTTGAGCAATACCAATCTAGTACTCAATTATCCTTTCCAATTAAACTCAATGGTGTAGTCATCAGTGGCGGCAATAGTCCTTATGGCCCAATCAAGGAACCAAAAGATAAATTTTATAGTAATATTCGCCTCAAGACCTTAGTCTGGGATAGCAAGCAGGCATACATTACAGATTACAACCAGGTTAGCGGTGCGCCTCTTAACCAAAAAGCAGTGAAGAATGCAATCGTCACTTACCGATACAGCGATCATCCGGCGAAAGTATTAGCCCAAAACCAAGTGAATAAGTATCAAATAATCGGTACTTTGAACAAAGATGGTGTTAAAGGTGACGAGCTTTTGTTGATTATGACGGTGAACCAAACAACTCTGGATGAAGCAGCCGATTTATTACGTAAATTAGGAGTCAAAGGAGATATTATTACTGTTGACGGCGGCAGATCAACTTATTTATTCAATTCCCAAAACGGAAACATTATTGTTCCCCAACTATCTAATCTGCAAGAAAATCCTACTTTTCGATACCTACCTCATTATCTGGGATTCCGTAAGAAAAGCAAAAATCAGGTTGCACCAAAAATCTTGATCAGTCAGCCAGCGAAGAAAGTACTTCCAAAGAAGGATCAGCCTTATTTAATATTGTGGCAGGATAATTTTGACGGCGATGTCTCGATTAAGTTGTACGATGGGAACAAACTTATCCAAAACATTTCTACCCGTACTGCTAGCGATGGAGTTTATGAGTGGAGACCACGTATTTCCGTAACAGAAGGCTATTTTATTCGTATTTCTAGCTGGAAAGACCGGAAGATTTTCGGGCAGTTGCAATTGTAGCAGAATGGGAAAATGAAATGGATAACTAGCTAACGCAAACCTCTCAACAAGGTTGACGGTGTGGCAGTGATCGGAATTGTTATCGTTTCTCACAGTAAACAACTAGCTCTGGGTGTGCGGGAACTCGCCGCGCAAATGGTTCAGGGCCAAGTCCCTATCGCGGTTGCAGCAGGTATTGAAGATCAGGAAAATCCATTGGGTACAGATCCCATCCAGGTTTATGAAGCGATCGCTTCTGTTTTCTCTGATGATGGTGTCTTAGTGTTAATGGATTTGGGTAGTGCTTTGCTGAGTGCAGAAATGGCAATCGAGTTTTTACCAGAAGCACAGCAGCAAAAAGTGTATTTGTGTGAAGCACCTCTAGTAGAAGGCGCGATCGCTGCTGTGGTAGCTGCTGCTCTTGGTAGAGATATTCACCAAGTTATGGCGGAAGCACGCGGCGCACTCCAAGCAAAAGCAACTCAACTGGGTGTAGTTAGTCGGCCGTTGTCACTTGCCAGTCACAACACCCCAACAATAACCAATGTAGAATCACCAACCCAAGAAATCCGGCTGATTGTGAGCAATCGCTTAGGATTACACGCTCGTCCCGCAGCGCAGTTTGTCGCAACCGCAGCCAAGTTTCAATCTCAAATTTTAGTACGAAATTTAACGAGAAATACTGATCTAGTTAGGGGTGACAGTATTAACCAAGTCACAACTTTAGGGGTGCGTCAAGGACACGAACTCGTAATTACTGCCACTGGTTCTGATGCAGATGAGGCGCTGACGGCATTACAGGCATTATTTGCAAATAACTTTGGTGAAGATAATGTTGCTTTGAATTCTCCGCCAGCATTTCACCATGAAGTTACACCAGCAACTCACGGCGAACTTTCGGGAATTGCAGCTTCTGCTGGAGTAGCGATCGCACCTGTTGTTCATTATCAACCCACCCACATCTCGATTACGGAATACCACGTAGATGAACCTGATGCCCAGTGGCAACGATTACAAGCAGCAATCCACACAGCCAGACAAGAAATTCAAGCAGTATTCTCACAAGCATCTCTGCAAATTGGTGACGCTGAAGCCGCCATCTTCGATGCCCAATTACTATTTTTAGAAGATCCAGTTTTGCTAGAAGCGGCTAAAAAACGCATTTTAGAAAACCATATAAATGCTGAAGCCGCTTGGCAAGCCGTAGTCGATGAAGTAGCGGCTTCCTACCGTACACTTGAGGATTCTTACCTGCAAGAGCGAGTTGACGATGTTGTGGATGTCGGGCAAAGGGTACTGCGATTACTAGCTGGGAATGCTGCGCCTAACCTGCATCTTGAGGAACCGGCGATTTTAGTAGCGACAGATTTAACTCCCTCAGATACCGCTAGATTAGATCCGACAAAGGTGTTGGGTATTTGTACAACTTCAGGTAGTGCCACTTCTCACAGCGCAATTATCGCCCGGACATTGGGTATTCCCGCAGTTTTGGGAGTAGATGCCCAGGTGTTGCACTTGGCAGATGGTACACTTATGGCACTTGATGGTGAAAGTGGCAGAGCCTGGGTAGAACCAGAATCACATATCCTGGATTTACTAGCAGCAAAGCAGTCAGCTTGGCAAACTGCTCAACAGGAAGCACGAGCTACAGCACACCAGCCAGCAATTACTCGTGATGGTCGGCAAATTGGCGTTTTTGCCAATATTGGGAGTATAAGTGATGTACAAGTTGCGGTGGCTAGCGGTGCAGAAGGAGTGGGGCTACTCCGCACAGAGTTTCTCTATCTAGATAGGACAAGCGCCCCCACTGAAGAAGAACAACTAGAAGTGTATCAGGCGATCGCCCAAGTTTTAGATAATCGTCCGTTGATTATTCGTACTCTAGATGTCGGTGGTGATAAGCCACTTCCTTATCTGAGAGTAGGGTTTCCAGAAGCTAACCCTTTCTTAGGCTGGCGGGGAATTCGTTTCTGTTTAGATCATCTAGATTTGTTCAAAACTCAGTTACGGGCAATTTTGAGAGCTAGTGTCGGACACCAAATTAAGATCATGTTGCCGATGATTGCCAGTGTAACTGAGGTACGTGCAGCTAAGGTAATTTTGGGTGAAGTGCAAGCTGAATTAAATCAAGCTGGTATTTCCTTTGATGCAGCTATGAAAGTAGGAATTATGGTAGAGGTTCCGGCAGCAGTAGCGATCGCAGATCAGTTAGCAGCTGAAGTAGACTTCTTTAGTATAGGGACTAATGATCTGAGTCAGTATGTCATGGCTAGCGATCGCACTAATCCCCGCGTGGCAAATTTGGTTGATGCACTACACCCAGCAGTATTGCGAATGGTGCAGCAAGCTATTCAAGCTGCCCATGCGGCGGGTATTTCGGTAGGATTATGTGGAGAATTGGCAGCAGATACTTTAGCAACACCAATTTTATTAGGTTTAGGACTGGATGAATTGAGCGTGAATCCTCAAGCCATAGCTGGAGTGAAACAAGCGATCACTCGGTTAAGTATAGTTGAGAGTGAAGCGATCGCGGCATCAGCATTACAGCAAGATTCCGCAGAGTATGTCAGAGAAATAATCTTAACTTCAATTATTCCCCCTGCATAATATTAATTGGTAATTGATATCCATAATTGAATTAGTTGTAGATTTAGAACACAACTAATTCAAGATCACCAATAATTACGAATTACGAATTACGAATTAGTTAAAATCTTATTCCCAGTTGCCCGTTAAAGCCACGAATAGAATTGTAACCAGCACCAACAAAAACATTATCAGTAGCACCTACCTGAACGCCACCTGAAACTGCAACACCTTTATCCTCTGAATAAAGTCCAACTCCTACATAAGGTGAAATGACAGGCAAACTGATAAATCTTAAAACATCTACTCCCGTAGAACCATCAGGGCCAGTTCCTACCTCAACCCCGAAATCCAAAGCCCTAGCTCCCACAGCATAAGTTATATCACCATCTTTTCCACCGACTGAAACCCAAGGTTGCGGTATAAGTTGAGCCGATGCTTTACTTGGGGCAAAAAAAGCTAACAAACCTATAGTTGTAAGTAATGTTTGAGTAATAATCGCTACTTTCATGTTGCTCTCCTCCACTAACTGCTGCATCTTAATTGTTTTCTCACACTACCCTTGGTTCAGCACTACTGTTAACTAGGGTTTGTCCATGATGCCTAATCGTGACGGATTGAAGCTCATTTGAGTGCCCGATGAGTGCAAGTATTATTTCATTTATGTAATATTAGTTACCAAGGGACGGATTAAACAAAGAAAAAAGAAGAAGTCAAATCTAAGCCCCGCACTGACTGCGAGCGATTTTCAGATTGTCGCCTTAGTAAGAGGGAAGGGGGAAGCGATCGCCCAACAAGCAAATGTAGTCGCCCAACAAGCAAATGCGATCGCCCAACAAGCAAATGCTGTCGCCAAACAAGCAAATGTAGCCGCCCAACAAGCAAATGCTGTCGCCAAACAAGCAAATGCGATCGCCGAACAAGCAAATGCGATCGCCAAACAAGCAAATGCGATCGCCAAACAAGCAAATGTGATCGCCAAACAAGCAAATGCGATCGCCAAACAAGCAAATAGCGAATGTGATTGTTGCCCTTATTTAATTATTAAAAATTGATGATTTATAATCTAAGCTGAAACTCTAATTGATCCTCGCGGCAGCAACGCTACTCAAAAGTGGACACATCTCGCAGCAAACTAGGAATTTCCCCTTGAGATAAAGGAAACTCCAGCAAAGTTTCTCTAAGTCCCAAATACCCAGATTCAGCAAACGACAAAAGCATTCGTGAAAGCGCTAGCCAAACCTCCGATTCGTATTCCCAATCACGATAACGCGAAGCTTTACCAGCAATTGAACGTAGCGCCCAGAAATAAGAGTTTCGCACCACCGAACCACCCTTCTTAAACTCTGGTAAATCTTCATGATGAATAAAAAGCACTTTATTTTCAATTTTGGCTCTCATAGCAATTTTGAATTTTAGATTTCGGATTAAAAGTAAATTTTAAATAGGGTGCCTTACAATCCGTTTCAGTTAAGGTTTTTGATTAATTATTTATTGTAGAGACGGCGATTCATCGCGTCTCTTGCCTTAACCGTAGGGTTCGTTACGACTTTAACCTAACGCACCATGTTGTATCATCGCGGTACCTCGTCTTTACCAAAAAGCTCCTCTTTATCTCTGTATTCTCTGCCCCTCTGTGGTTCAATAAATAACTTTTAAACCGCAGAGGCACAGAGAACGCAGAGATTTTACCACCTAAAAACTGGCATTTAAACCCACACGAAAAGTGAATCCAGGGCTATAGATGCGATTAACTCGCTCATATTGCTCACCCAGTAGATTTTCTAAGTAAACTGTCAATCCTACATTGCTAGTTACAGGTACACGACCGCTCAAATCTAAATTTACGAAAGATGGGGCAAAATCTGTAATCGTGTCACCAGGGTTTGTAAAGAAGGCTCTGCGAGTGCCACTGTTGTAGGTAACATACAAATTAGCCTGCCAACCTGAATTTTGATAACCCACGCCAGTTTGCAGTACAGAGTAGGGAATTAAACCTAACTGTAAACCTCTCTCTGAGCCTGTTTTTATTTCAGCATCTGTATAAGTGTAGTTGAGGAAAGTTGACCAGCCATCTGCAATTCTTAATTGCAATGCAACCTCTAAACCATTGGTATCTACTAGTCCAATGTTTTCCCATCTTCCGGCGATGACTCCCAAGCGATCGCCTATACTACTACCAAAGTAAGTAAACTGTCCAATCAGATTTTGAGAAAAATTGACATCTACTCCCGCACTCCAAGTAGAACCAGTTTCCGGTCTTAAATCAGGATTAGGTTCCCAACCATGAACTGTATCATAAACATACAACTGATCTAACCCAGGATTGCGTTGTGCCCCTGCCCAACTTCCCCGCACTGCTATTATTGGTGTGACGGCATAACGTAACCCAACACTAGGATTGAGATAATTTCCAAACTGGCTGTCAAAGCTTTGCCTTAGTCCTAAATCTATCAGGAAATCATCGCTAATATTCCAAGTATTCACAGCAAATAAAGCTGTATTGAACAAACTCCTATCTTCAGTTTCATTATTGGCAATCCTAGTAGGATTTGTACTTAAAACATCACCAGTTAAATCGGTGTTTTTTAAATCTAATCCCCAGCGCAATTTATTATTGGAAGTAACTTTCCACTCATGATCTACCCTGGCTGTAAGTTGTTGGGTATCTAAAGTTCCTGTACGGTAAAATTCTCCTGTAGGGCCATAGGTGCTGAAATAATTTTGGTTATAACCAATAGAGGTTGTAAGATTGGAACTTTCCCCATTACCTAGTCGAGTTTTCCAGGATAAGCCAACATTTAAACCATCATGGTCTAATCTATCTCTTTGCAGAGGGAAACCGAAATAAATTAAGCCGCGACGACTGCTGAGTGCAGTAACATCTAAATTCAAAGAATTTTTTTTATCTAAATCTAGCCCAATGCTACCAAAGTAAGTACTTGTAGCTGTATCTGCATTTGATAAAAATCCCTGTTCATCACGATTAGCTGCACCTACAGGGACGCGGTAACGGTTATCTATAAAGAATCTTTCAAAGCTGAAGTTGTACTTTACATTATCAGATGAACCACCATAGGTTACTTGTTGATTATTTAAACTTAATGAGCCAAATTCTGCACTAGCGCTCAATTTAGGTTTGCCATAACCTTCCTTGGTGATGATATTCACAACTCCCCCAAAGGCTGAAGAACCATATAATGCGGAAGCTGTACCGCTATATAATTCCACTCGCTCAATAGCCTCTACAGGAATGCTATTTAAGTCAGTTCCACCATGATAAATATTGACATTATTGTTAATTGGTCTACCATTAATCAAAAATACAGACTGATTAACTGAGGCTCCCCGGTAATATGTACCTGTGTGAATATCTGCCCCATGCCCTACATCATTGATCGCAAAACCAGGCATTCTTTTCAAAATATCAGCTAAACTTGTAGCGCCCTGCTTTTGAATTTCTTCTTTATCAATTACGTAAGTTGGTGTAGATTGAGGTAGATTGTCTGGTTCTGCGATCGCTTCTATGGAAATGTCTGCATCATCTGTATAATCTGGCTCTGTTTCTGGGTCAATTTCCCTCGGTGCAGATTGTTGAGTTAATAAGTTGGCATTAATAGCGGGTAGCTCGATTTCACTCAAACTCGGAATATCTGAAATGACTTCGGTTAATTTATCAGTATTTCTCTGTTTAATTTCACTCTCAGCAGCAAAGCCAGGAAAGGCTATCAGTAAACTCGGTAAAGCAACTGTTAGCAACAAAAAATCCTTTTTCACGTTCTCTTTCACACCAAGTAAAAACAGTCACTACGTAGTATTGTTGCTGTAATAGTAAAATCGTGTCAAAAGACACGCTGTCATATTTCTACAATTCAGAGAGACTGTTGGTCAATTCACTATGGGTTAAACTCTAAAGTGTCTGCATTTGAAGAAGTCAGGAGGGAATGACCCTGGATGTTTGGAGCTACGTAAAAAGCTATAAGATAACGCAACAGTGAGGTTTTTGAACTCTTGCTTTTTAGCGTTGGCGCAGCCAGCACTTCTCTACAAGATGCTGCGCAAACGGCAGAGCTACTTTACCACCGTAGGCATCGCTTTACTGAAGCAAATCGCGTAGGTGTAGCAGACAGGGCGGTTTTTCTCTCGCCTCTTGCTCTCTGCCTCAATTATTCCTACTTAAGGAATAGAGATTTCTATTACTACTGATAGAACAAAGAATATTATTTACTAAGTTATACTTTAACGTTAGTGATTTTAAGGAATTATTAGTAACTTTAAATTTTAACTAAATTATTAATTATTCAAAAAAATCGAAGTTGATTATTTGCCGAAAAAGTAATTATTGAAAATTTACTTATGTATATAGCTTTATGGCCAGGGAATGTATATCCTTTAGGCGCAACTTGGGATGGTAAAGGGACAAACTTTGCTTTATTTTCAGAAAATGCAACAGGGGTAGAGCTTTGTTTATTTGATAACGATGACGAAGAAATCCGTTTGCCTTTGACAGAAAAAAACAATTTTGTTTGGCATGGTTACTTACCAGGAGTGGGCCCCGGTCAAAAATATGGATTTAGAGTGCATGGGATGTGGGCACCGGAAGTAGGTCATCGATTTAATCCAAACAAACTATTAATTGATCCCTACGCTAAGGCAATTGACGGTGAGTTTAGTAACGATCCATCTGTCTTTGGTTATTCTCTAGATGCTCCAGAAAAAGACTTAGTTTTTTCTGAACTAGATGATGCCAAAATAATGCCCAAGTGTGTTGTGGTCGATCAATCTTTTGATTGGGAAGGCGATAAACTGCTTGCTACACCCTGGCATACAACTGTTATTTATGAAACTCACGTAAAAGGTTTTACTAAACTACATCCAGCTATTCCAGAAGAGTTGCGTGGCACTTATGCCGGGTTGGCGCATCCTGCTGCAATTCAACACTTACAGCAACTAGGAATTACAGCAGTTGAGTTGATGCCAATACATCACTTTCTATCTCATCCAGGACATTTAGAAGAAAAAGGATTAACAAATTACTGGGGCTACGATTCCATCAACTATTTTGCCCCCTATTCTAGTTACAGTGCTAGTGGAACTGTGGGTCAACAAGTCACCGAATTCAAGCAAATGGTCAAGGCACTACATGTTGCCGGAATTGAAGTGATCTTAGATGTAGTCTACAACCACACTGGCGAAGGAAATCATTTCGGGCCAACGCTATCTTTGCGAGGTATTGATAATTCTGTATATTACCGTTTGGTAAAGGATGATCCTCGTTACTATATGGATTTTACAGGCTGCGGTAACTCTCTGAATGTGCGTCATGCTCAAGTTCTGAAGTTAATTATGGATAGCCTGCGCTATTGGGTAACAGAAATGCATGTAGATGGCTTCCGATTTGATTTGGCCTCGGCGCTGGCGCGGGAATTATATGAGGTAGATAACCTATCAGCTTTCTTTGATATTATTCATCAAGACCCAATCTTGGCAGATGTAAAGCTCATTGCTGAACCTTGGGACTTAGGAGAAGGCGGCTATCAAGTCGGGAATTTTCCACTGCGTTGGTCTGAGTGGAATGGAAGATATCGGGATACAGTACGAGATTTTTGGCGTGGTGCAGATGATAGTTTAGGACAGTTTGCTTACTGTTTTACCGGTAGCCCTGACTTGTATCAAACAAACGGGCGCAACCCAAATGCAAGTATTAATTTCATCACTGCTCATGATGGTTTTACGTTAAATGATTTAGTCAGCTACAACGAAAAGCATAATGAGGCAAACGGGGAAGACAATAGAGATGGAGAAAGCCATAATAGATCATGGAATTGTGGTGTAGAAGGCGAAACCGACGATGTAGAAGTACTGCGTTTGCGCGAACGACAACGACGAAACTTTTTAGCAACTCTAATGCTATCTCAAGGTGTCCCAATGCTATTAGAGGGAGATGAAATTGGCTGTAGCCAAAAGGGAAATAATAATGTCTACTGCCAAGACAATGAGATTTCCTGGCGGCATTGGGATTTGCAAAAAGCAAACGCGGATTTACTAGACTTTACCCGTGAACTAATTAATTTTCGCCATCAACATCCAGTATTCCGCCGACGTAAGTGGTTTCAAGGTCGCCCCATCCATGGTTTAGGCATTAATGATATTGCTTGGTTTAATTCTGATGGCAGTGAAATGACTGAAAAGCAGTGGCTAGTTAGTTATGCCAAAGTAATGGAGATTTTTTTGAATGGGCAAGGAATTTCCACTCCAGGAACTCGTGGTGAGCGGATTATTGATGAAAGTTTTCTGCTATTTTTTAACGCTCACTACGAGTTAATTGAGTTTGCTTTACCCAATGAATTTAAAGAAAAGGTATGGGAGATAGTAATTGACACTAATGAACCTCGCTTTTTAGATCGGGGGAAATTAGTTTCAGGCTCTCAAACTGTGCCAGTCACAGATCGCTCTCTGATGCTATTACGTCTTATGAGTTAAAAGTAATATCAGAAAAAGATGCTCAAATGTTTACCGCATCTCTGTAGGTGCGGTAAATTTTTAATATTGATCCTACATTTTCCGGGGAATAAGCCTCATATCAAAGTCATCTCTATTTTTTCCGTAAGCACAATCCCGGCTAAAGTACGCTCTATAATCGTTAGCATTGAGATAAATGGCAATAATTTATGATTCAAGCCTTACGCAAAGTAGTTACATTCGATGAATTTGTTGCTAAATATCCTGACAACACAGGAAAACATTATGAATTGCATGATGGAGTAATTGTAGAGATGCCGCAGCCTACTGGCGACCATGAAGAGATCATTGTATTTTTAGTCCAGCAATTTCTTCTAGAATATAGTCGCATCGGTCTACGCTACGGCATCCCGAAAACAGTATTAGTCAAACCGCCTGAAAGTGAATCGGCTTACTCGCCAGATGTACTGATATTAAATCTCCCTAATTTGGTAAATGAACCTGTGTGGAAAAAAGAATCTACTGTAAGCCAAGCGGAATCAATACCCTTAGTAGTTGAGGTAGTGAGTAGCAATTGGCGTGATGATTATTTAAAAAAAGCTGCTGACTATGAAGCTGTAGGCATTCCAGAATACTGGATTGTAGACTATGCGGCTTTAGGCGGTAGGCGGTTTATTGGCAACCCTAAACAACCAACTGTCTCGCTGTACACCTTAATTGAGGGAGAATACCAAGTTAGCCAGTTTCGAGGTAGCGATCGCATTATCTCACCTCTTTTCCCTGAATTAAACTTAACTCCCGAACAGATATTTCAAGCTGGTGGATACCCTGTATAGTCTTTGCAATATTACAAAAGAGCGATTTCCGTTACAGACGAAATTTGTTGTCGCAAACTCTTCAGCAAATCTAGAGTTTTTTCGTAAGCAACTCTCTTTCCTTGATTGTCAAAGTACTCAGATGCTTTTTGTAAATCAGACATTGCATCTAAATGATATCCTAAGCGATAGTGAGCTACTCCCCGATTAACGTAAGCCTGGGCATTACTGGGGTTAAGTCTAATAACTTGGAAAAAATCACGCACTGCACCAAAGTCATCTCCGTTTTGTCCGCAAGCACAAGCCCGGTTAAAGTAAGCTCTATAATCGTTAGCATTGAGACGAATTGCTAGATTAAAGTCGAGCATCGCAGCTTGGATATCTTGCAAGACAAAATGCGCCAAACCCCGGTTCAAAGTTATCAGGTGCAAAATTTATAGCTTGAGTACAATCTGTAACACCTTGATGGTAATCTTGTAATTGCAGATAAGCCAGACAGCGATCGCTATAAGCTACAGCAAAATCTTTTTCAAGTTCAATCGCCTGATTGAAATTCTCTATTCCTTCCTGGTAATTACCCCGCTGCATCTTAACTACACCCAATCCCAAGAAGTCACTCGCTGTAATTTTGGTAATTCAAATAGGTGAGGAAGATGGAGATAAAGTCCACAAACTCAGAGGTAAAGCAACAATTAAACTGAGAAATAATCGCCAGAAATTACTCATAGTACCAAATTAGGATAAGTAGTATTATTTGATGTTTTTGGAACAGTCTTTTTGTCAAGACTCTAAATCCAAAATTGGTATAAGCATTCTATTTGACAATTTCGGCAACCTTAAAATTAGCGGGAGAAAAAGTCCCGCTAATTGTTAATTATTGAAGTTATATTTTAGTTTACTTCCAGTCCTTATCTGCTTGTGAAAGCACATAAGCAGTTACATCTTCAATCTGGTTAGATTTTAAACGACTGCCAAAAGCAGGCATAGCATTTTTACCTTTTGTAACTTGGGCGATAATCGCCTCTGCTGAGTACATACCATACTTTTCTAAAGCGTCCTTTTTCAGGTTCTTCGGAGCTTGAACCAGATTTTTACCCCCTGCATGACAAGAGGCACAATTAGCACTAAATACTTTAGCTCCACTAACAGCATCTCCTGCCAAAGCTGGACTACTGAAGGCAAAGGTGAAGATTGCTATGCCTAACAGCATCACTGTAATAATTTTTTTCATTTCATGTTCTCTCTGCAATAACGGCTTATTCGCTGCAATATCCTCCATAATTGTCAGTTGAGCCGCTGCTATAGTCAAATGACAAGCTGTCAAACTTCGCTCTCAAGTTTGAGATTTTGAATATTCGAGGTTTTAAATTTAGGATTGTTAGCACAGAACGATGTCTGACGATAAACTGCTTTAAATCTACGCTCATAATGAAAATGTAAATTTATACAAAATTTAATATTTTGTATGCAATAAATAATGGGCGTTTAAGGATGAAATATTCAAGATGAAAATTGTCCTGCTTCATCCTTGATATTCATCCTTTGTTATTTAGTTAACAGCCCCTAAGCGAGTAAGCGCATCTTCTGTAACACGACAAATGCGCCAATCATCTAATATAGATGCTCCCATACTCCGGTAAAATTTTTGGGCTGATTCGTTCCAATCCAACACACTCCACTCTAACCGCCCACAATCACGTTCTACAGCTATCTGAGCTACTTTACTAAGGAGAGCCTTTCCAATACCTTGCCTGCGATATTCTGGTAAAACAAATAAGTCTTCCAGATAAATTCCTGGCTTAGTTAGAAATGTTGAATAATTATGAAAAAATAGGGCAAAACCAACAGCTTGACCCGCAGATTCTGCTAAAACCGCTTCTATATATCTCCGGGAACCAAATAAATGCTCCTTAAGTTCGAGAGCATTGCCGGTGACAGCGTGAGATAATTTTTCATATTCAGCCAGCCCCTGAATTAATTTAAACAGTACGCTGTAATCAGTTGGTTCAGCAAAACGCACAATCAAATTGCTACGCGAAGTCATTAGTATATAGTCTATAGTTCCTAGTCCATAGTCTATAGGCAACTGTGCAAGTTTTTTTGACTAATGACTAAAGAAAAGCCGAAAAAAGGTACAAAACGCCAGGTTTTTGCAATTTGCGATAGGTGAAGCTCAAGAAATATGCAGATACAAGCTCGCTTTCATTCGTTAGCAATGTGGATTTAATAAAGAGCAAGTTTTGTAGGGTGTATTATCGCCAAGAGTACGGCACCATTCCGAATTTTAGGTGCGTTATGACAAATGCCTGTAACACACCCTACAAGATTTAAAGTTTTGCACTTTATTTGAACCATGTTTGTGAATGGAGCTAATTAGGTCAGGTATTGCATCTCTATCTTCGTAAATGTAATTAAATCAACCAACCTTTTAAACGTTTAGCTATGTGGGGACGGCGCAATTTCCGCATGGCTTTGCTTTGAATTTGTCGCACTCGCTCACGAGAAAGATTGAACATGTTGCCAACTTCTTCTAAGGTACAAGGTTCGCTGGTTGTCAAACCATACCGCAGAGAAATCACATCTTTCTCCCTTGGAGTTAACACGTCACCCAAGACTTCCCATATCTCCTGACGCATCATGTTTTCATTCATTTTTGCTTCTGGAGACAAGTTATCTTCATCTTCTAGCAAATCCATCAATTCCGTGTCTTCTTCTTTACCGACGCGGTGGTTTAGAGAAAGTGCTTGACGCCGTAGTTGTTGTAGCTGGCGTAGTTGTTGCACACTAATTTCTAAAGCTTCTGCCATTTCACCTTCAGTAGGATTGCGGCAAAGTTTTTGCTTGAGTTCTCGTTGTGCTTTTTTCAGCTTGTTAAGCTTTTCAACAATATGAATAGGTAGCCGAATTGTCCGTGCATCGTTAGCTATAGCCCTGGTAATCGCTTGTCTAATCCACCAATAGGCGTAAGTAGAAAACTTATATCCTTTATCTGGATCAAACTTTTCTGTAGCGCGATTTAAACCCATTGCTCCTTCCTGAATTAAATCCAGGAAAGGCACTCCCCGGTTCAGGTATCGTTTAGCAATAGAAACTACCAATCTCAAGTTCGAGCGAATCATTTTGCGTTTCGCTACTCTACCTTGATACAAGCGACTTTCTAATTGCTTTTCCGTCATTTCTAGCTCGGAAGCCACTTCTACCTTGCTGGGTTCTTGTCCCAGTTTTAATTGTAAAGCTGCTTGTAATTCCCTAACTTCCTCTAGAAACCTAACTCGCCGCGCTAACTCTACCTCTTCATCAGCTTTTAGAAGCGGATAACGTGCCATCTCTTTAAAAAACGCGCCGACAGCATCATCATGCTCGGTTTTGTTGTATCCCGAAGGACGGGCCGCAGCCATATCATCCCCGTCGCGTTCATCTGATTCCAGATTTTCTACTACAATTGGAGTCTCTTCATCAGCCACTGCTTCTAAAATATCGAGTGATGGTTCTTCAATATCAGCAGTATTCTCCAGTATTTCCATTTTTCCCAATTCAACAATATTCATAGTTTCCTTTAGGGATTGTTGTTTTGTTTGGTACATAAATTAGTTACAGTTACTCGTTTGAGGCTTGGTAGTTTTCCCTAAGGGACGAATGCACCCGTTTATATAGCGAAATACAGGCTGATGCTAATTTTTCTTTAGAAATAAAAATCGGCATCTACCTAATCTACCTACCACCTATGGGTTACAGTTAGATACAACCTTTAACGAAACTGGCCTTCGCACCCAACAAAACTTTCTTCTGAGGCTCCCAACAGATTATATTCTTCATTTTTTTCTTAATTTCCAAATATGTCAAACCCCCTCAAACTTTCTCAACCTTAACAAACATATAAATCTCAGCTAACCATCCAATTTTCTTAAACTTTCATATATTTTTCTAAATATTTTTAATGTTTAGACCTTGGAAGTGACTGGATAAATTTAAAACCTTCACTGGATAAATTTAAAACCTAGTGTTGGGGTTATGCATTCCCGATTTCAACTTACCCACATGAGACAAATTACAATAATGGCAGCTTAATTTCGAGATGTTCTTATTTGTATAAAAGCATCTCATATGCCGAAAGGGTTGAATATCTATCGATAGGCGGAAAAAGGCTACTCCCTATTTAGTAGATAGAGCAACTGTTGCAGAAAGGGCCGACATGCTTTTATTTGTATAGTGGGTACCAAATATTTATTGCATGTATAGTTGATACGAATTTGTCTAGTAGATTACATAAGAGGAAACTTATCAAGTATTATGAAGGATAACAGTATTGAGAATCACCATTTAAGTCTAAGAAAATAAAAAATTAGACTTTAGTTAGCTAGGTTATTTTTGACAAGCTATCTGAGGGAAATATCTAACTATAAAGTCAGCAAGTATGTATATTAATGACGTAAATTTATCTCCTTTATTAGTGGCCCAAGCTAGTGCATCGTACCAGTCAAGTGCAACTCTTAATAGGTGGGTTGAAGTACTGGTAGACTGTCCAGGAAGTACAGGACTATTTACTTATCGATTGCCAGCCCAGTTAGAAATAAAACCAGGGGATATTTTGAGCGTGCCATTTGGGGCACAACAATTAGGAGCGATCGCCATTCGGTTACTGGCACAACCAAATGTCGATTTAGCACCAGAAAAAATCCGGGAAGTAGAAGATATAGTGAGCGTTGGATTTTTCCCAAGTGCTTATTGGGAATTACTCAATCGAGTCGCTGCATATTACTATACGCCTCTAATTCAAGTAATCCGGGTTGCTCTGCCACCAGGGTTGCTGGGGCGATCGCAGCGTCGTATCCGCATCATTAAAGGCAGGAGGGCAGAGGGAAATAATTATTTACTTGCATCTCCCAATTCTGCCGCTTTTCTGACTCCAACTGCGCGACAAGTTTGGGAACTTTTGCAAGCACAGCCGGCGGGGGACTATAGTTTTGTCTACCTCCAGCAAAAAGTCAAATCTGCTTATCGGGGAATTCGGGAGTTGTTGCGATTCGGTTTAGTAGAAAGCTACTTAGAACCGCCACGACTAACTCGACCAAAGCTGCAAAAAGCAGTCACGCTCACAGGTACAATCGACCACGACTTAACTACTCGCCAACGAGAAATTTTGGAAGTGCTGCGGCGGCATAATGGAGAGTTGTGGCAAAATGAATTACTGCAAATTTGCAATGCTAGTTCCTCTATTCTCAAAACGTTGGCACAAAAAGGTTACATCGTCATCGAAGAACGGGAAGTATTGCGAACCGAACAGGGGCCAGCATTAGCAGGTGATGGGGCTAAATCCTTAACTGTTGCCCAAGCTAGCGCCTTAGCGACAATCCAGACACTAGATGGCTTTGCTGAAGTTTTGTTGCATGGGGTGACAGGTTCGGGAAAAACAGAAGTATATTTGCAAGCGATCGCACCTCTCCTCAATCAAGGCAAATCCGCCCTTGTTTTAGTCCCCGAAATTGGACTTACACCCCAGCTAACCGATCGTTTTCGCGCCCGTTTTGGTAATAAAGTCAGCGTCTATCACAGCGCCCTCTCCGATGGTGAACGTTACGACACTTGGCGACAAATGCTCGCAGGAGAACCCCAAGTTGTCATTGGTACGCGCAGTGCTGTTTTCGCCCCTTTGCCCAACTTGGGTTTAATTATTTTAGATGAAGAACACGACAGCAGCTTTAAGCAAGACTCACCCATACCCACCTACCACGCCCGCACCGTCGCCCAGTGGCGAGCCGAATTAGAAAGTTGCCCCTTGGTGTTGGGTTCCGCTACCCCTTCCTTGGAGAGTTGGGTAAGTGTGAGGAGGGAAGATAGCGCAGTGGTAGCGAGTCCGCGAGCCTCGGCACAAGACAGGAGTTATTACTTAAGTTTGCCCGAACGCATCAACTCCCGCCCTTTACCGCCCGTAGAGATAGTGGATATGCGGCAAGAGTTGCAGCAGGGAAATCGTTCTATATTTAGTAGATCGCTGCAAGAAGCTTTGCAACAGTTGCAAGAAAGAAAACAACAGGGAATTTTATTTATCCATCGCCGGGGACACAGTACTTTTGTATCTTGCCGCAGTTGTGGATATGTATTGGAATGTCCACACTGTGACGTGTCGCTGGCGTATCACCACACCGAAGAAAAAGCGCCGGAATTATTGCGCTGCCATTATTGTAACTATGCGCGATCGCATCCCAAATTCTGCCCCGATTGCAGTTCCCCTTATCTGAAATTTTTCGGTAGCGGTACTCAACGAGTAACGCAGGAACTAGCGCGACAATTCCCAGAGTTGCGCTTGATTCGTTTTGATAGCGATACCACCCGCAACAAAGGCTCACACCGGACTCTACTTACCCAATTTGCCAACGGCGAAGCAGATTTATTAGTAGGTACGCAAATGCTTACCAAAGGTTTGGATTTACCGCAGGTGACACTTGTGGGCGTTGTCGCCGCCGATGGATTGCTCAATTTATCAGATTATCGCGCCAGTGAACGGGCATTTCAAACCTTGACTCAAGTTGCTGGACGTGCTGGTAGAGGCGATGATCCGGGGAGAGTGATTGTGCAGACTTATACTACAGAGCATCAGGTAATTGCAGCAGTGCGATCGCACGATTATCACTCTTTCTCCCAAGCGGAATTAGAACAACGCCAAGCCCTCAATTATCCCCCATATGGGCGGTTAATTTTGTTGCGCTTAAGTAGTCTCGATCCTATTCAAGTGCAAAATACCGCGCAAATAATCGCCACAGCCTTGAGTACAGAAGAAGAATTTGAGATATTAGGCCCAGCGCCAGCAAGTATTTTACGGGTAGCTAATCGTTATCGCTGGCAGATATTGATTAAATTTGCCCCCGATGCATTGCCACAATTGCCAGATTGGGAACAAGTGCGATCGCTTTGTCCCCAATCTGTTAGTTTGACAATAGATGTAGACCCATTAAATATTATGTGAATTTTGGTTGAGCAAAAATACTTGAAACTAATATTCAGAATTCATTCGTACAGAATAATTCTGAATTCTGACTCCTGTTTATAAATCAACTCAAAGTAATAAAATGACTAGCGTTTAAATTTGATGCCGCAATTCCAGTTAACAAACCAATACTTAGGTTACCAGAAATAACCTTAATTAAGGTATCATTGCCGCTCTGAGTAATAGACAAACCTGAGTAGCTTAAACCACTTGATAAAGCAATCAAATCTTCACTGATATTGAAGTCTTTGATTATATCTCTACCTTCATTTTTAGCAAGCACAAAGATATCACTACCTGCACCCCCTGTGAGATTATCAGTACCCAAACCGCCGTAAAGTTGATCGTTTCCTAGCCCACCAACAATCACATCATTACCAGCAAAACCAAAAATCAGATCGTCTGAGCTAGTTCCCTGCAACGGGTTATCATTATTGGCTGAACCAGTAATGATGCTATTAATTTGGTTGCCATTTTTAATGTTAACCACATCAATATCGTCAGCGTTGAGATTATATTTGGTATCAATACTAACTGCTTTGGCAGTAATGATTTGGTAAAGAATATTGTCATCTGCAACACCATCATCAACACCTGTCACCGTGATGATTTGAGGCGTATTCCAATTAGCTGCGGTAAATGTGACGCTAGAAACTGAAACAGTACCTTCACTAACCTTGGAACTGCTTAAACTTATGGTGACATCAGCAGTGGGTTGGGTATCAAGTTGAAGACTGAAGTTAGCGGTGCCACCAGCTTCGGTAGTTACGAGTCCAGTGATAGGAGAGATAGTAATACCCGGTGTGTCATCGTTAGTAATCGTACCAGTAGCTTGGTTATCAGCAATGGTGGCGTTGGTGGGATTGGTAAGATTGACAAAAAAGCTCTCACTGGATTCGGCAACAAAGTCGTCGAGAATTGGCACCGCGATTGTTTGAGAAATAATTCCAGGGTTGAAAGTTAGGGTTCCTGTGATTGGCGTGTAATCAACGTTGGCGATCGCAGTATTATTGGCAGTGTTGTAATCGACTGTAATCGGGTAAATGCTGGCATTAGAGAGTTTGACGGTAAAAACAAGATTGCCGCTATTTTCGGTGCCGCTATCATTTACGATGGAAATAGTGGGTGGGTTGTCATCGTTAACTATGGTAACTGTAGCTAGGTTGGTAATAGGATTTTGCTGGTTCGGGTGACTCAGCGTCAGATTAATGGTTTCATCAAGTTCAGTGACCTTTTCACCCAGAACGTTTAATGTAATAGTCTTTGTCGTTTCTCCAGCAGCAAAAATTAAAACTCCAGATACAGCACCTGTTACACCCGCAACCTTAATAGTGTTGTAATCACTGCTAAAAGTTGCTGTGCCATCCAAGGCATAATTTACGGTACTGGCAACAGCAGTATTACCACTGCGAGTCACAGTGAAAGTGACAGTTTGGCTACCACTATTACCTTCAGTCACAGTTGGGGTAGCAGTTGAAATGGCGTAATTGATATTAGCAGGAAGAGCAAAGTTAGTATCCCCTATGTGATTTAATGGTTGACTAGCAAAGTTTCCGGGTGAAGTGTTAGTAGCATTACCTAATAAAAAATTTGGAGATGTGCCAGCGATCAAACTTGCCACCCAATCCGAAGCTGTTGAACCTGTGGTATTCCCTGAACGCCCTACATATCCGGCAATAAATGAGGTGTCAACAATTGTGGCATTCGTTGGAACTGAACCGACAGAACCTTTTCTAAATACAATCGAGCCGTATGCTTTGTCTGTAGTTCCCCCATCTAAAGCCGAAACTGAATCCAGCACAGTCCAATTTGAGTAAGTAGCACCATCAGCAATACCATTGTTATCCGAGTCAATATCATTGGTTAGGTTTGGTGCAGTAGTAGTTTGAATCAGAAAGAAATTAACAGACCCATTTTCGATGTCAGTTGCATTCGCCTGACCAATGTGACCGAGTGAACTTGAGGCCCCGCTTCCCCATCCGGCTCCAGTTCCAGTATTAGTTACTACATTTGCATTGGGGTTAAATGCATAAGTATTGCCTTTTTGCAGAAGAACCAGCAACCCATTGCTACCAAACTGCTTACCAGACAAATCAAACATATCTTGAACATTGCCAGGGTTAGTAGCGGAATCACCCTCAACAGCAACTAAATAAGTTCCAGGTGCTAGAGTTGCACCCGGAGTACCACGCAGTTCGATATATTCTTTCGAGGTATCTGTACTGAGAGGATCAAACAGAATTTCGTTGATAAGTATCGGTTGAGGGGGAACAGGTTCATAAGTTTCATCCTCAGCAGATACCAGCGAAACGTTTTTAGATTCGCTGTTTGCCACTGCCAAGTCAGATTTACCATCCTTGTTGAAATCGCCTACGGTGAGAGAATAGGGTTTTGTCCCCACAACAAAGTTTGTGGCAATTTCAAACCCACCATTTCCATCTCCCAGCAGCATTGAAACCGTGTCTGAGCCTGCATTTGCCACTGCTAGGTCAGAGTTACCGTCATTATCGAAGTCAATCACTGTAACAGATACAGGATTTAACCCCACATCAAAGTTAGGAGCAATTCCAAAGCCGCCAGTGCCATTACCCAACAGTATTGAGACATTATTAGAGTCATAATTCGCCACTGCCAAGTCAGATTTTCCATCGTTGTTGAAGTCGCCTACAACAACAGAATGAGGATTTGTTCCGACATCAAATGAGATAGCTGAGTTAAAAGTGCCATCACCCTTTCCCAATAGTACTGAGACGTTATTGAAGTAAGAACTCGTCACCGCTAGATCGGATATTCCATTCCCGTCGAAGTCGCCCACTATGACGGAAGTGGGACGGCTAGGAACTCTAAAGTTTGTGGGAGTTGCAAAACCGCCAGTACCATTTCCCAACAGCACTGAAATATTTTGGGAAGCGTTGTTTACCGTTACTATGTCAGATTTTCCATCCTTGTTGAAGTCGCCCACTGCAATAGATATGGGTGCTGAGGCTGACTCCAAAGCAAAATTCACAGCAGTTTGAAAGCTGCCATCACCCTTGCCAAGCAGCACTGAAATGTTATTTGAGATACTATTTGCCGTTACCAAATCCAACTTTCCATCTTTGTTGAAGTCGGCTACAGCGACAGAAGAAGGACTTAAGCCATTGAACCCGACCGTACTAAAAGTGCTAGCAGGTTTAAAAGTGTTATCACCCTTTCCCAAAAGTACCGAAACGCTTTGAGAGGACTTGTTTGCCGTTACCAGATCGGTATTTCCATCTTTGTCAAAGTCGCCAACAACAATCGAATAGGGTCTTAATCCCACATCAAAAGTGTTAGGTATAACTGAAACACTAGCAGTCTCTGTAACGCTACTGTAAGCTGTTGTACCTCCACCAACGCCAGGAGCTACATTAGTAGTACCACTAATGTTGCCGTCTGAAGTATCCCAAGCGCGAAAAGTGAATTCTGATGTGCCTTTGTAGCCAGGGTTGGGGACAAAACGAATTTTTCCTGTATCTCTGAGCAATGTAGCAGAAGTATCGGATACAACGAAATTAATCCAGTTGCCACCGTCATTTATGGAGTATTGCCAAGTACCGTTGGTATTATCTACACCAATGACGGCAATTCCTTCTACTGCACCTGTGTCAGCATCGGTAATGGGGTTGCCACCTGCACCTGTAGCAAGGATGGCAGAAATTAGAGTGCCGGAGTTGTTGGCATTGTTCACGTCTTGGGCAATGGTGGCAAGTCTAGGATTACCCGTATTGTTGAGTGTTGGTGATGTATTGGTTGACATTTATAATTCCTCTGCAAAATTAGTTTAGCTTTTAGAACTTTTGTTTTCTCGTAGTTGCACCTTGATTATTGTTAGTAAATAAAATTTGGCAACTTGTAACTTTTGACTTGAATCTAAGACTTTAGGAACACAGCACTAAATAGGAAGTGAATACTTAAAGATACGCTTCAGTGTCTAAATTGAATGGTTAATTAGAACCTCTTTTTATTGAGGAAAAGCAGAAAAAATAAAATTATAATCAAGTACAAAATTATACTGTAACCATAAAAATCGCTACTGTATTATTACTGTAATAACTAAGTTTTGCTAAAAATTTAAATTTAAAGTTGATTTATCAAGTAAATTTGAAGTAGTTATATTAACGGAATTTAAACAAAACAAGAGAGGAAAAAGAGTATGATACTTAACTAGCGTTTACTGAAGCTTTAGAGGTCTTTATAACAGCTGTGTCTTATCAATTTCTCGATTGATTGAACTTAAATCATGACGTTTTGCTGCTTATAAAGCTAGTTTAGGTTACATTTGGCATTAATTTTGTCTAAGTCCCGCTAACTGCTTCGTGATAATTATTGTCCTTTCTTTGATAAAATTTTGTATTGACTAAATGGTATTAATTTATTAAGAGTAAAATGCTTGGCTGTCATCATTTCTGATTGTAGCCATCCCTCGACTATCAGCGATAGCCACATTCGTCGCACCATAGAGATTGACAAAAATGTCTCGTTCGCTTCAACTTTTTATCACCTCTGATGCCAAAGCTAATAGTTTTCAAGGTTTCGCCAGGATTGAAAATGATTGTTCTCAATCCAGAATTGTAATCAAAGTTAGAAACTTTGGCAGTACCATCACTAGTGTTGTAATAGACAATAACCTGCTGATAGCTTGGATTAGAGAAGGTAATTTGACCCCAGTTGCAAACTACCTTTACTACCGTGGGTGACAATGTGAACTTATTTAATCGATTTAGATTTACGTCTCGCTAGAAACTCGCTATTTTGCATTAAACCATCTTTATTAGAGTCAAGGATAACAACTTCACTGCCGAGTGTGATACCAGCTACCAAGCTTTGATAATTGAGAACTGCTGTATCTATAAAAACAATATTTGTGCTTGCTTATTGTAAGCTTACGGCAGAATGATTTTTGTTTTCAGGGTTATTATTTTCTAGCTGTTGTATCATAATCATTATTCTTTTATAAAACTCTGCATTGAATAAGATGCTTTTTAGTTCAAAGGGTTTACATTGATTGATAGCTTTGATTACACAGCACTAAATAGGAAGCGAATGGCTAGATATTCGCTTCCATCATCAAATTGGATAGGCAAGAAAACCTATTATTTATTGGGGTAAAACCGCAATATTTTTAATCGTTTATAACTAAATACAGGCTAGAAAAACTAAGCTATATTTTAGCGATCGCTTTTATTTATGAAAAGAAATTTATACCCTTCCAAGTAAAAACACCACTGTATTTACACTTAAATCAGTCGCCCGATGTGAATGAATCTAATGAATCAATAATTCTGGCGCTACCATTCCTTTTTGGATAGCTAAAACTGCGGCTTGAGTGCGATCGCGTACTTCTAGTTTCTGCAAAATCGCATGGACATGAACCCGCACTGTACCAGGGGCAATGTAGAGAATCTCAGCAATTTCTTGATTGCTTTTGCCCACTGCTACCAAGGCCAAAATTTCTTGCTCCCGCTTCGTTAGGGGATTTTCTAAGTTTTCCTTAGTTTTTGCTGGCTGCACTGCCGTAGAATTACCTTCAAAAGCGGCTCTAATTTCTGTTGTTGCCGTTTGATCCCACCAGGAAGCCCCCGCAGCAACCGATCGTACTGCCAATATCAGAGACTCAGCAGGAATACCTTTGAGGCAGTAACCTTGCGCCCCGGCGGCTATTAACCGCGAAATTATGGGTTTTTCAGAACGAGACGTTAAAACGAGAATTGGTAAATTTGGGTGCTTCTGCTTGATTTGGCGACAAGCTTCAATGCCGCCAATTCCCGGTAAACCTATATCCAGCAAGACCAAATCCAGCGGATAGCGATTTGCTAATTCTACAGCTTGTTCCCCGTCTTCTGCTTCTGCGACAATCTCCAAAGTAGTTTCTTGTTGCAACCGCATCCGCAGACCAAGCCGAAATAATTCATCATCTTCAACAAGTAAGATTTTTGTCATTTTTCATGGGGCATTGGTTATGGGTATTATCCTTGTCTCCCTTATCCTCCTTATCTCCCATGCTTCCCCTCTCATCTCCCCGGTGGTGGACAAGCTGGGAGTCGGAAACCAAACAGTGCGCCCCGTGGTGAGCGATTCTCTGCCCAAATTGTACCTCCATGAGCAGCAATAATTTGCCTGGTCAAATAAAGTCCAAGTCCAGATCCTGAGACGTGGCGATCGCTATGTCCTTGATAAAACCTCTCAAATAAGTGGGGTAACTCTTCTTCGGTAAAGCCGGAACCAGTATCGAGTATTTTTACTACTTGATCGCTAGAATAACCTTCAAGTACTACTTCTACCTTACCGCCACGAGGGCTATGGTTAATGCCATTACTTAGGAGATTAGTAAAAACTCGTCCAAGTTGCAAAGAATCGCCATTTACCCAAAGAAAGCTACGAAAATCTGATTCGCCGTAGTGCAGAGAAATATAAACCTGACGTGTTCTTGCTAGTTCAGTCAGGGTAGCTATAATCTCCTCTGCCACAGTTACCAAGTTAACTGGTGATATCTGTAGTTTCAGCCCTTCAGCATCATTGCGGTATACATCTAAAAGAGTTTGAACTAATTGCAGTGTACTCCGATGACTACGAGCCATTGTTTGTAAAACTTTTGCTTGCATTGGCGTGATTCCACCAAATTGCTCATTTTGAAAATATTTCAGCGTTTCAATTGCTCCTAATAAGGGAGTTTTCAAGTCATGAGTCAGGGTAGAAACAAAATCTTCACGCATGGTAGCTAGTTGTTCTTGGGAGCGTAATTGTGCTTGAGTATAAGCGATCGCTTCTTCATTGCGGTGGTTGCGGTCACTTAACCAACCCGTTACCATCAACGCCAACACTGCAATCAATCTATTTGCCAACGTTGGGGGATCAATTATTTCTCCTCCCGGAACAAACAAATTCAACAATGTTAATCCTGTAGCTACAAGAGTGATCCCCAACACTGCTCGCCGATTCAATCGAGAATCTGCTAAAAAAATCATTCCTGTGTAGAGGTAGCCAAATACGTACTCAGGTGGTGTCAAATATTCTAAGCTTATGACGAGAGCAAAGGCGATCGCTATTAGCCCATATGTCTTTCCATGCTTATTTATAGCTTCTTTCATAGTCAATAATCAACTTAACATTGTCATTTTTGATTTATTAAAAAATCGTTATCATACAATCTTTACAACTATTTAATTCAGCGATTATGATTTATCTGCAAACTATATCTGCAAATCTCAACTTGAGAACTAAACCGAAAATTATGATTGTCCAGATGCAATAAAGGGGACTGAGACCTGGGGATTGAGGATTAGAGACTGCGTAGTTGCCCATAAGGGGCGGGGTATTTACCACAATCTTCCCAATCCCTGATGCCTAATCCCTTTAATAAAATCCTCTTGAATATTTATATTCTTTGAAAGTAGCGAACTTCGAGAATGTATTGTATAAACAAGTAATACTAACTAGCGAGATAGAGAAATAAACGTAAAATTTAAAGATTCTTAACAGATACTTTAACAAGTATCTGAAAAATAGTAATAACTAAAAATAGTAAATCCAGATTAAAGAATTGTGGTGATATGAGATATCGCCAAATAGCTCTGAATCATATATACCAACAGTTATAATCTGTTATTTCTCAGAATTTGCTGGCTAGCACTTAAATTTAATTGATCGCGAAATATATGGGACAAGGTTTTTTGCAAATTGGCTTAACGCTATGTATTGTCATAGCAATTACTCCACTACTCGGTAGATATATAGCACGTGTCTTCTTGGGAGAAAGAACACTGCTTGATTTTTTAATGAACCCCATAGAGCGAAGTATGTACGTACTAGCGGGTGTTCGGAGGAAGGATGATATGACGGGTTCGCAGTATATCCGATCTGTACTGTACAGCAACCTCATCATGGGTATTTCAGTATATTTACTATTATATTTTCAGAGAGTCTTACCCTGGAATCCTAATGGCTTCGGTGCACCCAGTTGGGATGTATTACTGCACACAACCATTTCATTTGTGACAAATACCGACCAGCAACATTATGCTAGTGAGACAACCTTAAGCTATTTTAGTCAGGTAGCAGCTTTAGGCTTTTTGATGTTCACCTCCGCGGCCACCGGTTTAGCTGTGGGAATTGCCTTTATTCGCGGGTTGTCGGGTAGAAAGCTGGGAAACTTTTACGTCGATCTTGTCCGTGGAATTACGCGAATATTGCTGCCGATTTCTATTATTGGAGCGATCGCCTTGCTTGTAGCAGGTGTACCACAAACATTAGCTAACACTCTGGATGTGAGAACCTTAGAAGGCGGGATGCAATATCTTGCCAGAGGCCCAGTGGCATCCTTTGAAATGATCAAACTTTTGGGCGAGAACGGCGGTGGTTTCTTTAGCGTAAACTCAGCTCACCCCTTTGAAAATCCTAATGGCGCTTCTAATTTGATAGAAATGATCGCCATGATTTCTATACCAGCAGCCTTAATTTACACTTACGGTATATTTGTTAACAACATCAAACAAGCTTGGCTACTTTTTTGGATGGTGTTTGTGATTTTTGTAGTTCTGGTGGGAGTGACAGCCGTAGGAGAACTACAAGGTAATCCTCTGGTTAATAACGCCTTTGGATTAGAACAGCCCAATTTAGAGGGTAAAGAACTTCGATTTGGCTGGGCACAAACTGCATTTTGGGCAGTTATGACTACCGCTACTATGTCTGGTGCGGTGAATGGGATGCACGATTCTTTGATGCCGCAAGGAATATTTTCGACTCTCTTCAACTTATTTATCCAGGTTATCTGGGGCGGTCAAGGAACTGGAACAGCTTACTTATTTATTTACCTAATTCTCACAGTGTTTCTAACTGGACTAATGGCAGGACGCACCCCAGAGTTTTTAGGACGCAAAATTGAAAAGCGGGAAATCGTCCTCGCCAGCGTGGTGCTGCTGATTCACCCAATTCTAGTTTTGATTCCCAGTGCGATCGCCTTGGCTTATCCCATCTCCCTATCTGGAATTAGCAACTCTGGCTATCACGGTATTTCCCAAGTAGTTTATGAATACGCCTCAGCAGCAGCAAATAATGGCTCCGGCTTAGAGGGGTTGAGAGATAACACCCTGTGGTGGAACTTGAGTACAATAGTTAGCTTAATCGGAGGACGCTACATTCCGATAATTGCCATCCTGCTCTTAGCTGACGGGATGTCTCGCAAACAACCAGTCCCTGAAACCCCTGCTACGCTGAGAACTGATTCTCTAGTATTTATTGGGATCACTGCTGGAGTGACACTGGTTTTGGGAGTATTGACTTTCTTTCCCGTTCTAGCTTTAGGCCCCATAGCTGAGGGTTTGAAACTAGCATCTGGCAGTTAGAAAATTTATGAGTTATAAGTCTGGAATTAAGAGAATACCAAAAAATAAATAAATTATCTGGTTTCGTAGGGTGTATTAGCGATCGCGTAACGCACCGTCTGATGAAAATGCCTTATTAACCCACCTTACAGGTTGGATATTTTTTTATTGGAAGTTCCTAATAACTCCTAACTTCTAACTCCTAACTTCTAACTCCTAACTCCTAACTTTATTCATGAATCAAGTGGCAACTAACTTCAAAGCTAGACGGCCAAATTCTCGTCCTGGCGATCGCCGCCAAGCACGTAAAAAGGCCAGGACAAGTAATAAGTGGCTGTACTTAAGGGCAATAAGAGATGCTTTTGTCAAGCTCAACCCTAAGTATGCAATCAAAAATCCAGTAATGTTTGTGGTTTGGGTGGGGACAATCATCACCCTATTGCTAACAATTGATCCCAACCTATTTGGCCCAGCCCTTCAAAAGAACCCACAACTTTTCAACGGCTTGCTGTCGGGGATTTTATTCTTTACAGTTTGGTTTGCCAATTTTGCCGAAGCGGTAGCAGAAGGGCGAGGTAAAGCTCAAGCCGATGCCTTGCGATTAACGAAATCAGAGGCGATCGCTAAAAAACTTGCTGCTGACGGCACAATTAATGAAGTTTCATCCACCACCCTTAAACAGGGTGATACTATCTACGTCGTTGCTGGCGATATTATTCCTGCCGATGGCGAAGTAATCATGGGTATCGCCTCAGTAGATGAATCGGCAATTACTGGAGAATCGGCACCAGTATTAAAAGAATCAGGCTCCGACGTTTCTAGTTCTGTGACTGGTGGGACGCGGATTATCTCAGATGAATTAATTATCCGCATCACTACTGACCCAGGCAAAGGTTTTATTGACCGGATGATTGCCTTGCTGGAAGGGGCAGAACGTAGCAAAACACCCAGTGAAATTGCCCTGACAGTATTGCTGGCAGTTCTAAGCCTAGTGTTTTTGTTAGTTGTGGTAACCTTGCCCGCACTTGCCTACTATGTCAACAGTCCGGTCAGCGTGCCAATTTTAATTGCCCTATTAGTAGCATTAATTCCTACCACCATTGGCGGCTTACTAAGTACCATCGGCATTGCTGGTATGGATAGAGTTGCCCAATTTAATGTCATTGCCACCTCAGGACGAGCAGTCGAAGCCTGTGGTGATGTCAACACTTTAGTTCTCGACAAGACAGGTACAATTACCCTTGGCAACCGTTTGGCGGAAGAGTTTATTCCCATCAACGGTCATTCAATGTCAGAAATTGCTAATGTTGCGTGGGCGGCTAGTGTCTTTGACAATACACCAGAAGGTAAATCCATTGTCCGACTGGCAGAAAATTTAGGTGCACGGTTTGATTTTGACTCCAGTCAGGCAGAAGGAATTGATTTTTCTGCAAAAACATGCATGAGTGGTACTAACTTGCCTGGTGGGTATGAGGCCAGGAAGGGAGCAGTAGAAGCCATTAAAGGATTTGTCCGTTCCCGTAACGGACGCGATATGCCAGAATTGGATGCTGCCTACGAACGAGTTTCTCGCCTGGGAGGTACACCCCTAGCAGTCAGTCTAGATAACGAAATCTATGGGATTGTTTATCTCAAAGATATAGTTAAACCTGGCATCCGCGATCGCTTTGAGCAACTGCGACGAATGGGAGTGCGTACCATCATGCTAACTGGAGATAACCGGATTACAGCTTCTGTCATTGCCAAAGAAGCTGGGGTGGATGACTTCATTGCTGAAGCCACACCAGAAGACAAAATCAGCGTCATTAAAAAGGAACAAGCAGCAGGCAAACTAGTCGCCATGACGGGAGATGGAACTAACGATGCTCCAGCATTGGCCCAAGCTAACGTCGGCGTTGCGATGAATACAGGAACGCAAGCTGCAAAAGAAGCTGCCAACATGGTCGATTTAGACTCCGATCCTACAAAGCTGATCGATATTATTAGCATTGGCAAACAACTGCTAATTACTCGTGGGGCATTGATGACATTTTCAATTGCTAATGATATTGCTAAATACTTTGCAATTATCCCAGTGATATTTGTCGCTGCTAACCTGCAAAGCTTGAATATTATGAATTTGACTAGCCCTAATTCTGCTGTCTTATCAGCGCTGATTTATAATGCTTTGATTATTCCCGCTTTGATTCCCTTGGCATTGAAGGGTGTGCGGTTTAGACCGCTGACAGCTAATCAGTTACTCCAACGCAATATTTTAATTTTTGGCTTAGGTGGGCTAATTGCGCCGTTTATCGCTATTAAGTTGATAGATATGCTGATTACAGTTGTGGGCTTGGCTTAAGGACAGCAAAAATAGAGACACCGCCAAACGATCGCATCTTGATAAAAGTAAAATAATAAACATTTTTAGCTTTTTTAGCTTTACTTTTACCTGTTCATAAAGGGAACAAGAAAAATATGAATAAACAGGTTAATATTTGGGAAAAATTTCTGCCGATAAATTTGATGCAGTCGATATCCTTTGTTTGCCCACAATGGCGTAAACAACACCTAACACTCGCTATTTTTATCCTGCTGTGCTTGAATGTGATAATTACCCCAGTTGTTTATGCTGTTGCTGACAGCATCTTTGAATGATGTTCTACTTGGGTAAAATAATTAAAATTAAAACTTAAAAATTAAATTTGAATAGCAATTGGAAAACTTTTTATGACTATTATTCGAGAAACCATCAGAGCAATTTTCATAACTCTAATGCTTTGGTTGTTGACTGCAATCATTTATCCTCTGATAATCCTTGTAGTAGGTCAAGTATTTTTGCCCTATCAAGCTAATGGCAGCATTATGCTGAATCTAAATAATGAACCAATTGGTTCGGCTTTGATTGGTCAGGTGTTCACATCTGAGGGATATTTCCATCCTCGTCCCAGTACTGTTAGATATAGCCAAGGCAAAAAAGCCAAGCCAACTGGCATATCTGGAGCCAGCAATCTCGCTGCAAGCAATCCAGAACTACTGACGCGAATTCTAGAACAGGCAAATCAGTTGCGAGACGAAAATCTTCAACCAATCGCCGATATAATTTATACTTCAGCTTCAGGGTTAGACCCGCATATTTCCTTCAAAGCGGCACGGCAGCAATTGGCGCGAGTTGCTGGTGCGCGTGGAGTCAAAGAAGATGAGATCCTACGTTTAATTAATAAATATACTGATGGCAGATTTTTATGGATTTTTGGCGAGCCGGGAGTGAATGTTCTGCGATTGAATTATGCTCTTGACTTGCAAGATATTAATCGTCAGCAAAATCAATAAACTTGGCATTGGGCATTGCTAAAGAGCCGTTTTTCCATGAAATAGAATTGCTATACAGGTAAAAAGAATGAAATGTCAGATAATAGTAATGCTGGTTCAGTTGGCACTTCTTTAAACTCTGCAAGTTACTCACTTTATCCGGCACGACGGCGGGGGAAGCATAAGATATTTATTGGCATGGCTCCTGGGGTAGGCAAAACCTATCGGATGCTGGAAGAGGGACACGCGCTTAAACAGGAAGGAATTGATGTCGTCGTTGGGCTTTTGGAAACCCACGGACGCAAGGAGACAGCTGAAAAGGCAGAGGGACTGGAGATCATACCCCGCAAACAATATCATCGGGGTGAGTTGATGCTAGCGGATATGGATACAGATGCTATTTTAAAGCGATCGCCCCAATTAGTTTTAATCGATGAACTTGCCCATACTAATGTCCCTGGTTCCCCACGCGAAAAACGCTACGAAGATGTAGAAGTAGTTTTGGCAGCAGGTATTGATGTCTACTCCACAATGAATGTGCAACATTTGGAAAGTCTCAATGATCTAGTAGCCAGAATTACTGGGGTAGTAGTCCGTGAGCGAGTTCCTGACAGGGTTATGGATGAAGCAGATGAAATAGTGGTGGTAGATGTTACACCGGAAACCTTGCAAGAACGGTTATTAGAAGGCAAGATTTACGCACCGCAAAAAATCCAACAATCCCTCGATAATTTTTTCCAACGCCGTAACCTGATTGCTTTACGGGAATTGGCTTTGCGGGAAGTAGCAGACAACGTGGAAGAAAATGCGATTGCGCTTCGCGCACGCTTTGCGAACGCTACTACCCCCAACGGCCAATTTTGTAATATTCACGAGCGGGTTTTAGTGTGTGTATCCACTTATCCCAACTCAGTGCAACTTTTACGTCGGGGTGCGAGGCTAGCTAACTATATGAACGCCCCACTTTATACCTTGTTCGTTGCCGATCCAGAACGCTTCCTCACCAAAGAGGAAAGCTTACACATCCACACTTGTGAGAAACTCTGTAAGGAATTTGAAGGTACTTTTATTCGTGTTACCAACAGTAACATCGCCAATGCGATCGCTGAAGTCGCCGAGAAATATCGGATCACCCAAATTGTAATTGGAGAGAGTCAGCGATCACGCTGGCAAATGCTCCTCAAAGGATCTTTGACGCAAAAATTAGTGCGCTTGCTCAAAAATATTGATTTGCATATCATTGCCAGCGAAAAAATGGTTTCAGCTAAATAAGAGATCAAATTTCCATAAAAATCTCAGAAGTAAAGCTTCCATGCAGACCATAAGGGATATGATGCTTCAGATGTAGCCGCGCGTAGGCGCGAAGCGACTTGTCGTCAGACATCATTCCTTTAGAGAAATCATTGGCATCCAAAATTATCACATCTGACCGATGATGAGCAGCATCATAAATCAGAGCTAATACCCAACCATCATCTTCCTTTTTCGAACCTGGGCGCGGGACAAAAATCGGTTCACCGACAAAACCACGGGGTGCAGCACTCCAAAATTGTCTTTCTCCAGACTCTAAATCAATTTTCAGCAATGCTTGTAAGGGAGCATTACCAGTCTCTACATGAGCCGCACCTATATATAGATATCGATAAGGGCGTCCCACATTCGCCGGATGTATGCTGGGAAATTCACAACAGCGGCTATCAATTAATTCTCGCCGGACTGTCCCATCCTTTAGATTCAGACAAAATCGCCAGAGTTGCCCAGGTGAATTCGCCTCAAAATCAACTTGTCGAAAATCACTCTTGGGTTCTACTTCTGGTAAAGATTGATAGCAAATGGAGTCAATCAGAACTTTCTCTCCTACCTCAAAAGCATTGACGTGATGAAAGACGAAACCAGACTGAATTTCCAGAAATTTTATCTCTTCTTGCCCTTCTTTTGGGAAGCGGGGAATAATTAGAATTTGAGTTGGCTGATTTGGCTGAAATTTTATACATTCTCCCGCCGCACGGATTCCTAAGGCAAAAGGTATGGGATTGAAGGTGACAGGATTTTGAAAGAAGATGCAGTAATTGGGAGTAATGACAAAATCGTGAATAAAACAGAAACCTGGAACCTTATGAGCGTGCTGTCTGATAATTTCACCCGCTGGGTTTAGCTCAAAAATAGTAATTGTGGTAGATAATCCCGGCTTAATTGAGAAATTTACTAGGCAAGGTGCGCCCCCATCTTGTCCACAATTGTTTTCCACGCGGGGATGTGCAGCAAAAGCTTCACCTGCTGACAAGACACCGTTAAAATATTCATTTCCCAATGTTTCAAGAGTATAAGGATCGAGGCGATATGCTTCAGCCGCTTCCCACAGCGCAAGCAGTTTCCCACCCCAATAGATAACATTTGTATTGGCGATATTTTTCAGTTTGAAGTCAAAAATATTAGCTAGCCAACCGCCACGTTTTTGAGTACCAAAAGTACCGCGATAGAGGATTTTTTTCGCCTTTTGTTCTGCCAAATAGCCAGTTGTGCGGACAAAGCGGTTGCGAAAATGGGCACGACCATTGGTAAAGGTAATTCTGCTAATCATCCCATCTCCATCAAACGGGTGATGAAGAGGTTGCCCATTCACATCCAGCAAACCCGGGCCATTTCTAAACAGCGTACCTTGTAGCTCTCTGGGAATTTGTCCTTCTATATCATCAATCCAATAATCAAACTCTTGGGTGAGAGATTGATATCCTTTTTGCCAGTCTGCACGAGTGTAAGATTTTTCTGAAACTAGGCTTTCTTCAATTTTCAAATGCATATACTTTGTTTTTGTTATCTTGGACGAAAATATGTAGCCGCTAAAAATATTTTTGCAACTTTACTACCCTATTTACTACGCTGCCAAGGCAGCGCACTGCCTCGACTTAGCATAAGATTTATTACACTATTCCACTATTTCCGACTCTGGTTCTCTCAGTACCAACTCAGACATCAAATCTGGCAAAAATGCTTGTTCCCCATCTTTGGATGTATCAGTTTGTTCTTCAGCAGCAGGTAGCCAGTTGATAAATGGTAGGGGTAACAGCGTGCTGAGGTTAGTAATTACCACCAATAGCCAAAGTGACTCAAAGTTCGTTGCGGTGATACCTAGCCAATAGGTGATTAACGCCCCGAAAGCATGGGAAACTGTTGCTGCTGAATTAAACACCGACATTAACAAGGCAAATAATGTCGCTTCCACACCAGAGGGACAAAGCCTTGCAGCTAGAACCATCACTTGCATAAAAGCAATTTTCCCCATCACAGTGAGAATCAGGCTATCACCCAAACTAAACCAGTGGTCATCTATACCCAGTAGCCTGTTTGTGTGAGTCACTAACAACAGCATCGTCATCCCCAAAATTGACGAAAGGACGGTACTCCAAGCAAAAATCACGCGAAAAGGGATACTTTTGAGGAAACGTTGAAAAATCCAAACACCCGCTAAAGAAGCGAAACTTGTCACCAAGTGCACTCGCCCCAAAAATTCTGGTTCAAAGTGGAGTTCGTTGGTAGAGAAGTAGAAAAAGGCTGAGTCAGCATTTGGGGTAGCTTGCCAGATGAAGATAAACGCCGTTGGTAGCCAAATTCTTTTTTGGCTAATGGCTT
Organism: Nostoc foliaceum FACHB-393; assembly: GCF_014698505.1. Lineage (GTDB taxonomy): Bacteria > Cyanobacteriota > Cyanobacteriia > Cyanobacteriales > Nostocaceae > Nostoc > Nostoc foliaceum_A. The sequence continues at coordinate 88,040 of NZ_JACJTD010000011.1, read as the reverse complement.
GGCGTAGCTGCCCCAGTTGATGTTTGATTGGTAAAGAGTTGGACTGATTAATATCTTGAGCATCTTTGCTAACGGGGGACTCAGCAATTAACCAAGCTACCCCTGAGACGATGAGAGGAAATAAGGCAGTAATTCCAAAGACAGTACGGGTAGTAAAGTATTGCAGCAACAGACCGCTAAAGTATGCTGTTATTAAACCTCCGATCGCAGAAGCACTCCAACACAGCGATTGTAATGAACCGGCTTTTGCTTGCGATTCACCTCTAGCCCGTTCCACAACTAGCGAGTCAACTATCACATCACTCATGGCGACGGAGAGAGAACCAAGGGCGATCGCTAACGTAGCTGCCCAGCTAGTATGAACTATTGTGGCCAGACTTACCCAGGAAGCAGTTCCCAATATCCCAGATAAAATCAAGTAAGGACGCCGACGATAGCCAAATATAGGCAAGCCATCAGAGATAAAACCAAACACCGGCTTGATCATCCAAGGTAGGAAAACAATTCCCAATAGCGCCGATACCTCGACTGGACTCAGCAGTAGTTCATCTTTGAGGAAAAAGCTAACGGCTAGACGCGATAGCCCTAAAATTCCTTGGACAAAATAAACGGTGAGAATTGCAATTAACTCTGCATTGGGTTCATTACCCAAAAAGATTTTTTGTGTTAATGAATCTTTGACCTTGGACAAGCCAGATGATTGAAGCACCATTCGATAAATATTTTTTAAGTTTTATCTACTTTTCTATCATATCGATTCTGAGAAGGTGGGTTTTCTGTAAACTTTTTCCTTTTATTTCTTCTGTGAGTATTATTTAAGGCTTTTTTAACAACTTTTCTTTCTTCTAGCAAGACTGCCCTTAAGCTGCCTTGGATGTACTCTGACTTTGAAAGCTTGCTATGCGTTGTGTTGACTGTAGGAGAAGGGCGATCATAAATCGCAAAAAGATTAGGGAGAGCTTACCTAAGTAAGCTCTCCCTAATTTGTCTTTAATATTGAATTGTCATCGGAAGTTCTGAAATCCTTATACAGTCTGGGAGTATGTGTAGAGAAAATCAGGAAAATCTTACTGACCTAGGATTGATATATTTAATGAGTTTATCTAGACACTTTGCAACTTCTTGTTCTTGCGCTTGCGTAGAAACATACCACCTACAGCCAGCATACCTAAGGTAATACTAGGCTCAGGAACAGCTTTAGGGTCAAAACCTGTAAATCTGTCAGTTCCTAGATGGAAAGAATGGTTATCGCTTTCAAATCCACCACCACCAGCTTGGGTAATGACAATCTTGTTGAAAATATCATTGCTACTATCTGAGTAGAAGTGAAGGAAGCCATTTCCTTCACCACCATGCTGTGATGCATGAACTGGAGCAACTGGGTTCACATCCTCAGTTGTAAATGATTGGATCAGAGTATCGCCATTGTAGAATGAAAAAATGTTACTGGCACTGATAGCTCCCCAGTCAATACCAAAATAATTGAGGGAACTTTCAAGATTAATTGTGACTTTATCACCATTGAAAACTGCCAAATACTTACCATCATTGACCTCACCGTTTGCTCCGGCAGGTGCCCATACATCTGACCTTACACTGCTGTTTTGACCAGTTTCAAATGAGTACTTAGCGAAACCAGTGGTTGGTGCTTGACCATTATTGAAGTCAACAGTTGTCGTACCGGGAAGCTGAGTAAACTCAGAAAAAGCACCTTGGTTCGTTTCTCCATTGGGGCCTGCAATCCCTGTAGTCACCTGGAAGGAAATAGCCTGGGCAGAACCTGCATATATAAATGAGGAGATTGCAGATAAAGATAGAGCAGCGATGCAAGCAATTTTTTTAAGAGACATAATTTTGAGATTCTGTATTTTTATTTGTTGATAAATTCGTTGTGCGACTTGAATTCATTATGTAATGGCTTGCAGGAGAAACAACAGGATGAAATTACTGGATTTGTCTTTGCCGATAAATCCATATATTGGGTAAATATTTGGCTCTTTTCTCGATGCTAAATAAGTATTTTTACTTCTCGAAAAAGTGGATGGAGTATTTGTTCTTTATCTGAAGATAAAAAAGTTGCAAAGCTTGACCATATATCAAGAATTTGTATCTTTGGATATTGTCCTTACTAAGGATTAATAAAGTTAACAGATAACCCTGCCTGCCTGATAAATAGAAATAGATTCGTGGTGATTGTTATTGGTTTTGAGATTCTTCCCTTGCTCTACCTACATCATTTTTCTCCACTCAACTATGCCACCTGAGTTTTTTTGACATGGGTAGTAACATGAATTAAACTACCTCTTGCAATCAACAAAAGAATCTTTGTCAATGCATCCGACTGAAGAACCTGCCGTCCCTACTCGCGTTATCGGTTTAATTAGTGGCACATCCGTAGATGGCATAGACGCTGCGTTGGTAGAGATTTCCGGTACAGAATTGGATCTCAAAATTGAGTTGCTCACCGGGGCAACGTATCCCTATCCAGCCGGACTCAGAGAAAAAATATTGGCAATTGGTGCAGGCGTTGCCATATCAATGCCAGAATTGGCAGAAATAGATGATGCGATCGCTCAAGTCTTTGCCCAAGCAGCCCAAAATATTCAAATTGGTCATCAGCCAGCTACTATCATTGGCTCTCATGGTCAGACGGTTTATCATCGACCACCTGCGGATAGGGGAATAGGGAAAAAAACTACTCCTGACTCCCCACTTCCTAGTACAGACGCGATTAATCGCGTCTCTGCCCACTTCCCACTAGGTTACAGTCTGCAATTAGGGCGCGGTGAATTAATTGCCCATCTTACGGGCATTACAACTGTGAGCAACTTCCGCGTTGCTGATATCGCTATTGGTGGTCATGGTGCGCCTCTCGTGCCGAGAGTAGATGCCTATTTACTCAGTCACCCTCAAGAGGGCCGTTGTATTCAAAACATTGGTGGTATTGGTAATGTCGCTTATATTCCGCCTCGTTATGGCAACTGGCTCTCAAAAATTCGTGCTTGGGATACTGGCCCAGGAAATAGTCTATTGGATCTGGCGGTAGAGCATTTAAGCGCTGGTACTAAAACTTACGATGAAGATGGCAATTGGGCAGCGAGTGGTACTCCTTGTCATCCATTGGTAGAACAATGGCTTAACCAAAACTATTTTCATCTACCGCCACCCAAATCTACAGGTCGAGAGTTATTTGGTGTGACTTACATACATCAGTGTTTAAAAGATGCCCAAGCATACCAACTCAATGCTGCCGACATACTGGCAACTCTCACAGAACTTACAGCGGCTTCAATTGTTCATAGTTACCGCACTTTTTTGCCGGAAATGCCACAGCGGGTACTATTATGTGGCGGTGGTAGTCGCAATCTCTATTTGAAACAAAGATTACAGTTGTTGTTGGCATCAATACCAGTTTCGACTACAGATGAAGTCGGTTTGAGTGCAGATTTTAAAGAAGCGATCGCCTTTGCAGTTTTAGCCTACTGGCGACATTTGGGTATTCCTGGCAACCTACCTACTGCTACAGGAGCACCTCAAGAAGTGCTTTTGGGAGAAATTCACCAAGGTCAGGACTCAGTACTGAGTAGGGAGTGGGAGAGTAAGGGAAGAATTCCTAACTTCTAACTTCTAACTCCTAACTCAGCACTCACGACTCGGCACTGCTATAACTGTAGTCTTGGCGGCACTCGATCAAGACAGGGAATATAGAAGGTGGCTCATACTTTTTTATTGGAACCAGGACGCTGGGCAATGCAAGGAAATTGGCTAGAACGAAATGGTATGCCAATCAGCGTCAAGGGTATGACCTTGGTAGCTTGGAATCGAGATAACTGGTTCACTATGGCTACAAAGCTGATATTCCCAGGTAGCGATCGCTCAGAAATCTCTCTGCAATACAAGGGGCGGCTGCATGAAGGAGAGCGCCAGTATACTTTTTTACTGCAACATAATATTTTGGGGCAAGTTGAAGGTGAAGGCTGGATTGGTTTAGATACTATTGTGCAACGTTACTGGGTAATAGGCGATCGTCAGCGTCGTAGTGGCTTTGAAACCCTGCATCGGATTTCGGAAGATACATACTACCTCAGTAGTGGCATCTTGGCTGGTCATTTTTTAACTAACACAATGGAAGCTAGCCTAGAACGTCAGTCAACCTAAAGACAGCGCAGTCAACTGTGTTTCTGCCGATCAAACAACTCTGACAACGCACTGGTTTCCTGATGTCCAATGTCTTATGCCTGACCTTAATGAGTGATCATTTATTCTTACTTACCTACTGAGTTGTATACTAAAAAAGAAATTATCAAATTATTATCAGACTTTTAGTAACTTTTAGTATTTTTACCGAACCGTGTAGTCTGGAGTCCATTTTCATGAATCCTAAAGTATCTGTCATTATCCCTGCTTACAATACTGAAGCTTATATTGCGAAGGCAATAGAGTCAGCATTAGAACAAACGCTCACAGATATTGAAGTTATCATAGTCGATGATGGTTCAACTGATAAAACTGTAGAAGTAGCTAAAATTTTTACAGACCAACGTCTCAAAGTAATAGTTAATCAACAAAACCTTGGGGCTGCGGCTGCGCGTAATTGTGCTCTTAGAGCAGCACAAGGGGAATGGATTGCTGTACTTGATTCAGATGATTGGTATGCTCCCGAAAGATTGTCCAAGCTTGTGTCATTGGCAAATGAAATAAATGCAGACATGATTGCTGACGATCTTTATTTAATCAAGGATGGTGAAACATCTCCTTGGAGTACATTGATTCAAGAAAGTGAAGAACATATAGATAAAATTCTCCAAATAGATATCGTTTATTTTGTGGAAACTGATATCTATGGACAACCAGGGTTGCATCTTGGTTTAAGCAAGCCTCTATTCAAACGAGAATTTCTGGTTAAGCATGGCATCGAGTACGATGAAGCCATCAGGATGGGACAAGATTTTTGGCTTGATATGAAATGCTTAATCAAAGGAGCTCGCTTTTTCATTGAACCAAAACCCTATTATTTCTACCGTTCACGCCCTGGTTCTCTTGTATATCAAAGCCCATTACCACGTCTAGATCAATACTTGAGAGCTACTAATTCTTTCATGCAACAAGAGGATGTGCAAAAAAATCCAGCTTTAATGCGTGCCCTGTCTTATAATCTTGCAGTCTATAAAAAAAATCTAGCTTACTTTAAAGTTGTAGTCCCTATCAAACAAGGAAAATGGTTAACAGCATTAACAGAAATGACGAAAAACCCGTACTTTTTTTATGGTTTTACTTCTAGATTTAAGAATATTATCGAACGTCGAATTCAATACTATGTGATGGGTAATAAATCAGTTTTTGACATTTCTTATAACCTACAGAAAAAACGAAAAACTACCAATTAGTACTATCACAGTTTTATCAATAAATAATACATCCTTACGTAGTAAGAATCAGCCCGAAGCTTAAAAAGCTGTTCAAGCAATAAGTATCTGTCATGCTCCCTACTTACAAAACAAAGGTAGACAACAGTCTTACTGGGGACACGAGGAAACTACTAATCAAGCAAAACTTTAGTGGTGGGTCATTACCCACTAAGACTAAAAGTTATAAATACTAAGCTAAAGCATTATTTACGAAGTATGAGGGCTTGCACAGGGCAAACGCATCTAAATTACTCTTGATCACAAGGAAGGTTAAGAACCAACGAAAAAATCAGGATTTCGCCTTTGATTATTTTTTAAGCCCCAAAGCGATGCCTGCGGCAGGCGACGCCAACGCCTCAAATTTTCGCAACAAGCAAAAGTTAATGACATCATGTTTAAGTTTATTATCAATAGACTTTGTTTATTGACATGATGCGGCTGCCCTGAGGGCTTGCAGCTTATAGAATCATGTCCAGAACAGCTTTGTTTTGGCTCCTCAGGCTTTATTGATATTTAAAACTCCGCACTCATTACACAGTTCTTAGAACTCTGTTGTGAGTGTGATGCTACCTAATTAAGGTTTTTGGCAGATCCTAGAGTTATCTATTTAGTCAAAATTGGGCAAACTAAAATTACACCACAATGAAAGTAGCAAAATGGTACAAAGCGTCATTATAAATCTACCCGTTCTGCTTGTTTGATCTGACATGTTGCATCAGTTCTTTTCACCGTCTCGGTTGCAAACTGCCAGAGAATGGTTTCAATCTTCTAAAAGAGGACTGAAAAAAGCCAGTACAGCACTGCGTAAATATACCAACGATTGTAAATCGCCAAAAAGCCCAGCCTCTAAGCTTTTTAGCTTTTATCTTCTATTTGTGCCTTGCGGTACGAGCCTAGAAAGTCATTTCTGGGCGCAATAATTCAGATATCAGTTTGAATGCACCTTATCTCCCAAACATTTACAACCTGCTTTTGGATTCAAATTCTCTATGTCAGACCCCAATATTGGTCGCTTACTCAGCAAACGCTACCAACTCCAGGAGTTAATCGGTACTGGAGCAATGGGTCGAGTTTATCGTGCTAAAGATACTTTGTTGGGAGGTGTACCTGTTGCGGTTAAGTTTCTCGCTCTATCAATCCAAAATGAAAAGATGCGATTGCAAGACCGCTTTGAGCGAGAAGCAAAAACCTGTGCTTTACTAGGGCAAAAAAGCATCCACATTGTCCGAGTCATGGACTATGGCGTAGATGACAATAACACCCCGTTCTACGTCATGGAATACCTACAAGGACAAAGCCTGAACAATATTATTCGTAAGCAACGACTGCCTTTACCAAGATTCCTGAGTATGGCGCGTCAACTCAGCCTGGGGTTACAGTGTGCTCATGATGGCATCCCAGTTGAGGGTAATATTTGCCCAATTATCCATCGTGATGTCAAGCCAAGTAATATGCTGGTGATTCAAGACCCCAGTTTCGGAGAATTGGTCAAGGTTCTAGATTTTGGTATTGCTAAGTTATTACAGTCAGATGGCGACCATACAAAATTCTATTTGGGGACATTGGCTTATTCTTCTCCTGAACAGATGGAGGGTAAAGAATTAGACAACCGTGCTGATATTTATAGTTTGGGTGTCATGATGTTTGAGATGCTCACAGGCAAAATGCCACTGGTGGCACCAACTCACTCTTTTGGAGCATGGTATAAAACACATCACTATCAAAAACCACGTTCTTTTGCTGAGGTTGCGCCCGGATTAGAGCTACCAAAAGAAATCGAAAATTTGGTGATGAGTTGTCTAGCTAAAGTAGCACGCGATCGCCCCCAAAGTATCACTGAAATTCTCAGAGTTTTAGCATCTCTAGAAAAGCCTGAGCATTCACGCAAAACTAAGCAAGACAGCCATGCCCTAGTTCCTACTACTACAGCGAGTACTGAGCTTGAACAAAAGACAAAAGCCGATTTGCGGGCATCCTGGTCAAACGATGAAATCGCTCGTGCCATTTCCTGGCCCCAAAATAAACCAGTTGCCGATATTGTGTTTCCCCAGCCCATTAATAGTAATGGGGAGCTTTTCCCAGCTCTGTGGGTAATGCTACCGCAAGAGGAAATTCAAAAGCGCTTACTCTGTACCCGTTATAACCAATTTCTTTTTATCTCTATTCCCCATCCTATGCTGCTATGGATTACTGTCATCTACAACCGCAAACATGGCGCTAAATGGTTACCTTACTACCTTGATCTCAAAACCAGTCTTGGTCAAGAAATTGCCCGGTTACTACAGCACACAGGTTGCTACCGCCTTTTATTCTTTGCCCGAGAAACACCAAATTGCTGTACCCATATCTCACTTTCCAGCGTCGCTTCTGCCCAGCGCCAACGACTGCAAGAGTGGGTCGCAATGAGCAACACATTGATATCCTCTGCCGATCCGCAAATTAGTAAAAGCTTACTCAAAAGCGAGTACGAAAAGATTAAGCCTCAAATTCTCGCAAAACTGGAAAGTATTGATACAGATTCTCCATACGATCTTTCCAGCTAAGAATAATTTCTTAATATTACATGTTTTAGATGTAACTAAGGGGCGATCGCTTAAAGAATGTAAACTTTTATAAACAAAATATATATAAAGATGTAAGTTCTAGTTATATGTATAAAGAGTGAAAACACTAGCTGCCAAATCATGGCTATCTAAATTCTCTCCCAATCTTCCTATGTACATATTCTGGGAGATTGAAAATTTACGCAGGTTAATTCTCACACTAGACGAACGAAAAGCAAGTCTGGCTAAAGTAAACAGTAAATTTGTCCTACAGAATTCAAGTAAGTCTAGACTCTAGCAGATGTATCGTCAAAAATTTTAGTTGTTGGTTTTTTGAATTGAATTTTTGCCCAACCATTGTAAAATTGGTTATCGAAGTTGACGCCCCGACATCCCCAGCTCTTTTCCTCCTTGGAACCAAGCAAGAGAAGGAGGTCGCCCACTGCGACAGTAGAACGACTCTATGCCATAGTGGAACCGGAATCTAAGCCCCACTGGTGCTTAAGAAGCTCTTGATAAGTGGCCTCGCGCACGACCATTTGCTCATAGAGCTTTACCAAAAAGTCTTTAGCTTGATCATGGCTCATATTTTGCACTTGAGTAGCAAATGAGCAGATGCTGAATTGCTGTTCCAAGGATAGTTTCATTGGTTGGTTCATAATTAACTCCGAAAAAACAACGCGTAAAGGTGATATGGGTCACAGAAGTCCAAATGGGATAAGAATTGGACTTGTAACTGTCCAACATTTGTTCCTCCGTATTAAGAAAGATAACAAGTGTTTGACAGATTGCCCACATCCTAAGTGTGGACTTTTTCTGCTCTGACATCTTGCACCTAAGCCTACTGATATACCACCCAAGTCAGTTGAGCCATATTCAAGAAAATAGGCTGCCCTAGACCTCAGATAAGGTATAACTACCTCCCTGCCTCCTTCCTGATTTGCAGAACCTCCTTTGAGGAGAAGCTCAGGTGTTATCCTTAACTGTCGATAGTTTTTCCTAAACAGAAAAACTAAGATGTTTCATCCCCAAGTATGCAGGAAACTTTGGAGGGATAGGAATTTTGAGGAGGTTGGGGAATGAATGGTAATAAGCGTGAATTATAGTCGCTTTACCTTATTAAGTGCAAGATGTCAATTTACTAATTTATGCTAAATTCAGCCTCCTTAGGTCACTTTGGAGGCTAAAAATATTTGTATCAAATTGTAAAAAGGAAAAATGCTCACGCTGAACAAATTGCTGAGTATATCTACCGGATTTGACTAATCACCAATGAGCAATGAATTTTTAATCGAGTGAGACGATGACAACTGTGATGTTATCGTGTCCTCCGTGCTCCTTAGCAGCCTCAACTAGAGAGATGGCAGCTTTATCAAGCCAAGGAGTGTTTTGGAGGCAGCTAGCAATCTTCTGTTCGACAAGTTCTTCTGTGAGACCATCACTACATAACAGCAAACGATCGCCAGCTTTTACATCTAGTGGTTGCACATCAATTTGATGCAAATCTTCACGCCCCAAACAGCGCGATAATACATGACGAAAAGGATGTAATCGTGCTTCATCTAAGGTGATGTCACCGATTTTGATTGCTCGTGCTACCCAAGTGTGGTCTTCCGTTACCTGTTCTAATTGTGACGCTCGGAAGCGATATAGCCGCGAATCGCCAACATGAGCGCACCAGGGCGATTCTGGGGAGCGAAAAATTACCGCTACAACCGTTGTACCCATGTCAGCGCGTTCGGGATGATTTTGCTGATCGTGTAAAATCGCTTCATTCGCACCCCACAAAGCTTGCTCTAGCAATTCTTGGGAAGATTTTGAAGATTCCCAATTTGCCAGCAAATACGCCTGAATTTCTCCAGTGGCAATGCGACTTGCTTCCTCACCTCCCGCATGACCACCCATACCATCGGCAACAACGAAAAACCGCCCCTCTGGGTCGATATAGTAAGCATCCTGATTATTAGAACGAATAAGTCCCGGATCGCTAAAACCCGTGAAATTAAGTTTCATAAATTATTTCTGCAACAATTAATACATACGATCGTAACGGTCAAGGCGTAAAAGTAGTCTGATCAGGATCACTGAAAGCACTGCTGCAATTAAACCAGGCACTAGTGCCCACCATACAGACTTACTAACCACTAAGATCGTAGCTGAAAGTGTGAAACCACTGATTAACAGAGCATAACTTATTGAGAGCTGAATACTGCTCTGCCGCCGCAACAGGCGTTCAGTTTCGATAGACCGAACACGCAGGCGCATGTCTCCCCGTTCTAGCTTTTCTAGGGTATCCTCTAACCTACGTGGTAGACCAAACGCGGTACTACTTACCTGAGCTGCTTGACGACTTAATTCGTTAATAAAGCTATTCCCCTCAGAACCATTCATATCGGTCATAAGCTGCATTGCATATGGTTTGGCAACTTCCATAAAGTTAAACTCTGGATCTAAACCTTTGCCTACCCCCTCTAGGGTAGAAAAAGCTCGCATCACAAAAGTGAAGGTTGCTGGAAATCTAAATGGCTGATTATAAGCTATTTCATAAAGGTCGTCACTGATTGCTGCCACGGATTGGTTTTCAAAAGGCTTATCCATGAAATGATCCAGCATGTACTGGACGGAGCGCCGCACTGGGCCCATATCATCCGTTGGGGCGATCGCGCCTAAATCGATCAGAGACTGCACAACGCGATCGCCATCTTTTTGAGCAATGCCAAACAGTGTTTGCATCAGTCCTTCGCGGACGTTGGACTTAATCCGCCCCATCATACCGAAATCGTAGAATATCAAAGCACCACTTGCACTAATGGCAATATTGCCTGGGTGAGGATCGGCGTGGAAAAAGCCACTATTGAGCAACTGTAGTAAGTAAGCTTGAGCGCCTTGACGAGCGATCGCTTTTCGATCCAAACCTGCTGCTTCTAAAGCTTCGTATTGGCTAATTTTAATTCCAGGGAGATATTCTAAAGTCAGTACTCGGGACGTGGCGTAACGCCAGTATATTCTTGGGACGTTCACCCAATCGTAGCCGCGAAAGTTCCGGCGAAAAGTATCAGCGTTACGACCTTCATTGAGATAATCAATTTCTTCCCAGAGAATGCGACAACACTCTTCATAAATACCCAACCAATCTCGCCCCCTTCCCCATTTAGGATGGTTTTGAAAATAGCGGGTAATTCCCTTGAGAATCTGTAAATCTATTTCAAATAATTTTTTTAGTCCAGGACGTTGCACCTTGACAACAACCGATTCCCCAGTATGCAGCACAGCTTTGTGTACTTGCCCCAAGCTAGCAGCAGCTAAGGGAATAGGTTCAAAATTATGGAATAGCTCAGGAATTTTCTTGCCTAGTTCTTTCTCAATGGTCGCTTCTACTTGCTCATAGCTAAATGCCGGTACTTTGTCTTGTAACTTGGCTAATTCTTCTACATATTCAATAGGAAATATATCAGCACGGGTAGAAAACAGTTGCCCAACTTTGATAAAGGTTGGCCCTAAATCCAGCAGGGTATTACGAATCCAGACCGCTTGGGTTTTGCGTCTTGCAGCTTGCTTTGCCTCAGTCACGCCACCCGGATAACTCCAAGATTTGTTGTATAGCCAAAGTTTGAACAATAAGGTCAAGACAAAAGACCAAATGTCCACAAAACGCCGTCTGCTAGAGTAGTTTTCCCGATTCCAACGGTATGCCTTATCTGAATAACCTTGTTCCATATGCTGTGTGTACCGTTGGTTTGCAACCGAATCACTTGGAAGAAAAGACACTCTGATTCCTAAACTGTTTTTGATAAAGTGCCATTTGTTTTTTGTCCTTTGTCATTTGTGGATAATTTTTGGTCTAATAACTCATGACCAATGACCAATGACTAATGACTAAATTTATGCAGAAGTTCTGCGGTAATGTTGCAATTCTGTTCGTAACAGCGCAATTTCTGCTCGCAATTCATCAATATCTGCTTGCAAGTCGCCTGAATCAGAACTAGCTTTTCCACTACTTGTAGTAGCTTGACCAGCATTAGCTGCTTCTGCTGCCCGATTTGCCCGCTCTACGACTTCTTCTGTAAACTGGCGCAACTGCTCTCTAGCTTCTGCATCAAATTTGCCCAGATCACTCAAAGCATCGGTCAAAGCGACCTCTAAACGCTCATTAACTACTTCAGCTACTGCTCTGCCTACGAAAAAGGCTTGCACAAGGGGGTTACTCATAAATTTTTGTTACGTTGATCCGCAAGAGAATTATAACTTGCCTGTATGCTTTACGGCTTCTGCTGAGGAGTTAGAGATTTACGTGACGCAATGTGCGACTTCAGCCCTAACGAATAGAATTAGCTGAGTTTACGGGCACACAAACGAGGGCTACACCGACCTGGGATCAAATATTATCGTGACATTATAGTAAATCTCGATAATATTGCTCTGGTCTACTGGGTAAATAGGTGGTCATTTGCAAGGCTTGCTCTTTCAATTTGAAACTTTGAGTAATATTAATCCGGCTGAGGAAATCTAAATCGTGGGAAATTACCCAAAGCGCTCCTTGATAGTCATTGATACCTATTACCATTTGTTCAACAGTTTCAATATCCAGGTTATTAGTTGGCTCATCGAGAATCAGCAGATCGATTTCTGAGATACTGATCATAGCGATCGCTAACCTTGCCAATTCACCTCCACTCAGTACAGAGGCGTTTTCGTGAACGTCATCATATTTAAAGAGAAAATGTCCCAGTTGTTGACGTAAAAGCTGATAACTGAGATTAGGATTAACAGCTTGCATATTTTCCAAAAGTGTGTATCGGCGATTTACCAATTCGTAGGTTTGATCAAGATATACAGCTTTTATTGTTGGTGCTAGCAAAACCTCACCTGAGTCCAAAACTGCTGTTTGGTTTTCCATTCCCAGAATAGCCTTTACCAGGCTCGATTTACCAGAACCGTTTGCGCCGATAATGGCTATGCGATCGCCAGATGATACATGCAGTTGAATATTTTGAATCAATAGCCGTTCTGATATCCTAAGATTTGCACCCTGGATATTAATTAGATTTCTGCGCTTTTGATTTTTTTCTTCTAGCTGAATACTCGTTACTTTGTTAGTTTTGGCCTTCGTCTCTGCAACCTTTTGATTCGCCTTTGCTACTGCTGCTTCATGTTTCTTTTTCGCAGTTCCGGTAGAAACCTCAGCTTTAGTTTTAATCAGCCCTGCTGCCATTCTATCAATACTGCCATTAAGAAACTTGGCGCGACCGTTACGGCTAGATTGGGCTGCGCGTTGCTGTTCTTGCATAGCTGTGGCTTGGGTACGTTTGAGTTCCTTTGTGGCGGCTTCGTGCGATCGCAATGCTGCTTCTAACTCGATTTCTTTCTGTTCTCGATACTGAGAAAAATTGCCTCCATATACCTTTATTCCAACAGGGGTAAGTTCCCAGGTAACTTGTGTTACTTGGTCTAAGAAAAAAGGTTTGTGCGAGACAATCACAAACGCGCCAGTGAAATTTTGGAGAAACTGCCTTAAACTTTCTAACGCTTGCAAATCCATGTGGTTAGTTGGCTCATCCAGTAACAGCAAATTTGGTTCTTGAGCTAAACCGATCGCTAGAAATAGTTTTGTGAGTTCTCCTCCACTCAAGTTAGTAACTGGTAGAGACAAATCAAGATTTGTATCAAATTGTGTTTGCAATATTTCCTCGATTTTCCACCATTCATCAGAAGTGGAAATCAAAAAATTAAGTACTGTATCTGTTGTTATTTCTTGCCTAATAGTGCTGATTTGTGGCAAATAATAGACAACACCATTACTCCAAACAGAACCAATACTGGGGCTAATTTGACCTGCAATTATCTTGAGTAGGGTTGATTTTCCTACACCGTTGCGACCGACTAAAGCAATGCGATCGCCTGCTTCGATACTCACCTGGATTTTTTGAAACAAAGTTCTATCTAAGCTGAGTTCGTAGGCTAAATTATCAGCTAATAATATTGATTTTTTCTGCATTTTTCTCAAACCTCAATTCGCAAACTTACACCCGCGTGTTCACAACAATTACGGGTAGATTAGACACAAAAAACTTAGCCGCAGACACTTGCCAAGCGGTTCAATGTAGATACGAGTGATGACAATATTTTTAGTACATGACTATGTGAAGTAACCCTGTCAAACTAGTTGCGTTTATTCTTCGTTGACATTTGTTGCTTTGGCGCAACAGGTGTTTGGTACTACTTCATTTGTGCTATCTCGTTGGAGTTGTGATGAGGTTTGATATTGACTACAGTCTAGCATGAAGGAATTTCGGAAGGGTAGCGTTCGCGTAGCGTACCGTAGGTAATCGCTTTTTTCTTCTCTGTGCCCTCTGTGCCTCTGTGGTTAATAAAAATTTTTCACCACAGAGGCACAGAGAACACAAAGGCAAGAGTTACAGGAGGAATCTTGATACAGATATCCTGCACCTATAACTAAGCGATCGCTAACTACAACACTGCTAAAATAAATCCATAGCTACTTGATGCCGTATCCATTCTATGACCATAGCTCAAGAATTAGATTCTCAAGAAGGCATCTGTCAAGATGTTATATTTCCCCCTGGTGATTTATATAGTGATGAGCCTCCCTTGGAAAGCGAACTGCATCTACGGCAAATAATCCTATTTTTGCAATGTCTGGAATGGCTGTGGCGAGACAGAAATGATTTTTATGCGGCGGGAAACTTGACTGTTTACTACAGTCCGCACCAACGAAAATCAGAATTCTTTCGGGGACCAGACTTTTTTGTAGTGTTGGGAACTGAACGCAAAAACCGAAAAAGTTGGGTAGTCTGGGAAGAAGATGGCAAATATCCCAATGTAATTGTAGAAATTCTGTCTGACTCAACAGCTAATACTGATAAAGGTTTAAAAAAAGAAATTTATCAAGATACTTTCCGTACACCCGATTATTTTTGGTTCGACCCTTACACACAAGAATTTGCGGGATTTCATTTAGTAGATGGAGAATATCAACCTTTACAAGCAAGTGAACAAGGATATTTGTGGAGTCATCAGCTAGGGTTATACTTGGGAGTTTATGAAGGTTTATTGCGGTTTTTTACACGAGATGGTCAACTAGTACCAACACCTGAAGAAACGGCAGAACAGGCAGAACAAAAGGTAGAACAAGCAGAACAAAAGGCAGAACGTTTGGCGGCAAAACTGCGCGAGTTGAATATCGATCCAGATATAATTTAGATTACTGCGATCGCTTCACTAATTCATTTAGGATAGTGTTGTGCTAAAAACTCTTCAGCTTCAGTCCTATCTTTAATCACTCCATCTAAGGTAGCAGCAACTACATCATCTAATATTTGCCGATACTGCGGCCCTGGTTTGTAACCCAGTTTCTTTAAATCATTGCCATTTAATAGTGGCTGCACATTAGTCCAAAAAGTTAAATATTTCCAAATTTGATGTCTAATCTCTCGCGGACTTTGCAAAGCAATTAAAATCAGCATTGGTAAGTCGTACTGTCGCAACAACTGCACTACTTGACTGGGGCTTTGACACTTAGGCAAAGATTCCATCACCTCAGTTTGGGCAGAAGCAAAGTTTTGCAAGCGTTTAATGCTATCCTCTTGCAGTTGCAGATTTTTTGCTACTTTCGCTCGATATTGTGGTGCTAGATGGGCGATTAACGCTTCTAAACGCATTTCCCAATCGATGAGAGTTTGTTCAGCATCAAATCGCCGCAAGCAGCGTTCTAGCAAACGTAGTTTTCGCAGGAGTTCTGCGTCTAGCTTGAGGGTAGGATGGATACATTGCAATGCCCCTAAATTATCGAGTAACTGCAAAGCCGATTTCCAGTAAGGGGCTTCTAGAATGTGTTTTAATTCTGTTTTTAGTCGAGTTTGCAGGGCTGGAGTTTTGCTATTCTCTTGAGCAGTGCGATCGTAAACGCCACTGTTGATGGCATAGCGGATAAACTCTTCAGTTTGCGGTTCAATTTGAAATCCAAAGCGCACGGCAAAGCGCACGCCACGATAAATCCGGGTGGGATCTTCGATAAAGCTGTTGGGGTGTAAAACCCGAATTTGCTTGGCTTGTAAATCTAGTAATCCGCCAAAAAAATCGAGTAATTCACCAGCACGGGGAGTAGTGAGGCGCAAGGCGAGGGCGTTGATGGTAAAATCTCGCCGATACAAGTCTTGACGAATAGAACTAGCCTCAACTTCTGGATTCGCCGCCGGGTAGGGATAAAATTCTGTTCTAGCGGTGGCAATATCTACCCATAAAGAATCTAATTCTGGGTCTTTATGCCACAACAAAGCAGCAGTTTGAAAAGCTCCGTGGATTTCTAAGCGGGCAACAGGATAAAGTTGCTGGAGTGCCTTTGCTAGTTCTACACCAGCACCAACATCTGCTGATTTGTGAAAGCCATCAACCACAAGGTCAATATCTTTAATCATCAAAGTGCCCGATGCTGCTTTAGCTAATAGCAAATCCCGCACTGCACCCCCGACAAGATAAAGATGCCAACCCCGCTTTTCTGCCTCTTGCGATGCTATGGTGAGCAATTGCCACAGTTGCGGAGCAAGGCGATTTTGCAACTCAGTGCTGAGAGGAATTTTGAATTTTGTTAGCGCAGCATAAGCCTTTGGCATGGCTTCTCTACGAGAGGCTGCGCCAACGCTTAGAGGGAGTCCGTGAGCGTCATTTTGAATTTTGAATTTTTGCTCTCTTCCTCCGTCTTCATCCCTTTCCTGATGTAATTCCCGCAAGACATCAGTGCGAGTGACCAGACCAACTAACTGCTCATTCTCCAATACTGGTAAGCGTCCGATATCGTATGTCACCATCAGCGCTTCAATTTGTGGCAGTGTCGTATCTGGCGCAATCGTTTTGAGATTCGTGGTCATATAGCCTTTGACTGGCGCATGACTAAATCCGTGGTGCAAGGCTATATCAATATCCCGCCGCGAAATAATACCTACTAATTGCCCTTGAGCATCGACTACAGATAAACCAGAGTGTCCATAGCGCAACAAAATGCGCTGGGCTTCACTAATAGTAGTTTCAGGCAGAATTGTGCGAACAGGAGATGACATCAAGTCCCTAGCGGTAAGGGGATGGGGAATTTGTGCTTTTACCCCGTCAAGTAGTTGTTTTAATATTGCCTGTGAATCAACTCCCCTTAAGTTGAGCGATGCGGCTTGTGAATGACCTCCGCCACCTAGAAGTTGGAATAATAGGTTAAGATTCGTTTTGGGAATTTGCGATCGCCCAATTACAGTTAACCGTGAATCTTCTTCACCTAAAGGATACTCATTAGCCAACAGTAGGGCATCAATTTCGGTTAACTCCACAAGTTCCGAAGCCAGACTCGATAGCCCCGGTACAAAACCATCTGTTTTCAGAGTTACCCAAGCAACCGTATATCCATGTAGACAGAGATATTCTAAATTTTCCAGTGCCTCAGTTAATAGCTGCTGCAATTGCGGAGATAATCCGGGGTCACGGTATGTGGAAATTACTGTTAAACTAGCACCTTGTTGCATCAACCAAGCTAAAGCTAGGGCATCCCGTGGTGTGGACTGGTCAAAAGTCAAAGAGCCAGTGTCAACGTGGATACCCAAAGCCATGACAGTTGCTTCGGCAGGAGTCAAGGAAATTTCCTGCTGTTGCAATTGCTCCACGATTAAAGTTGTCGTGGCTCCTACGGAAGAAATATATGATTCCGTGGCAGGAATATCTGATTCTTGTCCTAAGTGATGGTCATAAACTATAATCTCTCTTACATAGGGTAAATCTAACCACTCAGCAGCTTTACCCAAGCGATCGCGCCGTTGCGTATCCACCACAGTCAGAGAACGAATTTTTTCTGGATTCACCGAACGGCGTTCAATCAGCGGATATTCATCCCGATGCAATGCTAAAAAATCCCGTACAGGAGGGTGAGAACCGCCAGTCAGCACAATCTTACTTCCCGGTAGTAGGCGCGTTAACCCTACCGCTGCTCCTAGTGCGTCAAAATCTGCTGTTGTGTGGCAAAGAATTAAATCCATAGTTACGAGTCATTAGCCATTGGTACTTAGACAAAGGACAAATGACTAAAATGTTGCAATTTCTGCTAGCTTAAAAATAATAAGAAAGTGTCAGTGTCGCCCTTTAGGATATTCTATCCTTAGTATTTCGCTGTATTGGGAGAAGCAAAAATGACCATAATATTCCAATTTGCCTTGATAGGTCTAGTCCTATTGTCTTTTGTCCTGGTTGTTGGCGTCCCCGTTGCTTACGCCACTCCCCAAAATTGGGTTGAATCTAAAAAACTGCTCTGGGTTGGTTCCGCCGCTTGGATTGCTTTGGTGTTTTTAGTTGGTTTGTTAAACTTTTTTGTCGTGTAAGCGACGGCTTCGCTCTGGCGCAGGCACATAATATAAGAACTAGAGGGGCAGAAAAGCCAAGGTCAAAAACCAAAGGAAAAAAGGAGAAATTTTTTCCGATTTTCTTTTTTCTGACCGTGCTTTCCTGCTCCTCTACATTTTAATAAGAAATGTATATTGGCCAGAAGTATAGTTGATTAAGAGGCAGTCATGGCAGTTTTCGAGGGAACTTTTACCCAAACGGAGCCTTTACGGTTTGCAGTAGTGATTGGTCGATTCAATGACCTAGTTACCGGAAAGCTGCTAGAGGGATGTCAAGATTGCTTGAAACGCCACGGTGTAGATCCTAACCCCCAAGGTGATCAGGTGGACTATGTTTGGGTTCCGGGAAGTTTTGAGGTACCTTTAGTAGCTCGCCAACTAGCACTTTCCCATCGTTATGATGCTGTAATTTGTCTAGGTGCAGTCATTCGAGGACAAACACCCCATTTTGATTATGTATCCGCTGAAGTTTCTAAAGGCATTGCTGCCGCTAGCTTTCAAACAGGAGTACCAGTAATTTTTGGTATTTTGACAGTAGACACTATGCAGCAAGCCTTAGAACGGGCAGGCATAAAAGGTAATCATGGCTGGGATTATGCCCTGAATGCCCTAGAAATGGCAAGCCTGATGCGGCAACTGCGTTCTAACCTTGCAGAGCCATATTCTCGTAATAGCCAGTCTTTGCCAGCCTCTTTTCAAAGTGCCAGCATAGGTAATTTAACTGCGGAGTCAGAAGAACTAGGCTAGAGCGTCATTAGTCATTTGTCCTTTGTTATTCACTAATGACCAATGACTAATGACTAATGACCAATAACTAAATTAAGGGGTTGACAATCAGGGATGAATCTGCAATATTGATATATGGCAATTGATTGCGGGTATAGCTCAGTGGTAGAGCGTCACCTTGCCAAGGTGAATGTCGCGCGTTCGAATCGCGTTACCCGCTTCCGACTAAAACCTCTTGGACTTGATCACTCCAAGGGGTTTAGTATTTTTAGGGTGCGTTGAAGTGTTCGACGATTCACACTACACTCTTGTGAATCGCTCCCTATGTGGACAGATTGAGCAAACAAATCGTCTACTGTCTCAATTTGAATATCGCCCACTCAAATCACGTTACCCACATGCTAAGAAATATAAAACCCAGCTTTAGACTGGTGTAGATATACATTAGCTTGGCTACAATCTGTATAGGTGTAATCAATTCGTTTTGTGTAGGGTGTATTACACTGGACTAAAAGTGGCTAGTTAAATAGTAGTGTAGTCAGGTGCAAAGCGTCTTGTAGCAGTGAAGTTAGCCACAATCTATTTGGAGAAAGAGTCACACACTCTGGATATTTTGGTAATTCCCGCTCTTGAAACGCTTGTGAAATGCAAGGAATAGAGATTAGACGTAATCCCGATCTAACCTTGACCACCGAAGAAGCGGAGGGGCGCTTTGCTCTTAGCTGGGGGAGCAAGCCCTGTCCCAGAGCCGTGGAGCGAGGCGGAACATGGGTATGAAGCCCCGCCATAAAGGGCGCTCTTGCTGGGGCGGAGTAGTCGCTTCCGTCTCAGTTTTCCCCCTTGCCCACTGCCCCCTGCTCCCCTGCCTCTTTTGACTGGATAGTAATATACAGTGACCCAAAGGAAAATTAGCGGGTTTGTTAGTGTCTGTTGTTTATGAGCGTAGCCTTCCCAAACGATTTGTTTTAGGAGTGGTCGCCCCGTAGGCTTAAAATTGTACCAGGTGTGTCAGCACAATAAATGCCCAAAAACGCAACCACATTACCTTTAAGGCGACAAATGAAGAGAAGGAAATTCTTAAATAAGATTGCCAGCTACGAGCAAAGATTACAAACAGATAACCTCGTACTGATATGCCAATTAGGATATTTAGAGTCGGTTGTATCTAGTGTTTGCAATCATGGCGATGTTTGCATCGCTTGTCCATCTTTATAAAGAGATAAGCCTTATCAGGCATTTACTAAGGGATCATATTCTCGTTGTTCGTGTAAAACACGCTCAAGTTATTAGAACGCTTGTGCAATCTCAAAAACCCGAAAAAATAGACTTTAATACCGAATACCCCTGTCCCTGTCGTCGCCGGGGTCAGTTAATTCCGATTACGCTGACAGAAGCATTTGGTTGCGATCGCTGTCAGCAAATCTTTGTAGTAGAAGATAATGGTCATGTCCTAGAACAGCTTTCTACCACCTATCCCTACAAGCGGGCTTGGCGTTGGATGGGAAATAGTTGGCATGTTGTCCATCCCCGCTTGGGAGAAAGCTATCTGCCTATAGCACTTGGCATTATTTTCGTGCTAGTGATTATATGGCTGCCATTAGCGCTGCGATTGGCAAATGGTTCCAGCATTATTGCTTGGGCAATGGTGGCGGTGCTATTGGCTATTCTGCCAGCGCTAATGGTCTGGCTTACCTACAGACGTTAACTCAATGACTGTTGAAGTTTTGGATGACCACCCCGAACCGATTACTAGTGCCCAACGAGCCTATCATGCTTCCCTAAAATTGGGGATCACAAAGGGAGCAGACCGAAGTCGTGCAGTACTGGCAATGGCACAAGCCCTTGAGCGCTCATTTGACGACATTCTAGAAGCCAATACCTTGGATTTAGAAGCCAGTCGAGAAATGGCAGTGCCAGAGTTGATATTGGACTGGCTGAAGCTGACTCCCACAAGGCTAGAGATGACCGTGGACATTTTACAACGGTTAGGGGAATTATCAGATCCGCTGCGGCGCGTCAGAACCGCTGATTATCAACTGGAAGATTCCCAAAGTTATACCCAGTTAATGCCTTTGGGAGTGATTGGATTTATTTATGAGGCGTTCCCGGATTTAGGGGCGATCGCAGCGGGTTTTTGTATCAAAACTGGCAATAGTATTATTCTCAAAGGCAGTACTGAAGCTAGTCATTCTAACGCGGTCATCGCTGAGATCCTGCAAAGTGCGATCGCAGAAGTTGGTCTAGCTCCAGGCTGTCTAGAACTGATCACAGCAGAACATGGTGCTTCGATTCGGGATTTAGTCACCCAAGACCAGTATGTGAATCTAGTGATTCCCTACGGACGTTCTAGCTTAGTACAGCAGGTAGTACGACATTCAACTTGCCCAGTATTAAAGTCAGCAATGGGTAACTGTTATCTCTACTGGTCGCTCAATAGCAGCCTAGAAATGGTGCGCTGGATGATTTTTAATAGCCATCAGAGCGAACCAGACCAAGTTAATGCCATTGAAAAAGTACTCATTCACCGCCAAGCATTGCCATCATCTTTAGCAGTTCTGTGGAACAGCTTGATGGAAAAAGGCTTTGAAATTAAAGGGGATGCAGAACTAGTAGAAGCCTTTCCCCAGTTGCAGCTGGTGAAGGAAGGCGAATGGGGAAACCCTTATTTAACTAGGACAGTGGCTTTTAAACTGGTGGATAGCTTAGAGGGTGCGATCGCCTGGATTAATGAACACAGCAGTGGTCATGCTGACTCTATCGTTACTGAATCCTATCAGGAAAGTCGGCAGTTTGCCTTAGGAGTTAACAGTGCTTCTACCTACATCAACACTTCCCCGCGTTTTTCCCGCAACCCCTCGCGGGGAGATTCAGTATTTCTTGGCATGTCTAACCAAAAAGGTCATCGTCGGGGATTTATCAGCCTGGAAACTTTGACCACCGTCAAGCACATTGTTCAGGGGAATGGCAGATTTTAAATAATTCGTAATTCGTAATGACGCTCCTACGTCGCTACCGCTGCGCTAACGTAATTCGTAATTAAAAAAGGGTTTGCCAAAAGTGCCTGTAGTGGCAGTTCTGTGGAGTCTAAATATCCCACCAAATTCTTCCCATGCCCCAATCCGACAACTGATACTATTTCACTTTAATAATGATACAAATACGCTGGTCAGGGCATGGCAATGCCATGCCCCTACGAGAAATCTATATGTATCAGGATTTTTGTGAATTGGTATGAGACTTGAATGCCTCTGTGAAAACCCTAGCTTCGTTTGTAGTCCAAAACGGACAACCAGGGGCGCATCTAAGTTAAGCGAATTTCATCATCAGTAATCAAACAAACCCCCACAGATTCTATCTCAGGGGTTTCAATATAGTATTAAATATGATTTTTACTATTAGAACATCTGAATTCGGATGTTGTTATCCTACATTTTTCTGCTGTTGGAATATGGCAATCCTATCTGAGTTCCCAAAACTGCAAAAGACTTTAAAAAAGGCGGATAATAGAGAAAATTTAGAATTAGTCGTAGACTATTCAAGCCTGAGCGATCGCCTGTCAAGGCTTACAGTGAATAAATTTTTCTGAAGAGTTATTTTGGCATTTCTTTGCAATACTTAACTAATTTATAATTAAAAAAAATTAACATAGATTAAAAATAATAACTAACATCATAATTTATTAAGTTCTTCAGGCTAAGTTGAGAGTATGCTTAATAATTGAAGTCTAGTTGAGAGTTTAAGTAACTAGGTGCAAATAAATCTAAACATTTGTTTACTTATTCATTTGTTTGAGTGTTAAATACTAAAAAACAAAGTTTGTTTGTGCCAACTTACTAACTAGATTGTCGAGCAAGGCGGTAAAAATTTTACCAGAGCCAAGTACTAACAGCGAAAACAAAAGTAAACTTAACAAAAATTACGTAATATGATAAGAAGAATTTTGCTGGCTGTATCGGGATTGGGACACGCAGAAGAAATGCTCAAAACCCTGAGAGAAATCCCTTCAATTGAATCTGCAAAAGTTACAATTTTGCATGTTGTTCAGGCACAGAGTACTGCTGCTACCATGACAACTAAATGGGAAAATGGTGGTAAAATTCTGGCGAATGCCATCCAAACTTTGAACTTAGACCCTAGCCAGGTTTCTTCAATTTTGCGCGAAGGCGACCCCAAAGATGTAGTTTGCCAAGTAGCTGATGAAATCGACGCTGACTTGATTATTATGGGTTCACGCGGACTTAAGCGGCTGCAATCGATTTTATCGAACTCAGTCAGCCAGTATGTTTTTCAGCTATCTTCTCGCCCCATGTTGCTGGTAAAAGATGACATTTATGTAAAAAGAATTAAGCGCATTATGGTGGCAATAGACAACTCTGATTCTGCAAAAAACTGCTTGAAATTGGCACTGTTTTTACTGCGAGATATTCAGGGAAGCCAGTTAATTTTGGCAAATGTTACTACAGACTTAGGCGGGAAAAAATCGGAAATAACTGAAGTTAGTTCAGACAAAAATCCAGTTTTAGCAGCCGCAGTTGCAGAAGCTGAAAAACAGGGCATCCAATCTCGTTCTTATATTAGCAGTGGCAAACCTGGTGAAGAAATTTGTCGGTTGGCAGAGGAGTTGAATGTAGACTTATTATTGCTCGGTTCTCCTGATCGCCGTCCATCGATCGCTAAGAGTTTTGTCGATATAGACAGACTCATCGGATCTTCCTTGTCTGATTATGTTCGAGTCAATGCCACTTGTCCGGTACTATTGGCGCGGACGATCGCTTAAAGGCAAAATAGAGTTAGTGGTAGATAAATAAAAACCCCTACACTACTGGTGCAGGGGTTTTTTATTTGATACACAAACTTTTAACTATCTTTTCCACCTTCGCGGCTAGCAGTTTGGATGTACAGAATTAGTAAAAACACAGTGGGGACTAGTACGAACAAAATGCTCGCTACGAACCCCAGGTCATTAACTTGCATGGCAAGAAAGCCTCTCTTAAATTTCCAGTCAACAACATTAGGATAGCATCATCAATGACAGAGTTAGCCCAAATTTTTTACTTTCTCACATGCTAACCACGGTTGATCCCACAAAAGTTAAGGCTTCGTAACCACACTGACTGAGCCATTCACTAAAGTTTGACAGGCAAGGCGGTAATTTTCTGGCTTTTTTTTGAATTTTCGGTTTTCTACGTCTGTGCGGGGGGAGAGATTTTCTATTCCTTCGACTATTTCCACAACGCAAGTACCACACTGACCATTACCACCGCAATTGGTCATCTTGCCAATGAATGTATATATATCAATGCCATTTTGCATCCCTTTGAGCCGGAGATTTGCACCATCTGCCGCCACTACTTCTTTATTCTCTTTAACGAATTTGATATTACCCATAACTAATTCCTCCTTGACTCTAAGCTTGGCTTTCAAGGCTTCATATTGACATGGCTTGATTCACATCTTATTTATTATATTAAAACATTACAAAATATTAATAAATATTAATTTTATAAAATATATCACCACAAAAAAATAGAACAGGTATAGTACCTGTCCTATAAATTGAAAAATAGATTAACTTACCTAAATCCCACGGCTGCTTGCCAAACGAAAGCAAGCAACAAGAAGAATACGGGGATGACTGGGAGAACGTCCACCAAAGGATCAAAGATTTGGTAAGCTTCAGGCAGTTTTGCTAATAAAAGTCCTGCTTCCATGTTTGTTTAAATCCAACTATCCAACACAGCTTTCATAATTGAGAGATATCTTAACATGGTTTGGGTCTTGATCATTTGTCAATAGTCATTTGTAATTTCACCCTCATCTGGTGCTGATTCAGATGAGTTGAGCCAGTGACCAAATTCTGTAACAAAACGATCGCTCAATATTGCTTCTCTAATTTTTTGCGTAAAGCGAATTAGTTCGGTAATGTTGTGAATGCTCAACAAAGTATAAGCTAAAATTTCTTGCGATCGCACTAAATGAGATATGTAAGCCCGGCTAAAATTTTGACAAGTGTAGCAAGGACAAGTTTCATCTAATGGCGTAAAATCTTCACGAAACTTAGCATTTTTTAAATTCCAGCGTCCGCCCTGGACTATTGCCGTCCCATGTCTTGCCCAGCGGGTGGGAATTACGCAATCAAATAAATCTACACCAGATGCGATCGCGATCGCCATCTCCCGATAAGTACCGACACCCATCAAATAACGCGGCTTTTCAGGCGGTAGAAGCGGTGCTGTCACTTTCACAATCTCAGCCATCAATTCTGGCGGTTCTCCTACACTCACACCACCAATGGCATATCCGGGCAAATCCAACTTAGCCAAAGCTTCCGCCGCACGGCAACGCAAATCCAAATATACGCCCCCTTGCACAATTCCAAACAAAGCCTGCTCACTGCGTTGATGAGCGGTTATACAGCGTTCTAACCAGCGATAAGTGCGCTCAGTTGCAGTTTCAACCTCTTGGCGAGTAGCTGGGTAGGGCGGACACTCATCAAAGGCCATAATCACATCCGCCCCTAAAGTATTTTGAATCTCAATGGAGCGCTCTGGGGTCAAGTTAATAATTTGTCCATCATGGGGTGAGCGGAAAGTTACACCTTCTTCAGTAATTTTTCGCATCTCGCTTAAGCTGAAGACCTGAAACCCACCTGAATCTGTGAGCATTGGACCGTTCCAACCCATAAATTTATGTAACCCACCACCTCCAGCCACGATCGCTTCTCCAGGTTGTAGGTGAAGATGATAAGTATTCGATAAGATCATTTGTGCCCCAGTATCTCGTAGCTGAGATGGGGTGATAGTTTTGACATTTGCCAGCGTTCCCACTGGCATAAATCTGGGAGTTTCTACAACACCGTGAGGAGTAAAAAACACTCCTGCTCTAGCTTTGGTTTGGCTACAGCAAGCAAGACATTCAAAGGAAAAATTCGCACTCATACCATTTTAGATTTTTGAAGATGCGCCTATAGGACTTACCCAAAACTATACGATTGTAGGGGCAATTCATGTAGCCGAAGGCTTCCCGTACCACTTTGTGGAAACAAGCTATGCGTACTGTCTCCGTTAGAAGAAGGATATTGCTCCTACATGAATAAAGCGCATTCTCATTGAAAGAGGCAGGAGGCAAGATAGCGCAGCGGTAGCGAGTCCGCGTTCGCGTAGCGTCTCGCAGAGAGCGTCGGCAGGGGGCAGGAGGGGATTCAACTCCTACTGATTTGAAGCCACTGAACGAGAGTTCAGTGCTTTTGTTTTAAGCCCTTGCTCTAAGGGCGTTGGCGCAGCCTGCCGCGATGCCTGCGGCAGAAAACAGAGAGCAGTTTTCTTCTCTCTTCAACTGCCCTCTATTTTCTGCCTTCCTTGATAAAAATGGTATGACAGTTGCTATTTTAGAAAGAATCAGAACAGTCATCGTCGATTTCTGCATCCCATCTGGCTGAGAGAACTTGCTCCATCATCGCTTCTATAGCGCTGACATTGAAGTTTCGCTCTCGTCGCTCTTGTATGGGAGTTGAGCGGGGAATCAACCGCAGACACACTCCTTCTTGCATCAAATCAAAATAGGTTTCTTGTTGCGACGACTGTTTTAGTTCCAAGTAATCAAAACTACAAACATTCAGATATAGCGCGTGGTTAGCCACTAAGGTAGACCTTTGCGGATTGGCGAAAACCTCCATCACATCCCCTTCACCCTCGCTCAGTATCTTATCTTCTTGGGTGTAGATGTAGTGGACTCGACCTAAATCTGTCAGCAATCGCCGGATGTCGAGCTTATTCACAATGATGCCCGTGTTAATAATGCACGGAGCTGGTATCCTGGTGTCGGGTAGATGGTGACTCATAGGAAAATAGCGATTGAGCTAAGGAGAGCAACAACATAGCTAAACTGTCATAATTGAATAGCTTGTTTACTCCCTACATTTAAAAAAATATCAATTTTGTGGGGCAATCGTCTAACTAATCTGGAGTAAGTTTTTACTTAACGAATACAAAACACCAATTTTGATTCCTGATGGAATTTTAATTTCCTGAATCATTCGTTTTTGTATAAAAAGTATTGTGATTATTGGTTTACCACTTAGAACAGCATAACAAAATTTTCAAGGAGAATCTCTAATAGAAGTAAATCTTATCTAAAGTTTTAAAGTCTGTTCATATTGGTTGTAACAAATCCAAGTCTATTATCCAGCAATTAACCAAATATTAATGTAACTAAGATGACGAAACAGCAACAGTGGTGGAAAAAGCTGCTGTTAAAGCTGGCAGCAAGTATTATATTTTACACGATTATTCCTATGCCGTATTTGAACGGATTGGAATTTGGGGGAGTGGCACGTCTTGCTTGGCTTATAGGATTGATAATTGGGGGAATTTTGGGGTTACTGGATACGGGGATGGATTTTATTGGTATGCCAGTGTTAACTCGTAGTGCTTTAGTAGTTAGTGTTTGGATTGCCATAACTGGAGGACTGCACTTAGATGGGGCAATGGATACTGCCGATGGTTTAGCAGTGGGCGACCCGGATCGGCGGCTGGAGGTGATGGCAGATAGCGCTACAGGTGCTTTTGGGGGAATGGCAGCGATCGCCTTGGTACTACTAAAAATAACTGCTTTGACAGATATGCCAGAAAACCGTTGGTTATTGCTGATGGCAGCTTGTGGCTGGGGACGTTGGGGACAGCAGCTAGCGATCGCCCGATATCCTTATCTGAAACCAACTGGCAAAGGTGCATTTCACAAACAAGCCATTCGTTCTTACAAAGATTTGTTACCGGGATTGTTGTTGTTGTTGGGTTTGAGTGGTTTACTTGTGCTAATAGATAAACAGCAGCTATTTCTCGCACTGGCAATGATAGTTGCTGGAAGTGCGATCGCTACTTTAACTGGTGCATGGTTCAACCACAAACTAGGTGGACACACAGGAGATACCTACGGCGCAGTCGTTGAGTGGACAGAAGCCTTATTTCTCTGTGTACTGACTGCCTTGTAAAAAATGAGGAAGATGAGGGAGCAAGAAAAGAATAACTCCTGACTAATGACTACTTCATTTAATAGGTTGCAGCTTTGTCACCTTAAGTTTAAAAGCCCCAACCCCAGTTTCCCCAAAAGACCGGACACGAATAACATAATTCCCTGTCTCTACGATGCGGGTAAATAGTAGGGAATTGCTACTACCATCTGGGCCATCATCATTTTCTGCCAGAGTCGATCCATTAGGTGCTAATAGAGTGATAATACTGTCAAAGTTTTCAGATGACAGGTCAACTGCTAAATTATCGCCCTTCTCTAACCTCACAGTATAATCACGAGCAAACCCACCCTGACCTGTGGGAATGTCTTTATCTGAAAGGCTATCGGAAAGTTCAGTACTGTTAGATAAAGGAATTGGACTATACAATTTATTTTGAGCAAAAGCTGCACTTGTGCTTATGCCTATTGCCAGCAATGTGGCAGGAATGATGATGAGTTGTTTTAAACCTGCCGCAAAAACTTTATTCATACATTTCAAGCAATTGTTTCTACAGAAATAGGGTAATCCGGTCAATTTATGCACTTATCTGCTAAAGCTTGCCATTAATTCTTGATTTATCCGTCTTTGACCGCAGTGGCTACTGCTACTAATCCTAAGACCACAATTCCATACTGACGAAGTGTTTGCACAGCAGACCTGGCAGTAGCACCAGTAGTATAAATATCATCCACTAACAGCACTGGGACATTTGGAGGACGACGGCGAAATTCTTGCCCAACAGCAAAAGCTTTAGCCAAGTTTTGTTCTCGTTTAGATACCGATAAACCAAATTGCGCTTCAGTTTCTCGCACTCTTGCTAAACCATTTAGTTTCAATTTTAATCCAGTTATTTCGCAGAAGCTTTGTCCTATCAGTGCGGCTTGATTGTATTTACGTTGTTTTTGCTTGCTAGGGTGAAGTGGGATGGGAACTACCACAGGCTGGCTATCTCGCCTCGGTGAATTTAACAACCATGCTTCTCCTAACCATTGACCTAAGGGACGAGCTATTTGGGGTTGATTTTCGTATTTCATCGCTGCGATCGCTCGTTTGACCGGGCCACCATACTCCCCCCAGCCAAATACTGGTATTGGCTCTTGCCATAGAGAAATCGGGTCTTTTCGTTGACATTTTTGCAGTTGTCGGGTGCAGTTCTGACAGAATTCTTGCGAGGTTGCACGTTGGCACAGAGGGCAATGGGATTGGAGAAAAAGATTGAGTAAGCCTGTGAGATTTTTAATCCAAGTGTGCATTTAGAATTGTCCTTTATCATTAGTCATTAGTCATTAGCCTTTGACCAATGACTTAACATACACGCGATCGCATCTTGTTGTTTCTACTCCCGTTGCTGGAGTGTAGCCGTTGCTTTCATACAGCTTGACTGCTTCCACCAAAACGCTGGCGGTTTCAATCCAAATTTGCCCAAATCCACGCTCTGCGATCGCGGCTTCTAGCTGTTGTAACAAATATTTCCCTAATCCCAAACCCCTAATGCTGGGCAAAAGATACATTTTACGGATTTCTACGGCTTTTTCACCACGATGTATGGGGTAGTATGCCCCAGTACCTACTAACTGGCTTTGGTGTTCAATTACCCAAAACTCTCCCCCAGTAGCTAAATAAAATTCCTCTACTCGCAGCACATCTCGGTCAGCGCCCTTTGGTTCCCAACCCAAACCGTATTCTGATAATACATAACTGATGACTTCGGCGGCTCTTGTGCGATCGCTTTTCACCCAATCACGAATTAAAAAATCTTGATAATAGTTTTTCATACCATTTGCTGGTCAAGTTTACACAGAAAATTTTCCTGGTTCTATATCCCAATTTACCCAGCAAATAGCTTTTGTGGCAGAGTCTATTTCAGGCGGTACTCTCAAGATGTCAATGAAGCGATAAGGGGAGGAGAATTGTCTTCCCCTCCCCTTCTCTGCTTACCAAAGATAATTTAGCGATATAGTAGCGATGCCTGCGGCGGGCTACTATATCGCTGACATTGATATTACAAAAGGATTTGGGCCTTGGACTTGTGTACCAGATGTAGGGCTAAGTTTGTGATTGCGAACTAAAATAACTAAGTTTGTAGTTCAGATATTGGATAGTTGTTGGCGGCTAACTTTTAACTAACAATTCCTAGATTATTGTAGATTTCGATGAGATTTCCATCAGGATCGCGGAAATGAGCTGTGCGAATTCCCCAGTCTGCGCGATCTTGTGGTTCAGTCACAACGATCGCATTCTGATCTTTTACTTGCTCATAGACTTCATCCACGTTATCGACTGCGAAAATCAAGACAATTTTATCTCGATTGACAACATATGAAGGCTGTTCGATTCTTGGGACTACTTCAGCCATTAATTCTTTTTTGAACAAACCCAGCTTGAGATAACCGGTATTAAACTCAGCATATCCGCTATCTTCATCGCCCCAATCGACATCAAATTTCAGCAGATCCCGGTAGAACAGAAAAGAATCTTTATAGTTGGATACAAGCAGTCTCAGGTGTGTTAACTGAAGCTTCATATCTGTTGGGTTAGTCTACTAACTGTGAATTCTAGGTTCTGGGTGCAAAGTCGCCAGTAACTCACTTTCGACAATTGCTAATTCATCAAGCCGTTGCATGACAATTTCTCTGTCGAAGTAAGTAGCAGCTAATACCCAATATATACCGTAGTGACGCGCTTCGGATGCCATTAGCCCACGATAAAATTTTGCTAATTCTGGCTCTGGACAGTGAGCAGCTAATAGTCCTAGGCGTTCGTGAGAGCGAGCTTCTATTAAACCAGTGACTAGTAAGGAATCCAGAAATCGCTCAGGTTCTTTAGGGCGTACTTGAGCTTTTAAACCCGCGCCGTAGGGAGGTGGTGGTAAGGGAGCCAGGGGAATATTCCGGCGTTCTAACCATTGGTTAACTAGCTCAAAGTGTTCTAGTTCTTCGCGGGCGATCGCAGTTAGTTCCCGAACCATTTTAGTATTGGAGGGGTAGCGAAACATCATGTTCAAAGCTACGCCTGCTGCTTTGCGTTCACAGTGGGAGTGGTCGAGTAAGATGATGTCTAAGTTAGCGATCGCTTGTTCAACCCAAGCAGAGCTGGTGGGCTGTTTCAGGACATTAATAGTTGGTAATTGAGTAAACACAGAGTCAATCAATTTTGGATTTTGGATTTTTCCATAGTTTAAACTAGTAGTCCACCAAAGAAACTTTGCGGGGTTTATCGTCAGAAAATCAAGTTCTTCTCTCCCCTACTCTCCCTGCCCCCTGCCCCCTCCCTCTTTCATTCCTGCTGCCGACGTTCCTCAATTTCTTGACTCGAAATCATACTATTGACTCTTTCTACATCTGCCATCATCAAAACTGCTCCTTGCATTTCAATGCCAAGCAGGGGAGTGATTGCTAGGTAACATTTTATTTGCCTACCCCGACGATTGGTAGCATCGAGGATCATCTCTTGAAATTGTTTTTTCCCGGATATGGACTCGCGGATAGGCGATCGCAACTGCTCGACAGGTAGCCCAATGTCTAGGCTGAAGATAGACTTTCCTAGTACTTCATCAGTCCGCAAGCCCCATAAATCCTCTACCATATAATTCCAAATTGAGATGTTAAAGCTGCTGTCAATTACCACTATTCCCGTTTGGAGACTTCTCAAAATAGAGATGAGGAAAATGTTTGTGCGATTGAGTTCTGTAGTGCGCTGCGAAAGTTCGTTATTAATTGTCTGTAATTCTTCATTAGTAGATTGAAGTTCTTCATTCATCGTCTCCAATTCTTCATTGGTGGATTGGAGTTCTTCGTTGGTGGTTTCTAACTCTTCATTGGTGGATTGGAGTTCTTCGTTGGTGGTTTCTAATTCTTCATTGGTAGATTGAAGTTCTTCGTTGGTGGTTTCTAATTCTTGTTGGGAGCGTTGCAGCGCCTCTTGGAGTTTAATGTAACGGCTGACATCATGAAAAGCGATGCTAACGCCTAAGAAACTGGTGTCGGTATCTTGCAAAGGCGTAATCAGCACATCCAGATATTGGGTGTCTGTGTTCGACAAATAGCGCTCTACATTTGTCAGAGTGATCGGGCGGCGTTCGGCATAAGCCCGTTCAATTAGCGATCGCAGTTCTATTGGTCGATAGGAAAGCTCTAGATCCTGGAAAGGACGAGTTAAATCTCTGGGTGAAAGGCCAAATAAATTCCGCGCCTGCTCGTTCACCAGTACTAGAGTGCCATTGTTATCAATAACCACTTGGGCGATTATTGCTGTGTCGAAACTCAAATCTCGCAACCGCAGGTGTCGAGACAAACGGCTGCTAGATTCGTCTTCTACTGAATTTGCCATAACTAAGAGGCGATCGCGGATATTCACTGACGATACCTTAGTAAATATCCGGTTTTTTAAGTCTATTGGGGTAAAAAGATTAGAATGCATCAACAGCATCTCTGCTTTCCCCAAAAACAGATAGCCATTATCATTGAGTGCAAAATGAAATCTGGCCAAAATTCGCCCTTGAGTCTCAGAATTAAAATACATTAATGTATTGCGGCTGACCAGTAAATCTAAGCGCGAAATTGGCGCATCCTGAAGTAGATCGTGGCGTCCAAAAATTACTGAGCGGCGCAAGTCTTGGCGGAAGACGTAGCGGTTACCGAGAGTTTCAAAGTATTTTTGCCGCAGTTCATCAGGTACCTCCTGGACATCTTTTGATGAATACGTAGCTTGGCGAGCCTGGTTGAGAGCCTCTTCATCTACATCTGTAGCGTAGATTTTCACTCGTTGGCGAAATTCATCTGCTCCCAATATTTCAGCCATTAACATTGCCAAGGTATAAGCTTCTTCACCAGAGGCACAGCCAGCGCTCCAAATGCGGATTTGGTCAGAAGTTTTTTTATTCTTAATTAGGTTAGGTAGTATTTGCTCGGCTAAGTATTCCCAAGCTGATGAATCTCGAAAAAAAGCGGTGACGTTAATTAGAATGGTGTTAAAAAGATAATTGAATTCTTCTGGATAAACTTCTAAGTAGTCTAGATAATCTCCAAAGTTTTCTATGGACAATGACTGCATTCGCTTGCGTACCCGACGCATCAAAGTCGAGCGCTTATAGCCTGTAAAATCAAATCCCCGGCTTTGTCTAAGATAAACTAGTAGATTTTCAAATTCGGGGTCTTTTTCTGCGGAAGTCATACCAATTTTGGATTTTAGATTTTGGTTTATAAATCTTTACCAAAAAGCTGTTACCTAAACTTCCAATAATACTACCTATGCCAATTTGGTGTCACAGGGCAAGTTAAATGGAATCAGGATTAAGGAAAGAAGGCTGATTGATATTTTGGTACTTGCTAATGATAATATCAATCAAAGGCACTTTCCCGGTTTATTAATTCTAATATTTTTTAATATTTTCAATTACCTCCGTCGCCCGGCCGGAAATAAATTTCCTATGTCAATCCTCTTCTTTTTTTAGTTTTCGTTAGAATAATTTACTTATTAGCCTCAGAATTAATTCTGAGGTGGTTGTTGGGACTGGTGCAATATCTCAGTTGATTCAATACCCATGACTAAAGTCACCAAGG
Source organism: Nostoc foliaceum FACHB-393 (assembly GCF_014698505.1). GTDB lineage: Bacteria > Cyanobacteriota > Cyanobacteriia > Cyanobacteriales > Nostocaceae > Nostoc > Nostoc foliaceum_A. The sequence continues at coordinate 54,401 of NZ_JACJTD010000011.1, read as the reverse complement.
CGCTGGAGATATCATCCAGGGGGAGAATAAAATCTACATTACCAGTTTGAATTGCGGCGGAGGGCATCCCGGAAAATTCGGCGGTTTTTACGTCTTGGGCAATAACAGTACCGCCCATTTTTTTAATTCCCTCTACTCCCATCGCACCATCGCTACCTGTTCCAGTTAGCACAACAGCGATCGCTCTATTTTTGTAACTGGCTGCAACCGATTCAAATAATAGGTCAGCCGAAGGACGTAAAAAATGGACTAATTCCGACTGTGATAAGGAAAGCGTGCCGTCACCGTTAACCAACAAGTGACGATTGGGTGGAGCAATGTAAGCCGTTCCTGGGGTAAGACAATCTCCTTCCTTTGCCTGTTTGACAGTAAGAGGCGTGCGCCGACTGAGAATTTCTGCCATGAGTGAGCGATGTTCGGGAGCGAGGTGTTGCACAACAGCGATCGCGGCTGGGAATTTTGCGGGTAGAGTCGATAGCACTTTAACTAGAGCAGTCAACCCACCGGCTGAAGCTGCGATCGCCACTATATCAAAGGCCGCATTAGTAAAGTGAGGTGGATGATTGTTGGTATCTTCTGCCATCTGAATCATGATTTTTCGGCTGTCAGTACCAACCAAAATTATTATATACAGAGAGGATTAGTATATTTACAAAATATGCATCTTTGTTTAAATAAATTATACAGTATATTTTAATTAATTTCCTTTTTTTTGCCTTTATCTGTTAAGTTCATTGGTTAATCTTCCGCTTCTAGAATGCGTTTCGCCTGCAAAAGTCGCAGCCTATGTTCTTCACTAACTGTGGGGTATTGCAGATTTAATTCTTGTAATTTTGTGCAGATAATATTAGCGACTACTAGGCGTGTAAACCATTTGCGATCGGCAGGAATAATATACCACGGGGCCCATTTTGTACTAGTGTAATTGAAAACTTCTTCATAAGCATTCATATAATCATCCCAAAAAGCTCGTTCTCGGACATCGCTATCTGAAAACTTCCAATGTTTTTCAGGAGATTCAATCCGTTCTAAAAAACGTTTTTTCTGCTCTGATTTAGAGACATTCAGAAAGAACTTCAGGATGATCACACCATTGTCTACTAAATATTTTTCAAAGTTATTAATTTCTTGAAAGCGTTGTTTCCATATCTGATTTCCCTCAGGGAAGTGAGGGAGTTGTTGCTTTTTCAGAATCTCTGGATGGACACGAGCCACAAGCACTTCTTCATAGTATGAGCGGTTGAATATCCCAATTCGACCTCTTTCTGGCAGAGCCTTAGTTGTTCGCCACAGGTAGTCATGGTCTAGTTCTTCCGCACTGGGGGCTTTGAAACTAAACACCTGAAATCCTTGGGGGTTCACACCAGATGTCACGTGTTTAATTGTGCTATCTTTACCAGCAGCATCCATTGCTTGAAAAATAATCAGCAAAGCATAGGTGTTTTGAGCGTAGAGAATATTTTGATAATTAGCTAGTCGTTCAATATCTGCCTGTAGTTTGATTGCAGCATCAGCTTTTTGATGAAAATCAGTCTTATAAGCTGGGTCATAGTTTTTTTTCAGAGAAATCTTTGAACCTGGTGGAACAATGAAAGCATCATAATTCATGTATAAAACTTCCTAACGGCTGCTTATACCCAAGCATATTGTGAAGTACTAATTTTTTAAAGTTACGATTTCTTAATTAAAGAATTTTAATTTAAAATCGATAAATTTTAACTCAGCACTTGCCACCTTTCATTTTCGCCGCTTTGGCATAGGACGCATCGCTTCACGTCCCAACATAAACATTCCCGTAACACCCAAACTAACAAACCAAACATATTGATACCAGTATTGCCGAATCTGCTCACCCGTCCTGAGTTCTGGATGCATCGTGTTTAAGTACAGTAACAGCACTAATATCATGAGCGCCCCAAAACCAACAAGGCTTAAGCCAACAAGAATTCGTGCAGGTCGCAGTTCAAAATCACTAATAGCATCTAGGTCAATTTCTGCCAGTTCCTTAAAGGAGTCATCCGCTAAAGATGAGGTCGCTTGGAATCTACTGCTCAGTTTTGGTGGCAAAATCGGCAATAGTGTTGCTACGGTTGGGCGGCGTAGTAAAGCCTCAGTATCTCGCAGCAATTCCAATGGCTTACGGGTAGTAGTTGGTTGAGCAAACTCTATGTTGTCTGTGGGAGTTGGGGCATTAGCTTTGCTTTCAAAATCCATAGTACGCTTTGGAAGAACCAGGATATATATAGCCTAGCGAATCAGGAGACAAATACGCCAAAATAATTAGTAATACTCGCTAAAGCCGGGAAGCAAGCTATGTAATTCGTAGTTAGTAATTAATATTTTAGAGTGACTCAATTTAGTTCTGATAAAACACATTTTTTGTTCAGAAAAAGCGAATTTTTGTGTGGGGAAACTACGAATTATTCGTCCATCTCTTTTAATGTAGCTAATGCCGAAGGAGATAAGCGGCTCAGATAGCTGAATATCCAGTATTTAAAGATAGTGTTTAAAATCACAGGAAATGTCGCAATAAATAAAAATATGGCGTTTCTACTGGCTGCCACTCCTAAATGTTCTGCCAATCCTTCAAGAATAATCTCCCAGCCATCTGGTGAGTGAAACCCTACGAATATATCTGTAAATAGAATAATTAAAAAAGCCTTAGCACTATCACTAAGTCCATAAACAATATTATCTATAAAAGACTTGACAAGGACAATTTCTCTTTTACTCAGAGCGACAAAAATACTGAAACAAATTAGTGATATTAAGTCAGCATAAATATTGCTAATAGCACTATTATTTTTTATGTTTAATTCCTCAGATATCTCAATAGCTTTGTCTTTTATTTTTTGTTTTATTCCCTCTGAAGAAATTGGTGGTGCTTGATTTAGTAAATATTCAAACCTCAAATTTTGTTGAAAATTATATAATTTATGGAGAGCTTCTTTTTCCATATCGGAATTGATAAAAATTTGAGTTGTATTATTTACTCTATTTTTTTCTAATATAGGAATTACTAAAAATTCTTTAGATAAGTACTGAGTTAAAATCGGTAGGATAATTAAGGTTAGAAAAAATTTTAGGGCAATTTTTGTCCTATTTCTAGAAAAACGGTGATTTCTAACAAATTCTTCTTCTGCCTGTGGTGTTAATTCTGCTTTAATCCTATTAACTGTTTTACCAATAGACCTCGGAAAAACTTCAGCTTTTTGAGATGGAGGTGTGGGTTTGATATCATTGATAATACTGCTTTGCTTAAGTTTTAGAGTTTGAAGATTTGATTTTAATGCACTTTGGTTAATTAGTTCATCTTTGATAGCGTACTTTTCTACAACTTCATCAATAATTTTCAAATTTTCTAACAATACAGAATTAGAAATATTTAAAGTTCTCCGGCTAAGGCGAAATTCTACAAGTCTTACTTTGATAATAGTTAAATTTTTATTGAGGTATCCTTGCCAATAAGACATTACATTTTCAGTATAATTTACTGATTTTGTAGATATCTTTTCACCATTAAAATGTTCTATCTCAATGTTTTTAATTCTTTGGGCTGCTTGTTGAGCTTCTAAGAGTGCCCTTTCTGGTGTATCTAAAAACCAATGGTTAAGTGATCGCAAATATTCTTTGATATTTTGGCGAAGTAAATTTGCTGTTTCAGCTAATGAATTTTTCATGATATATATGGCTATTTATAGCATATGCATTATAGTTATATAAGCATGAAAAATGGGTAATATCTAGTTTAAATTATTATTAACTGGTACTCAACATATATTAGATAAATATATTATTTAGACTGTACACCTATTAGAGGATTAGCTACAGGTAAAGGGCTATTTTCTCTGATTTTAAATCGATCGGTAGTAGTTCATAGCTAGAATACTGTACCATCACTATCTATTTGGATAGGGGATGTACCAGCTATTCTGAGTTCAGCGGCAATTTTACGCCCTGCTGTCCAAGTTCCCCCTTGCAGAATTTTTACTAGTGGTAGTTCTTCGGGACTCATACCCAACTTTTCGCGCACTGTGGCGGCAATTTTATCCAAGAGAATCACAGTCAAAGCACGCCATTCAACTATAACTTCTGATGCTACTGAGTGGGGCGATCGCAAAACATCTGGATGTTTCGGATTAATCAGTCCCAAATCAATACACAATCCCCCATTCCGATATTCTGGCAATCCAGTCAGGGCATCTAAACCAGTAATTACTAAACCGAGTTCCTGTAGTGGTTCTAATAAAGAGTATGTCAGCCACTGAGACAATTTGTGAAATGGCACTAAACCATCATCTGCAACCGCTGGATGTTGCCAAACATCTCCCAAATTCTCCCCAGCAACTTCTAATCTGCTAGGCCAAATTTCACTCAGTCCTTCCAAAACGGCGCTGAAAACAGTTGCAGCTGCTAACTGTCCGTTTTGAGATTTGCCCAACAAATAATTTATCAAATTCCCTGGACGAGGCTTGTCATCGCCAAACAAATAAGGTGAAGAGACTAAAACTTGACCTAATTTTTGTAATAATCTCAAACGTCCAGAAATTCCCACCAAAGGATTTTCTGTATTTACCTGAAACCCAGTTGTGAGTTCTGTTTCTGTGAATGCTTGCAATTTTTGAGCATCTACCTGAGGCAAATTATTACTCGAAAAAGTCCCTTGACAAAACATTTGGAAACTGGCTACAGCCAACCCTTCCGATCGCACCAAATTTAAACCAGTTTCCTGCTCATTATAATGCCAATTATTCCCCGCACCCGCATCTAACAAGACACTGACGATTGCCAAATCAAACTTAGCAGCAGCTTTTTCTAGAGGCGTTAGTCCCGCTAACTGGCTATCTAACTGGGCTAAACGCGGTACACCCCCAACCTCAAAATGTCGCCAACGACTGTGAAACGGAATTTCGAGATCCGGGTACTCGCAGCGCATGACTTCAATCACATAATCTGCTACCTTTGTCAACTGCGTCAAATCGCAAGTAAAATAACGCGATTTACCCTCAGTTACCAGTGCAAATAATTGCCCACAACGTTCCCGAATCGCCGCCGGCGAACGAAGATATGCGATTAATTCTTTTTTGTCATTTGTCATTAATTATTCTCCCCCTGCCTCCCCCTGCCTCCCCTGCTCCCCCTGCCTCTCCATTCCCTACTCCACTAACCCTCGTCCCTTCACCTCAGCCAAACCATTTGCATCTAACACATCCCCTGTAGTGTAATATCCAGCAGCTTTCTTAGCCTCCATTTCTACCCGTGCATCTGGGGGAATCAAATCCTCTGGGATGGGTATTCTTTCCACAATCTCAATTCCCGACTGAATTATGGCGTTGTACTTCATATTACTCATCGATACCATCCGATCAATACGGGTAATGCCCAACCAATGCAACACATCCGGCATCAATTCTTGAAACCGCATATCTTCCACTCCGGCGACACATTCTGTACGAGTAAAGTAGGCATCAGCGCGATCGCCTCCTTCTTGACGCTTCCGAGCATTGTAAACTAAGAACTTCGTCACTTCTCCTAAAGCGCGACCTTCTTTGCGACAATAGACAATTATACCGACACCGCCTTCCTGTGCCGTTTGGACGCACACTTCAATTCCATGTACCAAATATGGGCGACAGGTGCAGATATCTGAGCCAAACACATCAGAACCATTGCATTCATCATGAACCCGCACAGCTACAGGTTTGTTGGGATCTGCGATCGCAGCCAAATCACCGATAATATATACTGTCACACCCCCAATTGGCGGCAAAAACACCTCCAAATCTGATCGCGTCACCAATTCTGGAAACATCCCCCCAGTTTGTTCAAATAAAGCGCGGCGCAACTGTGCTTCTGCAATACCAAAACGCTTGGCAATCCCTGGTAAATACCAAACAGGTTCAACTGCGGCTTTGGTGACAACCAAATCACCGCCTGGTTTCATAATCTTGCCATCTACCTGCAAACGACCTTTGTCTACTGCATCTTGCAGTTCTGGCATATTGATGTGAGCTTGAGTGATGGCGATCGTTGGACGAATATCATATCCCTGTTGGCAATAGAATGCGAACATCTCAGATGCGATACCTCCAAAGGGATCGAGGGATACTATTTTATTAGGGTCAGCCCAACTAGGGTGAGGCCCAATATGCTCTACTGGGGATGTATTCGTCAGATCCGCCCGATGATCCGACTGCAAAGCACCGCTAGCCACTGCTAGAGCACGATAAATTGCATAACTGCCAGAGTGAGTGCCAATCACGTTGCGATGTGCCTGCTTAGTTAGCGTAGCAATAATCGGCCCGCGTTCCATAGGATTGGCTGCTCCCCATTTAATGGGGATTGGTTTAGGGCCAAAGCTACTAGGATGGGAAGTAAGAACAATATGCCTGGAAACGTCGTTTTGCTTTGGCATAGTCATTATTTTTTAGGGATGTTTTTATCAGCTATTACTCACTAGGGATCTGTCAACTACCTCTAGTCCGTTTTTATTTTTATGGCTCTCAATGACTAGCGTGGTATTAGTCATATTACTGAATACAATAAATAACACAGAAAATTCACAAATAGCAATTAATCAGTGCAAATTTAAAGATGACTTTAAAAATGAATTAATAGATATATTTTGTGAGAAAGTTAATACAAAGGTATATTCACTGATCTCAAATTCATGGATTCTTTATCTATCAATTCCTTACTTGAAGAGTTGAAAAACCCCGATGCCACAGTCCGGGATAAGGCAACCAGAAAAATCTGGCGGATTTGGTTTCAGCAAAAGGGAATCTATGGGCTGGAAATAATTGATCGCAGTCAAAAGCTACTGGATGCAGGTGAAATTGCTGAAGCCGAAACAGCATTGACTGCACTAATCAAAGACCAGCCGGATTTTGCCGAAGCTTGGAATCGCCGGGCTTTCCTCTATTACAGTATTGGTGATTATCAAAAATCTCTGGCAGATTGTCAGATGGTTGTGCAGATAAATCCGATACATTTTGGGGCGCTTCACGGTATGGGTTTGTGTTATGCGGCACTAGGAGAGTATGGTGAAGCTATCAGAGCTTTTAAACGTGCTCTAGAAATTCAGCCCTATTCGCTAGTGAATCAAAAGTTGATTCTAGAATGTACATTTAGATTCAGCTACAACGGCAGATAGGAGAGAGCATTATATTGTTTTATGAATCCGTCATTACCCTCATCAACAGCAATTCATCGCCTTAGTCGCCGCAATTTTATTCAATACGGTTCTATCTGGATTGGTAGTAGCTTAATTGCTGCTTGTTCTAACAGCAACCAACCGTCAACTAGCAATTCTCAGTTGGATAAAGTTAGCTTTGGTACAAACTGGATAGCACAAGCAGAACACGGCGGATTTTACCAAGCGATCGCCACTGGTATCTACAAAGACTACGGTTTAGATGTCATTATCAAAATGGGTGGCCCGCAGGTTCCTAGTGGTACTCAATTGTTGATGGGGGATGCGGTAGATTTCTTTATGGGTTATGGCATGGATGCCGTGAACGCCATAGCACAAGGTATTCCTAAAATCACAGTCGCAGCAATTTTCCAGAAAGACCCTTGGTGTCTTATTACACATCCCAACCCAGCAATTAAAACCCTTGCCGACCTCAAAGGCAAACCAATTTATGTCTCCGCTTCTGCTAACATTACCTATTGGCCTTTACTGGAAGCAAAGTACGGTTTTACCGACGATCAAAAGCGCCCTTACAACTTTAATCCTGCTCCTTTTTTAACTGACAAAAACTCAGCCCAGCAAGGTTATATTACGTCTGAACCCTTTGCGATTGAAAAGCAGGGCGGTTTTAAGCCAGTGGTATTTTTATTAGCAGATTATGGCTATCAACCGTATGCAACCACTATTGAAACCAAAAAAGAACTAGTAGAAAAAAATCCTGAATTAGTGCAACGATTTGTTGATGCCTCAATTAAAGGTTGGTATAGCTACCTGGAAAATCCCCAACCAGGTAATGAGTTAATTAAAAAAGATAATCCAGAAATGACGGATGAGCAACTTGTCTATAGTATTCAAAAGCTAAAAGAATATGGAATTATCCTTTCTGATGCCTCAGAAAAACAAGGCATTGGGGCGATGACCGACACAAAGTGGAAATCACTTTTTGACAGCATGGTTGATACTAAGATTTCTAAATCTAATGTTAATTACAAAGACGCATACACCTTGCAATTTGTGAATAAAGGGGTAGGCTATTACAAGACGTAAGCGATCGCTTGCTATTCTCCAGATTTTTGAATGACTAACCGTCCCATTGTCACACTCAATCAGATTAGCAAGGTCTACAATGGCACTGTTGCCCTGCAAGACCTGAATTTAGAAATTCTAGAGTCGCAATTTGTTAGTTTAGTTGGTCCCTCCGGGTGCGGTAAAAGTACAGTCCTGCGCCTGATTGCCGGATTAGGACGCATCAGTTCTGGTAGTATTGACTGGGGTATAACTCAGCAAGCAAGAAAGCTGGCTTTTGTTTTCCAAGATGCCGCGTTAATGCCTTGGACAAATGTCAGGGAGAATGTGCGCCTACCGCTGAAGTTGGCGAAAATGCCCAAAAAAGACAGCCAAGCATTGGTACAGCAGACATTAGAACTAGTAGGATTAGAAGGCTTTCAGGATAACTATCCCCGCCAGTTATCAGGTGGGATGAAGATGCGGGTATCGATTGCTAGGGCATTAGTTACTCAGCCAAATATCCTATTGATGGATGAACCATTTGGGGCATTAGATGAAATTACTCGTAGCAAACTCAATGGTGATTTACTCGATTTGTGGCTTCAAGAACGCTGGACGGTGGTTTTTGTTACTCACAATATTTACGAAGCAGTGTATTTATCAAATCGGGTGCTAGTCATGGGGATAAGTCCCGGAAGGATTGTAGCTGATGTAGAAATTGATGTTCCCTACCCCCGTAACGATGACTTTCGCACATCATTGCTGTATAACCAATATTGCCGTGAAATTTCTCAGCATCTAGCTAAAGCTATGAGCTTTGCGCCAATTTAAAATTTTTAAGTTATATGCTATTCATCCGTCGTACCCAATCACAAAAGACATCGAGCAAGTTTCTTTCTGCTGACGTTTTGGCACCGATGGGAGTTGGCATTATAGCATTATTTTTATGGGATATATTTGTGCGGATAACACATCTACCTCCTTATATCCTTCCTGGCCCTTTATTAGTATTTAAAACCTTAATTACTGACTGGAACGAGCTTTTTGCATCACTATTAATTACACTGCAAATCACAGTCGTTGCTTTTATTGCAGCGGCTATTTCTGGTTTACTCATGGCGATTTTGTTCACCCAAAGTAAATGGATTGAACGCAGTTTATTTCCCTATGCAGTCATTTTACAAACAACTCCGATAGTTGCGATCGCACCCTTAATCATTCTCTGGTTAAAAAATAACACTTTCGCCGCCTTAGTAGTTTGTGCCTGGATTGTCGCCTTTTTCCCCATCGTATCCAACACTACATTAGGACTCAACAGCGTTGACCGAAACTTGCTCAACCTATTTCAACTTTACAAAGCTTCTCGCTGGCAAACTCTGCTGTATCTGCGCTTACCTAGCGCCATGCCCTATTTCTTAGGCGGTTTAAAAATTAGCGGTGGTTTAGCATTAATTGGCGCAGTCGTAGCTGAATTTGTCGCCGGGACTGGTGGGGCAAAATCTGGCATTGCTTACCGAATTTTAATCTCCAGCTACAATTTACAAATTCCTCGGATGTTTGCAGCATTATTCCTCACAACCGGGTTGGGTGTATTAATTTTTGTCAGCTTGAGCGCCCTATCTGACTTTATATTAAGTAAGTGGCATGAAAGTGCTGTGAAACATGAGAATTAAGATTTTAAAACGCAGAGGAACGCAAAGGTTTACGCAGAGGAACGCAGAAATTCTCTGCGAACCTATGCGCTTCCCTCAGCGTCCCTCTGCGTTAAAAAAAGGATATAAGCTATGACAACATTGGATGCCCTAATTAATTCTCTAGAAGGCATAGAAACCATCACCGACTCCGCCCAAGTGGCAAAATTATCCCAGGATTATCACACCTTTAGCCCGGTACTTGTGCCGAAACTAGAAGGAAAAGTCGGGGATATTGTAGTGCGTCCCGCCAATGAAGCTGAGGTTTTAAAAGTTGCCGCCGCCTGTGCGAAACACCGTGTACCCGTGACTGTGCGGGGTGCGGGAACTGGAAATTATGGGCAATGTGTACCGTTGCATGGTGGCGTAATTTTAGATATGACGCGGATGCAAGAGATTCTTTGGGTGAAACCGGGGGTAGCGCGGGTAGAAGCTGGGGTGAAGTTGGCGGCGTTGGATAAAAAAGCCAGAGAAATCGGCTGGGAAATCCGTATGGCACCCTCCACCTACCGCACAGCGACAATTGGCGGATTTATTGCTGGGGGGAGTGGGGGCATTGGCTCAATACAATATGGGTTATTAGGCGATCGCGGTAATATCCTAGCATTGCGGGTGGTAACTGTAGAAGATGAACCCCGTGTGATTGAGTTACGCGGCGACGATGTGCAAAAGGTGAATCATGCTTGGGGAATTAACGGCATCATCACCGAAGTGGAAATCCCCTTGGGGCCAGCTTATCCTTGGGCAGAAGTCATTGTCACCTTTGACGAGTTTATGACAGCAGCAAAGTTTAGTCAGGCTCTTGGCAATGCTGATGGCATGATTAAGAAGTTGATTTCTGTCTTTGCATCCCAAATTCCCCAATACTTTCACGCCCTACAACAGTACATTCCTGAAGGGACTCATCCAGTATTTTTGATAATTGCTGAATCGAGTTTGGAATTCTTACCGGGTTTGGTGCAGCAATATGGCGGCAAAATTACTTATGAAAAACCAGCACAGGAAGCGGGGAAAGGGATACATTTAGCAGAATTTTGCTGGAACCACACTACTTTACACGCCCGGAGTGTAGATACTGCAATTACCTACTTACAAAGTATGTTTCCTCGCGAGCGCAGTTTGCAAGTAGTAGAGCATATGTATCATCACTTTGGCGATGAAGTAATGATGCATTTGGAATTTTTTCGAGTGAACGGTGCCGTAGTTCCTGGTGCTTTGCAACTTGTGCGCTACACCACAGAAGAACGCCTCAACGAGATTATCCGCTATCACGAAGAACAGGATGTGAGTATTGCCAATCCCCACACATATATTATTGAAGACGGCGGCAGAAAAGTTATTGATCCTGAGCAGTTAAAATTTAAAGAAATAGTTGATCCCTATGGGTTGATGAATCCCGGTAAAAGCAAGATTCTTCAATTCAAAATTCAAAATTAGCAAAATACAGAAACACATAAGCTGATGCGCGTCTAAAGTATATAAACATTCTTGATGGCCGTTAACTGTTGACTGTTGACGGTTAACAGTCATCAGGTAAATGTACAAATTAAATGTGTAACAGCTTATTAGAACTTTTTGTGTATATTTGTGTAACCTCGCTTGAAAAAGCTAGTTGTTAGGCGTTTATAATTTGTGGTTTGATTTTAAGAGCCGTGGGGATAACCCAAAATCCAACATCCCAAAATCGCCCATGATTGAAATTGACGGTTCCTACGGAGAGGGAGGCGGACAAGTTCTTCGCACTTCCTTAAGTCTAGCGGCCATCACTGGCGAACCCATACGAATTGCAGGCATTCGCGCTGGACGCAAAAAACCAGGATTAGCAGCACAACATTTAACCGCAGTTCGGGCTGCGGCGAGAATTTGTAATGCCCAACTACAGGGTGATGCTTTGGGTTCAACGCTGCTGGAATTCATCCCAGGTAGTGCTGTGCAAGCTGGAACTTATACCTTTGATGTTAGTAAAGCACAAGTTGGTGGTTCTGCGGGTGCGATCGCTCTAGTTTTACAGACAATTCTCTTACCTTTGGCACTAGCATCGGGCAATTCCCAAGTAACGCTAAAGGGTGGAACTCATGTAAACTTTAGCCCGACAGTGACGTACATTGAGCAAGTTTATTTACCAATATTGCAACGCATGGGTGTAGAAGCCCAAGTCAAGTTAGGGGCTTGGGGGTGGTTTCCCCAAGGTGGAGGAGAGGTACAGTTGCAGGTGAGTGGCGGTGGTAAACTCAACGGGATCAACTTGCTAGAACGGGGAGAGTTACAACAGGTACGGGGACTAGCAGTGGTGACAGACTTACCTTCCCATATTCCGCAACGGATGGCGAATCGTGCCGAGAATTTGTTACGAGAAGCCCATTTGAAAGTTCATGTACAGACTTTGCGAGAAAGAGGTGTGGCACCTGGGGCGGGTATTTTTTTAACTGCTGAGTATCAGAACAGCTTGACTGGTTTTGGTGGGTTTGGGCGATTACGGTTGTCGGCGGAAACAGTTGCAGAAATTGCTTGTCAGCAGCTGCTTGAGTTTCATCACACTGGCGCACCAGTGGATGAACATTTAGCAGATCAGTTATTATTGCCAGCTGCTTTAGCGTCACAAGAAAGTCATTACCGGGTGGCTGAGGTAAGTAGACATTTAACGACGAATGCGGCGGTAATTGAACAATTTGGCTTGGCGCAAATTACGGTAGATGAAGATGAGAAAATAGTATCGGTAAAGAGTTTGAATGCTTGAAATAAGTGATATTACTTTAGTATTACTTTATGATAGACTACTTAATAGCACTACTCTAGAAATCTAAATCAATAATGTTATGCCTTTTGTTTTTAACTAAAAACAGCATTTTTTAGCGCACAAATTTAATAAATATTAAAAACTACGTTTAAAAAATTTGAGTCATAAACAAACTTATGCCTGTGCAACCTCATCAACCTATTGAAGTGTTTTATTCTTATTCTCATAAAGATGAAAAACTTCGCAACGAACTAGAAAATCACCTCACTCTTTTAAAGCGGCAAGGAGTTATTACAGGATGGCATGATCGCAAAATTGGAGCAGGAAAAGAATGGCAGAATGAGATAGACACTCACTTAGATTCATCTCATATAATTTTGCTGCTCATAAGTGCAAATTTTATCGCTTCAGATTATTGCTGGGACGTTGAAGTAAAACGGGCAATGGAACGGCATGAAGCTCAAGAAGCCCGAGTTATCCCTGTAATTCTCGACTTTGTTGATTGGGAGAGCGCACCGTTTGGCAGACTTCAAGCTCTGCCTGAAGGCGGCAGAGCTGTGAAAAAATGGGGAAATCGTAATGCTGCATTTCTAAGTGTTGCTCAAGGTATCCGAATAGTAGCGAAAGAATTGGCAGTAAGTTGATAGATATTCACTGTTGAAAATTCATAATTAGGACTGAGTAAATTATCAAAAATTTAAATAAAAAATGCTATGAAAAGAAAGTAATTATTTTTTCATATTGATGGGTGCTAAGGTCAATGCCTGCTACTAAGGTTGTTAAAGTTTTTTATTGCTGCTCTGACTCTGCTCAAGATGAAGAAATGCGGCAAAAACTAGAGAATCACCTCAGTGGTCTAAAGTGGAAGGGCTTAAGTACTAGCTGGCATAGGAAAATGATCAGCCCAGGAAAAGATTGGAAAAGTGAGATTGATACAAATTTAAAAACGGCCGATATAATTTTAGTGCTAATTAGTTCAGATTTTATTGCTTCAAATTACCACTGGAATGTTTTGGCTAAACAAGCTATGGAACAGCATAGGGCTAAAACATCTCGTGTTATTACTATTCTTCTTAGTCCAGTCGATAATCATTGGAAGGACGAATTCCCTAATGTCAAAGTTTTACCTAAGGGTGGAAGACCTATAACTGAATGGAGACCCTATAATAAAGCTTTTGCAAATATTGCTACAGGTATTCGAGAAGTAGCCGAGGAATTTACTGATTCTACCTTCCTTATTAAAAAAATTCTGCGTTGGATTAGTCCAATTGTGATACTTATTGCAAAAGCTGCTGGAAACACTTTTATATATGTGGCAAGAGCAACCTTTTTATATTTGTTTAGACCATCAAGGTATCGCCGCCGGAATAGAGTCAGCAACATCGCTGTGAGACTTGTTGTTTTACTTGTATTAGGTAGTATATTTCTACGCTTCATTTCTCAACCACCTGATATACTAGAGATCCCTTCATCAGCATCTAAACCAACTTCAAATTCAAGAAAAACAGTAAATCCTACTGGCTGGATATGGATAGGTATGGTTAATAATACTTCAGGTGGTTTACCTGTCGGGAAAAAACTAGTTTTTAAACCATCAAATCTTAAACAATTACCTAGTATTGAGCCTCCTGTTATTCCATCACCAGGAACAATCGTAACTGTTAAACATGAAGTTAATCTAATGAAGGAAAAATCTTTATCTGGAAAAACAATCGTTAAACTTAAAAAAGGAGAAAAGCTAGTTATCTTGAAAGTAGAGCGTTTTTCAAAGGTTGCAAAAAATTCGCCTTACATTAAATTGAAAGCGCAAGTTCGCAAATGTAACTCAATTTGTAATAAATAGTACTAAGATAGGCATAATATATTACGGCACTCACTAACACTTTACCCACCTCCCCGATAACAAAATCACACGTGGGTATACAGTTGCATAGGAAATTGCCTCATTTCTATGAGTTGAAATGAGGCAAAGGAGCTTTTATAAACGGAGACAGAAAACTTTTGATGTTTTATCTAGGAGGATTTGCAATCAATCCCGTAAAGCCATATTTGTTGTAAGAATAAGCAACTGATAAATTGACAAGGTGACTGCAAGTGGGTTTGAGACTGAGTTCAGTTGTTCCTGATACTTACTATTTAATTAAATATCGAACATAGCCTTTTAATTTACCTCTGCTAAAGGCATATATTTAGGTTAAGTCAGTTTGCGATCGCAAATACAAAAAATTAGGCATTGAGCAGAGAGATGTTTGTCGTTGGCTGTGCCAATTAAGTGTAGGAATCTTGTACCTATAGGAATCATATTTGATTTCTGAAAAAATCTAAGTATTTGTAGGGTGTGTTAGGCGTAAGCCGTAACGCACCAAAGCCTTAAGAATGGTGCGTTACCCTGTCGCTAACGCACCCTAGGTATCTTTTCAAAAATCAAATACTAGTCCTATAGCAAATCATACTCTTGAATAAGTGCCATAACTTTGCTAATGAGTCTTTTATACTCGCGGATGAGTCTTTTATACTCGCGGACGAGTCTTTTATACTCGTGAATGAGCCTTTTATACTCGTGGACGAGTCTTTTATACTCGCGGACGAGTCTTTAATACTCGCGAACGAGTCTTTTATACTCGCGGACGAGTCTTTTATACTCGTGAATGAGTCTTTTATACTCGTGGACGAGTTATTAACAGACGATCGCACCCATTAAAATTTTCGGCAACTACATCTAAACTAAAGTTTTCAGGCGATGGCGCAAAGCACCCCCTAGAAACGATCGGCATCTCATATAAAAAAGAGACTAGACTATATTGTATTTGCAGTTTATTTCTCGTTCTTAGGTTTGAGTATAGAAACGCCAGCAACGAGTGTAAGTAGGAGATATTCATTTATGCCAAGATGGACTGCACAGGAGAAAGAAGCGTATCGAACCGAGGTGATGCAACGCATTACCGCCGCCATGCCCTCAGTAATGCAGGAATATGCCTCCATTAATTGGGAAGAGGAACTCAAAGGCTACCATACCGAACATGAATATTACCCTGACTACATCCACGCTCCCATTCATGGCTTAACCGATTCCTACACCAACCCTCAATCTTGTTTAGCCTGGGATGCTGCTATGGATGCCATTATTCCCCTCAGCCACAAAGTTAGTTGCCAGCAGTTGCGCGAGAAAATGGCTGAACTCATTCCTGAAGACACTCAAATTGAGACGGTATTAGAGCTTGGTGCAGGTACGGCTGAGGGAGCGCTGGCCTTGGCACGGCGGTTTCCACAGGCGAATTTTCGCGTTACTGATGTTTCGCCTTACATGCTGGTGATTAGTCAGCACAAGTTTAACAAGGCTGGATTTAGTGAGCGGGCTTCGTTTGAGCAGGTGGACGCTCGTCACACTGGCTACCCTGACAACTCTTTTGATATTGTCACATCATCACTACTCTTCCACGAGACACCTAAAGAGTGGACGCCTAAGATTCTTAAAGAGATGTACCGGATCACCAAACCCGGAGGTTGGGTACTATACGCTGACACCTATCGTGGTGAATACGCCCTGAGCGCTTCTTTTCAAGAACCGTGGTTGGATGACTTTATCCATTTCAACTTCGAGTACGAGTTTGCCAAAGCAGGTTTTACAGAACTCAATTACATTCGCTATGCCGTGGGTTTGTGGTATATGGTTGGCCGTAAGCTAGAAACGTGAGGACAAAACAATGACAACAGAAGTTAGCATCACGGCATAGCGACGGCAGCTTATTACTCACCGGGCGACTAGAAGTCGCAACTATACAGACAAAACCCACGGAGGTGGACTACTCTGCGGGAAGCCGCAAAGCGTCTATGTTTGTGTAGTAGCGTTCGCCCTTGGCGTGCCGGAGGCATCATTCTATTCGCCTAATACTTTTCAAACTTTTTACAACTATAGGGGTTCTCGTTTACGTGAAGTACACCCGTAGGGGCACGGCACTGCCGTGCCCCTACACTTGGCGATATAATTTTGTGCCGCATCTAAGCGGGAACCGCTTTATAGAAGCATAAATAATCAAAGGTTTGTAGTGAGAAAATTAGTTTTTAGATTACGGCTAAAACACTTGCCATAAAACAATTATAAGATTTTTTGTATTACTTAATATAGTTTTATTTATTCTCGCTGACTTACTTAGTTGCTCTAAAATCGGTTGTAATTAAACCCGTAAATCTGCATTTATTGCAACAATAATCAAATGACAAATTTATAAGGCGACTGCAAATAACGTTTAGATAAAATTCAGTTGTTCCTGATACTTGCTATTTACTGAATATAAAAAGACAGCATTGAAGTAGCTGTTAAAAAACATGGTAATAAATTTATTAGTGACAACTATGGAATTGGAACAAAACCATGATTGATGAACAAGAAATAGAAAAATTGTGGCAAGCTTTCAAGGTATTAGACGTAGACGGCAACGGAGCGATCTCAACTGAGGAACTAGGGGAGGTAATGCGATCGCTTGGGCAAAATCCCACGGAAGCAGGGCTGCGTGACTTGATCAAGGAGATTGACGTTGACTTGTCAGGCACTATCGACTTTGAAGAATTTAAAACGCTGATGATAGCGAAAGTAGGCGATCGCCAAAGCCGCCTCAAGTTAGCCTTCAGCGCCTTTGATGAAGACGGTAGCGGTGAAATTACTGCCGCCGAGTTGCGGACTGTTATGACTCAGTTTGGGCTGACAGACGCTGAATTGAATGAGATGTTGCGGGAAGTAGATCATGATGGCGATGGCTCAATTGACTTTGAGGAATTCTGTCAGCTAGTACCGGAAGAGTCAGAGAGCAAAACTGGCTATCAAGACTCACCGATTTCCCTTAACAGTTCACTCAAGACAGTTGCTACTTCCAATGAGGCCGCAGCAGCCAGCACCCAGCCGACGCAAGAAGCAACGACTCCAGAGTTGGCACAGCTAAGAGAAGAGTTAGTACAACACCCAAACTCACCAAATCAGAAAACAAGCGGAACCTCCCGCTTACAAATGCAGATTGGTTTGTTTCGTTTGATTCAAGGAGCAGCTTACCGCAGTTTCCGTGAGAGTTTCTCCGCCAACCACGAAACTCACTTGCGGGTGAAAAACTTGCCATACAGAATTACTGATTTTGTGGAGTTTGTTAAGCAAGCGATCGCACTATACAAAGCATTAGGTATAGTCTCTGAAGATTGCTATCCCGTCTTAGATGCAGTGGTTGAATCAATTGCCGATGAATATTCCCGATTGCAGGAGCGGATCAAAAACTGGCAAACAGTGGCAAAGACACCAGAAATGTTGGCAGAGCAGCAAGCAATTTTAGAGGCGCGGAGTAAATTTGCCAATGTCAAAGAAAAGTTTGCTGCTGGAGTCGAGTTTGCAATTACCATCAAAAAGAAAAGTCTCAGCTTGGGCGACATCGTGGAAGGTGTGCTAGCCATTAACGAACTCAATCGTTTGAGGGGAATAGAACTAGATGAAGAAATGGCTCCACCACCAACTAAATCTGAAGGAAATCCAAAAGACTATTTGAACAAATGGAACCGCGTCATCCTCTCGCAAGCAACCGAGGAAATAGATGGTGCAATCATGCCTGTAGCATACTGGTATGAAGACTTCATGCCGAAATTGTTGGCGGCCTTTAGTGTTTCTACAACAGCAGATATCCAAAGCAACACCGTACCCGACGAGGCGGCTTTGGATGAGTGGTATCAGTGTACAAAAAACTCAGGAGAATTTAACCGCTACGGGGCGGATGTTGCAGAAAATTTTCTCCATTGCACTCCCAAACAGAAATTGATCCTCAAACAAGCATGGCGGTTAACGCATCACTACCTAAATGGAGTGCAGAAACGGCGCGAACGCCTAGAATTTGGGCGAGAATCAGGGGCGCTATCGCAGTATGTAGCATTCATTGATGTCTATTTAGATCGGACTGAGGTGAAGGATTCCCAGATGCGAGTCAGCTTCCCCTACTACATCGGCCCAGCAGTGTGGCGTTTCTTCCATACTACGGCCGAGATTGTGTGTACCAAAACCGACGTACAGCAAAAAGCCGCAGTGGCAATCTTCAAAGACTTCTTCCAACTGTTTGCCACGATGTACCCCTGTCCCTATTGCCGCCATCACCTGAATATGTACGTTGTGCAAAATAAGGAAGTGGATATGTATCCTGTGGAGTACCTGGTACTTGGGCGTGATCCCAACCTGACTGACTTTGAGGTGTCACTAGAGGCGAAGTTATCCACCGTAGTCGATGGTTCCTCCCTGCGCTTATTCTTTTGGAAGCTACATAATACCGTTTCTTCTTCCATTGCGCGATCGGAGGAGTGGTATCAAAAGGATGAGAAAGCATTCTACACCACCCGCTTTTGGCCCAGCCTTGACTCAGAGTTAGCCAGAGCCAATGCCCTCAAATACACCAGCATAGAAACTGCTCGCATCTACAACATCTACGGAATTCTCAAGCCATTGGCGCGGCTGACAGGGTTAAAAACGGAATTACCAAAGCTGCTAGAGAAGGGCGATCAGAATAACCTCAAGGAAGCATGTATTGTTGCACAAAACCACATTAAGGATTTAGAGGAGGCTGTCATTAGTGGAAAATTTCTGCAAGAGACATACTACTTTGAGCCTAGCCTTGTAGATAAACCTCCACTCTTCACCCCTGAAGAAGAAGAGTTTGCTCGAACTGGTATGTTTACAGAAACGATTTAAAATAATTCGTAATTCGTAATTCGTAATTGAATTCTTAACTACGAATTACGAATTAGTTAACTTCCCTTTTTTTCTTGTCGTTCTTTGAGTTTCAGCATGATTTCTGCGTGCATCTCGCGGGTAATTGGGTAAAAATACGTTAAAACTAAGCCACAAAGCAAACAAACGGTAGGTATCGGCCCAACAGCAATGCGAATAGCAAACAGTGCCGATTCCGGTTGGATGGGTAGTGGACTTCCGGCTACAGTTTCTTTGAAACCAGATACTTGCAAAGCATTTCCCACTAAAAACAGTCCGAAAGCTAAACCAAATTTTTGTAGCAAAACCATGAAGCCATAAAAAATGCCTTCTCTGCGTTGTCCAGTTTGCAGTTCATCTAATTCAATCACATCTGGAATCATCGACCAGGGAATTAGATAAGCTGTGGATACACCAATACCTGCCATGACAGCCATAAAATACATCAAAACTATTTGACCAGGTTGTAAGAAAAATAGTCCGGCTGCTGCTATTATCCATAAACTCATTCCCAGAAAATAAACAATTTTTTTCCCGATTTTTTTACTCAGCGCCCCCCAAACAAATAGCATCAGCAGGGCAGTTCCTTGGACTGCAATCATCACTGTGGGTACATCTGATTCTTTAAGACCCATACAATTGACTACAAAATAGGGAATAATGCTGGCTGTCACCTGCACACCTAGCCAAGAAAAAAGATATATACCAATAACAAATAAAAAAGGTCGATTACTAAAGACAATTTTTAGCTGTTCAAAGAAGGGGAGAGATGCGGGTTCCTCGGTTTGGATGCGTTTAGCCTCAAAAGCCAAGATGCGATCGCGGACTCCAAAAACGCACCAATATAATCCTAAAATCGAAATTACAGTACAAACTGTTGCTAAGACGAGAAATTGTTGTTGGCGATCGCTAATTTGAGAAAAAACAATTTGCGTTAAAATCAACGATAAAATGCTGCCACCAATGGAAAATGTAAAACGATAGCTGTTAAGGCTAGTGCGTTCGTCGTAATCTTGAGTTAATTCTGGAGTCATTGCCGTATAAGGCAAATTCACAACCGTGTAGAACGCCTGAGATATCACCCCAATCGCTACGTAATACCAGAATAGCGGCCAAATATTCTCACTCTGATTTGCACTAAATTGCGGTACAATCCACTGCAAGAAAAAGAAAATTCCAAAGGGGATTGCTCCATAAAACATCCAAGGAAGACGACGACCCCAACGACGAGATTTCGTTTTATCAGTCAGGAACCCGACAACTGGATCATTAACTCCATCCCAGATTTTGCCAATCATTAAAATACTGCCAGCTAAACCCGCAGGGATACCAGCGACATTCGTGAAGAAAACCAGCAGAAAAAAGACGGAGATATTTGCAGTAATTGCTGGCCCTAAATCTCCTGCACCGTAAGCCAGCTTTGTTTTCAAGTCAAGTTTTTCACTGAGAGGATCTCGTTGGGCATCGCCATCAGCGACAGAATATTTCATAATAACTTACGCTCATATTAAAATAAAAAGTTTGCGTCACCGATAGCGGTAGCGAGTACTCGAGCGTCCGCAGGAGCGTCACAGCCCGTCCGTCGTAGACATCGCCTTCAATACTAGCCATCTACCACTCCCCTGAGACTTATGCCAGACCTTTATGTTTCTTGGTCAGATTATCACCAAAAAATTGAACAACTGGCTATTCAGATTTATGAATCCGGTTGGGAATTCAACCAGATTATCTGTATTGCTAGAGGAGGACTACGAATTGGAGATATTCTCTCCCGTATATACCAGCAACCACTGGCAATTTTAGCAACCTCATCTTACAGTGGCCCTGGTAAGCAAGAAAGAAGTAATTTAATTTTCTCTCGCCACTTGACGATGACCGCCGAAAAGTTAGGTTCGCGCATTCTCCTAGTGGATGACTTAGTAGATTCTGGGGTAACACTCCAACAGACTATACCTTGGCTCAAGCAAAATACTGATTTCCCCATTGAGGAAATTCGCACCGCCGTTCTTTGGTATAAAGCCTGTTCAGTTATAGCACCCAATTATTATGTTGATTATTTAGCTGAAAACCCCTGGATTCATCAACCTTTTGAACACTACGAGCAGATGAACCTAGCAGAACTTGCGGCTAAAGTCAGTTCGTGTTGATAATTAAGAATTCAAAAAGGTTATGAAGTGAGCTTTTTTGGCTCACCAGATTCTAGATATTCTTGATAGACTTCATGCATCTTCTCAAGTTGAGGACATGAGATACCCAGGTTCTAGGCTTCACCAGTTAAAAGGCGATCGCAAAAATGAATGGTCGGTAAAAGTATCTGGAAATTGGCGTGTAACCTTTCAATTTGAAGATGGTAATGCTTACGTTGTTGATTACGAAGATTATCACTAGGAATTTGATTATGATAACTAAAAGAAAGCCGAGACATCCTGGTGCTTTGATTAAGCGTCAATATTTAGAACCTTTAAAGATGACCAATACTCAGCTAGCTGAGATTTTAGATGTCTCGCGTAAAACAGTTTCAGAAATTGTAAATGAGCAAGCTGGTGTTTCTCCCACTATGGCGCTTCGTTTAGCAATAGCTTTTCAAACGACTCCAGAACTTTGGTTAAATCTTCAGCAAAACTACGATCTTTGGAATGCTGCACAAGAATCTGAAAGTTTGAAAAAAATATCTCCTATCAATTTACAGCCTTTTTAATTAGCAGTCTAATAGAATGTGTAAAGCCCAGAGCGATGTCTCTGGGCTTCTAATTAGTTAAATTTTTGATATCTCCCCAAACTTAGGACTCCACCACCCTTTTTGGGTACTGAAATAAGCTACATCTTTATGTTTGGTATCCTTACGAGATTGTGGGTCAGAACATCGCAACATTGTCTTACTCTGCCCCTCTTTGATGTAACTGTACTCCTCTAAAGGTTTCTTACATACCGGGCAGGGATATGCCGTCATCTTCACGGGAGGCTTTTGTTGATTTTCAGTTTGGACTGTTTTAGTTTGTGGTGGCTGCCAAGTTTTGTTAAAGTCGCTCCAAAATAGCACGACATTTTCACAGCCTTTTGTACATTTGAGGAAATATTTCTTTTTAACCTTAATACTCGGAATTTTTGCGAGAAAATTTTTGCATTCAGGGCATCGAGTCTTGGAAGTTTCATATTTGCGATCGCTTATCACATTAGCTTTTACTATTGAGGAACTTGGAACTATAGTTTTAGCTTTGGAAAGCGCTGGTATAAAGTAATTCTGATTCCAACTAGTTAAATAATGCTGCCAAGAGTTTTTTCCTTCAGAAATTGCATCAAGAGCATCTTCCATTTTCGCTGTGAATTCAGCCTCAAGTAAATCCGGCAGTGCTTTGAGCAAAAACGCATCAACTTCTAACCCTAACGCTGTAGGCTGAAGATGGTCTTTTTTCAACTCGACATAATTGCGTTTTTTTAAGGTAGCAACAGTAGGAGCATAAGTACTTGGGCGACCAATACCTTTACGTTCCATCAATTGCACCAATTTGGGTTCACTATAACGGGGTGGTGGCTGCGTTTGCTTTTTCTCATGTCCAGCATTCTCTAGTTTTAATGCTTGTCCCTGTTGTAATGAAGGTAAAACACTATCCTTGCTGAGATTATTCCAGTACCGAGCATAACCGTAAAATTCAATCACTTGTCCTCTGGCTGACCACAGTAGGGAACCAGACTGAGTAATCACCAAAGTTTTACGCAATTGGGCAGCACGACACTGAGAGGCAATTGACCTTTTCCAGATCATCACATACAAATTAAACTCATCATCTGGAAGTTCTAAACGCAACTGAACTGAGGGACGAAATACATCTGTTGGACGAATCGCTTCATGTGCTTCTTGAGCCGATTTGCTACTGCGATGCTTGGCAACTTGCTGCGGTACATTCGGCGGGTCGTTTTGCTCTAACCATTTACGGGCGCTGGCACAAAATTCTGGACTCAGCATTACTGAGTCTGTTCGCATATATGTTATCAACCCTGCTTCATAAAGCTTTTGGGCAACAACCATAGTTTTGTCGGGAGCAAACCTCAGCTTTGAACCGGCTGCTTGCTGAAGGCTGGAAGTTGTAAATGGTGGAGGTGGCTGGCGGTTAACGATTTTTCCTTCAAAATGAATCACCCGATGAGGATGTCGCTGTGCTTCTTCAACTAAACGTGTAGCCTCTGCTTCGGAAAGAACACGCTTAGACTCTGGTGTTTCTGGACTATTACCCACTTTCGCGTCATCGTGAGTTTCAGTTTCTTGGTCTGCTGCATCTTTTGCAGAATCAACCGTACCTTTGTAAAAAGCCCGAAATCCTTCCGCATAATCTACCCAGACACTCCAGTAATCTTGGGGGACAAAAGCCAGAATTTCGTTTTCTCGCTGACAAATCAGGTGCAACGTGGCGCTTTGGACTCTGCCAACACTCTTAGCGCCGTTATTCAATGCCCAAACTAAAGGGCTACCCTTGTAACCTACCAGCTTATCTAGGCAATCTCGGCACAACCCAGCACCGATTAAGTTTTGGTCTAGCTTTCTGGGATTAGCGATCGCACTCTGCACCGCCGATGCTGTAATCTCAGTATAAATTACTCGTTTCGGTTCCCTTAAACCCAGCGTTTCTTTGAGATGCCAAGCGATTGTCTCGCCTTCCCGGTCTGGGTCAGTTGCTAAAACAACTTCATCAACCTGCCTTACCGCAGACTTGAGCTTCTGGATGGTTTCCTTCGCTCGTTGGTCACGCGGGACGTAATTGCACCGCACATTACTGCCGTCCATGACGAAGCCCAAGGAATCGTCCCCTTCATTGCTGAGTTCTCGGATATGACCACAACTGGCTAGAACTTTCCAATCCGAACCCAGAATTTGACTGAGTTTTTTGACTTTTCCCGGAGATTCCACCACAAGCAGGCGTTTGATCATAGCAACTCCGTTTTCGATGCTCTATGTTGAATAATTTGTAACAACAAGCAATTCCATCGTATATTTTAGTATATATGTATCATCTACAGAACTCATATTTGATTTTTGAAAAAATTCAGTATAACTCAAAGAGGCTTCTTGACTGTTGCCTTCTTACGCAAATAATTCCAGAAATCAAATCGGATTGTTATAGTGCTTTTATTACTTTTAAATTGAAGCGTAAAAAACCCGGCTTCTCTATGAGAACCGGGTTTTTAAGTAATTGTTAATTTATTTCTGGGCAGTACAACAGGGCAATAAAGGCTTGTTTACAACTTCTTTAATGTCTACTGAATTTAACAAATCTTCCCAATATTTCTGAACTTCGGGATCATTAGGACGCTGGCTGCGTAAATTAGCTAAAGTTCTCAAAGCATCTTCCCAAAATCCGGCTGTTGCAAATAAAACTGCACGATCTAAGTCTGTGTTTGGTTGGTTTAGCTGAAGAGATAGGTTTTCATCTTGCGATCGCACAATTGTACCTTGTACATACGAGTCTTTATCGCGGTTACTCGGATCACAAATCATCGCAAAAATCCAATTATACTCTTTACCGATTTGTAGAGATGGCTGATTAACAGGTAAATTTACACTAACAATACCATTCTGCCCAACAGGTTTGAAAGTTCCCTTATACAATGGGTCAACGCTATCATCATCCTGCAAAACAAATTCTAGTGCTTGCACTGTTGTCGAGGTTTGAGGAATGTAGAAATAGAATGTGGGACGCTCTGCTGTGGTTCGTTGAGCTTCTTTATCTGTTGGTGTCAGGGGAATAATATATTGTCCAGTTTGAAAGCAACTTCCTCGTGTTCCTGCTGACCTTACCCTACCAGGTCTACCTGGAACAAAGGCGATACGATTTCTAGCGTTACCCCGTTTAATATAACCTGTTACATTTCTAATTGCAGCAGTAGCATACCTATCTCCAGGACGTAGCCGTTCTGCTTGCTGAAAATATCCTAAAGCTTTTCTGTAGTTTCTTCGTTTGGTTTCATTATAGCCATTTACCATATATTGGGTGTAAGCAGATTTGGCTTGTGCCAGTTGGTAAACTGACTCTGTTGCCAAAACTTGAGTAGTCCTTACAGACTCGAAGGGGAGAAATGCTAAAGCAGCAAGCAGATAGCTTGCCCAAAATCTATATTTCATGATGTTTATGTCCACTTGTAGTACATTGTTTGGGTATATATAATACAATACCCTAAGCTTTACAGTGGCAAGACTTTGTGTGTGCTAGTTTTTGCGAAGGCTGAGGTCGCCTTCTGAATTTTTTCCAACAAAATTCCCGACTTCTTAAAAAAGTCGGGAATCTGAGCCTTTGAATTTTCACTAGTCTAAAGTCGATAGACTGTTGGCTTTTATCTATTCCCTAATGAGGTACAGCCAATTGTTCATCGGCTACCTGAACATGATCAGCAACAATTTGGCGGAATAAATCGCCTTCAATTGTCTCCTGTTCGGCTAGCAAATCTACTAAACGTTCCAAAACTATGCGGTTTTCTTCCAATAGTTCTTTGGCTTTGATGTAGGAATTGTTAACAATTTCCCGCACTTGCGAATCAATTTTGGCGGCAATTTCCTCAGAATAGTCTGATTTATTCATCCAGTCGCGTCCTAAAAATACTTCTGCACTCTGATTTTCTAGTGACAATGGGCCTAATTCTGACATCCCGAAGCGTGTTACCATCTGCCGTGCCATCCCTGTCACCTGTTGCAAGTCATTGCTTGCACCTGTGGTCACTTCTGGCTTCCCAAAAACGATTTCCTCGGCGGCGCGACCACCCAAGGTAGCAGTAATCCTGGATTTGAGTTGGGAACGGGAAATTAACCCCTGTTCTTCGTTGGGAGTAAACCAAGTTAATCCTAGTGCTTGTCCTCGTGGAATTAATGTAACTTTCTGCACCGGGTCATGGTTTTTGAGCAATGTACCTACTAAAGCGTGCCCAACTTCATGATAGGCAATCAAGCGTTTGCTCTTGCTGTCTACTAAGGCGGTACCTTCCATACCTGCAACAACTCGATCTACAGCAGCATCAATTTCTAAAAGGGTGACAGCTTCTTTGCGTCTCCTCGCAGTGAGAATAGCGGCTTCGTTGAGTAAGTTAGCTAAGTCTGCGCCAGTAAATCCAGGAGTGCGGCGAGCGATCGCTTCTAATGATACGCTAGGATCAATTTTCTTATTCCGAGCGTGGACTTTCAAAATTTCCAGTCGCCCTTTCAGATCCGGTGCATCCACCATCACTTGTCTGTCAAAGCGTCCCGGTCTGAGCAGTGCTGCATCTAAGACATCTGGACGGTTAGTGGCAGCAATAATAATGATGCCTGTGTTACCTTCAAAACCGTCCATTTCGGTGAGGAGTTGGTTGAGGGTTTGTTCGCGCTCATCGTTACCGCCACCGATCCCAGCACCCCGTTGTCTACCTACTGCGTCAATTTCATCGATAAATATTAAGCAAGGAGCATTATCTTTGGCTTTCTTGAAGAGGTCGCGCACGCGAGATGCACCCACACCAACAAACATTTCCACAAATTCCGAGCCGGAAATACTGAAGAATGGTACACCTGCTTCACCTGCGATCGCTTTTGCAAGTAAAGTTTTACCAGTACCAGGAGGGCCAATTAACAGCACGCCTTTGGGAATCCGTGCGCCTACAGCAGTAAATCTTTCTGGCTGTTTCAGAAAAGTAACAACTTCTTCGAGTTCTTCTTTTGCTTCTTCAACCCCGGCGACATCTTCAAATTTCACTCCAGTTTTTGCTTCCATTTGGAAGCGAGCTTTGGATTTGCCGAAATTCATCGCTTGGCTAGAAGCATTAGTAGAGCGCCGCAGGAATAATAGCATTAAAGCCACCAATGGCAAAATCCACATGAGATTGATCAACAGCCCAACAGCAGCTCGACTGTTAGCAGAGGAAACCTCGCCAAAATCAACATTCTTATCTTTGAGAATGTTAATTAACTCTGTGTTTTGTGCTAGAAGTCTCACCTGTTGCGGTGGTGTATTCTCCTTTTGCCCCTTGAGATAAACTCTTGCTAGCTGTTCGGTTTCGTCAAGCTCTACTTTTTGGATTTCTCCCGCCTTTGCTTTCTTGATCAAGTCACCATAATTTAGAGCAGTGCTCTCTGCTTTTTGTGCCAAGACGGGAGAAGCCGAGAACATTCCTGGCAACATAATCAAGCTAGCTGCGATTGCACCAACCCAAGCAACACGCTTTGATGACTGCCTTTTTATCAATGCTTTTTTTCCCAAATTTGTCATAATAATTACCTTTTGTCTGGTGGCACAAGTTGAGCTATGGTTTTATGCCTATTCTTCTAGCAAAAATTGTAATAACTGGAAATTACACTTTTCTTATCTAGTCTAACTTCCACACAAAAGCATTCCCAAGTTTCTTCCGGCTATCACATCAAGTTGAGCAAACTGGATAATTATTCTGGCTCCTGACTGTAGATATTAATTTGACACATTCTGACACAAATCGCTAAGATAAGCATAATCATAACGATTCCGCTTTTCAAAAAAATCTGGTGATAGTAGCTAGTTAATAGTTTGTTGCTTAATTATGGTGAGAATTGTTGGCATTGGTGGTAGTTTAAGACCCAACTCCTATACCCAGCTTGCTTTACTTTTAGCAGTGCAAAGGGTAGAAGCCCTCGGTGCAGAGGTGGAAATTCTTGATTTAAGGCAGTTGCATTTACCGTTTTGTACTGGCGCAAAGGAGTATCCAGAGTATCCAGATGTTCAGCGGTTGCAAGATACAGTCAGTCGCGCCGATGGGTTAATTTTAGCGACACCTGAGTATCATGGTGGTGTTAGTGGTGTCCTGAAAAATGCCCTGGATTTGATGAGTTTTGAGCAACTGTCTGATAAAGTGACAGGACTAATTAGTGTTTTGGGTGGTCAGTCTAATAGTAATGCTTTAAATGACCTACGGCTAATTGTCCGTTGGGTACATGGTTGGGTGATTCCAGAACAAATTGCGATCGGACAAGCTTGGGGTGCTTTCAGTCCTGAAGGCAAACTAGTAGATGAGAAGCTCTCTCAAAGATTTGATCAATTTGCTCAAAGTTTAGTTGATAACACTCGCAAGCTGCGGGGCGTAAATTAGTTGTAGGGTGGGCATAGCTATGCCCACCCCTACAAGAACTAAAACTAATCAGTGATGATTAGAATCCTCGTGCGTTCACGCCGAGGATTACATTAATTAATGATGATGGTGGTGGTGATGATGATCCCCAGCAAGTTGGGGATTAACTGCCAAAGTTTGCTCTGACAACAGCTCTGCAATATGAGCATCAGCCCATTGGGCAGCCATTGCCATAAATTCTGGATGATCGTTGACGCAAGCCATTTGCACGTAGTTCGTACCAGGATGCTGTTTTTCCAAAGCATGGATGATATGGTGTACATCCAATAAAGTTTCGTGGTTTTCTGTGGCAAAGCCAATTGGCATAAAAATTACCACTTTTGCACCTAATTGAATCAGGTTATTTGCAGCCTGTTCTGCATTTGGCTGTGTCCAATCAATTAAGGGCGTGTCATGGTTGAGCCAACCCACCGAGATTAAGGGATAGCGGTTAATCAACTTATCTCGTACCAAATCGTACATTGCTTCACTTTCGGCAATTCCAGAAGTGAAGCCTTTAGCTTTATGGGGACAGCCGTGGTTCATTAGGACAATGCCGATTTGAGAAGGTAGATAAGCTGCTGCTAATTCAGCAATTTTCTCCTCAACCAGATGAGCCATTAAATCGATGTAAGCTGGTTCGTTGAAGAAAGAAGGAATGTAACGCTGTGCTTTAACCCAGTGTTCTTCACCATCAGTCAACTCAACGAGAGCATTGTTAACTTGCTCGATCGCAATCCCACTGGTAAAGATAGAATCAACAACCAGCAGTGGGTAAATCAGCAGCTTATCGAAGCCTTGGTTTTTGATTTCTGCTAGAACTTGATTAGGAAGAAAAGGGGCGCAGAAGTTGAAAGCCTTGAAAACTTGGACACTCTCACCCCATTTTTCTTGTAATTGCTTTTCGATACCAGCCCGTTGCTGTTCAAAGATGGCATTGTGTGGGGAGATAAAATCGTGATGTGTGTGTCCCCACTCATGGCGGTCAAATAGCGCCAAAAGCTTTGCTAGGGGGGGATAAATCCAGGTTGGCACCGGTGCGAATTTTGCTGTCAGTAGATTTAAAGCCTGTTCGTTATAGTTGGCGAAATCTTCGTAGCTTTCGACTTCGCCGTAGCCCATAAGCAGTACGGCTACACGGTCTTTACCTGATAGATGCTCGTGGGTGTGTTGTACTTTTTCCGGCGTGGCAACCACAATGAGTTCCTCAATATAACCAGAGTGCAGAGAAATATAAAGTTAGGGAATAGCTTACACATTTTCCCTACTCTACTAGTAACTTATTATCCCATCCAGGGGGATAGGATAGGTGAGAAAATCAAAATAATACATCAAAAGACATACTACGAGTATTACTGCATACTGAGCAATTCTCATCTAGTGATGCCGATTCCCATTGTGGCCTTGGGTGTGAAAAATTGAAAATTAACGTAGAAGTTGTTTAATCAAAGGACTTAAAGTCTGGAACACTCAAGTTTGTCGGGCTTGACGATATCAGGTATTGTTTGAATTTTGACATATATATAAGACTTACACACAGGTAACGGAAAACGAACCACAGAGGACGCAGAGGTCACGGAGAAATGAGAGTTTTAGAGGGTTTTTACATAAGCCCTAATATGTTTTAAATGTTCAACAAGCTGAAAAACTCAGTTTTATCTCAAGTCCAATTCCCATTGCCTGATTTATGTCAGGGTTAACAATTAATAAATCCCTATAGTAATTTTAAGTTATTAATAATTGTGAAAGCTGCTAACCCAATAGACAAATGAGTATAATTATTTGCCCTGGAATCCATGAACCAGAATTAACTGAAAGCTTTAGATTCGGATTGTTAGATTTAGTTTCTAATTGCACAATCGGTCATAAAACAGCAAATATACTGGTATTTCCGAGTCAGGATTTATTGGTTCTATCAGCATTTCATATCTTGCAGTTTTTGCGCGATCGCTTGGGCGATCAGCTAAAATCGCCAATTATATTCATTAGCTTTAGTGCTGGCGTAGTCGGGGCAATAGGGGCAGCGCATTTGTGGCAACTCTTAGGTGGTCGTGTCAAAGCATTTATTGCTATAGATGGATGGGGAGTGCCACTACAGGGTAATTTTCCTATTCATCGGATGAGTCATGATTATTTCACCCATTGGAGTTCGTGTTTGCTAGGTAGTGGGCAAAATAACTTTTATGCAGATCCCGCAGTTGATCATTTGTCCATGTGGCAATGTCTAACGACAAGCCGCTCTGCGTCTACGCCCCAAACTGTACAGGGTTGGTGGGTAGATTCATCGATTGGAATTTCTCCACCCAAGGGTCATCTGACAGCAGCTGAATTTTTGCATATGCTGTTAAAGCACTATGAAGCAAATTAGTCCGGACAACAGAATTAGGAGTTAGGAGTTAGAAAGTTAGGGGTGGAGAAGGGAACAGGTTACAGGTGATAGTCAATAAAAACTATCTCCTATCCCCTATCCACTATCCCATATCTCCTATCCCCTGCCCCATCTACCCTAGTCACTATCCCAAAGTATAATGTTTCCAACAGAACCGGCTGCTGTTAATAACGGGTTTGGCGCACTGCTAAAAAACCGTGGTTTTATGCTCCTGTGGATTGGGCAACTGGTGTCCCAGTTAGCAGATAAGATCTTCTTCGTTTTGATGATTGCTCTGCTGGAGAACTACTCTCCACCTGCTGGGTTGGCACAAAACTCAATGTACTCAACTTTGATGCTGGCCTTTACAATACCAGCGATTTTGTTTGGTTCTGCTGGTGGTATCTTTGTTGACCGCTTGCCAAAAAAGCTGATTATGGTCGGCTCAGATGTCGTGCGTGGGCTGTTAACCCTGTGTCTTCCCTTTTTGCCAAGGGAATTCCTAATTCTGTTAATTTTAACTTTTGCTATTTCTTCAGTGACGCAGTTTTTTGCACCCGCAGAGCAAGCTGCTATTCCCCTGTTGGTAAAGCGAGAAAATTTGTTGGCAGCCAATGCACTCTTTAGTAGCACGATGATGGGAGCTTTAATTGTTGGCTTTGCAATCGGAGAGCCGATTTTGAGTTTGTCGAAAAACTTGATGGGAGCAGAATACGGCCAAGAGCTTGTGGTTGGGGGATTATATATATTATCGGCTGTGATCATGCAGCCGATTAAGTTTAAAGAAGACAACCCCCACGGGGAAGGCTGGGCATCAAATCACCCTTGGGCCGAATTCACCGCCAGCCTGCGCTATCTCAAGAAAAACCGTTTGATATTGAATGCCATGCTGCAAGTGACAACCTTATATTGTGTGTTTGCAGCCTTAACGGTGCTGACAATTCAATTAGCCGAGGAGTTTGGTCTTAAAGAAAAACAGTTTGGCTTTTTCTTAGCAGCAGCCGGAGTGGGTATGGTATTTGGTGCGGCGATTTTAGGTCACTGGGGTGATAAATTGCATCACAAGCCCTTACCTTTAATTGGATTTTTGATGATGGCACTGGTTTTAGGAGTCTTCACTTTTACGCACAATTTATTAGTGGCACTAGGACTCTGTGCATTTTTGGGTGTAGGTGCTTCCCTTATTGGCGTACCCATGCAGACTTTAATTCAACAGCAAACACCACCTACCATGCATGGTAAAGTATTTGGCTTTCAAAATCATGCTGTTAACATTGCTCTGGCGTTACCCCTGGCAATTACTGGGCCATTAACTGATGCTCTCGGCTTGCGAACTGTGCTTGTAGGAATGAGTATTGTTGTCGTAGTTGTCGGTGTTTGGGCTTGGCAAAATACCCGCCGAGTCTTGCAAGACGTAATTTAATTAATGTAGGCTAATAGTCTAGGTTTATATTTAATATAAAAATTAATAAGATTTTGATTGAAGTTTTCAATTAAAATGAAATCTTAACTACAGAATTCAGCATTAACTTTAGCTATAGTCTGAGGTTTGACCGTGCGATCGCTTTCCCAAATCAGTCTCCCACAAACCGAGAATCACAAACAGTCTCGTACTTCTAGCTCGCCAGTCGTGCCCAAACGTGCATCTGGCGGTTTTGCTCTGCTTGACAGCCTTCATCGCCATGGCGTTGATTATATTTTTGGTTATCCTGGTGGGGCAATTCTACCAATTTACGACGACCTGTATAAGGTGGAAGCAACTGGTGCTATGAAGCACATTCTCGTGAGACACGAACAAGGCGCAGCCCACGCCGCCGATGGTTACGCCCGTGCCACAGGGAAAGTAGGAGTATGCTTTGGGACTTCTGGCCCAGGAGCAACTAACTTGGTAACGGGGATCGCCACCGCCTACATGGATTCAATCCCGATGATTGTGGTTACGGGACAGGTAGCACGGCCGTCGATTGGTACAGATGCTTTTCAAGAAACCGATATTTACGGGATTACGCTACCGATCGTCAAGCACTCCTATGTAGTGCGTGACCCCAAAGATATGGCGCGAATTGTCGCCGAAGCCTTCCACATCGCTAGTACTGGGCGTCCGGGGCCAGTTTTGATTGATGTCCCCAAAGATGTAGCTTTAGAAGAATTTGACTATGTGCCTGTAAAACCAGGTTCAGTAAAATTGCGTGGTTATCGTCCCACGGTGAAGGGAAATCCCCGGCAAATTCATGCCGCGATCCAGTTGATTACTGAAAGTCGCCGTCCTCTACTGTATGTCGGTGGTGGTGCGATCGCAGCTGGTGCTCATGAAGAAATCAAACAGCTAGCTGAATTATTCAATATCCCTGTCACCACAACCTTAATGGGGATCGGTGCCTTTGACGAACATCATCCCCTAGCTTTGGGAATGTTGGGGATGCACGGCACAGCTTACGCTAACTTCGCCGTTAGTGATTGTGACTTGCTGATTTGCGTTGGCGCTAGATTTGACGATCGCGTTACAGGCAAGTTAGACGAATTCGCCTCCCGCGCCAAAGTAATTCACATCGACATCGATCCGGCAGAAGTCGGCAAAAACCGCGTACCCGAAGTGCCCATCGTTGGCGATGTGCGGAATGTGTTAGTAGACTTGTTGCGTCGCTGCAAAGAAACAGGCGTTAAGGCTACACCTAATCAAAACCAAGAGTGGTTGAATTTAGTCAACCGTTGGCGCGATGAGTATCCTTTAATAGTGCCGCAGCATCCCGACAGCATTTCACCCCAAGAAGTTATTGTAGAAGTCAGTCGCCAAGCACCCCAAGCTTTCTACACCACAGATGTGGGACAACATCAAATGTGGGCGGCGCAATTCCTCAAGAATGGACCAAGACGCTGGATTTCTAGTGCTGGTTTGGGAACGATGGGTTTTGGCTTACCTGCGGCAATGGGCGCGAAAGTGGCGTTTCCTGATGAGGAAGTCATCTGTATTAGCGGTGATGCTAGTTTCCAAATGTGTTTGCAGGAACTGGGGACACTTGCACAGTATGGAATAAATGTCAAGACACTAATTATCAATAACGGCTGGCAAGGAATGGTGCGCCAATGGCAGCAAGCCTTCTATGGTGAGCGTTACTCCTGCTCAAACATGGAAGTAGGGATGCCAGATGTGGAGTTATTGGCAAAAGCTTATGGCATTAAAGGCATGGTAATTAGCGATCGCAGTCAATTAAAAGATGCGATCGCTGAGATGCTAGCACACAAAGGCCCGGTGATTGTGAATGTCCACGTCACCAGAGACGAAAACTGCTATCCAATGGTAGCCCCTGGTAAAAGCAACGCTCAAATGGTCGGTTTGCAGAAGCAACCGCCAAAAGCGGCAGCAGAGCCATTGTATTGTAGCAACTGCAATGCAAAAAATGCTCCTACCCATAACTTCTGTGCTGAGTGTGGGACGAAGCTGTAACGCTTTTTGATAATTTAGACCTTTAGATTTTGGTGTCGTTTGAAACTCTAAATGCAAGATTTGGTTGGCGATTTGCAGGAACGTCACCGAATCAGCGCCTTTTAGGGAATGAAACAGCCCTGCCTTGGAAAGGGGGGAAAAAAGAAATCTAGTTCCCTCCCCAATACATACGGGGAGGGTTAGGGTGGGGTAAAATCCTGGTTAATCAGCTATTTCAGACTTGTGTGTACACCGTATCCTTTTAGGCTACGCAGCGTACACAAGTAATAAAAACCTCGATCGCTCAAGACAACTTAACCGTTTTTATACGCAGATGAATATATTCTCTGCGTATTTTTTATGAAAAAAAGATTCATCCCAATGTATATTTCTGCATTCTTTTGGGAATCATAAATTGAGGAAGCATGATAAACCGCAAAATATGGCTTCCTGAAATATCACGTAACTTTTAAAGGATAATTATGTCTAAACGCAAGTTGCCCAAAGGACGTAGTGTTAGTTCAGTTGCTCTAGAACCAGAAGTTGCGATCGCACTCCTTGGACTATTTTCCGCAGCTGCTGACGGTGAAGGTATTTCTTCAGTAGAAGAATACGCTTTAAGTGAATTTCTCGGTCAGGTTAGCTTATTTGAAGATTATTCTGAAGAAGACTTTGAAGAATTAACCGAAAAAGTCGTCAGCTTGATTGAAGAAGAAGAACCAGAAGATTTAATTGCCCAGTCCATCGAATCCTTACCCAATAGAGGTTATCGTGAAGCTGCATACATCACAGCTATCTTAGTTGTGGGGATTGACGAAGAAGTACCCGAAGCTGAACAAGATTATATCTCTGAACTTCAAGAAGCCTTAAAAATTTCAGACGAACGCGCACAAGAACTTATAGACGCAGTGTTCGGAGAGGAAGAAGAGGAAGAAGAGGAGTAATCTTTTTTGAATTGCAACCTCAGTCATCTACCATCATTAATTTGGGGTTGCTAATTTAGAGGATGAAATAATTTTGTTTGAGTTAAGTTGTTCAGATTCCCGACTTCATGAAGAAGTTGGGAATTTTGCACATTATTAAAATTAATCCGATAGAGCAATACAGTTCAGAATGAGCAACAAAACCCTTATTGTAGAGACGCGATTTATCGCGTCTTCTGAACCGTATTGTCCGATAGACCACTAATTAGAAATTGGTACATTTTTAAATGCGGCTGTATCTGGCACAAAAATGTCCAAGTTATTAACACCATCGGGAACTCTTAGCCAGATATAAGCATCTGCGGAGGCTTGTGGGCGTACTTGAAACAAAGAAACGCTTCCTGTTGAGCGATTAAGAGCAACTCCTTTGTAGGTTACGCTAGTCTCAGGATTGCGGGCTGTTGTACTAGCAACCGATATAATATCGCCACCAACAACTCCGTCTGTGGCAAGGCGACGAATTCGCATTTGCAGATTTACCACATCACGGTTTCCAGTTTCTGGATCTTTAATTCGTTTTGCTGAAAGTACCTCAACTTCTGCCTTTTTGCCAAAAGCAGGCTGCACAAATTGACCAGGGCTAATTGCTGAAGTTGTAGCAGTAGCTGGGGATGGTGAGATCGTTGCTTGTGGAGAAGTTGTAGCTGTAGGACTTGGCACTTGAGTGGGAATGGTGTTGCTGACTGTATTACTAGCATTCAGTGTCTGCCGCAACGTGAAAACTTCATAAGCTACATAGCCGCTACATCCTAAAGCCAAAGTAGAGAGTAATACAGCTACACCAGATAAAAATGTACTCACACCATTGCCTCGATTTCGTATTTCTGTATATGCAGGTTGACTTAGGTTTCTATTTCGTAGTCCCATAAATTATGTTTGTGCGTAGGCGCAGCCCGTCGTAGACATCGCCCACGTATGAAACATGTGAACATCTTCCCTATACTAGTTAAGTAACTTTACTGAGCAATTACTTCTCTCTCCGGAAAGAAGTTGTTGGCCAAGTCAAAATATCTATCTTTGGGATAAGGAAAATTGGTGAGACTTAAGACTTTAAATCAACCACTGGGTGTTTTGTTAATATTTTTGACTAGCCAGATAGGATTTAGTTCTATTGCGAAAGCACAAACCCCAGTTGCACCAACAATTACCACAAAATCAATTTGCTCTACCCAACTGGGAACAGCTATAGATGCTGTAATCAATCGCCCCTTATTCAGTCGGGTGCGCTGGGGAATTTTGGTACAACCCCTGTCAACCGGGCAAACTCTTTACAGTCGAGATGCTCAAAAATATTTTACTCCCGCGTCTAACCTCAAATTGCTGACAACAGCAGCAGCATTGCAGCAATTGGGTGCTAATTTTCGGATTCGCACCTCTGTTTATCAGAATGGCAATGGTGTTTTACGTGTTGTCGGTAGGGGAGATCCTAGTTTAAGTGATGCTGAACTGCAAAAATTGGCACAGCAGCTCAAACAGAAAGGTATTACTCAAATTCAGCGATTGATAGCTGATGATAGTTATATTCAAGGTGATATTGTTAACCCCACCTGGCAATGGGAAGATGTGCAGTCAGACTATGGCGCACCAGTCAACAGCTTTATTCTGAATCAAAATCTTTTTAGCTTA
Source organism: Nostoc foliaceum FACHB-393 (assembly GCF_014698505.1). GTDB lineage: Bacteria > Cyanobacteriota > Cyanobacteriia > Cyanobacteriales > Nostocaceae > Nostoc > Nostoc foliaceum_A. The sequence continues at coordinate 17,552 of NZ_JACJTD010000011.1, read as the reverse complement.
AAACTTGTACCGCAGGCTGTAGGTAAATCTTTACAAGTCGTATGGACTGATGCTGGCGAAGCGAGACAGTGGCGGATAATGAATCAGTCAGTAACCGTTGCCCAAAATCAACCAAGCTACATCAATGTTACCCGCGAATTATCAGGAAAAGTATTACGAATTCAAGGACAACTGACAACAAATTCTGAACCGACTTTAATAGATTTGCCTGTAGTTGACCCTAATTATTACTTCTTACGGCGCTTCCGTACTGCTTTGGCAACAGAAAAAATTTCCTTGGGACAAACATTAATAGTAAATGGTGGTGTTAATCAAGAGGAAATAGCATTTGTAGAGTCGCCACCTTTAGCTGAATTATTAGCAGAGACAAATCTAAATAGTAATAATCTTTATTCTGAAGCACTGTTGAGAGCATTATCTGTAGAAAAACCCAAAGTAAAAAATCAGACTAGTGCTGATGTAGGTTTGGAAGTTGTCAAAGCGAGTTTAACTCTATTGGGAGTTGATCCAGCAAATTATATTTTAGTGGATGGTTCGGGTTTATCGCGTCGTAACTTAGTGACACCAGAAGCTTTTGTACAAACTTTGCGAGGAATAGCAAGAACACCAACAGCATATCTGTATCGCGCATCTTTACCCGTGGCGGGTAAAAGTGGAACCTTGAAGGGTCGTTTTCAAAACACATCTGCTGAGGGCATTGTGCAAGCCAAAACAGGTACGTTAACGGGTGTAGTTTCTCTATCTGGATATATGAATGCGCCTAAGTATGAGCCTTTAGTTTTTAGTATTATTGTGAATCAATCAGAACAACCTGCAACAGTTGTGCGGCAGGCAATTGATGAAATTGTTGTATTGTTAACGCAGTTGCAGCGTTGTTAATATTATTGCCATCAAATTAAACAACAGGTTGGCTAATTCGGAGTCCCATGATCACTAAGTCCCGTTCAACGCTATCAATTTCGGCGACTTCAGGTAAATGTCCCCAATGTTGAAAACCAAATGTTTCAAAAAGCTTTAGACTGGGTTGATTGTGAGCAAAGATGAAGCAAACTAGAGTCTTTAAACCCAAACTAGGACTTTCACTAATTGCTTGTGCTAATAGTTGTCGTCCCAAACCACACCGATGAAAGCTAGGGGCTATGTAAATACTAATTTCGGCAGTCTTACTATAGGCGGGCCGCCCATAAAAGGATTGGAAACTAAGCCATCCAGCAATTACTCCCTCTACTTCGATTACCCAAAGTGGCCGTTGTGAAGGCGATCGCGCCTTAAACCAAGGAAGGCGACTTTCCACAGATACTGGCTCTAAATCAGCAGTTGCCATGCGGCTAGGAATTGCAGCATTATAAATTGCCACAATTGCAGGCAAGTCAGTTTCAGTCGCATGGCGAATAGTCATTGCTACCGTCTCGGAGAAAATCTTGGGAAAATATTCAAAAATAATACAGCGTTACGGAAGCTGTAATCCTATCTCACCAGAATAGTTTTAGCTCCCCTTCGCACCGCTTGGATAGGATTTGCAGTTCCTCCGGTTCCTCCATCTACAGCTAAAATCTGATAACTTAACGTTGACTGCTAATGTTACATCTAGTATCGTTGAGCGGGGAAAAACCAACGTGAAAGCACAGGTATTTAGAGGCGTTAATCAACTGTCTTACGAAGATATCCCAGTTCCGACTCTGGAACCAGATGAAGTGCTGGTACAGGTGCGGGTTGTAGGGTTGTGTCAGTCAGATATAAAAAAAATTCGTTATCCACTGTATGAACCGCCGCGCATTTTTGGACATGAAACTGCCGGTACGATCGCAGCATTAGGCAATGATGTCAGAGGTTGGCAAGTTGGACAACGGGTAGCAGTGATGCACCACATCCCCTGTATGCGTTGCGCCTACTGCCTAAATGATAATTTCTCCATGTGTGATGTTTACAAAAACATCTCCACAACCGCAGGTTTTAACGCCAGTGGCGGCGGTTTTGCTGATTATGTCAAAGTTCCCGGACATATTGTCCAAAACGGTGGACTAATTCCCATCCCTGATAATATTAGTTTTGAAGAAGCGAGTTTTGTAGAACCGACTAACTGCTGCTTGAAAGCTGTGAAAAAAGCTCAAATTGCTCCAGGACAAACTGTATTAGTTACTGGTGCTGGGCCAATTGGGTTAATGTTTATCATGTTGGTGAAGTATTTTGGAGCAAAAGCGATCGCTACCGATTTACTACCATCTAGAATTGAAAAAGCCTTGAGTGTTGGTGCAGAAGCGGCTTTTGATGCTCGTGATCCCGATTTACCAGCAAAAATTCATGCCCTAACTGGTGGACTGGGTGTTGATGTTACCCTGCTAGCTGTTCCTAGTGAGAAAGCCTTCTTTCAAGCACTTGACTGTACCCGCAAAGGTGGAAAAATATTGTTTTTCGCCGAATTCCCTGATGAAGTAGAAATTCCCATCAACCCTAATATCCTCTACCGTCGGGAAATTGACTTAATCGGCAGTTATAGCTCATCTTATCGGCTTCAGAATCTATCAGCTGATATTGTCTTTAATCAGCGAATTGACGTGCAAGCATTGATTAGCGATCGCTATCCATTAAAAGATTTATCAGCAGCTGTCGAAGTTGCGATCGCACCCACACCAGATACTTACAAAATCCTAATTTATCCGTAAAATAACGTAGATATAGGGACGCAGGGAAATTATTCTTTGCGTCCTCGTCTCTTTTTCCCTTATCTCCCCATTAGCCCAAACAAAATGCTTATTACTCTAGTTGCAGTCGCCTTACTAGCTTTTTATGTCGCCTGGAATCTCGGAGCAAACGATGTTGCTAACGCGATGGGAACCTCTGTAGGTTCTAAAGCTGTTACCCTCAAACAAGCGATAATAATTGCTGGGGTATTAGAGTTTACGGGTGCTGTATTGTTTGGACATGAGGTAACGGAAACTCTCGCAACGAAAATTACCAATCCCGCTTTATTCGCAGCTACACCCCAAGTATTAGTTGCTGGGATGGTAACTGTATTAATTTCATGTGGTGTGTGGTTGCAAATTGCCACATCACGCGGTTTACCAGTATCCTCATCTCATGCGGTTGTTGGTGCGATCGCTGGATTTAGTTGGGTAGCTTTGGGAGTAGGTGCAATTGATTGGTCATCAATTGGCTTAATTACTATTGGCTGGGTTTTAACGCCGTTAATTAGTGGTGCGATCGCTGCTTTATTCTACAGTCAAATCAAGCACTGGATTTTGGATCAACCCAATCAAATAGTGCAGTTACAAGAATGGATTCCCTGGTTGAGTACTGCGCTGCTAGGTGTATTCGGCGTGATTGTATTACCATCGCTAACTCAACCGCTAACCAATTTTGTAATTGAGCAAGTTGGTTTTAACATCCCTGCTTACGACATCCCACTGTTAACGGGTGCAGTAGCAGCAGTTGGACTCACAATCATTAGTTGGCGACAGTTAGGCGAGATTGGTAGAGCAAAATTGGAGGAAAAATCTCTACCCCAGACTCAGGAATTACCATCAATCCAAAATCCAGTTGAGCGTTTATTCGCCAGATTCCAACTACTGAGTGCTTGCTTTGTAGCCTTTGCTCATGGTTCTAATGATGTGGGAAATGCGATCGCTCCTTTAGCTGCGATCGTCTACATCAATCGCACTGGTAGCGTACCTACAGATGGTATCACTATCCCCATTTGGATTTTAATCCTTGGTGGTGCTGGTATTGTTGGTGGATTAGCTGTCTGGGGTAAAAAAGTCATCGCCACTATTGGCGAAAACATTATTGCCCTGCAACCTAGTAGTGGATTTTGTGCCGAACTTGCTACTGCTACCACCATTCTCATCGCCTCCCGGCTAGGTTTACCGGTCTCCACCTCCCACGCTCTTGTCGGCGGTGTAGTTGGTATTGGACTAGTGCAAAATCTCAAGTCGATTAAGTTCAAAACACTACAAGGAATTGCTGCCGCATGGCTAATTACAATCCCCGTAAGTGCTGTTCTTAGCGCTGCCATCTTTAGCATCGCCCGGATCTTATTTCTCTAAGAATTATTAATATTTTCCTAACTTTTTCCTCTACTTCATCTACTCAAAGTAGAACATAGACTGCAACAACGCCAAAAAAGCGCGTTTTTGCAGAATTGCTGCTCATTCATTAGAATGTTGTGCAGGGGATAGCGTAACTTTGAATTTCCACAGAAAGATACTTTAATCTCCATTTAGAGATATAAACTGTCACACAAGTTACATTCCACACAAATTTACAGCTAGTTTCACAAGTCAGAAAATTTTGTGGCGATGTCTGGGCACAAGTCGCTTTGTACCTACGCACATGCATCTGCAAGTCTTTGATAATTACTATTGGCAGCAAAACAATAATTATTTATCTGGAGTGAGATTTTTTGAAAAATAAAAATCTCATTGACAAATAGTTGATCTAAATTAAACTGACCAAATACTTGTCAATGCTGGAGAGAACACGGTGTAGTAACCAGTGGGACAAATTTGATGCTTTGCCAAGTTGTGTTCAGTATGACAGAATTACGTTGAAATGCGGAAGTGCTGTTAAAATTTTCAATTTATCTGACAAAATACAGGAAATTCGTATGAGCGCCAATAAAGTGTACGGGAAGCAGCTTTATCGTCAAAGTGTTAGAGGTTAGAAGCTAATGGGGCGATTCGAGAAGCAACCAGAAAACCCGAGAGTCAGAGGCGAGCTATCCAGAGCAGCAGAAAATGCTCTTTGGGCTGTAGTTGAAGACTTAGAAAATCTTCAGCAGAATGTCCTCAGAGCGTTACAAGAAGACGTAAAGCGGCTTCAGTCAGAAAAAAATCGGTTATCTGATGACATTCAAAGCTTGCTAGAGGAAAAAGAGCATTTACAACAAGTGCGCCAAATTACCGAGCAGCAAGTGTTAATTCGTCAACTGGCAGAAGTTCTGGCAAAGCATATATCTTCACAACTTCAATCCTCTCTGGCAACTTTAGCTAATCAAACTATAGAGGGTAAATCTTACGAACAAGCTGCGCTAAAGTCCGCTGAAGTGAGCAGCAATGTAGTAGGTGAAATTAATGAAAAAGTCGAACACATGTTTGACAGCTTGGATGACACCGTTACTGTAACCTTTAACTCGCTGCAACAAGAGCTGAAGAACTATCAAAGTAATCTTTCCCAACAGTTGTCACGGATGTATAGCCAGCAGCAGCAAGGGGAAACGATTTTGGCGGAGTTTGTTAATCGCCTGCATGGAGAACTAGAAAAAACTATAGAAGAAACTTCACGCAAGCCAGCAACAGCAGGTACACCTACTGTTTTGCAATTTACCGAGCCAGAAACAAACAGTTCTTTTGAGACATCCTCGCCACAGCTTGGCGAAGTAGTAAAAAATTCTCCTGAGCCAATTTCCCCGATCCCTAATAAATTTTCACCAAGGGAAACGACATCAGAGCCACCCGTTGTTAGAGAAAACGCCGCGAACCCAATTTCTATTTCCAGTAAGGACTTGTCCGAAAGGGAAACGACATCAGAGCCGCCCGTTGTTAGAGAAAACACCGCGAACCCAATTTCTATTTCCAGTAAGGACTTGTCCGAAAGGGAAAAGACATCAGAGCCGCCCATTGTTAGAGAAAATGCCGCGAACCCAATTTCTATTTCCAGTAAGGACTTGTCCGAAAGGGAAAAGACATCAGAGCCGCCCATTGTTAGAGAAAACGCCGCGAACCCAATTTCTATTTCTAGCAAGGACTTGTCCCAAAGGGAAACGACATCAGAGCCACTGTCTGCTGTAGTTCCGCCACCAAAGGACAATGCCACCGAACCAATTTCTGTCCTCAATAAGGACTTGCCGAAAAACGAAACGACATCAGAGCCTCCTACTGTATCTGTACCACAGCCAGAAGTAACACAACCTTTACGAAGGAGAAACGCTGCTGAACCAATTTCTGTTATCCGCAGGAACGTGCCGCAGAGCAAAGCTAAATCCTCACCGATTACTGCGCTACAGCCGCAGTCGGGAGAAAAACCTCCACAATCGCGATCGCGTGATTCCTCCGGTTTATCGCAGATCCAAATTGGTTTATTGTTGATTGTCTTATCGGCAGTGGTCTCGTCGCTTTACAACGTAGCTATCAAGGTGATTTTCCACGAAGGTTCTCAGATTTTTGGAGTATTGGAGGTAGAGCGCTTGCTGCCACCAACTTTGGGCAATACTCTATTAATTTTGACGCTCAGGTTTATGGTAGTTGTACCACTGATGGTACTGTTGTCTCCTATATTGCATCCAACCCTGTGGCAAGACTTGGAAAACTTGGCTAACTCAGTTCGAGGAAATCCCACATCTGCTAATGCAGCAACTAAGCGGATTTTAATGTTGTCAGTTGTTAGTGGGTGCTTTTTGTTTTTGTCTCAGGTGCTCATATATATTGCGATCGCTCAAGTCACGACAGGAATGGCGATCGCACTATTCTTTGTCTATCCGATGGTTAGTGGTCTATTATCGTGGTTTCTGTTTCGCGATCGCCCTGGCATATTCCGCATCGGTGCGATCGCCGCGATTTGCTGCGGTGAATTGTTGGTTTTAGGGGGTTCTCCCAACACAGGTATGGGTAATACTTCAATGGGAAGCATTGCCGCCATTCTTTCGGGTGTGGCTTTTGCTGCCTACATAATTCTGACGCGGGTCTGTGCTAGCAAAATGCATCCTGTAACTTTTACTTTAATTAACTTCGCTACCATGCTGCTGTTGAGCTTTATCTGCTTGATGTTACCTTTACCCAGTAGCTGGAACTTGCTAATTGACCCCTCAAAGATGCTAGAACTGGTTTTAAGTGCGTTTATTTTGGGTGTGCTGACTCTTGCTGGCTATTTGCTGAACAATGTTGGTATTGGTAAACTAGGTGCCTCGCGATCGGCGATTATCGGTGGTAGTATCCCAGTTTTAACTGTGATTTTCGCTGGGGTAATCATTCAAGAAAATTTGGATATTGTGCAAATTCTGGGAGTGTTGTTAGTAAGCTTTGGTGCGGCTGCTTTCAGCTTTGAAACAATGCGAAATCAGGTTAAACCCTCTAGTCCCACGAATTAAATGACGAGTTCAATCAGTTTAGGTGTGATGGGAGCTAAAGTAGCTCTAATTACTCTCAGCATCAATCCTGACGCGAATACGCCTAGTTGTAACTTCTCTAATTCATCTGTGACAAACAAGATCCCCGGCTTCTTCGAGAAGTCGGGGATCTAAGTTTTCACGAATTGGTACTGCTGTATGGGTGGAGATAAGCTGTTAAGCATTTAATTTGCACATTGAGATCGCAGGGGGCAGGGAGCAGGGGAGAGGGTTTGCAGCTTTTATTACCATAAAAATGGTGCAATTTAAATGACGATTAGCTTAACACTGAATAGATGAGTAAGCAGTAATCAGAATAACTTGACTTGTAATATATTTTTGGGGATTTAGCCTGATACAGGTAGGGAAAACACGTATATATAAGCAGTATGAGTAGTACTGACTCAAGCAATTGAGCACGAGTACTTGCTCAGAGTGGATATGGGCAAGGAGTTAAGACCATTGCCGCATATTTTGAAACTAGGAGATGGAGAAGTAGGAGAAATGTTTAGAGTAACTAGTTTTTTAAGCGTGGAAGACTATTGTAGCTACATGAATAATGGAGCGATCGCCTCTGAAACAGGTAGTAGCTTTATTCTACTAAAACCTCTGTATGTAACGAGGAATTTTCAATTCCTCGTTACACGCTCTTGAGTTTGGTGAGATAGTATCTTTAATCTATTCCAGTCTGTACTAGTCAATTTGGTCTGCGATCGCTCAGACACCTAGAAAAAGAAGCTTGTATCATACGTTGTTCCGGTTTCTCATCCTTTTATAGCAACAAACTATTTATGTAATTCAAGTTACTCAAATATATAAAACAGTGAGGTAAAAACATACTTAAAAATAGTCAATAGATTAGTTGAATCATGAAAATTTAAAATTCTTTCATGAAAAAAATATAATTTTATTGGAAAAAAATCTCTAAATAATCATTTTATTAAAACCAATATGTTTTATTATATGTATGGCTATTAACCAATTTTTCGGCTATTAGTATGCTCAACAAAGCCTCATGGTTACACGATTCAGTCTGAAATAATCGCAGGTTTCTGTGTCAACTCATCAACAGAAAAGGACAAATCAGACTTGGATTTAGGAGTCAATATAAAAATATCATCAAATCTTGATTTAAGAGGAATGTAAATTATTTAAATATGCATCATTCTTACAGTTAAAAATACATAAAATTGTTTCAAATTAAAAAAATAATGATATGATAAGGAACGATATTTGAAAAAACAACAGGGATTTTGAAATTGGAATTAATTGCTCTACTTGATGTCTACTATCCTCCCTCAAGCCAACAGCTTATACTGCCGAGACATCACTGGAGGTTGTGAACGAGATGATAGTTCACAACGAGCCGTGTGGCTCAACCTCTGAATGTGGCTACACCTGGTAAGCGATTTCTTGTTAGACTACTCCCAATGAACTCTAGCCACCTGTGTACTACAAATAATTCACCAAAGCTGAATAAAAACCATATTTTTCGAGTAACAGATATCCCAGATGAACTGCGCAAACTAGTTTTTACTCCGAGTCGGCATAGTGCCACAATTAGGTGTAAACAGCTTGACGTTGTTGCTCTTGAAAGATCAGAAAAACCCCAGAGAACTTAAAGGCTTTGTAGATTACTTGGAACACAGTTGACTTTTGGGAACTAAACCGCCGTCAAGCTGAACTTGGTGATGTATGTAATTTTCCGGTTAGATGCAGGGACAGTTATAGTAATAACGACTGAATCTGCTTTTTTACCAGAAAATATGCGAAAATGGTAGTTTGGACTACCACGGTTCTCATAGTTATCGCATACTAATATAGTCTGAAGTGAAGACATCGCCTTCAGCCAGGTGTATACTACCTATTTTCACTCGATTAACAACTGTGTAAACGTGCTATTCAATTGTCTGTAATATGAGTAACGACATAGATCTGATCAAACGTCTTGACCCCAGTGCGATGGATCAGATCATGCTTTATCTGGCTTTCAGTGCCATGCGGACGAGTGGGCACAGGCATGGGGCATTTTTAGATGCAGCCGCAACGGCAGCAAAGTGTGCAATTTACATGACCTATCTGGAGCAGGGGCAAAACCTGCGAATGACAGGGCATTTGCATCACCTGGAGCCAAAACGGGTAAAAATTATTGTAGAAGAAGTCAGACAGGCGCTAACAGAAGGCAAACTGTTAAAAATGTTGGGTTCTCAAGAACCTCGCTATTTGATTCAATTGCCTTATGTCTGGCTAGAAAAATATCCTTGGCAACCGGGGCGATCGCGCGTTCCTGGTAGCAGTCTGACAAGTGAAGAAAAAAGACAAATTGAGCAGAAACTGCCAAGTAATCTACCTGATGCTCAGTTAGTTAGCTCTTTTGAGTTTCTGGATCTGATTGAGTTTTTGCACAGGCGATCGCAAGAAGACTTGCCACCCGAACACCAAATGCCTTTGAGTGAAGCCTTGGGTGAGCATATCAAGCGCCGTCTGCTCTACTCAGGAACGGTAACACGCATTGATTCTCCTTGGGGAATGCCCTTCTACGCTCTTACCCGTCCTTTTTATGCCCCAGCAGACGATCAAGAACGTACTTACATCATGGTAGAAGATACCGCTCGGTATTTCCGCATGATGAAAAATTGGGCAGAACGGCGGCGAAATGCTATGCGGTTGCTGGAAGAACTTGATATCCTCCCAGAAAAAATGGAGCAGGCTATGGAAGAATTGGATGAAGTTATCCGGGCCTGGGCAGATAAATATCACCAAGACGGTGGTATTGCAGTGGTTTTACAAACAGCTTTTGGCGAAAGAGAAGACTAGTAGCGCTACGCAAAATTCAAAAAGCTTACTTTATAAGCTTTTTACTGATTTTGTCCCTTACTTAGAAGTAGGGGTATGGTTAATTTATTTACATTGTAACACTGTACTACTAGTACAAAAGTCACAAGCAGTTTTGTGACTTTTGTATTGTAAGTATTTAGCTTGAACCGACAGAAGCCCCACGTCTGACCAGATAGGGCAGCGTGGGATGAATGACGGGTGAGTTGACGACAATCTTCCGACCAATGCCGACAGGCAAGGGAGGAAGATATGGAGGAAACGAACAAATATTAATCTTCAGGCTGTTGTTGGTTCTCAATGTACTTTTTCCGCATTGAAACAGTAACACCCCCACAACTAGCAATAAAATAAGAACCGTTCCAAAAGACATCTTGACTATAAAAAACTTTTAAATGTTCGGAAAATTCTTGTCTCAATTTTCTGGAGGAAATTGATTTTAAGTTATTTACTAACTTACTGAGTTCTAAATCAGGATGATATTGAAAAAGAAGATGTACGTGATTATCTTCACCGTTGGACTCAACAAGTTTACAATCCCACTTTATTAATAACTCCTCAAAAACAGTATGTAGACGCTCTCGCATTGCTGTGTTAAAGGCTTTGTGCCTATATGTCGTTAAAACAAGATGTGCTTTCAGGTCACTCACAGACCTCCCTTTGGAAACAAAGTCATTTTTCATTGGCTGTATGTAGACTTAACTCAAAATCAGTGTAAATTGAAAACATAACACTGATTTAGAAAGGTGGTAATAAACAGTTGAGGACAGCATACCAGTACAGATTACGCCCGACAAAACAACAGGCAACAGAAATAGACAGATGGCTATCTATGCTGTGCGCTCAGTATAATTATTTGTTGGCTGATAGGTTTAATTGGTATGAACAGAATCGTTGACCTGTTAACGCTTGTCCTCTTGTTTGCCACCTACCAGAATTAAGAGACAATCCAGACTATTACTCTCAAAAGAAAACGTTACCCGAATTGAAAAAGACTCATCCCCATTACGGTGATCTTTACTCACAGGTTTTACAGGATATAGTTAAGCGAGTGAAGGTAACATTTGACCGTTTTCTTAAGGGTGATAGTAATGGTAAGCGAAGCGGTAGACCAAGGTTTAAATCCAGAGTTCGGTATAGGACGTTTACTTATCCTCAGATAAAAGAAGACTGTTTGCAAGGTAATCTGATTAATCTCCCTAAACTGGGATTAATAAAGGTTGTATTGCATCGTCAGATACCTACTGAGTTTAAAATAAAAACTGCTTCTGTTACCAAAAAAGCTGATGGATATTACTTAACTCTCAGCCTGGAAGATTCTACAGTTCCAGAAATCAAACCAGATATTAAGAAAGAATCAATAACTGGTATCGATATGGGATTGAAAGACTTTTTGACAACTGCGAGTGGCTCCACAGTTACTATTCCTCAACACTATCGCAAAGCTCAAAAACGATTAAGAGTTACCCAAAAGCGTGTTTCACGACGAAATCCGGGAAGTAACCGCAGGCACAAAGCAGTTAAGCAACTGGGTAAACAGCATAAAAAAGTTGCTGATAAACGCAAAGACTTTCATTTTAAAACTGCTAATAATTTATTGAAAAAATATGATGTAATTGCACACGAAGACCTAAACATTAAGGGACTTTCAAAATCTAAACTTGCAAAATCTGTACATGATGCTGGATGGGGTAGCTTCTTATCAATATTGACAAATAAAGCCGAAAATGCTGGTTTGTTGGTAATACCAGTTAAAGCATCTGGGACAAGTCAGGAATGTTCTAATTGTGGGGTGAAAGTACCCAAAAAGTTGCATGAACGATGGCATGAATGCAGTTGCGGTTGTTCTTTGGATCGCGACCATAATGCAGCCATCGTAATTAAAAATAGGTCGGTGGGGCATCCCGACTTGAAAGCTCAGTTAATGTCCTATGCAGTAGCAGGAGTCACTGAGAAGCCCACACCTACAGCTTGCTAAGGTGTGGGAGTATGTCACTTTGCATAATTTGCAAGCAGAGGGAAATTATAGCGGGTTTTATATAAATAAATATTGTTGCGTTGCTCCAATCATAGTAGGGTGGGCATTACAATACCCACCCTACTAATTAACCTGTATTTTCAGTCAATTAGCACTGTAATTTAATTAGTGCCGGGTTGCGTTGGAACGAGTGGTTGTGTTGGAACTGGGGTAGACTCGAAACTTGGACTTGAACCCGCAGGTATTATAGTTGGCGGTGTAGACGAAGATGAAGCACCGATAACACTATCATCAGCACTGATACAAGTATCTAGTGCTTGAGTAGCGGGAAAGTCGATTTGACTACGCAAGCCAACCACACACTGCCCAAAGCGCACAGGTAACAAACTACGTCCACAGTAATCTAAAACTGCCGGATTAGCTTCTTCCTTAGTACTTAAGCTAACGCCAACTACACAGGTAGCTAACTCTTCAGGACGCCGAGCTTTCCCACAAGAAGAAAGCGCATCTGTAGCAGCAATTTGGGTTTCCTTGTCAATTTTAACCACGCAAGCAGCTAAATCCCTGGGACGCAGTGCTGCTGCACAACCTTCTGATGCCGCTTCTGCTGTTACACCCACCCCCAGAAGGCGACCCGCACAGACACTATAATCATTGTTAACAGCGATCGCTGTATTGGGTAAGATCGTTGTCAACCATCCAGCTATAGCCAAAACTGGTATTGTTAAATTCCTGGAGGTGGAACTGCTTTGTCTGTTCTTCCCTCTGTTAACCACTTTTTTGCTCATTGACATTGCCATTCTCCAAACACCCAAAGTTATGCTAACTTAAATATTTAAAAAATCCTCTGTAATTAAAGAATTTCAGCGGTAGCAAGGTATAGACATAATTAATTATGTTGGAAATTGTGTTAATATAACTGTTTGAAAGATAAGTAGGCAACGTAAAAAGTATTTCAAAGTTAAGAATACTACGTAAACCAATCTGATGATTGAGTAGCCTACGAAACTAAATAAACACAAAAAAGTTATTGGCAGAAGTACGGCGTGACAGGTCGGAATGCAGGCTTGGCAGCTAGTGTGTCGGCTCTACCGACTTAAAGCAACTGGCGCAAAAGTTGATGCCTCTACTTTGGTAGGATACTTCATACCAAGGCAAGCAGCCTCAAAAACCAAGAATCCTCTGATTTTTAATCAAGGGAATGTCAAAATTGAATGTTTGGGTAAAGTTTAAACAGGATTAGATTAAGGAAACTCATGTCCCGATACAGAGGGCCACGCCTCAGAATTGTACGCCGCTTGGGCGATTTACCAGGATTGACTCGTAAAAGCGCCAGACGCGCTTATCCGCCTGGTCAGCATGGTCAGAACCGTAAGAAGCGCTCTGAGTATGCTATCCGTTTAGAGGAAAAGCAAAAGCTCCGCTTCAACTACGGTTTGACAGAAAAACAATTGCTGCGTTATGTGCGCAAAGCCAGACGTGTTACGGGTTCTACCGGACAAGTGCTGCTGCAATTGCTAGAAATGCGCTTAGATAATACCGTTTTCCGGTTGGGTATAGCCCCGACTATCCCAGCTGCTCGTCAACTGGTAAATCATGGTCACGTAACTGTTAACGGTCGTGTGGTTAATATTGCCAGCTACCAATGCCGTCCTGGTGAAGTAATTGCAGTCAGGGATCGGGCACAATCACGGAAGTTGGTGGAAGCTAACTTGCAATATCCCGGTTTGGCCAACCTCCCCAGTCATTTGGAGTTTGACAAAAATAAGTTGGTTGGTAAAGTCAACAGCGTTATTGAGCGGGAATGGGTGGCATTACAAGTTAATGAACTACTTGTGGTGGAATACTACTCACGACAAGCGTAAGCAGTTAGGAGTTATGAGTTATGAGTTATGAGTTTAAAGACGATAATTCCTAACTCCTCACTTTTAACTCCTAACTATTTTCATCCACCAATTTGCGACATGGTGCGGGTGTATGTACCTAAAATGCCAGAATCGCGCCCTTTAAAGTTAATTTCTGGCTTAATTGCCAGTAAATGTCTCACCTGATCTTGTAATTGAGCGGTACTAGTACCAGAACGCAAAGCAGTTTTTAAATCTATTTGACCAGTTTCATTTAATAAACAGGGACGCAGCCAACCATCAGCACTAAGGCGCATCCGGTTACAACGATCGCAAAAACATTCCGACATTTGACTAATAAATCCCAGTGTACCCTTCGCACCGGGAATTTTAAAGACATCAGCAGGGCCAAAACCACGAACTTGTGATTCTGTCAACCCCCAGCGATCGCGGATTTGTTGCCGTAAATCGGCTGAAGATATCCAACCGCGATCGCCAAACAAATTTACATTACCAATAGGCATAAATTCAATAAATCTAACGTGCCACTCTTTCTCAATTGTCAGGGCGGCTAAATCTAGAACTTCGTGGTCATTGACCCCAGGAATCACCACCACATTCAGCTTCAGGGGGTCGAATCCGACTTGATGGGCAGCTTGAATCCCATGCCAAACTTGTTGCCAACGAGAACGCCCCTTATTACTAATAATTTGATCAAAAGTGTCGGGATCAAGAGAGTCCAGACTAATATTAATTCGTCGTAGACCAGCATTGTAGAGGTTTTGTGCCATCGGAGCCAGCAAAAACCCGTTGGTGGTCATTGAGAGGTCTTGAGTTTGGGGAAAAGAAGCGATCGCCCTTACCAAATCTACCACCCGCGGCCGCAACAAGGGTTCACCCCCAGTCAAACGAAACCGATTAAAGCCTACTGGAATAAATACCTCTTCAATTAAGGTGAGTAGCTCCTCATCACTCAACAGCTGTTGCTTGAGAATATAGTCCAGTTCTACTCCCTCTGGCATACAGTATTGACAACGAAAATTGCAGCGATCGATTAAGCTAATCCTGAGGTAGTCTACCTGGTTCATCGTTTTATTTTTATTCTCTTTGATTAATTAAGTACCTCGCTGAGGTGGTTTACCCCTTGCCCCTATTTTGTGGTAATCCAAGATACTGCACCACCTCTTAAGTTAGAGCTTACAGATTGTGGCATAATAAGCCGATCGCGTCCACTAGTTAGTCATCAATCGTGCAAGATACCGACTCCATCAACGACCTTGCTGCTGCGTTACTACAGCCAGCAGATATCAGCTTTGAACTGCCCGATCCAGAAGATGAACAGATTCTAGAGTCAGATTTTCAACAGCAGCTAGAAATAGCTTGGCAGGTATGCGATCGCTTTGATTTGCAAACTGAAATCTGGCGGGGGCGAATTTTACGTGCTATCCGCGACAGAGAGAAAGTGGGTGGTGACGGACGCGGTACTGGTTTTCTGCGATGGCTAAAAGAGCGGGAAATCAGCAAAAGTCAAGCTTATGCCTGGATTCAACTGGCGAATAGTGCCGATACTCTCATCGAAGACGGTAAACTTGACCCAGGTTCTGTCAACAACTTCAGCAAACGGGCATTTGTTGAAACCTCCAAAGCATCGCCAGAAGTGCAACAGATGGTGAGTGAAGCGGCCCAAAAAGGCGATCGCATCACCAGGCGGGAAGTGCGTCAACTCAGCGATGAATGGACAGCCATGTCCTCAGATTTATTACCTGAAGCAGTTAAGGAAAAAGCAGCAGATAACACCCTTCCTCCACGCTATATCGCCCCACTGGTGAAGGAAATGGAAAAACTGCCAGAATCGCACCAAAAGTTTATCCAAAAGGAAATTGCTGCTAACCCTGATGTGGATACCCTCAAACAAGTTACTACAGAAGCGCGTAACTTGGCCAAATATCTCAAAGGGGCAGCTCAAGTCCAGGCGCTGACGCAGGAAAATATTGATATTGAAACAGCCTTAGAAGAAGCGCAGAGAGTCGGCTGTTTGAGCATTGCTGCTGACTTGGTAAATCAAGCATCCCAGATTGAACAAACGATCGCTAAACTTTATATGACTTGGAAACGAATCGGCAATTTGGCAGATAGATTATATGTAGATACTGGCGCAAGTACACCCAACTTGCGATCGCTCCTCACTTGCTTGGAACCTCTGGGTGGTGAAATCATGGAATTGCAACTTAGTGGTGCGACTGAACACACTGTACGTCTGCAAATTCAGGAGACGAGTTAGAGAATAGGCATCGCGCATGGCCGCGAAGTTACGAGAATTAAACATTGATCCAGAAACAGTTTAACTTATAGTCAAAAGGGCGGTTAGAAACCGCGTCTACACAGACAAAACCCACCTCCGTGGGTTTCAAACCCTCAACTTTTCCTTAGTCCGCCGAGGCGGACTTCTCTGCGAGACGCTACGCGTAGCTTGCTTCTCCGAAGGAGTACGTTTGTGTAACCGCGAATTCCATTCGCCTTGGCTCTAAGTTGACTGTTCATCTTCTAATTAGCAGCGCAAGATGTAGCGGTGAGTGAGGAGTTATGGGGCGAGGCAGTGGGTACTTGAGCAACCAGAACCACATTCCCATTGGCATCCATTACCCATCCTTGGGCTTCTACAATTTGAGTAGGTTCATTGACAGAATTAGCTTTCTGTGATTTTTCTTCTGTGTTTCCCTGCGCTTGAACAACCATTCTTTTCTGAATACCGCCAGCACGATTCTGACTCTCTGGCTTGAGTGTGATCCAATCTGCCAGCACCGCATCATCAGCTATCAATGGCTGCGTGGGATCGGCTACTAATCCTCCACGTCCAGTAGCAATAAATGAACTTTTTCCTATTTTTCCACCAGAATCACAACTTGCGGCAATTTGCTGCGAAGCATCAACCAGATTTACGGGTAGTTCCACTAATCCTTTACTGGGGTCAGCATCTGGTGAGTTGATTTGTACAGTGCCACTTAATGAAGGGTTTTGCTGAGAAAATGCGGTGATGTCACTTGTTCGCAGGTTATTCGGGTTGATTTCCTTTGGATCGCGTCTTTCCACATCTGCACGGGTGCGTGGCACAAAACCAAAGATGTTCTTAGTTGTGATTGTGATTTTACCACCAGAGCCAGAGAAGGCGTTGGCGGTGATATCGTTATTGCCGAAGGGAGTAGCAACGAGGAAGCCATTAGGTGCTTTGATGGTGATATTACCGCCAGTTTTATCACCTCCTGCATTAGTAGTTATTTGGCTGTTGCGGCGCATCAGTAATAAGTCTTGCACCTGTAGCGAAATATTCCCACCAAGACCTGACTGACTATTAGATGTGAGACTTCCTTGGTCGAGCAGGATAGAGCGAGCGGTTATATTTAGCTCGCCTGCTTTTCCAGAGCTACGTACATCCTCTGCGTAGATGAAATCGTCTACAAGTTGACTGCTCACAGTTACTGTAGCTCCGTCGCGGATAATTAATTGTTTTGTATCGATTGTCACTTGACCAGCATCTCCGGAAGTGTTAGTCAAAGCAAACAAGCCAGTAGACAAACCTCTTGAGCCTCCAATTAGTTCTACGGAATTGGAGGCTTTCACAGTCAAATTTCCTCCTGCTCCTTTACCTGCTATAAATTGGAAATTGTCGTCTAAGCTAATCAGCATTTAAATTGCAATATAACCATTATTTCCTTTGTTTTTTATATTTCGATGCCACTTAATGACTAACTCACCCTGATTCAATAGCTTATCAAGTATTGACTTCAACTCATCTACT
>NZ_JACJTD010000109.1 GCF_014698505.1 Nostoc foliaceum FACHB-393 | reverse complement strand
AGCGGTCAAATGCTTGGATGGAAAGATGCAAAATCCTCGTCAAGAACTTTGAGAGAACTTTAGCGAATGCGACTGCCAAGGTTAATCTTTGTTTTATTCGGTTGATGGTTAAGAGGCTTGCTGCACCCTCTTAGATGTCAAATGGGTTCTATATAACTTGGGTCAAATTCCGCAGTGTAGATATCTGAAATAGCTTTGCTCCTACCTTGTTGATAAGATACTCCTTGGGTCTGTACAAAGTAGGAATTTGTAATTTCCCTATTCAAAATCGGTTGCCAACCTTCTGCGACAGATTCTGTGACAACTACACTATTACCATCTGGGTTAAAGCAGCAAATAACGACGCGATCAGTTTGTAGAAAATGTCGTACTTCAGCAACGGTTGTATTTAAAATTTTATCCAAGTCCAAAGACTGGCGGATGTGTTGAGCGATCGCAAAAACCATGCGTTCTTGTTCTGCCTGCTGTTGCAGTACCAGTTCTGCCTGTTTACGGACTGTGATATCTGTAAATGATGCGACCACTGCATAAGGTTTTGATTCATCTGGTTTAAACAATGGTTGAGAATTAATGGAAATCCAGGATAGGCGACTATTAGGTTTGTGAACTCCCATGATCGTGTTAAATTGCGGTTTTCCAGTGCGTAAGGTGACAATAGCAGGATGGGCCTCGCCTGGAAAAGAAGTACCATCTTCGTGAATAGCTTGCCATCGCGGATCGATGGAAGTTCGCCCCATCATTTGGTCAACTGTTAACCCCAAAATTCTTTCAGCACTGTCGTTACAGGCGGTAATTCGTCCATCAGCTTGCTGTAAGACAATACCTTCTGCCATCGCTGTAATTACAGAACGATAGCGTTCCTCACTTTCTCGCAGAGCTTCTTCCATCCGCTTGCGTTCAGTAATATCAGTATGAGTCCCCAGCATCCGTAAAGGACGACCATCATCTGTACGAGTAAAAATTTGTCCCCGATCTAGAATCCACTTGTAGCTTCCATCTTTGCAACTGACCCGATGTTCACTGACATACTGTTGAATTTCACCACGAAAATGCTTGTTAATCTCCTCATATACTAATGCTTTATCATCTGAGTGAACTCGCTGATCCCATTCAGCGAGGGTATTACCAATCTCATGGTCTGCAAACCCTAACATTTCTTTCCATCGCCGGGAGAAAAATACTTCGTTAGTTTCAGCATTCCAGTCCCAAAGGCCATCACCATTTCCCTCTAAGGCATATTGCCATCGCTCTTCACTAGCTTTGAGCGCAGCTTCGATTTGTTTACGCTCTGTGATGTCTTCAAAAATGTATAATCTGCCAAAATATTTATCTTCACTATCTCGAATTTGGCTAGAGAAACGGCGAATCGCACGCCCATCTATAAATGCAATTTCATCCTCAACTATGAAACAATTTTCTTGAGACTGCAATGGTTTACACGATTCAACAAAGGTTGGCAAGTCTGCAATTAAAGGTATACAGTCAGGAATAATATCATTGTTTTTCATAGTACCCAGCCGCATCTGGGCTTCCAAATGTTCAATACCCCAAATTTCACAAAAGCGGTGGTTGAAATAGAGGATTTCGTCAGTACGATTATCAACAACAAAAAATGCCAGCAAAGAAGTATCTGTCATGGAACGCAGCAAAGCTTCTTGCCAGCGCAACTCGTTTTCTATATGTTGGCGTTCTTGTAAAGCAATTTGCTGTTGGGTGATATCCTTTTCATTGACCAAGATCATGGAATCATCAGTTACAGGATCGCGGGTGCATCGTATATCCATCTGATGCCATCGAATTCCCTGGTTTGTAAACACCTGGGTTTCAATACTGAACATTCCACCTAAAATCATTGCCTCAATAGCTTGTTGCCCAATACTCTTGTCAACAAAGTGACTAAAAAACGAGTTACGATGCAAGGTATCCCCATAACAGCTAATGGCTGCGGGGTTTTGCAGCAGCAGTACACCATCCATCGTGTAAAGCGAGATCATCACAGTGGTATGACGTAGTGCCTCAATCGATCTCAATGTTTCTGGATCGATCTGATTGGCAACTTCTGTTGTAGCTTCAACCAACACCGCCATCTGTCCTGTTTTAATTTGAATTCCAGAACACAAACAGCGAACAGAAACAGGTTTTCCTTCTGGGTAAAATGTCCAGTTTTCAGTAATGGTTCCCCCTTGCTGAAAGACTTGCAGATAGTTGTGCAGTCGAATGCGAGTAGACTCAGAAACATCACTGAAGTTGCGATTAAGCAATTCTTCTCGACTCTGAGCATTCCAAATATGAAGTGCTGCCTTGTTCGCCCACCAAATCCGTAAATTATCAATATCGTAAATCCAAATTGGAGTTTGCAATCGCTCAAATGCCATCAAGTCTACAACTGATAGATTCTTTAGCAATGCTGTTTCCGTTGCAATGCATTCTTTATAATTTTTGTACAGAGTTTTTCTGATTGATCTTAACTTCAACTTTGGTTGAACTACCTGCTTTTTCAAGATTTGACACTGTTGTAATTGCCCAAGTGCAATCCCTAGTTCTACTGCTACCAGTTGAAGATACTCAATTTCTAAATAACTCCACTTGCGTGAACTACTACACTGGTGAACAATCAGTAAGCCCCATAGTTGAGGATTGGAACTTGAAGCTTCATCTATTTTTTGATTATTTACTAAAATTGGTACTACTAAATTAGCTTTAATCTGCAAGCCAGTTAATAGTTTTTTGTAACAAGGGTCAAGCGGTTTAGCGTGAATGCCTTCAATAATACCAACCTGCCCCTGCCGATATTCCTCTACCCATTTAGCATTAAAGCAAGGGTCATAAATTAATTGTCCTAAAATTGGTTTCCATGCAAAGCTTACAGACTCTTCGGCTATCACTCCATCTCCATCAGGTAAAAAACGATAGATAATAGCGCGATCGCTTTGTAAGGTTTTTCTAACTTCACTGACAATGACCTTAATAATTTCACTCACTTCAGATAACTGGTGAATTTGTACCGCCAGCATCTTAATTTGATTAAGGATTTCCTTGAAAATAATTTCAAAAGCTGAAAAATTATTAAGTAACATGGTAGTAACAGAGTAATAAAGCTATGCAAATGTATTTTAACTATTCCTGAAAACTGTCTTAACCTGTTACTAGCATTACAGAATGCCCAAATCTGAAGTTAATTTTAGCTAACTTTTCGCAGTTAACTAAAGCTTGAGAATCAAGTTATTTAATTAAAGTTTCAACTTTAATTTTAGTGCTGCAAACTCTAATTTTCTTATGCAATTCACTATTTACGTAATTTTTAATTGCGATTTTGTGTATAGTCCCAATTTAGCAGTTTAGCAATCTGGGCAGGAAGGTTAACTGGATCGAAGGGTTTGAGAATTACACCTGCAATTTGATAATTTCGCAAAAATTGTGAATCTAGCCATCGGACATTAGCACTCAGTAATACAATAGGAATAGTTTGAGTATCTGGATTGTTTCTAAGTTTATTCATCAACTTAAAAGTATCAATTCCACTGATTGAGATATCTAATACAATCGCATCAGGACTATCGCCTACTGCACTTTGCAATCCTTGTAATGGAGAATCAGCAGTTAACACATTCCAGCCAGCTAAATCTTTGAGGCAAAGTTCTACAATTTCCCGCACATTGAGTTCATCATCAATAAGTAATATAGTTTTGGTGGTCATGTTTACCACCTGCAAAACCTCCATTGTAACTACACTCCAGAAAAGTTAAAAATTATTATGTAACGATGACGGATTAATCGACTAAACCAGAACGTAGTGCCAATACTGTAGCCTGGGTGCGATCAGTAACATTGAGCTTGAGGAAAATATGCCGAATGTGTGTCTTGACAGTTCCCACTGTTATAAATAGTTCTTGAGCAATAACAAGATTGCTCTTGCCGTTAACGATCATTTGTAAAATACAAAGTTCTCTTTCAGTTAAAGGATTTTCTGCAATTTGCTTCCATTGTTCGGAAGAAATTGCACGAATCATCACAGTTTGTAAATCCAAATCTACAAAGTCAAACAAATTCTCTTGAATTTTCTTGAAAGCATCACTTTCAGATGTAAATAAAGTAAAAGTTATGGCTTGTTCAGATCCTTTAACTTGGCAAGTGTTCATCTACCTTTCCTGTATATTAAAGATTTTTCTCTATAAACAAAAAAGATAAATTACAAAAATAAAGAACTGATAAAGACCAAGACTTCGTTACAAAGCTTAAAAATTAGTTGTCCCAACTCAGTATGTCTGCAATTTGCTCGCAAATGGAAGTGGGTTCAAACGGTTTGGTAATAACTCCGGCAATTCCCATCTGAGCGAAACGGGCGCGATCGCTTGGTTGGACTTTCGCTGTTAAGAAAATTACTGGAATAGCTTCGGTTGCTGAATTTGCCTGAAGTTCTTCATATACTGCAAAACCGTTCATGTCAGGCATAGACACATCCAGCAAAATAGCATCAATATTAGATTCTGCCTGGGCGATGTTTAATCCTTCCTGCCCAGATGCAGCTGTCAGGGTGTCCCATCCACCCAAGTCTTCTAAACAAGCTTGCACTAATTCACGGATTCGTTCTTCATCATCCACAATTAAAAATCTTTTAGTCATTAGCCATTAGTCATTTGTAATTTGTCATTGGGCATTGGGCATGGGGCATGGGGCATTGGTTATTTCCCCTCTGCTCCCCTGCCCCTCTACCTAATTTCTCGGTATTGGCAAGGTAAAGAAAAATGTGCTGCCGACACCCACAGTACTTTGTGCCCAAATTTGCCCACCGTGCTGTTCAATAATACTACGACAGATTGCCAATCCCAAACCCGTGCCGCCTTTAGTGCGAGAATCAGAAGCATCTACTTGCTGAAATCTGCCAAAAATAGCTTCTAACTTCTCTGCTGGAATCCCTCGTCCTCGATCTATTATCTGAAACAGTACATAATCTGCTTGTTGTTGGACATTCAGGGTAATAGTAGAATTAGTGGACGAGAATTTAAGTGCATTACCTAATAGATTGGTGAGTGTTTGAATAATGCCATCAGCATCTGCCCAAACTTGAGCATTGGTAGGATGTATATTAAAGGTAATATTTTGCTGCTTGGCGATCGCTTGCAATCCTGCTACTGCTTGCTCAATCAAATCAGCTGCTTGGCAGGTTGTTTTTTCTAGGGCAGCCCGACCCGATTCTAAGCGTTCTAAATTGAGAATATCATTGACTAGGCGCACTAGGCGATCGCTATCGATGGCTGCAATTTCAATCATCCGCTTGAATTTGTCTGGTTTTTTATCATAGATACCAGTTTGTAGTAAGCCCATAGCCGCCCGAATTGCGGTTAAAGGAGTGCGAAGTTCGTGACTGACGATACCGATAAACTCACTCTTTATCTGCTCAATCTGTTGTTGTTCAGTGATGTCTTCGGCAATTCCAGCAATCCGCACTATTTCCCCAACTTCATTTTTGATCGGGAAAGCGCGATCGCGAATCCAACGAATTGAACCATCAGGACGGATGATCCGATATTTTTTATCGTATTGCGATGTTTTTAGCTGTTCAACAAGTTCAAATTCGACGCGAGAGCGATCTTCTGGGTGAATTGCATCTAACCAATTTGAATAGTTGTGATACAAGTTTTCACAACTCCTTTGCCAGATTGCTTCGTAGGCTTTGCTTACATAAAGAACTTGCAGATTATGAATATCAGTCATCCAAAATACTGCTTGGATGTTTTCCGCCAACTGGCGAAACTTTTCTTCGCTTTGGCGTAAAGCGTCTTTAATGCGTTTGCGTTCAGTAATATCTTGCTGAACCGCCACTAGAACATCGCCGTAATCGGGATGCCTGAATACAGAAGTCGTCGCACTACACCAAAATGGAGTCCCATCTTTTTTGACATTATGGACTTCATAGGTGGATTCACCCTTTTGTAAAACAGCAGACCGAATAGCTTGATTTACATCTTCAGCAGTTACCGATTCATTCTCATAATTTACAATCGAAACATGCTGACCGTTGAGTTCACCAGAGTCATAGCCAAACATCTGTTCAAATTTCGGATTGGCATAGACAATGACTGCATTATCGGCTCTCACCAAGCAAATGCCTTCCGCCATGTTGCGGGTGATTACAGCCTGAAGCTCGAGCATTTGTTCTGCCTGTTTGAGTCTAGTCAAATCGCGCAGACTAACAATAACGCCAGAAATGGTTTCGTCTAATTCACGGTAAGGTGTATAAGTAACGCTCAAAAATTGCGGTACTAAATTGGGATAGTCAAACCATTTTTCATCCTGTATTGTCTCCCCAGCTAAACATCTATCTAACCGAGACTGGATGAAGTTATCAAATAAATTTTCACCCAAAACATTCCTCACTGAATGTCCTAGAACTTCGGTATCAGGTTTGTTGCACCAGTCCAGGTAAGCTTGATTAACGATTTGATAAATATAATTACGATTCAGCAGTGCGATACCATCTTTAGTACTAGAGACGATGCGCTCATATTGGCGCATAACTGCTTCGATACGTTTGCGTTCGCTGATATCTAACAATACACCGAGCGATCGTAGAGGTTGCCCAGATTCATCGTAAATTGCTCTTGCGCGTCCCATCAACCAATGCACTGAACCATCTGAATAAATTACTCGATACTCGGTTGTGTAATCAGTGCGGTTTTCGATAGATTCCAAAAACTTTTGTTCCACCCAACCAACATCTTCAGGATGAATTGCATTGCGCCAAACCTCATAGCTTGGCTCAATTGAATACGGGACTAAACCCAGTAAGGTGAAGTGATTATCGTTCCAGACTATATCTTTGCTGGGCAAGTGCAAATCCCAAAAGGCGGTATGGGTCAAATCTAGAGCCAGTCGTCGGCTTTCCTCACTGTTGATGAGGGCAAATTCTGCTTGTTTACGCTCGGTGATGTCAAACAAGGTTGAGCGACTCATAACAAAGTTGCCTGTTTCATCTTTGATTGCAGTACCATTCAAGCTTACCCATCGGATTGTGCCATCTTTGCTGACAATTTTAAGCTCCAGATTATTAACCCAACCCTGTTGTTTAAACTTAGGAAAGTTCTCCTGAAAAACTTGTTTCCCCTCAGAGGTGGTAACATCTAAAAACTTCTTGTGAAAGATTTCATCACGGGTATATCCTAGCCAGTTGAGTTCTGTATCGTTAATCCGAATGAAATTCCCATCTCCATCTAGGGAGTGATAACCACAAGGTGCATTGTTGTATAAATCCTCAACTTCATGTACATAATGCTGTAAAGCGGCTTCTACTTGTTTCCGCTCGGTAATGTCATTGTTGATTTCTAGGATCTTAATCGGTATACCAGCATTGTCTTTTTGTAACGCCCAACGGCTAGCTACAGTAATAGGTCGAGCGTCCCGGCTGAAATGGATAAGTTCTCCTTCCCAGTAACCCTTATCTAATAGTTCTGCTTCAATCTCTGCTATGGGTTGAGGAAATTCAGTTTTCAAAAGAATATAATAAATTTGCCCAAAAGCCTCGGCTTTCGTCCAGCCATACATATACTCGGCTCCTTCATTCCAGAAAGAAATCGTCCCGTTTAAGTCGCGGGTAATGATTGTGTCGTGTGCCAGATCCAGTAGTTGCGCTTGTTCTAAAAGTATGACTTGGGTTTGTTGTTGCTGGATCACCGTTTCTATCAGGCGATCGTTGGTCTTTGTTAGTTGTACAGTACGCTCGGCTACCCGTTGCTCAAGTTCGGCATTCAGTTGTTGCAGGGCAATTTGCACCTGTTTGCGTTGTGTAATATCGTCACCAAAAATTATAATGCCGCCAATCTTACCGATAGCAGTATGCCAGGGATGAATTTCCCAGCATATCCACTGCTGGGTTCCATCTAAGCGCACAAATAAATCTTCATCACATTTTTCGCTCGCCCCAGCCAAACACCGTTGATGGATCTGTCGCCATCGCTCTGTGATTTCCGGAAAAATCTCGTAGTGCGATCGCCCGATTAGCGATTCAACCGAATCGAGATGATGGTCGTCCACCCATCTTTGACTTGCTATCAAATAGCGCATATCGCGATCAAACATCGCAATACCAGCAGGTGCATACTGGGCAAATAAGCGTAAGGTTGCTTCACTTTCTTGCAAACTTTTTTCTGCTTGCTTACGTTCCATTAGTTTAGTCTGAACTTGTTCAAACAAAGCTGCTTGCTGGATAGCAATGCTCACCTGCGCTCCTAACTGCCCCAGCAGTTCAATTTCTCTTGATTGCCATTCACGAGGACCTGCACACTGATGAGCCGCCAGTAATCCCCATAATTCATCTCCTAAAAAAACGGGAACCACCAGATTTGCCCTGACTTGGAGACTTGCCAGAAATTCAATATGGCAGGGACTAATCCCAGCAGTATAAATATCAGATTTCGCGGTGACTAAGCCTTGTTTAAAGGGTTCAACGTTCTCTTCACCAATGCAAGGGTCGTAAATCTGGAGTGGTAAAATAGCCATCCATTCAGATGCAACAGACTCGACAACAACCGTTCCACCCCAACCCGGAGAAAATTGAAAGATGGTGACGCGATCGCACCCCAAAAACTGCCGGACTTCATCGACAGTATTTTGCAGAATATCTTGTAAATTGAGCGATCGTCGGATGCGCTGGGTCATCTCCATCACTAAGCGCTGTTGCTCAAATTGCTGTTCTAGCTTTCCTTGTGCTTGTTTGCGCTCGTCAATTGCTATGACAGTTCCCGTCATCCGCACAGGCTGGCCTGCTTCATTATAAAATGCCTGTCCCCGTCCTTCTAGCCAGTGAATGCTACCATCTGCCCAAATAATCCGATATTCATGTTGGTAGATGCTGTGAGTTTGCAGTGCCTGTTGTACTGCCTGGTTAAGGGAAAAGCGCTCATCAGGATGCAGATAGGCTGCAAAAGTTTCGTATTTACCATCAAAAGTACCAACAGTCAAGCCAAATAACTGTTCCTGCTCTGGCGACCATTTGAGTTCTCCTGTGCCAATATTCCAATCCCACATTCCCATTTGCGCTGCCGAAAGAGCCATCCGCAGTTGCTCGGCATTTTCCTGAAGCAATTTCTGGTTAAGTTGTTTAATCTTTTGTCTGCTGTGCAGAAGATTACTAGTGATTATGTTAATTGTCAAAGCAACTAACAAAAAAACACCTAGCCGCAAGAATTTTTCTGGTTGCTCGATCCAAAATTGATATCGCGGAGGGATAAATAAATAATTAATTGCCAGTGTCGAAAGGATTACTGTAACAATCCCTGGTCGAAAGCCACCATACCAGGTACTTATAATAATAGCAATGTAAAAAAATGCACCAATAGTTCGAGATATAAGTGGTTCTAGCCAGAGTGAGAGCAGCAGGGCGCTCGCAGTTGAGCTAACAGCAACACCATAGTCTAATAATCGCGGATAAAGTCTCATAATTCTTTCCTAACCTAACCCTAGCCCTAGCTTTGTTATTGCTAAGACTTACGCAAACAATAGCCGAAAAGAAAGATTTTTCGGTAGGGGCAATTCATGAATTGCCCCTACCGCTTGTACTTTTGCGTAAGTCCTAATTACATCAGTTTTGGACTGTAACGCAAGCGCGTTCTTTCAATCCGGCTCAGTACCCGTGTAACAAGTTCCGGGCCTAGCACTGGCTTGGTGATAAAATCATCCGCTCCGGCAGCAAAGGCTTGTTGAAGGGATTCTGCATCAGTATGGGCTGTTACTACTAAAACTGGCAAATCCCCCCACTGGGAATCCTGACGCACGATTTGACACAATTCTAAGCCATTAACTATTGGCATCTCTAAATCTAGCACTACCAAGTCTGGAGATGTTGTAATCAGCACCTCCCAAAATCGCTGTGGTTCTGCCAAAGTTGTTACTTCTATCCCCCAAGGAGTTAGTAATACCGATAATCCAGCCAGCATTACAGGGTCATCATCTACGATTAATAGCTTGGCTTCTGAAGTTTTCGGTTTAGTTAAGATACGATCAATCGCCTGAAAAATCTGCTCGGTTGTTGCAGGCTTATGCAAAAATTGTCTAGCTCCTAAACGCGATACCGCCAGTCGATCTGCCAAGGTATCCCGTCCTGTAAAGACGATTACTGGGATATTTGGCGATCGCTGTACTATCTCGCTCAATAATATTAATCCATCTTCCTCTATTGTCGGAAAACTCAAATCCAGTAAAACTACGTCAGGAGTCCTTAAAGCAAGACGCGATCTCGCTGTTGCCAAGTTTGGTGCAACTTTCATCCTGATTCCCCATGAGTCGGCTTCTGCCTGCAACTGCTCCGTCAGCGTCGCATCATCATCGATTACCAACAGGCGATATGTTTGGTTCATCGGGACGCTTTGAGCGGTAGAAGTGACAGCAGGCTTGGTTAACTCTTGCTGTAAAGCTATTAGCAGTTGCGAGAAATCAGAGATTCGATCTGGAGATAGTGAGGAATTGTCAAGCAGCAAATGCTCTATTTTCCGTGCTAGCCGGGAACCTTCTGGATAACCAAACGACCCCATCGAGCCTGCTAGCTTATGGGCTTCTTGCAATGCTTGCCCCTGTAACTCTTCATTTAAATTCCCTGCCAAGAGTACAGTTTTTGCCTGCTCCAGCACTACAACTTGTTGAGCAAACGAATTACGGAATCGCTCTAGCACCCGATTTACAGAAGTCATATTCACGGGGCCTGTTTTTTTCTTCCCATCTTGATTTGTTTCCACAACAGAAATGGAGCGATTAGGTGCAGGCTTGATGCGATAGCCCATACCATATACCGTTTCTAAAATTTCTTCTGCCAGACCTGCTGTTTTCAGCTTTTTTCGCAAGTCTTTAATATGAGTTGTAACTGCACTTTCAGTCGGTGCATCCCCAAATCCCCAAAGCCGATCTAGAATCACTGCACGACTAAAAATCCGATCTGGGTTTTCCAAAAACAACTCCAGCAGTTTGTATTCTGTTGCTGTGAGGGGAATTTCTTGCTGATTACAAGTTACTCTGCCGGCAGTTGGATCTAAACAGAGATTTCCCCAGATTAACGTGGATGATAAGATTGCCCCATTGCGTCGTAATAAAGAGCGAATTCTTGCTAGTAATGCTTCTGGGTCGAAGGGTTTGATGACGTAATCATCTGCTCCGGCATCTAACCCCGCCACAATATCTGCATTAGAATTTTTCCCTGTTAACAACAGAATAGATTTACGGTAGCCTTGCGATCGCAGTTGCCGACATAAGCTAATGCCATCTAGTTTTGGAATTAGCCAGTCCAGCAAAATCAACTCATATTCAGCCGATATCGCTAGTTCTAATCCAGTTTGTCCGTTACTTGCTATGTCGATAGTGTAACCATTTGCAGTCAACAACTCTGTTAATGCCGTACTCAGTAATACGTCATCCTCTACCAATAAAATTTTCATAAGTTGTATCAAAAGAAGATGCTTATGACACCTTCGCGATCGCAGCGCACATAATCTGTATGGTCAAGCTACTGTATAATTTTAATATATCAGTACAAAGCTTAAAACAAGTTAATTCAAATGTTTCAGTATGATATAATTTTTACAATTTTTGATAAAAAGTAATATTTACTTTTACTTTGGTTGTAAAACAATTATCTAATTATTTTTTCTGTAAAAACCTAGAATCCTCATCAAATCTTTAGATTTAAAGATTATTTTGTTGAAAGTCTCAATTTTAATCTAGAAATTATGCAATACATCTACTATTGCACCCGCAAGCTTAAAGGGATTGGATGATTCATACTTGATTCAGCAACGCCCCATGATTTTTATCAAACAGAATTCAAGAGTCAGGAGCCAGAATTCAGAATTGAATTCTGAACGAAAAAGTGGATGAATAAACGGGTTTAAAACCCCAGACGCTCCTGCGTCGCTAACGCTGCGCTATCGTCTGCACGGTGTCTACATTGGTTGGGGTCTGAATCCCCAACGAACATTGATTCTGACTCGAATGGCACTAAGTTAAGCTGAAGGGTAGGCGGAGTAAGGATTGCAGGGGAACATGGGTGCAGAGGGGCAGAGGAGAATTTCTGTTGCTTCTGTCCGTATGCTTCTTCCTTCTTCTTTCTCCCCTGCTCCTCTGCACCCCTGCTGCCTCAACGATTTTCCCTTTTCTTAGTGCCATTCGATTCTGACTCCTGAATTCTGACTTCTGAATTCTTCTTCAACTTTTTATCTTAGTATTTTATTACAAATAATTTCGGATTGCTACATTTTATTTGCTGTTTAATAAAAATCGAGTTTTAAAATGCAACCATCAGACACACTCAATATTACAGAATTTACTACTTCAGAAACGATTGATTTAACCAACTGCGATCGCGAACCGATTCATATACCCGGTTTAATTCAACCACATGGGGTGTTGCTGACATTAAGTGAACCAAAACTTGAGATTTTACAAGTAAGTGAGAATGTAGATCGAGTGTTAGGCATTACCGTTGAAGAACTCCTTGGACAACAGCTTAGTCGGCTATGCTCTAAAACCAAAGTTAAAGAAATTTCTCAATATCTGAAATACAATAACTTGGAAGTATTTAGCCCGTTGGAATTGAAAATTCACAGCATCCTGGCATCCTCAAGTAACCAAAAATCACACGTTCAAAACTTCCGAGGTATTTTGCACCGCAGTGATGGAGTGTTAGTAATGGAGTTAGAACCCAGTAAAGTCACTAAAAGTCAGCAACATCTGAAGTTTTATTATCTGTTGAAAGAAGCGATCGCGAAAATTCGCCAGACCGAAACCTTTAATGATTTGGTTGTAACTTTAGTAAAACAAGTCAGACAACTAACTGGGTTCGATCGGGTAATGGTTTACCAGTTTGCTACTGACAACAGTGGAGTTGTGGTTGCAGAAGACAAAGCCGAACATTTAGAGAGTTATCTGGACTTGCATTATCCAGCTTCCGACATTCCCCAACAAGCCCGCCAACTCTATTACGAAAATTGGTTGCGACTGATTCCGAATGTTAACTATCAACCAGCGCGGCTCATTCCCACTGCTCATCCCATTAGCGGAAGACCGCTTAATTTGGGTAGTGCCAATTTACGGAGTGTGTCACCTTTACATGTGGAATATCTGCAAAACATGGGCATTACAGCTTCCATGTCAATTTCCTTGATTAACGAAAAACGACTCTGGGGATTGATTGCTTGCCACCATTACACTCCCAACTATGTTGATTATGAAACGCGCAAAGCTTGTGAATTTCTAGGACAGTTTGCCTCGGTGCAATTGATTTATCAACAAGAATACGAGATGAATCAATATCGCTTACAGGTGAAATCGCTTCAGGAACAATTGCGACAGACTTTTTTCCAAGAATTCAGCTTTATTGAAGCAGTGTTACGGCGTAATCAGGTTGAGTTATTAAATTTGGTTCGCGCACAGGGAGCCGCACTCATCTTAGATAATGAAGTTTCGCTGCTTGGTCAAACCCCATCCTCAAATGAAGTTCAGGCATTGATGACTTGGCTGTTGCAGCAAGAACGTCAAGGATTGTTTGTGACTGATTCCCTTGCCAAAGTTTATCCGCAGGCGAAGCTATTTACAGCCGTTGGCAGTGGGATTTTAGCAATTTCGATTGTTTTGCGCCAAAAGTCTTATCATATTGTTTGGTTTAGGCCAGAGCAAATTCAGATAGTTAACTGGGCAGGCGATCCGAATAAACCTGTTTCTCTCGGCACTGATGGAGAACCACGCCTCACACCGCGTAAATCCTTTGAACTCTGGAAACAAACAGTTGAAGAAACATCCCTGCCTTGGCAAGCAGCAGAGATTGATGCAGCTTGGGAAATGCGAAACACGCTGATGCTGGCAGTACTGGAGTTTTCGCAACTTGCCCTAGAACTAGCCGCAGAAAGAGCTACGGTCGCTAATCTTGCCAAAAGCCAGTTTCTCGCCAAGATGAGCCACGAGTTGCGTACCCCGTTAAATGCGATTCTGGGATTTACGCAATTAATGACACGGGATCTTGATACACCAAGCGAATCTCGGGAGAATCTCAGCATCATCAGCCGTAGTGGAGAACATCTGCTGACACTAATCAATGATGTTTTAGAGATGTCTAGGATTGAAGCGGGGCAACTGGTACTAACCGAAAGCCACTTTAATTTACATGGGCTGCTTCGTTCTATTAACGATATGTTTACCTTGAAAGCGTCTGAGAAAGGATTAAATCTTAAAAGCGAGTGGGATGCTACCGTCCCCCGTTATGTGTGCGGTGATCAAGCAAAACTTCGCCGGGAGCATCTCAGTTTTTCAAGTGGCTCAAACCGACAATAATCCATTGAGGTAAGCACAGCGATGGGCAAGGACTTGAGGCACATTTTCTCGTTTCCATTGTGCCCCGGAAATTTTTGTTCTGCGG
>NZ_JACJTD010000108.1 GCF_014698505.1 Nostoc foliaceum FACHB-393 | reverse complement strand
GGCATTGTAAGAGTGATAGGATGTCGAACATGGGCGAATTGTAGTTTTTGAGTTGTCGTTTGGGAAGACAATAACTCTACTACAGAGCGCCCTCTCTCTTCATACTCTTGTTTTGGCGAAGGTATTGAGCAAAGTGCCATAAATTCTTGGGCGTTTTTTATAAAAACACGATAAGTAGAATTTTAGAAGTTGATTTTTAGAGCGACGTGTTTTTGAGAAAAATGTGATTATGACGAACTTAAAAGGGTAGGAATTGGACATTGAGAACGGTCATATGAGAACTCAAGAACTGATATTGTCTTTTTCCTGTCTCATTTTTGGAATATAACCTAAATTGAAAGGAGATGTAATCATGAATAGAACGAGTTCTGTTCTCCTGGAGTTCAATCGAGAACTCAACAATCTGGGCGAGAGCAAAGAGCTTCGTCAAGGACTGTCAGCCGTTGTGCAAATTGGGGATACGCTATGGGTGGCCAATGATGAAACGATTAGCTTGGAACGGCTATCTCGCCGGAAAGACGATAGCAATGATGTTTACAGGTATAGCGATCACAAGCAGTTCCCGTTAAACGAATACCTTCAGCTTCCAGTGCTTCCATCTAATTCCAATGATATTGAAGAAGCGGATATAGAAGGTCTCGACTACAAAGATGATTATCTCTGGCTGGTGGGTTCACATAGCCTGAAGCGTAGCAAACCGAAGAAGGGAGACTCGATTGAGAATAATTTAAAGCGTTTGGCTAAAGTGAGTAAGGATGGTAACCGCTTTCTTCTTGCCCGCATCCCTGTTGTGAAAAAAGATGGAATGTATTCTTTAGAGAAGGAAATTCAGCAAGGTGATAAGAAGCTAACTGCTGCTCAGTTAGGGGGCAATGATGAAGGGAACCATTTAACTGAGGCGCTAGCGCAGGACAAGCACTTGCGTTCCTTCCTTACAGTTCCCGGTAAGGACAATGGGTTTGATATTGAGGGCTTGGCTATTGCAGGCAAACGCCTCTTTATAGGGCTACGCGGACCGGTTTTGCGTGGTTGGGCTGTCATTCTGGAAGTGGAGCTGAAAGAGGATAAAAAAGATCCCTTCACTCTGGAATTGAATCAGATAGGACCGGACAACCGACCCTATCGAAAGCATTTCTTGCATCTTGACGGTTTAGGAATCCGCGATCTCTGTGTGCAAGAGCGTGATCTGTTGATTCTGGCAGGACCGACGATGGAGCTTGATGGCCCGGTTATGCTCTTCCGGTGGCAGGGTGGTGTAGAGTTGAGTGGAGAGAGCTTAGTTTACTTGTCGCAAAAAAACTCAGCCCAAAATATTCCTTTTGGTTATGGCAAAGACAAGGGTAAAGATCATGCAGAAGGCATGACCCTGTTTTCCCAAAATGGTGACGCTCCTCGCTCTGTCCTTATGGTGTATGACTCCCCGTCCGATAACCGCCTAACACAAATTAGCACAGTAGAGGCAGATATTTTCCCTTTGCCTACCTAATGTTGGTATTGACCACGATACCGCAGAGTTTGCAGTCGAGTCTATTCGTCATTGGTGGTACTCAATGGGAAAACAAGTTTATCCCAGCAGTGAGCATATAATGATTACGGCTGATTGCGGTGGTAGCAATAGTTATCGCTCACGATTATGGAAATTGAAGCTACAAGAATTAGCAACCCAGACTGGTAAAACTATTCATGTGTGCCATTTTCCTCCAGGCACAAGTAAATGGAATAAGATTGAGCATCGCTTGTTTTGTCACATTACCCAAAACTGACGAGGCAGACCATTAACCAGCTTGCAAGTTGTGATTAATCTAATTCGCAATACTACCACCACACAAGGATTAGAAGTTGAGGCTAGATTAGATCCAAATCTCTACAAAACGGGAATCAAGGTTACAGACCAAGAGCTTGATACTATTGCAATCGAACGAAATTCTTTTCATGGTGAGTGGAACTATATTATCAAACCCAAAGCAGTCAGTTAATTGTTCAAGTTATTTTTACATAACTCCTAAGTTAATATTTCGGACAAATCTAATACAAGTTTTGGTTAATCAACATACCGAACTTCTTACTCTGCTTGAGTTTCAAGCTCTTAAATACTGATTAGACAGCCAGGGGCTTTAGCCCTGGTTTTATGCAACTTAAATGCTCACTAGCTTAGCTACTCTTTGCGCTACTCTTTGCTTAGACAAGTTTAATTTTTGCCCAGACAGACTTGCGGTTTGTTCCTGTGTCTCTATCAAATTCATCTAAAACGGCTAATTTTTGGTCTTTTTTCACAATACCGATAATTTGTCCATATCCGCTTCCAGGCAGTGAGCCTGGAAGCGGTGCTGCATCTCTTAAAAAAATGTTTGTAGTTGCAATAAGTATGTCACCTTTTTGAGGAATATTAGTTTGTTTTTCGTCAATTTCAGACTTTTCTGGTCTTACAGTTACTAATAGATCAGTAGTATCTAAAATGCTAGGATTATTTTTTTTAGTCATGCCAATATAAATCCATCCTTCTTGTTTGCTCGCTTCTGTAGTTATACTTTGAACGGCGACTGCTGTGGATAATCCAGGATTCTCTTCTTGTTCTGTTAGATTTGGAGGCTCAGCACTTAGTGCGTCTATGTTGGCATTAGGAATACTTGCGTTTTTTTTTGCATCTGCTATCTTTTTTTTGTTGCTTTCATTAAGTTTTTTATTTGATATACCTTCATATTTTTTTGCTTCATCTTTTAGTGCTATTAGACATTCTTTATAACTATTTCTTGTGCAAAAATCTTCAATTTTTAAAACATAGCTCCTGTTCCTATCAGATTCTACAGGAAATACTGTAGAAAACATCTTACGAAATCTATCTTCATTTGGTTCTATACTATTAACAAGAGTGTAAATTGCCATGAGAACTTGGTCTTCTTTTCCACTAGCTATAGGTTGTATAGAGTGATACAGCGAAGTAATAAATAGCTGGTGTTTATTAAATTCATTTTGTCTCGTAAACGTGTGAAGACTAAGAATTAAAGCAATAACAGAAACAACACTACTAACAATCAGTGTTAAACATTCAATCCGATTATCTTTTTGTAGCTTAGTCATTTCATCCACCTACATTTTACCAACTTACGAAATAGATTATTTTGTGTAGTAATTTAACTACGGTACAGCAAGGATTTTAATGCCTTAAATTTCAGAGACTTCAATTGCCACAGCATTATCCACAACACTTGTAGTAAGGATTAATGAGATTATTTCGGAGTTTATTCTCAACAGACTAGCCTTATTGGCATGATACGGACACCCTGAGGTTGTGGATATTTGCCTTGCCTTTATAAACGTTCCTTTAGGACCTCACACCAGTCTAATTTTCAGTCTTGAGAAAATTAACGAATTTTCGACGTTTCGTCCGACGAAAAATTAACCCTGTTTTGTCACTTCCAGAAAACAATAATCGTAGCGAAATGCTGGAACTTTTATCTAATCAAGTTTTGAGCTTTTCTTTTCTAATAGAAACTAAAATTTGTAGCCAAAAACTGAAAAGTAAAGCTCCGGAAGGATTTCAGGCACTGGTTTTTCCCAAAGTGACAGAACAGGGTTAAGGTTTCACCCAGAGCGACAGTAAAGGGTAAGCTAACGCACACCTAAATTTGATAATTTACTGCTTGAACCAATTTGCTACCTAGATTACACTACGCCTTATGTGAATTAAAAATTCTCAAGCAATATCAAAGGTTTCAGCCTTATTTCAATAGCACAGCGATTAGGGCGTGTTTTAAAACCATAACCACAAAAGGATAGAAGCAAGAGTCAGCATTGCAAGGTAGTTTTGAGCGTTTTTCTCGTAACATGTTGCTATTCGGTGAAATTGTTTTAAACGGTTAAAACAACAGCCTCAATTTTTCGTCAGTTTTAAATATTGATGTCCACGGCGGCGAACGCGGCAACTATGTCGTCAGTATCGTACCCTAAGTCATTCGCTGCATCCTTCACGCCCACTGCTCCACTGAAAAATCCTGAACTTGGTGTCCATTTATGCTTATTGGCATATACAAAAACCTCGAATGCTTTCTTAGTGTCCCAACCAGGTCGACGCGCCAACACTGAAAAGGCTTTATTATATACACCACTGCTGTGGTGGACATCAAGTCCTTCATAGTAATCGTTTACGCTATCAATAGATAGCCCATCACGGGTAGGATCATCCATGTATCTCAGTGCACCATCGGGCTTCTTAAAGATTGATGCTCCAACCTTAAAATCGTTCTGGCCTGTCAAAAAGAACTTGGCTCCTTCGCCAGCCATATCCGAAAACGCTTCGTTAATCCCTCCAGATTCTCCCACATAAATCAGTTCCGAGTTTTGTTGCGTGAATCCGTGGCTCACCTCGTGTGCCGAGACATCTAGACTAACTAACGGATAGAAACGGTTGTCTCCGTCGCCAAACGACATTGCACGACCGTTCCAATTGGCGTTTCCATAGTTCACTCCATAGTGAACACGCATCGTCAGCTTAAAGGCGAGTGGTGCGGTGTTGAACCACTGTCGATACATATTGAAGACAACGTTACCGAAGAACTGGGCGTCGTTGAGAGGGCAAAAGGCACCGTTGATTGGCTTAAATGTGTTTTCCGGTCCCGGATTATAGGAATAGGGGGTCGAACCTGTAAATCTGTGGTTTAGATCAACCGTGTTGACGTTTTCACTGTCCATCACGTAGGTACCGTTGGACTCTGTCACGGGAAATGCGGGGAAATCGCCAAGACCTGGGTGCAATTTGTATTCATATCGACCCGTTTTTTCATTACCGCCGGGTCCAGTCCCTAGAGTGGGCGCTAGTGCTATCGAATCGTACCTTTGCTCCTCGGTTTCGGTACTTGCCGTCGGTGTCATCGACGAGTGTGTGGTGGATACGAGGGACGTTATTCGATCAAAATGAAAAACAGTCTTTCCCGTGTTCGCATCAATAAGAAATGTCGGTCTGGTCGGTTCGCCATCAACTGGTTCTGCAAACAACGATACGTCAAAGCAAAGCCTGGCTCGCCCGTCGTGTCGCGGATAAACCACCATTTCTGCCTTTTCGACCTCGACAGAATTACCTTCAATTCCTTTCTCATTCATCAAAGCGTTCTTTGCTTTTTGAATTGCCACCTCTATATCTAGAGTAGGCATTGTATTTTCGATGTCGGAAGCGATGCTCTGCAAAGCATTGCCGTGAAGTGGTCGATAATTACCGTCAGCATCAACAGTAACTATGATAGTTTCTCCCCAGACTGGGATACCATTGTAGGTTTGCCTGTAACGAAAGTATTTCATGCCGTTTGCACCTTCGCTCTCTTGTTGCAGTATGAGATCGTTGTTCTCCGCAAAGTGCAACGCTTCTTTTAGCTCTGTGGCAGACTGTGCGGCATCTGGTGCTCCCGCAGCTAAAGTTCGTGCTTGATTTAACGATTCAAGCACATCCTCCGCAACTCGTAAGTCAATCTTATTCATTTTTGATTCTCCTGTTTTAGTCTTGAAAAGAGAAAATATTTCTAGCTTTGCCATTACTCAGCAACTTTTGATAAATCTCTTAATCCTTAAGTAATCTACTGTTTAGCCGTCATCCAGGCTGCTGCTGCTACTAAACGAGCAATGTCGGCAGTATATTCAAAATCAACCTGAAGATCGCGAGCTGTATGGTAATTTGGGTTGTTAATTTTTGAAACTGGGTGCAAGGGTGGACCCAGAAATAAATCTTCGGAAACTAGACAGGCTGCATACCCCACTTGTTGAAAGCTAGCGTGGTCGCTCCGGGTATCTCCCACATCCGGTGTCTGGTAAATCTCTGGTGTTTTCAAATTAGGAGAGACTTGTTTGACTAACTGTTGAATTTGCTGTGCTAGTTTTAGAGATCTCCGTTCGGCATCGGGACATACTCGACTTCCGACATGAATCTCAAATGGCCGGGGAACATGATGGTGCTCTCCTCGGTATCCGATCATATCCAATTGATAAACGGCAACGATAGGAGAACTTGCTTGAGCTTCGTCTCTGGCATATTCCAGACTCCCAATTAGTCCTTGCTCTTCGGCGTTGAACAGTACAAAGCGAATTGTTCTCTTCGGTCTATTTGATTGACTTAGCTCTTTAAAAGCCTGGGCAATGGCAAGGACTCCAGCGATCCCGCTACCATCATCATCGGCACCGGGAGCTGGATCTGTGTCCGGATCGTAGTTTACTTCTCTATTGGCTGTTGAATCCAAGTGAGCACTGACGATGACGATTCCCTCATCATTCCCTCGCTCGCCTTGCCATTCAGCCACAATATTGCAAAGTTTTGAGGGCTGGCTAGGATGATCGAATTGGTGTAAGTAAACTTGAAAGTCACCAGCACCAATGTCCTCAAAATCGCGAACGAGAGCCTTTGTTGCTACGGCATTACCATCGCTGTCAATATGACGGCTCTTAATTTTAGTGTCCCTCTGAGGGTCAATTGCCTCTATCCTGCTGTATCGAGCCAAATAGCGGCGAATAGTTTCCAAGGTGAGAGAAGAAAACTTTTCCAAGTCTTGAGTGCTCAGAGATAGCTCAGTTCCTGGCTCAGAAAGCAAATCAGCAGGCTGCTTAGTCACTTCGACTCTAAGTGGCTCTAGCAAGCTCATATTAGAGATGAGTTTTAGGTTATGCCCATGATAGGCTTCTTCAAAGTGATATTGATCAATCGATTTCCCTGCTGGCAAGGCAACATAAAGTCCCTCTTGAGTAGAAGACAGTACCCATGTAGATTCTTCTTCGTTGCTAAAAAAACTAGCAGATTGTCCTTCCGGAACGAGAAAACCGGTGCGAATTTGGCGATCATCTCGCATTAAATACATCTCCGTTTGAAGAGGTAAATCCAAATCCCCAAGCCGTTTTACTTCAAAGCCGAGATCGTCAAGACTTAAAGCGGTAATCATCGATGCGATCGCGTAAACCTTAGTGCCTCTGGTACTAGTGATATGTATAGGCACAATGGGTAAATCTCTCAGGACGCTTTGCCATTCTTGATTACTCTGTTCGGGTGGAACAGTTATTTCAAGATATCTCAAATGATGTCCACTTAAGATTGCCGATGCCAGACGAGGATGCGGAGCTACACGCCAACCAGCTTCTATTGCATAACTTCGCTCTTTGCTGTCTTCTCCAACGAACAAACACCGATCAGGAGTCGCTCTCAGTTCAGCTTGAGTGGCAGCTAGTCTAAATATTTCCGAAGAGTCTTTCGAACCATAGATGAGGAGATTAGGCTCGAAAAAAGCCAAAATTCCCGATTGTTCTAAAATTCTTTCTAAGTTTTCGGCTGTGTCGTTACCGATATTTGAGATAACTCCAAGCCGCTTGCCATCGTCATGCAACTGTCGAAGCACGTCTGGCACATACGTATAAACAACGAGAGCAAGAAGTTTGCCAGTAGGTGAGACTCTTGGAGCTCCAAGAGTGTTACCAATATCAAAGAAAATTGCTTCTATTGTGTTTCTATTCATAATACGTTATTTCTATCTGCACGGAGCATAATTTGGCTCAGAGTAGCAGCTTTTGGGATGCCACATACATTCCCTGCTTATAGCCACGGAGAAGGAGATTGGTGGAACCGGAGGTCGATGCAGTTACCACGAACTCGATCTCACCGTCCGTCACATCGCGCGACTCCTTGGGACGGTCGTCGATAAAAAAGTCTAGCCGATCCAAGTTGCGCGTGCGTGCGGTAACCGTAACGCCATTGTTCGAGCTTGACTTCTGTTTCAACTCCAACTCATAGGATGGCTTACCCTTAAGGATCTTGCCAGCATGATTGATCAGGTCTTGGTTGCTGTTGAGGAGATCATTTTTCGTCATTCGGTACTGCACATCCGGCTTGACACCGAGGTCTTCCAGTAGAGTGCCAGACTTCGGCCCAACGCGGAGCGTCGCGCGGATAGCTACCCGCATCCCGGCACCGTTAGGCAGAGGCTTGAACACGCCTGGAACGGCCGCTTGGAGAAGATCGTGAGTCCAAACGTTTGCGCCGCCAGCACCAGTATTTCCATCTACACCCAGGATGGTGCCGATACGATGATCTTGGAATCCGGCCGAAAAGATATCCGTGGTGCTATAGCAGCGAGCATCTGTAATGAGTACCACAGATCCCACATATACCTGACCGATGTTGTTGCATAACTCTTCAGGGGTGAGTGGAAAGCTGGCGGAATAGGTAGCGCCTGTCGTAACCGCTTGTCTTAAAGACTCCACCCACTGCGATAGATTTCCGACAAGCTGAAAATTACCTTCCGTACATATCCGGAGGTTAAGTGGGCTAGTGATAAACATTGTCGGCTCCGGTTGAATACTGGCTGGCGTGAGTAACTGGAGAAGACGCTCGCCAGCCCCAATATAGCCGCCTCCATTCCCACGCACATCGATGATGAGACCGTTCTGCGGCAACTGGCGAACAAGCCGAATGAATTCCTGAAGAAACCCGCCAATGTTGCCATTCGGGATTGAGAATGTATAGATGCGGATGCAACCGAACGTTCCGCTGGAGGTGTTCAGCACCCGCGCATTCAGAACACCCGGCATCAAGCTTTCGAGTCCGTCTCCAACTGTCGGTCCATGATCCGCCGCAAACTTAGACTGATCGGGTATTTTGATACCCGACTGCTTGGTTATGCCTGGAGCGAACAGCACCTGTTTGGTTTGCCGGACAGCATCCGCTTGCAGATCTAGTCCTATTGCCGCTTTAGCACCTGGAGGAAGACTGCTGCTCGAGTTCTCACTCCCACCAAAGGCCGTGCGCGCCGTGAGAGCATCTTTCTTGGCTTGAACCTCCGGGGCAAAGAGAAGTTGCTTCATCTCGCGCACAGCTTCGCCCTGCAAATCTACAGCAAGTACCGCTTGTAGAGATATCTCTGCTGAGGTAGCCGAAACTGCATCCATATCCAAGGCGGATGATCCAATGCTGCGCACCTTCCACTCCTGGCGAAGCTCTCGCTCCTGTCCGTTGAGCCCCTTGTACCGAATGACCTCCCAATAGGTATCGGGTGGTAAAGAGATTCGCAGCGGCCGAATCGTGAGCGCATCCAGTCCACGTACGTGGCGAGCATCCAGATTGCTCCCAGCTTGGCGCTCTCCACTCAACTCCACTGCCCGCTCAATAGGTATCCCGCTCCAGTAGAGGATCTCCACACCGGGTTGGAATCCGGGATCGGCCACCTCTTGCGTTACCTTGGAAGCGATATATCGCCGCTGTCCGTTCTCATAATACTCCTCCACTAGGAACGGTAGGTAGGCGGTATGGTTCGCGAATGGAGTTGGAAGCAGGTAGTTGGTATGGAGATCCCTAACTGACACAAAGATGTCCGTCATCTCGTTATGGAAGCGAAGGTCGGCTTCCACTCCATCGTCCGTCGTATGTTCCAAGCGGTGTTGAAGCAGTCTGAG
The DNA here is from genome assembly GCF_014698505.1 of Nostoc foliaceum FACHB-393. GTDB lineage: Bacteria > Cyanobacteriota > Cyanobacteriia > Cyanobacteriales > Nostocaceae > Nostoc > Nostoc foliaceum_A. The sequence continues at coordinate 4,995 of NZ_JACJTD010000108.1, read as the reverse complement.
TCGTTGTACTGGCCGAACCGCGTGCATTGCCTCTTTCAGCGGTCGGTGGACGTAGCACTGCTCGAGCAGCAGCAGTGCTTGCTCTACCAGCAGTAGTCTCTGCTGCTTTCCAAGGTTAACTTGATTGGTTGCGCTCTCCATGAACTGGCTGAGATTCACCGTGGCGCCAGTGACGGTATCAGACATCGGTCTTCTCCTCGTAGGATGGATGAGAATTTTTTGGAACGTGATATCTGTGGGGAATGGCACTAAGATAACGGCGGCCGAATCGTGAGCGCATCCAGTCCACGTACGTGGCAAACCTATTATCTATAAGGCTTTTGGGTGTGAGGTGTGGGGTGTAGTGATCAAGAAGTTTATTAATGTTCGCACTTCCATTCTATTTTTCTTAATTTCTGACTACCCCCTACACTCTAGCCTCCCCAGCCTTCCCCAGCTTTCTTCCTCACTAAAAATACTAATTAGACAGTCTGGGGTATGGTATCAAACAGGTATGGGAGTATTTCATTCTCGCTTTCGATCTTCATATTGTTCTCCTATCCATTAAATTTAGTGCTCCTGGCTGCCCTGTTTTTAACGTAAGTTTGACGGTGAGAAAGATTAGCCTTGAAAGCCCGAACCCCCTATCTGTAAACTTGTGATTTATAGCTTATATTTTTTATAACGATCACTAAAGGCAAATTATTCCAAAACTTGCAAAAAAATTTGTAAATTTACAGGATAAATCTTCTGTGTCCTTAAGTATATTGTTTGTAAGCTAAAAACTTGGTTTTTTTTGGAATTTATTGAATGACAAAGCAAGGAAAGCTTACGCTAGCTCGCTAGCATATCTGCATTCTTGCAATCACATCAAGATACACAAGCTCCAAGTACAGGATATTCATTTACATTCCTTCATATTTAGGCCTAAAAATATTGGGTCTCGAATACTTACTGCATAAAATATTAGGGTGCTAAATTTAAAATCTTGTTCACTCAAAGCTTTCAGAGCAGTCACAGTAAAATCTACAGACAATATTGTTTGCAAGTCATGCCTGTAGAGAGTCTTAGCTGTTCTCAATACAAACCAGCATAATATGTACTGAATACCAATTTAATATGAAGCTACATATAATAGATGGAAGCAAACTTGATAAATTTGAATATTCATGAGCCGTCCTTTTGAGATTGAAATCGCAGAGAGCGAAGAAGAACTAAAAAAACGTCTGCAAACAGCCAACTTGGGAAACCAGAAAGAAAAACTTATTATGTTGTGGTGGATCAAAAGCGGACAAGTAAAGGAACAGCAAGAAATCGGAAAACGCTTGGCACGAGATACTTCAACGGTCACGAGATGGTTGCAGAAATACAGAACTGATGGGCTGTCAGGCTTATTAGAAATCAAGAAAGCACCAGGGGCAAAGCGGAAAATCGATGATACTGCGATCGCAGCACTCGAGGAGTAGTTAAAAACAGGGAAAGGGTTTGCCAGCTATGGTGCAATAGTTGAATGGTTGAAACAAGAACATGGGCAAGATATTGAATATGCAACTGTTTATGCGTTGGTTCGATATCGATTGGGTGCAAAATTGAAAGTACCTCGCCCTCAAAGCCATAAACAAGACGAAAAATTGGTTTCTGAGTTTAAAAAAAACTCGGTATCATACTCAATTGTCTAGAAGAACGTCTAGCACCTGGCAAGTGTGTTCGCTACCTGTGTCAGGATGAAACTAGGGTTGGACTGAAAACTCTTACAGGAAAAGTGATTACAGCTTCCGGAGTCAAGCCGACTGTTAAGGTGATATGGCCAAGAGATAACTTTTGGATTTATGGTGCAATTGAACCATTGACTGGAGATCATTTTCTTTATGAATATCCAAAACTGGATAGCGAGTGTTTTCAAAAGTTTTTGGACTGGCTATCTGTGCAATTAGGTAGTGATTACGCTATTTTACAGATTGATCAAGCACCTGCTCATACAAGTTCCGCAATTCGTTGGCAAGAATTTATTATTCCTCTGTTTCAACCAGCTTCAGCCCCTGAACTCAATCCCATTGAAAGGCTTTGGCAAGCTCTCAAGAAGCCTCTCAAAAATCAACTTTTCTCTTCTTTACAAGCTTTACGCGAGCGCATCCAAGAAATATTCGACCAACTTACATTTGAGCAGGTAATTTCTGTCTCTTCTTATAACTTTATCCTGGAAGCTCTATTCTATGCAGCTTCATATTAAATTGGTAGAAGAAGCAAAATATTTTGCAGTTACCAACTCAATAATATTCATGTATTGCTCTAGAAACTTCTGCTCACTCTTGTTCTAGATGCAATGCTTCGTCTAATACTGCATTCGTAAATTTTATACTTTCCAAGTAAGTTTGGTAAGCTGCCACTGGCACTGTCAACACATCACTCCAAGCTTCCTCTTGTTGATGGAAAGCTTGAACTGCTGAGTCTTTTGCAGCATTTAAGTTCCCACTTATCAATCCTAATCTATAAGTTTCCGACACTACTGGTAATTCCTCAATTAACCCATGGTAATAATTTCCTACTGCCAACAAGTGGTCATAAATCTCGCGTGAGAGCCTTTTTCCAACTGGTTGTAGTAAATTACAAGTTAATGCAGGAACAACATGCCAAGTCTCAGCTAGCAAATTTTGTCCAACCTCAGACATCTTTGAAGGAATCAGTAAATCCACATCGTTGAGAAACTTTGTTTTGACAGATAACAACATCACAGTGGCAATTGCCCACTGTTGTGCTTCCACTGATGGTTCAGGTTCTTTGACAATCATTACATAGCGCGGTGGTGAGTTCCCTTCTAAAAATCTTTGTACTGAAGAGGGGTATAAAGATTGCTGCTCTTCATTTGAGAACTCTAGAGGACTTTGCACTAAACGACTCACTTCCCAGATTTCTCCAGGCTGTGGGATTGGTCTGTTAGTACTTTGTGTATTATTCCTATTTATACGCATAAGTTTGTAAGACCCAACGAAGGTATCTTAATGTTGGGGATTTGAAGTGTGATTATATCTATATATTAGTTAACGAACGAGCACGTCTAATTATGACGGCTCATTTAAATCTTTACAAATTTGAGCAGCAACAAATATATCAGCCATTGATTTACCATTGATTTCTTGAGTACTCATGTGTTGCTTTCTGCTTGCCAATTACCCGCTGTTTTTGCTTAAGGTTTTCAAATTTAAGTAATCCTAACGTCTCCGCAATTCGTTCTACAAGTTCTTGCCAGCGTTTACAGACTTCACTCTGGCTAACTCCTAGTTCATTAGCAATTTGCGTTTGTGTTTTTTCGTTAATCTTCCCTTGCCATAGTTTAAGATATTTTTGATGAGGGAACTTTTGATCAAGTTGGTGAATTGCTTCTACCGCTTGAATAATCAAATCTGCACGCTCTGCTGCGTCTAAGACATTATATTCATCAGGAATCGTATCTAGCAGAAATATATCTGTGTCAGGAATAGCGCAATCTAAACTTTGACAATTTCGTAGTTTTTCTTTGCGAACAAAATCAATGACTTCACACTTAGCTACCGTGAAAGCCCAGTGATAAAACTGTTCCACTTCCCTTGACTGAAATTTTCCAGCTTGAATAGTCTGGAAAACTTTTAAATGAACTGCCTGAAGAGCATCTTCCCACGATAAGCTTGTATCTCTGGTGTATTTACGAGCAATCTGCTCTAGCTTGTGGCAATAGTACGAGTCGCGTAAAATTTCCTGGTAATAACATTCTGATTGCTGTTGTGATAACATCTGACACGTCCTTCTCGCTTGGACATTCTGTGTTGGTGTAGTTTTTTGCTTAAACCACTGCTAAGTCAAACCCAGTTAGTGGTAATCGCAGTATGTCTAAAGTTTCCTCTAATCCTTTGAGCTTTTTGGTACAAGGGTTTGCTTGCTACCAGTAGACGCTACCAACCCTACCGGAAGAACTAGTAAAATGCCTATTAGCGTTAACTTGGGTTCTAGGGCTAACAATAATGTAGGGAGGTTCGGGTTTAACCAAGCAGTTAAAAGTGTTTTAAATCCTTGAACTACATGCTGGTCATTCTTGCAGCTTTAGAACTACAACCAGTAGCGTTCAATTAATGTCTTTTTTAACTTACCTCTTATCAAGATTTTTATAATAGTGACACTACAGTTTTTTACAAAAAATAATAATTAGGATTTAGATGAAATTAGTGTCAAAAAATTATCATTCCAAAGTGATCGTATTTTACTTCTTTAGATACATGTAAATCAGACAATCGTAACTATTGAGTAAGCAATGTTTAGATATAAAGCTACCTGAGCCTACATATTACTGAACTTTTCCCTAATACTTAAATCTTCCACCACATATAACATCGCTCAACTTCAAAACTGTAAAGTAGCCAAGACATGGGACTATTCTCTCAATTTGAAGATTAGATGAATATTGTAACGAAAAACGCAATAGTTTAAATTTCTTCAACAACAGTTATTTATCTTAAAACTATTTGGAGTATTTACTATTAAAATTTTTGCATAATATGAAGCAAAAATAGCGCGATTTTTTAATAAAATTTTAAGAATATCTGCAAACAGGAAATATCAATAATTTTATTATTTAAGGTAAACTTAATCTTCTCAAGTTTCAATATTTTTACGATAGGAGCAGGAGATTTTGCGAAGATAGCTGGGCATTACTCCAAAACTCTAATATTCACGCCACTTGTCGCAGAACATTTGATCCAATACTTTTTGGTTAAGGACAAAACAGGTAACTCAACATTAGCGACTGTGCAAGGGCATATCTAGTAGTCTGCCAACCCAAAAATGCGCTCGTGAGGACTGGGGAAAGGGAAAAGGTTAAGGGATTTAAACCGAATGGCACTAAGAAAAGCTCTAAGCTATGAACCTATCCCACTAATAATATTTTGTTAATCCAGATGTGGATTGTAGCAAGGTCAATGAATGCGTCGAAGTAAACTTTTTGACGTTCCCATCTAACAACGAGACGGCGGTATTTGCGCTGATACC
>NZ_JACJTD010000107.1 GCF_014698505.1 Nostoc foliaceum FACHB-393 | reverse complement strand
AGTCAGATCCCAATCTGAGTCGGAAATTTCAATTCCGTAGGCGAGGCAGTTTTCTTCCATGCAGTTTAATCTACCACCTCAGTAACCCATTTTTCACTGTAGCGCTTCAAATCCTGTGAACGGTTACGATATTGATATCTATAATATCCGAAAATTCTTCAGATGGTATTTCCCACAAAGGTGCTGGGTAATTAGTAATTGCCGCATTATTTATCACTATATCTGGCGGTGCATATTTTTGAAGTACGTCTATTGCCCATTTTTTTACAAGATGTTCATCTGCCACATCTACAGATGTGAAATCGTTGGTAGCACTAAACTTTTGGCGTATTTTATCGATTGCATCTGATGAACGGGCGCAACCAATAACAGTATGCCCCTGTTGAATAAACCCCTCGGTCATCGCATAACCTAGACCTTTACTTATGCCTGTAATTAAGATGAGCTTACTCATATATTTCTGTTATTCCTGTTCTGAATCAATAATTCGTGGAAAAAAATAACCACTACCTCTTGCTGTGATATGAATTCTGGATCTTCCGGGTCATCTTCTAACTTCGAGCGCAAACGTGAGATATGCACATCCACCACACGAGTATCTGCATGTTGTTCTGGGTTATAACCCCACACAAACTGGCAAAGAATTACGTCTATAATTGAATTAATGAATAAAAAATAAATTTCTCAAATTACGCTATCTCAGTTTTTAAATTGATTGATTTTTTGATAAAAATAGTTGATAGGATCATAAGTTGATGGAAAATCTTGATGAATATGATCAGAATGGTTTTATTTTCCCTCGTAGTCGATACTACGGCCAGGTGAAACCCGAATATCTAGTATTCAATGCTAATTTACAAGAATTTGCTCAAAAAATTGGTTACATCACTAATTTAGAGACTAATGGCAAGATTAACCCAGAAGATGCTTACAAACAGATTAAACTACTTTGGGGACAGTTAAAACAAAGCAAAAAAGGATTGGGAATTGGTAAGGAGCCACCAGGAGCAGATTGAAGTCACTTTCGCAAACAGCAATATTGGTGTCAGTTCTTAGAAGAAGATTCTTGTATTGTGCGTGAATGACCGAACAATTCCCAGTGACCCTCGAACATAAGAGCGTGCCGTAGGCAAGACTAGCTAGCCAGCCAGCAACAGTGTCTTGTAGAGAACATCTGAATAATGTAAAATACTTAGACAAAGAGTACCTAAATTTTGTTTAAGCAATACTAATTGCTACTTATTAGGGTTTTTATGCTTTGTAGGATCAACTAATCTATATGATTGGTCAGATTCACTCGTTGGAGGAAACGGATTTCCGGCAGTTGATGTTACCTCTAGCCCTGTACCTTTTCCATCAGAATTAATTACTTCATACTGCCCACTGATGGGAGTACGTTCCCCTGGACTATGTAAAAAAGATTGAGGCTCCTCTGACTGGTTTAATTGTGTAGTAACAGGACTGTAAACTATAGTAAACTGACTTTTAATTTCAAAACCTGGAAGATAACCACCGTGGAACGGGATCTCTGACAACTGACTGAACGTGCTTTTAATTCCTGAGATTGGTTGAAGCAAGTTTTCGTTGTCTTGGCTCCATCTAATAATTTGTGCATCTAGCAATTCTTGAAACTCAAGAGCGTGTACTGCCGCCTCATCCGAGGGAGTTTTGCTATCCACAACAATTGATAACTTCAGACTCAACAAAAGTATCGTTTGTATTTCTAAAGAATCGTCTACCGAGGTAACTTGTGTACAAGACTCGTCTACATAAAAACCAAATTGGCTTTTAAAAGGTGAAAAACTCTGTGTTTGAAGTTGTTGACTAAGATATGGTAGCAATCCAGTATCGGCATCTAATAGGATTTGGCGAACGATTGGTATTTGTATCATAAATACTCTACAAGTTTTAAATTAAACGTTTTCTTGACCAACAATTTCACCAGATTTAGCACTTTGAGACATCCATCAAACTGACGAAACTTAGCTCAACCGTTTTATTGATTTACTTAAAACATCTTTGGTGCTGCAATATGCCAAATAATTGCTCCCATCCCCGACTAAGGGAGCAATCATAGACTGTGGAGGCAATACGGTTTGGTTATAGATATCTCTTTGCCCTTGACAGCAGAGGAGTTCTTGAGCATACCTATGCGCCCCTACAAATGCGCTCAAGACTGAACCTTGGCTTGAAAGGTTCTTTCAAGTCACAGACCCCAATGGTGTTGTGATTCAACTCGTCCAATGGCTCACCGAAAACAGTTGTTAATAAATGAAGAATTTTTAAGTGGTGAAGGCTTCAAAGCAGGGAGAGGTAAACCCATATTACAGGGGAAACGCATCTTATTTCCTAATAAAAACTAAGAGAGATTTCAAAATGACATAGATAATTGTAAAAATTCAGGGAATGATAAATAAAATAAATGAAGTACTTCTGAGAAATATGAGTTAGCTTATCTGAGGTTGAATGATTATTTATTGATACTAAAATAACTCAAGGTTCGAGTTTATAAAAGTATGTTTATCTAGAGAAAAAGTGCGATTTTTCCTAAATTAAATATTTAAATTCAATTTCTGATATATTAGTTTATGCTAATGCTAAAACTCTTGATAAATAATTGTTATCCAACCCAGCGAGAAACTGTTTATTTTTTATTCCGCGTTTGACACACTTCTCGTGACCTAAAAGATTGACTGCAATATGTCTGAGAATTGCAAAATTCTGTGGGGCATTATCTTTTCTAATCCGACAGTCATCTTCCCTGAAGGCGACATCCAATATCCAATGTAATGAATTCTCAATTCCCCAATGACTGCGAATAGAATTACCAAATTGTTTAGCATTTGACTCAAGGCTACTGATAAAATAATGGGTCTCAACCGTTGTTTCACCATTTAATGAACGGACGGCTTCTACCATTCCAACACTATTAAAGTTTGACCAAACTGAATCTGAATTAAGCCTAGACTGAATTTGAGATAACATCACATAGTGGCGGATTTCATGACGACCATGCCCTCTTTCTTCTGTTTTATATGTGCTATGTTCAATTCCCTCAAAACCTGTGCTTATCCCTGCCTGGAATAATTTTTCAACTTCATTATAAAGATTTCCTTGATTCTTTTTCAACGTAATTACATAATCTGCATCTTGCTGTGTGATTAACCTAACAATTTCTTTCTGACAACCAATTGCATCGATTGTCACAATACATCCAGATATATCCAATACCTTTAATAACTCTGGAATTGCTGTAATTTCATTCGATTTTTCATCTACTTTCACTTGTCCCAAAACTAATTTATTCGTAGTTGCCCAGGCGCTTACCATTACAATTGCGCTTTGGTCACTACTACTATCATAAGAACTACGTAAGGTTTTCCCATCAATTGCAACTACTTCGCCTTCAGTTATTTTCTGTATTGATTTCATCCAGTTTAGAAAACATGACTGAAATTGTTGAGGATTCAACTGTGCAAAGACTCTTGCAAACGTGTCGTGGGATGGTATCCCATTTGGTAGCTCTAAAAACGTTTTTAACCACTCAGACTTTGCACATCCGTATGTTTCAATTGCCACCCAACTATCTGCCCCACATATCACTCCACAAATGGCAATAGTCAAAATATCGATTAGCTTATGACGTTTTGTACGATCTATTCGTGGATCTGACATCTGTGCAAAGTGGTCAGCAATTGTAATTTTGGGCTTGAGTTTCACGCCTTCCGTGGGGCTTTATTGTTACTTTTACAATGACTTTACCATCAATGCCCCAAAGATATCCTTCATACCACACGCGTAGGCGAAGCCTGCCGTAGGCATCGCTGCCTTTATCCTTTATTTAGTATTTATGTACTATATTTAGATGCGTTTGCCCTGACCCATATTAGCAGCTTACATACTTGGTATTAACTATCTATTGGTGGATATTATCATAAGTATATTTATTAATATATCTGCCTTAATAATACACATGATGATAGTGCCAAATTTACTTTTTAACAGTGTAAATAAAGATAAGTACTTCAAGAGATAACTAAGTATGGCAACCTTATGTAATCCCACACTATCAATCGATCTTTTTACTAATTCAGAGCCGAATGTAAATGTAACGGTCGATGTCAGACTCACTTCATTTGAGACTTTTCTTATTGAGAATGAGGTTGGTTTTCAACTCAGAGCTAAACTAGTTAGAGACAATGCAGGTTTCAACGGAGAAGATAATGACTTGCTCTTGTTTCCAACTCAAAACATCACTAATGCAGGGACTTATACTTTTCAATCCACCGTTAGCTATAGCACCCTGAATCAAGATAGTGGCTCATTTAACTCCAGTGATGAGATATTCGCCAATTTTAGCCTCATAAGCACAGAACAAATTTTTCCATTGAATGTATCGGTTAGCAGTCCTACCATTGAGGTCTGGGCCCTTTCATTCCCTAAAGAGCCTGAAAAAGCAAGGCTTCTAGCGATTAAAAATTGATTATTTTGTTACCAGCCTGCCGATAAAATGAACAATCTTACTGTTATTTAAGTGCTTAAAAGTTCATTTATTCGTCACCCCCATTTCCAATTTTTTTCGCTAACCATCTTGATAAATCCTGTTTGAGGTGGAATGAAACAGTCCTACCATTGAGGAAGGATTTGCTGAACCGATGAAACTCAAGTAATGTAGTAGTATAATTTGATTATCATCTCTGTTTCAAACTGCTATATTACTTGAGTCTGTTCTAGTGAAATAATAATTAATACAGCTTTAGTATTTTCTCAAACATGAGGACATTGCAGTTTGCTTTTTCAAAACATTCAGCTAGAGTCTTTATTTTAAGTATTTCTATTTTGCTTATACTATGGTTGAGTTCGCCGCTTCTGCCAATATTTGCAAGCTCAGAAACTCAAATTCTTGAGCAAGTTTGGCAAACAATAAATGATAATTTTTACGATCCTAACTTTAATGGAATAGATTGGAAATCCATTAAAAAACAATATCAACCTCAGCTAATAAAAGCTAACTCAACTAAAGATGTTGCTGTTGTCCTTAATCAAATGCTTTCTCAACTCAAATCTTCTCATACTCGCTTTTATACTCAAGATGAACCTGCTTACTTTCAGCTTTTAGGGATTTTCTTACCTCAAAATTCTGACTTGAATAAGCAATTAAAAAAGTTTTTCCCTCAAGGTAAATTTGAATACACTGATATTGGCTTGTTCACCAAAGATATCAATGGTAAAACATTTATTAGCTCTATTCTTGATGAAAGCCCTGCTGCAAAAGCTGGTTTAAAAGTAGGGGATCAAATTTTAAGTGTTGATGGCTATTCATATCATCCAATACACTCTTTTGCTGGAAAAGCAGGCCAAACCGTCAAAATGTTAATACAGCGATCGCCCGAACCGAGCAGCCAGCAAGAAATTCCTGTCATCCCAAAAATTTTTGATCCTAGCACGATGTTCTTGGAAGCTCAGACAGTTAGTATTAAGCTAATTGAGCAAGATGGCAAGAAAGTTGGTTATATTCATATATGGTCAAATGCAGCAGACCCCTACCAGCAACAACTTCAAGATGAACTGATTTATGGTCGCTTAAAAAATGCAGACGGCTTAGTTTTAGATTTAAGAAATAGATGGGGTGGAGGAGATGTTAGTTATCTCAACATCTTTACTGCCAAACATAATCTCAGCATCACTAACATTCCCCGAAACCAACGCCGTTATACCTATAACTATCAATGGGAAAAACCTGTCGTGATGTTAGTCAACTCAGGCAGTCGTAGTAGTAAAGAAATTCTGGCGTTTGGGTTTCAACAAAGTAAGATTGGCACAGTGATTGGAACTCAAACGGCAGGAGCCGTACTTGCAGGTCGTCCTTATTTAATGCGAGATGGTAGCTTGCTTTATGTTGCTGTTACCAATGTATTTGTTAACGGCAATCAAAGGCTGGAAGGTAAAGGTGTAATACCAGACATTAATATCCCATTTCCTTTAGAATATGCTCAAGGAGTAGATCCTCAAATACAAACAGCCACAGAAACTGTGTTACAAGCAAAACTCTCACCAATAAATAAATAGCTTAAAGTGCTTTTAGAAAAGACATACTCGAAGTTGATCGTCCTGCTCAACCTCAAGTCACTGATTCGTGGGCTTAAGTGTCAAGAACGCAAAAGAATTTTGACTTCTAGACAATGATCTTACTGCGATGCTTTAAGGCATCTGTCCGAAAAAGAGATTTATGTCCAATTAATAAATTCCTCAACAAGGGACTCGTATTTTTCATAGTTTTGCAGTAGAGTGTTTATTCCGTGCAATTATTAATACCTAAGTTCTCCCAAATTTACCCATCCAAATTTTAAGCCAATGCCTTCGAAGGAACAGCCAATGAAAACTTCTAATGATACAGATACCAAGAAGATCATTAAAAAATCCGACAAGCTTACCCTGAGACAGATGAAGTTAATTGAAGAAGCAGAAGACCAACTTCTTGAAGCTAATACTGTCAAATATACAGCCCCTGTAGTTGAGGAGAAACCAGTAATCGCTCCTGAACCAAGAGTTCCTGACTATGTTCCATTCCTTGACAATCCTCCAGTACAATCGGTGGGCAATTCTGGCTGGCAGGTTTCTGATGTCTGGCGGGATATTCGGGTAGATGATTTCTGTAGTTAATTAAAGCAGGCAATTTGTATTCCCAGACGGTTCTGCATCAAGGCGGTTGCAGTTATCCATGATCCGAATCTTAGAAATTGAGGGATAGGAACCGCTTTAGGGAGAAAAGTTTTCCCGAATGCAATATTGGCAGCAATGCCTCTGTCCCTTCGCTGAACCAATATTATGGCAACCGCCTGAGTAACTTTTGTAAACTATCTTTGCACTCAGTCAAAGTTATGGTTGCATTGTGCCTATAATAAGTTACGGCTAACTATAACTGGAAGTTAGCATTTAAAACCTGTGTATTGCTTGACTTACGCATTATAGGCGATACCAGGGATAACCAAAATTCATCGGCAGCGCAATAGTTCTATTCCGTTGCCAACATGCACTCTCCGCGATCGCATGTTGGTAAAAGTGTTGTATATCAAGGAAAGTGGTTTTAATCGGAGTTTATGTCGGATAAAAGATAAGGGTATCTTATTTTGTCTTCCCCTTTTTGTAGTATAAATGTCACTGAAAGCATAAGATGAGCAATTTGCTAACTTTATGCTTTCAAACTGGGTTGCTCAAGTTATGGTTACGAAAGTAGCGAAAATAAATCCACTCGTGATAGTAGCTCTGCTGCTTTATCTGAGCCGTTTTAGCAGAGCGATCGCTTTTGTATCTGCCTATCTCAAAGTTCTATTCTTTTATGTTTAATTCTCATTAAAGCAAAGTTATTGAAAATAAGCTCTGGTGTAAAACTCCTGCTATGCCTAGCTTTTACGCCTCAAAAGGAGAAATCAGGCTGCTTGATATTCTGCGTGAATACGTTTGCTCACATTCTGCTTACAAAACAGCACCTTTGCTCAAGTAATGATTTCAAAACCTATTTTCGACGAATAGTCCCTGACGCAGTTAAAAGGCTTTGGGCAGCTTATTTGCTCAACTTATGGTTTCAAAGCGAGTTGCTCAACTTATGCTTGGATTGAGGATTAGTAAGAGATATAAGGTAGAGTCTGTTTGATAATGTGATTTAGGTTGCAGGCTGAACTGCTAAAAGGCTTGAATTTTTGGTACAAGTGAGCCTAACTTTTGGACAACTTTTAGCTGGTTTTTCAACTGTGTGACAAGTGATACCTTGGTTTTCAACTTTGAGACAACTTTTGGCTGGATTAGTTTTATGGCAGAACAATTTTGCCTACGATAGTATCAGTGTTCCGTGTTTAAAAGCGGACAACTTATGCCTTGTGTCTGGGACAGATTTTGCCTAAAGTCACAGAATGCAGTATAAATAATACAAGATAAACCTGCGATCGCAAGCGCTTGCGCCATCGCTCAACGTCTTTCAACAGTTGCTAGTCACAATCGACTACCAGCGAGAGTGCTGAAGTTGGATGTGCATCGCTTCAATGGTCAATTGCGCCTAACGCTTTCAGGGTGGTTGTTTGAGCCACTGTTAACCCGGTTGCCCCTTGAATATTCATACCTTCATACAGGCGATTGACCATCAAGGTGTTAATACAGCATCCTGTCTGCACATCCCAAAGCTTGATCGTGCGATCGTCACTACAACTAAATAAGATTTGACCGTCACAGCTAAAGATAACTGACCGAACCCAACCGCTATGCTCATCTAGGATGTGGAGACATTGCCCCGTTTGCAAATCCCAAAGTCGAATGGTTTGATCAACACCGCCACTTGCCAGGGTATTACCTTGAGGACTGATAGCAACTGTCCAGACGGCTCCTGTATGCCCTTGCAAAACCTGCAAACATTTTCCAGTTTGCAGATCCCACAATCGAATGGTTTGGTCATGACTACCGCTTATCAGTCGCTGACCATCCGGAGCAAATGCCAGTGCAAAAACTGCACCCGTATGCTCCTGCAAAACTTTCAGACATTCTCCAGTTTGCACATCCCATACTCGAATGGTGAAATCAAAACTGCCACTTGCCAATCTTTGACCGCTCTTGTCAAATGCAATCGCACGAATACTGCTCTGATGACCGCTTAACACGTGGAAACAGTGATGCGTTTGCACATCCCACAGTCGCACAGTGCAATCATAACTACTGCTTGCTAAAATTTGCCCCCCCGGACTGAACAACACTGTCCAGATGGATGCGCTGTGCGCCGACCATCGTTCGAGGTGTCCAGTTTGAAGATTCCATAAAGCGATAGACTCATCGTGTCGATTGCTCGCCAGCATTTGATTATCGGGACTAAAGCTGACGTTGCTGAATGATGAAATCCGACGCGACGGGATGGCAAACGTTTTGTCGGGTCGCAACGATGACAAATTGCCATCTGGTTGCAAACGCCACACCTGAATCATCTCATTCTGACCGCTACTGGCAAGCATTTGCCCATCCGAACTCAAGCTCAGGGAGTGAATCCCACCAGTGTATCCACGCAACGTTTTTAGGTTTCTTCCATTCTGTAAATGCCACAGCCGCACCGTCTGGTCTTCTCCTGTACTGACCAAAAATTGACTGTCGGCACTGATAGCCAGCCCATAAACATCGTGAGTATGACCCTCAAGTACATTAATAGATTGCCCGTCTTGCACATTCCAAAGGCGCAGAGTGCCATCACGACCACCGCTCACTAAGAGACAACCATCCGGACTAAAGGCGATGTTCCAAACAAAATCGGTATGTCCCTGCAACAACTGGAAATTGAGCTTTGGCGATTTATCCTTAGACAGATAACCACTCCACAATCGAATCGACCCATCCCGGCATCCGCTAACTAGCAGTTGACCATCCGGGCTGTATCGCACACACCGAACCCCGCTTGTATGCCCTTCTAAGACACTCAGGCAGTGACCATTGCTCACATCCCAGATGCGAATGGTTGTATCATTACTGCTACTAGCTAAGGTTTGCTGATTGGGAGCGAAGTGGACAGCGTAAACACTGTGGGTATGCCCTTTCAAGACACGGAGACACTGCCCTTGCAAATTCCACAAGCGCACCGTCTTGTCATCGCTGCAACTTGCTAACTGCTGACCATCGGCACTAAAACATACTGACCAAACACAACCTTGATGTTCTGTTAGCACCTGCAAGCAGCTTCCACTCTGAACATCCCACAAGCGCACCAAACTATCACTACTGCTACTCGCTAACGTTTTGCCATCGGGACTAAAGGCAACCGACCAAACCCAGCCTTTGTGTCCTGAAAATATGTTTAGAAGTTGGGCTGTTTTAATGTTCCAGAGATAGATGTCGCCATTGGCATCGCCAACGGCAATGGTCTGTCCGTCTGGACTCAGGTCGATCGACCTCGCAACACTGAGGGTTTCTGAAAAGATGGATTTCGCTAAGTCAGCATTCTGAAAATTGACAAGAGCTAAATCAACCTGCCGCAAGTCTGCCTGCTGCACTACAAAACCAGAAAAATCCCAACCGCATAAGTCCACTTGAAATTGCACCAGCAAATTAATTAGGTTGCCTGCAATGTATCCTGGTTTCTTCCCCTGTTGCGTTAATATGTGCCTTGCTTGCGCCTTGATCGCCGCTACACTGCCAAAACGAGACAGCAACCGCTCCATCACTGGCTGCATAATTAGGCGTATCTGAATCTCTCGAATGTAATCTTTTGCCTGTACTCGCAACAAGGGATGCGTTTGCCAAACATTCAGCTGCTGCGTCTCAAACTCAATACAAATCTGCTGCACGAATCGTTCTGTGACATATTCCATGACCACAGGTTGCAAGAAGAATAACCCATCGGTCTTTTCAATTAGCGTAGGCTTTGCCTTCTCGATTAAAGATCGCCTCAGTAGTGAGTTGATCAAATTAGGTACACTTTGTTGAGCAGCAGGATCAACCAAGTTCTCTCGAATATCTGCGAGCGATATTGGCTCCCGATGAATTGCAAACCAGGACAGTGTTTTCTGTTCAGATTCTGAGAGGCGCTCGTACTGACGAGAGAGCAAATCGCGGATGTCTTCAAAAACAGCCAATCCTTGGCTGAGATAGGGCAACACCTCGGTAATGCTCCCGTTGAACAAATCCCCAATTGCGGCTGCCACCAGTTTCAACGCCAAAGGATTGCCGCCGTAGTGATTGATCAAAGTTTGCCATTCGGCTTGGGAACCTGTAAACGCTCCTTTTTGCCGGAAAATAGCGCGTCCGTCATCAGGTGTTAGCCCGCTCAAGGTGAGCGATCGCACCAATGCCTGTACACCTTCCATCAGGGCTATTTCGCGCGGCTTTTCTCGACTAGTGAGCAACAAACAACTTTGGTGAGACGTGTCACCAATGGCTCTGAGCAACTGCCCGTAACCTTCGTAGCCTGAGCGCCATTGTCCCACCGGCTCACGCTGCAAAATGGTTTCAGCATTATCTAGGATTAATAAACACCGACGCGATCGCAGATATTGTATCAGTTGGGAAATTTGCTGATCGAGCGTGGTGGGAATGATGGGATCTTCCCCAAAAAGTGGCATGAGAAACTTCAGCAGACTCGACAGGAGTTCATCTAGAGGTGGTGCATTAGCTACGGAGCGCCACACGACAATCTCAAATTCTGTCTGCATCCCCAGTGCCGCCTTGACAGCGATCGTACTTTTGCCGATGCCCCCAATGCCCAATAATCCAACCAGACGACAGCGCTCAGACACAACCCACTGCCACAGTTGCGTCAGTTCTGCCTCCCGCCCATAAAACACTGACACATCGACCGCCGTGTCCCAGTCCTGTTGAGGATTTGTCCATCGGCTTTCTGTCTCTTGAGATAAGTTAGGGGATGTCACGTCTGCCTTCGTCAATTCCAGCCCAAACGCCCGAAAGAGATACTCTACTGATTGACGATCAACTCCCTGTTCGCGCTTGAAAATGCGAGCGAGGGTATTTAGGGAAAGTCCGGTGCGATCGCTTATATCTTCCTGAGTGAAGCGCTTACCCCAAGTTTCGTCGGATTCGGCCTGCTGTTTTGCCGTCTGAAATCTTTGCCACCCTTGAGGCGACAGGATAACTCCTCGCACGCGCACAGAAGTGGAGGAACCTCGTCTAGTTTTTGATGGGTGGGAATCCATAGATCAGCCGATGGTGCAAAGGACAGAGCAAATCTTTTCTTAAAATATCGGGCGTTTCTTTAATCAAAGACTGACCGAGAGTCTCAGCAACACAGATTAACAGGTAACTGATTCCATTTTGAATGAAGTATACCAGCTTTAATTGCTTGTGGCTTACTTCCTGCTGATTTGTTCCCATGTCGAAGGTTAAGTCGCATTTTAACTCAATTAAATTGAGTGGTGTGAATAGGGCAATTGCACAAGAATGAAGTTAATCGCGGTGGGCAGCAAGCTTACCAATCTCAAGGAGAACAATATGAGTAGCAGTCAAAACATGAAACTCGAAGTTGTGGTATTGCCAGTTTCCGATGTTGATCAAGCCAAGGACTTCTATAAAACTTTAGGGTGGCGACTGGATGCCGACTTCGTTACGAGTGAGGACTTCCGGGTGGTGCAGTTAACGCCTCCTGGCTCAGAAGCTTCAATCATCTTTGGTAAAGGAATTACATCAACCGCGCCAGGTTCAGTACAGGGT
The DNA here is from genome assembly GCF_014698505.1 of Nostoc foliaceum FACHB-393. Taxonomy (GTDB): domain Bacteria; phylum Cyanobacteriota; class Cyanobacteriia; order Cyanobacteriales; family Nostocaceae; genus Nostoc; species Nostoc foliaceum_A. Next base: position 2,520 of record NZ_JACJTD010000107.1, on the reverse strand, counting down.
ATGTACCTTATAGTTTACGACATTGAGGCAGCCCGCGCCGAACTCGTTGAGCGGGGTGTCGAGGTGAGTGAAGTGTTCCACGACATCGGCGGGATCTTCCACCACGCCGGAACCGAGGGACGAGTACCAGGCCCCGACCCCAAACGCCGAGACTATGCCTCCTATGCCTCGTTCAGCGATCCCGACGGTAACGGTTGGGTACTCCAGGAGGTGAAGACACGCGCTCCCGGACGGTGATACCAATTCTAAATTCGCTCATTAAGAAAACCCTACGTAGTAGTTGACTTGGGAGACGCGGTTGCAGATGAATTATCTCTGCCATTTGACCGCATTTCTTTGGAGATGATTTTTCGGGGTTTATATCATTTTAGTGTCGCGCAAGAAAGAGGTAAGGCGGATGACCTTTCAAAGGTAGGTATTTAAGAAAGGGGCAAATTAGCAGGTAAAATACAGAACTAATGTCAGACCGCAAAAATATGCAAGGCAAATGCGGAGCAGAATTAAAGGCTGTAGGAGGGTAAATGCAGATAGGAAAAAGTGAGGAATTAAGACAATGGACTAGAAAAGTTATAGAAAAAATGCCGAATCTCACAAAGCCGCAAGCAGTAGTACTGGCAATGTGGAGTTTTGGGATAGTGATGACTCAATCAAGTGGACTAACAACAGTTTCAAGTTCTGGGACAGGATGCTTGGCAGCCTTTAAATACTCTAGTACCACAAGTGGGTCAGTCATTCAAAGGCTTAATAACTTGTTTTAAAACTAATTCAATCAAATGTACCTTGTTAGCTCGCTATGACGATGGCTATGCCGAACCTTGGTTAATTATCACTGATTTACAGCCGGAAGTGGCGGATGCTTGCTGGTATTCTATGCGCTCTTGGATTGAGTGTCTGTTTAAAGATGGTAAACGAGGTGGTTTTGATTGGCATCAAACTAAAATCACTGACCCTAAACGTGCCGAAAGACATTGGTTAGCCATAGCGATCGCTATTTTATGGCAAGTAAGTGTTGGTGGTTGTGTCGATGCAAATCTCCCCATTAGTAGTTTAGATGAATTACCCCAAACTCATATTGCACGACGCAATTTTAAAAATAGTGTCCCTCACCGTTGGCTTAGTTGCTTCCGCCGTGGATTTTTAGTTATTAACCCTGTTTTGTCACTTTGGGAGAATGCAATAGCCCAAAGGTTTATGGAGCTTTAGTTTCCAGCTTTTGGCTATAAATTTTAGTTTCTATTAGGAAATAAAGCCTCAAATGTTGATGCAATTAAACCCTCAGAGCAAGGCTTTGATTATTGTTTTCCGAGAGTGACAAAACAGGGTTAAGGCTAGGGTGTTGACTTTGGGTGTTTTGAGATGATATTTCTTCATACATAATAGATGTCTCAAAATATTCCCAAAAAATTGGTGGTTAATGAAAGAATTAAAAAGTTCGTCCAGCCGATTAGTTCGTCTGTTTAAACAAAGTCGAGAGAATTGGAAAGAAACAGCACTTGAAAGACAAAAAAAGTTAAGAGCGCTAGAAATAAAAATTAGGGATTTATCGCTTTCACGGGAGAATTGGAAAAAGCGTGCCATGAAAGCAGAAAAAGAATTACGTATTATAAGCACCAACTCAGCTGATGCACAAAAAAAGGGGAAGAAGTTTCCGAAAAAATAGAGACACTGAGAGCTGTTGGGCATCATTACAGCATTCAAATAATACAAAAAGCAGTACAACAAACAGTTGGTTCTGGAAGTAGCTTACGAGGAGTTGAGAAAAACCTGAAGTTTGACGCATCAGAGTCTGAAATTTCTACTCTGCATTTTAGTAGTGTAAGGAATTGGTTAGGACGAATTGGGTTGTACGAGCTTCAAAGGATAAAAGAATATCGAACTGATTGGGTTTTTATTATTGACCTAACAGTAGAACTAGGTAAACAAAAATGCTTGGTAATTCTAGGAGTTTCTCAACAATACCTGGAATCAACCGTTTTTCCAGAAAAACGAGGGCTAAAACACCATGATGTTCAACTCTTAGCCCTGGAAATTATGGACTCTACCAGAGGAGAACTTATCGAACAAAAGCTTTGTGAACTGACTGATATGGTTGGTTGCCCAATACAAATAATAGCAGATCATGGCAGTGACCTCGAAAAAGGAATTAAACTTTACTCTTCAAAACATCCCTCTGTTATTTATACTTATGATGTAACCCATGCAATGGCTTTATTGCTGAAACATGAGTTAGCTACCTCAGAAAAGTATCAATCTTTCATCCAAAAATGTAACCAGTGCCGACATCAACTTCAACAAACAGAGTTATCATTTATTTCCCCTCCATCTCAACTCAACGTTCTGGATGTCGTTATTTTAATGTTGAAAAGTTAATTGATTGGGCGCAGAAGCTTTTAAATTGCCCAATCGATACTTTACATAATTTAGTACCCAACAGTGAAAAAGAAATCCTCAATCAAAAATTAATTATGAAGTTTGGTTGGTTAAGAGATTATGTGGAAGTTATTGACTTGTGGGGTCAAA
>NZ_JACJTD010000106.1 GCF_014698505.1 Nostoc foliaceum FACHB-393 | reverse complement strand
TGAAAAATGTAGCTAATTTTATTCATACATAGCAAGCTTTGTAGCAATTATTTCTGCTAAAAACGGATATTCGTGATGAAGCCATGATTACTGAAAATGATGATTCAGTCGATGCAGTGAATGAACTAGTGAGAAAAATCTCTATTAAAGAAACCCAGCTAAAAATAGCCCAAGAGTCAAATCTCATTCATACTGCTGAAGCGTTAGAAAATCAACTATCCCAACTACAACAAGAATTGGGAGATAATTCAGACACACAATTGCAGTCACTAATGAGCTTGTGAAATGCTTACGACGGTAACTGAAATTCGCGGCATAACGGCTGCGGTCAGAGGTTCCTAAAAAGTCCAAATCAACACGAGTGGCTTTCTTAAATCCGCTGCACCGCAATTGTTAGACATCAGAAATGAACAAACTAACACTCTTACTATCATCAGATAATTTAATCATTCGTTCAAAGCTTAGTCCTAGTTTTTTGAGCAGCTTTGCTGAACCATAATTGTCCGGTGTAGTGATAGCGACAATACGAGTTAAGCCGAAGGTTCTTCTCCCATACATGATGACAGCAGAAGCAGATTCATAGGCGTATCCTTTTCCCCGTAACTTAGGAAGAAAGGCAAACCCAACATCCACATCCTCCAAGGAATCTCTTTTTATCAAACCGCAAATTCCAATCGAGACGCTCTTCCCCTTTAGCTCAACCAAATACAATCCGAAACCGAGACGCTCATACATAGCAACCAGATTTTTCAAAATATATTCACGAGCATCATCAAGGGTTCTCACACCTTTATCACCAATAAAGCGCAACCACAAAGGGTCATTCAATATCTCAAGAATGAACTCGCTATCTTCAACTGTCAACCGACGAAGAACTAAACGCTCTGTTTCAAGAACTTTCATAGTCGAACACCAAGTTATTGATGTCTAACTATTTATTATGCTGATGAAATTGGGCTGATTGTTCCTATTGCTTCCTAGGTACTGCATGAAACTTGTTGTTAACTTAAACTAAATTTGATTTACAAGAGCTTTCAAACGCTTTAAGCGCTGATTCTGTTCTGACCACTTTTTGCAAGCATCTTTAACGATTTCTATCTCTGAGGGTGATAAATGCTCATCCCCTTGCCCAGAGGCTATAATTTTAGCTGCTATAACCGCTTTTTCATACTCCACACCGTACTTAACCAGTTCTGTGCAAAATATTTTTTCTCTTTCTTCTATTGATGTAAAGTAATTATTTGGCATTGTTCAACAGATAATATAAGTCTTATTTTGAAACTACATCAACTAAAATAAGTTTCCGTTTAAAATCCTACGAATTCTATAAATTTATAAGTTCTACCTAAAGATACTTGAGAGGAAATAGTTAATTTGTATCTTGAGTAATAAGGGGCTGTGAGGGTTTGAGGGCATCACCTAATGGAAATATTAAAAAATAATTAAAAATTTTTGCCAAGTCAGGGAAAAGTAAATAAATCGTTTTAGCAAGGCAATGAGTTATTCATCTCAATAAAATATATAAATTTATTGGCACTGCTCAATGGCAACAATCGCAACCCAAGAGACAATCAACTTCTCATTTTCGCCTTTGTATACAGAGAAGAAAAAATGGTCGTTTTGAGCAACTATTACCTGAATGGGTGATTGGGGGGTATAGCGATCGAGTTGTATCAATGCCAAATCAAACTGGCTCCCGTCCCTAAAAAGCAATCCACGCCCATACAATTTTCTGGCAAAATGCCTCTGAGTCGTTGATAAGTTCTTGTATTCTAAGATATCCGTTCTTTGTGGAAAGCCGAATGATTCCTATAGATATGAAACGACTCATCAAAAAAAAACCTAACTCAGTTCGCAAGAAAACAGAAGTAACCCCACCACCGACTCAACCTATTGAGATGCCTGAGAGCCAAAATATTTCTGAAATAGTGATTGAACCAAATTCACCTGTGTACATTGAAGACTACGCTTCCGAATCCGAATACATTTCTGAACACTATCGCCCCCTACGCTCTGTTGGTAACTCTGGGTGGCAACCGTCTGATGTTTGGCGCGAGTTGAGAGTTGATGATTTTTGTCGTGGGTGAGTCAGTATTTAAACAGCGCGATGCCTGCGGTTCTTGCTAGCCTACGCTAAAATATAATGCCTGCATTTTGAAATAGTGGCAGTTGAATTACTTGGGTTTGTTTGGCGTTATCAAGGTTAGACAAGGAAATGCCCAGCAACCTAATACTGCGGTTTTCCAAATCAATCGATTCAAACAGCGCTTTGGCTATCTCAAAAATCGTAGATAGTTCACTGACGGCAGCAAGCATTGTCTTACTGCGGGTTAGCTGCTGAAAGTCAGAGAACTTGACTTTCAATGTTAATGTGCGTCCTCGCGTTTCATGCTGCTCTAACCGTTGCTTGACTGATTTAGAGAGAAGGAGGAAACAATTATTAAACAACGGGCTTTCTCCTCCAACTTTAGATGCCGATAGGTGTTGATCACAGTTAATCCATCTGCCTGAAGTCTGCGGTATAGTGCTTGTTCCAACCTTAGATGCCGTAATAGAATATGTTCAGGCTGCTCTCTTGCAAATCCATCATTTATAACCTATAAACATTATCTCTGAATGAAGTTCTTATTATTAGGAAAATTTTAGAAATTCCGAGCTAAAATTGCTTAAACTTTAGCAGTTACTATCTCAGTGTTACAGTTAAATACAAATTAAGCAGTAATATTATCTACAAGAGATTAAAGCTACAACAGTTTGCACAAGTATGTCTGGGTCGATTGGTTTAGAAATATGCCGTTGAAATCCAGCATCTACTGCCTGCTTAGAGTTAATCTCTCCAGCATAAGCAGTGAGTGCGAGCGCTGGAATTGGCTTATTGAGTGACATCGCCCGAATTTTACGTATTAGCATATAACCATCCATTTCTGGCATTCCAATATCACTGACCAGCACATCAGGTTTGAACTCGACTAAAACTGACAATGCTTCACTTGCCGATGGTACAGAGGTAACAATTGCTCCTGCCTGCTCAAAAACAAAGACAACTAACTCGCGGGTGTCGAATTCATCGTCAACAACAAGTATTTTCACATTCAGCAACGGCAAAGTAAAAGACGTAAGCGTATCGTCAATTAGTTGATTGCTTATTCGGTAATCATTATGCTTGGGCAAGGGCAACTTCACGGTGAAAGTTGTCCCTTGTTCAATACCTAAACTCTCGGCTTGAATACTGCCTCCGTGCAGTTCGACAATTTGCCGTGCGATCGCTAGTCCCAATCCCAATCCGCCAAATTTACGGGTCGTTGCCCCATCCTCTTGCCGGAAATGTTCAAAGATATAGGGGATAAAGTCAGGATTAATACCTTTTCCAGTGTCGCTGACAGTAATTTGGGCATCAGTTCCAGCTATTTTTAAAGCAACTGTAATCTTACCGTCATTCGGCGTAAATTTGACTGCATTTGATAACAGATTCCACAGCACCTGCTGCAACCTGACCGCATCTCCGCTAATCGTGACAAGCGTGGATGGAATTTTTGTCTGAATTCGCAGTGACTTGGCTACTGCTGCTAATCGAACAGTTTCTAGAGCGGCTCGGATCACTGCACCCAGATCGACGGGCATCACATTCAAACTCAGTTTACCCTGTAAAATGCGAGAAATATCCAACAAATCTTCAATTAATTGCACCTGGAGTTTAGCATTACGCTCAATGGTTTCCACTGCATAAGCAGTTTTGCTCTTGTCTAAAGAGCCTTTGCGAAGCAAACTCGTCCAACCCAAAATCGGGTTAAGGGGCGAGCGTAATTCATGGGATAGCACTGCCAAGAACTCATCTTTAATTCTATTCGCTGTCTGAGCTTGCTGACGAGCAGCTTGCTCACGCTCAAGCAGTTGTTCGCGTTCAGTTTCGGCAAACTTTTGCTTGGTGATATCTCGTGAGATTGACAAGAGTTGGACAACTTGCCCTGATGCATCTCGAATTGGCGTGACAATGACATCCCACCATTTCGGCTTGCCTTTTGCCGTGGGGCAGTAGCCTTGAAATTGACCGATATTGCCCAATGATGCGGCAGCAAGTGCAACCAAAGCATTTTCTTGGTCTTCGCCTTGCCAAAAATTAATCCACTCAGCGTTAAATAAAGACGCAGGATCATCAATTTCTAAAAGGTTCAGCCCGCCTTGATTCAAGTAGATTAGCCGCCCGTCTAAGGTTAAAACTTTGATGCAGTCTTGGCTGCTCTCTAAAATTCGTTCCTTTAGCTCTTCACTTTTTCGCAGGGCTGCTTCGGCAAATTTGCGATCGCTAATGTCTTTGAAAAGGACACCAACTTTTCGGTATTTTGGCTGCCCAATACGAAATGCATAAACATCAAACCAACGGTCTAAGGCAACAGCTTGATTCTCGAAGCGAATGGGTTCGCCCGTTATAGCGACTTGCCCGTAAATTTCAAACCAATACTTTTCATGATTCGGAGCAAGCTGGCATATCCTTTTGCCAAGTGCATCCTTGAGTCCGGTTTGTTTTTCAAACGACGGACTGATTTCTAAAAAGCGGTAATCGTTCGGCGTGCCGTTTTCATTAAACAGCATTTCGATCGCGCAAAAGCCTTCGTCAATAGACTCAAACAGCGTTCGATAGCGTTCTTCAGAGCTACGCAAGGCTGACTCTGCAAGTTTTCGCTCACTGATGTCTGTGCAAGTGCCATACCAGCGAATGATTTGATTGTTTTCACCCAGCATTGGTAAAGCACGAGTGAGATGCCAACAATAGGTTCCATCAGCCTGTCTCAAGCGATGTTCAACCTCGTAGCTCTTGATCGTCTCAACTGCTTGAGTCCACACCGAGATAGTGTGTTCTCGATCCTCTGGATGGATCAGGTCTTGCCAGCCGAACCCGTGGATTTGCAAAAGGGCTAATCCGGTGTAGTCACGCCACCGAGGGCTACAATAATCCACCTGCCCGATGGCATTAGCCGTCCAAACCATTTGAGGAATGGATTCAGCCAGGAAGCGAAAGCGCTGCTGACTAGCAGCAAGGCGCACTCGTCCCAATTCTAAATTCGCGGCAACCCGCGCTAGCAATTCGCGTCGGCTGAATGGCTTCACCAAGTAATCATCTGCCCCAGCCTCTAATCCTTCGACTGCCGATTCTTCTCCAGCACGGGCAGACAACAACAATATTGGAATTTCACGTGTTCTAGAATCACCTCGTAACTGCCGCAACAACTCAAAGCCATCCATTCTTGGCATCATCACATCGCTGAGGATTAGATCCGGGGGGGTATTGTATGCAACGGCTAGAGCAGTTTCACCGTCAACAGCTACGTCCACTGTGTAGTACTCGCTAAGAATCCGTTGCAAATAATCGCGCATATCTGCGTTATCATCCACCAGGAGAATTCGGGCAAAAGAAGTAGGGGGGCTATCTGAGGCAGAAGAAAAATCTTGCTCAACACCTTCTTTCGGAAGCCAACCTAAAGCTTCTTCAACATAAGACGTTGCACCAGCAACGCTATAAACACTGTTTTGGTCAGTCTTGAGACGATCTTGCGGTAAGTGAGCCGTTCCAGTTGACAATTGCACAGTAAAGGTACTTCCTTGACCTAACGTGCTGTCAACCGTAATCGTCCCACCATGTAGATGGACTAATTCTTTGACTAGCGACAGCCCAATACCCGTTCCCTCAAAGGTGCGTCCTTTATCACCTTCAACTCGATGAAACCGCTCAAATAACCGGGGAACCTCTTGTGCTGGAATACCAGTACCCGTGTCGCACACCGCCAATGACACTATATTCCCAAGCAAGTGCAAAGAAACTGTAATCTTTCCTTCAAACGTGAACTTTAATGCATTCGAGAGCAAATTTAATAAAATCTTCTCCCACATTTGCCGATCCACGTAAACAAGTTCTGCTATATGAGGGCAATCTACAACTAATTCTAATCCCGCAGACTCAGCAGCAGATTGGAAGAGGCTTACTAGTTCTGCGGTGTATTTAGCTAAATCGATTGGTTCATAGCTAGCTATCGTGCGTCCGGCTTCAATGCGTGAGAAATCTAACAAAGTATTCACAAGCTTGAGTAGTCGTATTCCATTGCGCTGCACCATCTCTAATTGTGCTTTTGCTTTAGCTGGAATAATTCCATCTAATTCGGTTAACGTTTCTTTGAGCGGCGACAGCATCAGCGTTAGAGGAGTGCGAAATTCATGACTGACATTATTGAAAAAGGTCGTTTTAGCTCGATCCAGTTCTGCTAGTGCCTCAAGGCGTTTGTGTTCTTCTTCATAAGCATGTGCATTGGCGATCGCACTTATTACATTACCTACTATCAAATCAAAGAACTTTCTATACTCCTGCTCGAAAGCACGGTGTGGATTGATGCCCAATACCAGTAATCCAACTATTTGTTGTTGTCCAGATGGGATCAGCGGCACGACCCAAGCTTCCGAGGGAGATTTATCCCAAGCTCCTTTGGGCAAAGCCCCAAACCGAGTTGTCAAATCATCAATGATTGCTGCTTCCCTGGTCTGATAAACTTGGTTGAGTTTCCACGCATCACTCTGCTGAGTTAAGTTCACTCTCGATGGTATTGCTTCTATTTGCTCGATTGCAGCAGTAGTTCCAACCAGCTTTGCATTACTGCCATCTGCCTCCACCTGATACAGCATGGCAAATGGAATATCATAAGAATTTGTTGCTAGAGATTGGATTGCACTTAAGCTTGCTGCTTCTACAGTTTTTGCTTGAGCCGTTTCGCTCGCCAGTAAGCTCAGAGTTTGTAAACGGCGATCTCCCAGGACGCGTCCTGTTGTTTCACTTACAATGCAAAATACTCCTCCCACGCTCCCGCTCTCGTCTCGCACAGGGTCGTAGGAGATATCGAAGTAAGTTTCCTCTATATAACTATATCGATTCAGGAAAAATAAATAATCTTGCGCCCAGAATGCAACTCCTGTTGCAATAACTCCATTAACCAAATCTTCTAAAACATTCCAGACTTCGCTCCATACTTCCTTAGCTGGGCGACCTAATGCCCAAGGATGCTTTGAGGCAATGGCAGGACTATAAGCATCATTATAAATCGTGATTAATTCCGTTCCCCAAAACAGGCAAATCTGGGCTTTAGAAGGCAGCAATATGCTAATCGCGCTCCGTAAGCTCTGGGGCCAATTAGCTACATCACCTAAAGGAGTCTGTGACCAATCGAGCGATCGCATCAGGTTTCCAACCTCGCCACCCTCAATAAAAATACTTCTGCCAGTCATGCCTTCTCTGTTAGATGACATCCCTGCTACCCCTGATTTTTAAAGTATTTGACCAACACTTCCTCACCCTCTTCTCCCATATTATGCAGCAGTGTTTCAATCTGCTTGAGTGCTAAAGGAATTGGTCGGGTTCGTCCATTTTCCCAACGATTGACGCTCCCAAATGACACACCAAGTTTCTCTGCAAACTTCACTTGGGATAGTTGCAGTAGCTGTCGAGTTTCCCGAATTAATGCTGCAACTTCTACAGGCTTTACAGCCGCCATTTAGTTTTGCCTTCTTCGCTTAAGCTATTTGACTATAACAGGTGTGATATACAGCAAAATATCTACCATTAGGTATAAGCTCTACTTATTGGCACTCCCCGCTCTCTCATAGACGTGGATTCTTAGTTCCTTGACTCACCATAAGAATGCAGGCTTGCGCCAACCACTCAGGCAAGAGGGAAAATCTCCCTAAGCATTCAGACACGCAATTGCAGTCACTAATGAGCTTGTAAAATGCTTTCAACAGTAATTGAGCTTCTTGTACTGAGCGCAGTTAAAGTATGTATAAGTGCGGGCTAAACCTAGCCTAAAATATGATGTTCCCATTCTGAAATAGTGGCAGTTGAATGACTTTGGTTTGTTTTTGATTATCAAGGTTAGACAAAGAAATCCCCAACAATCTGATACTACGATTCTCCAGTTCAATCGACTCAAACAGCACTTTGGCTATCTCGAAAATCGTAGAGAGTTCACTGATGGGAGCAAGCATTGTCTTACTACGGGTTAACCGCTGATAGTCAGAAAACTTGACTTTCAGAGTTAATGTGCGTCCTCGCGTTTCATGCTGCTCCAACCGTTGCTCGACAATTTGGGCAATCTGTTCGAGTTCTTGCAACATCTGGCTGATATCGCTTAAGTCTTGTGCAAACGAGGTTTCTGCACCGATGGACTTACGAACTCGATTTGCTTCAACTGGGCGGTCATCTTCTGCTCTGGCAATCTTATAGTAATAATGACCGGCTTTACCAAAGTGGTGTATTAGGTCAGTCAGCGATCGCTCCTTTAAGTCTGCGCCAGCATGAATGCCGAGCGAGTGCATTTTCGCTGCTGTAACCTCTCCAATGCCGTGGAACTTCTCAATCGGCAGCTGTTCTACAAAGGCGATCGCTTGCTCTGGTAAAATCACTGTCAACCCATTCGGCTTGTTCTGCCCTGATGCCATTTTTGCCAGAAACTTGTTAATCGACACACCTGCGGTTGCCGTCAATTTCGTTTCCTGGAAAATCGCAGTTTTGATGTGTCTTGCGATAGTAGAAGCGTAGGGGATATTTTGTCGGTTCTCAGTAACATCTAGATATGCTTCATCTAGTGCAACCCCTTCCACTAAATCACTGTAGCGTTTGAATATGGCGTGGATTGAAGTAGAAATCTCTCGGTAAACGTCGAATCTCGGTCTGACAAAGATAAGCCCAGGGCATTTAGCGATTGCCGTGACTGATGGCATGGCTGAGTGAATGCCAAACTTACGAGCTTCATAACTGGCTGCTGCAACTACGCCTCGTTGATTCGGGCTGCCACCGACTACTAACGGCTTGCCTCGGTAGCTAGGGTTGTCCCTCTGCTCTACTGATGCGTAGAAAGCGTCCATATCAACGTGAACTATTTTCCTGGTTCTAGCGGCAGATTCTTGTCCCAAGGGTAGCTTTGTCACAAGCAGTCTCGTTTTTTACGCACTATGCCACGAGCAAATTAAATCCTAAATTAGAAATCTTATAGTACACTAGCACTAGTTTGAAGCAAATTTTGTAGATATGCAAATTATTTAAAGCCTGCTTGAACTTTCTACTATCAGCCCCGATTGGTTTTTCTGTTAATGAGTAAGTGTAGCAATGTGGCTCAAATTTGGTGTAGCTCCAGATGGACAATTAGTCTGTGTTGAAGATGTTGGTAGTGGTAAGACTGAGCTTTTATGCCCTTACTGTTACGGTGGGCTAACTGCTAAGAAAGGTAAGGTCAAGCAACATCACTTTGCCCATTCGTCAGCCACCTGCTTGCCTGTGGCTAACCGTGATTTTCCGATTTTACCATTATATGATAATTTCAATATTTATCTATCACGTAAAGATTTAGCACAATTAAAATTGCTTTGGAAAGAATACGGCTCAATCAATTATCCTATTAGCCCTGGTTTAGTTACTCCAGGGCTTATTAAAGCCTTTATGTTCCACAAAAATATCTATTTAACTCCTCCAGCTTATGAATTTACGAATTTGGGTAAAATTCCTGTTGGGGCGTTAGAATTTGATTTGTTTAACCAAGTGCAAGAGCCACTATTGCTCAAAAAGCTGTTGAAACTGGAGCTAGCAGCCAAACACGCTTTATATAAAAATGCAGCAGATAAGTTATATTGCCTTACTGACTTAACACTTTATCGCGCTCAATTTCAACGAATTTTATCTTGTAATTTGTATTTTTTAGAGATTCAAACACACATTGGCACTTTGTACAAGATAGGAGTTACTACTAGACCTATCCAACAACGATTGGTAGAAATAAAAGCAGATTTATTTATCCCTTATAAAACTGTTGCTATTCAAATACTTGGAACTTGGCCACACAGGGGGAATGTCGAACTATATTTTAAACACCGCTATCATAATTACAATTATCGCATTGGTAGTTTAACTGAGTACTTCAAGTTTAATCCCTCGGATGCTAACGCTATCCTAAGTGAGCTACATAGTATGAAAGCTAAAGTACTTTCGACTGGAGAGATAAACATTCTTAAGGACAATATTAGCTTATCTCAAGTTGCTATCTAGCCTATACTCATGCTCTGCAACAGCCAAATCCCATATTTTTATGCGATCGCACTCGGTAGCTTTTTAACAGTGAACAAGTTATCAGTGGTCTATTTATCCCGCGATCTAAGTCCCCCACAATTTGCTATAAACCTTTGGTGGCGATTCTTTATCCCCCATTAATGCAAAAATAATTGATAACTTTTAACAGTACTGTCTGTTTATTCCATCTACTCAATATTCACAATATGAATATCGACCGATTGCAAGAACTTAAGCGAAAACTGACGAATGACGCAGACTTGTCCGATATCTGGCTATTTTATATGGATCATTTTGCGGATCTGCCAGCATTCACTGACCTGGGTGAGCCTGCCGCTAATCAATATTTAGATGCTGTCCTCCAAAAAACTTGTCACCAGATGTTTAATAGGGCAATAAAGATTAGTGACTTTTTGCTAATCTACATCGCTCAATATCATTTATTTCATGGAGCTTTCTTTCTTGAAGGACGTATTGGGGGTGTGATTTATTTCGAGGATATAAAAATTGGCTTAATTGCAATATCAGAGGATTATCCTGCTACTGATGTGGTTAAGTATTCACGGTTCTCTGAAATGATTCAACTGTCTGCACCGCAGGGTAACGATTACAATTGAGATTTACTCTTTAATGTACAGTTAAGGGAATTCCGTTATCTTTGGGTTTTAAGGCACAACCAATAACAGTATGTCCCTGTTGAATAAAACCCTCGGTCATCGCATAACCTAGACTTTTACTTATGCCTGTAATTAAGATGAGCTTACTCATATTTTTCTGTTATTCTTGTTCTGATTCAACAATTCGAGGGAAAAAATAACCACTACCTCTTGCTGTGATAATAAATTCTGGATCGTTGGGGTCGGATTCTACCTTTGTCCGTAATCGTGAAATATGCACATCTACCACACGGGTGTCTGTACTCATCTCTGGTACAAAGCCCCACAATTGCCGTAATATTTCTAACCGCGAAAAAATCTTTCCCGAATCATTCACTAACAACTCTAGTAAGCTAAATTCTATACCTGTCAACCGAATGCGTTGCTCATTTTTATGGACTTGCCGCTTACTTATATCGATTTTCAGGTCGCCTGTATGAATTATAAAAGAGTTAGGAATAGTATTCATACTAGTTTTGTGGGAGCGCCGTTTTAGTTGACAGGCAATTCGAGCTTCTAGTTCTTTGGGTGAGAAAGGTTTTGTCATATAGTCATCAGCACCGAGTTCCAGCCCAGTGATTCGGTCTGCTACATCTGCTAAAGCTGTGAGCATGATAATTGGTACGTCTGATTGTTTCCGTAATTCTTTGCACACACCGTAGCCATCTAGCTTTGGCATCATTACATCTAGAACTATTAAATCAGGGGTCAACAAGCGAAAAGCTGACAAAGCTTCTTCACCATCACTAGCTGTAACTACGCTGTAGCCAATCATTTCTAACCGCGTCTGTAAAATTCGGCGAATGCTGGCTTCGTCATCTACTACTAAGATTGTGCCTTTCTCACCTAATAAGTTTCTCAACGCTGTTCCTAATGAGCGAGAACTCTCAACCATCCATTATCTGCTTATTAGGAGTCAAAACCGCAAAACAATCTTGAAGTACAGTTATAAGGAAAGAAGCGATGCCTGCGGCGAGCTACGCTTACGCTTAATACTTGCATCTGTGCAACAGATTATGCTGGGACATCTACCCGAAAACAGATTTGTACACAATTAATAAATTCTTCTGCAAGGGACTCGTATTTTCCATCGATTTGGTGTACCTTGTTAATTCCGTGCAAATTATTTATATATAACTTCTCCCAAATTTACTCAGACAACTTTTTTGCCAATGCCTTCAAGGGAACAGCCAATGAAAACTTCTAATGATACAGATATTAAGAAGATCATTAAAAAATCCGACAAGCTTACTCTGAAACAGATGAAGTTGATCGAAGAAGCAGAAGACCAACTTCTTCAAGCTAATACTGACAATTTTACTGCCCCTGTGGTTGAAGTTGAGGAGAAACCAGTAATCACTTCTGAGCCTAGAGTTCCTGATTATATTCCGCTCCTTGACAACCCTCCAGTACAATCGGTGGGAAATTCCGGCTGGCAGGTTTCTGATGTCTGGCGGGATATTCGGGTAGATGATTTCTGTGGGTAGACCCCATGATTACAGAGCGTTCATGCATCTATACCTCCTACGCCCCTTTCAATCGTATTGATTGAATCTACGCATGACTCAAATTTTTGATAATCATTTTTTATTAGCCCAGATTTTTGCCAAGCTTACTTATGCAAGGACATATTCATCCCGTTTGTTATGATGTTGAACCCTCGTAAATTGACAGAGATATTGATCTTTATATTTCAAGTATTCGGCATACTTTATTTTCAAAGGAAGGGTAATTTTCATGTTAACTAAAACATAAACGTTAATTTCTCAGTGTAAGGGTATCTCAAATGCTATTGACAAGTAGGTTTAGATATACGATCATTAATTATCAAAATATTGACAATTAAACCTATTTGTTATTAATTCTTTCCTTGATTAGGATAATCTACAATTTGCTTTGATGCTTGAAGATATAATAATTACTCTGCTAGTTTGCAGTATAGAAGAAAAGAAGCTTTACTTCGAGGTGTCCCTTTCACTTTTTAAAAAAGTTTCCACCTGGAATCCGGAATTGTCAGCAGTGCCTTTATCAATGAGCGAGGCTATTGAAATTGGTCGGGCTGAAGCTTATCGAAAGCGACCTCAATTCAACTCTTATGTATGTATAGCTGCCTCGATTCAATCTCTGCAACCTCATCCAAAGCCATTTCTATGGTATTGGCATATTGTGTTTGCCCCAGAAATTGATAAGCATATTTATTATTTAGATCGCAGTGAGATCGTTTTGCTTCTGGACGGTACAGTAATTGAGCCAAAAGTTATTAATATTTCAACTTAGTTCCTACTTTTTTCACAAATTCGGCGAAATCCCCCGTCCCTATTCTGTAAGCGCTCAGGGACAGTCAAAGCAATTCACGCATGACCAAGGACAACTCAAACTAGTAGTTCGCCAAGTGAACTTGGCGGGGTAAAGGGAAAAGGGAAAGGGGGAAAGGTTTTAAATCCTTTACCCCTTTCCCCTTCCCCTTTCCCCTTCCCCTTTCCCCAGCCCTCACAAGCGCATCTTTGGGTTGGCAGACTACTAGCGATACCTACGGCAACCCAAGAGGGAACGCAATTAAGTTATGATTTGGGTAGACAAAGCTACTCAAGTCTAGCCATGAGCCGACCACAATTAAACATCAAGTTTGATGGTGAGGGAGAGAAAGAATTACTTGAGACTGTCAAGACACGGGCGCAAGATGAACGTATTTCTCTCAAAGAGTTTGTTTTGGATGCCTTAAAAAATCGCCTGACAGTTCACCCAGCTACCCAAGCTACCCAACCTAAACTAGCTGTCACCAAGCTAGAAGTAGACGAATTGAAGCGCCGAATAGTTGATATTCAGATAAGTTTGATGGGTGAGGTTAGAAAGGATAGAAAACAAATTGCCACACTAGCACAATCCCTAGCTTTGATTGAGTCACGCTTGGATATTCTCGATCCTCCTAATTTAATGATATTTGAAGAAGATAGTCAAGCTAGACAGGCTAGACAAGGGGAAACCTGGGAGAATAATGCTGTTGAGTTTTTAGAGGAAATCAGCTGGGGTGATGATAATGGGTGAGATTAACGATTTACGATTCACTGCGCCCCCATCCGACTTGGAGCGATGGGAATGGTTTTTTAAGGAGATGGAGAAACGCGGACTAATAACTATTTTTGAAAGCTCGAAACAGTACCCCAACCGGGGCGACTCGAAACTAAAGCGGCAGTATTTCAAGGTCAAGTTAAATGCACAAAACTCTGATTAGTTTCTTTGACTGTTTCTTGGTGTAGCAACTGCCTAATGTTGTAAAACACACTTCTTTCCTGAGCGCTCCTCATCAGAAAACTGAACAGTCTAGGGTATTGGCTGCCTCAAGTAACAGTTCCACAGTTGTTGCCAAGAGGGTTCGTACACGAGTTAACTGATTTCGGCGCTCAATCCCCAGCCGTGCTTCAGTGTTTCGCGGATCGTCATCATGGCTTAAATGAACAACTTTCACTTTCTGCTGTTTTTCGGATGGTTCAAATATTGGCTCCGATGCAGTGAGTTTGTTGTATCCATAAACTCCACTTGGGCGCTTCACATTATAATGATGTACTTCACAGCCAAGAGGGGCAACGTAGTGTCCTTCTAAATTATTCAATTGCTCACGCAACTGTTCCACAAGTTCAGCGATCGCTTCCATTTGTGCAGCAACGCCCAGCGATTCAGAACTTTGAGGACAACCTCTCGACATCAGCATCATCACTGCCGCTTCGCGGCGCGTGGTTCTAAAGGTTTCCTCTGTGCGTTCCCACTCCTGTTGCCGTTGGTAAGACGCAATCTCCCGCACGCGAATTAGTTCGATCTCTTCATCTGGAGTCAAGTTAATAGCTGCTCCACAAGTTGGATAATTGAAGCATTCTCCAGGGTCAATACCCGGTTGCAACATCATTGAGGCACAGTCAAAGCCAAGTCCACATATCTTACGTGGCATAATTTCAATTTAGTTCTAGCTTAATAAATTTATTTTAATAGCTAGAACACAAGGCTGTATGAAGGCAAGTGGTTTTTATCGGAGTTTATATCGGATAAAAGATAAGGGTATCTTATTTTGTGTTGTAGTATTGTATTACAATGTAACTTAAAGCATAATGTGAGCAAAGTCTAGATTTAAAGGATTTATGTGCTGAAG
>NZ_JACJTD010000105.1 GCF_014698505.1 Nostoc foliaceum FACHB-393 | reverse complement strand
ACTTCTTGTTGACTATGTAACGAGTGCGTTATCACTTGCTTACAGGTTCAGCTTTCTCAACTGAATTATCATTTACACCCAAAGTCAATTCCAAAGGAGTTCTTTGGGGGTAAGCTTTTACTACTTGCCGATAAACATCATAATTAGTAGGTAGGGTCTGCTGAGAATTACCCACTCCATAGGTCAATTTGTACTTTACATTCTTCACCAATTCAGGTTTACCTACCTCTTCTTGGGGTCTTTTACGTTGTTCAACTTCATCAACAGTTGGTCGAGGCGCTAAAGTAGGCCACCATAGCCCTCGATCATCTGGGCCAATTACTTCTCCCGGTGGTTTTACTCCATTTCGATTCAGCACCGAAGTAGTAGCAAAGGTTTCAATGCGGGGTCGTGGTTCACTAGTTAGGTTATTGGCATATTTAACTTGCCAGGAGTAACTGGTGAGTGCTGTTGCTTCATACTGTTCAGCAGTAGTAGTGCTGCAACTAGTCAGTGTGAACGCCGTTAGTGCAGTCATTATTGAAGGTAAAAATCTCATTTGCATTATCAATCGTAAATATCTTTCACCAATCACTCTTGAAGAGGGAGTGTGCCATCATTCCTACCAAGGTGAAGGAATCGCTGTTGTAGAAAGCACTTCCCTTGCTTGCAGTCTAATTGCTGTTTGCTCACAGTTGGGGCATTTTACCTTTGTGAAAATCACTGAAGGTCGTCCTTTGTACTCGCCCATTACGGGATCTCCGGTGTACTCGCTGATTATCCCCTGCTTGCAGTGATAGCACTCGAATATCACACGTCCTACATCCGAGTTGCAATCCAGAAATTGCATGTGCTGACAGGGTTCTGGCGCTAACTCTTCTTCTTCATCGCTCTTTGTCAATTGGCCCTGTTGCTTGGGCTGTTGCGGTAATTTAGATTTTTTCTTGTCAGCAGAGGTACGTTTGGCTTTACTTTTCTCTAAATGTTGGGGTTTTTCAGCAGCGTTTGTCTTTGACCTTATAAGAGGTATCACTTCTGCTTGGGCTGGCTGCTCAACTGACGGCAGATCAACACTGGGAGTAATGTCAGACTGAGAGCTTGGCTGCTGTTTCTCTACTGGTTTATAAGCAACAAGGTCAAGTTTTGAGCTTTGATCGTTGGATTCAGCTTGTGGTGATGGTCTTTTTGACGGACGTTGAGTAGATTTCATGGACATCTTGATTTCAGTGGACTTGCTGAACTAGTAGTTTCCAATTTTCTGTTAATCCGCTAACAATGATTCTAGTTGTTCTAAAAGACTTGCAATCTTCTTAGCTTTTTTGGGATCTGACCACTGTGAAGACTTTAATATTTTCTGAGATATGTCTTGAAATTCTCTCTTCAAAGAAGGAGGTTCGTGATCCTTCGTCTCTTTGATCCAATCACGAATATCTGCTAAAGATAATTTCTCAGCAATCGCTTTTGTCAACAAACTAGCTCTCTTAGCTTTGTCTTTCAGTGTGGCGATCGCTCTAGCTTTGGTGTATTCTATTTGCCCAGAACGTAGTACTTCTATTACGTCAATTGGCATATTTAGTAGAGGTAGCCGACTAACGCGAAAGCTTTCTGGTGATAGCTTACCTACCGTCATAAAGACACTCTCTACAATTTCCCACTGCTTACGGAAAACATTTTCCGTGTTTTCATCTGACCACTCAACTTTCTTTTTATCTAAATGTGCTTTCCTGTTCAATAAAGCAATTACTTCTTTGACAGTACAATCCATTTGCCAGGAAAGTAAATTTAGTATTCCTTCTGTTTCCTCTATCGGATTTAAATCTTCTCGTTGTAAATTTTCCAATAAGGATAGCTTTAGAGCGGAAGCGTCATCAACGTTTAATATCAGAGCAGGAACTTCCATTAAGCCTGCATTTCGTGCTGCACGATAGCGACGCTCACCCGCAATCAATAAATACTTCCCGTCCCGCTCAGGACGCAACCATAATGGTGATTGCACTCCCACTTCTTTGATAGAAGCAGTTAACGTAGCAAGTTTATCTATATCGAAATAACGGCGTACTTGTTCAGGATTGCAAACAATTTTATCAATTGGTACAGCGAATTTAGCAGTATTATCGTCAATGCTCTCACTTCTTGCTAGTGCTTGTAATTGAGCATTTAGTGATTCTAGTTCAGCAATACGCTGTTGCGATTGAAGTAATTGTTCTTCAAATTCTGCTACTTGTGCATTAGCAGAGAAATAGTCATAACTCTTATTTTGTCCTTTGGTTGTCACCCTTATCCTCCTGCAATATAGCTGATAATTCTTGACAGATAGGATGAAGATCCTTGATAGCTTTATGTGTTGAGCGATGCAAATGCAAAGGGATGCCTTTTCCAGAAGCATTACTGAATTCGCAAGAGTAGCGGACGTGCGGATAACATTTTATCTTCAAAGGCGAAAGCATTTCTGGTAACTGACCGAGCAAATCCCTTTGCGCTGCTTCGCCACTATCATACTTAGTAGGTACAAATCCTAGTATCTGGGGTTGGGGATTTAAGCGCAACTTTTTACAAGCCCCTCGGTACCAAGACAGCAAAACATTTGCCCCTGTTAATGATTTGGGACTAAGTTCAACAAGGATTAACATATGCGTAGCTACTGCCAGTGCGACATCATTGAGATTACCCAATGTAGCAGGACAGTCCAGAATCACCAGTTGGTGTGGCAAAGGAAAATCTTCAAACCTGTCTGCCAAAACATATTCTCGGCGATTACGAACGGCCAAATCTGACCCAACTTGAATCATTACTGGCCCACCCAAGCATATTTGTAATTTACCCTTCGGCTTTCCCCATTCTGGCATCAGTAAAGGCCAGTTACCATCAAAATCCTCGCTGAATACTGCGGCGATTGTTTGCTCTAATGGTGGATCTTTGTCTAATCCACAAAACTGACTCATGGAAACGTTAGTATCTAGGTCGAGTAGCACAACGTCAAAGCCGCGCTTTGCCATTTCATAGCCAATATGAACAGCTAGTGTAGTTTTGGAAACTCCTCCGGCATTGGCTCCAATCCAGAGAACAACTTGTTTCATCTATTTGCAATTTCGTATGCTTGCGTTTTGTTATACTCTATCTTTCAAACGAAATCAAGTTCAACGCTCGTTATTCAGGCTTAAAAAGCAACTTGGAACTATACGGAAAACGTTTTCCGTCCCCAATAAATTTCACGTCGCACGCCCCTAGTGTCAGCTACGCTATATCTGCCCCGTGTTGGAGGAGTTGCTAGAATGATTGACCATGATAGGCTTTTCAAAGAATTAATATCTACATTTTTTGTTGAGTTTCTCGATTTATTCCTACCTCAAGTAGCCAGCCAAATAGACCGCGATTCTATCCAGTTTTTACCTCAAGATGTATTTACTGATGTCACATCTGGCGAAAAGAAAGAAATTGATTTACTGGCGCAGGTGCGTTATCAGCAACAAAAAACTTATTTTTTAATTCACGTTGAAAATCAGTCTTATACTGAGTCAGAATTTGCCAAGCGGATGTTTAAGTATTTTGCACGCTTGCATGAAAAATATGATTTACCAATTTATCCAGTTGTGATTTTCTCTTTCGACGAACCAAAACGTGCTGAATCTCAAAATTATCGTGTGACGTTTCCCAATTTAAAGGTACTGGAATTTCAGTTTGCAGCAATTCAATTAAATCGCTTAAGTTGGCGGGATTTTCTAACGCAATACAATCCAGTGGCAGCGGCGTTGATGGCGAAGATGAATATTGCGGTGTCAGAACGTCCGCAGGTGAAGGCAGAATGTTTGCGGTTACTGACAACTTTAAGGTTAGATCCAGCACGGATGCAATTAATTTCGGGGTTTGTTGATACTTATTTGCAGCTTGATGATACTGAGAAGCAGGTTTTTCAAGCGGTGATTAGTACAATGGGATTAGATGAAAGGGAGGAAGTTATGCAGATTGTAACAAGTTGGCAACAAGAAGGCGTGGAAATCGAAAGGAGGGAAACAATTTCGACGCTTTTAAAAGTACGTTTTGGAAATTTAGATAGTGAGTTAGAGGCAATTATTCCTCGGTTAATGCAGTTATCTAGGGAAGAATATCTTGGCTTACTTTTACAGGCTGACCGTGAAGAATTATTATCGCGGTTTCAGAGGTAATTGAAATTTAATAAAAGTGGGTGTGCCATTTAGTACATTTACAGAATTTTTTTTGCTACTTCAGTTTAACTCAATATTATGACTGCTAATATGGTGTCCATCATGTGATGGCTCATGTTCCCTGTGAAGTAATCGTTCCTTCTCTAAAATCATAACTTCTAGCTCACTGGCACGTTCTTCTGAAAGTGGAAATATCTCCTCACTCGTCTGTAGATTACCTCGAAAAATCGTCCGCTTACCTTCATTTCGTACAATAAAATCACACCCGTGTTTGAGCGAAAAATAAGCTGATGTATTTATTAGATACATCAGCTTTTGACTTATCACAAAATTTCAATCACAGCCGCGAGAATAGATGGGGCTTTGTCTGAAACCGGAATGAATACCCGCTTTTTCCAGTTGATGATCTCGGTGAAACATCCAATAGCTACCAGTCGCTCTGCCAGTGAGATAGCATTAACCAGTTCTATGCGAGGTTCTGTGGCAATATAAGAACGCCGTAAAGTAACGCCACCCGGTAACTGCTGGGAATAGCCTTCGTTTAGCACTAAAGAGACTAACTCCTGTGGGCTTAACAGCTTGTTCTTGAGTCCGAGTTGTTCAGCCACCGACTGGATATCCTGAGCATTGACCACACGACCGAGAATCTTTTGTCCATCGCTGGTTTGTAGTCGGAATACTCGACTATTCTGCTGTGGTAGTATTTTCCAGATAGGCAATAGAATACCAGTCACCAAATGCAGGTAATCGGTTGTGAACTTGGGCAGTGCGTCTACTTCAGTAGACCAAGCAGCAGTAAACGCATCAATAGAAACTTGCCCCCATGTGGAAGATTCCAAGTCTTGGACTGGTACGCGAGTTTCTTTCTGTGGACGAATCAGCAAAACTCTTGGGACAACACCACCATCCGCGTCGTAGATACTATGTGTCGGAATTGATACAGCAGCATTGCCTGACTTGGAGTTGATCATGAGCCTTCCTTGATATTGAGTGGCGAACTCTAACATCTCGTCAGCAGTTCTGATGTTATTGTTCTGAGTGCGTTCTATCTTGAGATAGTTCGTTACGCTACCTGTGGCAGGGTGGGTGTACACAGCTTCCTGGCTGTCAACAGTAAACCGTTCAGCCCGTAAAGTTTCCACCCCCATTTCATAGACACCAGCAGCGATCGCTGTTTCAATCTGTTGACTTAGCAACAACTCAAAACGCTCGAAAATGATATTTTGCATATCAATGCGTAAAGCCAGAAGTCGATTGAGGAATTGACGCAGGGGTGGGAGATCGATTTTCATCCCGCCTTCATGAGAGGTTAAGCACAGTCCAGTCATTTGCTCAAAAGTCCCTAGTGGCACTTCATAAAATCGACCTTGGTATATTTGTCTGAATAATTCATACAGGGCGTGTTCTGCATAGTTCGATTCCAGATTATCCTTAGCCTCAAATATCCCATTGCCTCCGGTTTGCCTTTGCCCCCTTGTGAGTGCGCCCAAGCTATCCAGCCGTCGAGCAATAGTGCTGATGAATCGGCGTTCACCTATAACGTTCGTCGTGACTGGTCTGAACACGGGCGCAGATGCTTGGTTGGTTCTGTGCGATCGTCCAAGCCCTTGAATTGCATTGTCTGCTCTCCAGCCGGCTTCCAACAAATAATGCGATCGCCGTCTCCTATTCACAGCGTTGAGGTCAGCGTGATAGCTGCGACCCGTACCACCAGCGTCACTGAAGATGAGGATTTGTTTGTCACCCTGCATGAATGCAGCAGTTTCAGCAATATTCGCACCAGTACCCCGTGAATCAACGAACAAACGTCCAGATTCATCTTTCAGAACTCGTTTGCTGCGACCAGTTACTTCAGCCACTTGCTTGTGACCAAAATGCCACAGCAGTTGTTCTAATGCACCAGGAATTGGATCAAGAGTTGCTAACTTATCGACTAAGGCATCTCTCAAGGCTACAGCTTCAATAGAGATAACTGGAGAGCCATCAGTGTCAAAGACTGGCTCGGATCTTTCTTCCCGCTTATAAAAACTTGAACAAAATTACCCACAATAGGCAAAATTGTACAAAGGGAACTTAGCGGTATATGTTCCAAGAAATCATCTTTAGTGCCGTAGCTTGCTCTTGTCAGATTGCTCCGACAATCGCTTGACCAAAGACCCCCAGTTAGAGATAGCATAGAAGTTGTGACGCTTGATGCTAGATTTCCGAATTAATTTATTTAGTTGGTTCCAGAGGCTCCATACGTGCTTTCCATCCTTCACGGAGAGATAGGCGGTTATGGAGCCGGGAATATTTTCAGTCAATCGCATACCACGCCGTGCAATGGCTAGAGCCGCAGCACAGTCAGAAGGTAGCCCATATTGTCGGGCATACTTCACCATACCAATGAGACTGGTATAGGCTGGATTGACTTTCATTAAGTAAATGCCACGATTGCTGAAAATACTGTCTAGTAATTGGTAAAAACGGCTATATGCCCAACCAGAAAGCATCCGAGCATACTTTCTCCCACGTTCTCCCAGTTGCTCTTTCTTGGTAGAAAAGTCTAATTTTTCACAAACAATTGGACAAGAGAAAGTTTGAGCTAATCTCGCCAGTTGTAAGCAAGCATGAACAATCTGAGCGTCTTGTTTGCCTGATGGTAATCCCATCTGTAGGGGGATTTGACCATGAGATTTGAGATTACCATCTTTATCAATATATGCCCAGCCGATGGAGCCAGGATTCATATCAATCCCAATGCAGGCATAAGCAGAATGCCGGGAAACTCGATTGACTGGTACAGGTGTAAATTTTACTGCTGCATTCCATTTGTTGTGCTTGCGAAAGAAATGCCATGTTTTAGCTCCATCCTTGGGCAACCTGTTGATATTACGGTCAAAGTTGCCTAACTTAGTTATGACTTGTTTACCAAACCGTGATTCTAGACAAGCTGGGACACGGAATTTTAGAGTATGACCATCCCATTGACAAACTTGATTACCAAAGCTTTCATCTTTGGAACCAACTACAAATACTTGATTTCTAGGAATAATTGTTTGAAAGGAGGAAGTTCTTAAGTGTTCGATTTGTTTAGCTAATTTGTAAGCCCGACGCTTTTTATTATGGATCTGAAAACGTAAATTATTCCAATTAGTGTTACGGAACTTCAGAGAGCATGATAATGGAAATCGACATCCAGTTTTGGAATTACGCCAGTTCTTTTTAGCGTAGAACTTAGTAGAATCAGATAACCTCTTCTCTGACTTGGTAATCCAATATTTGAGCGATCTTAGTTTACCTTCCAGTGTTTTGATGTGGAGCTTACGGTGTTCTTTAGAGGCATCAACCGCACCTTGAGCAAAACTAATTGCACCACTGGCCTGTCGCCTTGATATACCATAAGTCTTCTGTAAATAAGTATTCCAACTAGATTCATGAAAGCTATTTACTGCTAAAAGGTGATTAGCTGTCTCACACGCTGCTTTATGGAATACCGAACTGTAAGCAGTCAAAAACATCTCAAACTCTGTGAGTCCTAAACTATTTAATTCTCCTGCTGGAGTTGGCAATCCTTTAATATACGTGAGAGTGGGCATTTATTTCGCCTCATTAGTTGTCTTATCTTTGAAAACCCTCAGCTTCAATGGCAAAAGTGGCTACCCCACTAAATACCGAATAATCTGCGGATCTATCCTCAAAATCCGCTTTTTAATAGAATGTGGAGGATTCTTGAAAAACCGTTTTAAATCCCGACTCTTAACGAGGTAATTAGTCGCAGAACGCCGAATAGCTTTGAGCCAGCCTCGTTTTACCCATTTAGCTACAGTACAGGGGTTCAATGAAAGAGCTTGAGCAATTTGGTTACAACTATAATTGTCGAGAGTGGGACGTGCAGAATAACCCAACGCATAGAGCTTTTTATGAACAGCTAAAGTTGTGCGATGATAGCCTCGTCTTCTAAGTCTGTATGCTATCTGTTTAGGTGTGTAAGCTTCAGACATTTCATCAAGAATTTCTAACTCTTGGGGAGTCCATTTTTTCTTCATTTGTTAACCTCCATAGTTACTGATAAATTGAATATTTAGGCTAGTGGCGACTCAAAGCTGAATCGCCTTTGTTTGTTATCAATTACCGCTTTTTACCTTGCGGCAATACCTGCTGATTCTGTGGTTGTAGAGATGCTCTGGCTTCAGTTTCAGACACAGATGGTAGTGCTAAAGCCGTCTTATTTGCGTTCTCTGCCCAACGTTCGTAAGTCTCGTTAGTTACCCAGTGCAATGCCGCCCCCGACTCCGCACCAGAGCGAATCATCTCTGCTGCAACTAAAGCATCCTTTTCAAAATCAGATTCCGGGTTGCGGTAACTCCACTGAATAAACCAATAAGTTCCCAGCGCTCCTTCTACTTTCTGAAATTCTGCACAGAAGATGTAGTTTTTGAGTACGCTAGCGATCGCGCTATAACAAAACTCTTTTGGATCTCCCGCCATTCCCTCTTCACACCACGATTGAAAAGCACGATGGGCGAAGTGATTGTATAGTGCAGCAAACGAGTCCTTGCTACGGCGGTGCATCAAGAAACAAAGCAGCATTGAGGCTGGCCCTTTGAACTGGTCTTTTAACCCACCAGTTACAGGAATCACCCATAGCTCGGTAAAGGGTTCATTGGTAAAGTTTTCGTTGATTGTGAGTAAGCGGTCAGGGCGTGAGATGGCAATCGCAAAGTCAGCCTTGTTCCCTTTGAGATATCCGCCGGCTTGTGCTTCTAAGATTGTGATTTTTGGAGGGCAATCTAGAAGGAATTGACCGTATTCTTTGGCACAGTTGGCTTGCAGTTTAGGTTGGCTGGGTGGGATGAGAAAAACGCTGTTGTTGATTTTGATAGTTTCCATGATTGCAAAGTGATGGCTGTGTTTGTTTGAATGAGTTAATGGGCTTAGTTCGTCGGCAATTTGTCGGAATCTTGTGTAATTGTCAGCAAAAAACCGTGTTTGGTATTCTGCACTCGTACTAGTTCTCTATCGAGTAATGATTGGATTACTGTTCGTGAGAAATTAATGCTGTGCAAAGGAGCAGAACCACCATAGCGGCGCAAGAAAAGCAGCAGGCTAGCAGCCGTGAGGTCAGAGCAGTTTTTGAGCGATTTAACCATCAGCTAGACCTCCAGGAATTGCTTTTAATTCGTACTTAAGCAGTTCAAGTTGGCGTAGACATTTTTCTATTTCAGTCTGAATCTCTGCTCTCAATTCCTGCGGTGTCAGTAATTTAATCTCGTTCTCTAAGTGATTTCCTTCATCAATGGAATTGATATCAGGCATGACTAGATAACGCCAGCCTGACTCGTATTCGTGAGCTAAAAGACTATCGCTTAGGTAATACTTGATGCCGATGATAATTCCCTGCTCTGTACGTTGTCCTAAAGTAAAACGAGGGTATTTCCAACCGTGTGGAATTGTTATTGTTGGTTGCATGGTTGTAATTGGTGAAGTTAACTATGCTGCTATGGCTTTATCTGTAACTCTGGATTTATTTGCTACTTTCATGAAGTCATCCAACCCAACTGCTGCTTTTGCTGCTTGAGCGTACCGAATCTGATCCATAGCGTTAGACCAGTGGGTGATGTGCTGAAATATCACCCCAATCATTGAATGACCTTTATAGACCCGATAATTTTTGGGGCAGGCTCCATTGACGTAAACGAGCGTGTAACCAGGGATTTCGATAATCTCTGCATTCGAGTCTGTTGGCGGTAGAAAAATTTTCTCTGGTGAATCATCCAACTCAGCTACCTGAAGAGAGGGCGTAGTTTCTGTGATGTATGCCATTGTGATGTTTGTTACCTATTACGCTGTAAAGGCGATTACAATTCTTGATGTGCAATCGCCCTTTTAATGTCAGTGGTTACGCTGCTACAGCTGGTCGGACTCCCAAAAACGTAATCGCTTCTTCTGCACTCGACGCGAATCTGTTCATGCCGTATGTGCGGGGTCTGGAATACCAACCCTCAAGATTGCAACCGATGTAGCCTACTAGCTGATTATTTCGGTAAAGTTTAGTACTGAAGGACAACCAATCAATCTGGGGATGCCACAGGTTGAACTTGACACAAGCTTCTTCTAATTCATCGCTGAGACGTTCATTGCGCTCCAATGGAGTTTCTGGAAGTGTCGCTTTGACTTCTGCAACTCTTTTTGCGAACCAGTCCCGATCAAATGGTAGTCGTCCGCCAGCGACTAACTGCACCCATACGGTAATCCCGCTCTCTATCCAGATGGTACGGACGGATTCGGGTTGGACTTCGATAATCTCGCCAATAATCCGACGATCACGAGCAGTCAGGGGGTCTTGGGTTGGGGCTACAGCTTCGGCTTGGGATTCGATATAATTGTTCAGTTCTGCTTGAGCTAGGGCTTGCTCATCTTTGAAGGGAACTTCTGTAACTGTTGTTGATGTGTTGTAGTTAAAGCTAGAAGCCGTTTGCTGTGTGTAAACTGATTGAGTCATAATATAGATTCCTGCAAAGGGTCAAAGGGCGATCGCACAAGTTTCGTAGGCTGGGGCGGTCGTCTTTTGTTTTCATATCTCTATAATAACAACTCAGAGTACAAAAAATCAACTAGAAGTACAAATATTTTTGGAAACTTCAACACGTAAGTCAGACATAATCTCAATCAGTTCTACACCAAGAGTTTTGGCGATTGCTGTAATGATTTTTGTTGAAACAGAGGCTGCTTCGCCATTCTCCAGCTTTCTAATGTATTCTTGAGAGCATTCAACCTTTTGGCTCAAAAGTGCATCTGCAATCTCACGCCTAGACTTCTTGCCACGTAATAATCTTAGGCTATTTCCACATTCTTTATTCCACGCAAGCATAACAACCCAGTCCAGGGGAACCATAATTACCTCCTTTGTATTTTTTACTTTTATATTTGCACTTTCAGTTGTCATGTGGCAAGATAGTTTTTGTACTGTGAGTTCAATCAACCAGTTCAGTTATACAAGAATTCATAGACGGCATGAGTATTCCAGCCGTCAAATTGTTTTGTGAACTTATTTTAAGGAGGTTATGGCAAAAATAATTACGCTTTTCAAAAGCAATAAAAAGTAATTGCTGAGAATACAGCAGTTTTCATTTGCATTAACCAGTATTTCCCGTGTGTATACAGCACATACAGGTAAAATCATGCTGACACTAAACTGTTCCGAAACAACATCAGCACTCGATTACAACATTCTCAATACCAGCATCCAAGATACCTTTGCTGCCATAGACCGCTTCGAGTGGCAGGCAATAGAAGAACTGCGGGTGATGCGGAATAACGGTTATTACTCTGATGCTGGTTATGCCAGTTTTGAAGATTATTGCGAAAAAGAACTAATCAAGCACGGTGGGTATCGTCGGGTTAGGGATTTGCTGTCTGCGAAAAAGGTAGTTGATACTCTGCCAGAGGAACTGAAAGACAAGATTACTAAGCCTTCTCAAACTCGCTCCTTGCTCCGACTCGTGAAAACTCCCGATAAGTTAGAGCAAGCTGTTGCGATCGCAGCTAAAGAAAAGCCCTTCCCCACTGCCGCAGACTTCGCTAGAGCAGTTCAGAAGGTCGTTCCAAACAATACGTCACCCACTAGAACCAATAGCACAAAACAAGAAAAAGTCAAAACGCAATTGTGTCATTCTGTCACTGTTTCTTCCCTTTCACACCCTTGTTATGGTGAATCAGGAGTGATTGAAGCAGACGCACCAAATAACTATCAGCAGATTGTCACCTTCAGCGATGGTGAAAGGTTGTTGATCAACAATGCTGATTTGACTGGTTTAAATGACGCAATTGTGTCATTCTCAGCAGAGCGCACATACCCGAAAGAATACACGGAAGCGATCGCCCAAATCAAAGAGCAACACAAGCTTGAGTTAGAGCGTCTAGAGCAGGAATTGAGAATTGGGCTACAAGCAGAAGTATCGGCCAGAGCAGAAGAACAAGTAATTGAGCAAATTCAATCTCTGCAAAACCTGTACAGGCAGCAGAAAGAGCAAAACATCCAGTTGCAGGAACGGCTCTCTGAGATGGAGGGGTTACGGAAACTGGAAATTGAAAATCAACAACTCAAGCAGCGTATTCAAGATTTGGAAAACTCGGTTGAACAGCGCCCTTCTCAAGAATGGGGAAATACCATGAGCCAGCAAGCGACCAAAGCTTTGAACAAGCAGGTCAAGCTTGCCCTTGAGAAAACCATTGATTTGCGATCGCTAGCTGTTGAACCCCCAAAAGAAAATGCCCAGGAATGTCTGCGGCTCATGGGCATGGCATTGAAAAACTTAGCCAGTGCCATGAACAATACCCAGGCATTGGAGGCAGCAGCGCTAATCTTAGGCAGTGAGCCGACACCAACTGCGATCGCCTACCGTGCCGAACAATTGGAAATGTTGCCTCAAGCTGTCAGTGATATTCGGCAGGTGCTTGCAAAACCTGGATGTAGCTGGCAAGACTATTGCGATGTTGCCCAAGAGTATGAGGTGATTAAACATGACTACTGGGTGGAATTGACCACCCAAGAGACTGATTTAATTACCGCACTCCAGAACGCATCCTCTCAACCAGACACTATTGGCGTTGGTTCTATGGTTGCCCACGCTGACCCATATCGCACTTTGTATGTCGAGAGGGGTGAAGTCGTAGAGGACTTGGGGGAAGAGTTGGTGGTTGCCTGGGATTGTTGGAAGGAGCAATCAAAAAAGACTGATAGGTATTTCCGAGACGAATTGCGATTCTGGGAACCTCAATAAGCTTTCAGTGTATCGGTAACTTTTTAGACAACCAAATAGAAGTACCAAGCCCTGCAATCGTTGTAGGGAAAATTCCGTGCGTCAACATAAACAGGAGATTGTAAAATGACTGCAACTATTACTAAACCCAAACCCCAAAAATCTGCTGCTAGCAAACCACAGTCACTGTACAAGCGGCTTCATGTGATTATTCCCATAGAAGATTTGCTCTGGGCATCGCAGCAAAAGCCTTCAGTTAATCAGCTATGGCAAGAATGCTGGACGGCTGACCCTTATGGTTCCCGATGGATGCCTTTGGCTTCTGCTTTGGGGTACAGTACTTTTATCTGTGCAAAGAAAATTCTCTCCGACAGTGGGCTATTCATCTTCAAACCCGACAAGTCGATTCAGGATGGCAGGGAAACGGCTAGGTGGATGGTGAAGAATTTACACGGTAGCCGGATGAAGGAATTTTGGGAGAAAGCTAATGCCGAAAAACGAGAACCAAATTCTGAAAAACGAGAATCAAATGCTGGGGATTCAGAGAAAGATGCTGGCTGTGAAGAAATGGGTGCTTTAAATCAAGCATCTATTTTAGGTGAAAGTCAGTCAGAACAAGGGTTTCAAAAACCCTCACGAACTGTTCAGGAACACCTAACGAACTCTACAAAAGAGTTCGTTAGGTGTGTCTCTGACACGCTTTATGAGATTTCGCCCTGTGAGGAGACGGCTCACGCGCCCTTGGGGGTCGCGTCGCCTCAGTTTGTTCAAGGCGTGTCAGAGTTGGAGGAAAAGTTACCTGCGGTAAGGGACTGCACGACGCTGACGCTTGTGGATGCTGCACCAAGTCAACCTGCTCCGTTGTTGGCTGAAAATCAATATTGTGGTGATGAGGCGACAATCTTTCATGAAGGTACTGGTTCCGCCGCGCCCGTCGCTCAAGATGAAAAATCTTTAAATTCTGCGATCACTAATCAAACTCAGGGGCAAGTAGAACAAAGTAATTCCGCTTCGTTGTTGGCTGAAAATTCAGTTTCGGGTGAAGGAGTCAAAGCGGATCATGAAGGCGAAGGTTCCGCCCTGCCCGTGCCACAATCTGAAAAGTGGTCGCATGAGGCGATTGTTGCGCGGTCAAATATGCGACCTGTAAGAAGGGAGAAACTGAATCGAGCGGCGAATTCGGGTGAGAATCCGGGGTTTGATTTCTTGCAAGAGTGTTGGAATGACGATCCGGCGCTGGTGATTATGATCAAGAAATTGCTGGTGAAGTATCCGCAGTGGGGAATTGCGATTGTGGATTGGGAATTGATGGAGTAGGAGGGGTAGCGTGAGCGGTAGTTTGAGAACTGTGTAAAGTCAACTTTTGTAAAGTTTCCAAATTTTTGCGAAAAACTAGAGTTTTGGGCTGAAAACTTAGTAGCCTAATTACTAGCTATTTAGTAGGTAGTAACTTGATTTATGCTTAACTAAAATTTGCTGCTGCTATTCATGGAGGCTTGCAATGTCAGGTTTGGGTTTTACTCATTGGGGTGCTTCAGTAACTATCGCTTTTGGAGGGATGTGGATCTTGTACAAGGTGAATTTGAAGAGTTGAAAGGAGAAAACCAGGATTTTGGTGATGAGCAAAAAGACTGTCTTCAAGGCAATTATTTCGTCACGCCTGTTGCACAAAATGAATTTTCTTCAACTTAAGTTTTACTCGTGTGACTGGTAACAATATTTCTAATATTGATGGCTTAATTCGTAGTAATGGCACAGCTAGTCTGTTTTTTGTAAATCCCAATGGTATTGTTTTTGGTTCTTATGGCAGTTTAAATGTCGGTGGTTCGTTTGCAGCAACCACTGTCTTGAATAAACCATTTAGATAAAGTACCCAACAAAGCAATGATGACTGGTTTTACCCAACTTAAACCCCAGTTCGTAACTCATTTAGGATTGCTATATCAAAAGTTTTATTTAATTTATTTTACTTGTATGAATATTAATCAGGCGCTTCAGTACATTCTCAAACTATGCCTTTTGGCAACAATCATTAACAATTTAGCTGTCAATGTTGTTGCTGCTGAAGTACAAACTTTTGGACAAGCTGGTAGACATGGGGTAGATGGTCGGTCTGGACGAGATGGGAACTCTGCATCAGATCAAATAATTCGCGCTAGCGAACAACTACAAACGATTGACCTGTCTGGTACAGATGGCGAAGCGGGAGAATCTGCTATTTCTGGTGAACAAGCTTCTGGATGTCAACAGCCGCAAAATGTGACAGTAAATGTATGCGGTGCTAAAGGCGGCAATGGTGGTGATGGTGGTGATGGTGGCGATGGTGGTGATGGTGGTAATGCTACTGTTTACTTTGAGTCATTATCTAAACTCAAGAATGTGGTGTTACGTAATCGGGGCGGGAGGGCAGGTGTCGGAGGAAAGGGCGG
>NZ_JACJTD010000104.1 GCF_014698505.1 Nostoc foliaceum FACHB-393 | reverse complement strand
TTGTTTTGTTCTATGAGGATACTTTTGAATATAATCAAAAACCATAACTAATTGCGAAAAATAGTAGACACTTAGTTCACCATTTTATCATTTTTCTTTTCCTCAGTTAATATTTCGGACAAGTCTAATATTCAAGAAAAGCTGCCTGCTTCAGAATTCATGAAAAAGAACTTAGGTATTTCTGAAGCTCCTCTTGAAGCATACCTGAACTACGGATATGCACTGCTTGCTATTGCTGGAGCAGACGGAGAGGTTTCAGAAGCCGAATTTAACTGGTTACTAAATCATCAGCGTCTTGTTGGCGCTCCTGAAGAAGTAATAGAAAAATACAGAACATTTGAATACAAAAATGCTGACTTAGGAAATTTGCTGAGTAAGATTACAGTTGATGTTTCTACTTGGTCAAAATCAAGGTCATTGTTGTATCATGCAATTCAAATGGCTCGTGTTGATCATTACTCAGTTGAAGAGAAAGAAGCTGTAAAAAAAGCGGCTAAACTGTTAAAGGTTGAAGATGATATTGCACTTGCTATCGATAGATTGATAGAGACAGAAGAATCAGTAACTGCATTACGCAAAGCGCTACTACAGACTGAGGTTTTAGATTAATTGAGCAAAATCCCCAAATTTCTATCAGGTTGATAATCTAGGAGTTGACGCAAGTAATCATAGAAAAAGCCATAAAATGAACAGTAGTATTGTTCGTTTTATGGTTTATTTATCAACTATTAACACTAGTATTTTTGTATAAATATTGAGTTTACTAGAAAATAATTCAGCGTTCGCTACGCCCACCGCAGACATCGCTAGTTTTTTCTGACCTCACTAACATCGCATTACTCCTTTTTTGGCAAGTGCATCGTCTCAGATTAGCAAGGGCGCGTAGCTGCACCAACGCCAATAGAGGTATTGAAAAGGGCTGGTATATTTGGGGATTGTCCAGATTTTGAATTCCTTAGCGTCTGGAAATACATCTTTTTCTTTTGGTACGTCTCTAAATCCACTCAGCCACAGGTTTTTTTTTCTTTCCCGACACCTACCCTCGACATCCTTATTTTTTATTATCAAATGAAACCGGAATTCAATTTTTTTCAGCATTGGTATCCTCTAACACCCATAGAAGACTTAGATCCCAAGCAACCAACAGCAGTGACACTTTTGGGACTGCGTTTAGTCATCTGGAAACCCAAATCATCTGAAACTTTCCAAGTGTTTTTAGATCAATGCCCCCACCGCCTTGCTCCTTTAAGCGAGGGACGCATTGATAACGAAACAGGGAATTTAATGTGTAGTTATCATGGTTGGCAATTTGACAAGCAAGGAATTTGTACTGATATTCCCCAAGCAGAAAATCCCGAACTTGTAAGCAACAATCAAAAAAATCTGTGTGCTGTAGGACTACCAGTTCGTCAGCAACAAGATTTACTCTGGATTTGGTCAGATGCAAAATCAAGCGAACAAGCTGCTAATACATCCTTACCTTTATCACCGCAAGTAGACGCAACTAAGGGCTTTGTTTGGTCTTCTTTTGTACGGGATTTAGAGTATGACTGGCAAACCCTTGTGGAAAATGTGGCAGATCCGAGTCATGTTCCTTTTTCTCATCATGGCGTGCAGGGCGATCGCAAACAAGCAAGACCAATTGCGCTCAAAATTGTCCGATCAACACTCAATTTGATTGAAGTGACAACAGAAGGAGGTATTCAAAGAACAATCACTTTTGAACCACCTAGTCGCTTAGAGTATGCAATCAAGTTTGGAAACTCTGAAAAGCAGATTGGACTTGTAACTTACTGTATACCAGTATCTCCTAGTAAGTCTAGAATTGTCGCTCTTTTTACCCGTAACTTTGGCAAAACACTCCATCATCTCACACCCCGTTGGTGGGATCATATTAGTGATCGCAATCTGGTTATTGATGGCGATATGGTTCTTCTACAGCAGCAAGAGTATTTTCTCCAACAACAAAAATCTACCCAAAGCTGGAAAACTGCCTATCAGTTACCTACAAGTGCAGACCGTTTAGTAATTGAGTTTAGGAATTGGTTTGATCGCTATTGTCACGGACAACTACCTTGGAGTGAAGTTGGAATCAATGTTCCACCGATACGGAATCTCAATCACGATCGCCAACAAATGCTCGATCGCTACAATCAACACACCCAACATTGTCGTAGCTGTCAAGAAGCACTTTTGGTTGTGGAACGCTTGCAAGCAGTACTTTTAATCTACTTTGTTATTACTGTTTGCGCTGTTGCTCTCCTTCCCGATAGATTGCAACTGACTCTGGGTTTACCCTTAATTGCGATCGCACTACTAGGGCTAGGAGCTTATGCTTGGCTGAGATTCTGGCTTCGTCCAAGATTTCACTTTGTAGACTACATCCATGCACACAGATAGAAGCAACTTTCAGGCACTTTTACAGTAGTTACCTGCTCAAATTCAATAAATGAACTAACTGATACTCATAAGATGAATATACCAATTATCCTGGGCGAAGTCCTATTTTTAATAATCATTTTTTTGCTGTTTAACTGGCTAATTGGCATAATCTTCAATCAAGTCACTAAAGTTTCATGGCTTCAAGGGAAAACTGCAAATATCACTTTTCTGCGCCGAAGTATCAGCAAAATTTTAATTTTAATTTATGTGATTATGTGTGTGGCACTGGTTGCCGTGAATGGGATAGTAATTTATCGACGTGGAAACATTCAAGAATTTCAACTTAATCTAATTCATAATCTTCCTACCCAATTTTGGAGCAATATTTTGGCGGCAAGCTTGAAAAGCGTGAGTTTGCTATTGCTAGTTAAATTTAGCATCCCACCGTTAAAGCAGGGTATAGATTGGGTCTGCAATTACGCAAAGCAAGCCGATAAAATAAAAGCTAATGATGAGAGTATTGAGGGGTTTTTTAAACTTTTAAAAAGAATTATTATTCATACTATCTGGATATCTTCTTTGATCATCTGTGCAAGATTTATCTCCATTCCAGAAGTCGTTCCCAAATATATTTACATTGCTTTAAAAATATATATCATAATTACAATTGGGTTACTGATTATTAAAGCTGTTGCTACCATCGTTGATACTCTCGATGCACTGAGTCTTAAATACTCCAATTCTGACAATCTACTGCGTTTATACGAGCGTTTACGCCACTTAATTCCTCTCTTCAAAAAATCTTTGGAATACGTCCTCTATGTTGGTATAGTAAATCTTGTTGTTCCAGAAATAGAACCTATCGCTTGGATAAGTGCTTATACTCCTAGAATTGTGCAGATTATTGGGGTTTATTTTATTAGCAATGTTTTGATTGAAGTCATTTACTTTATCCTAGATGAGTTCTATTTAAAAACTACAGATTTAACGGGAGTACAGCAACAGAAACGCCTGACGCTAATTCCCTTAATACGGAGTTTTGCCAAATATTTCGTTTACTTTACAGCCGCAGTAACTATACTCAAGCTGATTGGCATTGATCCTGCACCTATCTTAGCGGGTGCAGGAATTGTGGGTATAGCAGTTGGTCTTGGGGCGCAAAACCTGATTAATGATGTTGTTTGTGGATTTTTGATTTTGTTTGAAAACTATTACTTGGTGGGTGATTATGTTGAAGTTGGGAAAGTCGAAGAGAGAAATATTGAAGGAATTGTAGAGGCGATTGAACTGCGAACCACTCACGTTCGCCATCCTGATGGTCAATTGCAGATTGTTCGTAATGGGGATATCGGATCAATTATTAACTACTCTAAGCAGTATATATACGCAAGGGTAGAAGTTAGTGTTTCATATAACTCAAATTTAGATCATGTGTATAGAGTAGTTGAAAAGTTAGGACAGCAATTAAAAGCAGATGAAGAGGATGTTCTAGAACCTACCCGCGTCGCTGGACTAGAACACTTTGGTGAAAATAATCTATTGCTGCTGACGCTGACAAAAGTCAAGCCGGGAAAACATCTTCATATTCAGCGTGTTCTCCGCAAGATATTGAAGGATACTTTTAGTCAAGAAGAAATTGAAATTTGCGGTTTTTCATAAAGACCGAAGCTATCAACCCGGCATTCGTGAGGTGGCTTTTGGGATTCCCATTGGAGTCGCCAAGGGAATTAAGGGCAATTACGATGCCCGTCGCGCTTATGGTTTGAGTTGTTCTCCACGGCAAGCTGCTGTGGCATGGAAACGAATTGATTACTTGTGGCATCTATTGTCCTGTCAGGAGGTGCATTATGGTTAACTTAATCAACTCATTGGAATGCTGCTG
Organism: Nostoc foliaceum FACHB-393; assembly: GCF_014698505.1. Lineage (GTDB taxonomy): Bacteria > Cyanobacteriota > Cyanobacteriia > Cyanobacteriales > Nostocaceae > Nostoc > Nostoc foliaceum_A. The sequence continues at coordinate 11,226 of NZ_JACJTD010000104.1, read as the reverse complement.
ATGGGTCAAACAGGCGCACTGTTTTGGGTATACAGCTAATTAACGGCGCTTGATTCTACAGCATTGAATAGCAGTCTCCGACTTTAACCTTACCAGAGGACGCAGGAATTTGCATTTTTCCTCGGCCAAATGCCAAGCCTAAGTTTAACCCTCACCTCGCTTGGGTCACTGATTATGATTTGACGGGAGCGTAACACCAATTCGCTGCTTTTGGCAATTGTTTAAGAAGCGAATTGCCAGTACCCACCTTTGATATTATCGCTGATCAAACAGTGCCACTCATCGGGTTATCCTGTGGTATGCAAGAATGCTTTGTCTGTTGGGAATAATAAGTAAGAAAAACAGATCAATAATCTTTAAAGTTTATTTAAGCGGAGCTAGTAATTCACTTTATGCTTCATGGTATTTACGACATTCGCCTAAGCTTACTTTCTGTAGCTATTGCTATGCTAACGGCATACACCACACTTGATTTAGCAGGACAAGTCGTAGAATCTAAATCAAAAGAACGTTTTAAGTGGGTGGTTGGTGGAGCAGTTACGATGGGAACTGGCATTTGGGCTATGCACTTTATTGCCATGCTGGCATTAAGTTTGCCAATTCCGATTCATTATCATTGGTTAACAGTTGCTATATCGCTAGTGCCAGCAATTTTTGCCTCTGGGTTAGCCCTTGCTTTAGTTAGCTTACCAGAGATTAATATTTTGTCACTGTTAGGCGGTAGCCTACTAATGGGTATAGGAATCAGTGCCATGCACTACATCGGTATGGCTGCTGTTCGCTTACCAGCAAAGATATCTTATGACTTTAATATAGTTGTATTGTCGATTGCAATCGCTATAGTCATTTCCCTGATTGCACTTTGGGTTGGATTCAAACTCAGAGCTGATACTACCTTAAAAGGAAGGTGGCTCAGGTTTGGGAGTGCAATTATATTGGGTAGTGCCATACCCTCAATGCACTACACAGGCATGATGGCAACCCATTTTTCCAATCCCCAAGTCATCAATCTAGCCACAGTTGATACTAATAGATCAGTTTGGATGGCTGTAATTGTTGGTTTAATCACAGTACTGCTTTTGGGCTGGACGTTGCTCACCTCATTTTTTAATCAACAATTAAGTGTTCAACTAGTTAAAACAGCTGTTCTCAAGTCTAATCAAGAACTTTTACAACAAGCACTACAAAAACAAGCAGAGTTAGCAACCTTAGCTCAAACAAGAACTGAGGAATTAGAAGCAGCAATGTTAGCACTTCAGAAAGCTCAATTACAATTCATTCAAGCCGAAAAAATGTCCTCAATAGGGCAAATGGTTGCTGGAGTAGCGCATGAAATTAATAATCCTGTCAACTTTATTTACGGAAATTTATTTCATATAGAAGCTTATATACGAGATATTCTAGAATTGATTAACATTTATGAGAAATACTATCCAGAGCCTTTACAGACAATTCAATCTTTCAGAGAAACTATTGATTTACAATTTCTGACAAAGGATTTACCGAAAACGCTGGAATCTATGCAAGTAGGAGCTACAAGAATTAAGCAGATTGTCGACTCCTTACGTAACTTTTCACGCCTGGATGAAGCCGAATTTAAGACTGTAGATATTCATGAAGGGTTAGATTCTACACTACTCATCCTCAAAAATCGACTGATGAATACAGGGGGTAATACGCCGGAAGTTAGGGTAATTAAAGAATACGGAGATTTACCATTAGTAAATTGCTATCCGGGGCAATTAAATCAAGCGTTTTTTAATGTTTTTACGAATGCTATTGATGCGTTAGATAAAAAGTATATCAATAACATAAAAAGAAATTTTGATTCTGTACCAATAATTAGAATTACAACCAGTACTCATCAACAAAGCTGGATTAATATTCAAATTTTTGATAACGGTTTTGGAATTAGTGAAGAACTACAACGCAAAATTTATGATCCATTTTTTACAAGTAAGGCAGTTGGGAAAGGTGTGGGGTTAGGTTTATCGGTCAGCTATCAGATTATTGTAGAAAAACATGGAGGGAAGCTCAGTTGTATATCTGCTTTTGGTCAAGGAACTACTTTTCAAATTGAAATACCAATAGATGCTTCAGCCAATTTTAAGAAAGCCAGTTAAAAAACAGCTATCTTGTAATTGGTTAGTCCATTGCAGAACATTTTCTCCATCCTCAGTCTTCTGTCCATCTACAGCTAAAGCTTTACCACTACATTTGGCAATCAGGTAATAATCTGTTCCTGCGGTAGGGTAATAGTATTGTGTTTGTCCAGTTATGGCAGTGGAGTTCGACCCCACTAAACCAGACTTGAGCAGGGCGATACCTTCTCCTGTCGCAGACGCTTCACGAACGGCACACTTCTCTTTCAGAGACGCTCCGCGAACGTGAACGCCAAAACCCATCATCACAACTTTAATATGGCTGTAGAATAATCCAACTAACACTGCAAGAAGTAGTGCAGTTAGGATTCATAGATTTTCCGCGCCACCCCGACTATCTCCACGCCTCTCCCATGTGCGCCAACGTAAGCCTTGCCCACACTGCAAAAGCTGGTAAGGGTATTGAAACGGCTGATGATCTGAGTGCACCGAACCGACAGGTCGGCGCTGCGCTATCGCAGTGGCTGAAGCCATCCGACAGTTACAGCCAAGGGTGTTTACGCTCGAAAATGTGCCACGCTATCAGAACAGTCAGAGTTTTGCCATCATCCTGAATACTTTGGAGCAAGAGGGGTACTCAGTCGATTACAGCGTGGTCAACATGGCTGACTTTGGGTTGCCCCAGGCGCGGCGGCGGTTAGTCCTGATTGCAAGCAAGGGTTTTCACGTTGCCCTACCTTCGGGAGCTAAATCTTGTGGTTGGTACGAAGCGATCGCGCATCTCATCCCCACGATGCCTGATTCACAGCTTCTACCTAAACAGCAACAAGCTTTAGAAAAATTTTTAGCCGGGAATGCGCCAACACCACTTTTGATTGAACGGGTTGGAGGACGCAAGTTACCTAAGTACAAGCCAGGGTCGCACCCCGCTAATACCATTCTGCGATGGCGCGAGCGCCCGCCGGAGGCGATCGCACAATGGTGCCATGTCATTTCATTTTATTCTTCTCTAAATTTCAACATTGACCAAAAGTTTGTCACTTTTAAATAGCTGACCAGTTTTAATTAAAAATTAAAGATTAAAAACTGAAAGAAATAATAATTTGTAATTAATTAATTTTGGGTACAAGCCCCCACCCTGCGGGAATTAAAAATGTAAAATTAAGATTTGCTTCTTCAATTTTTAATTAATAATTTTTAATTTTTAATTTCGAGAAGCGACTTGACCGCTCAGGATAATCAAACCTTGAGTTTCTAAATAGTGAAGCACTTGGTTAATACATTGTTCAACAGTAAATCGATCGGTTTGACAGATAATCTCTGGATTTATTGGTTCTTCGTAGGGGTCGGAGATCCCAGTAAAATGTTGAATTTGTCCGGCTCTAGCTAATGCATAAAGTCTTTTAACATCACGGGATTCACAAACGGCTATAGGAGCATGAATGTAAATTTCGATAAAGTTGGTAGAAGTCTTTTTGAGTTCCTCTCGAACTTGACGATAGGGACTGATAGCGGCAACGATCGCTACTATTCCATTGCGACTGAGTAAGTTGGCCACAAAACCAATGCGCCGAACATTGATATCTCTGTCTTGTCTACTAAATCCAAGTCCCTGAGATAAATGGGTGCGAACGACATCACCATCAAGTAATTCTACTTGGTAATTGCGCGATCGCAATTCTTGGGCAACAGATAAGGCGATCGTTGTTTTACCTACCCCACTTAACCCTGTCAGCCAAAGAATTAGACCTTGATGATGCATAATTTGCTTTGTTTATAAGAGCGAAAAGTGCGATGTCTACGACGGGCTACGCCTACGCACTTGATATCATTCGTAAATTGCTATGACTTTTTAAGGTTATGACGCTTGTACAAAAGATGCAAGCCAATGCATCAAAGGTGCTCTTGGATGCATTGACATTGCTTGTTTGATGCAACTAAAGTCGGCGTTGCATGAACCGAGATGATTAAAGGGTGACGAAATCAGCAGCAGTCAGCGTCGTAGTATTAATACCAGTCAGCGTTGCCAAAATTTCATTCGTGGAAGTCACTTTGATATTGCTAGCTGAGAAACTCAGTTGCCCAAAGCTTAAACCACCATACAGTCCAATCAAATCATTACCGTCAGAGAAATCAGTAATGGTATCAGTCCCTTCTCCAGCAGCAAAGGCAAATGTATCATTACCACTGTTACCAGTAAGGGTATCGCTGCTAAGACCACCATAGAGGAGATCGTTGCCATTACCACCGTAAAGGCGATCACTACCGCCACCACCGTAAAGGGTATCATCGCCATTACCACCGTTGAGGGTATCATTACCCGCGCCGCCATCCATCAGCCCATCGCCATACAAGACATCGTTACCATTCTCACCAAACAGGCTATCGTCACCTGCTCCGCCTTTGATGGTATCGTTGCCATTACCACCGTTGATGATGTCGTTACCAAGGGTGCCAATCAGGGAATCAGCAAAAACAGTGCCTAAAATGTTACCACCAACAGCCACAGTCACCGTAGCAGTATCAGTCAGGCTACCATCGCTGAGGGTGTAGTTAAAGCTGGCATTACCAGTGAACAGAAGATTTGGTGTAAAGGAAACGAAATCATCTGCGGTGTTGTTGGCTGTGCCGTTATTGTTCAGGACGGCAGTACCGTTGGTGGCACCGCTAACACCAGTGATACTGAGTCCGGTGCTATCAACATCGCTATCATTTGCCAGTAGGCTACTAACTGCGATGTTGACAGTAGTACCAAAGAATGTGGAAGCACTGTCATCAACAGCAACAGGAGCATCGTTAACGGGGGTGACAGAGAAACTGCGGGTTTGTCCAGTTAAGGTTGCTGTGCCATCAGTCACATCGTAAGTCAGATTAACTGCACCATTAAAGTTGGCAGTTGGGGTGAATGTATAAGTCCCATTATTGTTATTTACCAATGCACCATTAGTGGCAGTCAAGTTGGCAACAGAAAGAGTATCACTCGCATCGACATCCGTAAAACCTGTTAATAAGTCAGCCGCAGTAATATTAATGGCTGTATCTTCTGGTGTGTTGCTTAACGTCGCAGTGGTTGAACCTGTTGGGGCATCGTTGACACCAGTAATGGTAATGGTGATATCCTGGCTGGCAGAACCGTCGAAGGACTCAACGGTAAAGGTATCAGTCTTGGTGACACCTGCACCCAGGTATTGCACTGCACTGTTGGCAACTGTGTAGCTGTAGGCTCCGGCTTGTGTGATGCTCAGGCTCCCCAGGTTGCCTGTAGCGGTGGTGACGTTGGTGTTGAAGATATTCTCGCCTGTATCCACATCGCTGACGGTGAGATTGCCTGTGGCTGTGAGGTCGCCATTGACGACGTTGGTATCTTCGGTGACGGCGGCTGTGGCTGTGCCTGTAATGGTGGCCGCATCGTTGACACCGTTGATGGTGAGGTTCGCCGTGACGGTGCTAGTGAAGTTACCATCGCTAATAGTGTAAGTAAAGCTGTCGTTGGCAGTAGCTCCCGCAGCTAAAGATTCAAATTGACCGTTAGGATTGTAGTTATAACTTCCGTCACTATTGAGCGTTAATAGCGCACCTGAGAGTAAAGTAATTTGATTACCCACATTAGCAGCATTGCCGTTGACCGCGCTAACAGTGAGAACAACATCTGTATCGGGGTCGGTATCGTTGGTTAGAACATTAGCGTTAAAAACATTATCTTCATTAGTGGTTGCGCCGTAGTTAATCTGTACGATACCGCCCGATACATCGGGGTTCTGTGGAGCGGTATTACCGGCGATAATGGTGTTTTGAGCAGTAGTAGTTCCAAAAAAGACGGCTAATCCTCCACCAGAACTGCCTGCGGTATTATTAGTAATAATGCTACTAGTAAAAGTAACTACTCCCCCTTCAATTACACCACCCCCAGTTATGCCCGCTGTATTTCCAGAGATGGTACTGTTGGTGACAGTGAGTGTACCTTGACTGGCAATGCCGCCACCAAAAAACGTTGACGTATTGCCAGAGATAGTACTGTTTATAACGTTAGCAGTGCCGCCCTGATTGGCAATGCCGCCCCCGCCAAAACCACCGCCTGAATTGTTATTAGAGACGGTACTATCGGTTAAAACCAAACTAGCACTAGGATTGATACGAATGCCACCACCGTCAACACCATTGCCATTAGCAATTGTCAAAGCATCAATTGTGGCATCTGTTCCGGAATTAAAAATGTTGAACACGCGGGAGGCATTGTTGCCGCTCACTGTCAGTTGATTTTCCCCAGTTCCCTCAATGGTGACATCATCAGTAATAACTAATTCCCCAGAAGTGAGAGTAATGGTATCAGGGGTGGCATCGGTGAACACACTACCAGTAAAGGTAATTGTATCTGCACCTGCCGAGGCGTTAGCATTGAGAATCGCTTGCCGCAATGAACCCTCACCGGAATCGTTGGTGTTGGTGACGATGAAATTATCTGGCATAATTTTTTCCTATTGTGTGAATTGAATGAGTAGAAACTTTCACCCCGAAAAAAGGGTAATCATGATTTAACCGTTGTGTCTGTTGTTTGGGCGACAATCAAATTCGCCAAACTATTGCTAGGATTTGTCCAAAAAGACAACTGATTAAATTGGGTAAATAAATCCGGTGGCAAAATGGTTTGCCTCTCTTGCAACTCGACTTTGGAACGAACTGTGTGCAGTCCTTTCAGGTTGAGTCGGTTGTCAAATTCCGGTGCGTCATATTGGACATTTTCAAAGTCATGGTCGAATGCTTCTTCTTCTAAAAATTGGTAAATTACAGCACTTCCAGCAGCTATGAGGTACATCCTAAAAGCTGAAAGCGATGATAGGAGAGGGGCAAGGAGAAAACTATATTGCATAATAGCCGGAAGCGCTGTAAATGCAAGATTTTATCCGGCTTTTGCGCTAATAAATCGTAATCGACTAACAATAACCGCGAGCTATATTCGCTATAAAAAGCTTCCTTAAGGGCGTTATAAGCAAACCCCACTAACCGCCCCCCTTGACCATTTAATGAAATTCACGCATTAAAAATTCAAAAAGTTAATGCCCGTTTTTGCTCTGGGGTGATAAAGACTGAATATTCATTCTCTTCACTCATGGCTTTGAGCATTCAATTTACCAGACTACCCACAGGGCTAGACATACTGGTATGAAATCGAGGATTTTGCCGCAGTAACGCTCCGAGTAAGGTGGAACCGGAACGGGGTAAGCCGGAGATAAAGTGGATTTTGGCAGTCATAACGATTAACCGACTTTTATTTGTTGCCTTGACATAGAAGCAAATGCCACTTGTGTGTTTTGCTTGCATAAGCCAGGCAGTTATTAACATTTTGCTTGGGTGAAATGGATTATATAGCGATCACCTTAATTGCCGCATCGAACAAAGATCCAAGTTTTGACTAGGATCTTTGTCCTATATAATTAATACTTATGGTGTTATCTCCTGGTAGTTGGTTAGCTTGGAGGATCGCATAGTTGACAGTGCCTACCGTGTCTCCGTTTCCGTTCTCAGTGGTTTGAGTGACTTGATACAGTGCCATTCGATTTAACCCCAAGTTTGTTTAACAATTTGGCAACAGCAACAAAAACAGTTGTCATGAAGAGGTTGCCAAAAGCACATACCTTTTCATGACCCCTAATTAGGTTTATTCAAATACTGACTTTTAATTTCTGGGCTGCCGAGGGCAACTATTATCAGTATGGCTAGTAGTTCGCTTTCGTGACTTAGCTCTTTTAAGGGCAAAGGGACTCATGTTTTAAATCCCTTACTCTTTAACCTTTCCACTTTTCCCAACCCTCACCCAACAATTTTGGGTTGGCAGACTACTAGATTTAAGGATACGTAGGACTATACATTTAATACATTTAAAATGCAAGGACAGTTAAGACAGTTAAGACATTTAAGTAAACATTTAATAGATGCTTAATAATTGGTTTTTTAGACTCTTGAATTTTTTGAGTTGTCCTGGACGTACCTTTAACTCAAGACCAAGTGGCACGCTTGTAAAGGGAAAATCGTTGAGGCAGCTCTTGTGCAATGTTTCGACTACGCTCAACAACCGGAGCCCAGGAGCAGGGGAGAAAGAAGAAGGAAGAAGCATACGGACAGAAAACTTGAGGCATACGGAAAGAAGCAAGAGAAATTCTCCTCTGCCCTTCTGCAATTCTTACGCCGCCTAACGTTCAGCTTAACAAGCGTGACATTCCCCTACAAACCAGCAGTGGTAAAAGTGCAGCAGCGCAAACCATCGTCCTGACAACGGAACAACCTACAAATGGAACCTTGGGTACTCACAATGAGAGTACCCTTCCACCAGTCAAATCTACTACCGAACATCTGACGATTCCTGAACTGCTTGGTGGGGTTAAGAGCTACGACTATCTTCCTCCAGCTGGAAGAACGTTGAGGCGATAAGCGAAGCTTAAGCCTTCGGCTATCGCAGATGTAATGATCGGAACTCTAGTGCAAGTCTACAATCTCATCTCCTGGCAGTGACAACCCGAAACAGTGAAGGACTACTCTTAACCAGGGGAGTTTCTGGTGGTGCGCTGTGGGGAGTGTAGTGGTAGAGAGTAGGCAAGGAGAAGGCTGCAATCAAGCTCTAATACGCAGTACTAAAAGTTATGGAGATTTATATACTCACCACGCAGTTTATCAAGTTTCGGTTACTTCTGGGTAGCAGTTGGCTTGCGAACGGTCGCAGCAGTTATACGATCAACCAATCCTGGCATAATTAGCTTTGCCCAAGGGAGTACTTTACCTTTCAACGTCATGATGTGTTCTCTTTTTCGCCGCTCCATCGCCCAGATAATTTGATGTACACACTCATCTACTGACATATTGCCTTGCGTTTCATCACGCGGACTTTTGCCTAATGGTTTTCCATCTGCTCCCAACGCTCGTTGCCGAATATCTGTGGCGACAAACCCTGGTGAAACAACCAATACATCTACTCCTGTTGAGCGGAATTCTAACCGTAATGTATCAAAGAAGCCTTGCATGGCGTGTTTACTCGCAACGTAACCTGTACGAGTTGGTACACCTGTTTTGCCACAAATTGAAGAAATCGCCACTAATAGTCCTTGACTAGTTTTTAGGTAGGGTAGGGCATAATGAGTACAATAGACCGCACCTAAATAGTTGACCTGCATTACCCGCTCAAAAATGGACAAATCTGTCACTTCATCAAAGCACGTCAGCATTCCAATTCCGGCATTGTTGATCAAAATATCAATCTGCCCAAACACGCCAATCGCTCTCTCTATCAACTGCTGGCAAGCAACGGCATGAGTTACGTCTGTAGGTACTGCAATCACCTTCTGTGTATGCTTTGTACAAGCAGTCAGTGTCTGTTCTAATCCTTCTTGATTACGAGCCGCTAGGACTAAATTTGCATCTTGTTGGGCTAACGAGATTGCCAGCTTTCGCCCAATCCCTGCTGATGCACCTGTGAGAACAATGGTTTTATTAGCAAAGCTCATAATCAATGTTTTCAGTCGAAACATTGCTCATTGTAGAGCTTTATATTACCAGTCAGTTTGCTTTTTTCTTTACAACTAGGCGAGGATTTGGGAGATTGGTCGGAGCTTGGAGTGCTGGGGGTTGTTTCGGGGTTACAGCAGGAATTTTCTCAAAGGCGGCGGCCGGGGTTGGTGGCGGCAATGTCAGGCTGAGGGTGGAGTGTCTTGTAGGGGCGAGGGGTGGACGGTGGGGTTTAATAACTAAATAATCTTCCTCTTAAAAGGCTAATACTTAAGGTAATTTACAAGCTTGCTTAGAGCAACAAACAGATACTTAAATATAATTTGAGCTAAATATTTACTTACTGTTTTGTAGTCTATTGGAGCAGTGATGAATCCATTTGTCTCAAAGAGCATTTTCATGTTGGGGATAGTCTTCTGGCTGCTGACTAGAATTCCTTACCAACAAATACAAAAACAGAACATAATTGTTGATGAACGAAAAACCCTCCAGGAAAAGATAGTCCGCCTTCTCCTATTGATTGGGATACTGTTTCTTCCTTTGATTCATATTCTATCTCCTTGGTTAAATTTTGCTAACTACCATTTACCAATTTGGGCAAATGGATTAGGCGCTGCTATTCTTGCGCTTTCCCTTTGGTTGTTTTGGCGCAGTCATCATGATTTGGGTCAAAATTGGTCATCAACACTGCAAATCCGAGCCGGACACACTCTCTCCACCAGTGGTGTGTATCAAAACATTCGTCATCCTATGTACACCTCTGTTCTGCTACTGTCCATTGCACAAGCACTCTTGCTCGCCAACTTGATTGCAGGTCTATCAGGATTCATTGGCTTTAGTATTGCCTATGCAACACGAATTGGACAGGAGGAACGGATGCTACTTGATACCTTTGGCGATGAGTATGAAGTTTACAGGCAATGCACAAAACGATTAATTCCTTACCTATTCTAATTTGTCCACTTCATATACCCTCTGAGTCACAGTTGAGGCTCAAGCCGACCCTTTATCAAACAACCTTTAAGGATAAAAGCGCAGCCTACGTTGCCAAGTCTACTGAATCTTTGCCATTGCTTAAATCCCTGTACTAGGAGTTTTAATGGTGATGAAACCTTATGCTTCTTATAGCTATGTGTTAACTGCTGCCAAAATAACTCAATTTGCGGCGTTGCTGAATCACAATATGAATTATGCGGTCGCCATAACCGGACGCAGGATGATTTTTTACGCTCAATTAGGGTGTCAAAATAGCGATTATCCCACAGATCCCAACTTATATTCTATACATTAGTTCAGAGAAAACTCTATTGTTGAATCGTGTCGAAGCCCATACCGATGGATCTATTTCTTACTCTTGAGACTCTATTTTTTGGATAAACTTGTGAATTGCTTGTAAATATGAGTTACTTCCAGGTTGATAAATTTGGACATGTTTTCCTTTTGGAATTAATAAAAGTTGTTTGGGTTGAGAGGCAGCATCATATAACTGCTGACTCATGTAGAATGGAACAATGCTGTCATCAGTTCCATGAATAAATAAAACAGGAAGACCTAGAGAACGAACTTTAGAAAGAGAATCAAACTTTTGTGTTAGCAACAAATCGATGGGAAACATCCGTAACCAATCTCT
>NZ_JACJTD010000103.1 GCF_014698505.1 Nostoc foliaceum FACHB-393 | reverse complement strand
TTCATCTATAAATATGCAGCCGTAGGTGAGAGACTGAGTATTCAGCTTATGCAAGCTGTCGATAGTAATACTAAGGGCTTGAGCCTGGGCTAAACCTGTGTAACCCAAGTCTGAATACATCGCCGTCCGCAAGCGTTCGGCAAGATTTTTCAACAAGTTAACCCGATGTCCATTGTTGAGGAACCGCGCGTCGGGGTTTTGGTCACGCCACCAGCGCATAAGTTCAGTTTTGCCAGTACCCATGTCGCTCCAGAGTACGACTAGTCCTGATTTTGGGAAATTGAAGGTAGGGGATTTCTTCGATTTGTCTGAATCAACTCCGCCAGAATCCGTAGACTCCTTCTTTCTCCAATGTCCTTTTATAGATGGCGTGAAAAGTTGTTCCTTTTCAAGCTCATAAAGCTCAGGCACTCTCAAGCATTTTTCTTCAAGTTCGGGAATGCACAAAGCCTCAGAGAGATACTTGATATTAATAGTGACATCTGGTTTGTATTTGCTAAGTCCCCATTTTTTAGCCCGATACGAGCGCTGGTAATCGGCAAGTGATTTGGCATCATCGATGATTGCGGTCAGTAAAGCGTTAGCATCTTCCCCGCGACCAACTACAAAATCATCAACGCCTTTCTCTGGCCCCGGCAGTAATGCAACTTCACAAAAGCAACCTGCCGATTCGATTGCTTTTGCAGTGCGAACAGTGGCTTGAAACACCGACCACCTGGTTTTAGAAGAAGTTTCGTAGTCGAATAAAATAATGAACTTGCGTCCCGCCTGAGCCATTGGTACTAAGTCAGGATGCAACCGTTCATCAAAATCCTGTTTGCCCACGCGACCATTCCAAATTCCCGGCAGTGCGATCGCTACAAACCCTAAACTAAGCAAGCAAGCGGCTTTCTTCTCCCCTTCGCATAAGATAATCGGAATCTCTGGGTGCTGCTTTATCCACTCCCAAAATATTAGTGGATTGAGTTGATCCAGTAAGCGCAATGCTAAAAGGGAATGATAGCGCTTAATTAAATAACGCTTTGCAACTTTGTCCCAGATGGGGTTAGCGACATCAAAGTAGGTAACACGGTTGGGAGTTTTGGGGGGTGACTCGTATTTAACGGGTTTCCCTTTTTGCCAATCAATACGGGGGAAGTTCGGCTTAATCCGCCCCCACTCCATCGGTTGCCAGTTCTTGAATGGGTCAAGTGACTGAATCCATGTCCCACCCAGTAATAGATGCTGATACATTTTGATGTATCCATCCGTGACTCGACCCGCATTCTTACGTGGGATTTTATCAGATATGAACAGGAAATCATAAACTGATTCTCCCTCTACATGGAAAAAGTTGCGCTTAATTAACGCCGGATGAATGGCGCTACCAGCTAACAACTCATGGTATTCCGCTGCCGTGAGGTTGTTGGGATATTCAGTTGGAGAGGCTGCACCTGGGTTAAGCGTAAGGGGCAAAGGGGAAGGGGAGGAAGAATTTGTTAACTCTTCCCCATCCCTTTTCCCTTTGACCTTTAACCTTTCCCCCGTAATATTCGGGGTATGGTTCATCGGTTCTCCCCTCGGAATTCCTTAGAGAGAACTCTTTCAAGCTGCGAAACCCTTGCTCTAGCAGTTCGCCAACCCAAAATTGCTGGGTGGAGGTCGGCAGGGGAGCAGGGGAGCAGGGGAGCAGAGGATAGGCTTATACAAGTTCTTTCCCCTCTGCCCCTCTGCCCCTCTGCCCCTCTGCTAACCACCATGCAAAGTTGACTTGCCAGACTACTAGCCTGGATATTCCGAAAATTTCCCTTCGTCACAGCACAAAATTGCCATACGAAAGCTGCACTCAACCCCATGCGCTCTACTACTGCGCTCTTGGGGTGTTCTCTATTTATCACAATATTTTCCCCTGATAACTTGGTTGACAAGCTCAGAGGGGGTTACATCAGTTAATAGTCAAGAGTTGACTGTTATCAAGGACTGTAAATTCCAACTGATAACTGGTAACTGGTAACTGGTAACTGATAACTGTTATTCGCGCTACTACTGCTTTTAACTACAAAATTCGCAATTTTTCTTCATAAAACTTAATTTTAGTAAATCTTTAGAATTTCGACAGCCAAAACACACCGCAAAAAATAGACTTTTCGTGCGGCAGATCCTATAATGGATGTGGCAGCGCGGATTATACTCTCGGACAAATTTAGTAGTCGTGACTAGTAGGCAAACTTTAACGACAACTTGTTTTGTTCATTCGAGATCAACTCCCGCTCTGAGGTTATATGGAATTTAAGACCCGTACAAAGCGCTACTCCTTAGTGGCGCTTTGTGCGTTAAGTTTTGGTAGTTTTGTATATTCACCTCCATGTCTGTCTCCCTTCAATTAGCTTGATTTTACAGAAGTTATGTCTGTTTGGGATCTAACAAGAATTTGATTTTTGGCTAGGAATTGTTTCATCTTTTTAAGGGAGTACTACGAGGTTAGTTACACACGAGATTAGGTGTAATCATTGAATTGGGGTAAAGCGATGTCTGGCAATACCCAAAGGCATTCATTGATTACATTAGTCAATTTTGATTAAAGCCTAATCGTGACACTACATCTATAGATGCAGTAGTCCTACTTATTGAACGTAATATTTAGAGCATATAACCTGTAAAAGCTTTTTGAAAGAGGGATATTGTAAACAATTATTGAGAAAGTGTAGGTTTTAGCAAAATCTTTTGCAATATCTGACTTGTAAAAAAATCTTAAAAAAGTAGGGTTTGAGAGTTGCTAAAATCGAATAATTGTGTATCTTAGCGTTGTATCTAGAATGATTACTTAATATTACAAATCTATGGTGTAATGTGTCATGTTAGGCAAAATGCAGCACAACTTAGACGGAATCTGGTTTCCATTAGATGTTCACTTGAGTTTTTGTAAGTGTCTAAGAGGATTTTCTTGTAGAGTAAGCTAAGAGAGTAGCTTCTTGTACTTCATTGAATAACTCTAAGGGTAGAGTTATTAAAAAAATAATATAAAAGCTTACTAAGTATGGACTCGTATAAAAACTTAGACATAGATAAAATACTGGATATTTTGGATGAGCGAGTGCTTCAACATACCGGAAGACATTTACTGAAATCTGAAAGAGTTTTAATTAAAGGGTCTTGGTATGGCAGAGACTATAAGGAGATAGCAAGCAACTCTGGATACAGCGCAGACTATTTGCATAGAGAAGTGGCTCGGCAATTATGGGCAATGCTTTCAGAGGTTATTGGTGATGGAGTCCCAGTAAAAAAAATATCGTTGAAACCTGCTTTACTTAAATTAGCAAAAAAGAATTATTTTAAGCTAGAAGTCTCCAAGCTGGACAACGATTGTTTAGTGGGCAAGACGAGAATTTATGGAGAATTACCCAAAATAGAATCTTTTTATGGTAGAGAAAGGGAGATTAGTAAATTAAAAAATCAACTTCATCTTTTGAAACGGCGCTGCATAGTTATAACTGGAGTTGGAGGAATTGGAAAAACTTCACTTGCAGCGAAATTAGTAGAAGAAATTCTTTTAGAAAACCCTAATGCCTATGAAGATATAGTTTGGATAAAAATACATTCGTCAATTGATGATTTATTTACTAAATTAATTAATGCTTTTAATGTAGAAATAGACAATGAATCTCTTGAAAATCAAACTTTGCTATTATTAAAATATTTTAAATTGCATCGTTTATTACTAGTAGTAGACGGATTTGAAAAGCTAGGTCAAGTAGCGAGTTTTGAGAAGAGATTAGAGTATGAAAAACTATTTATTCAACTTGCAGATGGAAATCATCAAAATTGTACAATTATAACAAGTCAATTACCTTTGGAAGAAGTGATTTATGCAACAAAAAATCTTTCAATTGACTTTTTACGCCTTGAAGGTTTAGAAGAGCGTGCAGCTATGCGAATGCTAAACGAAAAAGGACTATGGGGAAAAGAATGTAAAGAGTTAATTAAAATGCATCGTGGGAACCCATCAGAGTTAGAAGAAGCGGCTGACAGAATTCATCGACTTTTTGGAGGAAGTGTAAAAACATTCTTTGATTACAGGACTACTGTTATTGGACAACTTCTTCAATCTATGCTACATCAGCAATTTGGACAGCCTGGACTCATAAGTGATGTCCAAAGAGAAATAATGATTTATTTAGCCGAGTCAACTTCAGAAAGCTCACCTCCAATACAGTTTTCTAATATTATTGAAGCGTTGAAAAAACAAATAGGTTTAGAAGTGTCAATTGCGGAAGCTATCAGAGCAATAGAAATTTTAGAACAACGCTCTTTAGTTGAAACTTATAGAAAATCAGGTAAGCAAGAAGTTAGTTATAGTTTACAACCACTTATCAGAAAATACATTTTAGTTGATCCATTTAATTTGGTGCGGAGAAGAACTAGTGTGTTACAACTCAGTAATTCCATCCAGGAGTAAATGTGGTTTACTGTATAAATCACCTTTGTACACAGCGCTGTAATCCTGATAATGTCAAAAACTGTTTAGCTTGCGGTAATTCTTTGTTAATAAATGGTCGCATTCGTTTGTTACGCCCGTTGCGATCTTTGGAAGAAAACTTGTATACCAACACAAATGTTTTTGAGGTTGAAGATGTTGACACAAAGTCTTATCCAAAGTCTCAAATAAGAGTAATGAAAATATTAAAGTGGAGCGAACCTAAATTAGTGGAGCTAGTTCAGCGAGAAGCTAGAATTTTGCAAATAATTCAATATCCTGGGATTCCTGAGTCGGCTAGGGATGATTACTTCACTTTTAAACTTAAGGACACTCTTCTAGAATTACATTGCTTAGTAATGCAAAAGGTTGAAGGAGAGAATTTACGGCAATGGTTAAAATCTTATGGGCGAATTCCTCAAAATGTGGCATTTGATTGGTTGTCACAATTAATTGATACTCTTGATGTCGTACATCGTTCCGGCTTCTTTCATAGAGACATTAAGCCAGAAAACATCATTCATAAGCCTGATGGGAAATTGGTGTTGATTGATTTTGGTGCAGCACGAGAGATTACCAGCACTTACTTAGCAAAAGTTAGTACCAGTGGGGGAAGCAGTACAGGATTAGCTAGTGGGTACGGAGTAACATCTGTGATCACGGCTTTTTTTAGTCCACCTGAACAAATGAACGGCCAAGCAGTACCGCAATCAGATTTCTATGCTCTAGGTCGAACTTTTGTGAATTTAGTTACTGGAATGTCATTGATGGATCTACCAACAAACGAAAAAACAGGGAGGCTAATGTGGAGAAAATATGCGCCGCAGATTGATAAACCTTTTGCTGATTTACTCGATGATTTGATGGCTTCCTCCCCAGGTCAGCGTCCGCAAAGTACTCAAGTAATTTTGCAACGGCTTAATAAACTTCCTTATCAAAGTAAAATTTATAAATTAATTAAGTCTAAAAAACTTTTATTTAGTGTATTAGTTACATTAATTACTTTAGGGTTTTTCGGAGGTTTCAAAGTATTTTTACCAATAATGGCTAATAATTTAGTACTACAAGGTAAAAAGTCAGAATTAGCAAATGATTCGCAAACTGCACAAAACTATTTTAACCAAGCCATAGAATATAATTCCCAACTTCAACTTTCTGTTTCCCAGTTTTATTTAGAGCAAGCCGCTCGTCATTTTAACGACTTTAAACTAGCTAAAAGATATTATGAGTTAGCCCTTAAATATAATAATAAAGATATAAATGCTTATAATAGTTTAGCTGTAGTTTGTTGGCAGCTTGGAGAAGTCGCTTGTGCCTTAGATAATTATCAGCATATTTTGAAATTAAAGCCTAATGATTGGGAGGGATATTATAGGTTAGGAAGTTTTTATGATCAAGAAGGAAAAGAGGATTTAGCTCAAGAACAATATAAAATAGCGATTAAAATTAATAAGAAAGCAGTGCCCGCGCTCAATGATTTATCGCGCCTCAAAAATCTCAAAGAAGACTATACTCAGGCTACTGCATTAGCACTTGAAGGATTGCGCTTGACTGAAGAGCCAAAACTACAAGCTGCTTTATATAAAAATTTGGGTTGGGCAAAGTTCATGCAAAATCAGTATAACGAGGCAGAGAAATATTTACAAAAAGCCAGTGATTTAGACAGCAAGAGAATAGATGCTGTCTGCTTGCTGGCTCAGGTGCAAGAAGCTCTGGGTAAAATTGAGGATGCCAGGCTTTCATGGGAAATCTGTATGCTTGCTAGGACTACTCAGCAAGATGTTTTCAAGTGGAGGCAGGAATTATTAGACCGCCTTACCAATAACTCAAAAATCTCTCAATAGAGTGCATTTTTGCGAAAGTACGGATTTAGTTTATTTGTTTCGCTATCAAACTTATGTATGCTATTAACAGGCAAGTAAATAGATAAAAGCTTTTAATGCAGTCTTTACTCAACCGTAGGAAGAAAAAAGTTTTTAAGCTTCAAGTTGCAGCGCTCGTATTGATATTACCATCAATACTACTTTTATCAAGTATTAGCAGCGCAGGAAGTCGGACTCAATCAGTAGCAGTAATAAAAAGTGGGTGTCGCAAGTTTATAGGTCGAGTCTCTAGCTCAGGCGATCTCCACTTGCCAAGTGGAAGCCGACTGTGCCAAGGAGATCGGATTAATCCAGTTAAGGGAGCTACAGTCAAGGTTTTGTGCTACTTAAATGGAAATTTTGTATACCTGAAGCATAGTACCGTGTTCAAGGAGCCAGATACGTGTACAGTGCCTCAAGAGATAGCAGAGCTATGTACGGGATTAAATCCGAGTAATTGCTATAACCCTAAAGGGGCGGGTGAGGAAAAAGAAGAAGCACCAACCCTAATAAGCCCTTATGGCAGTTCAATGTTAAGTACGCGACCTCAAATATCTTGGAGTGCTGTCTCGAACGCTACTAATTACACAGTAATTGTAAAGGGTTACGAATTTTATTGGGAAGCAACAGTAGATCAGAAAACGACTACACTGGCATACCCGAAAGAGCAAATAGAATTGCAACTTGGTAATACCTACAAAATTACTGTCATTGCCAACCGGGGAGGTTCTTTGATTAGTTCGGAGCCTTTAGTAATCAGTGTTTTGCCAGAAAAAGACCAAAAAGAAATTGCATACAAGGTAAAGCAGATCAATGAATTAAACTTGCCTCCAGACGAAGCCGCTTTTTTAGATTTAGATGCTGTATTTATGTCCAAAAGCCTTTTGAATGAATCGATTGAGACGCTGAAAGCACGAGTGGCAGCAGGAAGTCAGAACCCCACTCTTTACCGAGTACTTGCAGATCGATACCTAGAAGCATGGTTGCCAAATGAAGCGCTTCGCAATTATCAGGTAGCAAATGAATTGGCGAAACGCACTAGGAATTCGGATGAATTAGCTAGAGTCCAAGAAGGACTAAAGTTGGTAGAATGGCACAATAGGTAAAAGTTGGCAACAATAGCAACCAGATGCTCGCATTGCCAATTGCCAATATATATATATAATTGTTAAAATTATCGGCAACTTATGGTTGTGATTGCACAAAATTTTACAGCCATCCACCAACGAGCAAGAACGAAGCCCAAAAATAAGGGTGGCTGTACTTAGAATTTGACATTAAATTTAATTGTGCTTGATGTAATGCCTCTGCTTTAGGAGTCCCGAACTTCAAGTTTTTGTAAAACTCTTCCATAAGTAAAGCAGTGGAGTCAGCATCTACCTTCCATAAAGTTGCCACTGTACTTCTGGCACCTGCTTGTGCTGCCACACCAGCAATCCCCAATGCTGACCTCTTATTACCCTTAGCGGTTTCACAGGCACTTAAAACTAATAGTTCAATTCCATTTTCATTGGTTTGAGCGTTTAATTTTAGTAAGTTATCAAACTCTAGTACAGTAATTGGTTTGTTCCAAGTAAAAAACATTGTTTTCTGGGCGTCAGAACTAAATTGAGCATGAGTAGTTAGATGAAGGATGGAAAAATGATTTGTGCTTAACTGTTGCTCAAGCGCCTGGCTAGTAAAGTTTTCATTCAACAAGACTGTTGAAGAAGTAGTTTGTTTTTTAACATCTTCTACCTCCTGTTTCACTCTTAGCAATGCTTTTAAGCCTTCGGGAGCATTTAGAGCGTTAAAGCTGGGACTAAATTTAGATAATCCAGCAATTAAGGCTCTTAACTGTTCCTTGGGTAAAAATTTAGGTGGTCTAATCCTAGAACCTAAAGTTTGAGCAATGCTGTAGCGCTTGAGTAAATAATCTTTGCCGTCATGAAGCAAACCTATTGGTAAGCTTTGGAAAGATGTATCTAAAGTAAGCACTAGCGTCCCTGATGGAGGTAAGTATGTCTTGACGGGTGCAATTAACAAGTCATAAAGTGATTGAGAAGGCGAAATAATCAAATTCTTATTAATAGAAGCTAGTCGAGGAGATTGTAAGATTTCTAATAGATTATCGACGCTAATTTTAACTAGCTTGGAGTCAACAGAATGGTGGTGAAAGGAGCCATCAGAGGACTGGACAATTACTTCTACGCTGTTATCTAAATCAATAATGTGAACTACTGTTGGAGGATTGGACAAGTTTTTTACTTCATTTAAAGGGATGATGTCAAGTTTGCCACATTGAAGAAAATTTTCTAATTGAGCGATTTGCAGCCGTTCGTTTGCCTGAATTACTCGTTTTAAATTAGGGTTAGGAGATGCCAAGAGCAATCGCATATACTCCCGATATACAGGCTCCACTTTTTCTTGGAAGGATAATTGTAAATCTGCATTGCTTGGCAAAAGATCATCACGCACTTTAGTTACATTATCAATTGCTGCACTGTAAGCCTGAAGGGCTGTATCGTATTTTCCTTGTTTTTTGTATAAATCCCCTAACTGCTGCTGCCATTGATAAGCAAGATCCGATGATTGACTTAACTGAGCTTGGCTCAAAGCTGCCTGAAAATATGCAAGTGATTGCTCTGGTTTTAACTTGCCTAGAGTGCCGAAGCTATCTGACTTTAATCGCGGGTTATTCAGTCCTTTAGCTGTCTGCAATGCCTCTTCAGCATACTCGATAGCTATTGAGTGTAATTGTTTGCTTGCAATCTTATTTAAATTTTTAGCGAAATTGAGTTTGGCATAAATAGAATTGCTAGCTGGTAGCTGAGAAAATGCCGAAGAATTGTTTAGTATTAGAGTTATTGCTGGCTGAATCTGATGATTAATTTTAGTGCGAATATTGTTTAACTCTGTATTACTGGGATTGGACTCCGCTGCTAACCAATTATCAAAGTCTAATAATAAGCTTAAGCGGTGTAATTGAGCTTGTAGTTTTACTCCGATTGAAATGTTTGGGATATCACTCACCTGTTGATAAATATCAAGGGAGTTAAGTGCCTGATACTGAACTATATTAACAATTTCTTTTTGAAAAACGGGTTCTTCTGTCTGAAAATATCTATTTTGTGCTTGCTTGTAAATAGATTGCTCAACTTTCCCTAAAGATAGCAAAATTCCGCTAATATCAGCCGAAGGTGTTTGCTTGGCAAGTGAGAGCGTTTCTTTTAAAACTATTTTTGATTCATCTAGTTTACCTATTTGGCGTAAGGCTTCTCCTAAATGACGCCATCCCAATAAGTAAACTGGTATTGGTTTTTGCTTCGTAATCGCTGTATAAAGTAGTTGTTTTATAGATTCAGTGGATTGTGCCGGAGCGGTAGTACAAATCCCAGCATTTTTATCTAACTTTAAGGCTTCAACAAGCGTATGACATGCACGAAGATTCGCACCTAAAGCTTGTAAGCCAATACTTTCATCAATTAAGCTTCCACTAATGTCCTCTTGATTATCTAATTGGCGGTAAATGCTCGTAGCTTTTTCCCAAATTTCTAAAGCCTTGATTGCCTGACCGAGATTTAATTGCTTATAACCTTCTTGGGTCAATACTTGCGCTTGATTGTATTGTTGTGTTTTTTTGTTTGAAGTTTGAGCGGGGGTAATAGAAGGTTGGCTTGTAACTATTGACAGACTTAGAATTCCTAACAGCGAGTACTTGAACCAGTATTGTAACTTAATCATTTCTCTGTGCTATTTTTATGGTTGGTGATACTTCTGATGTATAAGATTCTTGACTACATTTTGAGGCAGACAATGCCGAAGCAACGGGAGTGGCTGTATTAGGGTCTGCTATCAGGACAATTCTTCCATTAGAGTCTATTGTCCAGGCGTTAGCTTCTACAATTTCTAGGGTTTGTTCAACTGTTGCTGCCTTAAGTTCTTCCGAATTGTTCTTCTCAACTAAAACAGAGTTATTCTGCCGCTCATAAATGTTATCTGGCATCTCGTCAGAGCTAGATGGAAAACCGCCTCTGCTACTGATTACTAATTCACTTGCCGCTACACCTGATTGCCCCTGGCAGTTGGAGGCCATTTCAGGAGTTTCTCGAACGACTTCTGGCGCTGCTTTAATGCTCCTGGAATCAATGGCAAGTCCATTAATTTGAACTGTGCCATTGATTCCAAACTCAGAGCTGGCTTCAATTAGGCTATTCCGAGAGAAAAGGAACGCATCACGAACATTTATCCAGATATTTCCGCCGCGTCCTTCAAAAGCGTTGGCTGTGATAGTGCTATTTCCTAAGCTAAATAAAACATCTGTCTCTACAGTGATGTTTCCACCATCACCATTAGTCCCTTGCTGTCCAGCAGTTGCAGAGATAATGCCATTATCTAATCGAACGAATTTTGAGGTGATATCGATATCACCCCCCTGACCGACAGCAGTGCTTGCCGTGATCCCACCGTAATTTGAAATATGGATTGTATTAGCATTAATATTAATTATTCCCGCATTGCCAGAACCATTATTCTTGACACTAATTAATGCGCTATCGGCAATGTTCAATTTATTAGTATTAATCGTGACATTTCCTGAATCTCCTCTCAGCATTGAAGGCAGCAGGTATAGCTCTTGAAAACTGTCATTGAAATCAATAACAGATGAATTTATGAGACTGGGATTGACAGCACCCGGTACTCTACCTATTACATCTATAGAATCAGAAGCATTAATAGTAAGGCTGTCAGCTTTTCCGGTTGAGCGAGTGGAAGTATTAATTATCCCACCATCCCTAGCTGTTAATTTTTTTGTATTAACTGTTAATTTTCCACTATTACCACTGCTATAAGTTGCAGTAGATAAAGAACTTGGAGTAAAGATATCTGGTACTACTCCAAAAAGTTCTACAGAGTTATTAGAATTTACAGTTAGATCTCCTCCAGAGCCACTACCAAGAGCTAAAGAACCAATAATACCTCCTTCTTTGACACTTAAATTTTCTGTTGAAAGGACTAGTTTGCCTGCACTACCAGAGCCAGAAGCTCTAGTAAGAATAGTACTAGAAAGCTGTGAAGCTCCCAATAAATACCCAATTACTTGAGTAGATTCAAGAGTATTCACTGTTAAGTTACCACCTTTGCCGCTCCCAAAAGTTGAAGTTAGGATTTCTCCGCCATCTTGTACAGACAGCTTTTTTGTAGCCAGCGTCAGATTGCCACTATCTCCAGAGCTAAAGGTTGCAGTAATAATATTGCTGGGTAGTTGAAGAATGGAAGAGGAACCATCAGCAACTTGAGTGAATTCGGAAGCATTCACAATGATATCGCCTCCCCTACCTGCACCGTAGGTTCTAGCAATTATTGCTGCTCCATCCCGGAGAATTAAATTTTGAGTTGAGACTTCAATTTTTCCTCCATTTCCTACTACAGTTTCATTAACTAAACTAGTAGGAATTACTCCATTTCGAGAAGTTCCTATTATTCTCAATTCTTCCGAGGCATTTACAATAATGTCACCGGACAATTTATTTCCTTGGTTTTGAATCAAAAAGATTGAGCCACTTGCTAGTTCCACATCAGCACCTTGTGCTTGAATGAAACCACCGGAGCCACTGACATCTACTATTGACTGTTGAGATAGTTGAATATTTTTAAAGCTAACTGCATCTTCATAGCTTAAAGTCCAACCACTGGAAGCTGTATTAATGCGTGCTATTCCTTTATCAACACTACCTAATTCAATCCGCCCTCCACTTGCCTCAAGCTTTCCTCCCTCTAAAACTACCTTACCACCCACTAAAGCTAAAGTTTTCTCTGGTTTGACACGTAAGCCATTTGAGCTAATGGTTTTAATAAATGGTGAGAATGGGTTATTGAGAGTCAGATCGTGTCCTGTACCTTGAGCTTGAATTGCGCCTGGATTACCATCAAATCCTAAGCCAAGAGGTGCGCTCATTGTTAATAAGGGTTGATTTTGTGGAGTTTTTGCACTAAATTGGCTGCCATCAGCAAAGTTAATTCTGTTAGCAGTGCTAGCTAAGAACGAGCCACCGATATTTAGGGCAGCATTGGGACCAAAAATAATCCCGTTAGGATTAATTAGAAACAGGTTAGCGTTGCCGTTAGCTTTCAGTAAACCATCGATGTTAGAGATAGATAAACCAGTTACTCGACTAATAATGTTTTGAACATTCGAGGCATTATTAAAGTAGGCTGTACTACCTGTGGATAGAGAAAATTGCTCGAAGCTGTGAAATAAATTCCTTCCTACTTGCGTTCCTCCATTAATATTGCTGGTATCACCCTGTGGAGTAACTAGAGAATTGACAGGTAATGCTTTATCTGGAAGAATCTGTGCCATCGCAGATGAAGATAATAACACATAAAATATGAAAGCTAATTGCTGGCAAAAAACAAGAAAAATATTGTATTTTTTCATTTCAATTTTCAATTTTGCTTTTAATTAACTTCATTGAGTGAAACTTCTTTGGTAGGACTAAGTTGAGGGCTTTACATCACGACGAAATACAAATAAATTATCTGTTGCACCTCGTCCTACCCTAATTTCTTGATCTAAGTAGGAGGTTATCCATAAAGCTTCTTTCTGTAAAAATTCTAATACTGGTATTTTCAACTCAGGAAAACTCCAATTAGATAGCCCAAAGGGTTTTGTTGCTTGCACGGAAAATGAGTTAAAGGAGACTGTGGCAGTTTTCTCATCCGTACTCCATTTCCAATGTCCATTAGCTTGTAACTGCCACTCCCCTAAAATGGGTAATTCAAGCTGGGCGCTATTAGAGGCTAAGATTTTTCTGGTATTGCTGTCACTAGCCAATATTTGCCACACGCGTTTAATTTTAATTGCACCCCCAAAATCTGGAATTGATGCAATCTGCCGTGTGACGATTGTCCCAGCAGATGCATACACTAATTGCCAGTTACCTAATAGAGAAGGAAGATGCTTAGGCTGAAGTGGTTGCGGAATAGGGCTTATGCCCTCCAACTGTTGTATAAGCTTATCAATAAGTTCGTCAGAGGTTGGAAATAGGCTTTGTTGTAGTCCCAATTTCTCTATACGTAATAAAAGCTCAGTTTTTAAAGCAAATCTCGCTGTATTATCCTCTGCCATGTCTATATTCTACTTTTACGCTTGAAAGTTACTGTCAATAGTAATTATTAGTCATTAGTGATATTTTTTAACCACAACCAGCCAACCAACTAAGTCT
This sequence comes from Nostoc foliaceum FACHB-393, assembly GCF_014698505.1. Lineage (GTDB taxonomy): Bacteria > Cyanobacteriota > Cyanobacteriia > Cyanobacteriales > Nostocaceae > Nostoc > Nostoc foliaceum_A. The sequence continues at coordinate 2,071 of NZ_JACJTD010000103.1, read as the reverse complement.
GCATGGCGCTCGTTAAGTATTCAAGCGTTAGTATAGGTGTTGAAGTTAGCAGTCTCCGATATCTGTAGGTTGCGATCGCGGATACTGCCTTTGCTTGTAACTGGAGTTTGGCAATGTTTGGAATGCCAGCAATGTATTTTTTGTAACTCATAGAAATTAGGGAAACTCAGCTAAATCGGGAACACAGGAAACACAACAGACAATTGTTCTTCATTGAAAGCAGTTGCTTGTACTATTATTGACAGCGTTACTAATTACTGACAAAAGTAGTTTTTTGCGGTAAAACTTTCTTTTGTCAGAATTGCTAATTTCGGACTCCCTTAGCAAGTTAAAATCATGATTTTAATCTTGAATTTAAGTGAACAACATTTATCTGCTTGATATTAAATGGTTAAAAGCCAAGAAAACTTTGAGATTGCGATCGCGCTCCAAGAGTTCAATAAATACCATGCAGATATAGCTCCCAAAGGCAGGAGCTAGCACCAAGGCAGAAGACCGCGCTGCCTCTTTGTCTCAATGAGATTTTGGCTACTATAAGTCCCTTAGCTACACAAAAACTCTTCTTTACTACTAAAGAAGGACAAAAGCCAGGGTAATTTTGTGCTTTGGACTCATTTTAGCCTAGTTTAACGTGTAAATTGATACCCCAAACGCCTACACTTGGAACTGCGTGTGGAACGTGCATTTTTGTCAGCGGGTCAGGCGCTGATAGAGTTGCGGGATCGTAGATTGTACCGTTCCACGCACCGTACTTTTGAGGAGTATTGTCGAGATCGTTTCAATTATAGTCGTGATGCGGCGTACTTGAAGATTTCGGCTACTGTCGTTTATGAAAATCTTCAAAAGTTTTTGCCGACCATTGGTCGGCAAATTCCGATGCCGACCAACGAACGACAACTGCGGTTTTTGGCGAAAGCCGAGTTGGAACCGACTGTGCAAGCAGATGTATGGCAGCAGGCAGTAGAGCAAGCTGGCAATAAGATTCCATCTGGTCGCATAGTGAAAGACGTGGTGGACAGGATACGCGAAAAGACGAAAGTACCCAATCCTTACCACATCGGGGAAATATGCATTCTTCTGCCCAAAGATGACCCAGACTTGAGGGGTAAAGCGGGTTATTGGGGCGTGGTAAGTCACGTTGGAGAATACAGCTGTACAGTTCAAACCTGGGATGGCGACTATACAGTGAAGATTGAACACCTGAAGTTACGTTCTTCTGAATTCAGTCCTTCTGAATGTTGGAGAAGGAGAGTGAATTCTTTTGAATCAATAGAAGAGTTATGCGCTCATTGCTTTTAAATTCTGGCTTCTGACTCCTAAGTGCTGAATTATTACCAATAATTTAATGCAACAAAGTTTACTTAACGAGTTTAGTTTCAAATATTTCTCGCCACAATTCAAATTCAGGACAATTACACCAAAGGGTAACGAACCCATCAAAAAGTTTAGTTTCTGAATTTTTAACTCCCCTTGGGAGAACTTGGATCAAGATAGGAATATCCAAATCACATTTCCAAGTTTCTATTTCTTTTTGAAGTTGGGCAATAGTGTCTTGATGGAATCCTCGGTCGTTGTTGGAACACTGAACAAGTAAACATCCATTATCAGAATCTTTGACTCGTTTGATCGAGAAATTAATCTGCGTCCACATTGATTGGACTTCATTGAAAATATTAGGCAAACCATAGTGATTGCCTAATATTGCCTTTCGGCGTTTCGATTCACCCATAAGTCCCACTCAGCAATACAAATTTTGACAAGGATGACGAAGAAGATAACCCGTATTTCTCACAAGCTTCAGGCGTTTGGAGCAGAGGGGCGGAGGGGCAGAGGGGAAAGAACAAGGCACATTGAACTCTCCCCTGCTCCCCTGCTCCTCTGCACCCCTGCACAAGCGCAGGCTTTGAGAGGTGTGGCGAGAAATCCGGGATAAGGAATCTCCTGACGACGAGTAAGCTCAATAGCGCTCAGACTAACCCTCTGGGGGTTATTAACTACTAATACTATTGTAACGATAAACCAAGGGTTTCAAGCATTTTGCAGTTGCAGGGATTGGGGATTTTGCCAAACC
>NZ_JACJTD010000102.1 GCF_014698505.1 Nostoc foliaceum FACHB-393 | reverse complement strand
TAAAAATGCTTCCCGAAATCCCTGAGCCTATTTTATTAACCCAGATTTTTGCCAAGCTTACTGCTTTAGGTCGTGTTCATCCCGTTTCTACAGGCGTTGAACCCTCGTGAATTGGCAATGGTATTGTTTGCTGAAAGTCCTTTTTCATAAAGCCGTTCCCGACTGTCCCGCACGCAGTGAAGCACAAGTTCAAAAACGCCGCCCCAAACCTTACCCCTTCATGACCAAAAAGAGGTACGAACGGGAGCAAACAATTACAAACTGCTTAATTGATAACCGTTTCCGCTTTTTTTAGTGCCATTCACTCAAGGATGATTGATCAAAATCAAAAATTCAGATGCTGGAATCGGTTGGATTTCAACATAGGCAGTCCCATCTTGTTGCTGCACTGATACCTTTGAGTTCATTTTATGAGGACCTGTATAACCCATATTCGCCACTTCAGCCGTGTTTAAAACTACTGTCATTGAACTCCTGATCGGGTTGAGATTAGCATCTACCAAAACTCTTGCCCCCCGATCATCTGTTCCATGACTGTTCAGCACACAAACCGCCTCTTCATCATCTAAAACCCGTGACCAACCGATAATTTCCCCACTCCGTCCGTGATCACCAAACGGCAAGTTCAAGAAGGGAATCGCGGTCAGGCGCAAATACTGCCGTCCTAATCGCAGCACTGGGAACTGCTTACGGATTGCTGCCATTGCCGCAATCCGGACATAGGCAGGGTGATTTGGCTCGAAACAATGAGCACCTGCTGTCCCAAATGGCCCAAAACCAGGTAAGTTTTGATCGAGGGCTTGCAGTCCCGCCACACCAGATTGTCGGGGATGCTCTGGACCAAACATCGCCTCCCGTAAATAGCGATCAGATTTCTTCCAGTCGGGCAACCACCTCCGTTCAGACGGTTCTGGCCCCGCCAATGCCTGCTCAGTTCCAGCGTAAATGCAGGGCACTCCCAATGTAAACAGTTGTAATGCTACTCCAGCAATCACCTGATGATCCGATGCAGCTTCACTGGAAAAGCGGATTTTTTCACCAAATACATGATCGTGATCGTCCAAAATTGAAACATGCCGCCGTCCGATATTCCGATGCGACCCCATTACAGCTTTCCCTGGATCAAACCCGTTAAAGTAGGCTTTTGGCTCCATCAGCCCTTTAGCAACTTGGTTAAGATTTCCTCGCATTTCGCCGATATCTAGAGCAGCATTTAAGTTTTGCCCCACTACATCTAGATAGCGGTCTTGGTTATAGTCTCCACCTGCTACTTCTCCTACTAAAAAAAAGTCACTCTTACCTAGATTGGCTGCAAACTCCTTAATCGTTCCACAAAAATTTCGGGCTTGCTCATAGGTTACATGCTTTAGTGTATCAATCCGAAAGCCATCACAGTCCGTCAGTGCAATCCAGTATTTATAACATCGGGCTAAGTTATCTAACAACTGGGGATACTCCAACTGGAAATCTCGTAGTGTGATGAAATCCGAACGCCGGAATTCGGCATTGGGATCATCCAAGTCTCCCCGACCCAAATTTCCCTCGCCAGCACGAGTGTAGCAATCTGCTTCCTGAAGTTCCCTCGGCCACACTCCTTCTGCGCTCGTTTGAGGTTTTGCCGCAATGGGTTGTCCACGATCGCCTAGCCACCAGCCAAACTGATACCAACCAGACGTATAAGGTGGTTTCCATTCTCCCCCAGGAGTATTCGGAGCATAAATCCAGTTAGCTCCTGAATGGTTAAAAATGATATCAAGGATAATACGTAGTTTCTTTTCGTGGGCTTTATTAACCAGACTGACCAAATCTTGACGAGTCCCAAATCGAGGATCGACCTCTAGAAAATCTTGAATGCCGTAACCATGATAACTATCCAAGTGGCCTCTTTGTTGAAAAATTGGTCCCACCCAGATTGCCGTTACCCCTAGTTGATTCACATAATCCAGCTTCGACTCCAATCCTTTAAGTGTCCCACCCTGCCAGCGATCGCTTCCTGACTCTGCCCATTTGTCAAATTGCCAAGACTGGCCATTTGGGAGATTAGGGCGAGATAGATTCAGTTGCTGTCGATTCAGCAAAGGACGTGTATCCTCTTTACCATCGCTAAAACGATCAGGTAATAAAAAATAGAGTACTTCATTTCTCCAATCCGCAGGGGAGGGAAAGTAATTCTCGCGTCGAGGTAAAGAAAAGTCTTTTAGACTATCCGGTCGCTGTGTAGCTAGATTTTGATCGACAAATGTCATAGGAATTATCTCAAGATTAGTAAATAAGTTTACTCAGTGGAACTCTTTTCTCTTTCGACGAAGACTATAAATTTTCTCCCCGACTTACTTAGTGGCAGATGCATTGGTCCAGGTAATAGTACATTTTCAACGAAAACGTCTACTGTCTCCAGTGCTTTTTCTACCCAATCTGCTGCCTTTACCAAACTTTGCCGCAGAGTATGTAACAGCGTATTTGCTGAAAGCTTTTATTTCCAAAAACTGACATTACAAAGCTTCTCTACTTCATACCAATACAGCGCGCACGTTTACCACAGTCAAGAGGCAGGCTAATGTAAAACTATATTGGTATAAAACAAAATGGTGATGATCACGCTTACGGACACGGTCGTGTTCGTCGCCATAGTCATGGTCGCCGTGCCGCACCTAAAACTTAGATTTGGCTGCCTTTAACAATTCAACAATTGATTGAGGCAGTCATCGAGTACTCGTTAACATCATCAACAGCTTCTATTTCTTATAACGAATACCAAAGGCAAATTATTCCAAAATTTCCAAAAAAGTTTACACTATCGCACAAAAGCTATTAAGGCAGAGTTCGGTGGTTAAGGCGAAACAATTGCTGGTGCGACAGGTATAAGTACTAGCGGATATATCGGCAGTTTTGTAGCTATCATAAATATAGCAACCAGATAGCAACCAACTTGATAAATTATAGGTAGTTGCTACTTTTTATCATGCTTCACAAGCTTCAATAGGTCACAGATGTAATCACACTTAAGATAAAAGATGAGCAGTCAAACGCTCTACAATAAACGGCGTAAATATTAGAGTTTTGAAGTAATACCTAGTTATCTCAGCGAAATGTGCTGATCCCCTAGTAAAAATATTCAAACTCGAGAAGATTAGATTTACTTTCAATAATAGAATTATTGATATTTTCTTGTTTGCAGATATCCTTAGAACATTATTAAAAATTAGCGCTACTTTTACCTCATACTCTGCAACAACCTTAATAGTAAATACTCCAAATAGCTTGAAGATAAATAACCTTTTTTGAAGAAAATTAAATTATTGTGTTTCTCGTTACAATATTCATCTAACCTTCAAATTGAAATAACAGTTTTATATCTTTGCTAGTTTACGTTTTGAAGTTGAACGGTACTTTATGGGACGGAGGATTTAGATGTGATAAAGAAAAAGTCTAGTAATATGTCAGGACTTACGCAACTGGCACAATGCGATCGCCATTTGATAGTACATGAGTATTAATTAAATCTGATTTTGAAAGCCTTGTCTTCGTAATAGAAGTCTGTCTCGTGGAAGCAAAGCATGAAATATTCATGAGAAAATAGGTAGAGGTTGTTTAGATAAATTTGCTAAGGCTAATGAGATTTACTAAACTTAGTTACTGCCAATACTTATTAAGTAGTCAAATTAATTATACAATTACCAATTTGGCAGAGCATTTAGAGAATATTAGTCATGATGCCATTAACTATTATTTGAAAAGAGAGAAATTAACACCTCGTTTACTATGGGATAACGTGAAAGAGCTAGTTGAACCTGATGACAATGGTTACATAATATTTGATGATAGCGTTTTAGATAAAAGGTATTCTGAAGAAATAGAAATAGTCAGAAGACAATATAGTGGTAATGAGCATGGTGTCCTTAAAGGCATTGGTGTAGTTAGCTGCGTGTATGTCAACCCTACACTTCAAAGATTTGGGTCATAGATTATCGAATTTTTAATCCTGATGTCGATGGCAAAACTAAGATAGACCATGTGAAAGACATGCTCCAAAGCCTTGTGTATCATAAGCTTTTACCATTTGATACTGTTTTGATGGATACATGGTATGCGGTACACAGTTTAATGCTATCTATATATTGATAGCTTAGACAAAATTTATTATTGCCCTTTAAAAAATAATCGTTTAGTTGACGATACATTTGATAAAGAAAAATATAAACGGATTGAATTATTAGAATGGAGCCAAGAAGAATTAGACTGTGGTAAAATAATAAAAATTAAAGGGTTCTCAGCTAATAAAAAAGTAAAACTATTCCGGGTTACTGTTTCTACCAACAGAACGGATTATGTCGCCACTAACGATTTATCTCAAAGTTCCACGGATGTTGTACAAGAAGTGTGTAAAATTCGTTGGAACATAGAGGAGTTTCACAGGGAAATTAAACAACTAACTGGCATTGAATCTTGTCAGTGCCGGAAGGCTAGGCTTCAAAGAAATCATATTGCTTGTGCAATGTTGGTTTGGGTTAGGTTAAAGAATTTAGCCTATAGAACTGGCCAAACTATCTATCAATTCAAGCATAACTTGCTTTCTAATTATTTAATTCAGCAACTGAAACGCCCAAGTATTCTTATGTGCTTGGTTTAATTTAAATTGTCGCGTGTCAGGGCTGCGCCCTGCCCGCTATTTGTGCCAGTTGCGTAAGTCCTGATAGATTAGGACTAATAAATGGCAACTTAAATGCTGCAAAAGACTCAGCAATTCAAGCTTTTCATGAGCAAGAGGAAGCTTGGGTTGATGTGTTAACAGTGCCAGTAGCAGCTTACCAGACTTACTTGGAAAGTATAAAATTTACTAATGCAGTATTAGACGAGGCCTTGCACTTAGAACAAGAGTAAGCAGAAGTTTCTAGAGCAATACATGAATATTGTTGAGTGGTAACCGCAAAATATTTTGCTTCTTCATATTATTCTAGTTCAGAATAAGAACAGCTAATAGTGGTTGTGAGCAAGCTCTACAAACAATATTGTCTGTAGATTTTAATGCGACTGCTCTGAAAACTTTGAATGAACAGGATTTTAAATTTAGCACCCTAATATTTTATACAATAAGTATTGAAGATCCAATATCTTTAAGCCTGAATATGAAGGAATGTAAACGAATATTTTGTACTTGGAGTTTGTGTATCTTGATCTAATTGCAAGAATGCAGATATCTTAACGAGCTAGCGAGAGCTTTCCTTGGTTTGCCATTCAAGAAATTCCATAAAAAATCCAATTTATAGCTTTTAGAGAGCGCAGTAAGGATATAAAAAATTTATCCTGTAACTCCACAAAATTTTTTTGCAAGTTTTGGAATAATTTGCGTTTGCTGATCGTTATAAGAAATATAAGCTGCAAATCACCAAGTTCACAGATAGACGAGGAAGTCTAACTATGAGTGGTTGTTTAATTAAAGCTTTAGCAGCGATAAGTTAAAGCTTTCAATAACGGTTTGAGCTTTCAAAGCTAGGGCAAACGCATCTAAATTACTCTTGATCACAACGCAGCTTAAGAAACAACGAAAAAATCAGGATTTCGCGTTTGATTATTTTTAAAGCCCCAAAGCGATCGCCTAATTTCTTCGCAATAAGCAAAGTTTAATGACATTATTTCTAGCTCTATTGAGAATAGATTTTACTTATTGACATGATGCGGCCGCCCTACTTTCAAAGCTAATTTTGTGTTTTTAGTAAAGAAATAACTTTATTATGTAGGAGCATTTATGGGTAGTAGTATCAAAAATGGTGTTCACACAGGTATTGTAGCTATTGCTGATATTAAACCTGATAGGTTAGAAACTCTCAAAACAACTCTCAAAGGTTTATACGAACGCCAAGATGATCCAACCTATGATAATCCTCTCTCAAGAGTTGGAACAATTCACTTTGCATTGTGGTCTATTATTGATGATGGTAAACGTTTGCTTTTTTCAAGCAACTTTGATGACGAGTTAGAAGCTTATCTCCTAGATTTTGCTAGAAATGCTCCACAAGGGCTTGATGCTGTTTTTAGTAATTGTGTGGGTTATCCAGAAGGTGGTGCAGCAGCCGACTTTGAAGGATTTAAAAAATTTGCTGAGGAACATTTAGTTGATTGCCAACATTATTACAATGCATATCCAATGGAATCTGTAAATAACGTTAAAAATGCCTTAAAAGTTCGTGATTCGTTCATTGAGATTCAGAAAATAATAGGAGCTTAGTTAGTTATGTTTCCTCAAGAAATGAAGTAACTAAAACTAAACTATTATGGTTGAATTACTACTAAATGATATCCAGGGGCTATTACTGCACAGTTATACAACTGAACCCTATAGCTTACTGAATGCAAGATTCATGTTTGTCAATGTTAAGGACCGAGAGTCTGGGCTTCATTGGTTAACAGCCCTCTTCCCTTTTATAACAACTGCTACTCCTCCAACTGAAAAACCTAAAACGTGTGTTAATGTTGCGTTCACATTTTCTGGATTAAGATGTTTAGGTCTTTCAAGTGAAATTTTACAGAGTTTTCCAATTGAGTTTCAGGAAGGAATGAAGCAGCGTTCTAGCATTCTTGGAGATAATTTCCAAAGTGATCCAAGTAATTGGGAAACTTATTTTAAGGATGAGGAAAATCTGCATATAGTCTTACTAATTTATGCTATGGATCTCCAAGCCTTGGATGAAGAGACAACAAAGCAAGAACATTTACTAGAGGCATCTGGTCAAATTCAAATACTTGCACGACAAGATGCTGGTAGATTACCAGAAGGTATCGAACACTTTGGGTTTAAGGATGGTAGTTCTCAGCCAGTCATTGAAGGAAATGATACAGTTGCTCATCCAGGTCAAGACATTATTAAACCAGGAGAATTCATTTTAGGTTATCCCAATCAGGATGGAGATATTGTTAATCCCCTTTCAATCCCAGAGATTGGCTTAAATGGAACTTTCGTTGTGTATAGAAAACTTTATCAAGATGTTGCATTATTCCGTAAATTCACTACAGATGTTGCATCACGTTCAAACCCTCCTCTTAACAACTCTGAACTAATTGCAGCAAAAATGGTTGGTCGATGGCGTAGTGGAGCTCCTTTAGTTCTAAAACCGGACCACGATGACCCATTGCTGGGTAAGGATCCAGATCAAAACAATGATTTCAACTATTATCAGGAAGATCGTGAGGGATTAAAGTGTCCTATAGGTTCTCACATTCGCAGAGTCAATCCTCGCGATACTTTGTTTCGTAATAATCCCGAGTTATCTAAATCTGAAGTGAACAAGCGGCGCATAATTCGGCGTGGTATATCATACGGTCCAATTATGCCAGCAGCTAGCCAAAACGATGACGCTGTAGATCGAGGATTAATATTTATAACTATTCAATCTAGTATTGCTCAACAATTTGAGTTTATTCAGCAAAAGTGGATAAATAATCCTATCTTTCTCGGTTTGAGTAAAGATAAAGACCCTATTGCTGGCAACAGTAACAAAAATGCTAATATGACAATTCAACGAACTCCTATCTCCAAAAAACTCTGGGATATTCCTCGATTTACCATCACTAGGGGGGGTTGCTATTTGTTTCTTCCCGGCTTGAAAGCTTTGCAAAAGTTAGCTGAAATAGGAGCATCATCTCCACCATAAACGCAACATTAAGTGTAGTTATTGATTGGCTCAAACACTCAAACAGAAGAACTACTAAAAGACAACGATAGTTAACAGTAGTCCTAAAGTGTCAACAAGAATAAAGCCTTTGCGTCCAATAAAACAGTTTTTTATATTTGATACAGAGCAGCATAATTATTCAAAGGAATATTAAAGTGTCAGAGAAAATTGCAGTAGCTGTCATTCATGGTATTGGCAAAGCAAGCCCCGAATTTAAGGACAAAAATAATCCAGAGAGGTTCGCTGGAAGTATAGCACGAAAGCTGAAGTCTCAGGTTGCACAGTTGTTTGGCGAAGATGAGCAACAGGCAGACTCGAAGTTGGAATTTGAGGCTATATATTGGACTCCAATTCTTCAAAAGCTTCAGGATGAGCTATGGAAGAGACTAGAACTTGGTAAACTCAGCAAGGGAGCAATGCGATTTTGTTATACGTGTCAATATCTTCAGTAGATGTTGGCGCTGGGCTTGTTCAAGCACCTTAGAAGATTTTTCTTACCTGGAGACTGTTCTACAACCATCCTCAAACTGTATCTTAGGATGGTTGGGTACTTATTTTAGCAATGCGAACTCAGTTTATACCCATTACAGGCTCTAATCCATAAAGTGGTAAAGAAATACTGATATGTCAAATGTCAATTTATCAATTGCGGTTGATGAAAACCACATAGAGTGGATTCTAGAAGTAGTTCAAAACCTACACTCCGCTGGAATGAATGTTGAACAAGTATTGGACAAACTGGGAATTATAACTGGTTCAATTGACTCAGCAAAAATGGAGGTTCTCTCTAGAGTTGAAGGAGTTTCTCACGTTGAACTTTCACGGGAATATAAATTAGCGCCACCGGAATCGGATGTTCAATAGGCTTGTCCAAGATTTTGAAAATCAACCCATCTAGGATCACAAGAGTTGTTCAAGATAATGCCTAGAAACTAAAGGAGTAAGGATTTATGCAAGCACCACAGCAAAAAGACTACGCTCGTAATGGTTCGATTTTTAATCAGCACAAACAAGTACTACCTGAGATATCGTCACCTCTAACAATATCTACCAGTTCTTCAGAAAATCAACGGCTCCTGATAGAAGCTTACCTCAAGCTGCTAGATATGGTTGCAGTATCTCAAGAGTCAACCAGGGCACTACAAACCATAACTGGAAACCGTTATCTTGTCTATGTGCATGGCATTAGCCAGCATCAACTTGGGTATTCCAATAGTTGGTGGCAGGCGTTACAACCTTACATTGGAACAGTTTTCGAGGATGGAAATCTTGGTGACGCCCGTAGGGAGGTGCTGTGGAGTGATTTAGTCAATGTCAGTACTCTTGCAAATACAGTTAATACCACGCAAAAGGAGCAACTACATCGGGAAATTGTGGCAATTTTGGAAGATAGACAGCGCCAAGAGATAGCTGCAAATACTGGCGGCGGCGGTCAAGTATATCTAGCAATGCAGACTCATGCCATAGAACGCGGTAGAGATATGGCATTTGATGACTTTCTTATTTATATGTTGAATAGCGAAATGCGCCAGCAAATCATCAATCGCTTTACCAATACTGTAAAACCCCTTCTGAGCAGTAATAATCAAATTGACATTATTTCGCACAGTTGGGGGACTGTAATTGCTTACGAAGGATTGCGAGAGATGGAGTCTGATCAATCTTTGCAGGGACAAGTCTCAAACTTCTTTACTGTGGGTAGTGCTTTATCTATTGAATCAGTGCGCGCCTTTTTGCGTTCAGCAAATAAGGATGGTCGCCGACCCTCTATGGTTAATAAATGGATTAATCTTGATGCAAAAGGGGATCTTGTTGGCGGTATGTTGGGCGATATGTTCGAGATCACTCAGGAAAACCTGGGACTTCACCCAACAGGTTGCCAACTTGAGTGGTTTGGCTATAGGTTATCCTGCGCGCACGGTTCCTACTTTGTGAAGGACAATACAACTGTCAACCGAGACATCTTTGCTCAGTGCATTCTGGATTGACTGCTAGGACGTGCCTGAAATTTGGAAAGGAAAATTTTTAATTACGAGCTAAGCTAACCTCTTCTGAGAAACTTGTTATTGCACGTGTAAAAATTAAAAACACCAAAAATCGTGAAAATTTATGGGCTAGAGAAATTTGCAGTCAAAACAAGATTTTCTAGAGGCAATATCAACTCCAGAATCAAATAATGATGAGAACTCTGACCTGGGCTGGTCTTATTAAATAATCTTCCCAACGGAATAGTGACGCCAGCCACTTCATCATTGTAGTAACCATGAAAGCCCAAAACCACGCTTTCAAGCAGGCTCAAAAGCACTATTGAGGTTTCCTTACATCTTGCACTAAGAAAATTTGATATAATTTTAGTACTCAGTGAAAAAGTAAAAACCTTGATTTAGCGTTGAAAACTCATAAAAATGAGGTAGCTTTATCGCGCATGTTTTTGGTTCGCCTGGGTTTCTACGTAGAGGTGCAAGATATAAGTTTCGGCTTTAGCTGTCAAGGTACTTTCCATGATAAAAGTTTCTCTACATAAATAACGGGTGGCGCGCCGTCAGTAAGACGCTTTCAATAAACGCATTCGTTGAGGCAAGAAATAGGAACAAGTTATAAACCAAGAGCCTGAGCTTTTTGCCGGAGATTTTTGAGAATCAAGTTCTAAATCATTGTGAATTTCTTTTTTGTCTTGGCGCTCTTAGCAGCTTGGCGGTTTGATAATTTTCATAACTAATTTGGGATTACTCTAGCCGCATTAATTACTGTTTACTGACACAGATCATTTAGTGATCACTTTAAGTTTGGGAAATTAAGCCAAACGAGAAATGCTGACTTTTGAATTTACGCCCAATAAACTAACATATTTTTCGATAGGTTTGAGTTAAAGACCATGAAATAGTTGAAAAATTGGAATGATACCTTCATTTCAATACATTAATATCTGAGACTCAAGCTCGTCAATTTTGTAGTTTGCGGACAAACCCGCTTTAAGCATTAAAGGAAAGGAGCTATATATGAATAAAATGAATCCAGAAGCGATAGCGATTTTCATTGCGGCTATTATCGGGCTATTCAGCATTGCTTGGCAAATTCGAGCCAATAGAATGGATGATAAGCGTGCTGCCCAACTGCATCGCCTCGACAAGCAGTTGAGCGATTTATATGGTCCTTTGTACGCGCTATTTGAATCAGGCGATAAGCAATGGCGTGCTTTCCTTAGAGAATTTTCTAGTCATAAAAACCCGAATTGGTTTTTAGGTTTTTTCCCAACAGAAGAGTACCAATTTACTCCACCAAATGAAGAGCAGTTAAGAATATTTCGTCTTTGGACAGAAAATATTTTCATGCACACCAATACTCGTCTGGAAGAGACAATCATCAATAATGCGGAGCTTATAGTAGGTAAAGAAATGCCACAGGCTTTTTTAAATTTCTGTGTGCATGTAGCTTCGGTTAGAGCTTCAGCAGCTGAATGGAGTGTTCCGAACTTTGAAAAAGCAAATTGGAGAAAACACATAGCAATATTTCCGCATCCAGCTGGTGAGCTTCATAATTATATTGTGACGGCTTTTCGATATCTTAAACGGGAACAGTATTTACTTATTTCGGGTTTAGAGAGTAGTGTTGATGAACAAGAATTAGCTAGAGAAATCCAAGAGTCCATTAGTCTTAATGAAAAAGACTTGGATCAGAAACTCAAAGGTAAAGTTAAGGATTTAGTAGAGAACAAAAAAAAGAGAAAGAATAACCGAAGCAATACCGTTGCCAAAAAAAGAGTATGAAGAGAGAGGGCGCTCTGTAGTAGAGTTGTTGTCTTCCCAAACGACAACTCAAAAGCCACAATTCGCCCATGTTCGACATCCTATCACTGTTACAATGCCTTCTACCGCCAGCAATTCTCATTATGAGAATGGTTATCAATATTTTTGGCGTAAAACTAACTGATGGAACATGAAATCTGTTGAGAATATTGCTGAGTAATGAATTAAAGGTATGTATGGCTATTTAAAACAAATTGAGGTTCTTTAGTACTTAGTATGCTAAACTAACAAACAAAATGCCAAGTTAATAGGCATCTAACTCGGAAATTATCAAAATTTCTAAATCCATAGCCAGAACGCTTAATCAACTTAAGCTTGTTATTAATTCCCTCGACAGTACCACTAGTTGTCCGATTATCGAAGTAAGCAATAATTTCATAAAACCAACGAATAATAGTATTGTTACTCTTGGGAAAATATTTTTTAGCTTTCGCTAACCACATACCTAGTTTGAAAACTCCTGTATACCAATTAGTAGTTTTATTAAAAAGTTTTCTAATTTTTTCTTTTAGTTCATGCATTGCTTTCAATAGAGCCGATACATTTTTCACTTGAATAAGTTTATTAATTTGCTCTTCATTTAAGCTCTCTTCATTCTTAAGTAGCAGATATTTACTCTTATCCAATCCCTCTAATATCTGTTCGTATTCACTTTTTTTGATGTCGATTTTGCTTTTTTGATTAACTCTTCTATATTCCGTTTTTCTCTTTTTCGCTGAGTATCTAACTTTTGAGTTATCCGGGAGTGACAGAATAGGGTTAGGCATTAGCTTTCTTCAAAAGTAGGTTTAGTTTTGTGACGCTTTGGAATAATCTACTTCACCCATTCGTTGGTAAGCGTGACGAGTGATAAGGAGAGTTTTATATGAGCATGGGAACCGAAATAGCACCCGAACGGATGACTGAAGAGACTCCTGGACTGGTGGAACGTTTCTCCATGCCTTTTGGGACAGCCAGATCGGTCTATATCTGGTTCCGGATGGCTGGACGTCGAGTCTGAAGAGGCGCTCGTCCGTCCGAGAACTGGTCAGTGCCCTGACTCCGGCGATCGTCAAAGAGGAGGCGAGCATCCCGGGCCGGGTGCTCGGCAGGGCCAACGCATCGCTTGAGGCAGCAAGGGCTGCCTACCAAGATATTCGGATCGCCGGATTCTACCCGAGACGAGCAGGCGATTATTCAGTGGATATCGGCAGCGGTGCGCGCCGATTGTCTCGGAGAGGATGACCGCCGCGACCGCCAACCTGGTGGTCTTGCTAGGCACTACCCCTACGCTCTTACGGCGTTATTGCTGCCTAGTTTTGTCCGGAGCATTGTTTTAATATACTTTATCCTTTACTTACTTTTGTACTGTACTATGCCAAAGGTAACTTCTGAGATATCTCTCCTTGACTTACTTACATTGATTGTTGCACTTTCAGCCTACTTAGCTACCGTTAGATTCTTGGTTCTTGAGAAACTAAGTTCTTCTATTAACGAGGAGAAAGTTAAATCTCAACTTGACCAGGTCACCACTCTTGATGATCAATTAACAGAACTTTGGGGAAAAAACCCGAAATTAGATCTAGCCCCAAATTTCACTGACTTAGGCAAGAACGGATTTTTGATTGAACCAGAAGCACTCTGCAATTGTTATAAAGACGACGGAAAAAGTGGACCAGAGTTTATTAGAGAGACGATTTTCTCATCACCAAGACAGGTGTCAACATTAAATAAAAAGAAAGAGAAAGAATTTTTGTTTGTTCTTGAAGAATTCTGTAGCAAGCGGGCTGAGAGAAAGTTAAGCCTTGCTTATGTTGCTAGTGCTGATATTTTTTTAATCCTTTCCGGCTTTTTATTAGGGATACATATATTTTTTGATACTCCTAATTTTTTATATAGAGCTAGTTTTTCCGCCTTCTTTGTTGCAGTTTTGTGCCTTGCTGTTTTACATCTGTGTGAATGGAAGAAAACTTTTATGATAGCCTGCTTTGTTAAGAATCAGTTGAAACATATAGCAAATAGAATTACGTTACCTGTACTTATATTAATTATTTCCTTATTGGGATCTGTATGTCTTTTTATAGGATCTGATATTCTAACTCTTCTTAGTAATATAAATAGTTGTATTACATCATCTTCTGCACCCTAAGTATTTTTAAAACTTAGGACTAAAATCTACTCATAAAATAAAACTTAAGAGGCTGTTTGTAAATGATTATGAAGTGGTTGAATGAGACTTTGCAAGACGTTTCAACCTTGAGGGGAGACAAAATACCCTGAAATAGATATATGGCAAGTAGTGTAGCAATTTGTGGTAAAAGAAAAAGAGCATTCATTCGCAACAAGCTCTATTTAATGATAATATTACCAGAATTCTACGAGACAAACCTCAAGCGAGAATTGGGACGTGCAGAATATTTATTGCTAAAAATCCTGATAAATTTATTACAATCTATTAAAACTGTTAGCATTGAAGCACTGGCTACTGCTTTACCTATCCCCATATTTTTTGAAAGTAGAAGAAAGAAAGTCCAAAGATTTTTGTCTTTAAATTACATAAATATTGAAGAAATTTGGTTCCCAATTATTAAAAGTTGGTTAGAAATATATTTTCCCTTAAATGAAGTTATTTATTTAGTAATTGACCGGACTAACTGGGGGTGTATTAATCTGTTAATGATTAGTGTGGTTTGGGATAAAAGGTCTATCCCAATATATTTTAAGCTATTAGACAAATTGGGTTCAAGCAATTTTGATGAACAAGAAGCAGTATTCAAAAAAGCATTGCCGCTTTTTAATAATTATAAAACTATAGTGTTAGGAGACCGTGAATTTTGTTCGATAAAACTGTCTAACTGGCTGACAGAGCAGAAAGTATATTTCTGTTTACGCTTAAAAAAAGATGCATTTATAGAAATAGAACCGGAAATTTGGCTGCAATTAAGAGATTTAGGTTTAGCGCCTGGTCTTTCCTTCTTTTAGAAAGGTATTAAATATACAAAATCCCAAGGATTTGTTAGCTTTAATCTTGCTGCTAAATGGAAGCGTAAACGTTTGGGAGTTGCACCGGAGGAGGGTTGGTTTATTCTTACCAACTTAGATGATTTAGATTCAGTTATACCAATTCTTTATGAAGCTGCGCTAAATAAAGCTTCAAGGATAAAGTCGTAAGAAGTGAGAGAGGCAATCATGGAAGGTGTAATTTCTTTGAGGACATCAGTTAACTTGATCTGTAGTTGTGTGAGAGTTTTACAATTTTCCCATTGGAGTTGAGATTTGAGGAATTCCCAAAACCGTTCAATTGGGTTGAGTTCAGGAGAGTGGGGAGGCTGAAAAATCGGGATAATATTATCTGGGATATCGAGAGCTTTGGCTTTGTGGAAAGATCCTTGGTCGAACTGAATAACCGCGATATCATCACCAAGGTCAGCAGATAGCAACTCCAAAAAGTGTTGAAAACAATCAGCATTGAGGTAGGGGAATTCATAGAAAAAGCTATAACCACTTAGGGGTTCGACAACTCCGTATAAATAAAAATTTTCCCGTTGCCATTGACTCAACCCTACAGGTTTAACTCCCTTAGCTGTAATTAAACGTCCTGTAATCGTCTTTAATCCTAAACGTGTTCATCCTGACATAAGTACCTTAATCGTTTCCCTTCGCCAAATTCCTCCTGTAAGAATTTGAGTGCTAAAGGCAGTTTTTTTTAAAGTGAGATAGATTTTCTGGCTGTTGTTTGGTGCTTTGAGGACGAGGCACTTTCAACTTTGCACCCAGACGCTGGTGAACAATTTCATAGACTGTTTTGTAAGCAAGTGAAAGTCCTAATTCGTTGTGAATCCATTGTTGAATTTGACCATAGCTAGT
Source organism: Nostoc foliaceum FACHB-393 (assembly GCF_014698505.1). GTDB lineage: Bacteria > Cyanobacteriota > Cyanobacteriia > Cyanobacteriales > Nostocaceae > Nostoc > Nostoc foliaceum_A. Next base: position 852 of record NZ_JACJTD010000102.1, on the reverse strand, counting down.
AAATCCAGACGGTTCTTGCAACCGCTGTTTCAAGCGTTCTAAGTCTGAACCACGCAAAAGCGGAACTTTTCCGGGTGCATGTTTGACGAACAACAAGCCCTTTTTTCCTTCATCTTTATACTTTCTTACCCAACGAGTTATGGTTCCTTCATCACGCCCTAAGCGTTCTGCCAAAGATCGCCTGCTGCTGACTTGACCACTTTTGAGCCAATAAAGCATTTGCAATCTTTCTTTGCTGCTTGCCGTTGTCGCATGTTTGAGATCTGTCTCTAATTCTTCTTGGCTTTCTGATATCTCGATTCGGAATGGACGACTCATCACAAAATCACTCAATGCACCCATCTATTAGTTTGACGCAGTTTAGCGCATCTTCATACAGAATTGGTATTATTAGAGCTTATAAACAACGTTTTGATATTGAAGAGATGTTTATAGATTTTAAGAGCGGGGGTTATAACTTGGAAGATACTAATGTATCAGGTCAAAGGCTAATTTCCCTAATATTATTAATCTCACTTGCTTATACGGCTGCAACTATATCTGGTCAAAAAATTAAACGCATGGGTGTTCAAAAATATGTTGGACGAATTAAAGAATCTAAGCGGATTGTTCGACGACATAGTAGTTTTTATGTTGGTCTTTATGGCGACAATTGGGTCAATTTCATGGAAAATTCTTATGAGTTAGTTACTGAATTATTGAGATTAAGTCCTAATAAGCGTAAGTAACCTGAGTTCGGGTTAAACATATGAAGGTAAAAGCCACTCAAGTTGAAGGCTAGGTTTTTTAGGCTGATGACAATAAGCGATTAAACCGCACAGAACATTAACGCAAAAATTGACTGGGCTGCGA
>NZ_JACJTD010000101.1 GCF_014698505.1 Nostoc foliaceum FACHB-393 | reverse complement strand
GAATATTTTATACTTTGCTTCCAACACACCGACTTTTATTACGAATACAAGGCTTTCGGAATCAGATTTAAATAATACTTATGTACTATTAATTAGCGATCGCTCTGTGCCAGTTGCGTAAGTCCTGTCAAATAATCAACGGCTTTTTCTAAGTACACCGTATTCCAAAGAACGATCGCAGCAATCACCAAATTCAACCCACTGGCCCGATAAAACTGGTCTTCATAAGAGCGATCACGCAATTCCCCCAGCCGATTAAAAAACACTGCTCTTTTCAAGGTATGTTTCGCCTCACCCTTATTAAGTCCCGCCGTCGCCCGTCGCCGTAGTTCTGGACTCTGCAACCAAGAGAGGGTAAATAAAGTTCGCTCAATTCTCCCTAACTCCCGCAAAGCTAAAGCTAAACGATTCTGCCGAGGATAAGAAGCCAATTTCCTCAACATCAAAGAGGCAGTCACCGTCCCCGTCCGAATTGAACTAGCAAGGCGTAGAATCTCATCCCAAGACTCCTGAATCAATTTCACATTAATCCTGTCACCTAGTAGGGGTGCTAAAACCGAATCAGGAGAACTAGGTTCAAAAGTATACAATTTCTTATCAGGTAAATCGCGCATTCGAGGAGCAAATCTAAATCCCAGCAGATGGCACATTGCGAAGACATGTTCGGTATAGCCACTTGTATCCGTATAATGCTCCTGAATCTGTAAATCACTCTCGTGATATAACAAACCATCTAAAACGTGGGTTGCATCCCTAATCGTGGCATTAATTACCTTAACGTGAAAGGGGGCATACTGGTCAGAAATATGCGTGTAAAAAATCACGCTTCTATCTTTACCATATTTGGCATTGATCTCTTCATTAAAACTACGATGTCCAGCCGCTTTAAACCGTTGTCCATCAGAAGAAGATGTTGTTCCATCACCCCAATAAGCAGCAAAAGGCACTTGTGTATGGAAATTTACCACCTCAGCCATTGCTTTGGAATAAGTTTCATCACGAATATACCAATCTGCCACCCAAGCTAAACGCTCAAAGGACATTCCTTGAGTTGCGTCCGCCATCCGCGTTAAACCTAAATTAATCCCATCAGCAAGTAAAGCACTTAACAAAACAACTTTATCAGATACTTGTTCTCCTGAATGTAAATGCGTAAAATGTTTTGTAAATTGCGTCCAAGAATCAACTTCTACTAACAAATCAGTCAACTTAATTCTTGGCAGTAAACTATGAACTGTTCTGCTAAATCCATCAACCTCCTTTGGGACAGCATTGGTAAGAGGAGTGATAATTAGCTGTTCGTTCTCTATCCTGACATCAACCAGTTTCTTTTCTGCCATTAAAGAAGAAACAAGCGCTAATTGTTCAGACAATTCAAGTGAGCGTTGTTCAATATAAGTAGTGAAATCTGTCGTTACTGCCACAGGTATCGTTTGAGAAGAACACATTGATTGCCATGCCTTATCTGGTAATAGATAATCCTCAAAATCTTGGAACTGCTTCGAGCCTGCTACCCAAATATCCCCAGAACGCAAACCACTGCGTAATTCAGCCAAAGCACACATCTCATAGTAGTGACGATCAATAGTATCGCCCTTAACAGCCTTTTGATTGAGTCTCGAAGTTTGTCCACCCTCAATTTTGCGGATGGTCTGGATATGTATTCCCGCTTTGAAACTCAACTCTTTTTGGGTTAAAGAAAGCTGACCTCGCAATCTCTGGACGTAATTAGCAAGCCCTTCTTCTCCCAATGGTCGCGTTGAATGTTCTGTTACAATCATCAAAATATATCTGAAAATATATTTGTTAATGATAAGTTAATATCTAAACCTTTATTTAAATAAATTGTAAAAAGCTCTTCTAAAGTGATGATGACTTTAGCAGCTTTAGCCACCAAGTTTTTAGAACGTCCAGGACTAGCCAAAAGTACTCTGCGTTCATATCAGTCTACGATTATCCCCTTGCTCAAGGAGTACGGTCGATGGTCAATAGAAATCATCGACAGACAGGTTTTGATGGAATATCTCAATCATTTAACTGATGTTTCCTATACGACCCACCACCGTCATCAAGCTGTAATCACGGCTTTGTTCAGTTTTGCTGTTGATATAGGATATCTCAAATCCAATCCGGTTGCGGGACTCACAAGACGTAAACCCAGTCGAGAACAAGGAGAACACGCTACTGATGAGGCAGTGCGTTACCTTACTCCATACCAATTAAGTATCCTGTATGGTGTCATCAAAAAAGATGTTCGTTTGTCTGCATTGGTGCGTTTGTTGCATACCAGTGGCGCTAGGATTGCTGAGGTACTAGCTCTGAATTTAGATGACATAGACCTCGAAGCTCGGAAATTTCAGGTTGTTGGGAAAGGCAACAAGCAACGGTGGTGTTTTTACAGTGAAGTAGCACTCAAGAGTCTAAATCACTACATTGAATATTATAGACATCCTAAGCATCCAGCCCTGTTTACTGCTCAACAGCCAAAGATTTTGGAAGTATCCCGCCTTTCTTACCGCATGGCGCATAAATCCTGGATTAAGCTCATCAGAGATAGTCCTGAACTCCAAGAAATTCGTATTCATGACCTACGGCACACTTTTGCTACAGAGCGAGTGGGATTAATGGGGATTGAAGAACTCAGGGCGCTCATGGGGCATGAAAGCATTCAGACAACATTACGGTATCAGAAAGTAACGTCACAACGTGCAGAAGTTGTGGCACAGTTGGCGTTAAAAAACCTACCAAATTTTTCTGAATAATTTCAGCATATAACTCACTAAGTGTGATAATAAAACAATACTTTTGCCAATACATACCATCCTTGGTGCAGAGAATACATACTACTCTGCACCAACAAAATAAGGGTAATCAACCACTCAGACAAAGCATCAGCCATCGCACTGAAAAACAATAAAACAAGATTATCCATTAAGTGACGAAAAGGGAAATATGGAATATTACGTAATTGAGGCATATTGCCACCAATTGGGCCGCTTTTTATACAAGATAAAAAGAAGCGTTACTAGTGATGACAGCATTGTTTTGATTTCAGATAGTTATGAGCGTTGCAAAGAGTTTGTTGAATCTCAAAACTAGCAAAGTTACGAAAAGGGAATTATGACTTACCCGTATAAGCTAACTATCAAAATTGGCAGGTCTTCGCCGGACAATAACGACTTTCCACATGGCTGTATTTTGTGGTTGTGCAAAAAGTTACCATTTTGGAAGTTGAAATTATGGATTGTATGGGCTGAAAATTATAGCCATATCGATTGGAGTGATAACGAATTTGTGCCCTTTTAGGCTTGAAGTGACAAAATGGAGAAATGTTACTTTTGTGGAAAGCAAGTACAGTATTACCCTATGCCTGAATTACTTTTAGGAATTTGCTGTATAAATTTAGCCCACTATAAATCTAAGCAGATGATCAGGCCCGTGATCCTTCCCCGTCTAAAGTGACAAAATGGAGATTTTGACCAATTTAGTTTTTTTGATACTGGCATTACTTGAATCTGGCTTGGTTTCATGTCAAATAGCAACAATTAGCAAGCAAAGGTAAATGAATAATAGACTGTCTAAAGTGATTCATAGCAGTACTTTCAGACTATCTTGCCTCTGCTGAAAGCTTCGTTGTATCTACGTATCTACGCCAAATAACACCTATAGGAGGCTCAATCTCACTTACGGGTCTTATTGAAAAATGGGTGGCTAAGATGCTTATGGGGGAAGGCTTTTAGCCTTAGCGTACAATTTTCCCGTTTTGGCACGGTGATGCCTCATTTACCTTTTGAAGAAGAGCCTGATTTACTTAAATACTGGGATTTTTGCTACGAACGCAGTTTCGGTTGTGTCGGTATTCTCAAAGATTGGTTATGTCAAGCATTGGCAACGGCGTTACTGGATGAAGCTAAAACTCTCACTCTGTCGCATTTAAAATCTTCTGCTTACTCTCATGAACAATGCATGATTATCTTCAACGAAACACGATTAGGAGAAAAGCAACTTGAGTTTACCCCAGATAGTTCGGCTTTGAGAATTGCTTTAGGTTTAGAATCTCATCATGGGTCAGCTACACATAGCACGTCCCAGACAACCAATACAACCAATACTAAATCTCGTCGCTCTACTACTGGTAATACTAAACCTCAACGTCGTCCTGTTGGAGGTGGTGAAAATGTCGGTTGAAAGTTTGGCTAATTATGAGTCGTGGGACTTAACGATGAACCAACTTCCAAAACGCAGCCATCTTTATTCTCTTAAACCAATAGGTTTTGGTACACCCACAGTTGAAAGTTTTACTAGTTATTTACAGCGCTTGGCTGCTGCACATGGTGTCTCGATTGCTAGTTTAATTCGCTATAAAATTACGCCGTTATTTATTCAGAGCAACCAACCACCCGATTTCTTGAAAGCTGATGATGCTATCAAAATGCTCATCAATGCTTGGCATCGAGAGCCTGCACTTTTACAACAGCAGTCTGCTAAATTTTGGTTAGACCGAACGCAACATGTTTCAAAGGTAGTTGCCATCGTTGAGAAATTAACTGCTAGGCTTGATCTGAGTTTTCTGACTTTACTTCAATGGCACTCCTGGCGGCTTAACTTCAGTCATATTTTCCATACTGAACAACGTTGGTGTTCTGGCTGCTATCAAGACTGGCGTGAAGCTGGAAAACCTATTTATAACCCTTTGTTGTGGACAATAGAAGCTGTAACTGTTTGTCCAGTTCACCAACGTTACCTACAACTGCGGTGCTTGTACTGTGGTTGTTTTCAACAGTTTCTCAATCTGGACTGCCATTCTCTTGGTTATTGTTGTGTGTGTAATGCATGGCTGGGTCGGTTTGTAGACAATACTTCTTTTTCTCAGGGGTCTCGGTTTGATTGGGAAAAGTGGGCTGCTCAATCTGTTGGCCAGATTTTCGGCGCTATGCCAACACTTAGTTCGACTTCTTTTTCTCAAGTTACCCCGCCAGCTAAATACCGACGAAAACCTACTCTCACTAAATTTTTAAGGTGGTGTTACAAACTTGGAATTAATCCTGTTGAGGGTTTGGAAATTCTCTCGATTATACGAGTGTAGTCAGTTGAACCCAGACCAGAGCTACTGGACGGTGCTTCCTTTTCCGTAAGCATAAGATGAGCAACCTGTTTTGAAACCATAAAGCGAGCAAGTTGCTCATCTTATGCTTACAGTGACAGTATACACGAATTCGGGTGGAATACAAAATAAGATACCCTTATCTTTTATCCGATATAAACTCCGATAAAAACCACTTTCCCCCAGACACAACACTTTCACCAACATGCGATCGCTCTGGGTGCATGTTGGCAACGGAATAGTTTCTATTACGCTGCCGATAAATTTTGCTTGTCTTGCTATCGCCTTTGATGCGTCATCCAAGCGATAACCATTTACAGGGTGCTAACTTCCAGTTATAGTTAGCCGTAACTTATTATAGGCACAATGCAACTATAACTTTGACTTGGTGCAAAGATAGTTTACAAAAGTTGCTCAGGCGGTTGCCATAATATTGGTTCAGCGAAGGGACAGAGGCATTGCTGCCAATATTGCATTCGGGAAAACTTTTCTCCCTGAAGCGGTTCCTATCCCTCAATTTCTAAGATTCGGATCATGGATAACTGCAACCGCCTTGATGCAGAACCGTCTGGGAATACAAATTGCCTGCTTTAATTACAAAAATCATCAACGCGGATATCCCGCCAGACATCAGAAACCTGCCAGCCGGAATTGCCCACAGATTGTACTGGAGGATTGTCAAGCAATGGAACATAGTCAGGAACTCTAGGCTTTGGAATCGCTACTGGTTTCTCCTGAACCTCAACCACAGGGGCAGTAGAATTGTCAGTATTGGCTTCAAGAAGTTGGTCTTCTGCTTCTTCGATTAATTTCATCTGTCTCAGGGTAAGCTTGTCGGATTTTTTGATGATTTTCTTGGTATCTGTATCATTAGAAGTTTTCATTGGCTGAAAATTTGTCTGAGTAAAGTTGAGAGAAGATGAGTATTAATAATTGCACGGAATAAACACTTTACTGCAAAACTATGGAAAATACGAGTCCCTTGCTGAAGAAATTATCAATTGAGTAAAAATCTCTTTTTCGGGCAGATGCCCTAGCATAATCTGTTGCACAGATACAAGTATTAAGCGTAAGCGTAGCTCGCCGCAGGCATCGCTTCTTTCCTCATGACTGTACTTCAAGATTGTTTTGCGGTATCGTTTGGTTTACTGAAATCAGCGAACTCCCCCGGAGCAAACACTTCTTTATTGTTATCAGGTTTGCGAAGTGGATCAGGGTTATATGTTATATGCAGTGGGGAGCCGCATATAAACGTATTCACATCTCACCCCATCAAATTTAGTATCGGTGGTAATGCCCCAATCTTGAATGTATGCTCCAGTAAGAGTAGCGCCCGTCAAGTCGGTTCCGTTAAGCTGTGCTTGTACTAGCTTTGCTCTGGATAAATCTGCATCTTGTAAATTCGCTTGACTGAGGTCTGCACCAATAAAACTGGCATCTATCAAGTTAGCTCGTTTAAAGTTAATTCCGCTTAGGTTTTCACGGTGAAAATTACTGTCCTGTCCAACGCCTGTCTTTAACACGCTCAACACTTGTGCTTTTTGAAGGTAAGTTGTTCCAGGGCGAACAAAGTCGAGTTTTATAGTTTTGTTGAAACAGGTACGAATTAGAATGGCTTTTCTAAAATCTGTACTTTTTAGTGTGGCGGCTGTGAAATTAACATCAGTTAAATCAGCACTGCGAAAGCTTGTACCACCAATAGCTGCAAAAGCAATAGCGATGTTCTGAATCCAAGAGTATTTCTCATCTCCTTCCATTGCTGATCCTTTTATAAATAGGGATATATTTATATACATACAAAAATATAGATATATGGCTATCAATGTATTTACTTAGTATTAACACTGTTTAAATCATGTTTAAACAAGTGTTAATTTTAACTATGTACAATTATAATATATCTAAAAAAATAGTATAAAATGCGTCTAGTTTACAAACTGAGATTTGTTTCTTCTCAACTAGTAACTGTAACAGTACTGCTGACATTGTTCTTGTTTATCCCTCAAATTTTCCTAAATTGGCAGGCATATTATAATTTCAATAATATTATTAAACATGAATTTAAACTACAAATGCTGAGTGGTGAAATTACTTATCTAGATGAAGTCTTAACAATGTCAGCTCGGATGAATGCTGCTACAGGCAACTCTACCTGGGAACAACGATATCGGAAATTTGAGCCTAAACTCGACATTGCTATTAAAGAATCTATTAAACTGGCTCCTAAAGCATATAAAAATGAGGATGCCCAAAAAATTGATGCTGCTAATCAGCGTTTGGTTGCAATGGAATATCAATCTTTTGATTTAGTTAACAAAAATCAAAAAGAGACAGCACAACAATTACTTTCTAGCCGCGAATATGAAACTCAGAAGCGCATTTATGCTGATGGTGTTGCGAAAAGAAACCGTAATATTTCACTTCAGTTACAACAGAAGATTGATGAATATTACCAAAGAATATTTTGGGCAGTTTTAGAATCTATTGTAAGTTTAGCACTGCTGATTCCGGCATGGCTTTTAGTATTGCATTTATTACAGCAATACTTAAAAGATAAAAAAATTGCTCAAACCGCTTTAGAAGAAACAAATTTTAAACTTGAAATGCAAGTGGCAGAGAGAACGGCAAAAATAGAACATAAAAATATTCAACTAAAACAAACACTGCAAGAATTGCAACACACTCAAGTGCAACTTATTCAAACTGAAAAAATGTCATCATTAGGTCAGTTAGTTGCTGGTGTTGCTCATGAAATCAATAATCCAGTTAATTTTATTCATGGTAATCTGATACATCTTAAAGAATATATTCAGCAATTACTAACTTTAATTAGCCTTTATAAACAAGAAAATTGTAATTACAATCCAGAAATAATTACTCTGATTGATGAGATCGATTTAGAATTTATTATTGATGATATACCGAAAACCTTATCTTCAATGACAGTTGGCACTGAGCGAATTTGTGAGATTGTGCTAACTTTGCGGAACTTCTCACGTCTCGACGAAGCAGAAATGAAACCTGTTGATATTCATGAAGGAATTGATAGCACGCTATTAATATTACAGCATCGTCTCAAACAAAATCATAAACAGCAGGAAATCGAAATTATCAAAAATTATGGTAAATTACCTCTTGTTGAATGCTATGCAGGAGGATTAAATCAGGTATTTATGAATATCTTAAGTAACGCTATTGATGCTTTATCTGAACGTGAACAAGAGTATTTAACAAGAGATGTTAAAGAACACCTCAATTCTATTATTATCCATACTCAAGTTAAAAATGAAGAATTTGTAATTATCAGTATTAAAGACAACGGGATAGGAATACCAGAGAAAGTAAAGACTAGATTGTTTGACCCTTTCTTTACTACTAAACCTGTGGGTAAAGGTACTGGTTTAGGACTATCCATTAGTTACCAGATTATAGTAAATAAGCATCAGGGAAAAATAAAGTGTATTTCTGAACTTGGGAAGGGTACAGAGTTTATAATTGAGATTCCTATCCAGCAGACGCGGTAAGCAAATATATGATTGTGCAGTTTAACCGAACAATATGTATCCGCCTCTTATATTTCTGGAAAATTAACCAGTCGAAGCTTGTGGCTGAACTTGCATTGCTGCCGGAACAGATATCAATACTTTTCGGTTAAGGGGAAAAGGGGAATGGGAAAGGGAAAAGAAAAAACCTTTAACCCTTACCCTTTAACCTTTGGGTTAATCTTGCCATTGGTTTCTAAGTTAGTGATGTAACCAATTTTTTGAGCAAATTCTTGTAAATTAGCATTAAATACTAAATATTCTGGCTTTACCTGACCGTAGTAACGACTACGAGGGGAAATAAAACCATTCTGATCATATTCATCAAGTTTTTCCATCAAATTATGACCCTACCAACTATTTTTTATCAAAAAAATCAATCAAGTTAAAAGCTGGTGTAGTGTGATTTGAGCAGATTTATTTTTTATTCATTAATTCAACTATAGATGTAATTCTTTGCCAATTTGCACCAAAACACTTTTGAATAAGGTTACATTAGTCAGAGCAAATGAATTAGTTATTTTGAATAATTAAATTAGTATTTAAGCTAAATAAAACAATATTTAATATTGTTAAATATCGATGTTTAGCCTCCAACAGCTTTTAGAGTGGTAATACACGATTAACAATCTCATCCTTTTGATCAAGGAGTACAAAAAGACGTGGAGAGCCATAAAGCAAAAATCTTGGTAGTAGATGATGAAGCCAGCATCCGCCGGATTTTACAAACGCGTCTTGAGATGATTGGCTACGATGTAGTCATAGCTTGTGACGGTGAAGAGGCTTTATTAGCTTTTCGTAAAGAAACCCCTGATTTGATAGTTCTGGATGTGATGATGCCAAAGCTAGATGGCTACGGTGTCTGTCAAGAATTACGAAAACAATCAGATGTGCCAATTATCATGCTCACAGCTTTAGGAGATGTAGCAGACCGAATCACTGGGCTAGAGTTAGGTGCTGATGACTACATGACGAAACCTTTCTCACCCAAGGAACTGGAAGCTCGAATTGCCTGCGTACTAAAACGACGCTCCCACAAAACCAGCATTAATAGTATTCCTAACTCTGGGATAATCCATCTGGACAATCTCAAAATCGATATCAATAAGCGGCAAGTCCATAAAAATGAGCAACGCATTCGGTTGACAGGTATAGAATTTAGCTTATTAGAGTTGTTAGTGAATCATTCGGGAAAGATTTTTTCAAGGGTCGAAATATTACAGCAATTGTGGGGCTTTGTACCAGAGATGAATACAGATACCCGTGTGGTAGATGTGCATATCTCACGATTGCGAACAAAGGTAGAATCCGACCCCAACGACCCAGAATTCATTATTACAGCAAGAGGTAGTGGTTATTTTTTCCCGCGAATTGTTGAATCAGAATAAGGGACGCGAGCAATTATCTGGCATATTGCAGCACCAAAGATGTTTTAAGTAAATCGGTAGAGGGATTGAGCTAAGTTTCGTCAGTTTGATGGATGTATAAAACTGCTGAATCTTGTGAAATTGTTAGTCAAGAAAACGTCTAATTTAAAATTAGTAGAGTATTTATGATACAAACACCAGTTATCCGTCAAATTTTATTAGGGCCAGACACTGGATTTCTACCATATCTTAGTGAAAAACTTCAAACACAGAGCTTTTCCCATTTTAAGGCCCAGTTTGGTTTTCATGTAGACGAGTATTGTACGCAAGTTACTTCTAATGATGATTCTCCAGAGATACAAACGAAACTTTTGTTTACTCTCAAGTTATCGATTGTTGTAGATAGCCAAACTCCCTCAGATCAGGCGACGTTACACGCTCTTGAGTTTCAAGAATTGCTAGATGCACAAATTATTAGATGGAGCCAGGACAACGAAAGATTGCTTAAACCAATCTCAGAAATTAAAGGGGCGCTTAGTCAACTATTAGAAATACCGTTCCACGGTGGTTATGTTCCAGGTTTTGAAATTACGAGGCAGTTTTATCTAATTTATAGTGCTGGTACTACAGGGTTAAGCCAATCAGAGTCGGCTCAATCTTCATTGCATAGTCCAGGGGAACGCACTCCCATTAGCGGACAGTACGAAGTAATCAATTCTAATGGAAAAGGCACAGGGTTAGAGGTAACATCAACTGCTGGAAATCCGTTTCCTCCAACGAGTGAATCTGACCAATCATATCGGTTAGTTGACCCAACAAAGCACAAAAACCCTAATAACTAGCAATCGAAGCTCTGGCGATTGCATTAACTATAGTTATGATGTAACCACCATTCAAGCCTGATAATGGGGTAAGAGTATACTAGCTAAAATAAATCTGAGAGTAGCCAATAAAAGTTAATAAACATCAAAAATGCTTGAGAAAGAAGTTAACGTCAGAGATAGTTTTCACTCAAACCAGCCTGCGGGTGGCAGCGATCCGAATAGTTTTGATTATAAAGAGACATGGTATCCCATTCATTACTTAGAGGACTTAGACAAATCAAAACCAACCCCTTTTACAGTGTTGGGAAGAGATATTGTAATTTGGTGGGATAAACTTGCCCAATCTTGGAGAAGCTTTGAAGACCAGTGTCCTCATCGTTTAGCACCGTTGTCTGAAGGCAGGATAAGTGACGATGGGCTTTTGGAATGTCCCTATCACGGTTGGGCTTTTTCTGGAGATGGAAATTGTCAAAGGATTCCTCAACAAGTCAAAGGTGGAACAGCAGAGACATCAAAACGAGCTTGTGTAGGATCATTACCAGTTATTGAAAAACAAGGACTACTATTTGTATATGTTGGTGAATATGAAAATGCTGCCAAAACCGAAGTCCCAATAATTGAACCATTAGAAGAATCTCCAGAAGGATGGGTTGTAATTAATACATTTAGAGATGTACCTTATGATGCATTAACACTATTAGAAAATATATTAGACCCTAGCCACATATCGTTTACACACCATAAAACGGTAGGAAATAGGGCAAATGCAGCACCTTTGGAACTTGAAGTGATTGAATCTGGGAAACATGGATTCAAAGGGATTTGGAAACAAGGTTTGAAACCAGGGCAATCAGGAGAGTTGTCTACAACCTTCGTCGCTCCAAGTTTAATGTGGCATGATATCAACTCCCAGCGTGGCAGAATTCTAACCGTTGTTTATGCTACACCCATACGTAAGGGAGAATGTCGTGTATTTGCACGTTTTCCTTTTAAGTTTCCTAATAAACTTCCAGGTTGGTTTATTAAGCTCAGACCGCGTTGGTATTACCACATTGGACAAAATGGTGTTTTAGAAGACGATCAAATTTTTCTCCACTACCAAGAAAGGTATCTTGAAGCTAAAGGAGGTAGCCCGAACTTTACCAAAGCCTTTTACCTTCCAACCAAAGCAGATAGTTTTGTATTTGAATTGCGTCAGTGGGTAAATCAATATAACGCTGAACCGTTTGGCAAAGAGACTTTTTCTCCCCCATTGGCAAAATCCGTGCTGCTGGAGAGATATCATTCTCATACAGAAAAGTGTGCCAGTTGTAGCTCGGCGCTTTCTATTATTGAGCGATTGAGATTTGGGAGTGGAGTTGCAACAGTATTTACTTTGGCTTGGATTCCAATGCTTTTTTTATTTTTTCAGACAACATCAGTTGTAGTAGTTGTGATTGAAACTCTAGCTCCCTTAATCTTTGCACTAGCATGGATGGGACTAAGTAAGTTAGTTATTCAGTTTTATGATGGACGAAGCTTACCTCCACGAAACCGACCGGAAAAAAACTGAAATCTAATAATACCAGAAAAATATGAGTAAGCTCATCTTAATTACAGGCATAAGTAAAGGTCTAGGTTATGCGATGACGGAGGGTTTTATTCAACAGGGCTATACTGTTATTGGTTGCGCCCGTTCATCAGATGCAATCGATAAAATACGCCAAAAGTTTAGTGCGCCCAATGATTTCACATCTGTAGATGTAGCAAATGAACAGCTTGTAGAAAAATGGGCAGAACATATACTGAACAAGTATGAACCGCCAGATATAGTGATAAATAATGCGGCAATTACTAATTATCCAGCACCTTTGTGGGAAATACCATCTGAAGAATTTTCGGATCTTATAGATATCAATATAAAAGGAGTAGCGAATATAATTCGCCATTTCGTACCAGCAATGGTGAAAAAGAAACGGGGTATTATTGTTAACTTTAGTTCTGGTTGGGGACGTTCGACTTCAGCCCAAGTTGCACCATATTGTGCTTCTAAGTGGGCAATAGAAGGATTAACTCGTTCTTTGGCACAAGAATTGCCGAATGGTATGGCAGCTATACCCCTTAATCCAGGGATTATTCATACAGATATGCTTTCTATTAGCTTTGGAGAAGAAGCTGCTAATTATACACCCGTGTCCGATTGGGTATTGAAAGCTGTGCCATTTATTCTCAATTTAAAACCCAAAGATAACGGGATTCCCTTGACCATTTCATGAGATTGATCATACGTGAATTGTTTTGACCAGTTACGAAAAAACGGGCTTATCTAAACTGTATTGGTTTATCGCCCAGAGGCACAGTAAATTAGTACAATTTTTGAATACTGGAGTTTTAATTTTTGAAAAAGCATTTGAGCCAAAGTCTACCCATAGCAGCACCAAGCCGGAAACTGAAGATTACGATCCTAACAGTAGGTTCAAGGGGAGACTTGCAACCATACTGCGCTTTGGCTATTGGCTTGAAACGTGCGGGGCATGAAGTAACGATTGCAACGCATGAGAACTTTGAGTTATTTGTGAGGAAGTTCGATTTAAAGTTTGCACCGATCGCTGGCAATATGGAAGAGTTTTTGCAATCGAAACAAGGGCAGCGATTGATTGCGGGAGAAAAGTTGAAAAAAGAAGAAGCAGATAAGCTTTTGCTTCAACAGTTGCAGTCAGCTTGGAGTGCGTGTCAGGGAAGTGAGGTAATTATCTACACGCCGTTAGCTACCTTTGGATATCACATCGCAGAGAAATTAGGCGTACCCTGCTTTTTTGCATCAGTTCTACCGTTGACTCCCACAGGGATGTTTGGGTTTTTGAGATTTGCTCAAATAACTAAGAACCCCCTAAAGAAATTAATCAACTATAGCAGCTACTTACTAGTAGAGTTTTTGCACTGGCAAAGATATCGTCCACTGCTCAATCACTTCAGAACAGAAACATTGAAATTGCCGCCCTTACCATATTTGGGCAGACGCTTCAGACGGAAGACTCCGGCGAATGTATCACGAATCCCTATATTGTATGGATTTAGTTCACACGTCATCCCAAAACCTCGTGACTGGCCTGCATGGGTGTATGTAACTGGTTTTTGGTTTATTGACCAAGCCTCCGAATACGAGCCACCTCTGGAACTAGAGGATTTTCTGGGACGAAAGCAATTGCCTTTGTGTTTTGGATTTGGGAGCATGACGATGCCCAATCCAGAATATCTCACACATTACATCGTGGAAGCCTTAAAGAAAACCCATCAAGGCGGGATTATATTATCAGGCTGGGGGGGCGTTGGAAGAACGGTGAATATAAAAGATTCGCTACGAGTGTTTGTGATCAAGGAAGTTCCGCATGATTGGTTATTTCCTCAAGTGCCAGCAGTAGTGCATCACGCAGGAGCTAGTACAACGGCGGCAGTGTTACGTGCAGGGACACCAAACCAATTCGCAATTACCAATTCGCAATTCGCAGTTAAAATTAGTCAGGGCTTGAAACCCAAAAAACTAGCCAATTATTCAATTAGATAAGTGCGTAATTTAACTTGCGAATTGCGAATTGCGAATTGCGAATTGCGAATTGGTGTTAGTCCTGCGCCGATACCTTACAAGAAAGTGTCAGATAAAACTTTAGCAGCAGCGATTGAAATCGTACTGGGCGATGAGGTGATGCGGAAGAAAGCACAAGAGTTGGGTGAGAAAATCAGGGATGAAGATGGTGTGGCGAATGCTGTTGAAGTTTTCCATCGCCATCTAGGTTTGATTGAGTGAGAAATTGCAGACAATTAAAATCATCACACACACCCACAACGGCAGTAAATGTCCCAACAAGTTAAAGTTTACACGGTACTCTGTGTCAACAGCAGTATCCTAATGGTTTTTTACACGCCAGGGCATTGTTGGGAATTCCGTATCATCAGCCGCACGGGTGGGATATTCGGGGAACAAAAGATTTATTACACGGCGGAGGCAGCACTGAGAACTGGGTTAGAGTGGTTGCGCGATGAACGGTAATGAGTGCGTATATGCGATCGCCGTTCGCGCTAGCGTCTCCATTAGCTCATGTCCTACTGTAGGCGGTAGGCGGTAAGCGTAGCCATACCGTCAGGCTTATCGGTCTGGTAACTAGATGATATTTTCTAGCCAGTCACTTGGGGATAGGTTCATTGTCAGATTGTTTTAAATTTCTCTTGCTGTAATCAGAGCATAATCATAAATTTTTGGGCTGATTCTTGTTCCTTTACTCATTAAATCATCTAAAATATTCTTGACATTATCAATCAAACCTTGCTCTTTTGCTAAGATAATCACTCCAACTAAACCAATAATTGGCAAGCCTCTACTAATAGCAACTTTTCTCCCAGCTTTTTCATCAATTAAAAGTTGATCTGCTTTTAATTCTTCTGCCAAAATAATTGCCGAACATTCTCCTAAATCCAAGTCGGTTTCTAATTGTAATTGTTCAATGAGTTGGTTATTACTTATAGAAAGAACTTCTAGCCATAAGGCTGATTTTACAGCTAAAACTGCGGGATGATCCCCCGTTGTTAATTCTGCATAGACTTGTTGAGGAATTATTACTCTACCAAAAACAGCCTGAAGCAAGTCTAATCTACCAACTTTAGAAAGTTCACTTAATGGGGTTGTATCTGAGACAACAATCATAGATTATTGCCTTGTAATTTCACTTTTGCTTGATTAACTTCTTGCTGAAATTCCTCTAAAGTCATACTATCGTCAAATATGGATATTTCATGCTTAGACATCAAATCTATTACGTCTAGTCTAGGAATTCCTAGTAATTGACTAGCCTTACCACTACTAATTTCTCCATATTTAAGTAGAGTCATCACATAAGCTTCTTTGGCTTTAGTTTCTGCTTCTTCTCTAATGGTATTATTAACAGAATGAACAGGAATAGTAAATTCTACTTTAGTCATAATTCCAGAATATTTTCTTTGTAATGTTTCATTTTCAACAGGGTTGATATTATATAATATATCGTTTTTCTATCGGCTAAAGTCGAGTTATTCGGCGATTCCAACTAAGGGGGATTGACGTAAAAACTCTACGAGTCAGTGGGTTGTTCTGGGTGGGTGTTCTGTGTAGTCAGGCTTTGAGCAAGGTCTGATAAGGCTTGAATTCACCTATTATCCGCTTGAGGCGACCGACTGTGGCACTGGTTGAGGCTGTTCCGATGCTGACAACTCGGTTATTGTCAGAGAGCGAATCAACTCTCGAATCACATCAGTTGCAGGTCTACCTGCTCATTAGTGACTGCAATTGTATGTCTGAATTATCTCCCAATTCTTGTTGTAGTTGGGATAGTTGATTTTCTAACACTTCAGCAGTATGAATGAGATTAGACTGTTGAGCTATTTTTAGCTGAGTTTCTTTAATAGAGATTTTTCTCACCAGTTCATTCACTGCATCGACTGAATCATCATTTTCAGTAATCATGGCTTCATCACGAATATCCGTTTTTAGCAGAAATAATTGCTACAAAGCTTGCTATGTATGAATAAAATTAGCTACATTTTTCA
>NZ_JACJTD010000100.1 GCF_014698505.1 Nostoc foliaceum FACHB-393 | reverse complement strand
ACCATGTCACTCGCATCTATGACGACAATACCAGCAAATATAAAGATCATTTTTATGGGAGTTTGGTTCGCGAATGACATTCGCGAACCAAACTCCCCTTCCCACATCCCGTGAAAAGTCAGGGTCAATACTGGCAAGAGCTAGAAGATAATCATCGATGGGCTGATATCGCAAAACAGGAAAATGCCGAATTTCGTTTAAAGATTCAATCCAATGGCAAACTCTCCATTGGCGAACAACGCGAACTTTATCATAAAATTCAGGTTCAAGCTCAGATTGAAATCCGCCAACAACAAAGAACCAATCTCGTACTTCCACCTTTAAGCGAAATTACTCATGATTTGCGACAACAAATAAATCAACAACCTGATTCACAACATCTTACTGATGCTTGTAACTCTATTCGTAATACTCTCTTGCCCGTTCACCCGTTAATTGCTAAACCTTGGCAAGATTTAGAAACTACTGGCTTATGGGCGGGAGTCGCAGCACAAGGTAATTATCCATTACAAGAGAAACTTAGACATACTGGCAAACTTACCCTTGGTGAGCAACGTGAACTTTACCATAAACTTTTAATTCATAGTGTTGTTGAGCAATGCCGCAAAGGATTAAGTGATATTTCCCTTCCCCCACTAAACGAAATTATCCAAGATTTGATGTCTGCCCGTAGTGAAGTCATTCATAACACCTACACCCCAAAAGTTGAAGTGCATTCCCAAAAATCTCAACAATCACATCATAAGGCTCAATCTAATTCTGCCGAAAATGAACTGTAAACTACATTAGCCATGTATTCTAACCAATCATCTAATTCACTTCAAGAAACAGTCAGCAATATCAATTGTGACAGTGGCATTTCTAACAACATGATGGCTTACAGACTAGCACTCTTTCTGGAGAAACATCCACCGTCGTTACAATCAACCACCACATTGGATGCATCTGAGCGAGAAAATCTCCAGTCAGAACTGAGAACAACCTTATCTCAAAATCTCCAAAATATTGAAAACTACAGGCAAAATCTCAAACAGAAATATTACACAGAGTATTTAAATAAATTTGCTGTAACTCAACAGTCATCTGTTGCATCTCAACCAGATAATTCAGCAAGAGTTGAAAACTTAATTGCTCAGAAGAAGAATACATTCCTCCAACAGATATTTGAATTGGGAGTGCAAAAATTACCTTTAGGTCAGAGGGTCAGCAAAGATGAAAGGGAGCAAGAAGCTCTTAGCAAGGAGGAAGACAACATAAATAAATCTAGAGAAAACAATGTCTCACCAGCTATTGATATTGCCGAAAAATCTCTTATTAAAGCAGTTATGAGAACTGTCATGACAATGGGCAAGGATACTGAACAAGGACGCATTTATGAAGGCATAGCCTACAGATTGCAACTGTTTATTAAAGAAGGAATGCAACTTCTCAGTGTTCACAGAAAAACTGGTAATCCCAAAACAGCTTTTACAGCCTATAAAGATAACTCTAATGAGTTTAAAATTACACAAAACAACCTTTCACACACAGAGACTAATCGACTCATTGCCTTTGATAAACAGCAAACAGCACAACAGCCCACATCTCAGTCTAATCATATTGATAAAGATAACAGCACTGAGCTTGGTGACTAAGCCCCTTTGGGGGCTGTGGGAGGTGTCGGGAGTTAGTCGAGTAAGCAATCATCTGGATGGGTAATCATTTTGATTAATTCACTAAGAGCTTGATTATAACGAGCGCAGAGTTCTCTTGCTTGTTTAGATGTTTAGATGTAAGGTACTGGCATTTCACCACAAACTTTAACCAAACTTCACCCCGCACACCTTCCACACCCATTTTTGACTAGCTAAAATAACCAGCCAATCTACCCAAGAAAAAACCACCAATCAATGAATAACGTTTTGTCCGCCTCTCTATTCTTGAGAAGGGGGCAATTATTGTTCCTAACATTATGTAAAAGCTCGCCTCCATTATATTGCTACTAAATCTGAGCGTTGCCGCAATCATCAAACCTATAAATATCAGCCATTCCACCATCAGTTCAATTTTATCCCAGAATTTTGGCTTGTATAAATAACGCATCTGATAATTCTCTATTTTTAGATAATCCACTTAATCTGATTTCATCATCTCCGAAAACTTTTTAGCTTTTACTTTGATTTTACCTAAATTCTAAACTTTTTTTAATATCGTAACACCATCAAGATTTACTTAAGTAAATATGCTATAAATGTTTTATGTTCCTGTAATCGAAGTAATCAAGATGATTCGATTAGTAATTATTGAAAATGAAGCTCTAAGTCGGCTCGGAATTAAATCAGTTGTTAATCAAGAGCAAGACTTTGAAATGTGTGGGGAAGCTGATAACGGAACTGAAGGGATGAGGCTTGTTGAAGAACTTAAGCCTGATATTGTTTTGCTCGATATTGCTTTGCCAGATATTAGTGGTTTGGATCTCATCTATAATATTAAGACGAGGACGGATAGTAAAGTCATTGTTCTCACTTATCACTCTAGTCAAGATGTGGTTAATTGTGCCTTTCAAAATGGCGCTGATTCCTACATTCTTAAGAAGATGGATCTGCAATTAATTAAACACGCTATCAATACTACTTATCAAAATAGTTCTTTCATTGACCCAGAGATTGCTAAAAGATTTTTTAGAAACTTCGCTTCTGGCAACACAAAAATTAAGGGTAAAAGATACAGAGAAACCCTTACTGCTACAGAAGCCCAAATTCTCAACTTAATTGCCCGTGGTTTTTCTAATAAAGAGATCGCCGAAAAACTCTTTATTACAGTCAGTACAGTTAAGGGACACACCAGCCATCTTTTTTCCAAGTTAGGAGTTAGGGGTCGTGTTAACGCGATCATTATGGCCAGAGAACTTGGCTATTTAGAAACAGAAACCTCTAGAGTTAGTTGAGCTACTTTTTGGGTTTGGTTTTCTTAAGCTGAATCAAGCAATATCCTTGTAATCGGTTTTCTTGTTGACAGGCTGCTACGGCTGATTGGTTGGACAACAATAACTGGTACATTTGTTTTCCTTCGCTTGATTTTGCCCACTGCAAAATCTTCATCTCATTGGCTGACACTACAACTGACTGAGTTCCACCCAAATTTGAGACAACATTCCAAGTTGTCAGCGAACCTAAAAGCGCTCCTACCGCCATTACTCCGGTGCATATCCCTGATATAGACCAAAGCTTCCACCAACCCCAACCTTTGAATGAGCTATTTAAGGTTGATGGTGTTACATGCTTCATTTCATCACGCACAGCTTTCGATACTACTGTATAGTGCATCGACTGAGCGACTTTGCTAGTCGATTCTAGTTTCTGGTCAATCATTACTGCCCAAGCTTCTACCATTGCCTCCATCCGCGCTTGCAGGTCAATCATTGTTTCTTCGTTTCTGCCTAATGTTGCCATCAACTTAAACATCGGGTCATCTTCGGCTATTCCTAATTCATGGGATATTTGAGCTATGCGTTGTTGTTCTGCTTCCGAATATCCTTGTAAAATTTGTTCTGTTCTCATTTTTTACCCCTAAATATTCAATTGCTTTATCATTATTTAAAATCGAATCGTAAAAGTTTTTAATCCAGTGGTAAATGTAAGTCCGGTAAACCACATAAATTGACTTATCTCTACAAGCTAGTGAGTAAGGTTTTCCCGTTCTCTCCAATCTTTCGTAATGGTCACGATGTAACGCTGGCAAGAATATCTCAGTCCCACCCATTCTTTGTAACTTATCCTGCATTGATTGCTGATACTCTCCAAATCTCGTATCAAAATGCTGATTTTTTACTACTATATAGTTAGCATTATCAGTAGCAAACTCTCCCAAAGTTTTCAGGTAAGCTACACAATCTCTTCTGTGCGAAATTGGTTGCAAAAAAGTTAATTTCCATTGATATGTAATTAAGAGATCGAACAGATCCGAACCCACAATATACTGACAGAGCTTATCTACATATTGCCCTGGCATATCAACAATAATTATATCTAATTCATTTTTGATAAAATTATCTAAAATTTTATCCGTACCTCCATTAAAAAAGTCTAAGCTTTCAATTGCCACTAAATTTTCATAAGCTTTTAATCTCTCACGATTGTCATGATCGTAGAC
Source organism: Nostoc foliaceum FACHB-393 (assembly GCF_014698505.1). Taxonomy (GTDB): domain Bacteria; phylum Cyanobacteriota; class Cyanobacteriia; order Cyanobacteriales; family Nostocaceae; genus Nostoc; species Nostoc foliaceum_A. Next base: position 12,270 of record NZ_JACJTD010000100.1, on the reverse strand, counting down.
CTGAATTTTTCTTCCTTGAACTTGAAACCAATCAATTAATAGTTTCGTAACTGTAGACTTCCCTACACGAGAGTCTCCTACAGTCATAATCATTCGCTTAGGAGAGTTCAACATTATTTAAACCTAACGACTCTTTTACTGCTTCAATCTCTTCTTTGAAAGTTCTTAACCAACTTGTGACTCTACCTTTAACCGAAGGTAAATCTGTTTGCTCCATCCCTTGCCTAAAAGTCATGCTATTTTCATCCAGGTAATCATAACTACGTTCTATTAGTTCTGGCATTTTAATGTCAGAAAATGGGCTTTTTTGCGACTTTAGTTGCCCCTTAATTTTCTCAACTTCGGGAGAGTTTTCGTATCTTGTAAATTCATCAGGCTCCCCAAAAAATAAGTTCTTGACTACTATGTAATCTACTTGATTTCCACAAAAGCTATGCAAATCTATTAGTTGATTTATAGAATCGATAACGCGGCTAATAACTACTACCATAGTCACGCGGATATTGTAATGTTTTTCGGCTGTTTCCAGGAAAGTCATTTCTTCTACAAATTTCCGCAATATTCTTCTGGACTGTGGTGGTAATTCTAGTAAAAATAAAGATTCTGGCTGGATTATTTCACCATCTCCTCCTGGCTTGGGATTTGCTTTTGTTTTCATTTCATCAAAGAACTGATCTATATTGCCTGTTTTAAAAATATCAAGTGGTTCTATATGGCAATGCTGACCATAAAATCTTAATAATTGAGAATTGGAGCTATCAGCATCAAAGCCGATAAATCTTTGTCCTTTATCCAAATATGTTTGCACTAATCCCCTTGCAAAAGTAGACTTACCTACACCACCCTTATCTCCAGTTACTATCACTAATCTCTTTTTGGTTATTTGCTCAATTGATCCTTCGTTCGCCTTGTCTTCTGAACCATTGTTCATAAGTTCGATACTATCTGTCACTTTCTTTCTCCTCATAATTATTAGTGGTCAAAAACTATAGGTTTAGGGGTGTAAGTGAATGGCACGCTTGATAACGTAAAACCTTGCCGTTAGCAGGTGTGGGAGGGAAAGAATCTATATTCTCCATACTCTCCAAATTATTCCCCTGAGAAACATTCCAGTATTTGAAAGTAAAATATTTCTAAATATCTTTGTTTGCTAAACTCTGCTAAATTATCCGTAATTGATTTGAAGGTTTGGAGAATTAAACCCTGCTCTATAATCTTCATTAGCTCATAATTGCTATTTAACTTTAAAGACTTATATATATAAAAATCTAATTCTTGAGCTATTAATAAATTCGGAGCTAACGCTACCAAGCTACTATACAGTTCTTCGTAATTTATAATTTCCGATAAAACTAATTTTACTAATTCTAAATATTGCTGCCTGAAGGATAATTCTTGATAATTACTAGTTCCCGGACAATTAGCAGCCAGAGGAATTTTCTTATAAATCAATTTTAAATATAATTCAATAACTTCTATTTCTACTTCCCATATCTTCTGTCCCTTTGAATACAGGTAGTTTATTAAAGAATCTCTCTTCGGAAAAATAATTCCTGAAGTTATATGCTTAATGTTAGTTTCTATATTCAAATTTGTCTGTTTTCTAAAAATTGGTACTATTTGGCTCCTTACCCATTGCATAAATTGTCTAACCACATCAGCTTTTACTATACCTGTCAATGAATGAATCCCCAAGGCATTCAAAGTATTAACGACGACTATTTTTTGATTAATCATCACTTGTCGCTGATTTGTCTTCGCATCTATTAATATTACCTTTCCATCGTTCAGGGCTGGAGCAATTATTTGGAATACATCAACCGCAAACAACTCTAATCCGCTTGGAGCATCTATCACTCGTACTATATTGTTCGAGAAATGCTCAAATTCCCAAAACTGCCAAACTTCTACCATCGTTTTCTGGCTCAGAACGATATCACTATCCCATATCTGCCAATCACAAAGGAATCGATAAAGGTACGGAAATAATCAGTACTTTCGTATCTTGATTTTTTACTTCTCTTTGTTATATATTTCCAGGTTTACTTTTTTTAATTTAAAGGGTAGGGTGAATGGCACTGCGCTATCACTACCGCAACGCTTATGCTGACACTTTACAATCACAAAACATAATTACGAATTACGAATTGTTTAAAGCTCCATTTCCTGATTTTGATGCCGTTGTTGTGAATTATGTTGTTGTAATTTCTGCGAGAGATTGACCAGTTCTTGGTTCCAATCTCTCGCAAAACATTTATTTTTTTTAGCCTGTGGCAGCAATTGTTTAATAGCCCGTGCATCTGCATTTCCAAGTTCGGAAGAGTCAAATGCTACCTGTACATTAAAAATATGCTGCAATTGCTCAACAGGCAAAGTATTAGGGCGATCTATTGCCAGGAAGAGCGTTCTTTTGAGCGGTACGTCGCCCTTGACAAGATATTCCAGCATGGCAAAAGAGATGGTATCAATGGGGGATTTACACAGCACTAACCTTTCTGCTGGATCTGTTGGCTGTCCGCCCAAGTGAAAGTAAAACCAGCCCTCACGCCGCTTAGTCCCAAACTCATAGCCTTTGAAAGTGTTGTTCTCGCCCCGTGTCCCCCGCAGGAATGCACCTTGAGGCAGGGGTTTTTCGCTAAGATTCCGCATGACGAACACAGCGTTTTGCTGATCATCAGCGTAAACTAACCTCCGCTTATGCAGAACTTCTACAAAGTTTTCAGGTATTCCCCGTTTCTGGGTCAGGTAGTTGTGAACTGCTGTCCACTTGCTTTTATCCTCAACTGGTAGCGTGAATTTGTCGCGTGGTTCTAACTGGATAATCTCAGCAGCCACTTGATAACTTTTTGCGATCGCTGCTCCAATAGCCCCTGCTTCACCAAATCGCTCATGCAACCAGACGACCGCCTGCCGTAGATTGCAATTGTTAACGTGCATCACCAAGTCAATCGCCCCACAGCCGCCTTTCTGCTGTTCGGGTTCAAAGTCGTAGAATTTGGGCCCATCTATATTAATGATGTGTCCGTGACCCTTCCATTTTCCTTGGCTATTGTGTAGCCCCAACTCCCAAGCCACATCTTCCAAGGGCAAGTCGCGCAGTTGTTGAGTCTGAGCCTCTAACGATCGCACCCATTTTTCTAATTGCTGTCGCTCCCTCTCGCTATCCCTGGCTCGTTGCTCTGCCCGTTCTAATCGTTCTATCAGGAACTTTCGGTCAGCGAGTTGGTGGTTAATCGCTTGGAACTGTTCATCAGACTGAATCCTGTCTACATAACTCCTAGCTGATTCAAACGGTGTTGGCGCTAATTGGTTATTTGTAATGACTGCGGTGAGTGGTTCACTGTTAACGGCTTGGTAATATTCTTTGACTTTGGTGTGGGTTGCCTTACTGCCCTTGACCCCGCGTTCAATGCCCAAAGGAGCAAGTGCAGCAGCATAACTATCTTGGAGTTTGGATAACTTAATTCTTCCCTGTCCACCTCTGCCGCCGAACATCGCGTCATGACTGACTCTCCCGGTTTTTTCATTCAGTGGCACGATGTAGGCGTGAATGTGTGGGGTACTTTCATCTAGGTGGAGTTCTGCCCTAACGCACTTTGACCCATAGTTTTGAGATAGCCAGTCACGGGATGCGATCGCCCACTGCTGCATCAGTGAATCAGACCACTGCCCATAAAGAGATGGATCTTTTGGACGGAAATATTCAGGCGATGCCGAGAGAAACATCTCGGTGCATAACACCGCATCATGCCGTGGGCGATGCTTGAGCGTAGAGATTTTTTCTTTAACTATCTCCTCTAATGCGCGTGAGTCTTCTCCCCCAATCAACCGGACATTCTCTCTAGTTGGATCTGCGTTGGGTGTTTCTCTGTTTCTGGTAACATGGTCATCACTTCCCGCAACGTTGCCGAATGTTTTTAGTTTCTCAATTCTGAGAATCGTTAGTGGCGACATAAAAAAATATGCTACAAAAAAAATATGCTACAAATGCAGTACTTTGTAGTACTCAAAAACCCCGCAGGGCGAACGGCGGTTTCATGTCACGAGCGCAGCGAGAGATGGCGCAGCCACCCGCAGGGCATGAAACCATAGTGAGTATGGTTATGTTATTCTCTAAGCGAAGAATTGTTGAGGGCAAAAAATAGCAATTAAGAGCGCTAAGTTTTGGCATAGTCTAGGGATAGTCCAAGCATAGTCTAAAGAACTTACTTTCTTGAAAAAACTGATTAAGAGTGCTTAGTCTAGGCATAGTCTAGGGATAGTTCAAACTTAGTCTAGGCATAGTCTGGAGAAAATGTAGTTTGGTATACAATTTTGTCATTTAAAACCCACTAATTGCATAGATTTAGGGGAGATTGTAACTCAGTTTTTAAAACAGAAAAAATCGATTAGACTTTAATAAGTGATTCTGCCTTTTGATTTTCTGCAAGTAAAAAACCGAAGCAACGCGGCTGTAAATGTACAGAAACTTTTGCATGAAAAAAAATGGAACAGAACCAACAAGTCTTTTTTTCAATTAGGCGAAGGTTAGGCACTATTGATGGACAGATAATTAATTATCTCCACTCTAGACCCTTCGATTTAGGGAACCTACCTGAAATAGTAATGTTGACCCTGCTTGAATATTGGTCGCCCTTTGCCATATCTGCTGATGGAGTGGATGGTGACGAACTCAGGCAGAGGGCAATTTGGTCAATTAAAAAATTAGAAGCACAAGCGGCTTTGATTCGTGAAATTTTTTTGTCATCTCATGTCCAAACTGCTGTGACTGCGAACAACGCTGAAGTTGGCGACAGTGCCTCGGATCAAAGGCTGGTGTCCACCATTAATGATGAGGATGACCAAATCTTGGATGAGGACGCTGATGATTTGGCAGAACTAGTTCTGCCAGAAGAACTAAAGCAGATTAACAGCTTGTTTAATGTCGAGTAATAGTTGAGAAAAATTCATGAATACGTCGAAAAGAGAGATTGCACCCGTTTACACAAGGGTAGCTGTGTCCATTGATTTAGGTGGGAGTCAGAGCAAGGTAATTGTTCAGATATATCCTTCGGGTGTGCCGATAGTAATAGCAATGGAGCCAGAAATTGCAGATGTGGGAAAAAACTCAATTACTCAGTTGTCAGGAGACTGTACTTGGGTAGGAATAGATGATGAGTATTATGTCTTGGGCGCTCTAGCTAAAAATACTTTTGCTGGCACACCAGCGCTCAGGGATCTGAAATATCACTATGCTTTACCAAAAATAGCGGGATTATTATGGAAAATTTGTCTTCAATTGGGCTTGAGTAATGGTGTTGATGCTTCCGTGCAATTATTGCTACCACCAGGAGAAATGTCGGACGGCAAGGATTTGGGTAAGAAGCTGTCAGCAGCGCTAAGAAAAGGAATTGCCACACCTACAGGCAAGTTAAAACTTAAGCTACATAATTTTTACGTGGCTCCAGAGGGGAGTGGGATTATGGCTTACCGTAGTCGGGCTTTGGGGGCATTATTTGGGCAAAAAAGTATTGGTTTGTTGATGTTGGGCTACCGGAATGCTAGTTTTTTTGTTTCGGCTAAAGGTAATCAAGCAAAAGCTGAATCTACAGAGTTGGGGATGAATTGGTTAGTGCAGCAATTTGTGGAGCGTACTGCTGTTGGGCTAGCAAAAGATGATTTACGTATACCAAAAGCTTTAGTGTCAGCAAGCTTGGGCAACCAGAATGCATTACAGTCGTTATCACGCAAAGCCACATCTGCTGGAGTTGAATCTGATTTAAAGTTGTTTAACTCAGTTTTACTAGATGTCCGTGGTGATTACTGTCGAGCTTTAATTCGCTGGATTAGAAATATTGCCGTATTGGATGAAGTTATCATTTGCGGCGGGACTGCTGAGTTTGTGCATAAGGAATTAACTCAACATTTTGAAAAAGAGGGCATACCCATTGTTTGGAATGGCAACGTTGAGATGCCTAAGTATCTCGATACCCTCTCTCTAGGTAGCCGAGTTACTGATGTCTGGACTGCACACATTACCTATATCAAGATGTTAGACTACAATTTTGGCTACCAACGTAAAACTGATTTGGTTCCAGACTATCATCAATCCCCACCTGTAAAAAATTCCACCCCACCTAAAGAAGTTTGGGAGAAAAACGGGTTTTTGACCATGCACCCTGGTGTTTAAAGCCCTAATTTGAAAGTGATTGCCTATACGTAGATTCTCTGCGGCTTGCTCCCAGGCGATCGCTTTCAAATTTGCACACTATACAAATGCTGGTGCGCGGTTATTAGCTATATTGTTATACATTCTAGTAAGTTTCTGTAGACGCTCAACTTGATATGATTCAAGTGAGTAAAAAGAAGCTGATTTGATTATTTGTTTGAGTTCTTCTGCCCACTGGCTATAAGTTGAAGTACCAATAGTCCCTTCAGACGACTGAATATAATTAACTAAAACTTGAGGATTGACTTTAAATGTACTAATTACATATTTTTTAGCACATTGGAGTAATAATTCATAGTCAGCAAATATTTGGTGGCAAGGATTCCATTTTAAAGCATGATTACGGTAATGAATGAATCCATTGCTATCAAAAATTTCTTGTTGACTTTAAAAAAAAACTTTTGTATTTTTAGCCAGTTACTTTTATCTTCTTGCTAACTGTTGTATTATCTGCTGGAGTGCGACAAAAATAGAACCTATTTTCTTGACAATGCACAAATGCAGACTCTACACCTGACTATTCACACGATTCCGATTCAGCAATGCACTGTTGAAAAAACTCCTTTCAGTATTGGTAGCGATAAATATAATGACTTGGTAATTCCTGATAACAGCGTAGATAAAGGACACGCTAAGATTGCGTTTAAAGAAGGTCAGTATTATTTGCTAGATGAAGGTAGTACCAATGGCACACGGGTGGCAGGGATTCGGCTAGAAGCATATCGATTCCGAGCTTTAACAGACGGGAATCTTATAGAGCTTGGTTCGGTGATCGTAGAAATCAAAATTAGCTCCCCTGCACCAGCCAAAATTCCAATATTTCAGGCAAGGCAACGTCAAACTCTCTCAATTGAACGCATGAGATTAGATGCAATCAATTTAAAAAAATCTAGCAGCCCAATATTAGGTACAACTCTGCTCAACGATATTTCTGTATCTTTCTTTCCGCAAGAGTTTGTCGTTATTGCTGGGGTTAGTGGTGGCGGGAAGTCAACTCTCATGGACGCACTCAACGGACAACGCCGCGCTAGAGGTAAAGTATTTGTTAACGGCTGCGACCTCTACAAGAATTTCAACGCTTTCAAAAATAAAATTGGCTATGTGCCGCAGGACGATATCGTTCATTCAGAACTGACTGTGGGGGAAGCACTTAACTATGCTGCTCATCTCCGTCTGCCTTCAGCATCGCCATCAAAAAGGCAGCAACGCATACAAGAAGTACTTGAACAACTGCAACTTACTGGGCGCAAGAATGTCTCTATTGGGCGACTTAGTGGTGGGCAGCGCAAACGTGTAAGTATTGGGGTAGAACTAATCAGCAATCCCAGCATATTTTTTCTGGATGAAGCAACTTCAGGACTTGACCCTGGCACAGAATTACAAATCATGCACCTGCTGCGGAGTTTAGCAGATGCTGGAAGTTTAGTAATATTGATTACTCATGCTACCAAAAATGTGGCGATCGCTGACATGGTAGTTTTCCTGGCTAAGGGGGGCAGACTTGCTTATGTTGGCCCTCCGAAGTTAGCCTTTAGCTATTTCAAAGTCAAAGATTTTGATTCAATTTATGCCAGAGTTGAACACCAGTTGTCACCATCAGAATGGGAGCAGGGATTTAAGTCTTACGCTTTCTACAAAAAGTTTGTCGGTGAACGCCAAAAAACCATTCCCCAAAACTCAATTAAGCCCGTACTAATTAAGCCGGATTTTCTCCAACAATGGGGGGTGCTATGCCGCCGTAACTTGGCTATTCTGCTCAAGAACAAAATCAGTTTAGCGTTAATGCTTCTAGGAGCGCCGATTTTAGGTTCATTGAATTTTGCACTGTGGAAGCCGGACTTATTTAACACTAAGATTGGCAATGCAGGACAGGCAATTACAATGCTGTTTGTCACAGTCATCATGGCTGTAATGTCTGGAGCGCTAGCTACGATGTCGGAGATTGCTAAGGAAACTGCTATTTATCGCCGTGAGTGCAGTGCCGGACTAGGGATAGTTCCTTATGTAGCATCCAAGTTTCAATTAGCATTCTTGCTAGCACTTTATCAATCAGCAATACTTTTAGTTTGCATGAACTCAGCGGTGAAATTAAATGTTGATAACAGTACCTTGACTCTCATGTACCTCAGCCTCTTCCTCGCTTCTTTTGGGAGTATGATTTTGGGACTGTTAGTTTCTGCGATTGCACCAAGTCAAAGTGTTGCACCTCTGCTAACAATTCTTGTGCTGGTTCCTCAAGTCGTGTTTGGAGGTGGAATTCTCCCAGCGAACGAATTCAACTCTGTGGGCAAAACATTCAACCAGATGATGTTAACTAAATACCCTTTTGAATCTCTAGTATCCCTGAGTGGACTTGGCGCAGATGTGGCCAAAGACTCGTGCTGGCAGAAAACTGAGCAGCAACGGAAAGCGTTATCAGAAAAACAATCCCTCGGCTGTAGATGTTATGGGGCAAGTGTGTTTAACAAGTGCAAATTTCCAGGGATTGGTAAAGTAAAAAAGTCATCGTTTTTAAATGCTGATTTATTAAAGGTACGTTTGCTGATTCAAGGGATTTTTGATAGCTATGGAAACACTTTTAAAATTGATTTGACAGAAAATCTATTTTCTATGTTGAGATTAATTGTTTTATTAATGATGTTAATTCTACTAGCCCAATTTCTCAAAGGTTAGCAAGTAAAAATACTTATAGCTGAAAGTTCGCTGACTCCAAGTAGGCTGTGCGCCATCTCTAACACCCAGAAGAAAGTATTTGATTAATTCTCAAAGTAAAATACTGAATTAGAGCTTTAGCATAAATAGACTTATTTTTCTACAGACAAGAGTACGGTTTTTTTCCGTACTCTTGTCGATTGATTTTTTGAGAGCAGAAAATATAAACTCTGCGGTGGGAGTAATTATAATTTCCATTTTTACTTGCAGAATCTGGTGTGGAGGAATATTCTTCTGCACCTTTCCCTACTTACTTTCATCTTAAATATCTCTTAAAGAAATCATGCAACAACTAAAATTACCAAGCCATAACAACGGTACACACCGTCAAAAGTCAACAGACTCATTCACTATCCCTCAACAGAAAGAGCGACTAGAAAATCTGTTGTATCAGAAAGTTCAACAAGGGGAAGACATATCCCCTTGTATTGAAGCTCTCTATTATTTAGCTTCAAAGCAAACAACACAAGACCAACTGCAAGTGATGTGGGCTGAAGTAGTCAGAGAACGCTCGGCATTCAATTCACTGCAAAGAGTAATCATTACAGCCTTTGCCATCTTAGGAATGATTGCCTTTCTCAATGGGGCATTTCGCTCTGTTAAACCATCTGCGGCTGTTGTCAACCCACCTGCTGTTCAACCTCATTAAAAGGATTTTACCAAAAAGCTGAGAGCTTCGTTTGATAATGCTTTCAGCTTATATTATCACTCACTGTGCATCGCTCCCGCCTAATATGCTGTGTCCTTGTCGAAAGGCAAACTGTCTTCCGGCTCAAAGTTACGCAGGTCTTGCTCCATCTGCTGACGGCGTTGGACGTATGTTCTGCTGTCTTCAATCCTTCCTCTCATCTGCCATGCACCAAAATTAATACCCTTTTCTGCGTATTTAGCAGACACTTTGTTGTAATCATCAACCTCGATTTTCTTGCGCCACTCAAGCTGTTCAAGGGCACTTTCACTGATACCAATTTTCTGAGCATATTCTACATATTCAGGTCTGAGAGAACCATCTGGGTTAAACTCCTTTTTCTCTTGTTCAGTGAAGAAATCGTAGGCTGTGTAGATTGGCCACGGTTCTGGATCAGTCTCGTCCAGGTGCTTCCACTCGTCGTATTCTTCTTTTAATCTACGAGCATAGTCATCGACTGCTTCTGGATGTGCGCCAAGAGATAACTTTTGTTGTCTTACTTCATCTTTTAAATTTCCATCTGCATTGAACTCTTTTTTATTCATGTTTATCCAACGCTTAATTCTTGACATAAAAACCTCCCAAAACATTAACCAAGTTTCATCATTTTATTAAAATAATGACTCTGGAACTAAAACATTTTGATCCCAGGCTCAATCAATGGATTTATACAGATGAGCGCAAAACTATTTTAACCGAAAAGCTCAGTAATACTTTACTGGAATCATATTTCCCTGATAAAAAGTTTTCATTTGGACATTCAGATGAATACAGTACAGACGAAGATTTAAGGAATCATCCAGATGGACATATTTTATTACTATCTTCTAAGACCCGCTTACTTTATGGAGAAAAAGAATGTTTAGAAACTATTCAAAAAATTTGTCCAGATAGTAAAGACAGAGGTGCTTATGGTTCAATATTTCTCGGAGCTTGTAAAAATGCAATTTCGGAACGGCTAAATATTCTAGTAGTAGATGATTCTACTGACAACAGGGGTGAAAATGGAGGAATATTATCAAATGATTTAGCATATAAATTAGTTGGTGACTGTTATGGGCAGATTTCAACCCAACTTTATGATAAGCTCACTTCAAGAGAATCACAGCCAGATAAAAGCTACCGTGTTATCCAGCATCGGTTCGGTTGGGTAGAAGGAGACGGAGCAGCCACTACTAAATATCGTTTTGGCAAAGGAACCCTCCGACCATACAAACTAGACAAAATAGAATATGCAGATCCAAATAACAAACCCAAAATCGATATAATTCTCCCTGTAAGTAGTTTCAAAGGAACAGATAAGGATAGACCAGCAGGGGCGACTAAACCTCAAATTAAGCCAGGATTATATCAGCAAAATATTTGGTTGGCTGAAAAAGGGCAATCTCAACAAGGTCAAATGTCTATCTCCCAACTCTTGGCATCTTTCCCTCACGGGCTTAAAGATTTTATTGAGTCACTAGAGGTACAAGCTCAAAGATTAACCTCTATTCAAGATGATCCAAGACTTGTTGCTGCTTACTATTGTGAAAGATACGAAAAACGTAAAGAATCATTGAGCCAAAATAAGTTAAGAACAGGCGAAGTTACAAATCTTGAAACAGATATTAAAAACTTAGGGACAAATGATGACTTAGATGCATATCAGGAGTTGGATGATGATCCCGGCAAAGATGACTTGTTCATGTACAAACTCATTAAAGCCGATTTACTAGGGCATCAGCAGTTATTAGAAACTGAGAAGGTAAAGCAGGAATTAAGTCGGTTTGTACAAAGTGAGTGGCGAGATATTGCTGTTGGAAAAACGCTTACTTTTGACCGAGGGATGATTATTCCATCCAAGGAACTCAAAAATGGTGAAATTTGTGTCTCTTGGCTTGATGAGCAAGAAAAAATTCTTAACTTCCGTTCTCCTTTCCTCAACTCTAATGGTTTATGTGTTTCTAATAATAAATATGTTAAGGATCAGCTAGGGCCAAATGGTGAACCCTTAGAAGGCATAATTGTAGTCAATGACGAAGACCACAAGCGCATACAGCAAAGAATTACAGAGTTAGAAACACAAGGTATTGATGTTGGCGAAGTTGACCCAGCCGAAACCGAATCAGAACGCCAAGCACGAGACTACGATGGTGACTGCATTGGTGTAGCAAGAGCCAGCTTATATCCCAATTTAACAGCAGAGGCAGAGCGAAGAAATCTTCCCCAAAACGCCTATTTCCCCACAGTTAAGCTCAAAAAGCAATCATTTTATTTGGAAGATGGAAGCCAGCCCCCATTTGAAAAAATCGCTATCCACATGAGCGATAGCATTAGCGTGGGCATAATCAACAATCAAGTGACAGCACTGGAGGCATTAGAATCAGAAATTGAGGTACTAAAGACTTACGGTACTTTTGAGCAGAAATCAAATTATCTAGACCAAGTTTCTAACCATTACGAAACCCTGTTTGATCAAGAACGCCAGAAAGATCCAAAGTTAATTCGAGAAGAATACAAGGCTTATATGCAAGGGGTTGTTGAACTTGCTCATTGTCAAAGAACTCCCGAAATTATCCAGCAAGCAATGGACATTAACCGTCAAATGTACCGGAGCATGATTGAAGAAGGATGTTATCAAAACCAAATAGCGGTTGATTTATTCAAAAGTGCTAAAAAACCT
>NZ_JACJTD010000010.1 GCF_014698505.1 Nostoc foliaceum FACHB-393 | reverse complement strand
TCGGCAGTAGGGGTTCAAGGATTTCCCACTCTTCGTCTGTTAGGCTGCTAGAGTACGGCATGACTGCTGGATACGGCTTTTGCGGTAACTGTACTTCAAGATAGTAAAAGATGTCAAATGGATTCTATAGAAGTTCACTCCCAAGTGGAAGCTGGAACTGTTTTTGTACTGACGCTACCTGTTAAATCGTAATAATTGATATCATGTCCGCTTAATTAGTTATTATTCAGGGCATCTATGCAAAAATCTTAAAACTCTCTTTCCCCCTGCCCCCTGCCCCCTGCCCCCTGCCCCCTGCGGTCTTAATGATAAGTCTTTTACCGGACATGATATGACTGGAGTTTATTCTATGTCTATCCTCGCTAAACAGTCATCAGTCAACAGTGATCACTCCCAATCCCTGTGTGCTAAATTTGGAGCGGAATAGTAACAAAGTTACAAAGCTATAGTTTAGGTTCTATATGCCTAACTGGTGCGCCAACCTTTGGTATGAGTGTATACCGCCGAGTGCTTTAAACTATACCATCGTTTGATTAGCTCAGTTGGTAGAGCGATCGACTCATAATCAATGGGTCACAGGTTCGACTCCTGTATCAAACTCCAGGAAGTTAGCTCACTGGTAGAGCAATCGACTCATAATCGATGTGTTGTAGGTTCGATTCCTATACTTTCACCCAAAACCCTGTCCGGGTCAAAAGACAATACCCTGTAAAGGTAGCCAATATGGTACGAATCTCAACAGATTCGAGACCCCTCATTTTCTCAACTCTGCGGTGTAAGTGTTTTGCTGTCGGTCATCACTCGTAAGGGTGATGTTCGGTAGCTACAGTCAAGGAGTAAGCGCAACTGCATTTCTCCCTAACTTGAGTATGTCCCTTCCTTTTGTACATCTAGTTTTCCTTGGGATTCTAGATTGGCAAAGTGAACGGCATATCTGAGCGCGGTTCTTTTTTCTAGATTGCCATTGAGCAGTTTGGGAAAAGTAATGGCAATCTTAATCCAGCTTTGGAGAAGCTTTTGCCCACACCTGAACTGTAAACACTTGCACTGGCAGAGTTAAAAAATATTTTGTAGTATATAGTAATACAAATAGATAAAATAAATCCTTTAGCCTTTTTTCACAAGGTTGTAAACTCCAATAACTCCAGTACTTAAGCTGTAAGAAAATAGGTGGTATTTGAGTTCAAGGAAGGTTATAAATGTCTTGATAAAATCTTCTTAGCTAGTTGCGTTGGCGTAGCCCGTCGTAGACATCGCTACGCTAGCTGCAAGCATCGCATAGCTTATCTAAAATATCGCGTAAATTATCTATGCAAATTACTATGTGGGAAACATTTTATATCAAACCTAACGAAATCGGCATTTTATATCACCGCAGTGACTTTAAAAAAATCTTGCAGCCCGGTACACATACTTATTTTGGTCGGCATTGGCAACTCAAAATCTATGACCTCAACCAGCCACAAGCCCAGATTGAAAACCTAGAACTGTTGTTGCGGAATCACGAAGCCGACTTGCAACAACATTTATTGATTATCAGAACCGCATTCAACCAAGCTGCTTTAGTCCGCTACGGTCAGCATTGGGTAAGCGTTGCACCAAATCAATTGATTGCTTTTTGGCGTGGTTTTATTGAGGTAGAATCTTATGTGTTCAACTTGGAAGAAAGTTTAGAATTGCCTGCTTCCTTTGTGCAGCAATTGCGCTCAGTTACGTTGAATGGACTCAAAAAGTTTCAAATCTCAGAGTATGAGATTGGTTTACTATATCTGCAAAATAATTTTGTGCGACCTCTAGAACCAGGAGAGTATGCTTTTTGGTCAGTAGGTAGGGATGTTACAGTCCGAACTCTCAGCCGGATCATCCCTAACCCAGATTTTCCCCTGGAAGATGTACTCATTGAAAAACATCCCGACTTTATTGCTGCTTACTGTGAAACCGTGCAATTACTGTCTTCGCAAGTTGCAATTGTGCGGTATAGAGGTAAAGTGATTTCTATTTTGCCACCTACCAGCCGCAAGCTATTTTGGCAGGGTGTTGCAGTGGAAGTTCTCGATATCAACGCTGATGCTCAGTTACAGCCTGCCTTAGTGGCTGAGTTGGTTGAGGGTTCAGCGGAAGCGAAATTGCTCAGTCGCAACTGTTTGCATATCTGTCAAGTTCCCGCCCAGCACGTTGGACTAGTATACATTAATCAAGAGTTTCAAGGACTGCGATCGCCAGGGGTACATGCTTGGTGGTTATTTGGCCGCTCTTTTCAAACCGAAACCATCGACCTGCGACTACAAAATATGGAAGTATCTGGTCAAGACATCCTCTCTAAAGATAAAGTACCTCTGCGGTTGAATTTGACCGCAGGCTTCCGTATCCAAGACCCATTGAGAGCAAAAAACGGCTTATCAGATATTTCCGGGTTCTTATACAAAGAATTACAGTTTGCTTTGCGTGGTTCAGTCGGCGAACGTAACTTAGACGCTTTATTAGAGGATAAAGGTGCAATTGATAGAAGCATCTCTGAATATATTCGCCAGAAAGCCGCAGACTATGGAATTGAAGTAGATTCTGTAGGTGTCAAAGATATCATTTTACCTAGTGAGATTAAGACTATCTTAAGCAAAGTAGTCGAGGCAGAAAAAGCTGCTCAAGCAAACGTAGTCAGACGTAGAGAAGAAACCGCTGCTACTCGCAGTATGCTAAACACTGCCAAAGTGATGGAGGATAACCCCGTTGCATTGCGTTTAAAAGAACTCGAAGTATTAGAACGGATTGCAGAGAAGATTGACCGAATTCAAGTTAACGGCAGTTTGGATAGTATTTTGACAGACTTGATTCGGATGAAACCGTAGCGATCGGGGTAAATACTCACGCAAGAAAAGACCATCGCCCTGGTGAGTTTTTACTGGGGATTGAGTGTGATGGTGCATCTTACCATAGTTCACCTACTGCCAGAGATCGCGTAGGCGTTAGCCCGTCGTAGACATCGCCTCAGACAACAGGTGCTTGAAAGGCTTGGTTGGAAAATTCACCGCATTTGGTCAACAGACTGGTTTCGTAACAAACCTGTTCAAGTTCGTCTGCTGACAGAAAGGATTAAACAATTACAACAAATCAGATAGAATCTCGTTGCTCACAAAGATCCAGGAATTGCATATATCTACGTCAACTGGTTGCGATCGCCTATAGCTGCTCTCGTAGCCAATTTGGATTCTGGGTAGTGCCGTCGAAAATTAGTCAATTATATTACCTTGGTAGAAATTGCTTTGAAAACAATAACAAGTACAGAACGCCGGAAGTGACAGAAGTTTATTGAAGTTTATCAACCGTTGGGGTTTTGATGCTATTGAAGGTACGATTTAAGCCCTAACCATGAGAGTTCGTGACAAATTGCTGAAATAAAAGTGCAGACAATTGAAGCAGAGACTAATTAAATTTGGGTATTTCAAACTGGGGCATTTGGAACTGCGGCACTTGAAACTGCGGCACTTGAAACTGCGGCATTTGGAACTGCGGCACTTGGAACTGTGGCACTTGAAACCGCGGCACTTGAGACTGTGACACTGGAGGCAATAATGTCCCTCCTCTGACCCATTTCATCTCTGCATCAGAAAGTTCTTCTATTTCAACTTGGTTGAAAGTTAGCTGTGTATAGTTTTTTATTTTTGCCATAATTCTCCTTCTAGCGTGAAAAAACACAATACATCAATAATATATCTCGAATGGCTTCGGTCGCAGGTCTTCCTGTTTATGCATATTAGAATTACAAAAGGTGGATTCGTTGTAGATGAGTTGCCAATCAAGCTGCTTGATAATGCAGGATTATAATCTGTGATTTGACGATCGCATTCGCTATTTAGAGCGATGTCTACTTCTTGCGCATCTCACACACAATTTCTAAATATGTAGTAGCATGTTGTCGAGTTGGGGCGGTGTCTACAACGGGCTACGCCTACGCTATCATTCAGTTTTAGAACATCTCAGTGAAAATAGTTATTTATATAAATGACGGGTGATTGCGATACTACATAAAAGCAATTACATCATCTGGCATTGCATTAACTAGGCAAAAAGCGAAAGTCTGCTACTAAGTAGTGCGGGCAATCTTGAGTGTTTATGATTACTATGCTTACCAAGGGGTTAACCACTAGCTCCCCAATAAATATAGAAAGCCTGTTTGTGATTATCCGCAAACAGACTTGAGTTTTTCACATTTCTAATTAAGCTTGCTCCCAAAGCTCACGGATACGGTCAGGGAGCCAGCCAGCAATTTCCTGAATCCGCTCTTGGGAAAGTTCGTCTTTGGTGGCAGAAAACACTGCTTTAACCGCCTGCTCTGCCTCGACTGTTCCTGGAACTCCTCCTTCATTCGCAACCCGCGTGAGAAATAGATTGGAATCAATTCCAATGGGAGCCGGGCCTCTTAAAGGTTGACGGATTCGACTTAAAAATCTCACAATTGGATTGGTGTCTTTCCAAAGTTCTGCCACTTCAAACTGGAGTGCCTTCTCATCCGTAGGCACAGCCTCTGTATGCAGTTCTGCCTCGACGCGATCGCTAGCTTCTGTGGTCATTAAGTCGCGCATAACGCGAAATACAACTTCGGTAAAGTCTCTTGCGTCATACAAATCCGCAAATCCGCTTTGAACCATGACCTTTTCAAGAAACGAGCGATGTTCGTCTGCGATCGCAGTTCGAGTATCTTCAATTTCTGTTGGGTCAATTTCTGGAATGTTTGTTCTAAAACTTTGATCGGGCATTGTTTTTGCTTGTGGTTATTAATTTTGAGTCTTTATGCTTACTTTATGTAAGGTCGCACAAATCAAAAACCCTTAACATCATCCAGAAGTTTGAACTACGATCTATTCAAAAGTTAGAAATTCATCTAATCTGCGTCGCAAAGCAGGAAGGTCATGCTTGAGGGTAAGCAATTTCCCTTCACTGAGCAGAGCAATACTCGTGCGTTTATGCCCATTGTAGACATCACCCATTGGTGTCGAAAAACAGTCAGAATAGATGAATTGGTATAAAATCAACCGAAACAAAGATGGTAGAAACAACAAACATCGAAATTAACACTTGCTATGTCAAAGTACCTAACAATGACTTAGAAATCGATGCTTATTTAGCTCAACCAGCACATAAAGGAACCTTTGGCGCGGTTATAGTTTTTCCAGAAATTTTTGGAATCAACAGCAACATTCGAGATATCACCGAACTAATCGCTAAACAAGGTTATGTAGCAATAGCTCCAGCCATGTATCAACGTATTGCTCCCGGTTTTGAGGCTGATTTTAGCCCTGAAGACGTTGGGTTTAGTCCAGAAAGCTATAGGCTGGGGTTGGAATACTATCAACAAGTAAAGTATCAAGATATCTTAAGTGATATTCAAGCTGCGATCGCCTACTTAAAAACTTTACCCAATATCAAAAATGATGCAATTGGTGTTATGGGTTTCTGTTTTGGCGGTCATGTTGCTTACATTGCTGCAACTTTCCCTGATATCAAAGCAACAGCTTCGTTTTACGGTGGTGGGATTACCACTTCTAGTTATGGCGAAGAGACTCCAACCATTAATCGGACTTCAAAAATCAAAGGTACTATTTATGCCTTTTTTGGTACAAGAGATACATTAGTTTCCCAGCAAGAAAACGAGCAAATTGAGGCAGAATTAAAGAAACATCAAATCAATCATCGTGTATTTCGATACGATGCCGGACATGGATTCTTTGCGGGATTTTTCAAAGACAAGTACCCATTTATGGAACAACACCCAAGTTACAATCCTGAAGCTGCTCCTGATGCTTGGAAACATGTTCTAGAACTATTTCAAAAACACTTGTAAAACACAGTTTAAGGTTTACTTTATAATCACCTCTCAAACATGCGATCGCAATAATACCAATTTTCTGCGAAGTTGCACATTATTTTGACCCCTCCCAACCTCCCTTTGATAAGGGGAGGTGTCGCAGGTGGTGGGGTTCTTTCTATGCGTCTTCATACGGAAATGGTATGAGCACCAAAACTTTGTATATCATACTACCAGCGAGATAACTTAACAATAAGTAAAGCATTGAAAGTTGCTAACGCAGAAATAGAGCAATAGTTAGTAACAATACGCTCAGTAGCGTACTGAACTACAACAGGTGGTCATCATCATAGAATAGAGTCTTTTGTTACTATGAGTTGCATAGCACATGGCATCCCAACGAGAAGCTGTTATTTTTGTTCATGGTTTTTATCTTGGTAGAGATAGAAATCACTTTATTGATTGTTTATCCCTTGGTCTTACAGAGGTTTTAGAGTTCCCCAGAGTACAGGAAATAGGAGAAGAAAAGATAACAGGACACATTGGAAAGAAATTCAAGTTAGATTTAGGTAGAAATAGCTCTAGGGAAATTGATGTTTATGATGCTTATTGGAATGACTTCTTTAGTAAACAGCTAAGTAGTAGCAACTTGAAAACCCAAGTGTTTCGCGGCATCTATATATTAAGTTCTGAAAGCAGTTCTGAATCTGCAAAATTAAATATTTGGTTCAGTATTTCATAGACGAAAGTTACCTTTTTGGAGTTGTTGAAACCTTTTTGTTAGACAAATACCTTCGGAAGAGATGTAAACACCTCGTCTAAAAAACTAGTAAATTTGCACACGCTAAAAACCAGCTTCTAATTAGATAAATCACCTTTGTACTAAAAATTTTATACTCTTCCCTTTCCATAACGCTTAATTTATTTACTATTGAGCAAATCAAGACCATCCTCGTAACTTCTTATGTACCGATGCTAGATACCACATATAATCATCAATTTTGTAATTATCAGCAGCTTGAACTATATAATCTTGAGCTAAATCAAGATTATTCTCGGCTTCGTAATATAATCCCAAGTAAAGATGACTGTAAAAATTTCCCTTTATCCCTTCTGATTGACCAACAGTTAAAACATCATCTGTTGTACAATTTCCTGCATACAAATCATATACGCACTGCATGATTCGTCGAGGGTCATTCTTCACAGTTAGTAAAGAATTACGTGCCTCTTCAACACCTAACGAACGAGCTATGCAGAGATATCGCCATACTGTTTCTTCTACATCTTGAGCATTCACAGTCAAATCTATCTCAAATTGTTGAGCACCTTCAGCAAATCTTTCTACATAATAATACGATAGTCCCCGTTGCCAGAGGTAAGGTTTAATACGGGCATCCAATTGCTCTGCCATGTCAAAATCTTGAATAGATTCATCAATTTTAGCTAGATGAAAGTTAACCATGCCCCGGCGAATGTAAGCATTAGGGTTTTTCGGCTGATTGCGAATGGTTTCGTTCCACCGCTGGAGTTGATTTTCCAGAGAATTTGAAAAAAACATGAGTTTTTAAGTGGGTTTGTCAGCTATTGAATTGGAATCAAATGCGGTGAATGGTTTAGAGATTTCGATCATCTACATTACGATAAAAGGCGATCGCATTGGGCACCTATAAGATAAACTCTTAGGTTATTGATAGCTTTAAAATAAAAAAATCCGCAGAATTACAAATGAGCGATGCCTACGGCGGGCTACGCCTACGCTGGACATTAACAGGAAAGAAAGCACTGGTTACAGGTGCCACCAAAGGCATTGGACTAGCTGTTGCCAATGAGTTTTTATCTCTGGGTGCACAAGTCATAATTGTGGCAAGGAATTCTCAGGATGTTGGCCGGCAACTCAGTATCTGGAAACAAGCAGGATTACCTGTTTATGGGATTACGGCAGATGTTGCAACCCCTGATGGGCGACAAGCCATTTTTGAGCAAGTTGGCAAAACCTGCGATAAATTAGACATCCTGGTAAATAATGTGGGAACCAATATTAGCAAAAAAGTAGTAGACTACACAGCCGCTGAGTATGAGTTCATTATCCAGACAAACCAGACATCAATTTTTGAGATGTGCCGTCTGTTTTACCCTCTGCTTCAAAATGGGGAAAACAGCAGCATTGTGAATATAAGTTCTGTGGCGGGTTTAGTCTCGAATCGTACAGGCGCTCCTTATGGTATGACTAAAGCGGCTATAAATCAACTGACGCGATCGCTATCAGTTGAATGGGCTTCAGATAATATTAGGGTAAATACCGTAGCACCTTGGGCTATTCGCACGCCTCTAACCGAGTCTGTACTCGATAACCAAGATTTTCTCAAATTAGTTCTATCACAAACACCTATGGGTAGAGTTGGTCAACCAGAAGAAGTAGCAGGTTTAGTGGCATTTCTTTGTATGCCTGCGGCATCTTTTATCACTGGACAATGTATCACCGTCGATGGTGGATTTTTGGCTTTCGGTTTTTAAGTGCCAAAGCGAGATCCATCCACGAGGTAGAAGAAACTACTTACGAAATTCAGTATTGTGGTACTAATGTGTTAAAATCTGGAAAAAACGCCCGTGGTACCCATTAGAGATAATAATCCCACAGTAATCACGCCTTATGTAACTTATGGACTGATTGCTGCCAATGTCCTTGCTTTCCTTTATGAAGCAAGTCTTCCGCCACAAGCATTAAATGGATTTTTACACCTTGCGGCTGTGGTTCCACGAGAACTTACCTTAAGCTTTGGTGGTATCTCTGTAAATCAACCAGTGCCAGAGTGGGCAACTTTGATTACCTCGCAATTTTTGCACGGTGGTTTATTGCATTTAGGCGGCAATATGTTGTTTCTCTGGATTTTTGGTAACAACGTTGAAGATAAGTTGGGCCATGCCAAATATTTGCTGTTCTATTTATCTTGTGGAGTTTTGGCATCCTTAACCCAGTGGTTCTTCGCTCAAGATTCTAGCATTCCTTCTTTGGGTGCAAGTGGTGCGATCGCAGGTATTCTAGGAGCATACATTCTGCGCTTTCCCAATGCCGAAGTTCTCGGCATAGTGCCCTTAGGCATTTTCTTCCCGACTTTCCGTGTCCCGGCATATTTCTTTTTGGGATTCTGGTTTCTCGAACAAGCCTTCTACGGGCTTGCTAGTCTCGAAACACGTACCAACATCGGCATGGAAAGCGGCGGTATTGCCTACTGGGCACACGCAGGCGGGTTTATCTTTGGGGCAATTATTGGCCCATTGTTGGGTTTGTTTAACGATAAATCACAGGAAGAATCTTGGTATAATTAATTCTTCAGTACATCATTATTACTTTCAATCAAGCTGATTGATTAAATAGGTGAAATTGCCTAAGCTTCGCAACTGCTAGCCTTACAAGCTATATTGCAGTTAGTGAATAAATTAGGAAAAACACCTGTGTTTCCCCTCTACGACGAAAATCCGACGCGAATCACCCCGTATTTCACCTACGGGTTAATTGGCATGAATATTTTAGTTTTTCTTCACGAGGTGAGCCTGTCAAATGCACAATTGAGTCAGTTTTTAAATCAGTATGCAGTGATACCTCAAGAGTTAACCACCAATTGGAGCGCAGAGTGGATAACGTTATTTACGTCGCAATTCTTACACGGTGGTTGGTGGCACTTAATCTCAAATATGTTGTTTCTCTGGGTTTTTGGCAACAATATCGAAGACCGATTAGGTCATGCCAAATATCTGGTTTTTTATTTGGCATGTGGTGCTTTAGCTGCTTTGTGCCAATGGTTTATTGGCATAAATTCTGAGATTCCTTCCTTGGGAGCAAGTGGTGCAATTTCTGGGGTTTTAGGTGCCTACATTATCCGCTTTCCCCAAGCTAGAGTCATGACCCTAGTATTTTTGGGGATTTTCGTCACCACAATTAGAGTGCCAGCGCTAGTAATAATTGGACTTTTCTTTGTGCAGAATGTAATCTCCGGTCTTGCTACGCTGCAAACAGCGGCTAACATGAGCGTACAAACTGGTGGAGTTGCCTATTGGGCGCACATCGGTGGTTTTGTTTTTGGGGTGATTCTCGCTCCCCTATTTGGGTTGTTTAGGCAGGACTAAGTATATAATTTCCGAAATTTATAGCAGAATAATTGCTACCTATCAATCCTCTGCGTATCCTCTGCGTTGAAATTTCCACCTTTGATTCATCACGGTTTTACCCAAAGCTGTACTAAGCAATTCAAAATGAGGAGATGCTATCTTGGCAATCCACTATTTGGGAAACTAAGCTAATCGTCATTTAAATTGCATCATTTTCATGGTAATAAAAGCTGCAAACCCTCTCCCTTGCTCCCTGCCCCCCTGCGATCTCAATGTGCAAATTAAATGCTTAACAGCTTATTAGTTTTTACCCGCAGCCGCTGAAACTTCTTCTGATTCTTGTACTTCAGATGTAAAAGTTGATGATTGTACGACTTCTTCAGGTAGAGAAACAATGATATCAGCACCGTTGATAATTGCTCCCAATAACCCCAGTTCCGATTCAACCAATTGATCAATAGCTTCACCTAGCATGTTCTCTTGTGTATAGTGGGGTCGCGCCACTAGTACGATGCCATCGCTGTAGGGTTGGATTAACAAAGGGTCATTAGATATGCTGAGGGGGCTAGTGTCTAAAATAACTAGATCAAACCGTTCGCGGACATCCTCAATCAGCCGCCGCATTTCGCTAGATTCAAGAATCGCAGCTGATTGCCGCACAGGGCCAGGACTCGGAAGAATGTATAAATTTTCCACATCAGGGACCAAACGAATACATTCACTTAAATTAGCGTAATAACGCAGGGGTTCAATAGTGGCATCGGGGTCAGGAATTACATTCAAGGATGTACAACGCGAAGGCGATCGCAAATCTGTTTCGATTATCAAGGTTCTTTTACCAGCACGGGCTGAAGCTATACCCAAGTTATATGCACTTGCTGTCTTACCCTCTAGGCTACTGGTGCTAGTAATCAACACCACCTTTAAGGCTTTACCACCAATCCGGCGCAGATTACTGCGGAACTTCTCATAATATTCTAAATAAGGAGAATCCGCAGAGAGTACTACCGGCACGGCTTCTTGATCCAAATCATCAACTGGCATTAAAGGCAATTCTCCCAACAGTGCCACTTCCCGTTGCTTGAGGCTCTCGCGGATATCCTCCCTGGTTTTGAAAGTACCTTCCAGTGATCCCAACAAAAATATCACCCCGCCACCAATCAACACACCTAAGAACCCACCCACAGCAAGGGTAATAGGCACACTCTTGGGGGGTTTGATGTCCGCAGCTGCTGTGGGACGTCTGGCAATGCTGAGGCTGCTGGTAGTTTCGGCCTCTGCGGTTTTAGAATCGGTTAGCTTCGCCTGCATTTGGTCATATATGGCTTTTTTGAGTGCAACCTCTTGTTCTAAACGCGATCGCTCTAATTGCTTATTGGGTATCAGAGAATACTCTCGCCGTAGTCGCGCTTCTTGTTGGATCTCTTGAACTAGTTGTTGTTGCAGCGTCTCGCGTTGGGTTTGCAAAGACACCATTTGGTTTGCCAACTGCTGACGGGCTGGATCTAAGCTACTTTGGGCGCGAATACCTGCAATGTTACCCCGAAGCGGAGCCGCCGTTCCATCACCACCTAACACCTCTGTAGCGCGTTGTTGCAGCAATTCTTCAGCAGCTTGTTTCTGACGCAACAATTGAATCATCGTTGGGTGTTCCGGTCGTAAATCTTTTCTGAGTACGGCGATTTGCGACTCACTTTGATAAATTTGCGATCGCAAATTACCAATAATTGGATCTGCACTCAAAGCAGAAGAAATATAAGCCTGTCCGACTGTTAAGCCTAACTTATTTTCTAAACTGTTAACTTGACCATCAACCCCAGAAATAGTTAATTGAATTTGCCGTTGTAGATTTTGGCTGGTAGTAATGGCATTTAGCAAGCTGCCATTCTCCGCTGCCAATATTGCAGTTCGTTCTATGCGATCGTACTGTTCCAGCTTCTTTTCAGCAACTTGTAATTCCTGTTTAGCTTGTGGTAAGCGCTCGTTAATCTTTTCAATAATTGCTTGTAATCGCCCAGTATTGATCTCACTGCTCAACTTAATCATTGATTGCATCAATTCCCCCAAGACCTCTATGGCTCGTTTGGGGTCACTATCTACATATTTCAGTTCAAAGATACTCGATTCTAATTCTCCAGTCCTGGCATTCTTTTTCGGTAGAGAAAGGACAACACTTGTACCTAACTGTTTCGGTTTGATGTTTACTTTCTCTGCCACTGTCGCAATTATTTGGTTTGATAATAAAACTTCCTCATTCAGTTCCTTTCCTTGCTGTTGGATTTGAGTACCAGTTGCAGAGAAAGAAACTGGTGGGCCAGAATAGGTAAGTGCGGCAGATGCTATATAGTTAGTAGCTGGCTCTGGCTGCATAGCCACCACCGTTGACCCCGCTACAACTAAACCAAAACTAGCTAGTCCAATCCATTTGTATTTTTCAAAAGCAATAAGATAGCGCTTAACAATTGGTGGGGTCATGGTAGGGGGATATAGAATCAGTAATCAGTTGTCAATTTTTATTTGCTATTGGTCACCATTATCTCTTCCATCTAGCAAAAGAGGTAAGAGTCACTAATTTGAACCACTACCGAAGTTGTCAAAAAATCGGAGAAAGGACTGGACATTGAAGAAGGGTTGGGTAATGGTAGTCAAGAAATTAGTAATTCTACCGATGAGGTTCCGACCAACAACAATAACATCATTATCTTGAAGTGCCACATTTTGAGATGCATCGCCTCCTAGAGCTTTTTTAGCATCAAGTTTCTGGGTAACAGCTTTACCTTGTTCAGGATCAAAGCGAACCAGAGCGATATCTCGCAGGTTAGCAGTGTCGAGATTTACTCCTCCCAAAGCATCTACAAATGTACTGCCGTTAGGCAGTGCTTGAATGGCAATACCTCCCGCAGCGTAGTTTAAAACCCGGACTCTAATCTGTGGTGTAGCCAAGGATGAACGTGCTACCAAATTGCGATCATAACCATCATCATTACCAACTTCACGACGGGGGATGAGTATTGCATCTCCGTCTTGTAAGCGTAAATTAGGAATTGAACCGCCATTTTGCAGTGCTGCATATAAGTCAATAGTTTGTGAAATCACAGAACCATCGATTAATTTCCGGCGTACTTGCACTTGTCGCAGGTCTGCATTTAACGTTGAACCACCAGATACTAGCAAGGCATCAGCAACACGGGGTGTTGTTGAATTAATCGGATAAATTCCTGGTCTAAATATTTCTCCACTAATGGTAACTTGAACTGGTCGCGTCCCTGCCAAGGATACTACTACGATTGGATCTGGTAAAATCCGACTTAAACCCAAGCGAATTTTTTCTTGAGCTTCTTCCAAAGTTAAACCTTGTAATGAAACCGTTCCCACTTGCGGTACTACGATGTTGCCTTCTGGACTAATTACAGCTTGAAAACTTAAGTCTTGACGCTGCGAGGCTAGACCTAAAACTATTACTGGATCAACTACATAACGATTTAAACCCAAGCGAATTTTTTCTTGAGCTTCTTCCAAAGTTAAACCTTGTAAAGAAACTGTTCCCAGTAGCGGCACCACAATATTACCTTCGGGGTTGATTAAAGCTTGAAAGCTCAAATCTGGAAAGCGCTGAACCGAAACGCTAATTCCATCTCCTATTCCTAAGCGGTATGGGCCAGGAGGACGCTGAAGCACAACACCAATTACATCTCCTGGCCCCAAGAGGTAGCGGCTGAGTTGGGGGGAAATTTCGTCATTTGCACCTGGAGGCACAACCTCAGTACCTGGCACAGGCGAAGGGGGTTGCCCTGGTGATTGTCCTTGAGGTGGAAAAGGCTGGGCAACAACAAGCTGGATAGGTGTTGTTAAGAAAACTCCGACTTGAAGACTGACAAAACACAGGGCGCTGAATCCACGCATATAAGAATTAGGATCTATGAACATCGGTGCAGCAAAACTGAATATAAAAATTAGTCGCGCCGAGTGGTAATCTTACTCTAAAAATTTCCTAAATGTCTTTTTTATCTGCAAGTATTTTACCAACAAAAAGTAGAAAACTTTTGCCAATTTTAATTTATAAGTTCATATTTGTAACCTGAACGCAATTGTAGAGGTACTTCTGAATAATCTTTGCATAAATGCATTTGTAACAGGCTCTACAAAGGGCCTGCCATCAATACAGCTTGAACTGTTTCGCCGATAGACTTGGCTAAAGACCAAGATGTTTCTACCTGTCCCAAAGGTTCCATTGGAATCAGAATACTCACGCCCACCCAAGGAGTGCGTTGCTTACGCCACTGGGCCAATTGATCTGCCAAAAACCAGTGGAAAGGTGATGGATTTCCGCCGTCTGGCATAGCGTACCATTGTAAGACAGCGAAGGTTTGCTGTGGTGTGGAGGCGCGAAAAAACCTAGCTTCTACTTTCGTATCGCCATTTGAAGCCAACTTTGCAGACGGTTTTACAGTAAATTCAGCAGAACGAGATTGAGCTACATCCCACTTTCCCCAGCGTGATCTTCCCCAGCCGTTAACGTCTGTCCACTCCACCTCTGGTTGATCCATAGGGCCATTTTGTGGCAGCAAAAGCAGGATTGCCTGGAATTGGGAAGCTTCTTTTTTAATTACCTGCAAAGACCATTTATGTTCGCCAATTTGCTGTTCTGCTTGTTCAATAGTTTGCCAACCAGGAAGGGCTAAACCAGTCTTGCGGATCTGCCTTAACTCGTTGAGGGTAGTAACAGGTGGCGGCTGTTTCCATTGCCAGCGCCCTGTCAGGTATCCGGGAACCCCTCCTATTGCCAACAATAGTAGCAATAACAAAAGTGCTGCTACCTGACTCAGTTGGTTTTCCTTGAAAAACTTGGAGATGGAAATCATCAGTAAAATTTATAATACTTAGGCAAAATTTTACTTCATAAAATCACACCATGAGTTCAGTAATATTTATGAGTAGAGAAGAAGCAGGGGAGCAGAGAAGAAATGACTAATGACTTTCCCCTTCTTGCTGAGTTTCTAGAGATGCTGAAAAATAGCTATTAATCCAATTCAGTAAGGGCACTAATGACACCAGCATACAAGCAGAGTAGAGGTCACCACCCCAACCATCATGCAGCCATTTAAAAGCCGCTTCTTGACCTGTGCCGTGAAAGAAAGTCAGTAAAGTATTACGAATGATATTGGCAGTAGTACTAACGATCGCAGCAAGAGATAAAAACGATATAGTTGTACGGCGTGAAGACAAAGCGTCTGTCCAATACAGCAGCATCAAGCCGACGTAGAGAGTAGTAAACAACATTTTCAGCCCTGCACAATAGGGGGCAACTTCCACAATCCGTCCTCCTACGTAGAGATTTATCTCATCTACGGTTACGTCCATACCAAATTGATTCAGTATAAAGCCTGCTGTGCCAGCGATGAAGCTTTGGAGAGGCAAGGTATAGGGAGCAATGAGATAGGGGACTGCCGTTGGGGTTGCCAGAAATACTAGTAGCAGGGGGAATCCTTGCGATCGCAAACCTGCTATTCCCTTAAACCACAAGCATAATCCTGCTAGCATAACGGGCAAGGAAAGGTTAACCCACTCTGTAACACCGCTAATATAAAAAACTGCCCCTAATAACAAGAAAACAGTGCTCAAAGGATGCATGGTATCTGGTAAACGTGTCCACTGTTTCCGGTTTATCCAGGCCAGATAAGCCGCAAATGGTAAACCAATAATCCCGTGGCTGAAATATTCGTGTTCTGTACTGATATTTTTGTGCAGCCAACCATCCAGCCAGTGTAGCAATATAGGAGCATAAAGCAGCAGCAAAACACCTAAAATAGCTAGATTTAATAAGCCTGAGGCGTTTCTGTTTTTAACTTGTTGCCGGAGTGCCATGATTTTCAGTATTTCAAAAACTTTGGTCATTGGTCATTAGTTTTAGACAAAGCACATAATGACAAATGTCTAATTTTAGATGCACGTTAGGTATGAATTAACTTTAGGCTACCACGCTTCCAAGTTCAGTAGGGGAGGGTTTATCTGCCTCAGAAATTGTTGAGACTGCATTGGCGATCGCTGCGACAACTTCTTTGACTTGGCTACTGCTCAAACCAGGATACATTGGTAATGATAATATTTGCTGTGACAGTTTTTCTGCTTGGGGAAAATCTCCAGGCTGATAGCCTAAATTGGTGAATGCCGGCTGGAGATGACAGGGGATTGGGTAGTGAATGCCAGTTTGAATTCCTACTGCTGTGAGTTTTTCCTGGAGTTGCTGGCGTTCTATTGGGCAAGAGTCATCTACTTTAATGACATAGAGATGATAAACGTGTCCTGTACCACTTTGGTTTTCCATAGGGATAATGCCAGCAGTTGCCAAGGGTGCTAGTTCGTTATCATACTGCTGGGCAATAGTCAGGCGATCGCGATTCCACTGTGGCAAATATGGTAGTTTCTCGTGCAAAACTGCTGCTTGTAAAGTATCTAAGCGGCTATTTGTACCTGGTTCAGTATGAAAATACTTTTGCGATGCGCCATAATTTCGCAAACGCACCATCTTCTGGGCTACATCTGAATCTCGTGTCAGCAGCATTCCCCCATCCCCAAATGCTCCCAAATTTTTGCTGGGATAGAAACTAAAAGCTGCTGCTATACCTACTGAACCAGCGTGATATCCATCTCTTTGGGCGAGGTGTGCTTGGGCGGCATCTTCAAAAATTAGTAGTTTGTAGGTATCGGCAAAGTTGAATAGTTCAAGTGGTGATACCATTTGACCATAGAGATGCACAGGGATAATTGCTTTGGTATGAGGCGTAATTGCTTTTGCTGCTTCTCTTAAGTCAATTAAAGCTGTTTGGCGATCGCAATCTACCAGAATTGGCTTGGCACCAGCGCGTAGTACCCCAATTAAGGTTGCTACAAAAGTGTTTGCTGGTAAAATCACTTCATCGCCAGCACCAATATTACACGCTTGCAATCCCAGAGCGATCGCATCTGTTCCTGATGCAACACCAACTCCATAAGCTGCCCCAGACGCTGCCGCAAATGCTGCTTCAAAATCTGAGACTGCTTGCCCTAAAATAAAATCTCCCTGTTCCAATACAGATTGGATTGCTTCTTGCAATTGCATTTGAATTGGTTCGTGTTGTAACTTCAGGTCTACAAAAGGAACTCTAATAGTCATTTTATTCATTACCAGTTGTCCTCAAAAAGAGATTTACTCGGATGAAAAATATAGAAAAGCCTGCACAATTTTCAGTGTGAAATTGTAATAGGTTCAATCTATCGGATGAAGAGTTTTATTAACTATCTAGGATTGTCAGTCATCGCTACTAGCTGTCATGAGTAAGAATGGCTATAAAAATTACATAAATATAATTATTGTAAGTAAAATTACGCTGAATATCGCAATAAGATTTTTCCCTTCTGTACATAAACAATGACAGACCTTTGGTATTGTATCCTTAGCCTTAGGTTACCCTGACTAAATCCAAATCTAACGCAGTCTGATTGCAAAATCTCAAGCAATAGAGACTAAAACAGTGCTAAACAGAGAACATTCAGCACCAGTAACTAGTAACTGGTAAAGGCCGCATTACCGACTTAATGGAAGCGGTAGAAAATTTTTGCCCCCAACTTGTTTGTCAGAGGCAAAATTAGGGAATGCTTAAAAATAGCAATTGATAACCTAGAAATAGGACTTATATCAATTACAGTATCGAGAAATTATTAAGGTAGCAGTGGCAATGGTAGAGCCTGAAAACAAATTATTTGCCCTAAAGGATGGTTGGGATTCTCATGAAACAAGAGAACAACAACGCCTCAAAGCTTTGTCAGATTTAGGTTTGCGGCAACCAGAAACGATTCCGGTTTTTGAAGAAGCTACACAGACTGCTGCCCACTTTTTGGAAGCACCAATTTCCATATTGGGATTTGTGGATCAAGAACGCCATTGGTTCAAATCGGCGGTGGGCTTATCTAGGTTGGGACTCATGAATCATTTGGCACAAAGCCGCCAACTAGCACGCCGGGAATCCTTTTGCACTCAGGTAGTAGAGAGTTTTCAAATATTTGTAATTAATGATACGCATAAACTTACAGACCCAGTACTTGCTAGTAGCAAATTGGTGCAGGATTATGGTATTCGTGCTTACTTAGGAGCGCCACTGATTGATGCTGAGGGACATTGTTTGGGTTCATTGGCGGTGATGGATTTAGTACCGCGCAATTTTACAAACCGAGACATTGAGTTTTTACAAATTATAGCTCGTTGGAGCATGAGTGAATTTGAGCGTAACCGACTCCTGCAAGGGAAACTCGAATCAAGCACTCCCAAGAGCGCTCCTATATTTTCACTCAATGACGAACGTAACACAGAGATTAAAATCACCCCAGCCACTAAAGATAGCGACTCTGTTTCTACTAAGCAACTGAAACTGGAACTTTTGGATCAGCTAACTCAGGAACTACGCACGCCCCTAACATCTGTACTCGGTATGGCTAGTGTTTTAGGACGTGAGATTTATGGGCCTTTGACGACTAAGCAGAGAGAATATTTGGAAATTATCCAACACAGTGGTCGGTACTTACTTTCCCTAGTAAACGAAATTACCGAACTAGGAGCTATGGATGAAAACTCAACTGTGCTGAATATAGCTCCTGTGGATATTGAAATGCTCTGTCAACAAGCTATCAATACCCTAGAAGAAGCGGCTAATCGCCGCGAGCAAGATATTCGCCTCTCTATTGAACCGGGACGCAATCGCATTTGGCCTTTAGATAAAGACAAGGTGCGGCAAATCCTCTATCACCTAGTTTTCAGTGTGATTCAACTGTCGGCTACAGGTAGCATTGTTCGTATTCATGTCTCTTACAAGGAAGATACGCTCAACATTACTATTTGGGTTTCCCATCCTTGGCTGGGGGACGGCATCACTGAGGTTGATCCCTACTTCCGTCTCAATTCTTTGTCGCTGCTGGAGCTGACAGGTGAGGTAGCAACTTATAATACTCACACAGAAAGCCAGGAGCAACGGGATATTTCATCAGTAGCAGTGGATAATTCCCAAAACTTGAGTGAGAATCACTCAAATTTCTTTGCTGCTAGTTCAGGTATAAATTTAGCTAAATCACATGGAAGTATTTCTCGTGAAAGCTTAGGTCTATTGCTAAGTTGCCAACTGGCAGAGTTGCATAGTGGACACATTTTGATTCAAGGTTCACCAGAATCAGGATATCGTTATGTGCTTTCTTTACCACTGCAACTGGCGACTCCCTCACAAGCAATTGGCGATGTCTGATTAGAGTTATTAGGGAACAGATTACAGGTGATAGAGGATAGGGAAATACAGATTCATGCTTTGTTATGTACTAAGTACGTGAAAGGTTGATCAACGGCTGTCTTCACTTAGTATTAATTGAAGTGCTTTAGATTACAGGTGGTGGCTGATGGCTATGAGTAAGAGCGTCATCACTAAATTTCAATCTACATTATTACCTTTTTATAGCCATACGCATTATGATCAATTCCAAGTTCTGCGTCGGCAGGCTAATTGATCGCAATGTTTTTTATGAATTTAGTCTGGCAACGATTTACTTTATCATCTTTATCGGTCAAAGAATATCTTGCTACCAGTTACGTACACCGTTTTCTGGTAGGACTGTTAAGTTCTTGGCGGCAAACCAGCGTCTTGATTCAGTGGGGAGATGCGATCGCAGCTGCTTTACTCAGCTTAGTATATGCGCTTGCACCTTTTGCTTCGAGTACATTGGTGGGCTTGTTGCTGGTGGCTTGTGTAGGATTTTGGCTGTTGTTGACTTTATCTGATGAAGCAACACCAACAAATGTCTCTTCAGTCACTCCCATTCACCTACTGGTATTGCTGTACTGGGGAATTGCCGCAGTCGCAACAGCATTATCACCAGTAAAAAAGGCGGCACTTAACGACTTGGCAACGTTGACCTTGTATTTGCTACTATTTGCCCTTTGTGCCAGGGTACTAAGGTCGCCTCGCCTCCGCTCTTGGATTATCATCGTTTACCTGCACATATCGTTAATTGTCAGTGTATATGGGTTGCGGCAATGGTTTTTTGGAGCCACAGCTCTGGCAACTTGGGTTGACCCAGAATCTCCTCTGTCTAAAACTACCAGAGTCTACAGTTATTTAGGTAATCCCAACTTATTGGCTGGATATCTCCTACCAGCAGTAATTTTTAGCTTAGTGGCAATTTTTGCATGGCAAAGCTGGCTCAAAAAAGCCCTAGCATTAACAATGCTACTTGTCAATACTGCTTGCCTGATCCTCACTTTTAGCCGTGGCGGTTGGATTGGACTGGTGGTGGCAGTTTTGGCTGTGATGGCATTGCTAGTTTATTGGAAAAGCGTGGAAATGCCTCGTTTTTGGCGTACTTGGTCGCTACCGATTGTCTTGGGAGGTTTGATCGGGGTATTAGTACTAGCGGTGATATTTATACCCGCATTCAACCAGCGAGTGTTCAGTATTTTTGCTGACCGTAAAGATAGCAGTAATAATTTTCGCCTAAATGTGTGGGATGCTGTCTTTGAGATGATTCGCGATCGCCCGATTTTCGGCATTGGCCCTGGTCACAACTCTTTTAATAAAGTTTATCCCCTCTACCAACGCCCTCGTTTCACTGCTTTGAGTGCTTATTCGATTTTCTTTGAAGTGACTGTAGAAACTGGCTTTGTTGGTTTAGCCTGCTTTCTCTGGCTAATAATTGTCACATTTAATACGGCATTTCTACAAGTGCGACGACTGCGACAATTCAGAAGTGTAGAGGGATTTTGGTTAATTGGAGCGATCGCTATTTTGTTGGGTATGCTAGCTCACGGCACTGTAGATACTGTCTGGTATCGTCCTGAGGTTAATACCCTCTGGTGGCTCATTGTTGCCTTAATTGCCAGCTATTGGACACCTTTAGCTCAAAACCAAACAAATTCATCTAACTCAGAACCAACAGTAAACTAACATGACTAAATTGTCAGTTGTTTTTCTACTCAACAACTGACAACTTTTAAATTTTGAATTGTCTAGTCCCTGTAGGTAGTGGCTCCTGGAGCATTAGGGTCACGATAACGGGTCGGTTCATCGTCACGCTTTTTGCCAGCTAAACCAGCTAGACCTAATAGACCAATTAATCCTAGCCAACCCCAATCAAAACCATCGCGATTATCGTAAGTGGTCGTTCTTGGAGTAGTATTTACTCCGGGGTCAGTTGTCGTCTGAGCTTGTGCGGATAGAGTTAAGGGTAAAATTCCTATACTCAAGGTGAGAACGCCAGCACCAACAGCTGTAATGAAATTACTTTTCATAAGTTGTGACAATTCCTTATGCCATCCGAAGTTACTCACCACTGTATCGATTCCCAACCCTAACAAAATCAATCTGCGGCTATAAACTGGGCATTTTCATAACTCACGCTGTGGATATACAACATACTTTTTACCTCAATCCGTTTCTCACTCTGGTGTGGTAGTCCGGCGATACTGATGCTTAATAATTTTTCATTGCCCGTTGAATGTCACGCTGGTCTTGGCGTCGTTTCAGGTCTTCTCGCTTATCGTGGAGCTTTTTACCTTTGCCAAGGGCTATACTCACTTTTACCCAGCCTCGTTTGAGATACATTTTCAAAGGGATTAAAGTTAAACCCTGCTGTTCTACTGTGCCAATTAGCTTGCGGAGTTCTTTGCGATGCAACAGCAGCTTGCGTGTACGCCGTGGTTCATGATTAAAATATTGTCCACTAGCGTTATAAGGCGAGATATGCACATTGATCAACCATGCTTCACCATTGCGAAGCAAAGCATAGCCATCTTGGAGATTGACTTTACCCGCACGAATCGACTTAACCTCGGTTCCTGTCAATTCAATTCCAGCTTCGTAAGTTTCCAGAATTTCATACAAATAACGGGCTTGACGATTGTCGCTAATAACTTTGTAACCTTCGTTCTTGTCGCTCATTGATAATTTTGTGTGCTTTAAATGTACCTAAAAAATTATTTGGATTGGCTTGTGAATTATGGGGTGGATCTTAGAACCGCTATAAATGCTGAACTGTATATCACTAATTTAGCTTTTCTAAGTTCATAATTAAGAGTTTTCTGGCAACTTTTAAGTTATCTGATACCGAGATTACCCGTGAGGTTCGATAGAATCAGTTGCTCAAGCACCAAGTCTGACTAAGCCTGATTTTGTGTAGTTTCACAAAGAATTGGTATGATACCAATAATCATTAGTGATTGGCTAAGGATTAATTACAAAGGATAAAAAACAAAAGATATTTATCCTTACTTAGCTTTTGGGAAATTATTGATTAATTTAATATTAATTTACACTATAATGGGTATTTACTCTGCCTTATTGATGAGTTGTTACAAATTACAAAGCTCTCTATGCCTCCCAAACAGAGCGACTCAAAGGAGAGTTAAACTTCGTTAACCCTTCCTAAAGTTTTAAGATTTTCTTTATAAATCAACCCTGTAGGCAGTCATTAGCTGGTAATCCTGTCATAGGATGAAACATAAGAACACTATTTTTGCCTGTGTTCACTGATGAAGCGCGTAGAAGCAAATTTCTGGGTAAAAAAAATGCTAGGGGTGTATTGTCCATGCCCTTGACGATCCTTGTAGTGGATGATGATTTGGGCACTCGTCTGTCTGTTAGTGACTATCTTGAACTGTCTGGCTACTCTGTGATCACGGCTAATGACGGTCAAGAGGCTTTGGTCATGGTGGATGAGTATCATCCGGATTTGATTGTTACGGATATCGTGATGCCGCAGATGAATGGCTACGAACTAGTGCGTCGGGTGCGTCAACAACCAGTGTTTCGGTTATTGCCTGTAATTTTATTAACCGCCCGGACTAAAACCCAGGAAAGAATTTTGGGCTACCAATCAGGGTGTGATTTATATTTACCCAAGCCTTTTGAACTGGAAGAGTTAGCAGCAGCAATCCGCAATCTTTTGGAGCGATCGCAAATTATTCAATCGGAGTATAGATTTTCTCATAAAGAGAGTTTGGGCATTTCCGCCTCGACAAAAGCGGGGGATGCCCATAATTCTCTGTCCACTCAAATTCAAAAATCCCATCTGCACTCATCGCTGACTCATAGAGAACAGGAAGTTCTAGAGTTATTAACTCATGGTCTTTCTAATGCTGAAATGGGTCATCAGCTACACCTGAGTCCTCGAACAGTGGAAAAGTACGTTAGTAGTTTATTGAGAAAAACTTCAACCAGCAACCGAGCGGAATTAGTGCGTTTTGCAATGAAGCATGGTTTGGTGGAATAAAAAAGTTATGAGTGAGGAGTTAACAAGAAAAGAGGTAACTCTTAACTCCTAACTCCTCACTCATAACTTTAAATTATCGATTGTTGGCTATTAACGTATGTAAGCAGACCTTCACAAGCATCGATCAGTAAATCAATAACCCGATTAAATCCCTCTTGACCACCGTAATAGGGATCTGGAACTTCCTTCAGCGTATGTCGAGAGCAAAACTCGCATATCAAACGCACTTTATGCTGATACTGCTTAGTTTGATCAAGAGTGAGGATGTTCTCATAATTTTCTTGATCCATCGCTAAAATCAAATCAAAGTCTTGAAAGTCTAACTTTTGAAACTGGCGTGCTCGACCACGCAGCTTAATTCCCAACTTTGTAGCAGCCGCAGCACTCATGCGTCTGTCAGGCGGGCTACCAACGTGATAACTAGATGTACCAGCAGAGTCACAGAGGATGCGATCGCTCAGACCAGCCTGCTCAATTAGATGATGCATGATGTTTTCTGCCGATGGCGATCGGCAGATATTACCTAAGCAGACAAACAGCAACTTGTAAGCCATAGATATTTTTTGTCATTTGTCAAGAGTCATTTGTCATTTGACCAATGACCAATGACTCTTGACTAAAATCCAGGAAGTTCCAGTCCACTGGTCAATTCTTCCATACGTTCGCGCATTGTTGCTGTGGACTTGTTGTAGGCTTCTTTCATTGCCACTGTCACGAGATCAGAAAGAACTTCTGCACCTTCCCCTAGAGCATCTGGAGAAATTTCTACCCGTTTGGGTTCTTGGTTACCACTGACAATTACCTTCACCAGACCACCGCCAGATTCTCCTAGAATCTCCATTTGCTCCAATTCTTCTTGGAGTCTCTTTGCGCCTTCTTGAACTTGCTGTGCTTTCTTAAAAGCTTCGGCCAGTTCCTTCATTTTTCCTAAGCCAAAGCCGAATCCCTGTCCTTTTCCTGTCATAATTATTTGTACGCTTGTGCGTTGAATAACAAATCAAATTCAATTATAGATGCGGTAAGTAATTTGCCTCTTTTTTTACCAATAATTAATGCATTCTTGAATACGGAATAGGGAATAAGGAGTAGGGGGTAGAGAATAAAGTATAAAGTTTCTTCCCCAATTCCCCATTTCCTCATTTCCTGAATTAAAAGTTTCAACAAGCACCTTGAAACTCTCCGAGCATTTTGACTTCTGGCTCTAAATTAATAGACCAACGTTCTTGTACTTGATGTTGGATGTGGCGAATGAGACAGAAGATATCACTAGCTTTTGCCCCACCACGGTTAACGATAAAATTAGCATGGAGTAGTGCTACTTGTGCTCCACCAATTTGGTAACCTTTCAGACCAGTTTGTTCAATTAACCAGCCAGCACTGTAAGGTTTGGGATTGCGGAATACACTGCCACAACTGGGGAAATTGTATGGTTGGGTGCTCAACCGATGCTTTTTGTGTTCTTTCGTGATTGCCACAACTTTTGCTGGGTCTGCACCTGGCGCAAGTTGTAAGGTGGCTTGGGTAACTATGCGATCGCCACCTTGCAATAATGAAGTCCGGTAACTATAACCTAACTGTTCAGGGGTAAGAGTTTCCAGTGTACCATCGGGTGAAAGTACCTGGGCGCTAACTAACATATCTGCAATACAGCTATTATGTGCCCCTGCATTCATCACCACGGCACCTCCGGCTGTTCCAGGGATACCAACAGCCCACTCCAATCCTTGCCACCCTAATTCTGCTGCTGCCCATGCCAAGCTAGGAATTGATTCTCCAGCAGCAACGGTTAATTGACCTGTATTTGGGTCAAAGTTGCTGAAGCGGAGATGACGAGTAGCAATCACCAAACCTGATATACCACCATCGCTCACTAGCAAGTTAGAACCTGCTCCCAGTGTTGTCACCTTTAAATCACGTTCTTTCGCGTATTTAAGACTTGCTTGCAGTGCTTCTAAGTTTCGGGGGGCAACGTACAAATCAGCTGCTCCCCCAACTCTATAGGAAGTGAACGCTGACAAGGACGCCTGGGACTTAATTGCACAATCAGTACTAGGTAAGTAAATTACTTCACTCTCCACTGAATTAGTTGTTTGATGTTTCTTTGTATTCAAAGCAGAAACTGTGCAGACGTTTCCAGCTGCCTGGGAAATTGTCATCTTTACTTTGTATTGGTAAAATTTTTACATTTATTTACCGTCAATATACGGTAATAGAGTTAACCTAGGGAACCGTTGCTAGAAGAGCACTTTGCTCAGAAATAAAACTTCGCAAAGTTTCCACTTAAGATGTGGCTTTAGCAGGCTCACAAAGTGCCGTAATTATTTCAGGAATTACCTGATTCAAGTTCCCAGCCCCTAAAAACAGCGCCAAGTCTCCTGGGCGTAGTGTTTGCAGCAAGAACTCACACACTGAGGGTAAAGTTGGTTGATAAACTACCTGCGAATGCTGTTTAGCAATTTCCGCCGCCAGATCTTCACCACTAATTTGCCCTAAATTGGGTTCACCAGCACTGTAAATATCAGTCAGCACAACCAAATCAGCATGGGTAAACGACTCGGCAAATTCTTCTAAAAAAGTCAGTGTACGGCTATAGCGATGGGGTTGGAAGATGGCAACAACTCTTTGCCCTGGTCTTGCTTGTAAACGTGCTGCGGCGAGAGTAGCGCGAATCTCGCTGGGATGATGAGCATAGTCATCTATGA
This sequence comes from Nostoc foliaceum FACHB-393, assembly GCF_014698505.1. Lineage (GTDB taxonomy): Bacteria > Cyanobacteriota > Cyanobacteriia > Cyanobacteriales > Nostocaceae > Nostoc > Nostoc foliaceum_A. The sequence continues at coordinate 151,861 of NZ_JACJTD010000010.1, read as the reverse complement.
AGGTAATACCATCGACTTCACCCCGGAACTCAAAGCGGCGTCTTGCTCCTTCAAAGGTGGCGATACCTTTGGCAATTTCTCCAAATTCTAAGCCCAAGGCGCGACCAACAGCCACTGCTGCTAGAGCATTGCTGAGATTGTGTCGACTTAGCAGGCGCAACTTCAACACGCCCAAAGCTTTGCCTCTTTCCCAAACTAGAGCCGTAGTGCCATCAGCACGATAATCGATATTAGTAACGGTGTAGTCAGCGTCGGTATCTGAGTGTAAGCTGTAGCTGATTGTGGGTTTCAAGCGATCGCGCACCGTAGCACAGTCAATGCTACCTATTAACGTTTTACAACCCTTAGCAAATGTCTGGAAGATATCAATGACTTCTTCTAATGTATCGTAATGGTCAGGATGATCGAGTTCAATATTGGTGATGATGCCAATCTCTGGAGCATGTTTTACCAAGGAACCATCAGATTCATCTGCTTCGGCTACCAAATATTGGCTTTGTCCCAATCGAGCATTACCTTCCCAAGCATTAACTTCGCCACCTACTAAAATAGTTGGGTCTAGACCTGCTTCCAGAAGCATATAGCCAATCATGCTACTGGTTGTAGTTTTGCCGTGTGTTCCTGCCACTGCAATACTGTGATAATCGGCAATTAAAGCTGCTAGTACATCTGAACGATGTAGAATTGGGCAACCTAATTCCAGGGCTGCTTTGTATTCTAAATTATTCGTGTTAATTGCTGTTGAACAAATGACTTGAGGCAGTTTTGAGTTAGTAACAGTAGATAATTCTTCTTGTGAATTTAATACTACTGCATTCGCCAATACCTGAGGGCGAAAGAATTCAAGATTGCTTGCCTCTTGTCTACCAAAAATATGAGCACCGATAGATTCCAACTTGTGCGTAATGTGGTTAGGACGAAGATCCGAACCTGATACTGGAAATTGACGCTTGGCGAGAACGTATGCCAGAGCAGACATACCTATACCACCGATGCCAATGAAATGAAATGGTCTACCACTAAAATCTACAGAATTACTCATTTATTGCTCCTCTTACACCACACCACACCATAATCACAAATGACACGCGTATCATAACAGGAATTTGATTTTTACCGTAACTGCTCCTATATCATGTTCGTGTTTAATGCCCAAAAGATGTTTCTGCTCTGGTTTTCCTTGTTCAGAATGATTTTACCTTGGTTAGAGGTTTTTACTATTTCTGAACTGTTGTTAAGATTATTCTGAAAATTTTTGCAACATCGGGAAAGAAATTCTTGTAATGTCAAATACATATTTTTGGCTACCTTACTGGAATTGGCTACATAATACATTGTTTAGTGAAACTGATTTTAAATTGCATCAAGTATAGGCATGAATTGACTACAATAGTACATTGGTAATGAAACTATTTTTCAATTGCATAAAACCCACGCATAACTGGATGCAGCAACTAGCAATTTTTGGTGGCACATTTGATCCAATTCATTGGGGACACCTGCTTGTAGCCGAGACAGCAATGCAAGAAGTATCTCTTGAAAAGGTAATTTGGGTGCCATCCCTAAATCTTCCCCACAAAGAAGCAACTTTGTTTGAGCATCGTGTGGGAATGCTGCAATTAGCCATAAAAGATAACCCAGGGTTTACTGTCTCACTAGTGGAGGCAAATCGCTCTGGGACTTCCTATGGCATTAACACCCTGATAGACTTATCTGCTTCTTACCCAAATACTCACTGGTACTGGATTGTGGGCTTGGATACTTTCCAAACCCTACCCCGTTGGTACCGTGGACACGAACTAGCACAAATGTGTGATTGGTTAATCGCACCCCGACTGCTAGGTGGTGAGACTATAACTCAAAGCAAATTAATCTGCAAGCAAGTGGAGCAACAACTTAAGGAGCAGTCACATACCATTCACTGGCAACTCTTGAATATACCTTTAGTAGGAGTTTCGTCAAGTCTAATTCGCAAATTTTGCCGTGAAGGCCAGTCAATTCGTTATTTAGTCCCGGAATCGGTTAGATCATATATCACTAACAACAATCTCTACTCCCACAAATCTGAATAAATTATGTGTTTTTTTATTGATCTAACACTTTATGGTTAAAAGTGCCCCCCCCCTTTGCGATATGATTGGGGTCAACGATATCAACATATAAGCATAAATACAGAGGGCAAGACACTGTGATTAGAGTTGCAATCAACGGTTTCGGGCGGATTGGACGTAACTTTGCGCGTTGCTGGGTGGGTAGAGAGAACAGTCAAATCGATCTTGTCGCTATTAATGACACTTCAGACCCTAGAACCAATGCTCACCTGCTCAAGTATGACTCAATGCTAGGGAAGATCAAGGGTGCTGAGATTAGTGCCGATGATAACTCTATCATCGTTAACGGTAAGACCATTAAGTGCGTATCCGATCGCAACCCAGAAAACTTGCCCTGGAAAGATTGGGGAATTGACCTAATTATCGAAGCAACCGGGGTATTTACTAGCAAAGAAGGAGCGCTCAAGCATGTGAATGCTGGAGCCAAAAAAGTTCTGATTACCGCTCCTGGTAAAAACGAGGATGGCACTTTTGTGGTTGGTGTGAATCATCACGACTATGACCACAACAAACACCACATTATCAGTAATGCTAGCTGTACTACCAACTGCTTGGCACCAATCGCCAAGGTGTTGAACGATAAGTTCGGTATCATTAAAGGTACGATGACCACCACCCACAGTTATACAGGTGACCAGCGTTTGCTAGACGCTTCTCACCGGGATTTGCGACGGGCGAGGGCAGCAGCGATAAACATTGTACCCACCTCTACTGGTGCAGCAAAAGCAGTGGCATTGGTTATCCCAGACCTCAGAGGCAAGCTAAATGGCGTTGCCTTACGCGTACCAACCCCGAACGTCTCAATGGTAGATTTCGTAGTTCAGGTTGAGAAGCGTACTATTACTGAAGAAGTTAATCAAGCTCTCAAAGATGCTGCCGAAGGCCCACTTAAAGGCATTTTGGACTATAGCGAACTAGAACTGGTATCTTCCGATTATCAAGGTAGTGATGCTTCTTCGATTGTTGATTCCAGCTTGACTTTGGTTATGGGTAATGACCTAGTGAAAGTTATGGCGTGGTATGACAATGAGTGGGGTTACAGCCAACGAGTCTTGGATTTAGCAGAATTAGTAGCTGCAAAGTGGGTTTAATTAAAAAGTTAGGAGTGAGGAGTGAAGAATTAGGAATAAGGAGTCAAGAGTGAGGAATTAAAACTCATAACTACCTAACTCCTAACTTCTAACTCCTAACTCCTAACTCTTGAAGTGTTGAAATCCCTGGCTAAGACTTAGAACTTGGTCAGGGAATTTTTTTTGTTCGTCGTGCAATAGTACTGTTGATCCGAGTGTAATCTTGCCTACGATCGCAGCACCTTGACCAAGATGTCGTACTAAGGCTAACGCTGACTCTTGTGGCAAGCACAACACTAATTCAAAGTCTTCGCCACCATACAGAGCATATTCCAACGCTTGCTCTTGTGTGAGCCAATTGTCAAAAGCTGGTGGCAAGGAAATTTGTCTGCGTTCTAGGACAGCGCCAACACAACTGGCGCGGCAAATTTGGATAATTGCATCTGCCAAACCATCGCTGCTATCCATACCAGCAAGGGGGAATCGGGAGTTAGGAGTTAAGATTTTCCAGAGGATTGGCAAGACATCTAATCGTGGTTGTGGGCGCTGGTGTGTGCGGATTAAAGCCGTCTTTTCTTGATCTTTGAGGCTTTGTTGTAATTCGGGATGCAAGAGCAGTTCTAAGCCAGCATGGGAGGCTCCATGAACGCCTGTAACGACGATTGCATCTCCCACTATAGCAGCAGAACGCCGGATAATTTGACTAGGGTTAACTTGACCAAAAGCAGTAATTGCCAGAGTAGTCACAGGCGATCGCACCACATCGCCCCCGACAATTGAGGTATTGTATTTTTGCAAGCATTCTGTCATTCCTTGGTAAAGTTGCTCAACCCAACTCACCCTAACTTCACCGGGGAGTCCCAAACCGACGGTAATTCCTAGTGGAGAAGCGCCCATCGCGGCTAAATCTGATAAATTGGCAGCAGCAGCTCGCCAACCAGCATCTTCTGGGGAAGTGGTGAGGTTGCTAAAATGTACGCCGTCAATCAGTACATCTGTAGTCACTACCAAAGATTTCCCTGGTGTAGTTTCAAGTACTGCGGCATCATCACCGATAATTTCTGGAGGACAGAAGCGTTGTAATCTTTCTAAAAGACCTTGTTCTCCAATATCTTGTACTTGTTGAGAAGATAACTCACTGTTCACAATCGGTTTTCCGTGTTGCAAAATTACGAAAAAAACTGATGATTTACTTTACTGTTTAAGATAAGGGTATCGTCTAGGAGACAGTTGGGATGGTAACAACACCAGTAACCAGCATCACATTTGAAGAGTACTTAACCTATGATGATGGTAGCGATTTTCATTATGAATTGGTGGATGGAAAGCTAGAGCTAATGAATCCACCTACTATTGAACATTTTCTGATTGTCGATTTTTTGGATACTGCCTTGAAAGCAGAAATCAAACGTTGTAACTCTACTTGGCTGTGTTTTCGGGAAAGTGGGGTGAGAACGGGTAGAAATAAATCTAGGTTGACTGATTTGTGTGTAGTGACAGTGGAGCAAGCTAGAGAATTGTTGAATGCTTCAGCAGTATTTGAGTCACCACCGTTACTAATTGTCGAGGTGGTCAGTCCAGAGTCTGTGAAGCGGGACTATCGTTATAAACGCTCGGAATATGCGGCCTTAGAGGTTCCTGAATATTGGATTGTAGACCCACTAAAAGCAAAAGTTTCGGTGTTACTACTGGAAGATGGATTTTACGAAGAAACACTTTTTACAGCTACTCAGCAAATTGTATCACGGACTTTTCCAGAATTAGCTATTGCAGTTGATCAGATATTCATTGCTGGAAATCTGAATCAGGGGAGACGCGATTAATCGCGTCTGTACAGGAATTATTCTCCCCCTACTCTCTTCTTATGCTGCTTGCGGCTCAACCAGATTTTCTATTCCCTTAACCACTTTTGCCGATTCAATTTTGTCACCCGCCTTCAGTTTATCCAAAACTTCTCTGCCTTCGGTGAGATAACCAAAAACGGCATAACGACCATCCAATAGGTTGCGTCCGGCGGGGGTGAGTTCTGGTTCAAAGAGGAAGAAGAAGAATTGCGATGAACCTCCATTCACTTCACTTTCGGGACGAGCCATCACCACTGCACCAAAGGCAGAGAAAGGCAGAACTGGCATATCAACGTAACGTCCAGCTTCTTCTAGAGTAATGCCATAAGTAGGGGTTTTATCGCCTTGAACTAAGACTTCTAAGGGAATAGCGCGATATTTACCCGTTTTTGGATCAATAAAACCGACATCTTTTCCAGCAGGATCTCCAGTTTGGAGAAAGTAAGATTCTTCAGAACGGGTAAATTCTAAGCCATTATAAAAACCCCTCTGTACCAAATCTACAAAATTACCAGCAGTCACAGGGGCGCTGTAACCGTCTACAACCACAGTCAAATCGCCTTTGTTGGTTTTGAATTCTACAGTTGCACGACCTTTAAGTTGCGGCAGGTTGCTGTACTCAGTAGGCACTTCAAAAGGGAATTCTTTCACCATTGACTCTTCTAACTGAGTAACTAGATTTAGCAGTTTACCTCTCTCTTGCAGAATTTGTTCTTTATCTTTACTCTTCGCCAATTCTTCCAATTTACCCACCCCAGATTTCAACTCGTTAATCCAAGCTTCGGCTTGGGGTTGGCGTTCTGTGGGAACGCTTGTTAAGATTTGGGAAGGTTTATCGAGAATGCGGGATGCTTTGCTGATGTCTTTGGAAATAGCACCCCAACGCCGATTTGCCCGAAGTTGGGCAGAGATGTCCTCTAAACTGGCTTGTAGTTGCCGCACAGGTTTGTTATCTATCGGGAGTGCATACCGCAACAAAGCTTTGCCATCGGTAATTGCATTGCCGGCTGGCAGTGCGGCGCTACTGGAGGGAGTCCACCCAGCTGTAGTTATGCCTAAAAATATTGTTACCAGCAGTATTGCCATTAGGCTGTTCTTCAGCCAGGATTTTAATAAGTTAAGCATGGGATAACTCAAATGCAGTATTAAATTGTTGACTGGACGTAACCCATAAATAATCTTCCCACGTTAGGTGATGAGTGGAGCAGAGGTCTAGTCCAGGGGAACAAATGACAAATGACAAATGACAACTAACTAATGACAAATGCCCAATGACGACCCTAGAAGGGTACAATAAATGCCGATTGTCTTCCAAAATTTGAAAGTTTCATGATCTCCAGTAACGACTTTCGACCCGGTGTTTCCATTGTATTAGATGGGTCTGTATGGCGAGTGCTCGAATTCTTGCACGTCAAGCCAGGCAAAGGTTCCGCCTTTGTACGAACTAAGTTAAAAAATGTCCAGAGTGGGAGCGTGATGGAAAAAACGTTCCGAGCAGGGGAAACAGTGCCGCAAGCCACGCTAGAAAAAAGCACGATGCAGCATACCTATAAAGAGGGCGATGAGTTCGTCTTTATGGATATGGAAACCTACGAAGAAGGCAGATTGACCCGCGCACAAATTGGCGATCGCGTCAAATACCTCAAGGAAGGTATGGAAGCTGAAGTTATTAAGTGGGGCGACCAGGTGCTGGGAGTAGAATTGCCTAAGTCTGTGGTTCTGGAAATTGTACAAACAGATCCAGGTTTAAAAGGTGACACTGCCACAGGTGGCTCAAAACCAGCAACTCTGGAAACTGGTGCAATTGTGATGGTTCCTTTGTTTATTTCCCAAGGAGAACGCATCAAAGTTGATACTCAGGAAGATAAGTATATCAGCAGGGAATAACTTTCATCTCTATGGAGATGTAAGTCCCGATTGAAATCCCTATATAGGGATTAAATCCCTGCCACACTTAAGATGCTAATTTACAGATAGGTCGAGGTAATAAAAACTGTGCCATTGGACTTTAATGAAATCCGCCAACTACTGGCAACTATCGCACAAACAGATATTGCAGAAGTCACGCTCAAAAGCGATGATTTTGAACTAACAGTCCGTAAGGCTGTGAGCGTCAGCAATCAGATGTTGTCGGTAGGTCAAGCGACCTTCGGCGGTGTGGTAGGTTCTGGCTTGACATCGGGTTCATCTGGGGGAAACCAGGTGAACGCGAGTCAGGTAACGGAGGTATCCACATCTCGGGTGTTTGAGAATACTGGAACTAGCACACAATTACAGTTGTCAGTAAATGCACCCTTAACCATTGACCAGAGATTATTAGAAGTGCCTTCCCCAATGGTGGGAACGTTTTATCGCGCTCCTGCACCAGGGGAAGCGGCATTTGTGGAAGTGGGCGATCGCGTTCGCAAGGGTCAAACAGTCTGTATTATTGAGGCCATGAAGCTGATGAATGAAATCGAAGCCGAAGTCTCTGGACAGGTGATGGAAATTCTCCTCCAAAATGGTGACCCAGTAGAATATGGTCAACCTTTGATGCGAATTAACCCTGATTAAGTATTAATCTATATATCAAATGAGTCATCCCAAATGAGTCATCGTTAAAATTTTCAGTCCTTGTGGGTCAATCCTGATGAAACAAACGTTGCCTTTACCACCAGAAGTGGTGCAACAAGTAGCTGAATACTTCAGCCTGTTAAGTGAGCCAATGCGCCTGCGGCTGCTCCACTTATTACGGGATGAAGAAAAATGCGTGCAAGAGTTGGTAGAGGCAACACAGACTTCTCAGGCAAATGTATCGAAACACCTGAAGGTAATGTGGCAAGCGGGTATTCTTAGCCGCCGCAGTGAAGGAACTTGCGCCTATTACCGGGTGGAAGATCAAATGATTTTTGATTTGTGTAATCGGGTTTGCGATCGCCTCGCCACAAGGTTAGAAGAACAAGCCCGTAATTTTCGTGTTTTAAATAGCAAACGGTAATTCTAAGAGAGTTATGAGTTATGAGTTATGAGTTAAAACTCCTCACTCCTAACTTGTAACTCCTAACTTTTTTAAAGCGGATAGTTTTTCTGAAAGCTTTCACGAGTTAGCGGTTGTTGTAACTCTACACCTTCACCGCCTAAAACATCTAACGGTTTGCCGTTCACATCAATGTACACTTTGGCTTTGGGATTTAAAGTTGTCGCAGTATAAACAACTTGTCCCACACGACCCATCATTGAGGTGCTACCACCACCGCTGGTAAAATCTTCGGATAAATTAACGTGAACTTCATCATTTTCTGTCTTCAGCCCCAACAGCTTTGTTCCTTTGGGGATAGTTGTGGAATCTGTCCCTTCTGTTGGGCCTGCTAACAAACTTTGGAAAGCTGCTTCTAAAGGCTGGTTGGCTCGTATAGAAGCTACTTTAACAGGTTGGGGAACCAAAGTAACACTTTTATCTGTTGGTCGGAGCCAATAAACGTTTGGGGTTTGCTCATTACTTGGCTGCCTAGTTGATGGCTGTGCTGGTTGAGCGATTCGCCCAGAGGGGTTTGATGGTGTGGGAGTATTGCTGGATTGTGAAGTAAACCAAGCCACACCGCCACCTACCGCTACAACCGCCGCTGAGACGGCTGCAATTACGCCTGAAGAAATACGATTAGATCCTTGTTGGTCTTTCATGTTCAAAACCTTCCTAACTGAGGGCTGATATGGTAGTTATGTGAGGAGCAGCCTGGTTAAAGACGATACTTATAGGTGGAGAGTTTCCCACAACCTGGAGGAGACTTTATGTCTCAAAGGCGATTATTTTTTAATTTTGCAAGTCCTTGATTCAATTTTAGAATTTTTACTTCTAATCCGTCACCTGCCAAATTATGTAAGTTTTGGGGAGTGGGGAGATGAGGGGGATGAGGGATCTGACTTTTCACGGTATCTGGAAAACCTCACTTCTATTTCTCTCTCCTTCTAGGAGAGAGACTTTGAATTTTCCCCTTCTGTTGTGAGAAGCAGGTTTAGGGGGTTAGGTTTTTTGTGGATCTTTCCAAATGACGTGAAAAGTTAGGTTGGGAATGGAGAATTTTCTACTATCTACTTCCTTCTATTGCTTCAGTAATCCACTGTTTGAGTGTAGTTGTAACTTCATCAATGACAATTTCTTGAGATTTACGGGTAGCTCTTTCTACAACTTCGACTTTTCCATTAGCGATCGCACGCCCAGTTACAATTCTGTAAGGGATACCAATCAAGTCAGCATCTTTAAATTTCACTCCCGCCCGTTCATCGCGGTCATCTAGGAGGGTTTCAATTCCCGCTTGATTAAGTTCCGTGTAAAGTTTTTGGGCAATTTCTATTTGTTGAGCATCCTTGATGTTAGGAATTGTGACGATCGCGTGATAAGGTGCGATCGCAACTGGCCAAATAATCCCATCTTTATCGTAAGATTGCTCTACGGCAGCTTGTGCTAACCGCGATACACCTACACCAAAACAACCCATAAATAGGGGCTTTTCTTCACCCTGTTCATTGGTATAAGTTGCACCCATCGCTTGGGAATATTTAGTGCCTAATTGGAAGATGTGACCTGCTTCAATTCCACGGGCGCTTGCAAGAGTTTGTTCTGGGTTATGGATGGCGCGATCGCCTGGTCTTGCTTTTCGTATATCTACTACACCGCTTGGTAGTGGAAATTGCTCGCCCCAATTAGCACCAACTACGTGATAACCAGTTTCATTCGCGCCTGTAACAAAGTTTTTTAAATCAACCGCTGTTTGATCCACCAAGCGCAAAAACTTGGGATGGATCTGTTTATTGGCGGTAATATACTCATCTGTGATGTCTGGCGCAATGTAGCCTAAAGGTAGAGATTTAGCTGTCCATGCTTGTTGGGCTTCTACATTTGGTACATTCAAACTAATAATAGTTTTAGCACCATATTCAGAAGCTAATTTGGTCAATTCATTTTGCAATTTGACTTCATTAACTTCCTGATCGCCTCGGATGCTTACCAGAACTAACACCGTTGTACCATTATCATAAACTGTCTGATAAAGGACATTTTTCACCAATTGAGTGGGAGAACAGTTGAGGAGTTGACACACCTTTTCAATCGTTTCTGTTCCAGGTGTATCGCGTTTTTCATAGGTTGTAAACCGTGAGCTTTCGGCATCAATTGGTAAAGAAACAGCCTTTTCTACGTTAGCGGCGTATTTACCATCCTCAGTGTAGAGAACTTCGTCTTCACCAGCTTCCGCTAAAATCATAAATTCTGTGGAACCAGAACCACCAATTGCACCAGAATCAGCTTCCACTGCCCGAAAAGCTAAACCAGAACGTCGCAGGATATTGCTGTAGGCTTTATACATATCCTGGTAAGTTTCTTTGAGGCTGGCTTCATCGGTATGGAAAGAGTAGCCGTCCTTCATGATAAATTCTCGTCCGCGCATCAAACCAAAGCGGGGACGAATTTCATCACGGAATTTGGTTTGAATTTGGTAGAGATGTAGTGGTAGCTGGCGATAAGAGCGAATCATATCACGAGCGATCGCTGTGACTACTTCTTCATGAGTTGGGCCTAATCCTAATTGTTGCTCACGGCGGTCAATTAGGGAAAACATGATCCCCTCAGCTTTGGTGTAAGTGTCCCAGCGTTCTGATTCCTTCCATAAATCAGCAGGTTGTAATTGTGGTAAAAGACATTCTTGTGCGCCTGTAGCGTTCATTTCTTCCCGCACAATCTGGGAAACTTTTTGCAATACCCGCCACATTAAAGGCAAATAAGCATAAAGACCACTACCGATGCGACGAATGTAGCCTGCACGGAGTAATAATTTATGGCTAGGAATCTCAGCATCAGCTGGATCATCCCGGAGTGTAACGAATAACATTTGTGAAAGTCGCATCGTTTATAGCCTTTCTTTGATCGCTAATTTCTATGTCAACTAAAGTATGAAGTATTAAGGATGAAGTACAAAGTACACAGCGTTATTTCTTTTTCATTTTTACTTATAGCCTTCCGCCTTTTTTGATCGCAACTTTAGGAGAAAACTACCTTGGCAGATGTCATTTATCAAGCACAGGCACCCTTAGAATTTATTCCTCCGGCGTTTAACCCCTTATTTCTACGATTCGTCCATCTGTTGCTACCCAGTTGGATAAACTGGCAAACAGCTATTACCCAAATTGAAGCAGACAACGTAGAGGTTCTGGTGGATCTCTATCGCCAGTTTCAGGAGGGTAAGATCCGTTTTATGCTGGCATTTCGCCATCCGAAAACAGACGATCCATATTGTTTGACCTACTTGCTGTCTCAACTCGTGCCAAAGGTAGCGCGATCGCAAGGCACAGCACTACAACATCCCATTCATGCTCATTTTATCTACGATCGCGGCATTCCTCTATGGGCAGGTTCCCACGTTGGCTGGATTGCTTCTCATTTAGGTGGTACTCCGATTCAGCGAGGTAAAGCTGACTGGACGGGGTTACGTTCGGCGCGTGACTTGTTTGCTAATGGGAGATTTCCGATGGCGGCTGCGCCAGAGGGTGCAACCAATGGTTTATCGGAGAATATCAGCCCCTTAGAACCTGGTATCGCCCAATTAGGCTTTTGGTGTGCTGAAGATTTGCACAAAGCTGAACGCCCCGAACAGGTTCTAATTGTACCAGTTGGGATTAAATATAGTTACGTTGATGCTCCTTGGGGTGCGATCGCAAATCTTTTAAGTGAATTGGAAGCGGCTAGTGGTTTACCTGTGAATCCACCAGAACATGCTTCTATAGAGTCGCTTTATCCCCGATTGTTAACCTTGGCAGAACATTTACTTTCGTTGATGGAAAAATTTTACACGCGATTTTATCATCTAAAGCTGGCAGATGCCAAAACAGCAGTAGAAGGAATTGAAGATAGAAATGAAGCGTTAGCAGTTCGTTTACAAGCTTTGTTAAATGCTGCACTACAAATATCAGAACAGTATTTTAATTTGCAGTCAAAAGGTAGTTTAAGTGACCGTTGCCGGAGGGTAGAACAAGCGGGTTGGAATTATATATTTAGAGAAGAATTTAAGGATGTAAAAGGGGTATCTGCTGTTGAAAGAGCTTTAGGCGATCGCGTTGCTGAAGAAGCGAATGCGCGGATGTGGCACATGCGTTTAGTAGAAAGTTTTGTAACTGTTTCTGGTAATTATATTCGAGAAAATCCCACAGTAGAAAGGTTTGCTGAGACAACTTTAATTTTATGGCAAATGATTGCTAAAATCAAAGGCATTAAAGGTGTGCAGCGTCCACATTTGGGTAAGCAAAACGTAAAAATATCTGTGGGTGAACCTATATCTATTTCTGAGCGTTACTCGGCGTATAAAGAAAATCGTTTATCTGCTAGACAAGCTGTTGCTGATGTAACGAACGATTTGCAGCACGCATTGGAAGGATTGATTTAATTTAAACTTATGTTACGATATTTTCATGAGGAATCTTAACAGTAAAGGTAGTTCCAACTCCTACTTTACTTTCTAAATAAATTTCTCCTTTGTGCCGTTCTACACATTTTTTAACAACAGCTAAACCTAGTCCAGTACCAACAATATTATTCACATTTTGACCTCGATAGAAAGGCTCGTAAATTTTTTCCTGTTCTGTTTTTGAAATACCTATTCCGTGGTCTATTACTTGAAAAAATACAGCCTCTGCTTCTGAGTTCAGAATTAAGTATATCTTACTTCCAGGAGATGAGTACTTAATAGCATTTAGAAGTAAGTTACTAAGAATGGAATACAGAAGTTTTTCATCTAGATTAGCTCGAAAACACTGCCCATAATTCCTAAACTCTATTAAATGTGGGGTTGTACCAAAAAGTTGTAAATCTTCTACCAAATTTAAGCAGAAATTTTCTAGATTAATTAATTGAGGTTTATAATCCAACTTTCCCGCTTCCGATCTTGTTAAGGTCAATATATCCGTTAGCAGATGATTCATTAATTTAGCTGAAGACTGAATCCGATAAAGATTTTTTAACTGCTTCTCATCTACCAATTCTTCAAGAATCTCTTGCAATAATTGAGATGATAGTAAAATGATGCTTAAAGGTGTACGAAATTCATGAGAAATCATCGAGAACAGGCGGATTTTTAATTCTCCAAATTCTTTCTCTTGCGCTAGGGAAAATTCTAAAGACTCAATTTTTTCACGTTTTATCCATTGCTGATTAAGAATAATACATAAAATAACAATTACTGCAACACTTAAAATAGTTCCTACTATTTCCATTAGGATTCTCAAGTGCACGCTGTTCTCAGATTCTTCTAGAAAACTTTGTAAATAACGTTGTTCTTCAGCTTCAATATCTGCTATTATACGTAAGATTTCTTGTCGAAGCTTAACACTACGATCAGTAATATTAGTTTGTGCTTCTAATGCTGTTTTATCTTTTTGATAAAGTTTTATTGATTCTTTCAAAAGAACTAATCTTTCATTAACTAACGAGTTCATCTGTGTAAATTTCTGTTGTTGACTCAAACTAGTATGTATTTGTTCTTTTAACAGCTTGAGTTGAGATTGCATAGTTATTATTTCATTTTGATAACGCTTTAAATCTTGTTTACTTCCCAAAAATATGTATCCTCGTCGTGCTGATTCTGCCGATGTCATTGCCGCAGAAAAATTTGTCAAAGTATTGAGAGTCTGATAAGTATTCTGCACCTTATTAGCTCCCTGTTTGATTTCAGTTGCATTCTTAAAAGAAGCAAAACTAACTATTCCCATAAGCAATAAAGTTAAAGCAAAACCTCCAGCAATCCATTTTCGTTGGGGAAACCATTTGATAAATTGCCACATCATAAAGTCAAGAGATTGTCTAAAAAAGAAAAAGATTGAATATTATATCAGAGCATACGTGATAAATTTAAACTAATACTTACCTACTGCTAAATAAAGGAATAAATTATGCGAATTCTTGTAGTTGAAGATGATATTCAACTGGCAGAGGTACTTACAGAAGCTTTAAGTAGACGGCAGTATGTAGTAGATGTTGCCAAAGATGGAGAAGCAGCTTGGAATTCAGCAGAATTATTTAAGTACGACTTGGTGGTATTGGATGTAACGCTACCAAGGCTAGATGGCATCCGGTTTTGTCAACGGTTGCGTACTGCTAGCAGTACTAATCCAGTATACCGAAATACTAGCGCCCCAGTGCTGATGTTGACAGCTCGTGATACTGTAGCTGACAAAATTGCTGGTTTAGATGCAGGAGCAGATGATTATGTTGCTAAACCGTTTGATTTAGAAGAGTTAATGGCTCGTATACGTGCCTTACTCAGACGTGGTAATTCTGCAAGCACAATGAATTTATCTTGGGAGAAGTTACACCTAAATCTCAGTACTTATGAGGCTACTTATGATTCTTATCCTTTGACATTAACACTAAAAGAATATGCCATTTTAGAATTGTTGGTTGCTAATGGCAGACGTGTACTAAGTCGTTCTAGCATTATTGAGCAGGTTTGGGCAGTAGATGATTCTCCAGTAGAGGAGACTGTTCGCTCTCATATTAGATGTCTTCGACAAAAGCTCAGAGCTTTAGGTGCGCCAGAAAATTTTATTGAAACGGTTCATGGATTAGGCTATCGTCTCAAACAGAAATAATCTTTCTCCGAAAATATAACAATTATCATAGTACTTTCTAATACTTTTTGAACTTATATAAATATAATAATACATTTAATATTTCGTAATTTATTACATAAATTTATTGTGATTTTTTATCTACACAAGTTCTACACGAATTCTGCACAGTAATTGTATACATAGGTTATATCTTGATTATTTGTACACAGAAAAAAGCTAAAATACTAATCAATGAGTAAAGAAAAAATATTAGCGAGCAAAACTTTTGGTTATTGTTGCGATTTTTAAAGTGAGATTAGACTATTGAATATTTAAGCAAGTATACAGGATGCATAAGACTACACTTTTTTCATTAAATGGAGTCAAAACTTTTCATGGATATTAAAAGCAAAAGCTATGCTCGTGGTAGTGGTAGATTTTAGATAGTGGATTAGACCTCTCATTATCTGGATTCCAATTACATTTATCAACCTTAATTCAACTGTATTAATATCTAGCCCCAAGCTTGAGCTTGTGGGCTTAAACTTATTGAAACTATATTGCTTGAGAACTAAATATACTCAAACTATATAATAGCTATATTTTAATATCCTGTTGTAGCTCCTGTTTACTAGCTACACAAAATTTGTACAGTACTTGTATATATAATTTCTATCCTTATACTTAAATGTCGTAAAGACAAACTCAAGATTTTTAATCAAGTGAAATCATCTTTTAAGGATGATACTATACGATACTTATAACAAATAGGGGTAAAATTCTTACCCCTACAAAGCTGTGTATTTTCTTAAGAAAAGCTAGAGAAGGTTATTATTGAGTTAAATGACTTTCTAGCAAGGATGCGATCGCATCAGGATGAATATTCTTGTATTTCTTTTTACCAAGGTGTAAAACACAGTTGGGGGCGCTGCCACAGCATTTTTGGCAACCAGTATGTTCAATAGTAACTTTGTCTAACAAACCGCGATCGCACAAAGTTTTTTCTAAATCTGATAATAACCCTTTACCACCACGTTTCAGGCAACCAGACTTTTGACATACCATAATCCTCGCTTTGATTTGAGGCGGTAATTCTTGATTTGGACACGCATCAATTGGTGTCACTCGATAGGCTTTAATTTTTATTTTACTTGTACGCGAGTCTAGCTTACTATGACCACAAACGCGAATTTTCTGGCCAGGAACTAAGGATGAACTTAGTAAACGGCGCAATTCCTTAGGCAGTTTAATTTCTACATTTCCAGATGGAACTGCTAATTGCAAGTATTTATATTTTCCTGGTTCACCACCAACAAAACCTAGTAACTGTCCCTCAAGATTCAATTCTGATAACGTCAAATACTTGTTACCCATGATTGATAAAAAGTTAGGTGTGAGGAGTGGGGAGTTAAAAGTGAGGAGTTAGGAGTGAGGAGTTAGGAGTGAGGAATTAGGAGTTAAAACTTATAACTCATAACTCATAACTCTTAACTCCTAACTGTTTTTAAGCGAGGCGTTTAGCTTCTACTGTTTGGGGTAAATTTGCTGTGTCTGGCAAATCACGAAATTCCAATTCCCAACCATTTGCTAGGGTAAGAATCTTGCCATCATTTCCATCGGTTTGTTTGACTACTTCTTCTTCAAGGTCTTTTTTAGCAACGTAAACTACTAAAGTACCGGCATCATTCATGCGTAGCATTACTTTCATGAGATTCCTCAACAGATTCTAGTTCTTTTTTCTTACAGCCGACGACGAATCCTGTTTCCAAGAAATGCACAGCATAAATATAGGAAGTCTGCAAATATGTTCCTATACTGGCTATGTAGCCGATATCTCCTTTGTTCACTAAAACTTGCCCGACTTCTTTACCAGGAAAGGTACCATCGTTTTTGAGCAGTTTCCGAACTCTGACTTTTTCACCAATTTCAAAAGCAGGTGGCAAGTTTAGTTCTAATTCATCGCGTTGCATGAGAGTACCTCTGTTCTCTGACCAAATTCAATAGTTCTTCTGTCGTCAGGCTGCGTTTTTTCTGTACCGATTGATGGCGCACTGCGTCTAAAACAGATTGGGTTTCTTGGGAGTTCAAGAAAATTCCATGCTGTTCTAGCAAGTTTGAAACCAAATGCCGTCCAGAATGTTTACCTAATACTAAACGCCGTTCCCAACCCACCTCTTCGGGAGCAAATGGTTCATAGGTAATAGGGTTTTGCAATACCCCGTGAGCATGGATGCCAGATTCGTGAGCAAAGGTATTTTCGCCAACGATCGCTTTCCAAGGTGGTACGCTAGCTCCTGATGCGGCTGCAACTAGTTGAGACAGTTCCAGCAAACTGGGAGTGTCGATGCCTAAATCAACGCCGTAGATGCGTTTAATCGCCATCACAACTTCTTCTAAAGCTGCATTTCCCGCCCTTTCACCTAATCCGTTGACTGTGGTATTCACTGATAAGGCTCCAGCTTTGATACCCGCAAGAGCGTTGGCAGTTGCCAGACCAAAATCATTGTGGGTGTGGATTTCTAGGGGAATCATCAAAGCTGAAACCAGCCGTTTAACCTTGGTGTAGGTGGTGAAAGGGTCGAGAACTCCTACGGTGTCGCAGAAGCGGAACCGGGATGCACCCCATTCTTGAGCATAAAGCGCTACATCTAAGAGGAAGTTTTCATCAGCCCTGGAAGAATCTTCTCCGCCGACTGCTACCCAAAGACCTTGATCGACAGCGAAGCTGATACAGTCTTTGAGTTTTTGCAAACTTACTCGCCATTGACCATGAAATTTAGCGGCGATTTGGATACCAGAAACGGGAATGGCAATATGCACCCGGTTCAGACCGCAAGCGATAGAAGCCTTAATATCTGAGATGACAGCACGGTTCCAGCCCAGGAGTTTTGCTTGTAAACCCAAGTCAGAAATTGCTGCGATCGCACGGGTTTCTTCGTCACCCATTGCCGGTATACCGACTTCTAATTCTGGGATACCAATAGCATCGAGAAACTTAGCGATCGCTACTTTTTCTTCTAGGTTAAAAGCAACACCTGCTGCTTGTTCGCCATCACGTAATGTAGTGTCATTAATTATGATTTGATTCATTGCAAATATCCCTCTCTTGGAAGTATTCTTAATATCCTTTCTCTCTACAATTCCCCGCGATGGTAAATGCTAAAAATATCACAATTCATAATGTAGGATACATGATCCTTAATTATTGACCTATTAGCAGCATCACATCTGTATGACAGGGAACTAAAACCATGTATAATTTACTAATCGTTTTTACCGATGTCAGGTGAAATTTGTTCGAGTAGCAATGAACTAATATAACTATTAGCGAACCCTGAACAAAGTAAAACACAGAATCCAGCAATTAATGATGTAATCATCTTAGTAACCTCAAATTTTCTAGAGCATTGGTGTGTAATTTAGGCAGGTAATGGTACTTAAAGTTAAAGGGTTCAAATTAGCTAACTTTGTTCTGCTAGCCAATCAAAAATCTTTCCTAGCTGCTCCAAGTCAACTAAACCATACTGCCAGAGGAGCATCGGTAGTGGCCCATTTTCTAATTCACGGTGTCGCAGAGCTACAGCAATATCGGCATTTGAAAGTTCAAGTTCGTTGTGCAAAAAATTGAGGAGTTTTATATCTCTGTTACGAGTCGCCATAATTGATTGAACTTTCAATTTCTTAATTTGGGAAAAAATTAAAAATCAGAAATCCCCAGTCTGGTTTGGTAATTTCGCCTTTTTAATTGTTGCTATATGTCAGGGAAATTTCAGATTTAGTAGACTGGATAAAATCTAAAACTCGGTTAATCTCCCTCAGTCTGCAACAAATTCTGCTAGCTTACAGTAACTTCAACTTCTAAACCTATTCGAGCTTTGTGCATCTATGAACAAAAAGGATGAAGTGCAGTCCTTGCGTCATGAATTCAAGATTAATCGTGTCTGAATTAGGTCTTTTTGAAAGACTCATGACTCATCACTGTAATCCCAGCAACGCTCTAACCACTCTAATAATTCATGACGAGAAGCAAGAAATTGCATAACAGTACTGCGAATTAAAATCGCTTCTACCAAATTGTTCACTTGCACTCGTAAAGAACCATCGGGGGGACAAGAGCTATTAATTTTTAACTCTTGTAAACGGTGATAGATTCGCCAGCGATCGCTCAAAGGAATCTGCAAAACTTGATCGCCTAAAGGATCGGAATTAAGTTGTGAGGCGTTTAATTTTCTCATTTTGGCAGTGGGGGGAGTGAGGTAGATGAGGGCGATAAGGGGAATAATTACTAACTCTTAACTCTTAACTCTTAACTCTTAACTCCTAACTCTTGTCTTAAAGTTTGCAGTTGTTTTTCGAGTTGCTCAATGCGCGAGAGCAAAGAACGAATCACGGTTGCTTCCACATCGGGTAGCTTTCCATGTTCTAAAGGAGAAAGGCTGGCGTTTTGATTCCGAGAAATAATGCGACCGGGAACTCCCACAACTGTGCAATCGTTGGGGATATCCCGCAAGACAATGGAACCTGCGCCAATACGGACGCGATCGCCAATTTGCAGATTACCCAAAACTTTCGCACCCGCGCCGATCACTGCATTTTTGCCCACTGTGGGATGACGCTTACCAGTTTCTTTACCAGTTCCGCCAAGGGTGACGCCTTGGTAAATCAGTGTATAGTCGCCCACGATCGCAGTTTCGCCAATGACAACACCCATTCCGTGGTCGATAAACACACCCTGACCAATCTCTGCACCTGGGTGAATTTCAATTCCCGTTAAAAATCGTCCCAAGTGAGAAATAAACCGGGGGATAAAACCGACTCCTCGACCATGTAACCAGTGAGCAAGACGATGCAAACAGAGTGCGTGCAATCCTGGATAGCAAAACACCACCTCTAGCCAATTCCGTGCTGCTGGATCGCGCTCAAAAATAATGCGAAAATCACTCAATAATGGCTCAAAAAAAACGCCAGAGAGTAACTTTTTCAGCATGGATGTATGTGCAGAATCCTGCGTTTTGGTAGTTGGGGGATCGCTAATACTGTCTAAAGACTGTTGCATCGGTAATGTCTATCTGGTAGAAAGAGCCATGTGCTATTTTTATGCTTATATCAGGCGACTTCCAACTCGATAGGAAACCCAATGCTGATTGGATTTATTGGATTGATTAAGGTTGTACTCAAACGCCGAAACCCCGACTCAAGATAAACTTAAAATTTCTCTTGGGGTAGGGGCGCTAGTGTTTAAGGATGGGGGTGCTAGTATTTTGGGGACAGGGGTTAAGAATTTCTGTGCTCGCTACAAGAAACTTTACCTGTAAGCTTTTACTAAGATTTCGTCAAGATATTTTGCAATATATTAAGCTGTACTCAGATGCACTCAAATATGAGTTTTATAGGGCTAAAAATTGATTTTCTGTATATGCTACTACTATTAGTATCTTATTATTTCGTGAGGCGAAAGACAGGTTTCTTTATTTTCTTTTATGATTTCCTGTCTGTATGTATATATACGTTTCAAAATATAGCGATCGCTCATAGTGACTATTTTATTATTATATATAGGAATCATATTTGATTTCTGAAAAAATCTAAGTATTTGTAGGGTGTGTTAGGCGTAAGCCGTAACGCACCAAAGCCTTAAGAATGGTGCGTTACGCTGTCGCTAACGCACCCTACGTATCTTTTCAAAAATCAAATACTAGTCCTATAGATGTATTGGAGTTGCGAGGACCGGGGCTGGGGGTTAGGTCTGTATTGGACTCATCCGATAAGCGCTATATTCCCCACTTCCCAGTCAACACAAATCAAGACCTTAATACAACAAACAATAAACAAACCAATAATAAACCTAATAGCAACAGCAAACCCTGATTGCGTTTTACCCAAGTTTTCACAGTTACCGCAAAACTGTTAGTGTAACGCTGCTGTTGCAAATCCAACTTTGTATCTTCAATATTTTGGTAGAGGGTACAATCTTTGGCATAGGGACGCTGGGGAAAATTGCAAGTATCATCAGCGTGATAAGTGCAGGTGTCGCACAGATACCCGTCCCCAGTGGCGCGGTGCAATGGAATACCGGGATGACCGTAAGCTTTGAGTGTCGTCCGGCAATAGGGACAACTAATAGCTTGTCTATCAACGAGTTGATGGCAGTGGGGACAAGATACAGTAGCCAAAACTTTTAGCGCAAATAGGTAAACACTTTGATTCTATCCATTTATAAAGGTAATGGGGAAATACATACGTAGCCTGTTTCTTTTGAATATGGCTAGCTGTCAGAAATGGTTATTGTATCAGCAAAAGTACTAATCTTATGATGATTATTTATGTTTTTCTAAGTGATTTATATCACTCAATACAGTTAAGGCTATGTGATAATCTAGCAAATATCAGGTTTTATCCCAAGTCCAATAATTATTTTGAGGTAGAAAAATATTGCCTTTTAATCCTGAGCTATGCCGTAACGAAAGCGAAGTTGAAAGCAAACTCATAGTGCAATATTTGCTACCACAGCTAGGTTATACTCCTGACACCTGGCATCAAGAAGTTGCCGTTGGTAGCATCCGCTTAGATTTCTTAGCATTTGCCGCACAAGTGATTCCCTTTGTCTTAGATGCTAACTCACCGCTGAGTGTCGTAATGGAGGCAAAGCATCCCAAACAAAACTTAAATAATCATGTCCCCCGACTCAGGCATTATTTAACCAGCTTGAATGTCAGGTATGGTTTGTTGACTAACGGCAAAGAGATTAGAATTTATCAAAAATTGCAGACTGATATTCAACTAGTATTTCAATGTTCTGGGAAAGAAGTCGAGCCGAAACTAGAAAAGATTAAAGGTGTAATTGGTAGAGAGAGTTTGAAAGAAGGACAGTTAATAGATAAACCAGAAGTTCAAATAACTGAAGAAAAATTTATTTTTGAAACTAAGAGTAAGAGGCAACATATAATGAAAATAATTGCGATTTACCACAATAAAGGCGGCGTAGGTAAGACAACTACTGTAGTTAATTTAGCTGCTGCTATTAGAAAAAAAGGTAAAAAAGTTTTGGTAATTGATCTTGACAGTCAAGCAAATACAACATTTGCTACAGGTTTAGTCAAATTTGATGATGAAGAATTCGATGATATCAAAGATTCTAATATTCGTCATATTTTGCAATCAGAAGATTTTTATCCTATAGAGGAAGTCGCTAGAAAATCTCAATTCACAAATCCAGAAATTAGTGTTGTTCCTTCTCATATTAGTTTAATGAATTATGAAAATGAGTTAATTCAGCAAGAAGACAGTAAGATGATGCTTGCTCAAAAACTCAGTGCAGTAGCAGAACAATATGATGTAGTATTGATTGATACCCCACCTTCATTAAATCTGTATGCTAGGATTGCTCTAATTACTGCTGACTACCTTATTATTCCTTCCGATCTAAAACCATTTGCTAATCAAGGACTAATAAATGTTAGGGAATTTATCAAAAAAATAAATGGATTTAGAAAACAAATAAGAAAGCCTCAACTTGAAATTTTAGGTGTACTTGCTTGTAAAATATCTACTAACAATCAATTTGTAAAACATACTTTAACTAAAAGATTAGAAGCTATTCCAAAACGATATGATTTCGAGGTCATGAATACAGTGATTTATGACAGAGATGACTTAGCAAAATGCGCTGAAAAGTTTCTGATTATAGGAGATATTGAAGTAGCTGATCCAATTTCTGTGCTTGATTTTAAGCCCGATTCAACTGCTGCACAAGAATTTGAATTATTGGCAATAGAAGTTTTACAAAAGATAGGGTTGACTTAATGAAATTATCTACATCACTAGTTGCTATTAAAAAAATTACTTCTACTGTAGCTCGATCAAGTTTTATAGATGATCAGCTAGAACAAGCAGCAAATCTTATTCTAGAAGCGGCAGGAGTTATTAACCCTATAATTATTCGTCGTTCAAGCATCGATTCCTTTGAGGTCGTTGATGGACATTTTGAGTATCACGCTGCTACTAGGGCAAGAGAAATAGATCCTCGTAAAGCTGAAATGATTGGGGTATTTATTATTGAGTCTGAAAATGAGGAGACTTTAAAAAAGCAAGTTGAATTATTTAGACAGTCAAAAGCTGATTTTTCAGAAAAAGTAGCATTGGAATCAAAAGATATTGAACAGTTTTTAATCAATTTGGAGTCACGTTTTGAAAAAATAACTAAGCAACTATTTGAGCAAGCAACTACTAATGCAAAGTTAGAAAATGAAGTCAAAGATATTAAAAAGCAAATGGCTGAGAAGACTGAACTGATAGAAGTTTTTAAAACGTTTAGTCCAGTTGAAATTGCTTCCAAATTACGTAATGCTGGTTTTAATCAAAAAAAAGCTTCTCAGATAGCAGAAATAGTAGAAAATGAACGAAATGCTCAACAGTTTAAATCCTTGAATGATATAGTAGAAAGGATTAAAATACCACATGGCAAAAAGATGATTAAAGCCATAAGTAGTGAAAAAATGCTTGAAATAGTTGATCAGTGGTCAGGAAAATAATTGACTGAAGATTAACTTAGTAAAGTATGTTAACGCAGTGTAAAATAGATAATTTTCTTTGCGCCTTTGTGTGAGACATTATCCACTAGGATATAAAACAATACGGTTCAGTTAAGGCTAAAACTCTTTGTCAAAGTCAATTTTTTTAACGAACCGCCAAGGACGCAAAGGACGCAAAGAGAAGAAAGAAATGCTTAACTGAACTGTATTGGGATATAAAAAACGATGCCTGCGGTGGGCTGTACTAAGACATTCCTATAGCTTAACCCCGCACCTGTCGCAGTGCATTAAACGCCTTACCTCGCAACCCAACTGGTAACAACGATAAACCTAAACCAGTCCAAGCTTTAGCAGTCGAAAAAGACTGTCCCGCCAAAACTAGCTCTCTGCCTTTTTGCGTTTCACCCTTTTCAATTAAACGCAAACCTAATAATAATTGCGTTTCAGTGAGACGATTTTTCCTAATTTTCTCTATTTTGTCAGATTCAAATTTATAACTTTCTAAATATCGGATTTTATCAAATAAATAAGGAATAGCCCGATTGATACCTTGCTGTTCTGCATGTGAGCGATATTCCATCAATAATTCTGGTAAGTAATAGCCATTTTTGCCAGCCAACGCCAGACGCACAAATAAATCATTGTCCTCGCAATTTTGCAGATTTGGCTGCATATATCCTAATTCTTGCAATGCTTTACGGCGAAATAATGTTGCTCCAATTTGAAAGCTTTGCTGAATAAATACAACTTCCAACAAATTATCTACAACACCTACTGGTAAATTCTTCCTACCCCAGCGATGAGAATTTTCTTGAGTTTTGGCTTCATCTCGCACATTGTTAATATCAATTATCCAATGGTCTGTGCCAACAAAATCAATGCTAGAGTCTTGAGTAAGAATAGTTGCAGTACTTGCGAGAAAATCGGGTGTTAACCGATCATCATCATCAAATTTAATAAAATATTCACCACTGGCAGCATCAAAGCCAGAGCGCATATTATTACTTTTACCAATATTTTGCAGATGACGGATATATTTAATGCGTTGGTCTGTGTACTGTGACATCAACTCAGGTGTACCATCGCTAGAACCATCATCACAAACAATTAGTTCAAAATCTTGCTCAGACTGATTGAGTACACTCTCTATGGCATAAGGAAGGAGATTAACACGATTAAAAGTAGGAACGCAAACAGTAATTTTAGGCATATTACATATTAATCTATAAAATATACAAAATAGAAAGTTTAATCAATTGTTAATTTAATCTATCGCCAATAAAGCTATATTTAGCGGATAGCTCTTTGAATTTTATTCATTGTTCTGTTGAGAAATTGATTAGTTTTTGCAATCATACTAAGTGGTTTTAGCTGTTTTGGTTTTTGTTCTGGCTGTTTGAGAAACCGATAGTGTAAAAACTCATTTGCATAACAGATATTAATATCTTTTCCTTGACACAAGTAAGCAAAATCACGAGAAGAATAACTCATATAATGGATGCGGTGAATTGGTTTTAAGCCATCTTGATTATAAAGAACATTATTAATATTGACGAAGGGATCTGCATTGGCACAGTTGCCTGTTCTATCTTCGCCATTCGGGCTAAGTGTAAAGTTAAAAATCGGGCGATCGCAGCACAAAGTCATATAATTAAACAAAAAAGCATCATCCCACCATCCATGTCCATTAATCCATTCAACTTCCCTATGGGTAATTAATCGCTCCTTCATTATTTCAATTTCTTTAACAGTAAATAACCCCCGTTTAGATCCAAAAAAGCTAGAACAATGCAGCTTAGGACGTATATCTGCTTCTGTATATAGTCCAGTTTTTTCTATAACGGAAATATTCAACGCTGCAACACGTCTATCCTTAAGGTGTTCCCAATCATCAAAAATAAAATCGGATGTTTCTAGCTTGTCAATTACATTATTGACTGGCTTCATTGCCAAACTATCACCGTCATAAAATACAAATTTATCAAAAATACCCTCAAAGGCAACAAACTTTCTTTGTAAATGACTTTTATACCAACTAGGACGTGATAATTTTTTATCTTTTTCTCTGGGATGAGCAGCCCAAACCTGATGAGCAAATTCTTCCCAGCGTTGAATTACGTCCCAATTATCAAACAGGATTACATTCTTTCGAGCACTAACTTCTTGCCTAACTAGGTCTAACCGCTCATCATAGGGAATAATACAAATAGGAATATCTGCGCTAACATTTACCTCAATGCTGTTTAGCAAAGCTACTAGTTGGTCAAACACCACATCATTAGCAAGTGTGTAAATACCGAAAGAATCCATTTTTATTAAACCTTTTTATATTTAAGTTACAGAATAACTCAAATAATATTATCGTTATTTTCTGAGCTAAGTTAAGTTGGCATAATAAAACCAAACTATGTAAAGAAAGATAAACTAGGCTAAAACCCTCTTCCCTCCTGTCTCATCCCAACGATAAATTTTACGCGGGACTACTTGCTAATAAGTCTAGCTGTTGAATAATTGCCTTCTAGAGAATAATCTCAGCAACCCGGCGGTTCCAACACCCCAAGCACCATTAACCAATAAACCTGTGACTATTCCCACAATTTTCCAGCCTCCAGCGATGGGCTGACCCTTGAGTGGTGCGACTATAAACCAAGCGACTACTGTCGGGAAAATTGCACCAAATACCAATGCAGCTAACCAATAGCTTTTATCATGTCGAAAACGAGGCGCGAATGCCACCCAAATCAGTCCCCAAACCCCTCCCCAGAATGCGCTTGACCAAATTTGCGGGATTCCGAATGGTGGTGTCGGTGCAGTTGGATAGGGGGCGCGAGGCGTGAAATTCACTGCATGTAGCAGCGCCAACATCCCTTGGTGAAATAGCAAAACAGATATAAAGCCTGCAATAAATGCTAATGCAAATCGAGATAAGGCAGCTTTTTGAGTCATTGCTTATACGAAAACCTCTAGAGCTTGCTTCTTGGAGTTGTCTATGATAGTTTGCTAACTAGAATAAATACAGTAACTCCATCAAGTTACCGGGTTTTATTGAACACTATCGTTGATATAGTCGAAGGAGTCTGGAGTTAAGAGTATCTAGGTACTCTACCAAATATATGACAAGTAGAAAAGCCAGTCTTGCTGATTGAGAAGTCGGTGCCTCTGCATTTTTCAATTCATCTAGAACATTTCTGATCAACGAAGCGCCTGCTGCGTAGGCGTAGCCCGTCGTAGACATCGTTCATGCCGTTACCCAGCCATCGCGCGTTAGTGTCAACGAAATCCTTATTCCACCGACGGGACAAGAACATTAAATTGAGAGCTGGGAGTAGCACTGATACCGCGCACAAAAATATCTACACAGGTTTCGATATAATCCTCACAGCTATAGCTGCCCTGATTGAATTTTGCACTGCGGCATAGCATTCCAGCTAACAGCATTCCTGTAAACATATCGACTGCTGGAAATGGATCAAGGTCTGCTCTGACAGTGCCTTGTCTCTGACTCGATTGCAGGTAAGCTACTAGTTTTTCTCTTAAGGGTTTGGCAGCTTCTTGAATCACTTGTTTTGCTGCCTCAGGATGACGTTTTGCTTCTCCAATGAAGGTACGAATTAAGTCTTCCTGTGCCTCAAGCATAGTATTGTAAAGGTGGGCATACTGTATTAAATCAATTTTTAAATCCTGCGTCCACGCTTGGGGGTGTGCAAGGGCTTCTGTCTGGAGTGCCAAGGCATTTTTGATTACTGCTCCCAGAAGTTGTTCTTTGCTAGCAAAGTGGCGAAATAAAGTCACCTCATTCACCCCAGCAACACGAGCTATTTCACGGGTAGTTGCTCCTTGAACACCTAAACTGGCAAATACCTGCGAGGCGGCTTCTATCAAACGTGTACGGGTTAGAGTTGATGAACGGATGGTTTTATTCATTTATACTGGCAAGTACTTACTTACATCATAGGTTATGTGGAAAAAGTGGTTGTAACTTGAGGAAAATGATCTTGATACCAGAGCATTTTTAAATTTATTGAAAATCTTCACCCTGTCAAATTTATTTCAGTGTGGTAGTTAATGTTTTACTCATTTTAGTAACTGGAACAACTACCCCACTTCTTAAATAATGAGGCGCTCTTTGGATGGCAGTAAATCCCAGTCGTAAATAAAACCCTTCAGCATAAAGGCTAGCAGTTGTAATTACCTTATCTATACCTTGCTCAGTTGCTTCATTGCAAAAATGTTGAACTAAAGCACGCCCGATCCCTTTACCTTGATATTTAGGATGGACATACAGCCCGATGAGTTCATCAACAATAAAACGAGCAAAACCTATAACGACATCTCCCTCGATCGCAACCCAGAAAGTTTCCACTTTCATATTCTTTAAGATATTTGAGCCATCAGGTTTGTCGCGGTTATTACGCCAAGCTAAAAGTTCTTGTTGGGTGTAAAAAGTTGCAGGCAGAGCTTTAATCGCAGCAATATGAATTGCACTCAGCACCCACGCATCTGTTTCCTGGGCAGGCCTAAGAGATATTTCGTTAGTGCTCATAGATTCAGGACTAGCATCCAGATTACATGCCTGTTTGACTTTTTGGTATGTTATGAGAAATTTTAGTTGCGTGGCGTAGCCCGTCGTAGACATCGCAACAGATCAACTAGCTAAATTCTCACTGCTTTACTGAATATTAGCAGTTTGCAATTGAGTCACAACTCGCTGGACAATTTGCCGTCTGATTTCCTGAACATTGTGACTCGCTGCGGTAACGCTAGCAACTACAGCCGCAGGGGCAGTTTGGGGAGAACCACTGTTAAAAGGGGGTTGAGGATTGTATTCAATCTGTAGTTGAATTGCTTGAGCGATCGCTTCCCCAAATAACTCAGCAACTAGAGCCAGCCCAAAATCAATGCCAGCTGTCACACCACCGCCTGTAATTCGATTGCGATCAATGACAACTCTTTGTGCAACTGTCTCAACTCCCAGCATCTCAAGTAAATCTAACGATAGCCAGTGAGTAGTGGCGCGATAGCCCTGAAGTAACCCCGCCGCCGCCAGTAACAGAGAACCAGTGCAGACAGATGTAACGTAACGGGCTTGTTTCCCTTGAGTTTTTAAGAAGCCGAGAAACTTCTCATCTTCCATTTTGGCGTTGATGCCTGGACCTCCTGGTACAAATAACACATCTAAGGCTGGGGCTTGAGCAAAGGTTGTATCAGCGAGAAAAGTAAGGCCACAATCGCTGCGAATGGGTTCGAGTGTTTCCGCCAGCAGATATAGTTGCACGTTTGGCAATTTTGCAAAGACTTCATAGGGCCCCGTGAAATCTAACTGCGTCACATTAGGGAACAATACTATCCCAATGGATATAGAAGAAAGTTGTTCTTTAACAGTCACTATTTATTTCCTGGTTCACTCTCATAAATAAGAAAAATTACTGATGCTTAAAGCCTAAAATTTCTTGCATGGTTGATTAAGTATCATTACTGCTTAATCTATGTGAACTTTCGCTAAAGTTATTAGTACCGATTTACTACTACTGGTAGTAAGTTGGGCAAATTTTATTGTATATAATTATACTATTTTGCGAAAATTTTGAGCCAATTGCTTATCCAACTTGCTTAATAGTATAACTCTCGAAGTGTAAATTACTGTAAATGTATCGAGAAAACGTATAATGGATTTCCAAATAACAGCAACTCTATCGACAAACCGTATATTATAAATAAAGCAATAAAATAACCAACTTCAAGATTCATATTTTGAAGTAATAAAGCAATATCATTCGATATTTAGCTAATTTTGCCGTTTTTAATTGAATATCCTCTCAAAGCTTGCTGATTCGAGTATCTATCAAGCTGGAAGCCATTAGAAAGTGAAAAGGAGTGAATGTGATCAACGCCATACAGATTAACGAAAACTTGACAACAACAGGACAAGTCATACCAAAACAGCTTGAGCAAGCTATCCAAGAAGGTTTTAAGTCCGTTTTAAATCTGCGATCGCCTGATGAGCTAGGATTTTCCCAAAATGAACAAAAAGTGGCGGAAGCATTGGGGCTGCATTATAGGAATGTCCCACTCAAGGTGGATTTAAAAAATTTGAATGAAGAGGCCATTACCAAAATCCTTACGATATTAGAACAAATCCCTAAACCAGCAGTTGTGCATTGTGCAGCCGGGATGCGATCGACTGGAATTGCGCTTTTAAGTATCGCTATTCAGGAAGGATTAACACCAGAAGAAACCTTAGCAAAAGCTAGGAATCTGGGTTTTGGATTCTTTGAACACGCTGGTGTTAGTCCCCGACTGAAGCAATTATTTGTGGACTACGTTAACAAACACGCGAAAGTAGGTGTGCCTACTCGCTGAAACAGCGAGTTTAACAAACCTCTCCCTACCTTGAACTGTCGTTCAAGTCTGTCCCTCTCCGACTCGGAGAGGGACGGTTTTGCGTAGTAAAACCAGGGAGAGGTTTCTTTTACTCAGGTACAATTCGCGCAACTCAGCAGTTTATAAGTAAAGGCGATCGCTCCACAATACCCATAGTTAAAAGCTTTTGATTTAAGGGTGTGAGAGTGCGATCGCTGTTGTTAGATTAATGAACATTTGCTATAAAAGTTTCTCAATAATCCCTTTCATCGATAGTAAAGCAAAGGCAGATTGCGATGAAAGAATTTCACCAGTATACAGATTAGACATTATTCAACAGAAACAGCGATGTCTACGACGGGCTGCGCCTACGCCAGACTCCGAAAAAACAGCATAAATTGTTAACACCCTTGCTCCCAGATATAACGAAGGTGATACACTACATCCATGCTAGGGGTGCCTACATAACCAGGCTGAGATCACACCCTTAACACCTGAGTCTGGGTAATACCAGCGGAGGGAAGCTGTTTATTGAGGAATTATAATATGCGGACAGAATGGGTTGCTAAACGGCGTGGGCAGGGTAATGTATCTCAAATGCACTACGCCCGCCAAGGTGTTATCACCGAAGAAATGCACTACGTCGCCCAACGGGAAAATCTCCCTGCTGATCTCATTCGTGAGGAAGTGGCGCGGGGGCGAATGATTATTCCCGCTAATATAAATCACACTAACTTAGAGCCGATGGCTATTGGCATCGCCTCTAAATGTAAGGTAAATGCTAATATTGGCGCTTCCCCCAACTCTTCTAATCTTCAAGAAGAAGTTGATAAGCTAAACTTGGCGGTGAAGTACGGTGCTGATACCGTGATGGATTTATCCACAGGCGGCGGTAATTTGGATGAAATTCGTACCGCTATCATCAAGGCTTCACCTGTTCCCATTGGTACGGTGCCGGTTTACCAAGCTTTAGAAAGTGTCCACGGCACAATCGAGAACCTGACTGCTGATGATTTTCTCCATATCATCGAAAAGCACGCCCAGCAAGGGGTAGACTATCAAACTATCCACGCAGGGATTTTGATTGAGCATTTGCCTTTGGTGAGAAACCGCATCACTGGTATTGTCTCTCGCGGTGGCGGTATTTTGGCGCGGTGGATGTTGCATCACCACAAACAAAACCCGCTTTATACCCACTTCCAAGACATTATTGAGATTTTCAAAAAGTACGATGTCTCCTTCAGTTTAGGAGATTCCCTGCGTCCTGGCTGCACCCATGATGCCTCAGATGAAGCACAATTAGCTGAGTTGAAAACCCTTGGGCAGCTAACTCGCAAAGCCTGGGAAGATGATGTACAGGTGATGGTAGAAGGGCCTGGACATGTGCCAATGGATCAAATTGAGTTCAATGTCCGTAAGCAGATGGAAGAGTGTTCTGAAGCACCTTTCTATGTTTTGGGGCCATTGGTGACAGATATTGCTCCCGGTTATGACCACATCACTTCAGCCATTGGAGCAGCGATGGCTGGATGGTACGGTACTGCAATGCTGTGCTATGTAACACCAAAAGAACATTTGGGTCTACCAAATGCCGAAGATGTGCGGAATGGGTTGATTGCCTATAAGATTGCAGCTCATGCGGCTGATATTGCTAGACATCGCCCTGGTGCAAGGGATAGAGACGATGAACTTTCTAAGGCGCGTTACAACTTCGATTGGAACCGTCAGTTTGAATTATCACTCGACCCAGAAAGAGCTAAAGAATATCACGATGAAACTTTGCCAGCAGATATCTATAAAACTGCTGAGTTTTGTTCGATGTGTGGGCCTAAGTTCTGCCCAATGCAAACTAAGGTTGATGCTGATGCGTTGACAGAATTAGAGAAGTTCTTGGCGAAAGAGCCTGTGGCTCAAAGCTAACAGACACCGAAGGTAGGAGGCAGGAGGCAGAAGGGATGTAATATAGTGGGTCTGAAGTCTCCACTATATTACAGTCCACCAAATCTCTGATTTGGTGGGGTACTTAGACCCTTGCTCGCTCTGGTCGTCGCAGGAGACAGAGGACAATATTCCTCCTCCTGCCCCCTGCCTCCTGCCTCTCTTGTTAAAATTCAATTTCAATGGTCAAGCTGCGAATTTTTCCTGTATCTGCGTTAGCTTTATCTGCAACTTCCAGAGTCCAGGTTCCTTGGGGACTTTTACCTTTAAAGGCAGCAAGTTTTGGGGTGTTTACCTCGTCATAAGTTGTTTTGATATTATCTGTAGCTCCGCCCTGGCGATCGTGCAGAATTATGGGAAGTACACCTATTTGCACTGGGGGAAGGAGAGTAACTACAAGATCCCCAATATAAGTATGCTCGATGTCTACATTCACTTTGATGGATTTCAGGAGGCTGGTATTAGCGATCGCCAACGACAATGTTGATACTTGCAAATCGTTAATTGGGATATCTTGGACTGCCTTGAATATGCTGATGGGCGATGTTTGAGCTGGCTTGGCCAATTCTACAGCCTTGAGAGCATTGATTCGACCGTAACCGTAGAAGGGGCTGCGACCATTGGCATCATATTTACCTCCAGATGGATCAATGCGATCGCAGGAGCGTTTAATAATGTCTCGCACTTCGTCCCAACGCAGATTTGGGTTTCTGGCAATAATCAGGGCTGCTACACCAGCCACACCTGGACAAGCACTGGAAGTTCCGCCGAATTCGTTCGTGTAGTTGCCTCCGGTATCACCCAGATTCAGATTACCCGAATTATAGCCAAGTACACCAGAGCGATCGGTTGTCCAAATTCCAGGGGTTTGAGAACTATCACCATTGTTACTGGGGAAGGTGCACCAGACCGCCTGACCAAAGTCACTATAAGCGCTTCTCGTACCGAAGTCGTTACAAGCTGCCACAGCAATCACCTTTTGATAGCTGGCGTAGCCGTCGTTATCCACGCTTTCGTTACCATTGCCAGCCGCGAATAAAATTACACATCCCTTGCCGTTGCGCCCTTTATTGATTGCAAAGTCCATAGCAAGTCGTGTGGAGTCAGGCAAAGGTACTTTCTGGTTGTGTACAGGATCGTTTGGCTCAAACCAAACACCATCTGTTGGCCCCCAGCTGCAAGAGATGACATCAGCTCCATTTTGAGCCGCCCAAATAAAAGCATCTGCTTCATCCTGTGACCCCAGCGCCGAAGCTAAACGAATCGGCATGAGCTTTGCACCAGGTGCCACACCAGATGCACCAAAGTTACCGTTTCCACAAGCTACTCCGGCACAAGCTGTCCCGTGGTTATTGTCGTTTCCTGGTCTGGGATTGTCAGTTTTACGTGTGACATCACGCGGGGCAACAATTTTTCCAGAGGAACGGAACTCTTCATGATCGAGATCCACACCGTCGTCGATAATTGCAATAATCGTCCCTGTGCCATCGCTCAACTTCCAAGCTGCCTCAACGTTGGCATGGGCGTTAATTACCTTACCATTAATTGTTGTTTGCTTTAAGTGCCACTGCTGTGGGAAAACCTGACGTTGGCGTAATTCACGCACTAGTTCAGGATGGCACAGTTCAACTGATTCTTCATTCAGAAGTCTCTCGGCTATCTCAAAGACGGCTATACCAGTATTTGCAGGTGTACTGACAAAGTAAGCATTTCGTGCATATTCAAGTTGACGTTTAATTGTTAAGCCGTAACGTCCTAAGACCTCTTGGCAGACCCTTGACTCTTCTTCGTTATCGAATTTAACGAAGAGGTTTTCTGTATAAATTACAGGTTGTTTGGATACTGGATCTATAAGGACACGTCCGGCAAATTGGACTTCAGACTCTTGGTTGAGAATTTCCCGGGCGCGATCGCGCAAAGCGACTCCCTGAGCCGGAACTTTCACTCGCAAAATTTCTACACCCGCTTGCCGAAACCGCGTTGCTAACTCGAATTGATTGAGAATGCTACGAGCTGTAGGTGATACAGGTGCGACTTCAAACGGTCTTACACCGAGAAGAGCACTGCGGCTTTCGGTACGCACTACAACATGTTCATCACTAATAGCAAGTTCATACTGTTTACCGTTCTGTCCACCATAACGAACCTGAACCATAATTTAATCTCCTGGGATATTTGTCTTGAAAATTGAGCATTGGGAAACCGTATTATGCACTACTTTTAAAGCTTGCTATACGCAGCCTGAGTTTATGTTTAGTTTATGCATACTTTTTATCTCATGTGCTATATGTGTATTACGCCATCAAAAATATACAGTTTAAACAGAATTTAATCTCTCTAAGTTCATACAAGCCTTTGATTCGTCTTTCCAGAAAAGAGGGGATTCAAAGTCAGCTTGCTTTAAGAATCTTCACTATCAATAGAGGCGTATAGCTTGCATCCCGATGAAAGATTTGTAATCAATACCACTGAAAAACGCTATAACATAATTAGAACTTGAGAAAAATGTTTTATTTTCCGGCTGAGTATTTTCTACAGGCGTATTCTTTACCCCTGATTGCTGAAGTGAAATTTCAAAACGATTATTTTTCTGAGTATCCTGAACAAATTCGGGTTGGCAGCGATAGCACTGCTGTATCTTATACTCGTAAGCCTGGGTACTATGCAATACATTACAATCAACCCAGCACCGCGGCATCAGGAGCAATTTTACAACTTAACGACGGTGCGATGTCTACGACGGGCTACACCTACGCAGTTTTTCCAGGCGAACCCAATCAATCAGAGCAGGGTAAACTGAGTCCAATTTATACACTACAACCCAATGGTTCCCTAGCAGTACCAACTGGACTGGTTTTCATCCGTTTTGCTGAAGGCGTTGATGTAGAGTCTCAGCGTCAGGTAATTAATCAAGCCGGTTACGAAATAACACGAAGCCTTGAGTATGCACCTCACACAGCTTGGTTGCGTGCCCAATCAGGTAAAATTGCTGATGCGATCGCTGGGATTCCTCGGTTAGAAGCAATACCTAAAGTTGAGAATATTGAACCTCAGATGCTTATGGAAAGAGGTTTGAGGCTAGGACGTTAATAATTCGTAATTCGTAATGGGCTTCGCCCCGCTACGCTAACGTAATTCGTAATTATTTGATGAGCCGATAAATCAAGATGTTTAACAACAGCAATAACTCCCAGGCTAACCAAGCTAATGTTCTCTACAGACATGGCGACGTTCTAATCAGACGTATTTCTAGCTTACCTGTCGGTGTTCAGAGGCGTGTAGGTGCTACTCTCGCTCATGGTGAAATCACAGGACATAGCCATCGCATTCAGCAATCCAATGCTGTTCAGTTGTGGGCACATGGTAGTGACCTTTTTCTTGAGGTTAAAGAACCAAGTGCCACTCTAGTTCATGAGGAACATCGGGCGATTGAATTACCCCAAGGGCTTTACCGCGTCTGGAAACAACGTGAATATCGCCCTGATGCTTACGTCGAGGTGATGGACTAATGCTCAAAATCATGTCGAATGGACGTGTGCCGAATAAACCAGTTCAGCAACGCCCAAACCAAAGCCACGAGCCTGTATCGGCTGAACATGCTCGAAAACTCATCCTTGAGCATCGCGCTTGGGATGGAATGCGCGTTTTGGGTCATCTGGATTTAAGCGGTGCATTGGATCTTTACAATCTACCTGAAAATCTCACTTGTGAAAGTCTTGATATCAGCGACTGTGTAAACCTCACTACCCTTCCCACAGGACTCCACGTCACTTATTGGATCGAATTGGCCGGAAGTGGGATTAGCAGTGTATCTGCGGGGCATGGTTTTGTCTGGCGCTGGCGAGGCGTGCAGGTGACAGATAAAATTGCCTTTGAATCTCAGTCTATAACGGGGCAGGATATCCTCAATATAGAGAATGTTGAGTTGCGCCGCGTACTGATTGAGCGTCTGGGATACGAGACATTTTTGCAGCAAGTGGGAGGATTGATCCGCGATCGCGATCGAGACGCTGGTGGAGAACGTCAACTAGTCTACATTCCTTTTGAGGATGACGAGCCGTTGATGGTCTTGAAAGTCACCTGTCCATCCACAGGACATATTCATATTTTGCGCGTTCCCCCTCACATGCGAAGTTGTCATCAGGCAGCCGCCTGGATTGCAGGGTTTAATAACCCAGATGATTATAACCCTGCGATCGAGGCGTAATGTCAAGGAGGCAGTTGGTCAGTTCACTACGGTTCGGTTAACTTCAACTCAATTACTAGTGCTGGGTTGGACAAATCGTTTAATTTCACCACACGCAATATAAGATTTGCCATCAGGTGCTGTTTTGACTTCATCAACGACGTAAAGCATCCCTTCCTGACGAACCGATCGCGGAAAACGCATGTTCCAATCTGGTTCATATCCATCGGAAACCACCCTAGCACGTAGCTTGCTGCCATCTTTGACACACTGAACTAAAATGCTCTCCCCGACAATATCAGTTGTGGGAAGATCGGCGGCACTGGCAGGGCCTTTAGAGGCTTTGCCTGTATTAGTTAGATGCGATTGTCTAGGCGCAACAAAGATATCTGCTTCACCGGGTTGAGCAAAACGGTTAATATTACCACGTACACGATAGAAAGTGCCTTCACTTGAGAGTTCTAGCCCTTCAACAACATAGCGTGCTCCCTCGGCACGAATGGCGCGGGGAAACTGGACATTCTTGGTTGAATCGTAGCCTTCGGAAATGACTTTGACCCGGAGTTTACCTCCTTCACGAGTGCAGTATAATTCAACACCTGAACCGACTTCATTAACAATCGGCATCGCGTACACTTCATCGCCAGCCGTGACACCGCGACCCACCAGATCGCTACGATTGCGGTTCATCGTCTGGTAACTCTGATCTCGCAGTTCTTTACGTCCGGCATTACCTAGAGCTTTTTGGGCGATTCGACCCGCGAAATACTCAAGCTGATCGATCTCCTCAGCAATTTCAAAATTCTCGTTTAACCCTTTATCCCGAAGATCATTCACAAGGGTACGGAGGGTTTCTTCCGCTTCCTGATGTCTGCCACATTCAGCTAAATTCAGGGCAGTCTCTTTAGCTTTAGCGATCGTGAGGCGACTCAGTTCAAGAATGATATGGCTTGTAGAGGCAAAAGCTGCTTCCTCGACTGTACCAACTTTGGCGATGATATCTGCTGTGCCTGACACACTTTGAATTAGGTCATCTTGCACAACATCGGCGCTGTAATGCAGTTTCATCACAGGTAACTCACCAACTTGAGCGCTTGATATCTCCAAACTCAAACCGAGAAGTTTGTCTTCCCCCTCGTAAAGCTCCCCCAAGGTGATGACAGCTTGACCAGCGTCATTTTGGCTAACTTTAGCAAGACTTAAGGTATCAACAAGGCTGACACCATCAGCCAACTCAATTGTTACCAACAGGTTCTGTCCTATTACTGCTCTAAGACTGTCTAGTTCAATACTAAAAACTTCAGTTGCTTCATCGATGCTCTGAATGAAGTAGAAGTTGCCCGTAGCAGCTCTTGCCATACCAATCAGCAAGTCTTCATTGAAACCCTGAGCAAAACCTAAGGTAGTCGTGGTAATGCCTTCCTCAGCTTTTTGCCCTGATGTCGCCGTCAGTACCTTGGGGTCTTGAATGCCCATATTGGCGTGACCATCGGTAAGCAGGAGAACACGGTTTATTTTTTGCGGATCAAGTCGCGTCTTCACATGTTCACAGCCTTTGAGCCATCCCCCCGATAAATTGGTAATACCGCCTGCTCTCACCTTGCGGATAGAATTTTTTAGTGCAGCCTTGTTAGTCACAGCCTGGGGTGGTACAACGCTGTCCACTTCGTCGTCGTAAACAACTACTGAGAGAATGTCATCTGGCTCAAGTTGATCCACCACAGACTCAGCAGCTTTGAGTGCATGATGCAAGGGAGCGCCTGCCATAGAGCCGGAACGGTCAATTACAAGAGAAAGGTTAAGGTTACGTCGGGGAGATTCAGCTATGTCAGCACGAAAACGTAGCAGAATATTAGTCTTTAATGAAGAGCCTGCGGGGAGGATAGACTGGTCAAATTCGTAACTTGTCTTAATCATTTTTTATATCCCTCAAAATTGTCTGTTATAAGCTACAAGCCTTGTGATGTAAGGACAGGAAGTGCTCCCTTTAGTTTACCCAGAAATCAGTTTATTAAGTGTCAAGATGATATTTTATGTAAGATTTTATAGTTGTGCTATTTCACCATCGTAAGCAAACCCCATCGTAAACATCGCTCTTTTGGGAAAAGTTTGTAATCTAGTGACTTTATCCTTCCCCACTCCCCAGTACTGAAAGGCGATCGCAGTGGTCACAATTGCGAGAAACTGAAAGCAGATCAGTTAGGAAAGGAGAACCTAATGAGTTGGACTAAAGTTCTTGCAGTCGAAGCACTTTCCCCAGGTACGCGACAAGTAGTGAAAGTTGGCAACCGGAAAATTCTGGTATTGAATCACGAGAATCAGCTTTATGCTGTAGATAACAACTGTCCCCACTTAAAATTACCGTTGAAAAGTGGCAAAATTAATGAAAGTGGAGCAATAGTTTGTTCCTTCCATCGCAGCGCTTTTGATCTGCGGACTGGTGAGGTACAAGACTGGTGTTCCTGGCCACCTGGTGTAGGTAAAGTACTCTCGTTGGTTTCGCCACAAAAGGCATTGCCAGTATTTCCTATTCGTGTGGAAGAAGGCAGTATCTGGGTTGATGTGCAAGAAGAATAGCGCTTTCTCCCTCAATTTACTAGCATTGGGCAAATATCTGAAGTTGCGGGTAGGCTCAAAAATTTTACGAGTCGTGATGCGTAAAGCCTCCGGTATCTAACCCTACGGTATACACACAAGTAGACCCAGAGCCATTTTCTAGGCGAAAAAAATGGATTTCTCTCGTTCCCATGCTCTGCATGGGAATGGATTATTAGGGGCTGCCGCCTCCAGTCAGATATTGAGTCAGAGACTCAATGAATGCATTCTCAGTCGGAGACTGGAAACGAGTCAAGCCTTATCAAGCTAGGTTTTTAAGACTTGTGTGTACACCGTAGGTATCTAACCGGGGGATATAAGTGAAAAAGCTGAATTTATTCAGCAATAAAACGGTTTAAGAGTTAAGCGACAAAAACCCCAGCCGATAAGTTTAGCTGGGGTTTATATCAAAATTTAGCTATTTCAGAGATATAGGAACTATTGATTGAGAAAATAGAATATCTTCTCAAGCAGTTTGAACGCTTTGCTGTGATGTAATGTTGGGTTGTGTGTTTCCATTGCCAGCTTCTATAGAAGCTGTAGCACTTTGAGATTGACCTAAATTAACTTTGAATACCTTGTTCTGCTCTTGCTCCAGTTTGGGCAAATTCAAAATTAAAATCCCATCTTTCAGGTCTGCTTTAACTTGTTGATTCTGAACTTTGCTTGGTAGAGGTATTATTCTAGTGAACTTGCCATACCGGAATTCAGAATGAACTTTAGCGTTAGATTCGGAATGTTTTTCGTAACGATGCTCACCAGTAATCGAAACTGCATCTTGAGTAACTTGAACATCCAAGTCTTTAGCTTCCACGCCTGGAATCTCAACTCTTAATAGGATCTCTGAACCATTGTCAGATAATTCAACAGCAGGAACCCACGCTGTTCTCGGTGATACAGAAATATCGGAACTGCTGCGCTCGGCTGCTGTGAGATCAGAGAAAAGTTGATCCATTTGACGACGCAGAATCTCCATTTCACGGAATGGTTCCCAACGGATGAGTGCCATATCTCAATATCTCCTTAACTTTCTAATTTACTTTTGAGTAATCAAACAAAGTTTTAGAGGTATTTAGAGGTCTTTAAGCAAATATCAAACCTCTAATTTTTTTAGAGAGAAGCTTTATTTGCTTTGTTTTTTCTCTCTAGTAACTAATTTAATAAAATAAAAATCTAAAAACAGTTGGGTAAACCGTACAGACATAAGTTGGATTTACCGTATCAAACAAAAAAAGGGTAAAAAGCTTGATAATAGTTGATATGGACGAGAACGAATACTGAATTCTCTATTCATAGGCAATGCCAAACCGTAGACATGTATGTATAGTTTATGACAGTTTTCTTGAGGACGTGTTCTTGTCACAGATGGAGCTATTGTAGAAGCTGTGAGTAAGTTGGTATAAATAATTAATGCTGGGTAAGGCAAAAGGCAAGAGTTACAACGGTTTTAACTTAGTTCATTTTTATCTACATAGTTTGATTTTATTGTGCCAACTTACTTAGTTGAACTCGAACCGAGAATTTTCTTGGACATCGTGTATGGTAAAGGGTGGTTGTACCGTGTACTCTGGTGTCGTGGGTTGGCTGGAGAGTTACCAATTTGATTGAATCAGCACAGTGCATGGCCGATGTCCGCTTTGTTGTATATTCGTACTTCGATTTCACTAACAGAGATTTGGCAGTATTAATCGGTTCTCCTGTTTTATCTGCAACTTTTACCTATACTTACGCCAAAGTATGATATTAAGCGATAATAATTCTATTTACAATCTTTTAACAAAGTTTTGCTTTCTGATTTGATGTTCAGTTTGATTCAACAAATTATTCCTGATTTAAAATTAACTCGGTAATTTATATGGAAACTCAACAAATAACAATTTTATTAGTTGATGATCAGCTAGAGAATTTAAATTTTTTATCAGAGATCCTTCAACATCAAGGTTATCAGGTGCAAACTTCCCTTTCTGGGCAATTGGCAATTAAAAGAGCGCTGGCTTTTCCCCCTGATTTGATTTTGCTAGATATTCTTATGTCAGATATGGATGGTTATGAAGTTTATCAACATTTGAAAGCTCACCAGAAAACTCAATATATTCCGATAATTTTTTTCGGTAGTTTAGATGAATTGTCTGAAAAAGTAAACATCTTTGATTTAGAAGATGTTGACTATATTACTCAACCATTGCCACCTAAAGAAATTTTATTTCGTATACAAAATCAACTCACTCTGCAAAAGCTGAAAAAACAGTTAAAAGAAAAAAATGCTCAACTACAACCGGAGATTAAAGAGCGTCAACGGAATGCAGTTGAGTTAAATATTCTGAACAAAGAAATAGAAGATATTTTAAAAGAAATTCCTGTTGGCATTGCTGAAGCTTTTTGTAAAGAAGTTTACCAAAGCGATGGCTGCGCCAACGCCGAGAGCGAACGCCTTTTAGTTGAAGCCGCCCTAAAGAAGAGTGAAAGTCAGTATCGCCACCTAGTAGAGACATCCCAGGACATGATCTGGTCAGTGAATATTGATGGACTACTTACCTTTGTCAACCCGGCAGTCAAGCAGATTTATGGCTACGAACCCCAGGAAATGATCGGGCGTGCCTTGACTGATTTCATCTCGCCTACACAAGTTGCTCAAGATAAAGCAGCCTTTGAGGGTGTTTTTCAGGGAAAGTCGATCTTCCAGCATGAAACTACCTGTGTAGCCAAAGATGGTACTTTACTTTATCTAATGTTTAATGCGATCGCTTTACGCAATGAAGAAAATCTAGTTATAGGCATGACAGGTACTGCTAGTAATATTACACAGCGTAGAGGAGTCGAAAAATTACTCCAAGAAAGTGCGATTAAGCTCCGCAATCATAACCTAGTGCTAACTCAACTGGCACAAAATCAGACGCTTTATCAGGGCGATTTGAAGGCAGCCTTGTGTAAAATCACAGAAACAGCTGTCAAAAATATTGGAGTGGAACGAACTAGTGTCTGGCTATATGACGAAACAGGCATGAAACTCCAGTGTTTTGACTTATTTGAGGCTAGCCGTAATCAACATAGCGAAGGACTTTCCTTGGCAACGGCAGACTATCCAGCTTATTTTGCAGCTTTGCAGCAAGACCAACTAATCGCCGCAGATAATGCCCATACCGATCCCAGAACTAAAGAATTTTCTGCGTCTTACTCAAGATTAAACATCAGCTCTATACTCAATACACCCATTAGGCTGGAGGGAAAAACCGTAGGAGCTTTATGTCTGGAGGCGGTGGGAGTTACTCATCATTGGACGCTAGAAGACCAAAATTTCGCTCGTTCTTTGGGAAATTTAGTATCCTTGGTGTTGGAGGCAAAAGAACGCCAACGCGCAGAAGCAGCGCGACGGGCTTCTGAAGAAAAGTTAGCATCAGCTTTTCGGTCATCTCCTGATCCTATTGCCTTAATTACTCTTCCCAATAACCGCTATGTCGAAGTTAACGACAGCTTTTGTCGGTTTTTTGGTTATTCTCGTTCTCAAGTCCTTGATCGCACCGATCAAGAATTGAATATTTGGGCGAATCCAGAAGAATATAATTTCCTCGCCCACACGTTGCTACAAACCAAAGCCATCCGCAACTATGAGATTGATGTCTGCACTTCAACAGGAGAAATCAGGACAACACTGTT
The DNA here is from genome assembly GCF_014698505.1 of Nostoc foliaceum FACHB-393. Lineage (GTDB taxonomy): Bacteria > Cyanobacteriota > Cyanobacteriia > Cyanobacteriales > Nostocaceae > Nostoc > Nostoc foliaceum_A. The sequence continues at coordinate 109,999 of NZ_JACJTD010000010.1, read as the reverse complement.
TAGTGCGGAAATGATCGAGATTGATGAACAATGGTACGTATTGGGCACAGCGAAAGACATTACTGAACGCAAGCAGGCAGAAAATGAAAGCCGTTTGCTACTGTTGACAACCCAAGCTATCACTCGCGCCAATGATGTCAACAGCGCTTTAGTCGTAGTTTTGCGCTTAATTTGTCACACCATTGGTTGGGATTTTGGTGAAGCATGGATACCTAATGAAGATGGTACTTTAGAACACAGTCTAGGCTGGTACGGTGAGCAGAGCAGTTTAGAAGAATTCTGCCGCCAAAGCCAAACTGTGAAATTTGCTCTGGGAGTGGGACTACCAGGAAGGGTTTGGCAAAGCCAGGAACCAGAATGGATAGAAGATGTTTCGGAAGTTACACAGCCAGTTTTTTTGCGATCGCAATATGCCGCAAAAGTAGGATTAAAAGCTGGTTTTGGTGTTCCCATACTGGCTGGAAAGGAAGTCTTAGCTGTTTTAGTCTTTTTTAAACGTAGCTCAGTATTGGTAGATCGGCGTTTGCTCTTGCTAGTAACTGCTGTTGCTGCTCAGTTAGGTGGGTTGATTGAGCGCAAAACCCTAGAACAAGAACTAGCACTCAGAGAAGCTCGCCTCAATGCCTTTTTTAGCAGTGCTCCTGTTGGCATGAACATTGTAGATAACCAGCTGCGGTTTGTGCAAATCAATCAACTGCTGGCGGAAATTAATGGACTACCCCAGCAAGATCATATTGGCAAGACAATCTATGAAGTCTTACCCCACATCGCCCCCTTAATGGAACCAATTTACCAACAGGTTCTGTTGACTGGTCAACCCATTCTCAATCAAGAATTAAGCGGCGCATCAATTAAACAACCAGATATTATCCGCCATTTCTTAGCTTCTTATTTTCCAATTCCTGGTGAGGACGATCACCCCTCTGGTGTCGGTACAGTTTTAGTAGAAATTAGCGAACTGCAAGCAGCGCTACGCGAACGCAAACATGTTGAACAAGAACTGCGTTTAGCCAACGAACGCCTACAATATCTACTCACTTCTAGCCCTGTAGTCATTTATAGCAGCAAAAAAAACTCAGGAGATTTTAGCACTACTTTTATTAGTAAGAATGTTAAAGCAATGGTTGGGTACGAAGCGCAAGAATTTATCGAGAATTCAAGTTTTTGGCTCCATCACGTCCACCCACAAGATATTGAACTCATATCGGGGAAATTTTCCCAGCTTGTTGAACGAGAGTACAGCTCCTACGAATACCGCTGGTTACACGCTGACGGAACTTATCACTGGTTTTACGAAAAGATGAGGTTAATTCGTGACGAAGCTGGTAACCCTATAGAATGCGTTGGTTATTGGGCAGACATTAACGATCGCAAATTAGCAGAATTAGCTTTGCAGTCAGGTCGGCAACGATATAAACTTCTAGCGGAAGCTTCACCAGCTGGTATATTTCATACTGATGTGGATGGCAATGTCTTATATTTTAATCAACGCTGGAGTGAGATTACTGGATGCAGTTTAGAAGAGTCTCTGGGAAAAGGTTGGTCAAAAGCCGTACATCCAGACGACCGCGAGCAGCTATTTTTGGCATGGAATCAAGCAAGAGTTACTAGAAAGCTGTATAAATACGAACATCGATTTTTGCATGAAGATAACACAGTTGTCTGGGTAATTTGTCAAGCTTTGCCAGAATTTGGAGATGATGGAGAAATTAAAGGTTACATCGGCACAATTACAGATATTACCGAAAGAAAATTGGCAGAAGAAGCCTTACGTGAGAGTGTAGAACGAGAAAAAGCGATCGCCCAAGTGATTCAAAGGATGCGCCAAACACTGGATTTAGAGACTATATTTGCGGCTACAACTCAAGAATTACGGCAAGTGCTCAACTGCGATCGGGTTGTTGTCTATCGTTTCAATCCCCAATGGAGTGGCGAATTTGTCTCCGAATCGGTGAGTAACGGTTGGATTTCTCTAATAGAAGAACACAACAATGACCCTTATCTCACAGAGGGTGTGTTACAAAATGGTCATTGCCTAGCAAAAATTTTGGATAACGCGGATAACCAGGTGGAAGATCCTTGTCTGCAAGCCACTCAAGGTGGAAGTTTCCGTTGTGTCCCAGATATTTACAACGCTGGGTTTCATAGTTCTTATATCAACCTCTTAGAGCGCTTTCAGGCAAAAGCTTACATTATTGTGCCCATTCTATATGGTAGTCAGCTTTGGGGATTATTAGCGAGTTATCAAAATTCCGATCCCCGCCAATGGAAACCAGGAGAAATCAACATCGTAGTTCAAATTGGTAATCAATTGGGTGTTGCTTTACAGCAGGCACAATTGCTGGCGCAAACTCAAAGGCAGTCACAAGCATTGCAAGAAGCTGTGATTACGGCTGATGCTGCCAACCGTGCCAAAAGCGAATTTCTTGCCAACATGAGCCACGAACTACGGACTCCACTCAACGCTATCCTCGGTTTTACCCAAATCATGAGCCACGATCATGCTTTATCTACTGAACATCAGCAAAACCTAGCAATCATCAATCGTGCTGGCGAACATCTCCTCAACTTAATCAATGACATTTTGGAAATGTCTAAAATCGAAGCCGGCAGAATAACATTAAATCTCAACAGTTTTGACTTAATTCGCCTCTTAGAAAACCTCGAAGAGATGTTGCGGTTCCGCGCCACCTCCAAAGGATTAGAATTGGTTTTTGAATATACATCTCAACTCCCGCAGTATGTTCAAGCTGACGAAAGTAAACTGCGTCAAGTGTTGCTTAACCTCTTGGGAAATGCAATCAAATTTACCGATACTGGAAGAGTGATACTGCGGGTGTGTCTAGGGGCTGAAGAATCGGGAATGGGGACTAGGGGCTGGGAAGTAGGAGAACAAGGGGAGATAAAGGAGCAAAATTTTCCTTACCTCCCTCATCTTTTCTTCGAAGTACAAGACACCGGTCGTGGTATTGCCCCACAAGAAATTGACTTACTGTTTGAAGCTTTTGGGCAAACTGAAACCGGAAGAAAATCGCAACAGGGAACGGGACTAGGTTTAGCAATTAGCCGTAAATACGTGCAACTAATGGGGGGAGATATTAGCGTCACCAGCACCATTGGCGAGGGAAGTAAATTTGCTTTTGATATTCAAATTGGTCTAGCCGCAGCTAGCGAAATCCAGATAAAGCAAACTAGACGCCAAGTGATTAGTTTAGCGCCCGCTCAAACCGAATACCGGATCTTGGTGGTTGATGACTCCACAGACAGCCGTTTAGTGCCAGTGAAAATTCTGGCATCTATCGGCTTTACAGTCCGGGAAGCGTCAAATGGCACTGAAGCGATCGCAATTTGGCAGACATGGCAACCACACCTAATCTTAATGGATATGTGGATGCCGATTATGGACGGCTATGAAGCCACAAAAATTATTAAAGCTAGAGAAGAAGCTTCAATTCAAAATCGCAAGACCATTATCATCGCCTTAACCGCTAACGCATTTGAGGAACAACGAGAGGCAATGATTAAAGCGGGTTGTGATGATTATATTAACAAGCCCTTCCGTGAGGAACAATTACTAGAAAAATTGAGTGAATATTTAAAAGTTCAATATATTTTTCAAGAAGAAAGCTATCAGATAGCAGATGCAAGACATCAGGAAATAGAACCAATGTTGACGCTTACAGATTTAGTGACTCTATTGTCTGAAATGCCGCCGGAATGGGTGAAACAGGTGTACACTGCCGCAGCTCAATGTAGTGATGACTTAATTTTAGAATTGATTGATCAAATCCCTTCAAAAAATGCAGGACTACGAAATTTTATCAAGAATTTTGCTCAGAATTTTCAATTTGAAAAAATTATGGAATTGACGAGTCTTACAGGAGTATTATCCAGTTAATAAGAATTAAGGCTATAGTAGTGTTTTTACTGAAAAAATTTCAACATTGTCTAATTTACTTACAACAAAAAAAACCCCCCTTAAAGAGGGGGGTTGGGAGGATCTCTTATCTATAATCTTGCTTTTGAATACTGCCCAAACGAGCAGCATCACGAATATTGTAGTCACTTCGAGTAAAGCGATTTAGCTGCATTTCAAAGAAATCTCGATTGGCTTGTAAATGCTTGGGATTTGGGTCATCTAAAGGATATAAAAGAGCAGTTCGCAAAGCTTGAATTACCGCAGAAGTTACACAGTACATTGACCTTTGAAAACTCACTCCCAACTGAATCAACATATCTTCTTCACCGCGGCAATGTTGGCTGTAGTAATCAACAAGATATGGTGGCAAAAAGTGCAACATATCTTGCATTAATAAGGTGGGGGGAATGCCAGCAGTACCTACCGGGAATACATCAGCGTAAAGAATGCCATAGTGAAAGTCTTTCTGGTCTGCCGGTACTTGACGCGCTTGAGCATTATAAGATTTTGTCCCCCGGAAGGGTGCGGTGCGGTAGAAAACTGCTTCTACATAGGGTAATGCTGCTTCATAAAGCCACATGAAACCCTTGGATTTGGGGATAATTTCGTAGCATTCACCACGAATATAAACGTGATGGTAAATCGGACGACCTGCGATCGCAAATATACCATTAACTAAGAAACTCATTGCCTCTGGGACGCTACTAATGGTACCTTCGTCATAGCGATCGGACATTTCAAAGAATACCGGGGCCATGATTTCCCAGAATAAGCCCAGGTTGGCGTAGTATGACATCTGGCGGCACTGTTCCAAAAACATATCGGGGAACAGCTTGTAAAGCCCCAGCATGACGGGGTTCCCTTGGAAGTAAGCTTTAATTGCCCTGTCGGCGTTGGCTTTGTATTCGTCTGAATCTAGGTAAGGGTCAAATTGTCCACCCATCCCTCTATGCCACAACATCGCCCGCATACAAGCTTCAGCAAATTCCATGTTAATGCGATCGTGAAACAAGTGATGCAACAACTTTGGCATTTTGAAAGTTTCACCTTTCTCAATAAATGCTAAAAGTTCTGGATGTGCAGTAGCTTCGCCGCGCCAAATTCGCAAATCGGCATCATCGCCAGCATAATGATTATGCAGTTCTAAATACTCTTTGGGTAAGAAGTATTTGAAGAAGGGTAACGGGTTTAAGAATTCGCGTTCGGCAATATAAAGTAGGTCACGCCAGTAGAAATCCATCGGTACAGCATAAGCTTTATATAAACCGATGATTTGCATCAAATTTTCTGGAGTATCGGGTAACATTGCACCGCCTGCTTCTAGGCGATGAATTACTTCAGCAAATTCGTGTTTAGAAGGAGGTAATTTAATTGCTGTTTTAATTGCTGTCATGGTAATCAGAAATTGGTAGAGACGCGATTTATCGCGTCTGGGGGATAGGTTTTGAGACGCGATAAATCGCCGTCTCTACAAGTGTTTTGATTTATTTCCTATTTCAGCGCTACTTCAGAGATTACGGTTTTTTCTAAGGAGGGAATTGCAGCCACCATTGTTGTAGTTGTGGATTCACTCCAACGCACTAACCAAGTGGGTTGTACTCCCAAAAAGATTATAAAAGCTGCCAAAATTAAAGCTGGTATTTTCTCAGCCCAAAGAACTTTAGGATAGTAGGCGAAGTTATCGAGTTTGCCAAAACAAGTGCGGTTGAGGAGGATGACAAAATAAACTGCGGTTAATCCACTAGCTACTACACACAAAATTGTTGGAATGGGAAAGATAGAAAAACTACCTTGAAAGACGATAAATTCAGCGATGAATCCTGTTAAACCGGGAATACCAGCACTAGCCATCCCACTTAAAACTAGTAAGGCGCTAATTAGGGGTAAACCGCGTATGGGACTCATCAAACCATTGAGTTTATCTAACTCGCGTGTACCGACTTTGGCTTCCACGACTCCCACCAAGTGGAAGAGAATCGCCAGGATGATACCGTGGCTAAACATTTGGGCGACTGCACCCACCAATGCTAAGGGAGTACTAGCAGCACCAGCTAGCACGATATAACCCATGTGACCGACGGAACTGTATGCTACCATGCGCTTGATATCTTTTTGAGCGATCGCAACTACTGCTCCATAGATAGCGCTAACTGCTCCCCAAATTGCCAAAGTCGGTGCAATAATACTCCAAGCATGGGGAAACATCCCCAACCCAAACCGCAGCAGTCCATAGGTTCCCAGCTTTGCTAACACACCACCGAGAAGAATGGCAATTGGTGCTGAAGCCTCAACGTAAGCATCCGGTAGCCAAGTATGGAAGGGAACTAAGGGAATTTTAATGCCAAAACCTAATACTATCCCTGCTAGTAAAAGGATTTGTTTTGCTGTTGACAGGTTTTCTGTCGAAACTGCATCAAAAGCAAAATTGGTAGAACCACTCAGCCACACCATACCCAAAAATGTCGCCAGAATGAATGCTCCTGAAACAGCAGTATAAATCAGGAATTTAATCCCAGCATAACCTCGTTTTTCCCCTCCCCAAATAGAAATTAGTAAGTAGAAGGGGATTAATTCTAGTTCGTAGAATAGGAAGAATAGTAGTAAATTCTCTGCTAGAAAAGCGCCTGCAACTCCTCCACTAACTAATAAAATCATGGAGTAAAACAGCCGGGGGCGCTCAGTTTCTTTACTACTGCTGTAAATAGCAATCCAGGTGAGCAGGCTATTTAACACCAACATTAATATAGAAAGCCCATCAACACCTAATTGGTAGCTTAATCCCAGAGTTTCATTCCAGGGCAAATACTCTTTAAATTGCATCCCTGGATTGCTGATATCAAATTTTAGCAGGATAAAAAGGTTCCAAAATAGAACTATCCCAGAAAAAATTAATGCTGTTACACGAATGCGATAATTAGGAAAACTTACAGGTAATATTGCTATGAGAGCGGCGGCTAAAATTGGCAGCCAAATCAAAACACTTAACATGGCAATTTGGGATTTTAGAAAATTGGTAATTGTTATAAATGTCTATGAATTCGTGGCAGCAGAGCAATCTCGTTTCCAGGTTGCACCTGGAAACGAGATTTAAAAAATCTAACTAACTAGACTGATCCTGCCAGTATCTAAATCGTAATAACCACCGACTATTTTCAGCTTTTCTGCCTTGATTAACTCAGATAAAACTGATGATGATTTCAATTTTTCAATTTGTGCCAAAATATTTGCTTTACAAGCGTTTTCTAACTTATCTCCTGGCTGTCCTTTTGAGCTTTCTACACTTGGTTTAATTGCTTGAAGCAAACTTCCAATTTGTCCTGGCACTTGAGCGCCTTTGATTGCAGCATCTACCGCACCACATTTTTCATGCCCCACTACCATGATGACTTTGGAACCTAATACTAAGCTGCCAAATTCTAAGCTACCAATTTCTTCTGGTGTGGCAATATTACCAGCTACACGGCAGACAAATAAATCTCCAAGTCCTTGGTCAAAAACAATCTCTGAAGGCACTCGTGAATCTGCACAACCGAGAACAGAAGCAAATGGCTTTTGACCTTTGGCAACTTCGACTAAACGTGAACGTGTTTGGTTAGGATTGCGCCGTTTTGCTTTGACAAATCTGTCATTTCCATCTAATAACTCTTGCAGTGCCTTATCGGGGGTAATATCATCTTTTGCTGGTGTTTTTTCGGCTGCAAGTAAGTTTGAGCTAAGTCCCGCTGTCAATACACCTGTACCGATCGCACCTGCACCAAACTTGAATAAACTTCTTCTGGAAAGATTGAACTGGGGATGTAGTCTGCTCATGGAATTCTCCTCACAATATTAAACTTTCTGTTTGTAATAAAACGGTGATTGAATTAACTGGGTGTAGTGATTTAGAAAATCAAATTTAAAAACTGCACTCCCCAAAATGGCCAAGCAACCCACATTCCTAAAACGCCTACTCCTAGAAGAACGGTAAAGGCATAAAACTGGGTTTGTCCAGAGGTGCTGTATTTGAGACTTTCGCCACCCAATAGCGAAAATAAACCAACCAAATTAACGATACCATCAACTACAAAGCGGTCAATCATATCGGCAAGTTGGGAAATTTTGGCAACTCCAAAAATAATGGTCATTTTATATAGTTTGGGAGTGTAAAAGTCGTATGCAAACAAGTCCTGCAAACCTTGCCAAGGGAGGCGAATTGGTTTAGGAATGTTGCCTAAATAAATCACACCAGTGATGCTGCAACCGAAAATACTCGACCAAATTAAAAGTAGTGCGACATCTTTATTTAGAGTTGCCCAATCAGGTAAAAGCGATAAGCTTTGCAACACTAAAGGAAGATGTAGACTGACACCAAGTAAAATCATCATTGGCAGAATCATTGGCCAGTGAGCTTCAGGCGATCGCTGACTCATTTGTGTAGCTTTACCGCCAAAAATTAAAGCGAATTCTCTGGTTAAACTCACGGCTGTCAAAGCATTTACCGCTATCACTACTCCCACTAACCAAGGTTGCGTTTCCCACAACCCATCTGCTAGTTTCACCAGTGCCCAAAAGCTACCCAAGGGCGGAAAACCAATTAATCCCAAAGTCCCGATGATAAAGGCTATTGCTGAAATCGGGCGGCGTGTCCACAATCCGCCTAATTGAGTTACGTCTTGGGTAATGCTATTCCAAATAATTCCGCCAGTACTCATCACCAGCAGGGCTGCGGATATGGCATGGGTGAGTACTAATAACAACGCCGCTTCGTATTGTTGCACTCCCACGGCGATGAATATTAAACCCATGTATGCGCTGACAGAATAGGATTGGCAGCGTTTAAGATCAATTTGAGCGATCGCAATTAAAGAAGCACCCACCGCTGTCACTACTCCAATGGTCACCATCGCCGAGGAAACTATGGGCGAGATGGTTAACACAGGTTGCAGTTTAATCAGCACCCATGCACCACTAGCAACTACTACCGAGTTCCGCAAAATCGTACTGGGAACTGGGCCTTCCATTGCCTCATCCAACCACAAATGCAGGGGGAACTGAGCACATTTACCCATCGGCCCGGCAATTAAGGCTAAACCTACGAGTGCCATTGTTGTCGGGTTGACGTTAGCAGTAGCCGCCCACTGGGCTAGTTCTGGATAATTCCAAGTTCCGGCGAGGGGCCATAATGCCAACACGCCCATCAGCAAGAATAAGTCTCCCACTCGCTTGGTTAAGAAAGCATCTCTCGCACCTGAGACTACTAACGGCTGGCTAAACCATAAGCCAACTAGTAGGTAGGTTCCCAGCGTCAGGACTTCCAATATTACATAGCTGAAGAACAAGTTATTGCATAGAACAAGGGCACATAGTCCTGCTTCAAATAATCCTAATAAGGAATAGAAGCGTCCCCAACCCCAATCCATTTCCATGTAGCCGATTGCATAAATCTGTGCTAGCGAATTCAAGCCAGTAATCAGAACCAAAGCGCCGACACTCACCGAGGATATTTCTAAAGCAATGGTTAGGTCTAAACCAGCCGTAGATAACCAAGGAATAAATACTTCTTGGGCTGGCTGATTCCAAGTTGCTTGTAAGGCGATCACAGAATGGACAAACGCCAAAAACGTCATCACCAAGTTTATATAACCCGCCGGTCTTGGCCCCGTTTTCCGAATTATCCCTGGTGACCAAGGCACGGCTAACAAGCCACCTATTAAGGCATAGCACGGAACTAGCCAAACAGTCTCTAGTAGAAACTGAGCCATCAACTTACCTCTATATTGTCATTAAAAATTTCGGGTTTTGAGTCAACTAGCGTTGATCCCAGTTAACCCAGCAATCGCAGATAATAAAAATTTATCTTTGCTTAATTTTCTTAGAAACAGCTTACCGTTATATTTGTCCAAATGGAATCACTTTATCTAAATAAATTTGAGATAATTCCTCTAAATAAAACTTATAGAATTAATTATTTGAGAAATGAATAATAGGTATTGCTTTTTATCTATGAATTAACTGTTGGTTTCATCAATAGTCATCATGAGTTTTTACTTATTGACATAAATCACAAGAGACGCAATTGATAGCGTCTCTCTACAAGTCAGATAAATGCAATCTACACTTCAGTAATTTTGTCAATCTGCCAAAAAACAGAAATAATCGTAGGCGCTTGGTCAAATTGGCTGATGGGAGCGGGTTTCATGTCCCGGTAGTCCAGCAGTTGGACTAAGATGAGATAGGCGATCGCTAAAATGACCGAAATCGCACCTGTAAGAATGGCAATTATTTTTGAACGTTCCATCAGTATTTCCTGTAATGCAAGTTATTGTGCAGTGCCTATATCCACATAATAAACTTGGCTACAGTTTCTAGGCGTGAGCGAACCGCAGTTTAGCAGATAAAAAATTAACAATCTGAAAGCGACATTGAGCGATCGCCATGACAACTAAACAAGCTATCTTTGACGCTATTGAACAACTGCCAGGGCAACACCTAAAAGACGTGTTGCAGTATGTTCAACAACTTGCACGTACCCAAAAATCACCAGCATCTAACCCACCCACCCAAAGCAGCGATCGCCTTGCAGATTTCATCGGTGTAGGATCTTACGGTTCTCTAGCTGCTAACTTAGACGACGATCTCTCTCTATAGCGGATAAGCTTTTTATTGATACATGGGGCTGGCTCACGCTCCATGACAAAAGCGAACGCTATCACCAAGAAGCCATAACACGGGTGGTACAACTTTTTGCAAAGCTGATTTAACAGATGCTAATTTTACTGCGGCGACGTTGAAAAACACTAATTTTGAAGCCGCTAATCTAACTAATACTTGTTTGTTCCAAGCTAAAAAGCTTGATCGCGCTCGTGTTGGTGCAACTTATCTTGAAAAACCACAAGTACGCAAACTAGTAATTACAGGACAAGGACAAGACAAAAACTTTAATGGTCTATCACTGCGAGGTGTCAACTTACAAAAAGCAAACCTAGCAGATGCCAGCTTTATAGGTGCTGACCTTAGTGAAGCCAATTTGCAAGATGCCGATTTGTCAAGAGCAAAGCTGAAGCAAACGCAATTAGACGGCACAGATTTAACAGGTGCAACTCTCACAGGTGCGTACATCGAAGATTGGGGGATTACAAATACAACTAAATTGCATGGGGTGAGGTGTGAATATGTCTTTATGCACTTACCCACCAAAAAAGACCCCAATCCCCTACGCAAACCTGATAATGAGCGAAAGTTTTTCAAGGATGGGGATTTTGCTGACTTTATCAAGCCAATTTTTGATACCCTCGACCTTTATCATAATCAAGACGTTGACCCTCGCGCTGTGGCGATCGCTTTCAAAAACCTTGCCGAAAACCATCCTGAAGCCGAGTTAGAAATCGTGGCAATGGAGAAACGCGGTAATGATAAATTCTTACTCAGAGCCAAAACCGCCGCAGGTATCGATAAATCTCAACTGAGTGCAGAATATTTTGATGACTATAATCAACTCAAAGCTTTATCGCAGAGTCAGCAATTATTGCTGGTAGAAAAAGATAAGCGCATTATTAGTTTAGAAAATATGGTAGATACTGCTCTCAAGCAGCCGAAATTTTATACTCAAGGAGATACAAATATGTCAGATATCAGTGGCATCAATATTGAAGGCAGCAGTAATGTTAGCGGTATTGCTGGCAATAATTCTATTGCTAACCTGGGAACCATTAGCGGTAACGTGAGTATTGCCCTCAATCAGTTACCTGATGCAACCGATGCCGAGAAACCAGGAATCAAAGAATTATTGTCGCAGTTGCAAGATGCAATCATCCAATCCACATATTTGTCAGAAGAAGACAAAACCGAAGCGCTAGAACAGGTAAACACTTTGGCAGAAGCGGGGAAAAATCCTCAAGAATCCACCAAGCAGAAGACGGCAAAAACAGCCATCACCATGTTGAAAGGGATATTTACCGGCTTACCTGCTGTTGCTTCTCTGGTGGAAGCGGGTAATAAATTATTGCCTGCGATCGCAAAACTATTCGGTTTGGGATAAGGGCGCGGTTCCAGCAAAGATACGATCAATACTAGTAACTCTGCTGGAATTAAATCCGATGTCTTTAACTGAAGAAATTCTTTCCCAATTACCCGGCGATGCTTTAGGAGGATTGCGTCAAGGCGATCGCATCCTCACATCCCTGCGCGAAAACTCCGCACCAGTACCAACGCTAGTTAAAGAAAGTCAACAGCCTTTAGGTGTTGTAGACTTTGATGTGCTTATCTGCGGTGGCACTTTAGGCATTTTAATTGGTTGCGCTTTAGCGGTGAAGGGACTGCGGGTAGCGTTGATGGAACGCGGAATTTTGCGGGGGAGGGAACAAGAGTGGAATATTTCTCGCAAAGAACTAGATGTATTTGTGGAATTGAACTTGCTGACTGAGGAAGAATTAGCAAGTGCGATCGCTACTCAATATAACCCAGCACGAGTTAGTTTTGCTGGCGGTACAGAAGTTTGGGTAGAGGATGTTTTGAATATTGGCGTAGATCCAGTTTATCTACTCGCTACCTTGAAAACCCGATTTCTCGGCGCAGGTGGAAAGTTGTTAGAAAACACACCCTTTACCGAAGCGGTGGTTCATTCAGATGGGGTGATGGTAAATAACCAATTCAAAACTCGGTTATTAATCGACGCGATGGGACATCTTTCACCCATCACCCAACAAGCACGCCAAGGAAAAAAACCAGACGCGCTGTGTTTAGTTGTGGGAAGTTGCGCCCAAGGTTTTCCGGAAAATAACTCAGGCGACTTGTTGTTATCATTTACATCTTTGCAGAATCAATGTCAGTACTTCTGGGAAGCTTTCCCAGCCAGGGATGGCAGAACCACTTACTTGTTTACTTACATGGATGCACATCCGCAACGCTTGAGTTTAGAAGCTCTATTTGAGGAATATCTGCAACTTTTACCAGAATATCAGGGAGTGGAATTGAGCAAACTAAAATTTCAACGAGCACTATTTGGTTTCTTTCCCACCTATCGCCAAAGTCCGCTAAAAACCCCGTGGAATCGCATTTTACCAGCCGGAGATAGCAGTGGTAGTCAATCTCCCTTGAGTTTTGGTGGTTTTGGGGCAATGGTGCGTCACCTGAAGCGTTTAACTTATGGCATTTCCGAAGCGCTGGAAACAGAACAATTATCTGCAAAAGCTTTAGCACTGCTGCAACCCTATCAGCCAAGTTTGACTGTTACCTGGTTATTTCAAAGGGCGATGAGTGTTGGTATAAATCAGAAAATTGCCCCAGATCAAATTAACCAATTACTCTCGGCAGTATTTCAGGAAATGCAACAGTTGGGTACACCAGTGCTAAAACCATTTTTACAAGATATAGTGCAGTTTTCGGGACTAACACAAACACTGTTAAAAACTGGTTTATCTCATCCTGGAATAGTTGCAAAGATAATTCCACAAGTAGGTTTAGCAAGTTTGTTAGATTGGATGGTGCATTACAGTAATTTAGGTGTATATACTGCCTTATTTTGGTTGAGTCCAATGCTAGAAACATGGATTAAGAATCAACCAAAAGAACAACAATATTATTGGCATCGGTTGATTGATGCCTGGAAGTATGGTTCTGGAGGTGATTACTTAGATGAAACTTAGAATTTTATCGGTGTGGGGATAACATGATTGAACGGAAATCATTAGGAATCAAATACTTTGCAGTGCTGATTGGATTCCTGCGCGATCGCCAAGGATTTCTAGAGGAAATTCGCCAAGGTACAAGATTACCAAATAAAATCATTTCGCTGCTGGTTTGCAGTTCCTTATTTATCGCTGCTTATGGCGGAATCATTGGTGCATACCATAGCTGGATGCAAGCTTTATCTTCTGCCATAAAACTCCCAGCCCTTTATTTAATTACACTTTTGATTTGTATCCCGACGTTATTCTTTGCGAATATTATTTTTGGTTCCAAACGGACTTTTGCACAGCATTTAGCATTAGTCTTAACTGCGGTTTCAGTTACCAGCGTACTTTTATTTAGCTTTGCTCCAATCACACTGTTTTTCTTAATTACCACCAACAATTACCAATTTTTAATTCTGTTAAATGTCTTTATCTTTGCCATAACTGGATTTATTGGGGTTTCGTCTTTATATCAAGCCACGAGTTTAGTTTTAGAACAAGATGATGAAGGTAGCAAGACACGCCAGAAAATTTTACAATTTTGGCTATTTCTTTACGCATTCGTAGGCAGTCAGTTAGGATGGACTCTCAGACCGTTTTTCGGCACACCTGGTTCTGTCTTTGAACTATTCCGCGAAAGAGAAGGTAATTTCTATTTAAGCGTCATTAAATCTCTTAGCTATCTCTTTGGATTCCGTTAATTAGTCATTAGTAATTCCCCAAAATATACAACCTATAAAATTATGCTGAAAAAGCAAAATCGCGGAATTCAACAATTTAATGTTTTAGTTAATTTACTGCGCGATCGCCAATCATTCTTAGAAGAGATTCGTCTGGGAATAAGATTACAAAATAAAATCAGTTCTCTGTTCGTAACTAGTTCGATTTTCTTTGCCATCTATGGCGCAATTATCGGTGCCTCTAACAGTTGGGCACAGGCTTTATCTGGTGCTATTAAACTTCCAGCATTTTATTTATTAACACTGATTATTTGTTTTCCCACTTTGTTCTTTTTTAATGTTTTGTTTGGTTCTCGAAGCAGTATTCAACAGCATTTCGTTGTGTTGCTCACATCTGTATCGGTGATTAGTGTGCTTCTATTTAGCTTGGCACCAGTGACGTTATTTTTTCTAATCACTACACCCGATTCTTATCAATTTTTTAAACTGTTAAATGTATTAATTTTTGGCATTACAGGCATCTTTGGCGTTAAATTCCTGTATGAAGGGATGCAATTGCTTTCTCAACAAGATGAAGTTGGCAAAAAAACCCGCACGACTATTTTAAGATCCTGGTTATTGCTTTATGCCTTTGTTGGGATGCAGTTAGGATGGTTTCTCAGACCCTTTTTTGGTGCCCCTGACTCTAAATTTGAATTATTTCGGGCGGTAAAAGGCAACTTCTATTTGGATATTGTAGCGGCGATTTCCGAAATTTTAGGTTTGCGTTAATTACTCTCGTTGAGCAGCATTTCCAGCCTCTGGCTGGAAACGAGGTTTGAAAACCATAGAGTAGGGGCGCACAGATGCGAACCTCTACTTTTCTAGACTCCAGCCCAACGCTACGGCTACTTCATTAGCTAATTCTAGAGGATTGAATGGTTTAGCGATCGCACTGATCATTCCCATCTGGGTATAGCGATGGCGATCGGAAGCCTGAATTTTGGCAGTTAACAAAATTACTGGTATTGCTTTAGTTAACGGATTGGCTTGTAACTTTTCAAAGGTAGCGATACCATCCATCTCTGGCATCATCACATCTAGTAAAATCGCATCAGGTTGGTAAGTCTCGGCTTTTATTATGCCCTCCTTACCAGAACTCGCTGTCTCAACTTTCCAGCCTGCAACTGTTTCCAAGCAAATCTTGGCAACTTCTTGAATATACTGCTCGTTATCAACCACTAGAATTTGCTTTGTTGTCATCACTGCTATCCTTTTGTTGGTTCAGGGTAATTCGCTGAAGTAACTCCATCACGCGTTGTTCAAATTCTTCGTTAGTCACACGCCCTTTGGTCAAAAATTCTGGTTCTGGACTTAGTTGCCTATTTGTGCTTTGCTCGTAACGACTATAAATTACAGGAACATTGGAAGAGTCTTCTAAATCAGGATTTTGGACAGTCCCAAACAACGGCAGAGTAACGTAAAAAGTACTACCTTCACCCAATACACTTTCGGCCCAAATGCGCCCGCCGTGCTGTTGCATAATGCTCTTACAAATTGCTAAACCCAAACCAGTACCATCATGGTTGCGTGAATCTGAGGAGTCAACTTGTTGAAAGCGCTCAAAGATACTCTCAAGTTTGTCAGTTGGGATACCGCGTCCAGTATCTTTGACTGTCAACACAACTTCATCACCTTGTTGTTGCGCCCCCAACCAAACCGTAGAACCAGCA
The DNA here is from genome assembly GCF_014698505.1 of Nostoc foliaceum FACHB-393. Taxonomy (GTDB): domain Bacteria; phylum Cyanobacteriota; class Cyanobacteriia; order Cyanobacteriales; family Nostocaceae; genus Nostoc; species Nostoc foliaceum_A. Next base: position 94,038 of record NZ_JACJTD010000010.1, on the reverse strand, counting down.
GACGAAAATTTAATGGCGTTACTCAGTAGATTGGTCAAGGTTTGGACAATGCGATCGCAATCTGCCAATACTTGACCGGATAGGGCAGAAATGGATAGCGTCACTCCGGCTTTGTCGGCCAGAGGCTGCATGACATTTACTGCTTGAGTGATCAGATCAACCATATCGCAGATTTCTGGTTCCATCTTCGCTTTACCCGACTCGATCCGCTCAATGTCTAGAATGTCGTTGATTAAGCGTACTAGGCGTTCGGTGCTATCAGTAGCAATTTGCAGCAGGCGTTTTCCCTGGTCTGAGTCTGTCGGTAGTAAACCACTGGCTAGCATTCCTAGAGACCCGTAAATCGAAGTTAAAGGTGTGCGGAGTTCATGACTAACAACAGAGACAAATTCATCTTTCATGCGTTCGATTTGCTTGCGCTCTGTGACATCTCGCAAGATAACTGTATAAAATATTTCCTTACCCATATCAATTTTAGAGATGGAAGCCTCCGCTGGAAATTCAGTCCCATCCTTGCGGCGACCATAGATTTCCCGTCGTTCTCCCATCCGGCGGGCAATATTGGGAGATTGGCCAAAGTCAACCACATGTTGACGATGCGCTTGGAAAAAGCGCTGCGGTAAGAGTAAATCAAGACCTTGGCCAATCACTTCCTGGGCAGAGTAGCCAAAAATCTTCTCTGCTCCTTGATTAAACAAGGTGATGCGTTGGAACCCGTTGATGGAAATAATTGCATCATCAGCAATATCTAAAATTCGGGCAAATCGGGCTTGAGAGAAGCGTAATTCTTCCTGTGTTCGCTGACGTTCATCAAGTTGTGACTGCAACTGTTGATTCACGGTAATTAACTCGGCGGTGCGCTCTGCTACTCTCAATTCCAGTTCGTTGATGGCTTGGTCATTAAGGGATGAGGGAGAAGTTTCTCTCTTTGTTCTTCTGCCCCCCTGCGCCACGCGTTGCCGCAATTTTAACCGTTCTAAGCGATTGACAATCCGGGTTACTAGTTCTGGCCCCACAATTGGCTTGCTTACAAAGTCATCAGCACCAATGCTAAACACCTGATTTACCATCTCGGCATCGCTATGCACAGTGAGGAATAAGATGGGTAACTCACTCCAGTGCGGATCGTTGCGTACCAATCGGCAAAGTTCTATACCATTTGTATGGGGTAATTCCACATCCAGAATCAGCATATCTGGCGCAACTGCTTCTAAAGTTCCCCAGAACTGAAGTGGATCTTCAAGAGCGATCGCTTTAAGTCCCCAAGGACTAAGTAAGGTTTGCAACAATGCCTGAATTTGCGGATCATCATCCACAACCAATATTTTACTTTCTGCATGGGGGTGATTTTGCAGCGGTTGCGTCACTGTTTTTAATACCTGTGGGGTTGGTGATGCAGATATTGCCGCTACGTCGTTTCCGTGAATTTCCCGACGCAATAACTTTACCCAACTTTCCAGGTTGCTGATGTCAGATTTACTCAAGCTTTGATCAAAACTCAGTAGCAGTTCAATATTGCGTGCCAATTTTGAGCCAAGAGGCAAGCCAAAAGTACCTAAAGATCCTGCCAAGGTATGCGCCTCTTTGGCTGCAAGCGATCGCAATTCGGGATTTAAACTATTTTGAATTAAAGCTGCGATCGCTTGCTCTAGCACTCTCACCTGCTCGTCTACTCGCCCTTGAAATCGTTGCCAAATTTCCGCAACTGCCATTAATGCTTGCTGCTGTGATTTGAGATTTGGGACTGGGGACTTTGCATGAGCTAATTTCCCTCTGCTCTCCTGCCCCTTTGTTCCCCTGCCACTCGGCTCCCCTTCTTCAAGCGTTTTCAGACGATAGCCGATACCATAAACTGTTTCAACCAAATCACTGGGCGCTCCTACAGCTTTGAGTTTGTGTCGTAACCCTTTAATATGAGTACGAACAGCTTCTTCTTGTGGAGTATCTTCATAAGACCAAAGATGTTCTAAAATCATGTCGCAGCTAAACACGCGGCGACTATTTCGCAAGAATAGTTCTAACAGAGCAAACTCTTTTGGGGTAAGTGGCAACAGATTGCCAGCATATTTAACTTCACAGCTACTAGGGTCTAGCCGCAACTTACCATACTCCAGCACAGGTTGGGAGGTTACGCCTTTGCGACGCAACAGCGCTCTAATCCGAGCAATTAACTCCTCTTGGTCAAAGGGTTTAACTACATAGTCATCTGCGCCTGCATCTAATCCGATCGCTTTCTCATGACTACTATTGCGCCCTGTCAATAACAATATTGGCATTTGCAGACCACTAGACCGGATTTTACGACAAAGACTAATGCCGTCCAGCTTGGGTAATACTACATCTAAGAGGATTAAATCATAATCGTAAGTGTGAATAAAATCCCAAGCCGCCTCACCATCAGTGGCAATTTCAACCGCATAGTTTTGGTTATTCAAAACGGCGGTGAGTGCATAGGCATTTAACTCGTCATCTTCTACAACTAAAATTTTCATGTTAAAAGCTTTCCGAATATGGATGCAACAGATAACAAGCAATAAGCTGAAATTGCAAAATAAATTAATATTAATGCTAAGTTTGAAAGCATCTTCTAAAAGGTTTATATTTTGGGTTTATACTCATTATTGATAAATTTTTGATTAGATTTTTATAGCTGCCTGCTTAGAAGTACACCCATAGGCGCACGGCAGTGCCTTGCCCCTACACCTGGCGATATAATGTTGTACCGCATCTGAGTGGGAACCGCTATACCTTACTTCCAGGTTCTCTTAGTACAGCACGACGTTAATCTACCTACCATCTCAATTAACCAGACAAGGTGCTTAAGCAACTGGTTAAAGGTAAGCAAACTTTCGCCATAGTTTACTAGTGTAATACTATTTTACGTTCACGAAATATCTTCTCTAGTAAGAACGTACAGATGATTTATTTGTTACAAAGATGGTAATGGTATAAGCTATGTATCTTGAGGTAAAGGGCAGGGAGAGAACACTCCATTGCATCCTTTACCTGAGTAATTATCTTTAGAGTTATAAAACTCTCAATACGCTACAACATAAAAAACTCTCTGCTAAACCTGTGAAAAAACGAGTAACGCTTACCTTTCCGAGACGCGCCGTACAAATGCCAGTCACTTATGTACTGGCTAAAGAGTTCAACGTCGCCGCCAATATTATTCGCGCCCAAGTTGCCCCAAATCAAATTGGCAAACTAGTAGTGGAACTATCGGGAGATATCGATCAATTAGATGCGGCGATCGAGTGGATGCGATCGCGTCATGTTAACGTTTCTTATACTTTAGGCGAAATTGCGATCGATGAGGATGTGTGTGTCCACTGTGGCTTGTGTACTGGGGTTTGTCCTACCGAAGCCCTCACCCTCCACCCAGAGACGTACAAGTTGATGTTCACGCGATCGCGTTGTATCGTTTGCGAACAGTGTATCCCCACCTGTCCAGTACAAGCAATCTCCACTAACCTTTAAATTATCCCAGTTGAAACACATCTGCTATTACACCAGCATCACCCACCAACCTAGTTTTTGCTGGAGAATCATAAACTACTAATAGCGAAGGTATGCCATTTACATCCTGAAACAGTGTCATTCCTTCAGCGTGGTCTTCCCGGTTTCCATAGGGAATATCTTGCACAAAATCTGGATTGCTGAAGACATTTTCTCGCAAGTTAACGCCATTTATCCAGCGATAAACTTGCACGGGCCCATCTAAATCCATCGTTGGCCCAGCTAAAATCAACAAATCTTGTCCATCTACATACAAATCCCGAATTCCCAAACCATTCAACCAGATAAAATGCTTTTTATATAACTCCTTTGGTTCTCCAATTTGCCGTAGTTTCAGAATTCCAGGGCTAGAATCTTCTAACTCAATTTCCAGCACTACAGCCCAGCCCCGCAATACAGGGCCACGCAACCCCAAAAAAATCCGGTTTTGATAAATGCCTATTCCTTCAATATCAAAGCCGTTATCTTTCCCCGCAATTGCTGCCTTAAGGAACAAGCCTAAATGGGGGTCATCTGCTAAAGCTGTCATCAGTAAATTACCCTCATTTGTCACCTCTAGTTTAGCGGCATTCAACTGCACATCTGGATTTTGGGGATGTGGGCAAGATGAGAATAGCTTACCGTCTATCAAAGGAATTCGTCCTAAGAGGTAACGGTTGGGTTCTGATTCAATTTTTGCCAGTCTTTTAAAGTTTTGTGCATCAGTTTTATCAGGTTTAGCTTTTTTGCGTTTGTAACTATGAGAACCAACAAACCATAAGTAATTATCTGTATAAGCAAGCCCTTCTATATCAATTTCTTGGTCTTCTGGTGCAGGTAAATTGATAAATTCTGCTACCCGAAATTGTTGATGATCTGTAAATTTATCAGTATCAACCAAAGAAAGACGTTCAATAGTTGAGGTTTCATCTGAACCCAACCATAAATACTTCTGGTGTGTTAGCAGCACAGCCGATAAGTCTTCTCTATGTTCTTTAAAATTATCTACAAAAGTCAAAATAACTTGATTGAGCAAATTTAAGTTTGGCATTCTAAATCATCTTAATAGTTATAAAAATGTTAATTATGCTATTATAATGTAAACTACAATCTGTAACAAAAATATTTAAAATCTGCAAATCATATCAAATATCAAGGGAGAATCTGTTCCTATCCTTTTGATAGATATTATATGTTGCTAAAAGAGGATGCAAGTCTTAAAGAGCATAAGCATACTTTATAATTCTCATTGAATAAAAAATATCAAAAGCAGATGCAAATTTTTAACTAATGTTATTATGCAATAACCTCATGAGGTAATCGTCATTTAAGATCAATTATGAAATTAGCCACACAACCCACAGTAAAAACTCTAGGGGACTACGCCTACCAAGCGATTGAGAAACACTTTAAGAAAACCTTGAAGTGGGAAAAATCAGTGAAGAAAGATGAAGACCCAGAAGCGCTACACCAAATGCGAGTGGGAATGCGTCGCTTACGCACAGCGGTAACTCGGTTTGGGGTAGCGGTGGATGTGCCGAAACCAATTAGCGATAAAAATATTGGTAAAATAGCCCGTCGTCTTGGTAGTCTCCGAGATTTAGACGTACTCAAAGAAAGTTTGGAAAACAATTACAAACCAAACTTACCCCGCAAAGAACAAGAATCTTTACAAACAGCTTTCAAAGCTTTAGCTAAACAACGCGAAGATGTACTATCGAGTGTGCAGAAAACGTTAAAAGATGAGTCTTATAAGTCTTTAAAAGATGCATTAGACAAGTGGTTAGAAAAACCTAATTATCAACCTTTGGCATCTTTTACTATTCAGCAGGTGCTACCAGATTTACTTTTACCAGAAGTGAGTAACTTTTTACTGCATCCGGGTTGGCTAGTTGGCACTCAATTTGTGGAATCAGAAGTGAAAATCCATAAAAATTGGGAACCAGAAAAGATAGAAAAACAATTAACAACAGAAGGTGAAATTCTTCACAGTTTGCGGAAAGAAGCTAAACGTATACGCTACCAGATGGAGTTATTTACTGAGTTATATGGCGAGTCTTATGCAGCTTATCTTACAGAAGTAAAAAGTATCCAAGAAATTTTGGGTACGATGCAAGATAGTGCGGTCTTAACTGATTGGCTTACAGATGTCTTCAAGTCAGAAATTCAGACTGAACTGCCTACCCTTGCTACTTTGTTAACTGAAAATCGTTACCAGTCGTGGCAGGAGTGGCAACCCTTGCAAGAACGCTATCTGAAAGCTGAAACTAAGCATAGCTTTCATTTAACAATACTGCACCCCCTTTCAGGAGTAATAGGTTAAAAGGATCTAGGGATAAATAAAGACGGGTTGCAGCCCGTCTAAATAGCTTGAAAGTGCAAATACACCTTGTATAGTGTTGAACATAACACAATTAATTTTCTCAGAGTTGCCAATTTGCCAAGCCAGAAAAAGAGCAGATATTGAACTCCTACTTTTATATCCGTCCCAATACGGTTCGGTTAACATGTTTGTCTCTCAAATATCCCCCCAACCCCCCGATAAATTGGGGTTTTTTCTCCTCTTTACCCCCCTGGCTGTCTGCAAAGTCGATTTTGTAAAGAATTTTTAAGAAATTAATATCCTTCAGAAAAAGAAAGACGTAATGCTGAAGTAATCTTCAAAAGTTCAGAATCATAGATTTTGTAGTTTACAGACACGCCCTAGTGTTAAGAGGAAATTATGGCGTTAGAAATGTCGATGCTTCACTTCAGGGTTTTCACCAACCGCTACCATATCTAGAAACTATCAACCAATAGGTTGAACATTCTTTCGTCCCACATTCCTTGTCCATGTAATCATGGGCGATCGCACTTCTCGCACTCTTGAGCAATTTTGAGTCCTCTCTAATCTAAAAGCAGTATTAAAAAATATTGCTTTGTCTAAATCAGTCATAGTAGAGTTTACAGCTACTACATACAAAGGCTTCTCTAAGTGTGTTATCAGAGTGGCTAAGTTGTATGTGAACTCAACCAGCAGCTAAAATCAAGGTTTATAAGCATCAAATATGAATGTTTTACTTCTATACCCCCGTTTTCCAAAAAGTTTTTGGTCTTTTGAAAAAACACTGGCTTTATTAGACCGGAAAGCAATGCTACCGCCTTTAGGCTTGGTAACTGTAGCCGCGATATTACCTCAGGAATGGGAGTATAAGCTAGTAGATCGAAATGTTCGCGTCTGTACGGAAGCAGAATGGGCTTGGGCAGATTTGGTTATTATGTCGGCGATGATTGTGCAAAAAGAGGATTTGCTCTCTCAGATATTAGAAGCAAAACAAAGAGGTAAACGGGTAGCTGTGGGTGGCCCTTTCCCGACAGCGTTACCAGATGAAATGACATCCGCCGGAGCAGATTACTTGATATTGGACGAAGGGGAAATTACCCTACCCTTATTTGTAGAAGCGATCGCACGGGGCGATCGCACAGGTATTTTTCGCTCTGGCGGTGAAAAACCAGATGTGACTAATACTCCAACTCCTCGCTTTGACTTGCTAGAATTTGAAGCCTACGCCGAGATGTCCGTGCAATTTTCGCGTGGATGTCCCTTCCAGTGTGAATTCTGCGACATTATTGTGCTATATGGTCGCAAACCCCGCACCAAAAACCCAGAGCAACTCTTAGCAGAACTTGATTATCTCTACAAACTGGGTTGGCGACGCAGTATTTTTATGGTCGATGACAACTTCATCGGTAATAAGCGGAATGTCAAATTATTTCTGAAGTCTCTTCTACCCTGGATGGTAGAACATAACTATCCCTTTTCCTTTGCCACAGAAGCCTCAGTTGATTTAGCCCAAGATCAAGAACTGATGGACTTGATGGTAGCGTGTAATTTTGGAGCCGTTTTTCTGGGAATTGAAACCCCCGATGAAGAAAGTCTCACTTTCACTCAGAAATACCAGAATACCAGAGACTCACTCAGTGAGGCGGTAAATAGAATTACCCGCTCAGGGTTGCGAGTCATGGCAGGCTTTATCATTGGGTTTGATGGCGAAAAGGCGGGAGCCGGCGCACGAATTGTCAAGTTTGTGGAGCAAACAGCAATTCCCACGGCCTTATTTAGTATGCTGCAAGCGCTTCCAGATACAGCCCTCTGGCATAGATTAGAAAAAGAAGGACGACTCCGCAATAAATCTGCGAATATCAACCAAACCACGTTGATGAATTTTGTCCCAACTCGACCTTTAGAAGACATCGCTCGTGAATATGTGCAGGCGTTCTGTGATTTGTATGAGCCAGAGCGGTTTTTGGAGCGTACATATAAACATTTCCGGCTTTTGGGCGAAGCAACCTACCCGAAAAAAGGCAAAGCTGCCAAGAAACCATTGAACTGGAAAGTACTCCGAGCGTTTCTAATCATTTGCTGGCGGCAAGGTGTACGTCGTCAAACACGCTGGCAATTCTGGCGCAACTTGTGGAGTATGTATCAGCATAATCCGGGTGGGGTGAGTAGCTACTTAGCTGTTTGTGCCCAAATTGAGCATTTCTTGGAGTATCGCCAGATTGTTCGGGATGAAATTGAGGCTCAAGTGGCTGAATTTCTGGAAGCAGAAGCTAGGGTAAAACCGGAAGCACAAGTGATGGTTAATTCGTAGCGAATTAAATTTGGCAATGCCTTGCAATGCCAATGCATCCCGATGCAATGTTAATGCGTTCGCCTGCAATGCCAATGCATCCCAATGCAATGTTAATGCGTTCGCCTGCAATGCCAATGCATCCCGATGCAATCTTAATGCGTCGCTCCGCAATGCCAATGCATCCCAATGCAATCTTAATGCGTCGCCCTGCAATGGCAATGCATCCCGATGCAATCTTAATGCGTTCGTCTGCATTAAAAACGCTACGCTTTTACCAAGCTATCCGCGCCGAGAAAGCCCCTAAATTTATTTATGGGGTTAAAAATTATTGACTTTTGACTTCCCCAAAGGGGCTGACCATGCCACTCGATAAATTGGAGATAAATGAAACGATCGCGGCACAATTTGCTCAATTGGTGCTGGATTGTATCGGGCGGGAATATCCCCATAGTGGTCTGTATTGGGCTGATAGCGACGAGGATATAAAACCACCGCGTGAATTGACTCCTGCTTTTTATGGTTGCTTAGATTGGCATTCAGCCGTACATGGTCACTGGTTGCTGGTACGTCTGATGCGTCATTTTCCTGAAGCCTCCTTCAATGCAGCGTCAAAGCAAGCACTTGAGCAAAGCCTGACACCTGAGAAGATTCAAGGAGAAATTGCCCATTTTCAACGGCTACCGTTTTTTGAATTTCCTTATGGTGTGGCATGGCTTTTACAACTGGCTGCGGAACTTCACGAGTGGAATCATCCTCAAGCGAAAGAATGGCGGCTGATATTGGAACCGCTAGAAAAGTTGATTGCTAGTAACTTACACCGTTGGATTGATGGACTGAAACTCCCAAATCGCACAGGGATGCATAGCCAAACAGCTTTTGCACTTGGTTTGATGCTAGATTGGGCACGGATTACCGAAAATGCCGACTTCATTCAGTTAATAGAGAACAAGGCACGGCAATTTTATCTTAGCGATCGCAACTACTCCTTACAATTCGAGCCGCTAGGCTACGATTTTCTCTCTCCTGGTCTTGCTGAAGCAGACCTGATGCGGCGAGTTCTCTCAACAACAGCTTTCGCTGAGTGGCTCACCGATTTTCTTCCACAAATACCCATTGATAATTCAGCAAATTGGTTAGAACCTGCCGGAGTAGATAATCCTCAAGATTATATGCAAGCCCACTTCTACGGTCTTAATCTCAGTCGTGCTTGGATGCTTGAGGGGATCATTTCTGGATTGGCAAATAGCGATCGCCGCATAGAAACACTTTGCTCTGCTGCCCTTCACCATCGTCAGCATGGACTAACAAATGTTGTAATTGAACATTATGCAGCTAGTCACTGGCTAGGAACTTTCGCTGTTTACCTCCTAACCAATCGTGGGTTGCAAAAGAAAATTATTTAATCCCCAATCCCCAATCCCCCAATCCTTAAAAGATGCCAAGTAAATATGCCTTAACCGACTGAAACTGTCACGATCATAAAGTAAAGAGTAAAAGGCAATCTATTTTGACTTTTAACTTTCTCCTTTTGTTCAACTTCCACAACGGGAGGTTTAATCTTGACTAAATTGAAAGTTGGTATCAATGGCTTCGGCCGAATCGGGCGACTCGTGCTTCGTGCTGGCATCGATAACCCCAACATCGAGTTTGTGGGAATTAACGACCTAGTACCACCAGATAACCTCGCTTACCTATTAAAGTACGACTCAACCCACGGGAAATTAAAGCAAAAGGTTGAAGCCAGGGAAGACGGCATTCTCATTGACGGACATTTCATTCCTTGTGTGTCGGTGAGAAATCCAGCAGAGTTACCTTGGGGAAAATTAGGTGCAGATTATGTCGTAGAAGCCACCGGACTCTTCACTGACTACGAAGGAGCGGCCAACCACCTGAAAGCAGGTGCAAAGCGAGTGGTAATTTCCGCTCCCACCAAAGATCCAGATAAAGTTCCTACCCTACTAATGGGTGTAAATCATCACCTATTTGACTCCAGCAAGGATATCATTGTATCCAATGCTAGCTGCACTACAAACTGTCTAGCTCCCATAGCTAAGGTCATCAATGACAACTTTGGGTTGACCGAAGGGTTAATGACCACAATCCATGCCATGACTGCCACTCAGCCAACTGTAGACGGCCCTAGCAAGAAAGACTGGCGAGGTGGTCGAGGTGCAAGCCAGAATATTATTCCCTCCTCCACAGGCGCAGCTAAAGCCGTAGCACTGGTTTTACCAGAATTGAAGGGTAGGCTGACTGGTATGGCATTACGAGTTCCGACTCCCGATGTCTCTGTAGTTGATTTAACTTTCAAAACTGCCAAAGCCACCAGTTATAAGGAAATCTGTGCTGCCATGAAGGAAGCTGCCGCAGGTTCGCTAGCGGGTATCCTGGGTTACACAGATGAAGAAGTAGTTTCCACAGATTTTCAAGGCGATACCCATTCTAGTATCTTCGACGCAGGTGCTGGGATTGAGTTGAATTCCAACTTTTTCAAGGTAATTGCCTGGTATGACAACGAGTGGGGCTACTCGAATCGCGTGATTGATCTGATGTTGTCTATGTCACAAAAGGAAAAACTCGCACCGACAGCTGCTGTGGTTTGATTGGTCATTAGTCATTAGTCATTGGTCATTGGTCATTAACTTTTGACTTTTGACCCTTGACTTTTGGGATTTGGGTCAAATGGTAAATACCGCGAAAACAAAACGCCATTTAGTATCTTTATTTACAAAACCAGTGATATAAAGCACATGTTAATTTGTATGGCTTGTGCGATGTCTACGACAGGCTACGCCTACGCTTACACCATCCAAATTTGCAGGTTACTCCTCAACCCCTAATCCCTATGCGTCGAACCAAAATCATTTGTACTGTTGGGCCGGCTACATCTGCACCCGAAAAGCTGCAAGCTTTAGTAGAAGCTGGGATGAATGTGGCTCGGCTGAATTTTTCCCACGGAGCCTATGAATTTCACGCCCAAACGGCTCAGTATCTCAGGCAAATTAGTACTGAGCAGCAAAAGCCGATCGCAATTATGCAAGACCTGTGTGGCCCCAAGATTCGTTTGGGAACCTTACCACCGGAAGGGTTAAATCTGGAAGCTGGTAGTGAAGTCACCTTTGTTTTGCAAGAAAAGGGTGAGAGTATTGACGAACTCCCCCTACCATTGCCGACTTTATTCGCAATGGTGCGACCAGGCGAACCGATTTTGATTAATGATGGTCGCGTCAAGTTGATTGTTACCGATCGCGATGCCGATCGCATTCGGGCCCAAGTAAAAATTGGCGGGCTAATTTCTACGCACAAAGGAGTAAATCTGCCACAAACTCCTTTACCTGTTAGTTCGATCACCGAAAAAGACTTGCTGGATCTGCGCTTTGGGATTCAGTTAGGTGTAGACTGGGTAGCGGTGTCCTTCGTGCGATCACCACAAGACTTAGAACCCGCCAAGCGCATGATTGAAGCTGCTGGCGCTTCCATCCGCTTAATTGCCAAAATCGAAAGAGCAGAAGCAGTAGAGAATTTTGACTCCATTCTAAATGTTGCCGACGCGATTATGATTGCCCGTGGCGATTTAGGGGTAGAAGTACCAATTCACGAAGTCCCCCTAATTCAAAAAGATATTATTCGCCGTTGCAATCGTGCTGGCAAACCGGTGATTACAGCCACCCAAATGCTAGAGTCGATGATTAGCGCTCCTGACCCCACCCGCGCCGAAGCAACCGATGTTGCCAACTCCATCTTGGATGGTACGGATGCGGTAATGCTTTCTGGTGAAACAGCTGTCGGACAATATCCCATCGCCGCCGTCCAGATGATGCACAACATCGCCGTGCGGACAGAACAAGCTTTAGATGAGGGTAGCAGACATGCCTGGTGTCATGAAGCAGGCAGTCTCAGCGTTACCGAATCTGTGGCAGAATCCGTGTGTCGCATCGCTTATGAAACAGGCTCACGGGCAATTCTCTGTAACACTTCATCAGGAAGTACGGCGAGAATGGTGTCTAAATATCGGCCTACTTCTCCGATTATTGCCCTCACCTCTGACATCACTGCTTATCGCCAACTAGCCCTTTCTTGGGGTGTAGAAGCTTTGCTGATCCCACCAGTTCATAATGCCGAAGAGATGTTTACCAATGTAGTGAACACAGTTGTAGTGATGGGCCTAGCGAATAAGGGCGATAAAGTAGTGATTACCTCTGGTGTTCCAATTGGTAAATCGGGCACAACTAGTTTAATCAAAGTGCATTCCATTGGACAGCCAATTTCGGCATAAGGCACTTAGAATAGGGCTGTGGCTCAAGATAGTAAGCAAAATTGGGCAATGATTAAGAAAAATTGCCAGAATCAGAATTGAAGGAAGAGTAAAGAGTGTAAAGAACTGGGGAATAAGTAAATCCTAAACAAACATCACGGAGTATTTTATGTCTAAGAATTTACTGGAACAATTGCGAGAAGTGACTGTTGTAGTCGCCGATACAGGGGATATCCAGGCAATTGAAAAATTTAAACCCCAAGATGCCACCACCAATCCTTCTCTGATTACTGCTGCGGCGCAAATGCCAGAATATCAGGGAATTGTCGATCAAACTTTACTTGAGGCGAAGAAAGATGCTGGAGCCGGAGCCACCCAAGCACAGATAGTTTCTTTAGCTTTTGACCGTTTGGCAGTTGCCTTTGGATTAAAGATTTTACAAATCATTCCCGGTCGCGTGTCTACGGAAGTGGATGCTCGCTTGTCTTACGATACCGAAGCTACCCTGACTAAAGCACGGGATTTAATTGCCCAGTATAAAGCTGCTGGAATTGGCCGCGATCGCGTTTTAATTAAAATTGCCACCACCTGGGAAGGCATTCGCGCTGCGGAAATTCTCGAAAAAGAAGGTATTCACTGTAACCTTACCTTGTTGTTTGGTCTTCACCAAGCGATCGCTTGTGCAGAAGCTGGCGTTACCCTAATTTCTCCTTTCGTCGGTCGGATTCTCGACTGGTACAAAAAAGATACCGGACGCGATAGCTATCCAGCAGCCGAAGATCCGGGAGTTTTGTCTGTCACCAAAATCTACAACTACTACAAGAAATTTGGCTATAAAACTGAAGTTATGGGAGCTAGCTTCCGTAATCTTGGTGAAATTACTGAACTTGCAGGTAGTGATTTACTGACTATTTCACCGTCACTTTTGGCTGAATTGCAGTCAACTGTTGCAGAACTGCCACGTAAACTTGACCCCGCCAAGGCAGCAAGTTTGTCAATCGAAAAGATATCCATTGACAAAGCTAGCTATGACAAAATGCACGCTGCTGACCGCATGGCAACCGACAAACTAGACGAGGGCATCAAAGGTTTCACTAAGGCATTAGAAGACCTTGAAAAACTTTTGGCAGACCGACTGGTTCGCCTTGAAGGAGAGGTAGTAGCAAGTCATTAGAAGATAACAATAGTTAGTGGTTAGTGGTTGGTGATTCAACCACTAACCATTAGTTAGTTGCATCAGCTATCATCAATACCGTCGTCGGATAATCTGGTATCTTCCGTAAGGCTGCCGTCGTTGGATATTTTGGTATCTTCCAAAAGAGCGCCGTCGTTGGATATTTTGGTATCTTCCAAAAGAGCGCCGTCGTTGGATATTTTGGTATCTTCCAAAAGGCTGCCTTCGTCGGATCATTTGGTATCTTCCAAAAGGCTGGCGGCGTCGGATAATCTGCCGTCGTCGAATAATTTGGTATCGTCCTCGCCGCCGTTGAGCAATTAAAAGCTCTCCGGTTTTATCTCCAACTAGGTTGGCATCTGGCGCAGCACTCTGTTCATTGCGAGCATTAGTTAAAGAAATATCCTTGGCTTCAGCTAATGAGGGAGGATACACAAAGGCACATAGCAATAGTGCTATTGAGGATAACTTCCTAAAACCTTTCATGTTTTTGCTTCCACTAGACTTTTGATAATAACTTTATTAAAACACCTGAAAGTCAGCAAATTATCGCTTATACACTTCTTTCAAACTTAAATTGGGGTGAAATATTGTATTAAAATTACAGCCTTGTGGATAATTGCAAATTAGCTCAAACTGTGCATTTCAAGAGTTAGTTTCTAGCAAAATATAATTATTTTCAATTAATCACCTTTTGCACAAACCATCCTAAGACACTTAATCCCAGCAACAAAGGTGTTAACCAATCACTCCAACGCACATATAAAGTTTGTGTCTGTCGCCGATAAATTGTTTCAGCATGAGTTTCGTAAGTATTATATCTAGATATCCACAAAGTTTTACCGTGAGGATCTACAAAGGCTGAATATCCTGTATTCGTTGCCCGTGCTGACCATCTATCAGTTTCAATTGCCCGCATGATATCCTGTGCATGGTGCTGAAATGGCATGGATGCACTGTAATGGGCATCGTTAGAAGAACTGAGGATAAATTGCCCACCCATAGCAGCTTGACGGCGAAATTGTTCAGGAAAAGCAGATTCATAACATATACTAGCGATCGCCCGACCAAATGGAGTGTCAAATATCTGATTTGCTGAACCAGGAACTTGGTGTGCCTCCAAAGGCGACAAGCGTTGAACTAGTCCGCCTAAAATTTCTTCAAAGGGAATATATTCTCCCAGAGGTACTAGTTTGGACTTATCGTAGCGGCTGACAATTTCACCCTTACTATTGAAAGTAAATAAGCTAATTGTATAACTGTCTCCCCGTTCGCCAAAAGCCCCAATCCAAGCAACTACGCCTTTTTTCTTCACTGCTGAGACTAAAGCAGTTTGCATCAAGTTGCGCTGGAAAATAGGTAAAGCTCCTTCTGGGGTGAGGACTGCATCTACACCTTGATCTGCTAAAGTCAGATATCCATTGGTATAGTTTTCTTGAGCGCGACGAAACCCTTCGGAACTTCGGAGAAGTCGGTTCGGGATATTACCCTGAACAATCCCTACTTTCAAGGCTGCTTCTGGTACTTGGGTGATGGGACGGCTGTATAAGATAAAACCGATGAGGTGTAAGGTAATTAATAATCCTGTAGCGATAACTAAGTATTTATTAATGAACCGCAGAGGCGCAGAGAAGCCAGTGCGCCCTTGCGGTTCCCCGACTTCTAGCAACTGGCGCGACACAGAGGAAATCTTGGTGTCTCGGCGGTTTATATATGCTTCAGCAATTAAACCATTCACAGCAACTATTGCTGCTGTCACAGTATTAGGCCCAGAGAGTTGACCCAAATGTACAATTACGAGATTGTGCGGACTTTGCGTGTAAGCAAGAGAACTCCACCACAGGGGGCCGGCACTCCACAGACTCTCTAAGCCGCACCAGACGGCTGTACCAATCAGTACACGTAGCCAAGGTTTTTGTCCGGCTATGCGAACCATCACAGCCGCCCAAATAGCAACGAATACACCTCCCAAGAGGCTGATAAATCCCCAACAAAAAAGAGTGATTGCCAAACTTGGCAACCAAGGAACGCCCAACCATGTCATCGGATGAATTCCGGTAATCCAAGATAGGGCGACACCGTGATAACCAATACCCCAGAGGAAAGCCGGGGGGGATTGGTTTTTGCCTTTAGTTAAAGTAACAACTAGCACCCATAAGGGGACTAGGGCAATCCAAGCCAAGAACCATGCACCTACTGGGGCTACGGTTAGCCCCATTAAAATGCCGCTAGCTAAGGCAGTTAAATAAGGGAGTAAGGCGGTTAACCTCTCTCCCTGCTTTTTATTCTGCTTCTTCTGCATCGACAGCATCAGGTGGAACTATTGCAACTCCGGTAATAGCGTCATCTTCGTCTAAACGCTGCACTCTGACTCCAGTTGCCGATCGCGATTGGATAGAAATAGCATTTACCGCTTGACGGATGATAATACCGCGATTTGTCACCATCATGATTTCATCATCATCATTGTTGACAATGCGTAGGGTTGCCAACTTGTCTTTGTTTTTGCGGTTTTTGAACTTGGTTGCCATTAAACCCTGACCAGCACGGTTTTGCAGGCGGAACTGGGCAACGGGTACGCGCTTACCATATCCTCCCATTGTAATTACCAACACCCAAGGGCCAACTACGCCACTGCTAGGCACTTCTACGGACTCTTCATTAATTTCGGTAATTTCGATATCTTCTGTTTCGATTGTTTCGGTTGTTTCGACTGCTTCGATATCTTCAATTTCGGCTTCTGTAACATCCAAAGTTTCAAGAATTGCTGCGGGGAGAATATCCATACCCACCAGTTCATCTTTATTTTTGAGTTTCATGGCTTTCACGCCACGAGTCGCTCTACTTAAAGGACGCAGTTGTTCGTGGTTGCAACGGAAGTTAATCGCCATTCCGTTACGAGAACCAATGATTACACTGTCCTCGACTCTGGCGCGTCGCACCCAGCGCAGTTGGTCGCCTTCTTCTAAGGAAATGGCAATCAAACCATTGGCGCGAATGTGACTAAAGGCTGCCAATTCGGTTTTCTTGATATTGCCGCCCTTAGTGAGCATGACCAGATATTCTTCGTTGCTAAACTCGTCAACGGGTACAATCGAGGTAATTTTTTCCTCTTTGGGAATGGGTAGCATCTGGACAATAGGTGTCCCGCGACTAGTACGCGAACTTGCTGGAATTTGATACGCTCTCAGGCAATAAACAACACCACGCTCACTAAAGAATAAAATACTGTCGTGATCGCAGCAAGTCAAAAAATGCTCAATGGTATCATCATCTTTTACCTTAGCTGCGGCTTTACCTCTGGTAGCACGGCTTTGTGCTTCAAAGGTATTAACTGGCATCCGTTTGATGTAGCCTTGTTCTGTAACTAGAATTATCGCTTTTTCATTGGCAATTAAGTCGCGATCGTCTAATTCTCCTTCCCCTGGTAAAATCACCGTGCGGCGGGGTGTGGCGAAGCTAGTTTTCAGTTGCCCGACTTCGGTTTCAATGATTTCTAGCACTCTCTCCCGGCGTGCCAAGATATCTTGCAAGTCGGTAATTTTCGCTTGTAATTCCTCGTGTTCCAAACGAATTTTGTCTGCTTCTAAGGCAGTCAACCGTCGTAATTGCATCTGCAAAATTGCATCTGCTTGCACTTCCGAAAGTCCGTAAGTTGTGATCAACTCGCCTTTGGCTGTGGGCGCATCGGGAGCATGGCGAATCAAGACAATAATCGGATCTAACTGGGACAAGGCAATCAATAACCCTTGCAGAAGATGATCACGTTCTTCGGCTTTCCGCAGTTCGTAACGGGTGCGTCTGGCAATGGATTCGATGCGGAAATCTAAGAAGACGCTTAAGAACTGTTTGAGGGTGAGTACCTGGGGTTCGCTATTCACCAACGCCAGCATATTCGCCCCAAAGTTGGCTTGCAGTGGCGTTTGTTTGTAAAGGTTGTTCAGTACAACGCGGGGATAAGCATCACGCTTGAGTTCGATAACAACTCGCATCCCGTCGCGATCGCTTTCATCCCGGATATCTGCGATGCCCTCTAGCCGCTTTTCGTTCACCATTTCGGCGATTTTTTCAATCAGCGCCGCTTTATTGGTTTGATAGGGCAATTCGGTAATGATAATTGCTTCTCTATCCGGCCGTCCCCGTTGTTCAACGGTTTCAATGTTAGCGACACCACGCATGGTGATGGAACCACGCCCGGTGGTGTAAGCTTCTCGAATGGCAGATGTGCCTAAAATTTGCGCCCCAGTCGGAAAGTCTGGGCCGTGGACATACTGCATTAATTCGAGATCGGTGATTTCTGGATTGTGGATTACAGCCACCAAAGCATCAATTAATTCGCCCAAATTGTGCGGCGGAATGTTGGTTGCCATGCCCACGGCAATCCCAGAGGAACCGTTGAGCAATAATTGAGGAATCCGTGCCGGTAAGACTGTGGGTTCTTGCTGGGAACCGTCGAAGTTATCTGCGAAATCTACGGTTTCATACTCGATGTCATGCAGTAGCCCAGCGCTAGTTAAAGCTTGTAAGCGGCATTCTGTGTACCGCATTGCGGCTGGCGGATCGTTGTCTACCGAACCGAAGTTACCATGTCCGTTTACTAGGGGCGATCGCATGGAAAAATCCTGCGCCATCCGCACCAAGGCATCATATACTGCCGTGTCGCCGTGGGGGTGATATTTACCCAACACTTCCCCCACCACACGGGCGCATTTCTTAAACGGGCGATCGTGGAGCAGACCTAGCTCGTGCATTGCGTAAAGAATGCGACGATGCACAGGTTTTAGACCATCCCTGGCATCTGGCAACGCCCGACCCACTATCACGCTCATGGCGTATTCCAGATAAGACTGCGACATTTCGGTTCGCAAGTCTATCGGGATAATCCTCTCCTGTGAGGTTGTCATAACCTAAAAATCTCCAAAAATCGTAGATTTTAGCTTTTTTACTCAACAAAGCGCAAAATTATTCTAAATTGCTCTTGAATAATTGCCATAATTTGATACAATTCTAGCATGTATTGCCTTTTTCTGACTCGAAGGCTAACCAAAATATCTAGTTAAAAAAGAGTATAATAATTTACAGTTTATAAGCTCTAGCTAATTAACAAGAGCAATGAACGAAAAGGTTGCTTGGTGTAAAATTGCCTAAATTGAAATATTACGCGGTAAATTTAAGACAACAATCTAAATTGGCTTTATAAGCTCTTACTTTTATAACCGTTATTTACTCGACTTGTCACTAAATAAGGTCTGAAAAATGAAACAATAGTTTATCATTTCTACTGAGACAAACAGCAGAAATGGATAAAGCTTTCCAAGATGTAATTAAACGAACATTCACAGAAATTGGTATCAGAATAAACAAAATATTTTCACGTAAAGGAGATCAAATTTTGGCAGCAGTCCGAGTTCGCCAGCATGTTAATCCACTGGGTAAAAAGTATCAAACACCAGCAAGTCCCCAAGACTTGGAAAAAATTTATGCAAAGCCAAATCAACCACTACATTTAGATATTGGCTGCGCTAAAGGACTATTTTTGGTAAATATGGCCCAAATAGAACCCAACTGGAATTTTCTTGGCTTGGAAATTCGGGAAGCGCTGGTGGTGGAGGCGAATAAATTACGTTCTGAGTTGGCTTTAACAAACCTGCACTACTTATTTTGCAATGTGAATAACTCACTGCGATCGCTGTTATTTTCCCTCCCTTCAGGAAGTTTACAACGCGTTACAATTCAATTCCCCGATCCTTGGTTTAAAACCCGCCATGCTAAACGCCGTGTAGTGCAACCAGAACTAGTGGCAGAATTAGCCAATTATCTTGCGGTTGGAGGAGTTGTCTTTCTGCAATCAGATATGGAATTTGTTGCAGTGGAAATGCGCGATCGCTTTGCAGCTCACCCAGCTTATCAGAAAGTGGGTACAGAAGAATGGTTGGCTGAAAACCCGCTACCAGTCCCTACAGAACGGGAAATAGGTACGCAAAAAAAGGGTCAACCTGTTTATCGGGCTTTGTTTGAAAGGGTGAAAAGTACTGATTAGAGATAGTAAGCTGATGCGCGTCTAAAGGTACAACATTATATCGCCAGGTGTAGGGGCACGGCACTGCCGTGCCCCTATGAGTGTACTGTTAACTGTTGACTGTTGACGGTTAACAGTCATCAGTCATCAGTCATTAGGTAAATGTACAAATTATTATGAATCTGGATTGATACATTTAAGATGCTCACAGCCAAAACCTTGAGTCATCATTGCAGATAGTTGTTGAGAAACTTGTCCATCAAAGTTGAATTCTCGCATGATTTGGTCATACATTTGCCCTTGCGCTATCCGCTTTGCCATTTGCTGAAACTCGACCCAACTCAAATCACTCTCAACAAATGCTTTAGCAAGGGTAATTACCAGTTCTTCATAATCATTGTCTTCCAGTTTCGTCATCATCCGATGTTCAATGTGAAGCGAATCATCGAAACAGTAATACCAGGATTTCGGTTGCTGCTTAAGTACTCTTCGGAAAAAATCCTGCTGTTTGGAGCGACTAACAGCCTGATCTCCTTCACTACACACCATTAACATAGGGGCAGAAACAGAGCCTTGAGCCTTTTCTAAAATCTGATCTCCCAATTCAAGAAATATCCTTAATGCCTTGAGATAAAAACCTTTATAACCAAAATTGCCTGATGCATCTTTGTTGAACCATTCAAAGTAAATTGGCAAAATTTTGATCAGCTGATCGAATAGTGAATAGCGGCTACCCAAATAAGGGGTGAACAATAAGGTGCGGTCAATCTGCTGGGGATGCTTTAAAGCTAACCAAGCAGCTAAAGTTCCACCTGTAGATAATCCACCAATTACAACTTGTTGACCTATCGTTTTGGCAATCTGCAACCATTTGATGACAAATTCCTGATATATCTGAATATCTGTTGGGAGTGGTGGAGGATTTTGACGGCTCCAGTTACCTGAGCGTCCATGACCGGGTTGTAAAGGAATCAAAACGTTGTATCCTGCTTTAAAAAAAGCTTTGCCGATTGGCTCAAACTGGTAAGGCCCTGCCGTGAAACCATGCAAGAATAGGCAAACTTTTGATGTGGAATTAGGATGAATAAAGAATTTTGAACGACAGGCTTCGTTTTTTAGCCCAAGTGCCGACTCTGATTGATGAACTTGCTCAAGGATCTGTGCTGTCTTGCGAATGGCAACTTCCATTTTATTACTTATCGTACTTCTGCATATATCTGTTATTTTCTTCACTCAGTAAGCCAGCCGAATCTAGCAAATGGTATATTGTTGATTTTGCCGATCGCAGATGAATGGCAAGTTCGGCTGGTCAAGCATTAGAAACTATATTCATCTCCCTGGTCTGATACTACGATATCTGTCGGTGCGAATATCAGTAATTACCCGATCAATCTGGCTTTTTGCTGCCCCTAAAGTGGCTAGGAGATGTGCGCCTAATTCTAGGGCGGCTTCAAATTCTGGTTGGACGACTTCCTTGGCTCCCATTTGCGTGAGTAGGTCAATTTCATTATCGTGGTGCGATCGCGCAATTACATCTAATTTAGGAGCGATCGCTAATGCGCGTTTTAGAAGTAATCGCGAACTGGCAGGATCAGGTAAGGCAATTGCTAGGGCTTTGGCAGTTTCTAAATGAGTTTTCTCTAACACTAATTCGGAATCAGCATCACCAAAAATGTAGGGGATACGCTGCATTCTCAATCTTTGAATAGCGGCTTCACTATTTTCAATGACTAAGACTACATATCCCTGATTGAGCAAAATATTCACAATCACTTGCCCGACTCTTCCGTAACCTGCAACCACAACATGACCACTAATAGTTTCTGGAATTGAGAAGATGTTGGGTTCTGTAAATTGTCGCAGTGATTTAGCAAAAAACGGTAGCTGGGTGAGATATTCTACCAACTGCGGCGCAATATTGAGCGATATGGGAGTCAAAACTAGTGTAATTGCTGTTGTCTCTAATAGTATAAAATAAGTTCTTTCGGGAATAAGTTGGAGTTGTAAACCTGCTAAAGCTAAGACAAAAGAAAACTCTCCAATCTGATTAATCCCCAGACTGGTAAGGATGGTAGTCTTGAGTGAATAGCCAAATTTAAAAATGATTGGCATCACAACAATTGCTTTACCCAACATAACTAGAGTTACCAGTCCCAAAACTAGCCCCAAATTTTGGATGAGTGCGACTGGATCGATCAACATTCCAATGGAAGCAAAGAATAGACAAGCAAAGGTATCTCTTAAAGGTAAAACTTTGGCGAGGGCATGATCTGCATGTTCAATCTCCGAAACCATTAACCCGGCAATAAATGCACCCATCTCGATTGACAGACCCAGTTTAGCTGTCACCAAAGCCACACCCAAACACAGAGCAATTACGGTCAGAACGAATAACTCTGTGCTTTCCGTAGCTGCCACGTTACTAATTAACTTCGGCACTATCCAACGACCAAAGGCGATCGCTAATGCTAAAAATAGCAAAACTTTCAGCAAAGCCATACCTATCGCCCAAGCAAGTCTTTCTGGTTGGTTGAGGACAGGTAAAAATGCTAACATCAATCCCAACGCTAAATCCTGAGCAATTAAAATTGCCAGCATGACTTGACCGTGAACTGTATTCGTTTCACCTCGTTCTGTCAAAGTTTTCAATACTACTGCTGTGGAGGACAGGGATAGAACCACCCCTAAAAAAATGCCTTGTGTAAAGTTCTCAACCCAACCCAACGCAATTGTTAAAAATGCCACCAAAGCCGTAGTTAGCCCAATTTGCAACAAACTACCCTTTATTGCAATATCCTTGACCCGCTTCAACTCTGCTAAAGAAAATTCCACACCCAGGGCAAATAACAAAAAAGCTACACCAATTGATGCTAAAGATTGAATCCGTGGAACATCACTTAACAGCTTGAAGCCATAAGGGCCTAGAGCCAATCCAGCCACTAAATAACCCAGCAAAACAGGTTGCCGCAGTCGGTTAGCTAGATATCCTCCTAATGCTGAAGCACCTAGAACAGTTGTGAAGTCCAGAATAAAGCCATGCTCTGCTGTCATATTTTTTTTGCTAATCAATTAGTCAGCGCAGGTGTAACTGTCAGATAGCTTCTGCGACTGCGATCGCCACCGTCAGATCATCACCGAGGCGGCGGGAACCCCACTTGCTTTTTGGGTTGTCCGGGATAGCCGCCCCGCCGCCGTTAACGGTTAACCATTAACCGTTAACCGTCATCAGTCTTTCGTGTTATCCCTTTTAACCAAAATAATATGATGTATCATGAGTGGCTGCCCATTCAGGTTTATAGGTAGCAAGCGATCGCATATACTGAGCACGTTCAAAAGCACTGGGATTTGGGCAATACTTTTGGCTCATACTCCCCTGCATTTGCTGTACTGATTCGTATTCGTATTTTTCCATCCATTCGCGTATTTCCTGCTCAACGACTCGAATGTGGCTGATACCATGTTGTAACAGTACTGAGCAAAGCATCGTAATCTTGGCACCAGCCATGAGCATTTTTAACGCATCATTTCCTCTGTGGATACCACTGGTTGCAGCTAAATCAGCATGAATGCGTCCATAGAGAATTGCAATCCATCGCAGAGGTAATCGCATCGACTGCGGTGTGCTTAACAGCACATTAGGCTCAACCTCCAGAAGGTTGAGGTTAATATCTGGTTGATAAAAGCGGTTAAATAGTACTAAAGCATCAGCCCCCACCTCATCCAAACGTTTTGCCATATTTGCTGTATTTGTGAAGTACGGGCTGAGTTTGACTGCTACGGGGATAGTTACTACTACTTTGACTGCACGAAGAATATTAATATAGGTCTGTTCAATTTCATTACTTGTTAGTTCCATATCGGTAGGAACGTAGTAAATATTCAATTCCAGTGCGTTTGCTCCTGCTTGCTGAATTTGTTTGGCATAGTTTGTCCATCCACCAACGGATGATCCATTGAGGCTGGCAATAATCGGAATGCTCACCTTTTCCTTAGCTTTATGGATATGCTCTAAATAAGTTTCTGGCCCCACCCGAAAGCTGGTTGAATTAGGGAAGTAAGTTAAGGCTTCAGGAAAACTTTCAGTACCTTGGGTAAGGTGATGATGGAGTTCATAATATTCTAGGCGCAACTGTTCCTCAAACAGCGAATGCATGACTATCGCTGCTGCACCCGCGTCTTCCATCTGCCGAATGTTGTCAATGTCCTCAGATAGAGGTGATGCAGAGGGAACAAGAGGCGATCGCAATTTCATCCCCATATAAGTTGTAGTCAAATCCATCATCTTTACTCCTATTTTCAATGTTATGTAGAAACTTGTTTTCTTCTGTACAAAATCTTTAGTTGCTAAAATATTTGGGTGAGATATATCTGGAAATACTCTATTTATCTTTCCTTTACGTCCTCGAACTCCTTCTATTACCAGACGCTGCGCGTTGTTTGTTAAAATATTCTATTTAAGCCGTGAAGATAAATTTAAAAATAATCTCAGAGGATATTTTAAAAGTGGTTGGCTGTAATTTTAGGCATTTGTTTATTCCCCCTAACCCCTTAGAAAGCGGGTAGTCGGAATCAAATTCCCTGTTTTTTATATCATGTCCGCTTAATTAGTTATTATTCAGGGCATCTATGCAAAAATCTTAAAACTCTCTTTCCCCCTGCTCCCTGCCCCCAGCGAGAAATGCGGTCTTAATGATAAGTCTTTTACCGGACATGATATTAGAGGATTTTAGGGGGATAACAAAAGGTTTTATACCAATCAAATGACTTTTAAAACATCCTCTCACTCAGAGAAGAGAGATTAGGCAAAATATTTAATTTTCAATAATTTCTTGCAGCCAAATATTGATACATTTGCCAACGGGTTTTCACATCTGCTTGAGCTTCTTTAAGTAATTGCTGTGCCACTTCTTTGTTACTCTTAGTCAACATCTTGAAGCGGTTTTCCAAATACATATATTTCTCTAATGGTAACTTTGGTGTGCGCGAATCAAGTTGTAGTGGGTTTATTCCTTGCTTGATGCGGTCTGGATTAAATCGATACAGTAACCATTGACCTGAATCGACAGCAGCTTTTTGATTCTGCATTGCTGTACTCATATTGATTCCGTGGGCAATGCAATGGCTGTAGGCAATAATTAGCGATGGGCCTTCATAAGCCTCAGCTTCCAGGAAAGCCTTGAGGGTGTGTTCATCGCGTGCGCCCATTGCGACGCTGGCAATATAGACATTGCCGTAAGTCATCGCCATTAAACCCAAGTCTTTTTTAGGTGCAACTTTACCCCCAGCCGCAAATTTAGCTACAGCTGCTTTGGGCGTGGCTTTGGACATTTGTCCACCTGTATTGGAATAAACTTCAGTATCAAGAATGAGAATATTAACGTTGTGTCCACTGGCTAAGACGTGATCTAGTCCACCGAATCCGATATCGTAACCCCAGCCATCACCACCGATAATCCAAACACTCTTTTTCACTAAGTAATCAGCTAGCGATTTTAGATTTTGGATTTTAGATTTTAAATTGGTGTCTATTTCCGCAGTCAAAATTTTATCTAACTTCTGTTTCAATAGCGCTACCCTTTCTCGTTGTTCCCAAATATCAGCTTCATCTTTTTGTTCGGCATTAAGGATACTATTTGCCAGTTCTTCACCTACATCTGTTGTCAGTTGTTTGAGTAATTCCGCAGCAAATTCTGCTTGTTTATCAATCGAAATGCGAAAACCAAGTCCAAATTCGGCGTTATCTTCAAATAAACTATTAGACCAAGCTGGTCCGCGTCCTTGGAGATTGTGCGTCCAAGGTGTGGTGGGTAAATTACCACCATAGATAGAAGAACAACCGGTGGCGTTGGCAACAATCATGCGATCGCCAAACAGCTGCGTTGCTAACTTAATATAAGGTGTCTCGCCACAACCAGCGCAAGCCCCAGAAAATTCAAATAATGGTTCTTGCATCTGCTGTTGGTTAATATGAGTCAGCTTTAGATGGCTTCTATCTGGATTAGGAATATTCAAAAAGAAGTCCCAATTTTCCCGTTCTTGTTCGCGTAATGGTCTTTGCGGTTCCATATTGATGGCTTTGCGGCGTAGTTCTGATTTATTCTTCGCTGGGCACACATCTACGCAAATTCCGCAGCCAGTGCAATCTTCTGCTGCCACTTGGATAGTGTATTTCAAACCTTGCCAATCGTGGTCTTTGGCATTGGCACTCTTAAAGGTCGATGGTGCATTTTCTAACTGCTGTGGTTCGTAAACCTTACTCCGAATGACACTGTGAGGGCACACCATCACGCACTTACCACATTGAATGCAGACATCTGTATCCCAAACGGGTATTTCTTGGGCAATGTTACGCTTTTCCCATTTTGCTGTACCAGTGGGATAAGTCCCGTCTGCTGGTAAAGCACTAACTGGCAGTTCATCTCCTTGACGGGCAATCATTTTACCTAAGACATCACGGACAAAAGCAGGTGCAGTATCAAGAGTTGGGGATTGTTTTTCTTTCCCATTCCCTATTCCCAATTCCCTATTTCCCACCTCATACAAATTCTCTAATGTAGTATCCACCGCGTTGATGTTCATCTGTACAATTTCGTCACCCTTCTGGCTGTAAATCTTGCGGATGGAGTTTTTGATAGAGGCGTTAGCGTAGCTCGCCGAAGGCATCGCTTCTTCTCGTGGCAATACACCCGACAAAGCGAAGAAACAAACCTGCATTACTGTGTTGATTCTGCCAGCCATGCCTGCTTGACGAGCAACTTTATACGCATTAATTACATAAAATTTCAGACGCTTTTGAATAATTTGCTCTTGTACTGATGGCGGCAGATGATCCCAAACTTCATCCTGTTCATAAGGTGAATTAACTAAGAATGTGCCGTCTGGTATGATGTCTTTCAGGATAGGAAATTTTTCGATAAATTCCCATTGATGACAGCCGACAAAGTTAGCTTTGCTGATTAAATAGGTTGAGCGAATTGGTTGTGAACCAAAGCGTAAGTGAGAAACTGTGACAGAACCTGATTTCTTGGAGTCGTAGACAAAATAGCCTTGAGCGTAATTGCTTGTTTCTTCTCCAATAATTTTGATTGAGTTTTTATTAGCGCCCACTGTCCCATCTGCACCCAAACCATAAAAAATTGCTCTTACTATGTTGTCTGGTTCAATGCTAAAGTCAAGGTTATAATTCAAGCTGGTGTGGGTGATATCATCGTTAATACCGATGGTGAAATTATTTTTTTTTTGTTCAGCCGCAGCAAGGTTATCAAAGACGGCTTTAATCATCGCTGGCGTAAATTCTTTAGAAGATAAACCGTAACGACCACCCACTACTTGAGGAAGGGGAGATAGGGAAATGCTTGGCCCTGCTTTCGAAGCTTCATGAATTGCATTTACCACATCTAAATAGAGAGGTTCACCTGATGCACCTGGTTCTTTCGTGCGGTCTAAAACTGCGATGCTACGGATAGTTGTTGGTAAAGCAGCGACAAAACGCTTTACATCAAATGGGCGATATAGTCTTACTTTCAAAACACCCACTTTCTCACCACGGGCGTTGAGATAATCTACTATTTCATGTACAGCCTCACAACCAGAACCCATCAGCACAATAACTCGTTCGGCTGCTGGGTCGCCGTGATATTCAAATAGTTGGTACTGTCGCCCAGTCATCGCGGCAAATTCATCCATGACTTTCTGGGTGATGTCTGCACAAGCTAGATAGTAAGGATTGACAGTTTCCCTGGCTTGGAAGTAGATATCAGGGTTTTGTGTTGTACCGCGCAAAACTGGTTTGTCAGGGGTGAGAGCGCGTGATCGATGGGCAAATACTAATTCATCGGGAATGAATTCTCGCAAATCATCTTCTGTTAAAGTTTCTACTTTGTTAATTTCGTGGGAGGTACGAAAGCCATCAAAAAAGTGTAAGAACGGTATTCGTGATTCTAAGGTTGTCCGCGTTGCTATTAAAGCAAAATCCTGTGCTTCTTGGACTGATGCGGCACACAGCATGGCAAAACCAGTACCCCGCGCTGCCATGACATCGCTGTGGTCACCGAAAATGGAGAGAGCTTGCGCGGCTAGCGATCGCGCGGCAATATGAAATACTGTAGGTGTTAATTCCCCAGCAATTTTGTACATATTGGGGATCATCAACAATAATCCCTGTGATGCTGTAAATGTGGTTGTCAGTGAACCAGTTTGCAAAGCACCATGTACAGCACCAGCTACACCTCCTTCACTTTGCATCTCTACCACCGAGGGAACAGTACCCCAAATGTTGGGTTTGCCTTCACTAGCCCAAGTATCTGCCCACTCAGCCATTGGTGAAGAGGGAGTAATGGGATAAATCGCAATGACTTCATTCAGTCGATAGACGACTTGGGCAACAGCTTCATTGCCGTCTATGGTTGCAAAGCTTCTCTTGTTCATCTTCTTGCACCGGTGAAAGTCTTTAAGCGCTAGCAATGACTAAAGTGGATCTACTTTCGACATTAGGATAAGAAGTTGAGAAACTTGTGAAGAATTGATAGGTTTGTGATTTAAAGTGCCAGCAGCCGTCGCAGTAACTCGGTTAATATACCCTGACAGCGATCGCATACCACAATAGCGAATTCTGCTTCATTCGTACCATGCGATTTATTTAACCAACCGACTGCCAAAATTTCCCGTGTCTGCGTTTCAGGATTTTGATATTCGACAATTATAGTTTGCGATCGTAGTCAATCTTCTGGACGGACATAACAGCGATGGTAACTGGAGTACTATCACCAAGGCGGCGGGAAGCCCACTTATTCAATGCCGTCGTTAACTGTTGACTGATGACTGTTAACCGTCAACCTTCATCAGTCATCAGTATGCACGTGTTATCCCATCCCCTAAAAGGGGATGGAATGAGCTTAATGTTATGTCCTAATATTACCCAGCCAAAGTTTGATACTTCTTAAATATCCGCTCAAAACTTTCTTTTATCATCAGGAATATCTCCCTCAAAAGGTTGAACCCCTGTATCTGGATAATCATCATCCTTGGGTGAGAAAATTCTCGCTGCTGCACTTGAGATGTAGTTAATGATTTGTGCAGGAGCTTCTTTAATTGATTTAAGAAACTGCTGTAATTTTGTTAAGACTGTCATAACATTGTTACTAAATTTATCTACTTCCCAAATTTAAAAAAATAATTTGAGGAACTTGTGAGGAAATTATTGTATAAAGTAACTTTACCAATTTTGGTAAAACTTAATTAACAAAAGGATACAAAACTATCTCTATAAATAGATGAAGATGATATATTCCTCAACAACTGAATTTCATTAAGTAATGCGATGTGCGACCTATTCTTGTAACCTCTCTCCAAATCTATCCCCGAAAGGTCGATAGGCTTTTGATTCTTGCTCCCCTTCTCTCTCTTTGAGACGCTGTACGAACATAGGGAAAGGATTGGGGGTTAGCTTTGAGATAAAGTTGTACACGGCATTAAGTAAACTTTTTATTCGGCAAAAAAGTTTACTCTAAACTCTAACTTTTGACTAAATTTATCTAACTTTGGTTAGAGGTTTAAATTTGGGGGATCAGCAATATAAAGATAAACGGGTAAAATTTACACTCAACATTTATTGGCATTCTTGTCTACAGCTTTTGTCGTAGCACTCTTAAAGAATTCTTAATTGATTGGATAGCTGCATAAAATCCTTATGTTTGTTTCTCTTCCATTAGATTAATTTGCCAAATAAATCAGATTAATATAAAAACATCAAAATCAAAATCAAAATTGTAGAATTTACCAAAAGATTTCTCAAATTGTCAGAATCTTTCAATCCACAGCAGCACTAAAATTTGGTCGGATGTACTTCTGAGAAATTTCCGGCAATGTTCATGATTTTGGCTTACCTTGGGGACAACCTTGCACTTTGGCATTTTCTCGAATTTTAGATGCTCAAGAGATTTTAATTGCCTACAAAACCTCTACCAATGACCGACGAAATGATTTTGTGATTGTAGACAATAGAAGCTAAAATCCCTTCTCATTGCCTGTTTACAGACCCTTCATGGAGGTGTCAGATGGATTTTCCGACCTTAATTTCAGCACTGACAGCAGCAGCAACCACATTGATCACAGTTCTGCGATATATGCGGGAAGCAGAAAACACAGGAGAACCCTCAAGGGCAAACGGGAAGGGAAAACCTACTCTACCAATGAGGAAATTCCAAACTGCATTCCTAACTAGTGTAATAATCGTTGGTTTGTTGATGGGAGTGGTACGACCTTTAGGGATGTTGCAGCCATCTGAGTTGGCAGCATTTGATTATATGATGCGATCGCGGCCTATTGAGCAACCAGATTCTCGCCTACTAATAATCACAATTAACGATGATGATCTGGAATATCAAGCTCAGAAAAATATGGAAAGGAGAGCCGCATCACTATCAGACCAAGCACTTGATGCACTTTTACAAAAATTGAATCCGCATCAACCGCGAGTCATTGGTTTGGATATTTTTCGTGATTTTGGTGTCAACCTACAATTCAAAGACTTAGTAAAACAATTGCAGGAGAACAACAATTTGATTCTTACGTGCAGTATTGGAGGTATAAAAGCTTCACCTGAAATTCAATTAGCACAATATCAACGTTTGGGATTTAGTAATATTCCCGAAGATCCAAACAAGGTTATCCGTCGCCAATTATTAGCTCAGACACCTAGCAGCCAATGTTATACAGATCAATCATTTAGCCTACGAATTGCACTTCGTTACTTAGAAACAGAAAATATTTCACCAATCCAACAGACTGTAGATCAGAGGTTACAAATTGGTACAGTAATTTTTCCCAAGTTAGTTTCAGATGCTGGTGGGTATCAGTTACCAAGAACAGAAGATTTGGGCTACCAAATTCTCCTCAATTATCGATCGCTGAAACCAGATGAATCAATTGCCCAGCAAATAAGCTTGACGGATATCCTTGAAGGTTCGCAAGACGCTAAACTACCAAGTCTCGTTAATAATCGCATTGTTTTAATCGGTACTACTGCCCGTAGTTTTAGGGATTTTCATATGACTCCTTATGGTACAGAAATGCCTGGAGTGTTAATTCAGGCACACATGGTGAGTCAAATTATTAGTGCTGTGTTAAATCAACGACCCTTGTTGTGGTGGTGGCCACAGGCGGTAGAAATTATCTGGGTTTGGCTTTGGGCATTCTTCGTAGGGATATTGATTGAGTATTGGCGATCGCCAATTAGGAGGGGGCTAGTTGTGGTTATAGCGATCAGTATTTTATATGGACTATGTCGTTTAGCTTTTATGCAGGGTGGGTGGTTGCCAGTTATACCCACAATACTTAGTTTGTTCCTAACAGGAGTGTGCGTAGTAATTGCCTTAACGTATGTGCAAATCACTTCTACCACTTCTAGTACTCCTAGCGCTCCTAGCACTCCTACTACTCCTACTACTCCTACTACTCCTACCAATAGTTAATAGTTTTTAGAGGAAATTATGAGTAACAAGAAGCGAACTTTTCCAAAAAATTCTCTTATCCTCTTTTTGTTTTGGGTTATGGCTGGCTTGACAAGCTACCCCATATTAGTATTTGCAGAGTCTCCCAGATTAACTATAAATTCTAACTTTCGTTTAGTACAATCATCTCGGAGACAAAAGCTAGATTTTACTTCAACAGGTAGACCAAATCGACAAACAGATGCTGCTAGCCGTGGTAATTGTGATGGAATAGAAGCAACGGAACTAACTGCTTTGGTGCCTAAGAATGGGGGATCTACTGTCTCTGAGTATCCTACTTTTTGGGTTTATGTTCCTAATCTGCCGAAAGATATCAGATATGCTGAGTTAGTATTGCAAAATGAAGCAGAACAAAAAACCATAGAAAGAACTCGATACACACTTCAATCAACACCAGGAATTGTTAGTGTGACTGTGCCATCAAAACCCCAAAACTCATTAAAACAAGGCAAGGTTTATAATTGGTCTTTTCGGATGGTTTGTAATGATGGAAATAGTTTTGATGTTGGTGGAATAGTAGAACGAATCAACCTTGGTTCTGCTAATACTAATGATTACCAAAGCTATTTAAATAATAAGATTTGGTATGATGCGTTGAATAACTTAGCTGAACGTCGCCGTCGCAATCCACAAGATCCAACATTAAAACAGGAATGGGCTGATTTATTAAAAGCTAATGGTGTGGTTGGCTTAGAAAGACTGGCTCAAGAATATAGTTTTGGTACTGTAGTTTCCCAAAATTAAAGCCAATTCCCTACTAAAACAAAGGGGGCCCAATAATAAGGACGCTCCCATTTTTTATTGCGATCGCGATTGTTTAACAGAGCTAACTGAGCTTGCTGGAGAGCCTCAGCTTTACTGACATTTTTTCGGCCATTGGCATTAACTAATTCACGATAAAATTCACCCATGAGTTCAGATGTAGACTCATCATTTACTGACCACAAGCTGGCTAGTGTACTTCTTGCTCCGGCTCGTACAGCAACACCAGCTAGCCCTAAAGTAGCGCGGCTGTCTCCTGTGGCTGTTTTACAAGCACTGAGAACAAGTAGTTCAATCGATATTGGTTGATTTGTCTTACCTGATCGCAGTAATTTATCCAAATCTTTGATTTTAATTAGGTGATCCCAGGTAGCAATAAAAGTTTTTTCGGGGTCAGAGTTAAATTCTCCGTGAGTTGCTAAGTGAACAATAGTATATTTGGCATTTGCTAGATGCTCTTGCAGCGTAGCTTTGAGAAAATTCTGATCCAGTAACTTTTCATTGTTTGGCACTTGGTTTTGAATTTTTCCTAATTCATTAGGTACAAATTTAAGATTAGAGAATAACTGATTTTCGTCAGGAAAACTACGCTGTTCACTCATTCCAGCAAGCATGGCATTGAGGCGGACATCTGCTAAAGGACGAGGACTGATCAGTTGAAGACCAGGGGTGATAACTAAAGCATATTTTTGTACTAAATATTCCTGACTGGCGTGATCATAAAGAACTGCCATCGGAATATTTCGTAATAGACCATCCAATACAAATACTAAAGTTTTGACTTTACTATCAACTAACTTGCTTTGTGCTGGTTTAATTAACCAATCATATGTCTGTTGTGATAATTCCTGAATTTCACCAGCAAAGCGTGTTTTATCATTGAGACGCTCTATTAATTGTGTTAAGTTGTCTTTTAATTGGGCTTGAGTAACTGTTGTAGTGTAGTGTTCTAAGTTTTCTTGCCCTGGCAATTTGAGAATTAACTCTAAGCGATCCGGCAAAGTAATTGTATATAAAACTGCTGCTGCTGGAGTAGCTTTATCTACGACTCGATCAATCTGTTGTGGTTTAGCTTCAATGCAGGCATCTCGAAAGTAATCATCCAGTTCTGCCAGCTGAAGTGCTTCAATTGCATCACGAGCTTGTTTGAGGTTGGTTTGGTTAGAGTTATTAGCTTGCAACAGTAAACCGACAAATTCCCGATAAACTGGGGCTACACTGTCTCGAAACGTGTATTGTATGTCTGGATTAATTACAGTTAAGTCTTTCCGCAGTGACTTGAGAGTTTCAACCGCAGCTGTATACGCTGCGATGGCTCCTGGTTGGTTCTCCTGAATTCGCCGCAGTCGTCCTAATTGCCATTGCCAACGATAGGCAATATGTGGCGCATCAAAAGCCGAAACTAGTTGCAATGCTTCTTGAGTAAACCTTTGAGCATTTGGTATTTCCCCAATTTCTTGGTAAACTCCGCCTAAATAACCTAAAGCGTAGGCTTGTGCTTGGTTGTCTTGCAAAACTTGAGCCTGGTTACGTGCGGTGGTGACAATTTTTGCAATATCTTCCCACGCAGGAATCAGCGTAGGTTGCAAAGTATTACCCCCAGTGTTAGTTGTTTTTTCCTGGCTTACACCACACTGCTGAAGTAGGGGGGACGACAGTTGAGATACTTCTGGATTTACTGCTGATTTCAGACAAATTAGATTTTGTGCCAAATTTATTTGAGCATAGATGGCTCCATGACTCATTGGCAATTTATCTAGCTGGGATTGAATTTTAGGCAGTAGCGTTGATATCTCAGACCATTGTTGAGTCTCGATGAGGAGACTGAGTAAATTCAGTTTTGCCTTGGCGCTAATGTTTGCATCGGTAGATAATTCAGCTTGGTGATAGCAGGCTGCTGCTTGTTGGTATAGTTCGGAAACAGTATTATTTGCTCGTGCCATGCAGTCTTGAGATGATGTGAATGTAATTGGCGTGGCAATGGTTTCTATTTGGGCTTTTTGATTACCCAAAGACAGAACTGTATTACCTAAACTGAAATAGCTAGCAGCCAAGTTTTGGGAATCACCCAATTGTTTTGCTAATTTCACACTTTCTGCCAAGATTAGTTGGGATTGTTCGCTGTTGCCAATTACTCGCAGAACATCACCAAGACTACGTAATCCTAAAACTTGTAAAGACGCTAAATCGCCTATTCCTGAGAATTTCTTTGTCAGGGTTTGCAACTGTTGTTTTGAGATATCAAGGTCTTGATGCTCAAGTTCTAAAGATTCTAGTAATAGTTCACAAGCCCGGCGATAAAGCCCTAATTCT
Source organism: Nostoc foliaceum FACHB-393 (assembly GCF_014698505.1). Lineage (GTDB taxonomy): Bacteria > Cyanobacteriota > Cyanobacteriia > Cyanobacteriales > Nostocaceae > Nostoc > Nostoc foliaceum_A. The sequence continues at coordinate 59,891 of NZ_JACJTD010000010.1, read as the reverse complement.
TGCATTGCCTGAGCTTGGTTAATCTGACTCTGGATGAACTTATGTTTATTGCCAATATTCTTATATATATCAGCTGCCTGTTGCCAAGTTTTCAGGGCTATTTGTGATTGCCCAACAGCTAGTTGTAGCTGTCCTTGAATATCCAACGTTTGCGCCTGGATGCGGCGTTGCGTTGGTGTTTTTTCCTGGGTTTCTAGGAGTTTGAGACTAGTTGCGATCGCCTGTTTTGCTTCAGCCCACTTACCTAGTTGTTGCTCTGTAAGCGAAAGATTACTCAAAGCCATTGCCTGATTGAGATTATCCCCTTGAGCAGCATAAGCTTCAGCCGTTTGTTGCCAAACTAAAGCCGCTTGCTCAAACTGTCCGGTAGTGTAGAGTTTTTTGGCTTGTTCTACCAGTTGTAAGGGATTTTGCTGAGTTTGAACGATGATAGATGATGCAGATACTTGGTGAGCGATCAGGGGAATGCTCAAGGAGAGGAGAAATAAAAGTATTAATAGGATGAGCGATCGCGGTTTAGTTACTGTGAGCGATCGTTTGGCTAGATTTTGTAATCTCTGAAATAGGTTAGACAGTTTGAAATTCATATTCTGCCTTCCTCATTGATTTTTTCTTTATGGGTTAAAAATACGTGAATTTCAGACTTTGGCTTAACTCCTCTCCAAACCTCTCTCCGCGACGGGTAGAGGCTTTGACTCTTGTTCCACTTCCCCTGTAGGGAAGGGGTTGGGGGTTAGGTTTAAAAGAACGTTGCACACCACGTTTAATTACGAATTACGAATTAATTCAAGGTACTGGACAGACATCTGAATTAAGGAGACGTTGCGAACCCGTACCTGTAGGGTCGTATGCTGTAAGCATCACCTCACCATTCTTGTCGAATATCCATCCTTGGGCAGGCACAATTGGTTTAGAAACTGAATATTTATTTTTCTCCTCTGCTCCCCTGCTCCTCTGCTCCCCTGCTCCTTCGCTTCCCCCAGTTGCAGGCTCGACTAAATCGACTTGCACAGCGTCACTGCTAGTTCCTTCATTGGGGCTAGGTGGTAAACCACCGCGTCCAGTAATGATAAATTTGCTGCCTACACCCCGTTGACAGGGATTTTGGGCAATTAGGGCAGCAGGGTCAATAATGGTTTGGGGCAGTTCCACCAATCCTTGAGTAGGGTCAAATGTAGGCTGGTTAAGAGTAATTTCACCATTTAGCGTGGGGGAAATTTGAGAGAAAGCTGTAATCTCACTCAAGGAAGTTGGCTTATTACCAACTTCTAGCCCAAAAAGTTTTTGTGCCGTGATATTTATAACTCCTCCTTTACCCCCAAAGGAATTAGCAGTGATATCGCTGTCTTCACTAGGTATAGCAACTAGGAAGTCAGCCTTAATATTTATATTGCCACCATTACCGGGACTACGTTCACTACCTGCGCTGGTAGAAATCTGACTATCACGACGTAGCAGAATCAAGTTTGCTATTTGCAGTTTAATGTTTCCACCATCTTGAGAAGTTGCTTCGGCATTAATCGCAGATTTGTTTATTAAGCCAATAATATTGGCAAATATAGAGATATCACCTGCTATTCCTTCTCCAGTGCTGCGGCTGGTTATACTTGCGCCATCTTTAACATTTAACTGCCCAGTTTTAATAATTAAGTTTCCCCCACGACCTGTACTACCAGAACCAACTTCAGCACTCAATTGACTTTGAATTTCTGCATTTGGAGATGTCCCAACTATTTCTATGGATTCATCAGCATGGATTTGCAATTTGCCAGCATCACCTTTACCCAATGTCATAACTGACACTTGCCCACCATCTCTAACATTCAAGCGTCTAGTCTCAATAGTCAAGTCTCCGCCAGTGCCTTTGCCTCTTGGAGTGACACTCGCCGTTAAGCCACTTTCTCCATATTCTGAGTGGATACCCACGACTTCCACTAAGTCCTTAGCTCTGACAAACAACTTTCCAGCATTACCCTGACTGCGAGTAGATACTGAAACCCGGCCCCCATCTCGGATACTTAACTGGTCAGCCTTAATAGTTAAATTTCCACCATTTCCTTTGGCTATGCGTCTGGGATTTCCAGGTATGCCAGTAGCATCAGGAGAAGGATCTGCAACCTCAGCAAATATTCCTGTACTAAAGTAGTTATACTTTGGTGTCTCAAACACTTCTACATTAGAGGCATAAATCAGCAAGTCTCCGGAGTTACCATTGCCAAAAGTAGAGACTTGTACCTTGCTACCATCACTAATACTCAAATGACCAGTCTCAATAGTCAGTTTACCTCCTTTCCCTTGCCCCTGCTTCTCTGTACGCGTTATGTTAACTTGAGCAAACAAGCCGCCAGGAAACTTTGGATTTTTCTCGTTAGTACCCCTAAGACTTTCTCCACTCAACTCTACTGAGTCAGAAGCGTGAACTGTTAAATTGCCTGCATTTCCTATACCTGATGTAGAAGCTGACACTTGTGCCCCATCTCTAACACTTAAGCGCCTAGTTTCGATGGATAAGTCTCCCCCTTTGCCTTTAGCTCCAGGATTAACTTGAGATGCTAGAGAACTGGGGTTTTCAAAAGCATCAGTGCCTACGACCTCTACTAAGTCCTTTGCTTGCACAGATAAATTACCAGCATCTCCTTGAACAAATGACGAATAAGTTGAAGTTGATACTTCTGCGCCATCTTTTATACTTAAATGTTCAGTATTAATCTTCAAATTACCAGCTTTGCCCGGCCCGTATGTAGAAGATTCAATAGAAGAGTTATCAGTCAAAACAAGAGAAGCAACTTTAATTTTGATATCACCTGCATTGCCTATACCTGTTGCTGGCACTGAATTAATTATAGAGCTATCATTTGCCAAGTTAACTGCACCTGTGGCATCGATTTCTATATCTCCTGCTTTACTGTTAATTGAACCAAGTTCTGATGCTATTCCTGCAATCAGTTTACTTGCTTCCAAAATAGTTACATCTTTGGCATAAATGGCAATACTACCGCCCTCTCCAGAGCTAACATTTACTTCCGCTGCTTTATCAAGCTTCACATCTGCTCGTTTTATTTGCTGAGGAAAGGTAAAAGCTAAATTAGTACTATCAACTCGAAGCCCTATTGTTCCTGCTCCTGTCAAACTTCCTAAAAAAACTTGCCCTCCATCTGCTGTCAATCTTCCTCCATCTAAACTAATATCCCCACCTATTAGAGATAATGTTTTTCCAGCGACCTTAAGCCCAACATCATCAGCTATAGAATGATTAATAATACTCTGTGGATTTTCTCGAAACTGCAAACCAATGGGAATATTCACACTTAATAGTGATGTTTGTGGATTAGTAGCACTAAATTCCAATCCATTATCAAATATTAGATTATTTGCTGTACTCGCTAAAAATGAACCACCTACATCCAAACGGGCATTTTTTCCAAAGACGATACCATTGGGATTAATAACGAATAGATTGGCATTGCCCAAAACACCGAGTGTCCCATATATATGAGAGGTATTATGCCCTGTCACCCGACTAAGAATGTTTTCAATTACAGCCGGATTAGAGAAATACGCTCCTCTTTCTTCACCCACATTAAATTCTCGAAAACTATGAAAAAGGTTCGCTCCCCGAAGCGCACCACCTTCAATGCGATCGCTAATAATGCCTTTAATATTGTCAGAGGTCACAACTGAACTCTCAGCACCAAGACTATTATCAGGAGTAATTTGTGCTCTAGCAGTATTGATAAATACAAGATACTCCAACGTTACTAGGTGGAAAGTGATGAGAAAGAGCGATCGCCATTTGCTGATTTTATGCGATCGTTTGGCTAGATTTTGTAATCTCTGAAATAGGTTAGACAGTTTAAAATTCATATTCTGTCTTCCTTGTCAATATTTTCTAGAGCTTAATAGACTAAAAAATCAAAATCAGGCTACAGAAGCAACTCTGGAAATTTAGATAAAATCTGACGAATCTTAATTACGTAGCTTACTTACCGCAGGGTATTACGAATTACCAATTACGAATTACGAATTGCTTCAAGGCACTGGGCAAGAATCTAAACTGAGAGGACGTTGAGAACCTGTGCCTGTGGGATCGTAAGCTGTGAGCATCACCTCACCATTTTTGTCGAATATCCATCCTTGAGTAGGCACAATTGGTTTGGCAACTGAAGATTTAGTTTTCTCCTCTGTGCCTCTGCCCCTCTGCTCCCCTGATCTCCCAGGTGCAGGCTCAACTAAATCAACTCTTACAGCATCACTGCTAGTAGCTTCATTGGGGCTAGGTGGTAAGCCACCGCGTCCAGTGATGATAAATTTGCTGCCTACACCCCGTTGACAGGGATTTTGGGCAATTTGCTCTGAGGGATCTACAACATTCCTTTTTAATTCAACTAAGCCACTGCGGGGATCTACATTTGGAATGTTAAGTGTTACATCGCCAGCAATGCCAAGCTCTGAACTAGCAGTAATGTCACTATTCAGTAGAGTTGGAAATATGCGGCGTTCGATACCAAAGATACTCTTAGCTTTTATGTAGATGTTACCCCCTCTACCGCTATAAGCGTTAGCAGTGATATCGCTATTTTCAGAAGGTAAGGCAACGATAAAGCCATTAGGAACATCAATCTTAATGTTACCGCCATTACCACCAAACTGCTTCTCCCCTGCGTCGGTGGTGATTTGACTACTGTTGCGTAATAGTAGTAAGTCTTGAAGATGAAGGTTAACATTACCACCATTATTACTACGGGTTTTTGCAGAGATAGCACCACCATCCAGACTGACGGAATCGCCTGAAAGTTGAATATTACCGCCAATACCCTCACCATCGCTATTGACGGTGATTGTCGCACCATCGCGAACCGTTAAGATTTTGGGGTAGATGGAAATGTTACCACCATTGCCAGTGGAACCTACTTCAGTATTGGCAAATAATCCGCTGGCAGGACCTACACCAATAACTACATCCTCTGCATCCCTACGAAATTGGGCAAGCCGATCAAAAAAGGTTGGATCGTTACCAGCAAGGATAATGCTATCACTTGTATTCAAAGTAATGTTACCTGCCTTGCCACTGCCGAAGCTTGTGGTGATAACCTGTCCACCGTTAACGACTTCCAAAGTACTAGCATTAAGTTTGATGTTACCTCCATCCCCCTGTCCACGAGTGCTAGTACTCAACACAGCACCATTTTTCACTGAGAGCGATTCAGTCGTAGTAATGTTGAGACCAACACCGTTGCCCACAGATTGAGATCCCACAGCACTAAAAGCCCCACTAGGACCACGGCTACCTACCCCATCAAAGGAGGCCTCACGGGAATTAATTGTTATACTGCCCGCGTTCCCCCATCCTACTATGGTACTAGCAGCTAGCCGAGCTCCATTAGTGACAGTCAGCAGCCCAGTTGTGATGTCTATGTGACCACCATTACCCCTTGGTTTTTCTAGGCTTCCAGAGGGATCTTCAGCCACGCTGCCGAATACAGCGCTGGGATATCCATTGCTACCCACTCCATCTAAGGAGACTATACTCTCGGTGTAAATCTTTACATCACCCGCGTTTCCTTGACCAGTATTACTAGTAGCTAATGAAGCACCATTTGTTATAAAAAGTGCTCTAGATTTGATGTAAATATTGCCTCCCTGCCCTACACCTCCTGCTGTGATCGAGCTGAATACAGCACTGGATAATTTGTTACTACCTACCCCATCCAAAGAAACTATATCGCGGGCATTGATATTTACATCCCCTGCATTTCCTTTTCCACTAGTATTAGCTAGTAGTTGAGCACCATTTGTCATAAAAAGTGACTCAGCTGTAATGTTGATATCACCCCCCTGCCCAACAGCTCCCGATTCTACCTTAGTGAATACTGCACTAGGGGCTAGGATGATCTGATTGTGAAACCCATCAAAAGAAACTGTATCGCGGGCATTGATATTTACATTCCCTGCATTACCCTGTCCAAAGGTGCTGCTATCTAGTTGAGCACCATTAGTTACAGAAAGGGAGCCTGTGGTAATTTCAATTGTTTTCCCATTCCCCTGGGCTTTAGGTGCTACACCACTCAAAGCCAAACTAGGTCTATTACTACTTGTTCCATCGAAAGAAACGGTCTCGCTAGCATTAATCGTTATGCTCCCTGCATTACCCTGTCCTAAGGTGCTGCTATCTAGTCGAGCACCATTGGTAACAGAAAGATTTTCTGTGGTGATATTAATGTTACCTCCGTTACCCTCGCCTGTTTTTTCCACCCTACTGAAAGCAGAACTTTCATCAAATGAAACAGTATCGGCATTAATAACTACATTGCCAGCATCCCCTTGCCTAGAGGTGCTGGTATCTAGGTGAGCACCATTGCTAAGTGATACATCGCTTCGTGTCACACCATCAGGAAAACTCAAGCTACCATCACTGTTAAAACCAACTATTCCTTTCCCTGCTAAACCCCCTAAGTTGACTTGTCCTCCGGCTACGGTCAATCTTCCCCGATCTAAACTAATGTCCCCACCTACAAGAGATAAACTTTTCCCTGGACTGACCTGAAGCCCCACGCCATCGGCTACAGACTGATTAGTGATACTCCCTGGATTATCCCGAAATCGCAATCCAATAGGAATATTAATCGCCAACATGGGTGGTACTTGCGGGTTGGTAGTGCTAAACTCCAACCCACTATCAAACAATAAACTGTTTGCTGTACTAGCCAAGAATGAACCGCGCATATCTAAACGCGCATCTGGCCCAAAGAAAATCCCATTAGGATTGATGAAAAATAGATTGGCGTTGCCGTCTTCAACACCAAGCGTTCCGAATATATTGGAAGGTTTTCCCCCTGTAACCCGACTGAGAATGTTGTCAATTCCAGCCGGATTGGAAAAATAGGCTTTTCCTTCTTGACCAACATTAAATTCCTGAAAACTATGAAAAAGGTTCGCCCCCCGACGCGCACCGCCATCAATTAGATCGGTGTTGGCATTCAACTTGACAACTGAACTTTCACTACCGAGACTATTATCAGGAATTATCTGCCCTGTGGCGGTGTCCATAGAACACAGACACCCGAATATGGCTAGGGGTAAAGTGATGAGAAAGAGTGATCGCCTCAGTCCTTGCATACTCTCCAACCTCTGGAAGTCCCTTAGGAAGGCGATGGTAAATTTCAACTATTTCACAGAAGGTTGATTAATGCTGAGATTGAAAGTTTAGTTATCTAATAAAAACATCCAATCAGTCAGATATTCACTGCCAATGAGAATTTTTCCCCACAACTCAAATAATCAAGATTGAAAACTTACGCATCGTACATCTGTACAGTAAGTAATATCTATATCTCCTCCATCATTCTTTAGTCTCATCCAACTTCTGTTTCTTTTGATAGAGATTAATCTCCAAATCTTGTTTTTCCTTACCTTGATAACGTCTCTCAACAATTTTTTTTGTGATTAAAATAACTTGATTAAAACGACTTAACATTGACAGAAAAAGACAGTCCATTTTCTTGTAATGAATTGTTACTTCCATCAACATCAATCAATGGTAATCCCCAGTCAAGGCGCATATTTAACCAGTCTGACATTTGCCACTGCAAGCCTAACCCTGTTGATAGCAAGGTATTAGAATTTAGCTCAGAGTTTGCGGAACTATTCCAACCAATGCCAAAGTCAACAAATGGAGTCAGGTGTAAAATTCCCTGGACTTCCGGTACTCGTAAAATTGGTAATTGCACCTCAGCAGATAAGAAAGCGCCGTTGTCAGTTAGTAGTAAATCTTGGCGATAACCCCGGACACTCCCTAAGCCTCCGATCGCAAATTGTTCTAAAGGTACAAGTTGGCGTGTTGTCAATTGTAAATCTGAGCGCAGCACTAACAATGTCTCTGGAGCCAGAAGTCTGACATACTGTCCTTGTCCCCGCCAATAAAAAAAACGACTGTCTGGCGGCTCATCATTAATTGTGGCGTTAAACGCACCTATCCCTAGATTGAATTGTGAACGTAAGGCAAATACTTCTGTGGAATTGCGACTCGTCCATTCTTGAAAAAATCGCAATGCAGAAATGCGAGTTCTGCCATTATCATCAGCACCTGGGGAAATGGGAAAATCTAATCCCAACAGAGATGTTTTGCTTTGTTGTTGCGAAAAAGTCAAACCTATAGCAAATTCTTGTCTGGGGGTTTGCAATAAAGGCTGACGTAGGGTTAGTTCAAAAGATTCAGAATTACCCAGGATATCGAGGCGGTCAAAAGGTGGTTCAACTACCTGAGTGTTGCTTGCACCATATGTTAATTGCACTGTACCATTCTGGGGATTAATGGGGACTGTGTAGCTAATATCGTATGAATTACTGCCATCAGTATTACTGTAAGTCGCTCTGAGTTTATCCCCGAAACCGAGTAAATTTCCTTCACTCAATCGCAATCCCCGGCGAATGCTACCTACACTGGGGGCGCGACCATTATCAACAAAAAATTCTCCCTCTAAAGAATCAGCCTCCTTGACGGTCACTTTCAGAAGGCTTAACTCTGGACTTGTCCCCGCAGATAGTTCGGCGGAAATATTTTGAATTAGAGGGTCGAGTTGTAATAATTGTATGGCTTGCAGCAAGCGATCGCGATTTAAAGGTTTGCGGGCTGCGATCGCTAACCGGCTTTTAATGTATCCTGGGTTCAAGCGACTTGTGCCCGTCACCTGAATGTCTTCTAAGCCGCCTTCCACAATTTGAACTTTGACAACAGCTTGGTCTTTGGAAAAACGTTGCTGGGCTGGAATTACTGCACCAGAATTAATATAACCAGCGTCGGTATACAATCGACTGATAATTGCTTCTACTTGTAGTAATTCTGTAAAGGTAATTGGCTTGCCTATAAATTTCTCAGTTGCTTTAGCTAATTCTTCATTACTAAAAGCAGTATTGCCGATAAATTCCAACCGCTCAATTACAATCTTTTCTGGAATTTCGGGGGGAGTTTGAGGCGTAGGTGAACTGGGAGATGGTGTTTGCAATAAATTTTCGTTTGGCAATGGTGCTGGTATTTTTGGTGGTTCAGGGATTGTCGGCCTAACTGGTGATGGTATTTGAGTTAATACAAAATTGTTTTCGTTTGTAGAAATTGGTGGTGTGGTCAAGTAATGGAGTGATGAAGTGTTTTTTGCCTGTACGTTTATTACTTGCCAAGTTTTTGTTGGACTAGCAACAGATATACTACTGCTGCCAACGCTCACAGTGGTGACTATAATAAATAACCGAACTTTCTGTAAGATTTTTTTCAACAGCATAAGCCAGTTTTTTAAGATAGGGTTGTAGGTAGGAATTAAGTTATGTCTAAAACTCAACCCTATCGTCGATATCTCTCTAAATATTTGATTATCTAAAAGTGCTTGCATTTAGCTTAAAAAGCTTGAGTAAGATTTATTTACTACTTATAAATAAGAAAGCTAAATAGGCGAAGCAATGACGAAATAGAAGCTGAGTACACCCGTAGGGGCACGGCACTGCCGTGCCCTACACATCGTGATGTAATGTTGTACCCCATCTGAATGGGAACCGCTATATAAACGTAACTAATCAAGGAAAGTGACAACAATATTTGGCACAGTCATATTCAAAAACTCTACCAATTGCACAATCTATTGATGACAATCTTTATGATTCAAATAAATTCCATAAAACAGGATATTTTCTTAAGCTTATAAAAATGTGACGAAATTTCATCCACCTTGAGGAGGACAGGATTATTATTCCCTTTTTGATTACGAGCGAGTGAGAATAAACAGAAACAAACTTGAAACAGTAAGCAATTAGGATAATTACGCCACAAAAAAGAGCAATCAAAAAATCAGACTCATGAGATAACTATGATTCAATTATCTGACTGTAACTACCTTCTTCCGTACTTGCTATTTCTAAAAGAGTTTTCATTACGGAGTCAGGATTAAGACTGATAGAATCAATACCTTGCTGAACCAGAAATTTAGCAAATTCTGGATAGTCGCTGGGTGCTTGTCCACAAATCCCTATTTTGCTTCCGTGCTTTTTAACTGTGGCTATGGCTTTGGCAATCATCCGCTTCACAGCTTCATTGCGTTCATCAAATAAATGCGCTACTAATTCCGAATCTCTATCTACCCCTAATGTCAATTGTGTCAGGTCATTTGAGCCAATTGAAAACCCATCAAAGATTTCACAAAACTCATCGGCCAATTGCACATTACTCGGTAACTCGCACATCACATAAACCTGTAAACTGTTTTCTCCCCGCACCAAACCATGCTTCGCCATCTCTGATAGCACGCGCTGACCTTCTTCGGGAGTGCGACAAAATGGCACCATTAAAATTACATTAGTTAAACCCATGCGATCGCGCACATTTTTCATCGCTAGACATTCTAAAGCGAAGCCTTCACGGTAGCGTTCATCGTAGTAGCGAGAAGCACCACGCCACCCCAGCATCGGGTTTTCTTCTTGGGGTTCAAACTGCTGGCCACCCAAAAGATTAGCATATTCGTTACTCTTGAAGTCTGATAGGCGCACAATCACAGGTTTGGGATAAAAAGCAGCTGCGATCGTGCCAATACCTTGAGCTAGTTTATCGATAAAGTACGTGGCTTTATCTTCGTATTGCGCAGTTAATTCGGCAATCTTGAATTTAGCCAACTGATCTTCTAATTCATGAAAGTGAATTAATGCTAGTGGATGTGTCTTAATATGATTAGCAATAATAAATTCCATTCGCGCTAATCCTACTCCATCATTAGGGATAGCAGCATAACTCAATGCTTCTTCTGGATTGCCCACATTCATCATAATTTTGGTACGAGTCTGGGGCAAATTTTCCAATGCTAATTCTTTGACTTGATATGGCAATAAACCTTGGTAAACCTTCCCAGTTTCACCTTCTGCACAAGAAACGGTAATTTCTTGTCCTGTTTTCAATACGGCGGTGGCATTACCACAACCAACTATTGCCGGAATACCTATTTCTCTAGCAATAATTGCACTATGGCAAGTACGTCCACCTTGGTTAGTGATAATTGCACTAGCGCGTTTCATAATTGGTTCCCAGTCGGGATCAGTGCGATTTGTGACTAGCACTTCTCCAGGTTGAAACTGGTTAATTTGATGCACATCCAGAATCACTCTGGCTTTACCTTGGCCAATCATCTCACCCACACTCCGCCCTGTACTCAACACTTCACCTTTTTGTTGTAATTGATAAGTGCGGAGAACATTTTTTGATTTCTGAGACTGTACTGTTTCGGGACGCGCCTGCACGATAAAAAGTTCATTGGTAATCCCGTCTTTAGCCCACTCAATATCCATTGGTGTGTAGACACCACGGACTTGTGAGTAATGTTCTTCAATGAGGCAGCAAGCTTGGGCTAATTGTAAAATTTCTTCATCAGTAAGGGCATATTTTAGGCGATCGCACGGCGCAACAGAAATATTTTTAGTCAATTTCGATCCACCAGTATCGTAGATCATCTTGATTTCTTTTGTACCCAAGCGTTTTTCTAAAATTGGACGATATCCCTGCTTTAGGGTCGGTTTAAATACTAAATACTCATCAGGATTGACTGCTCCCTGTACTACATTTTCTCCCAAACCATAAGCGGCAGTAATTAGTGCTACATCATGAGAACCTGTCTCAGTATCAATTGAGAACATCACCCCAGATGTTGCTAGGTCAGAACGCACCATTTTTTGTACACCTACCGAGAGGGCTATACTAAAGTGGTCAAACCCTTTAAGTTCACGGTAGAAAATAGCACGGTCAGTATAAATTGAGGCAAAGCACTTGTGACAAGCTTCTAGTACACCTTGCAAGCCGTGGACATTCAGGTAGGTTTCTTGCTGTCCGGCAAAGCTAGCATCAGGTAAATCTTCTGCTGTGGCACTAGAACGGACTGCGACATCGGTATTAATGCCATATTGTTCTTCAAGGTCTTGATAAGCTTGGGTAATTGCTTGTTGTAATTCTAGTGGAAATGGAGTTTGCAGCATTAAAGCCCGTACTTGCTTTCCAACAGAATGGAGATTGTTTACATCTTCTATATTTAAATCTGCAAACAATTGCCGTAATTTAGGTTCCAAACCTGCTGAAGAGATAAAATAATGATAAGCGTAAGCTGTAGTAGCAAAACCTGTGGGAATCTTGATGCCTTTGGGTACAAGCTGCTGAATCATTTCTCCCAAAGAAGCATTCTTGCCACCTACTAAAGGTATATCTGCAATTCCAACTTGGTTTAAAGGTAATACCAAGGCTTTGTCTTGGGAAAATTGATGAGTAGTTTGTTGATTAACTAGTGCTTCTGGCATGGAAAATTTCCTTTTATCAAGCTAATCATGAGGGTTATATTCGTCTCATACTTATGGTTATAGGACGATTATTTGAGGAACTTGTGAGGGTGTAGCTAATTCGTAATTCTCGCTTCCGGCAATAAGCAAGCTACATGATTTAGAAAATTTGATTTCATTTGGGGTTTTAGCGTTTTATCTTATAAAGGTAGTTTTAAGTAAAAAATACTACCTGATCCTATTTTACTTTCAACCCAGATTTGCCCGTTGTGTTGCTCTATTATATTGCGACAAATAGCTAGACCTAAACCTGTTCCACCTTGTTTGCGAGAATCGGAAGCATCCACTTGATGAAATCGCTCAAAAATAGATTCTAATTTGTTAGGAGGAATTCCTCTACCTTCGTCTCGTACCTTAAACAACACATCCGAAGTTTGACCATCTTTTGCTTTGATTTCTTCTACTGATATTAATACAGTAGACCCTTGAGGTGAAAATTTAATCGCATTACTCAGCAAATTGGTTAGTACCTGAATAATCCGATCCTTGTCAACTGTTAATTCAATAGCTTGAGATAACACTGATAAATTGATGCCAGCATTATTAGCCATTAATTGCATTATTTCTGTAGCTTCTATTAATAAGTCAGCAGTATTAACTTTTTGCTTATTCAAACTAATTTTTCCAGATTGTAATCTTTCTAAATCTAAAATGTCATTTACTAGTCTAACTAAGCGTTCAGAACTGTCTGACACAATTTGAATGATGCGCTTACCCTGGTCAGAATCAAGTTTTACCAAACCAGTTTTCAATAAGCTTAAACCTCCTTGGATTGAAGTCATGGGGGTACGTAATTCGTGACTAACAACTGAGATAAACTCATTCTTGATTTTTTCTAATGCGTAGCGTTGAGTGATATCTTCACCAATGCTCATAGTACCTACTATTGCGCCTTGTGAATCTTGCAGTAGCGTATTGTTCCAGGCAATAACGCGTTCTTCTCTATATTTAGTAATAATTTGGTTCTGGTAGTGAGAATGTAATTCTTGCTCTAACGTTTCTACAAAAACCTTTTGTATATTATCTTGCTGATACTGCGGGATAAAATTGGCAATCCACTCTTTACCTAAAACTTCTTCCTGGGTATACCCACTCAATTCTAAAAAGAAAGGATTAACGTATTCAACTTTACCTGTATTATCCAGTCCGATAACTAACAACTGCACATTTTCTAATAAGCTGCGCCAACGGCGTTCTGCTTCACGTAGTTGAGCTTTAATTTTTATCTGTTGATTAATCGTTAATGTCAAAATATTGATGAATCTATGCAAGTGTGCATTTGCTTGAGATAATTCAGCAGTGCGCTTGGCAACTCTTATTTCTAACTCTGCCTTTGATTGTTGTAAAATTACTTCTACTTCCTTGCGTTGGGTTATATCCAAACAAGTACCAAGCATTCGTATTGCTGTACCTTCGTCGTCATAGATACATTTTCCTTTAGCCGCAATCCAGTGAATGCTACCGTCAGTCCAAATTACTCTGTATTCTACATAATACTCAGATTTATTGTCTTTGGCATCCATTACTTTTCGATTCACTGCTTTTCTATCCTCAGGGTGGAGGCAGGCGAGAAAAGCTTCATATTTACCTACAAACGTACCCGGAGTTATACCAAATAATTGCTCTTGGCGACTTGACCATTTGAGATGGTTAGTCAAAAGATTCCAATCCCAAGTTCCCATCTGAGAAGCTTCTAAAGCTAACCTTAAATGTTCCTCACTTTCTTGCAAAGCAATCTCAGTCTGTTTTTCTTTGGTTATTTCTTTTAAGAAAACTGATACGCCTTCCAAAGAAGGATAAATGCGATTTTCAAACCAGCGATCGCTCGATGGATAATATTCTTCTAGCTGAATAAAATTTTGCTCAGTGAAAGCCTGTAAATAAGCTTCATAAGAATGCTGACGAAATTCTTCGGTACATTCTTGGCAAATATTTTTACCAATTAAATCTTTTGGTTCTCTGCCAAAAATTTCTGCTGCTTTTTGATTAACGTATGTATAGCACCAATTAGCATCGATAGCTATAAAAGCATCACTAATACTCTCTAATATATTAAATAAACGATTTTTGCTTGCTTCCGCTTCTGCACAAGCAGCTTGTTCGCGGATTATCATCTCTGCTATTTTTTCTTCTGTCTGTTTGCGCTCTGTAATATTCGTCAGCGTCACTACAGCACCAATAATTTGCTTGTCTAAATTTAATAATGGAGTAGCACTCAACAATAAATTAAATTCTCTACCATCTTCGCGGTTCAAGAATACTTCTACACCTTGAAAACATTGACCTTGCAGCAAGCTAGATAGTGAAAATACTTCTTGTTTTTGCTGGCAATTTGCTAATTTATCAATAAACAAACACTCTTCTATTTTTTGATAGCTACTACAATAGTTACATAGTAGTGGAAACGACAAATCAAATTTTTGAAATAATGGATTCTTACCACACAGTTGCTGTGCTGCTTGATTGGAGCGAATAATTTGCCAGTTTTGGTCACATACAATGATTGCTTCGGCTGCTTGTTCCAGAATAGAATTTGCTAGTCTTTCAGCCGCCACAATTTCTGCATTACGTTTTTGCTCGGTTAAGTCGGTTACTACTATGCAAGTAACTACTACATCGTCAATTTGCAATGCCCTAAAAGACAAATAAACAGGTATCTGAGTTTCATCCTCAGTAATTAAGTAAACCTCACCTCGACAAAATTCCTGTTTTGCTTGTTGAAATAATGCTTGAAATACCTGTTGTTCTTGTGGCGCTATGTAATCCTCAAAGTTAGAGCCGATTACTTTTTCTAGTGGCTTTTTGAGCATTACCGCTAAAGCGTGATTACAGTAAAGAATTGTTCCATGATTATTTATAGTCACAGCGCCTTCATGCATCTGCTGCAAAAAAGCACGGTAAGGATAATCAGCATCTTGCAAAGTGAAAATTCGTTCTTCTTGAGCGCTAGATAGAACTAAAGCATCTACCTCACCCATTCTGATAGCTCTAAAAGTCTCTTCTAATACTTGTATCCGATTACGTAGAGCTATATTTTCTAGTTCAAGTTCTTGATGTGTTTTCACTGCAATTATCCTAAACAAATTCGTAATTCGTAATAGCCTGCGGCAAGCTGCTTCTCTACGAGAGGCTTCGCCAACGCGTCTACGTAATACTCTCCTCCGGTAAAAGCAGGCTACGTAATTAATTTTATGATGCACTCAATTCATTAGACCTCTTGCACGAATATTCAACAACTTATTCACTGCGACCGCATCAATTTCGTAGCCTAATCTAATAAATAATGCTTCTAGGTCATATTCGCCTGTTTCTTCAATCTGAGGGACTAGTATTTCCAATAAAAACTAACTCTAAAAACTTTCTAATTTATATTTGCTTATACTAATTTTATAGAAAGTTTGTGAGGATTTTGTGAAGAAGTTTAATCCTTTATCACAACCAATAGATTATGTAAAATAGTGGCAATTGAAAATAGTTATCATCTTCACCAAGCTATATTGTTAATTTTGATACAATTGTAGTGCTACCCAAAAAATCTGTAATAAATATCTAACATAATGCCTAAATCAATTCATTTTCAGTGAAAAATCCTCATCTTGATTAACTTCCTGTTACTAATTAGCAAATTAGAAGTAATATTGATCTGTGAGATATTTTTTTGCATGTTAGATTGTATTTTTTAAACTTTTGCCTACTCACAGAATCTTCACAATTATTGGTTAATATCTTGTTGTCAGGGTGTTAATAAAATTTTTCTGTCATCTTACTTGAAGTCACAATCAAAATAAAGTTGGCTAATAAATACTAGGGTTTTGATTGATAAATGTGTAGCTCAAGGAGGAGTATTGAATATGACAAAGCGATTATTAGTTATAGATGATGAAGATAGTGTGCGGGAAATTATTCAAATCTCGTTAGAGTCAGTGGCTGGCTGGGATATACTAACAGCATCTTCAGGTAGAGAGGGAATAGAAATTGCAGAATCTGAGCATCCTGATGCCATTTTACTAGATGTAATGATGCCTGAGATGGATGGGCCAACTACTTTTAAGCAACTACAGGCAACTGTTGCAACTTGTGACATTCCTACTATTATGCTGACGGCTAAAGCTCAACCTGAGGAAAAACAGCAGTTGAGGGATTTAGGAGTGGCAGGAGTAATTACTAAGCCTTGTCTACCCCTAGATTTAGTTGATAACATCTGTAAGATTCTTAATTGGAATCAAGTTACCAATCTATTAAACTAAACTACATTTAGAAAATTATCAAAATGTAGACTACAGTTTTGAAGAAAGTAAAACTGGAAATTAGTCCATGTATACTCTACATCAATTATTCCATTAACTTTGAGATGGCTATTTATATGGATGTAAAACCCTTGCTAATTTCAGTGTCAGACAATTTTGAACTTGGTTTTTTACAAAGTGACATTAAATTGTGTTTTGACGATCGCTGGAGTAAGGTTGCCAATATAAGTACTGAGCGATCGCGCCGTTTGCACTAAGAAATTATTGGGATCTACAAGACATGGACTACAAGCCAAGACTGCCTCTAAAGGAACTGCTACAACTTGTCCATTTTGCCAAGCTACCATCTGTGCAGATTGCCCATCAGCTAATAAATCCACAGCAGCTTTACCAAAAGCGGTTGCTATCAAACGGTCTAAAGCTGAAGGAATACCACCTCGTTGGATGTGTCCCAAAACGGAAACCCGAATATCAATTTGATCGTTACTGCAACGGCGAATTTCATCAGCAATATATTGACCCATACCACAGGATGGCTTCTCACAGGATGGATGGCTAGATGAATCAGCTGCTATTTGAGCGCCTTCCGCCACGACTACAATTGCAAATCTGCGTCCCCAGCGATCGCGTAATTCTGCCAAATGTTCGCACACACCTTTAATTGTGTAGGGAATTTCAGGAATCAAAATCACATCTGCACCGCCTGCAATGCCAGATTGTAGTGCTAAGTGACCTGCTTTCCGTCCCATGACTTCGACAATCATCACGCGATCGTGACTAGCAGCTGTAAATGTCAAACGATTTAGGGCATCTACAATCGTGTTGACCGCAGTATCAAACCCAACTACTCTTTCTGTTTTGCATACATCATTATCAATTGTTTTTGGAATGGCAACGAACTGCCAATTTCCTTTGCTTTGTAGTTGGTTGAGAATTGCTAAACTGCCATCTCCACCAATACCAATCAAGGCATCTAGTTCTAAAGCATGATAACCAGCAACAATCTCGTCAACATGAGCTAGAGTATCCCCTTTGTTGATGCTACCCAGAATAGTGCCTCCCATATTCAACAAGGGGTCAATACCACGTAGGTCTAGACCATGTATGCTCAGAGGAATCGCCTTTCTCTCTAAAAGCCCTCTAGTCGCATAAGGAATACCCACTACCTGCCAGTCATAGGTTAGAGTGGCGTGGTTTACAACTGCCCGAATTACAGCATTGAGTCCAGGACAGTCGCCACCACTAGTAAGAATACCAAGTCGTTTTTGCATGGTCATCACACCTCAACAACAAAGGAAGGAGGCAGAGGAGAGGAGGCATAACTAATACTGTCCTCTGCCTCACTTTTAAACCCTGTTTCGGCTATATGTTGAGATTAAGCCAAAAATCTGAGGAAGTTGTGAGGCTCTAACTTAGGTATTATGCTGCTAGCAGTAATAAACTCCAACCTGCTTGTGTGACAAAAATTACTGAGAGTACGGCAATCCAAACAAATAGCGATCAAATTCGAATGATATTAGAGGCGTTGCGTTAAGCTCATCCCATCCCTTTTTAGGGGTGGGATAACACGTGCATACTGATGACGGTTAACAGTCATCAGTCAACAGTTAACGGCGGCGGGGCGGCTACCCTCCCACCCCTTGTTCGCCCAGCGTCTCGTAGAGAAGAAGTGGGCTTCTCGCCGCCTTGGTGAGAGAAAAACCACACTTAGAAGGACGTAGAGTTATCAATTTTGTTTATCTTCACAAGTTACTCAAATTCTTTGTCTAAGTTGAAAGTGAGGCAATTGCAAAAGAATTTTAGAAGCAATTATGGCAGTTTATTATCGGCAAAGAATCATTACTCTGTGGACAGTCTTTCTACTTGGAACACTGTTTCATACACAACTAAATTTAATACCGCTTTTTCACGGTTTACCTGTCGTCGAATCTCAACCAGCCACAACCATCAATGATATTTCTGGAATTATGTGGTTGATGTTAGGGTTTTTTGCACTACCAATGATAGCAATGATTGCCACCGCTTTTACTGATTCAAAGCGTTATCGAATTATTCATTTTGGCTTAACTGTCTTTTACAGCATCATGAACTTACTACATGTGATTTTAGATTTATTTGTTCAGCCACTTCTCTGGTATCAAATAGCTTTGATGGTCTTTTTATTCTTTGTAGGTTTATTATTAAACATTACTGCTTTTCAATGGATGCGGCTGCAAAATCGGGCTAATCAATCACAAGAGCAGCTAGAAACAACACTTTTTTAGCTGTTAATTAAATTTCGGATAAAAGTTGATTTGGTAATTTATCGAGTGTAGTAAATCAAACACATTCGACTCATTGAGCGTTTCAATATAAAATCTTATTCAAAATATTAATATACATGCTAAATATTTGAGGCAATCAGTTCTCAACTTGAAAATTATTAAAGTTATTAAAGCCCTATTACATCAGCTTCATTAAACATTTGGAGAGCATTATGTTGAAAGCATCTGACATTATGACTAAAGATGTTGCTACGATTCGCAGTTCAGCAACGGTGGCTGAAGCAGTCAGACTATTAAGGGCAATGGATTGGAAAGCGCTGGTTGTAGATCGTCGCTATGAACAGGATGTCTACGGCATGATTACCGAAAAGGATATTGTCTATAAAGTAATTGCTTATGGTAAAGATCCTTATAAAGTGCGTGTTTATGAAGTCATGACCAAGCCTTGTATTGTCGTCAATCCTGACCTGGGCTTAGAATACGTAGCACGATTATTTGCTGACCATAATTTGCAGAGAGCGCCTGTTATTCAGGGCAAACTATTAGGTATCATTTCTCTGGCTGACATTCTCGCTAATAGTAACTTTCTTGAGCAACCCCATACTATCCTGCTAGAACAACAGCTTCAGGACGAAATTAAAAAAGCTCGTGCCGTTTGCGATCAAAAAGGCATCCGCTCAGAAGAATGTGCTGCTGTTTGGGACGCGATCGAAGAATTACAAGCCGAGATAGCACATCAACGAGCAGAGAAAATCGTGAAAACAGCCCTTGAAGAATACTGCGATGAATATCCAGAAGCAAAGGAAATTTATGACACTTGGTGTAGTGGGTAAGCTCCTCAATAATACCTCCTTGAATGCTAATTACGGCATTGACAATTGCACAGAGTTCCTGATCACTATGCACCCACTGCCACAATGTTGTGGGAATCATGAGCAACACTAAAAGCGATCGCAACTCGTTTCAGTCCAAAATTATGAATCAGTGCTATGGCGGTTCCCATTCAGATGCGGTACAACATTGCATCACGAGGTGTAGGGGCACGGCTGCCGTGCCCCTACGGGTGTACTGGTGGTGCATTTTGGTAACGGTTGACAACGGTAATTTTGAGAATATCCCGTTTTAAGTCTGCGGTAACTTCGCCAATCCCTTTTATTTAGCGGGCTTTATTGTTTAGTCAAACATCAATATTTATCTGTTCTATCTGTCTAGCAGCTTTCTCCCAAAGCTTTGCTGAAGCCTCATCTTGCCAATGATTTCTCAGATTTTCAGCTTTTTTGTGACATATTCGCTCTAACATTTCTAAGATTGTAGATAATGTCAATTTATCAATTAATGCTTCTAAAATCTCCATATATTCTTTTTGCATGATAGTTCCCTCCTTAATTAATTCGTGTTATCAGATCAATATTTTCCCAGAGTTTCTCCGAGCTTTTCAAAATACTTGTTAATATTCCTCCTTAATCTCTCTGGCTCAGATAACACTCAAAGAGAAAATTCTCTATGTTATAAATCATCTGGAATCTGATGCTTTACATAACTTTTCAGGCAAAAAACCTACCCGTAATATTAACTAATCCCAGAATTACAGGTAGGTTATAAACAACTATAAAAATGCATAGATGCAATCCTTAACTAACTGGAACAGGTTGACTACTAGACAAAACTAAAGGAAAATGATGAACATTAGGAGCGTGCATTGCACTTATACCAAGATTGGCACGGTTTAGTATATCAGCATTGGTTCTAATTACTTCACCCTGACTATCTAAGATGGAATGATTAAAGTTCAAGCCATTAATATTAAATGCCATCGAACATACACCCATCGCTGCAAACCAAATACCTACCGTTGGCAATGCTGCTAATAATAAATGAAAAGCACGATGATTTTTGCTAGCAAAGGTAGGAATCAATAAACGTCTCAAGAAGCCATAATGTCCTGCCAAGTAATTGTAGGTAACTTTCGGCTGACCCAGCTTATATCCGGCATTAATTGATTCATTTTCATTGGTATTCCGAACTAGCGTTGAAGTCACCAAAGAACCATGCAAAGAACTCAACAGTGCGCCGCCAAATATACCTGCTACACCCAACATATGGAACGGGTGCATAAGGATATTGTGATCCCCTTGGAAAGCCAACATAAAGTGGAAAGTCCCAGCGATTCCCAAAGGCAAACCATCAGCAAAACTACCTTGACCAATGGGATAAACTAGCAAAACCGAAGTTGCGGCGATGACTGGTGCCGAATAGGCAATTGCTATCCAGGGGCGCATTCCCAAACGATAGCTCAATTCCCAAAGTCGCCCTAAGAAGCACCAAATACCAATCAGAAAATGCAGCACAATCAACTGATATGGCCCACCATTGTAGAGCCATTCATCAATTGATGCAGCTTCCCAAATCGGATAAAAGTGCAAACCAATAGCAGCGGAGGTCGGCACAACTGCGGCTGTAATTAAGTTATTACCATCCATCAGTGAACCCATGATTGGCTCACGGATACCATCCATATCTACGCTGGGAGCGGCAATAAAAGCCAAAATAAAACAGGTGGTGGCAACTAGCAAGCTGGGAATCATCAACACACCAAACCAGCCGATGTAAATTCGACTTTCTGTGCTAGTAATCCAGCTACAAAAACTATCCCATAAATCAAAAAAATCAAATTCTCTTTGAGGTTGAATAATGGTACTCATGGTCTGTACCTCCTAAGCAATTCCAAACTCCAAATTTCTCAACTACTTTTAACAGATGTCTATCTCTTTTGCTTGACCAGTTGAGCATCTTTATCTTGAAGTTAGAAAAAGAATTTGAGGAACTTGTGAGGAAATACAGTGCTTATCAAAACTTAAATTTTGTTAGGATTCAGATTGGAGAAGGGCAAATGCATCTGAAAGTACTAAACAGCTTGAGAAATTCCTGAACTCAGTTGAGGAGAATGGCACGGGCGAACCCTTAATTATGTACCGATGGCTACCAATGCTCCTTTAATCAAATCCAAGAGTTGAACCACATTCGCAGCTTATAACCATCAGGGGAAAGTGGTAAACCTAAATAAACGGGCATCCAGAAAATAAAAGCAACCAGAATGATAAAAGTAATGGTGACACCTAACGCCCGGAGTTGTTGATAATAACTGCGAAGACATTGATCTACAAACCAAGCGATCGCTAAAAATACAAATACGACTGCACACATATAGTGGTAGATAAAAACGCACCTTGTTACCTTCACCCAAGGTAATAAGTTAGCAGCGTAATTTATAACTAAATACAAGGCAATCCAAGTATCAACACTAAGAGTTGCAGGCATAGAAAAACGCTTTTCTTTCACCCAAGGAATTACGGCTTGTGACACCAGCATTCCTACTAAAAACAACATGGCAGCGACACCAAACCACCACAAAAATGGATTGCCCATTGCATGGACATCATAAATAACTTGTCCAACACCCGCAGGTAAAGGCGGCCCCATCACAGGTAACGGTTCGGTGATGCTTTCAGCCGTTTGATAATAATATGCCATTGGTCGAGTCATCAATGGCCATTTATACCAGGCAGCACAGTAAGGATGCACGTTAGGACTATTGCCACCTAACTGTAAGTGAAACTTCAAAATTTGCTGATGTACTGCAATAAATCCGTATGTTTTATCTAGCTGAAGGTGAGGAATCCAGATGATGCTGTAAATCAAAGCTGGGATAATTCCTAGATAAAACAGCATGTGAAAAATATTTAGCTGAGTTAAGTTTTGTAGTGGTGTCTGAGATGAGAAAGATAAGGAAGAATAAGTACTAACTCCTACTTCTTGCCTCCTACCTTCTGCCTCCTCCTGGCTCCTGCCTCCTGCCTCCTTCAATGAAGGGGATGTAATAAAGAGTTTCGAGTTAGAAAAAGAATGGATTGAATGAACTACCCAAGCTGCTATCCAAATGAGATAAGCACCTGACAGGAACCATAAACCATTCCACTTAGTACCAACTGACGCACCAAAACTAATGCCAGCAAAAACTAACCAAAAATAACGTTGTCGGTTTTGGTTATCTAATGCCAATAATAAAAACCAGTGACCTAACAAACCAAAGATGACGATATAAATATTACTTAAAGCATAGCGAGACTCAACTAAAAAGATGCCATCACAAGCTGTGAACAAACCTGCTAGGATTGCAAAGCTACGACGATAACTTAATTGATAAGCGATCGCAGCCACAACTAAAGGGATAAATGAGCCAGTAAGGGCATTGAACCACCGATAAGTCCAAGGCGATCGCAATGAACCTGTCAATCCATTTACCGTATCGTGCCAAAAAGGAATATGACTGCCAATCCAAATGCCGATGCCAATCATATATTGACTTAGCGGCGGATGAGCATTAAAAAATGGCGTATGCGTGAGATAATTATTACCGAATTTTGCAAAGTAAACTTCATCAAATACCAGAGTGTTGAATCGCTCCAGTCCCCAAAACCGTAAGGCAAGTGAGAGAACAAATACACTCACCATCCCAATTCGGAACCACTTTTTATTCATTAGTCAAGAGTTATTAGTCATTAGGCATTGGGCATTAGTCAAGAGTTATTGTCCCCTATTCTCTGCCGCTCTGATCCCTTGTTTTCCCTACACTTTTCAGGTGAATCTAGTTGAAACAGGAGTAGTTCAATACCGTAATACTTGTTTGTTCGCCCTATTGGTTTCATACCCAGTCTTTGAGTTACACGGATTGAAGCATGATTTTCTGGCTTCACTACGGCATAAATCAGTGGCAAGTTCAAAACACTAAAGCCGTAGTTGAGCATAACTTGTCCTGCTTCTGTTGCATACCCTTTACCCCAAGAAGCTCGCCTTAAGTGCCAGCCTACCTCATAATCTTGAGTGGGTAAACCATCTTTGTCGGGCAATTGTTTGAGAAGGATAGTTCCCACAATTGTTGTAGTTTCCTTTTCGACAATTGCCCAAGACCCAGTACCATTGTTGCGTCGGTGCGAACGCTCGATATTGTCAATCAAACGCTGACGCTGTGACTCAACACTTATAACCAGAGAAGCTTTACCAAGAAAGTGCGTAACTTTGGGGTCACTGTAAATTACAAAGGCTTGCTCGGCATCGCGTTCGGGTATCCAACTGCGAATAATCAAGCGTTCTGTTTCCAACAGATTTGTCATCTTGCTTTTGGCTAAACTAAATCGCCATTCTGCAAAATACTAAGATACTTATGGTTGAGGAGTCAAAAGTTTTGTAGACAATAACACAAAGAAAATATGGCGATCGCTATGCAATGGGCAGTTATCCAGAAGTTCAACTACCGTTGGTTATGCGATGTCTGCGGCGGTAAACTACGCCAATTCTGAATCTTTCCGCAGTTCCTCAACCTCCCGCTTTGGATATTTTTCGTCGTAACGGTCTCTAACTGGCATAAATTACTCGAATTACCAATTACAAATTAGTACCCTCGACTTTTGCAACTTCTAGCATCGTCTTTAAAACCGAATCTGGATTGAGACTAATCGAGTCAATTCCTTGTTCAACCAAAAACTGAGCAAATTCTGGGTAATCACTGGGTGCTTGTCCACAAATGCCGATTTTGCGATCGCATTTTTTCGCCGCTTCTATCGCCATTTTTACCATTCGCTTTACACCTTGACTGCGTTCATCAAATAACTGTGCCACTAATGCCGAATCCCTGTCTAACCCCAGTGTCAACTGAGTTAGGTCATTAGAACCAATGGAGAAGCCATCAAATACCTCAGCAAACTCCTCAGCCATAATCACATTATTAGGCAACTCGCACATTACATAAACCTGCAAGTCGTTAACACCTTGCTTTAAACCATTTTTTGCCATCTCTGCTAAAACCAAACGCCCCTCATCGGGAGTACGGCAAAAGGGAATCATCGGGATAACATTCGTCAAGCCCATTTCTTCCCGTACCCGCTTGATAGCATGACATTCTAGGGCAAAAGCTTCTCTGTAGCCTTCATCATAGTAACGTGCCGCCCCCCGCCAACCCAGCATTGGGTTTTCTTCATGGGGTTCAAACTGTCGCCCACCTAACAAGTTGGCATATTCATTACTTTTAAAATCTGATGTTCGGACAATCACTGGTTTGGGATAAAATGCTGCTGCAATTCTACCTATGCCTTGGGCTAATTTATCTACAAAATACTGGGGTTTATCGTCGTAAAGTGCGGTAATGTCAGCAATTTTAGCTTTGACAAATTCATCTTTTAATAAGTCATAGTGAATCAGCGCCATTGGATGAATTTGAATTTGGTTAGCGATGATAAATTCTGTCCGCGCTAAACCTACTCCATCATTGGGAATTGCAGATAAACTCAATGCCTCTTGAGGATTACCCACATTCATTAAAATTTGAGTGCGGGTGCGGGGTAAATTATCTAAAGGGACTTCTTTCACTTCAAAAGGTAATAAACCTGCATAAACTTTTCCTTCTTCGCCTTCAGCGCAAGAAATCGTCACCTCTTGACCAGGTTTCAGGATTTCTGTAGCATTGCCGCATCCGACGATCGCAGGTACACCCAATTCTCGCGCAATAATTGCTGCGTGACACGTGCGACCTCCAGAGTTGGTAACAATTGCACTGGCGCGTTTCATAATCGGTTCCCAATCGGGGTCAGTTCTCTCTGTCACCAAAACTTCCCCGACTTGGAACTGTTCGAGTTTTTGAACATCTAAAATTAGGCGGGCTTTCCCTTGACTAATCGCTTCCCCAATCGCACGTCCCGTAATAAGTGGGAGTGGAGAGTGGGAAGATTTTTCCTTATTCCCCAATAGCAACCGATAACTCCGCAACACATTTCCCGTCTTCTGCGACTGGACGGTTTCGGGACGCGCTTGCACAATAAAAAGTTGGTTAGTAATTCCATCTTTTGCCCACTCAATATCCATTGGAGTGAAAATACCGTGGACTTGAGAATAATGGTCTTCAATTAAACATGCCCAATTTGCTAGTTGTAAAATCTCTTCATCATTCAGGGCAAATTTACTTCTTTCACTGGATGAAACAGAAACATTTTTCGTAAATTTGGAGCCGTCATCATAAATCATTTTCAGTTCTTTACTACCCAATTTTTTATCGATAATTGGGCGAAAGCCTGCTTTTAAAGTTGGTTTAAAAACATAATATTCATCGGGATTTACAGACCCCTGAACAACATTTTCTCCTAAACCGTAGGCGGCTGTAATCAGTGCAGCATCCTTAAATCCGGTTTCTGTGTCAATAGAGAACATCACCCCAGAGGTTGCTAAGTCAGAACGCACCATTTTTTGCACGCCCACAGCCAGAGCAATGCTAAAGTGATCAAATCCCTTGGCGTGACGATAAGAAATAGCGCGATCGGTAAATATGGAAGCAAAGCATTTATGACAAGCTGCTAAAACTCCTTCAGCGCCGACAACGTTGAGGTAAGTTTCTTGCTGTCCAGCAAAACTAGCATCGGGGAGGTCTTCAGCGGTGGCGCTGGAACGGACTGCAACATCTGTCTCTGCGTTATATCGTTCACACAAGCTCTGGTAAGCTTTAGCGATCGCCTCCCGCAATTCTAAAGGAAATGGGGTGTGGATTAATAGCGATCGCGCTTTTTTTCCCCGTTCTCGTAAATTTTTGACATCCTCAACATCCAAGTCAGCAAAGAGTTTGCGTAGCTTTGCTTCTAAGCCGGCTGATTGAATGAAATAACGATAAGCATAAGCAGTGGTGGCAAATCCTGTGGGAACGTTAATCCCTTTGGGCGTTAGCTGTTGAATCATTTCCCCCAGTGAGGCATTTTTACCACCAACTACGGGGATATCAGCAATACCAACTTCATCAAACCACAAGATGAGCGATCGCTCTTGAGAAGATTGAGATAATGTGCTTTTAGATACTGTAGTCATAAGTATTACCTTTTAACTTTATACTCAGTTTGACAGTGGGTAACCGCTAGTATATTTTTCCCATATTCAATTTTAGATATTACAGTTAGTGGCCTGATTTTGGATTGTGCAATTAAATACAAATCTATAGTCCATAAATAACAATTATTCGGGATAATGGCTGTATCGTAATACAGGATGCAATGCACAATGGCGCAACTAGAACGACTTCTGAAAATGGCAGAAGATGAGCTAACTGAGTACAGCACTGATGCCCGCAAAATTGAAAAACTACGGCGCAAAATAGGTTTATCAGTATCGGCAGCCGAACAGCGGCAAGTAAAAGAGGCATTACTTGCCACTAAGCAATCTTCTAATATGATTGCTCAAATTGTGGAAGAACAAAGACAAACAGCTGCCTTACCATTTTGGGGAATTGCTGGATTGGGTTTGTTATTCGGAATTTCTTTAAACCAACCCATAGGTTTGTTAGCAGCTATAGTTGGAACTGTATTAGCTTTTAGAATTCAGAAATGGGGTTGGCAATTGCAGGCAAGTCGTCTATTGTTACAAACATTGGAAGATATTGAAGCGCGTATTGCCCAACCGAATAAGTAACAAAACAGATCCACTTTATAGAGAAAATATCTCTATGTATTTGTATTTTAATATACAAGGTAATCGACTAGTCACTTGATTGACACCTCATAAGTACTTAACAATTCCTTTGGGATCACCATAGCAAAAAAAATTAGAGATTGGATTTGATTCAAGTATTTATTCACATAATTTGCGTGCAATGAATGCTACATGACCTTTTGGCAGAAGGTATTGCCCGTAACTATAAGCCGTTTCAACTCTAAAGCCTACGCGCTGGAGTTCACTTTCAACAGTTGTCACTTGGTATACTCGCAGACAGTGTACTTCGTCAGATCGTCTGTAGTGTTCCCCTACCTTGCGGAAACTGGTAATTCGACGAGTCAAAGTTGTTTGCTCTTGATCCTCTTCCTTTTCAACTAATACTACCCAGCCTTCTCCTTCGGTGAAGCCCTTAGTTGTGGTTCCCTGCGCGACTTGTCCTGTTGTTGCAATGTCGAATATGAATATACCCCCAGGAGTTAAGACATTATATATGCGCTGGAAAAGCTGAACAAGAATTTGGTGATCGTTGTTTGGATCAAACAAGTAGCTGAAGCATTCACCAATTGATGTGACAGCATTGCACGGTGGAATATCTGTGTTGAATAGTGAATCGATCCGAAATTCGGCATCTGACACTCTTGTTCGTGCAATATTAATCATCGACTCAGAAATATCAACTCCGAGAACATGATAATGAGCCTTGGTGAGTTCTTGCGCCCATAATCCGCTACCGCAACCCAAGTCAACCACTAATCCATCATATATTTTGTTTTGAGCCAAAATTTCTAGGATACCAGGAGCAGATTTGAGAGCGAAGTCACGGAAACCGTCGTCATGAATAAATGCAAGGTCTTCTTTGTACCATTCATTCATATTGCTTAGAGGCTATTTATAAATTTTTTCGGGCTAAATTTTTATTACGATTTTTTAGCTGTGACACTATTTTAGCCTTGCCATACCACTAGGGTAATTTTATTTTTACTTTATAAATAACCTCTTATTATCTCTTCACAGAAATTGTGTAACTAGGTAGATGTGAGGCATCTGTTTGAGTTTTTACAAGTCGCCAGTCATGATCTATATATAAATGCTCAAACACTTGAGAAGTTGTTAAGGATGCTTTTTTTAAATCATTTGTATGATTTATCTCTATATTTTCTAATTCGAGAGCTTTAGGTAAAGCCAATTTTAACGTATTCAGTTTGACTTTCGTGTTAACTACATTAGTAAACCAGTTGTAGACTGATTCTAAAGTTAGAGGAACTTCTCTATTTTTAAAAGCCTGAAATCTATCAATGTTTTTAAGATGCCATTTACCATTTTGAACTCCATATTTTTGGAGCACCATGAAATCATAAGCTGGTAATCTTGATTGAAAATCATGGCATAAAGACGGCTCTTTCCCCAGTATATAGCGAGCTATACTTGCACAGTAACCATCATGCTGGAAAATTTGGAAGGACTGTTCTTGTATTCTTTTGGGTAAACTTTCATGAAATGATATGGTAGACCAGATTGGTGTCCAAACACCCACTAAAAGCCGTAGTTGCTCTGTAACGCTGAAAACAGGATTCTGTTGACTCAACTTGATAAAATAGGGAAGTAATTCAGTTTTATAAAAATTTATTTCATCATTTAAAGGTTCTGGAGTTCTATCTTGAACTCGTGCCAAAATTTCATTTTTAAATTCTACTTTTTTTGGGGCGCTTAATTGATTTTTGAGTAAGAGGTCATACATTACCATTTACCTTTTTCTAACTTTT
Source organism: Nostoc foliaceum FACHB-393 (assembly GCF_014698505.1). Lineage (GTDB taxonomy): Bacteria > Cyanobacteriota > Cyanobacteriia > Cyanobacteriales > Nostocaceae > Nostoc > Nostoc foliaceum_A. Next base: position 30,740 of record NZ_JACJTD010000010.1, on the reverse strand, counting down.
TTAGATGACCTGGTAAGTATTAAAATCTGGTGAGTTTAGTGCTTATAAAGGTATCATTCATTGTTTTATCCTGTAAAAGTTAGAGTCCTTTTGCTCATACTTTTGACAGTTTGAAGGTGTTTATCTGCTTGATATTATCTGTTGTTGCTCACAAAATGATGTGATCCAGATCACTATAAACTAAAATATATTGAAGAAGCATTTAGAAATTAGAGTATTGCATCCATAAAGATAAAGTGGCTGACCACTGAGTATAAGAAGCGCTATCAATTCCCAAACAATGAAATGCGAAGGATGAAAATTTTGCTCCTTCACACTTCATTTTTTATCTGAAATTTCTACGATTCTCTTCCCGATGCCCAAGTATCACGCCATTTGACAGTACCTTCTTTGGCAATTACCCAGCGGCGATTTACCAAGTTTTCGCGCAGAGGCGATCGCCCTTCGCGCCACATGGCATATTTATAAGCAATCAGCTTACCAGTACTCTCATCAAAAGGAATCTCGGCAGACCAGGTATTCGAGTTGATGTACTCTAAAGGATATGCTTTGCTGATATCCCAGTTACCCAACTCTGGGCAATCTCCTGTTACCACAATAGTTTCGCCGGGTTGGGTATCCACGCCATTGAGTTGCACGCGCACAATTGTCTGTGCTTTGATCCGTTCCCCAACGTGGCTGAAAACAAGCACTCCCCGTTCTTCTAGTACTAGGTCATAAATCTTGCCATCTTTGACTTCATACTTATTGCGAGTCACTACGCAAGTATGTTCTCCATCGGGCAATTCTGTTTCTACTTCTGGGAGAGTAACTTCTGCTCCCCGGTTTAAAGCTACAAAACACACAGAGTCACGATAGCGGCGTACATAACAGTAAATATCTGGTGTTAGGTATTTTTGCCAGTGGCTACCCATTGACACAGCTGGATTTAGTCGCCGTAAGCCAGACAGTAGCCGGATGCAACGATAAATCTCACTTTCAGTATCCCAATTTTCCATCATCGGGCGATTATACGGGTCGTTACCGCCATCGGTATCGTCATGCAGATATTGTTCTGTACCGTAATAGATGCAGGGAATGCCGCGACAGGTCATAATTAAGGCGATCGCAACCTTCAACATCGCTGGATCGGGGTTCAGCGATTGGAAGCGAGACATATCATGATTATCAATGAAGGTAACTAACTCTGTTGCCCCGTTGTAGCGATAATCTTGGTCAAAAATGTATTGAATTGTGTGGAATCCATTTTCTGAACCTTGCGCTAGTGCGGCTCTAATTGCCACGCACAACCCAAAGTCTAGCAGTGTCATGCCTGAGTGGTTAACAAATTCCACCGAGCGATCGTCACTAGGATTACTGTAGATCCATTCACCAAAAATAAATACATCTGGTTTGTGATTGGTCATCTCGCCAGTGAATTCTTGCCAAAACCAGATAGGCATGTGCTTGACAGTATCTACCCGTAGTGCGTCCACACCCCGGTCTAGCCATTGTTTAATTGCTGATTTGATATACTGACGATATTCAGTATTGTTTTCATTAAAGGTTGCTAGACCAGCTAACTCACAGTTCTGTACTTGCCAGTCGTCTTCCCAGTTTTGCACTTCGCCATAGTGGTGATACCAATGATTGACATCATCATTAAAATCAGCAATTTTGACTCCATCATCATACAATTCGCCTTTGCTACCGCTGGTGTCAGGGCTGCTATGGTTGCAGACAATATCCAGCACCAGCTTCATATTCCGCTTGTGCAGTTCTGTAATTAACCGATCAAAAGTCGTATTTTTTTCTTCTTGGGTAGCGTTTAATGAAGGGTTCTCTCCATCAGCAATATAGCGAGGGTTAATCCGCTTAAAGTCTTTTGTCCAATAGCCATGTAGCGCTGCATTACCAACAAATAACTCTTCAACCTGCTCAAACAGTGGAGTTAGCCAAATAGCTGTCACTCCCATGTTTTTGAGATAGTCCAGTTTATCGATGACACCTTGCAAGTCGCCACCCCAGTACTTACCCCAATCTTGTCTAGTTGGATCGTGCAGTTCTGAGTTTGCACCTTCACTATTATGTGGATCGCCATCATGAAAGCGATCAACAACAAGAAAATAAATGGTTTCCTGACGAAATTCAATATCTCTGGTGTAAAGAAACTCTAAGTCAATCTCCGTATCTGATGGTGGTGTTTCTATTAGAGCTTCTACTTTTTCTTGTGCAGAATCAACTTTGTATTGATCTGGTGAAAACTGGGATGGAGGGGTTTTTATCATAAAAAAAACTCAAAATTTTATGTAATTCACACTTGTAGAACCAACAGTACAACGTTTCGAGTATTGTGTGTCACTACAGATAACGTCGGTATTGTGACATCCTGCCCACGGTGTAGGTATCTATCGCTAGCTAGTTTATAATTATGCCGATAGATATAATTCATTTGTTAGAGGATAAAAATAAAAAAATATAGTAGCAATTAACGGTAAGTAGCTGGGTGTAAATAAATTAAAGTATGGAGTAAGGAATTTAGTGCTGATAATTCTTGTTTTAAGCGATTAATCGCTGACTACGAACTAGGATTTTATTTTATGTTTAATTATGTCTACTTGTATTAATTGCCTCGTCACAAAAATTTACATTACATAGTAAATGTGATCTACGGCAAATACTGAGTTTATCTCGTATTTAAGCGTATATTCGATAACATATTTTATAAAACCTTAACTCCTTCTGTGTGAAACTAGAATTTGCACTGTAAAGTCAATAGCTAGTTAATAACCCAATGGGATGGAAACTCGATCAAATTTGTTGGGTTAATTACTACCATCTGAAAGACTCGAATAGGGGTCATTTGAATTACTATAAAAACCTGGACAACATTGAAATGAAATATCAGGCATCCTGGGAAGACCAAGGACACGAAAGTTACTGGTTAGATTCAAGTTTTTACAAAAATATCGCCATCGCTTCGGAGTATGTATCAAATCATGATACGTAAAGTCAGCAGTTTGTAAAGTCGGATTACAGCAAGACTGAATTAGCGCTGGAGATTAGCTGTCAACAAGGTTTGGTTACACCTGAGAAATACTGAGTAAACCACGTATTAGCCAACTTTTTCTCTAGAAGATTCGCTCCATTGGTAAACTGACCATTGTCACTTTCAATCTGTTATTACTATAAAGCAATTAATTGAGGTAGCATTTATGACCAAGTATGACAAGGTTTTTAACTCACCAAAGACATCAGAGGAATCGTTAAGTCCAGAGGAAGCGGTGGCGGCGATCGCAACTGTCACTGCGATCGCTGATTCATCCATTGAAGATGTTGATGCAGAAAGTTTAGCGGGTATCCTTTGGGAATTCGAGGTTTTCGAGGAATACTCAGAAGATGAAATCGCCGAAATAGTTGATAGACTCATAGGCATTGTAGAAGAAGAGGGAATTGGGCCCCTATTTAATGTCGCCAAAGTATCTCTCTCAGATGAATTAGTGCTGGATGGTTTTGCCGCTGGGGTGATAGTGCTTTTAGACGATGAACTCGCCATCCCCAAATCAAAACAAGCCTACCTCAAAAAGCTACAAGCAGCCTTAGAACTGGAGGATGAAGAGGCAGAGGAAATCATTAAGGAGGTAATTGCAGCCTTTAAAGAAGCAGAAGAAGAATATACAGACGACGAAGATGAGACAGTAGTCATAGAAGATTTTAGTCAACAGACCTATGAATCCCCTTTAGGTAATTTTACCGTGCCGATTCCGGTTGATCCGCAGCAGGGCGGTAGAATTCAAAGCCAGGAAGGAGTAGTTGGCTTTTCCGATGATATCGGTACTTTGCTAAGAATCGATTATTATCCTTTCCCTCTAGAACAGTTAGAGGAACTTGAGTCTGTTGGACAAGAAGAATATTTACAAACAATCTTAGTAGACAAGTATGTACCCCAAGCGATTTTTGTCAATGTACCAGATGCTTCTGTGGAGTATACCGAATATCTGGAAGATACTTTGCGAGGCGCTTACTACGTGTTAATCGATATGCCCAAAGGTTCAACGATTTCTAAGCAAGAAAATAATGGAACTGCTATCAGATTAGACGCTTACCGGGGGCTGCTCACCTTTATCAGTGGTGAATTTTTGTATATAGTTAGTAGTCAGCACAGCTTTATCAACGGCGAAACTCCCGATTCCCTTGAAGAAGAAGCCGAAGACATCAAGGAGAGTATTTTAGAGTTTGTTGAGACTATAGAGTTTACTTAGTACAGTCACCGCAAAAAGTGTCAGAAATAGAGTTTTGATTAAGTAGTCATCAGTTAACAGTTAATAGTTAACGGCGGCGGGGCGGCTATCCCGAACACCCCTTGTTCGCACAGCGTCTCGTCAAGAAGAAGTGGGCTTCCCGCCGCCTTGGTGAGGTTTAATTAAGTAATCTCTCCATCCAAAAAAGCGATGTCTACGACGGGCTACGCCTACGCTAAAGGTATTTACGCCATCACTTTACCCATAAACTATTGGGAACGGATGGCGTTTTCAATTTAGTGTGCATAACTCATGAACTTATCTTGATGTACATTTGGAAAGGGCGATGTCTGACGACAAGCCCAGAGGCTGAATGTCTCCGGTGTCTACGCTTGTAATTTTTCATGACAATAACCCTGCTAAACAATCGCTATCAAGTTATCCAGGTAATCGGTGCTGGTGGGTTTGGCGAAACCTTTCTGGCGGAAGATGTCCATATGCCTTCTCGCCGTCGCTGTGTAATCAAGCAGCTAAAACCGATAACCAATAATGACCCGCAAAATTACCAGCTTATCCAACAACGGTTTGAACGGGAAGCCGCAACCTTGGAGTATTTGGGTGAAAGTAGTAACCAAATCCCTAAACTCTACGCCTACTTTTCTGAGAATGGGCAATTTTACCTCGTCCAAGAATGGATTCACGGCCAAACCCTGACCAAAATTGTTGAATCCAAAGGATTCGAGAGTGAAACTGCTGTTCGGCAAATTCTCTTGAGTCTGCTTTCAGTTTTAGATTATGTCCATAGCAAAGGCATTATTCACCGGGATATCAAGCCTGAGAACATTATTCTCCGTTCTGTTGATGGCAAACCAGTTTTGATTGATTTTGGCGCAGTCAAAGAAACAATCCGTTCAGTGGTTAATTCTCCAGGATACCCCACGCGATCGCTCGTCATTGGTACGCCGGGGTATATGCCAAGTGAACAAGCCGTTGGCCGCCCAGTTTACGGCACTGATATCTACAGCTTAGGTTTAACGGCGATTTATCTGCTGACTGGCAAACACCCGCAAGAACTACTAACCGATCTCAAAACTGGGGAAATACTTTGGCAGCAGCACGCCCCTAATGTCTCTTCTCAATTTGCAGCGGTACTCAATCAAGCAATTAAGCCTCATGCTGGCGATCGCTACAGCACTGCCAGTAAAATGCTACATGCCTTGCAATCTACTAATAATATACCTCCTGAGTTAGGTGCAAATAATTCCACAGTCAGTTTTTCTGCCACTGCTACATCAACTCGACAAACCCAGCCATTATATTCCCCGCAAAAGAATTCTACGTTAGCGAAGCTCACCGTTGGCGTAGCCTCTCGTAGAGAAGGTATCGCATCCCCTGGAAACTGGCAAAAACCTGCTGTGATTGTTGGTAGTTTGCTGATAGGCGGCTTGCTTGGTGCAGTAGCAATTTCTGGCATCACTCGTCAAGAACAACCAGAAACAAACATTGCTACAAGTCCCACGCCATCGCCAGAATTTTCTCCGACTCCCACATCTACCAAACCGCCCATTTCTTCCCAGACTTCTCCAGTTCCAGTTATACCGACCTCACGACGACGACAGCCAGTAATTCCCGATCCTCTGCCAACCTTTAATCCCCCAGTATCCATACCACAGCCAGAAAAAGAGCCTGTAATTTCAGATACTCCAGCACCAGTAGCAGTATCCACACCACAGCCAGAACCAGAAAATATTGCATCTCCTGCATCTCCTACACCAGAAGCGCCTTCAGCACCACAAAACAACGATCAGCCCCCTAGTAGCCAAAACGTTCCCGCTTTTCCTACAGGTACACCAAGAAGCGCCGTAGAAGCTACCCTCGGCAAACCAAATCGAGATTTAAGAGGTGCATGGGGCAATACCCGTGCTGTCGTTTACAAACTAGTGCCAAACAAAATTGACCTTGGTTACTTATTTGATCGTAATTCTAAAGTGCTGCGTCAAACTGAAGTATCTTTTGCCCAATCGGTAGACCCACAGTTAATGGAGGCTACCTTGAATGGATTGTTAGATGGACAAGCCACTGAAGAAATTAAGCAGGGACTCAAACAGGTACAACAGCGCCAATCTGATAATTTTAGTTTTAAGAATGGCTCAGTTAAGGGTCAGATTATCCGCCAAGAATGTAATTTTATTTACATTAGCATTTGGGATGCAAACTTACATGATTTTGTGAGTCCATCTACAGGTAAAAGGTGTTAATTTCCTGTTAAACATTGGTCTCAAAAGTGAGATTTTTTGTATCCTATAAGACAAATTGAGGATTCAATATAGTCATTAAAAAACTGACTTTATTGGGCTACAATCAAGACAATTTCGGTCTTAACAAGCACAAAAAGCCAGTTTTTAGAATTAGTGGATTTGTTTTCTAGGTTTTGCAACTAAAGCAATGAAAATATATCCTTCCCATGCCGCGACCCATGCCGAATACGCATTTTTTAAACTAAGTTTTCAATTCTTAATCTTCATAAAGTTATAAATACCATTATTAAGTTTTTAATAATACTTGTCTCAGCTTCTACATTCATATCGTAAAGTGCGATCGTAATTGTGTAATCTGAAGACAGCGAAGCTAATTATTCAATTGAGGTCTGATGACTCCTACAATCATGCGTCAGCTTTGGTCAGTGGTTGAAACTGCCCAAGCCAAGCTCCTCTTACAACTGGATGATGCTAGCTTGGTGCAGTGGTTAGTAAAACAAACCGAAACGCAAGTGTTGTTAGATTCTAACGAAACTGATTTTCTATGCCACTACATTCAATCTCGGCTAGCCCTTATACGTGATATGGCTCATGAACGTCAGTGTTTATGAGCAATATCACGATGAATTGATTGATAGTCAAGTGTTATTACTATTGACTATTTGCTTTTTGGGGGAAATAACCTTCTACTAAACAGTCAGAGCCTACTACACGCCAACTAACCCGTTCTAGAGACAACGCCTCAGTCATGGTAGTAAAACCTAAATCGCCCACCGGTGTGGGAGCAATGCTACCACCAATGATTTTCGGGGCAATAAATGCTAAAACTTTTTGCACTGCTCCTTGAGCGATCGCACTAGCAGCTAAGGTACCACCACATTCCCACAAGACGCTACAAAAACCCCGCTCATACAAGTACGCCATTGCCTTATCTGGTGTAAGTAATGTTAATTCCACCACCTCCACCCCCTGCTTGAGCAACAGTTCTTGGAAGTCGGGATTAGCACCCTTCTCTGTTAACACCAAAGTTGGAGCATCCGCAGTTTGCCAGAGATGGGCACTTTCCGGTAAGTTGAGATGGCGGCTCATTACCACCCGCAGGGGATTATGTGCCTCCACCTGACGGGTGGTTAAGTAAGGATTATCTTGTCGGACTGTATTACCACCAACAATTATTGCATCGCAAGCCGCCCGCAACTGATGTACTTCATTGCGGGCTTCTTGGCTTGTCACCCAGGCGCTGTGACCGGAGGTGGTAGCAATTTTGCCGTCTAAAGTCATGGCATACTTTAAAATTCCCAAAGGTCGCTTGTAGAGAATGCGATGCACAAAAGCTTCATTTAGCTGATGACAAGCAGACTCTTCTACTCCTACCAACACTTCGATCCCCGCCGCACGTAAACGGGCAATACCACCTCCAGCTACCAGTGGATTGGGGTCAACCATACCCACTACCACTTTTGCCACCCCTGCTTGGATCAATCCTTCTGAACATGGGGGAGTCCGTCCGTAGTGATTGCAAGGTTCTAGGCTGACATAAATTGTTGCACCACGGGCGCGATTCTCCTGGGGAGAGGCTGCGCCAACGCCTGCTGCCCTCAAGGCAAACACTTCTGCATGAGGCTCACCTGCACGAGGATGAAACCCTTCGCCGACAATCTCGCCATCCTTGACAATCACTGCTCCCACTAGCGGATTTGGCGAAGTACGTCCTAAAGCGCGGCGAGCAAGTTCTAAACACCGCAGCATCATGCGAGAGTCAAAGTCACTTCCTATTTTTTCCTTCGGTGGTGAATTCAATCCAACTGCTGACTCCACTAGATGTATACTTTCCTGAGTGTAATTTGCTAAGGATGCATCTGCTTGAGCGACCACTGGGGAATTATCCATAATTTTAGGCAACACTTGTAAATATTCTGCACGCGATCGCGCAGCCTTTCCACAGGAGAATCGCGCTTTGCTCCTGATAATGAAACAGAGTCAAATCCAGGCGCTATTATTGGCTATCTCAGCTTATGTGATATTATTTCACTCAACTGTAGCGTTAACTATCCCACTTATGGCCAGGAAATATCAACATTCCTGCTTGTGCCGCTTGCTCCACTACCCACCCATTTATAGCTTTGCTACAAGTTTCTGTAAGCGATCGCTTCCATCGCGGAAGACGGGACAACCATCCGCTTTGAAAGCTAACGTTTTTTCACAGACAGAATTAAGCGAACTGAGCGATCGCTGAATAGGTAAGTGTGAAGCCAAGTAAGTAATACTATAGGAATCATATTTGATTTCTGAAAAAATCTAAGTATTTGTATGGTGTGTTAGGCGTAAGCCGTAACGCACCAAAGCCTTAAGAATGGTGCGTTACGCTGTCGCTAACGCACCCTACGTATCTTTTCAAAAATCAAATACTAGTCCTATAGGAAACGTCTACGATAGCCAGGAAGATATACTGAAGATATACTAATGTTAGTCAGATCCTCAAAAGCCAATGCCGCGTTTATCCGTTTTGCATCTTGAAAAAGTTGCTTAGAACAGGCGATGTCTGCGACGGGCTGTTCAGTGATGCATCTCAATTTTCTTCTACACTTAACGAGGCAGAATATCATCTAAGCGAAGTTGAAGACTGGGCAAAAGCGGTGAATTAATTGATTGGTTTAGTCGGTATTGTTGTTGAGTATAAGTGTCTTCAACTAGTTGGCAAACAGTGAAAGTAGGTTGTTTGGGTTTACCAATAAATGCTACACCGCCCAATCCTCGATAATCCACAATCCAATATTCGGGAATGCCTAAAAGTGCATATTCTTCAACTTTCCGCGCATAATCAGTTTCCCAGTTGGTGCTAACGACTTCCACCACCAGTTTAATTGAGCGTCCAAGAGTAATTACGGGTTCACGGTTGAGAACGGTTTCATCGAGAGCTACGATATCAGGACGACGAACTGTAGCTGCATCTGCAAAGGGATAAATTAAACAAGTGCGAGGAATAAACCAGGGGAGTTGTTCTGCAATAAGGTAGATACCAATTTGGGTTGCAAGTTTGCCACTTACCGTTTCGTGTGGGCCAGTGGGTTCCATGTCAATTAATTCTCCATCAGCCAATTCATAGCGGGGATTATCTCGGTATTGAGAGAGAAAATCTTGCAATGTAAGGGTTTTTGCGGAGATATATGTCATTGTCCTCTTTAACCATTCAAGATGCTTACTCAACCCCCGACATGAACGCCAGGCCGCCTCTGAGGATTCTTTTCTGCCCGACGGAGTACTTCACGGGTGACTACAGCAATATCACCCTCTCCAAACAAGATAAAACGCAGTAAGTATTGTATGGGATTGCCCTCAACCCAGCCGAAGTAGGCATGGGGAATCTTACCTGTTTGGTCACGAATATAGAGCAGTAAAGCCGCGATCGCATTGGGGACTGCTGCACTCTCAGCCCGCAAGATGCGATAATCACCAACTTGCACCCCTTTTACTTTGATCACATCCGCAAACTCCGAAGCATCTGATACCATAATTTCTAGAAATAGAATTGGATCGTTAGCTGGAATATGGTTGTCCTCACGCACCTCTTTCTCTTTTAAAAAATACTCTTGGACATCGCCCGCATTCAATCGATTAGCTATTAGCCGTATTGCTCCTTGACTCTCTTCAGCAAGGAATTGGCCAGCAAGTTCATCAACTTCGATCCGCTCTGCTCGCAGTTCTGTTGAACGCCAAACACGAGAAACCAGCGAGGTAAAAATGATCGCACCGATGAAAAACCCAGCAATCCTAATCCCTTCTGGTCTTTCGATAATATTGACAATAGTGGTGTATAAAAATAACAGTGTGATAATTCCAAAAACGAGTCTTGCCCGCTTTTCTCGGTGACGGTGGGCTGATAAGGTAACGGCAAAGGCGGCTGAGGTGATTAACACAAGCACACCAGTTGCATAAGCCCCACCTTGGGCTTCCACATTTGCTCTGAAAATAATTGTGACAACAAAAGCGATCGCTGTGTAGACTAACACTAAAGGTCGCGTTGCTCGTGCCCAATTGGGTGCCATACCATAGCGTGGTAGGTAGCGAGGCACGATATTCAGCAGCCCTGCCATTGCAGATGCACCTGCAAACCACAAAATGGAAATAGTACTTAGATCGTAAATTGTGCCAAAACCATTGCCTAAAGACTGATGTGCAAGGTAAGCAAGGGCCCGTCCATTGGCTTTGCCCCCAGATGCAAATTCTGCGGCTGGAATCAGTAAAGTGGTTATAAAGCTGGTGGTCAGCAAAAAGAAGCTCATAATCAGAGCAGCAGTGGTGAGCAGCTTGCGTGTATTCCGAATCCGCCCTCTGAGATGGTGTGGGGTGTCGTTGCTGCTACCTCTTACCAGGGGCATAACGGTTACACCAGTCTCAAAACCTGACAATCCCAGCGCTAATTTGGGGAATATGAAGAGAGCAATGCCGATTAGTATCAAAGGATTAGAATGACGGGTAAAAAGTGCAGTCCGCCAGTTAGCGATCGCTCCAGGGTGAGTTACAATCTGATACAGACCGACGCTAACGACAATAAAGTTTAACAGCAGATAAACTCCCACCAAAACGACTGCAATACCAATCGCTTCCCGGAAACCTCTTAAGAAAACTGCGCCTAGTAATGCAACTAATATTAGGGTGATTGCGATCGTTTGATTGTGAAGCCAATTTGGAGCCAGTGGATTTTCGATGATATGAGCTGTGGCATCAGCAGCTGACAAGGTAATGGTAATAATAAAGTCAGTTGCCACAAAGCCGAGTAAGCAAAGCACAAGTAATTTGCCTTGCCACCAAGGCAGCAAACGCTCTAACATTGCAATCGACCCTTCACCATGAGGGCTTTCGGCAGCAATGCGTCGATAGATTGGCAATGCTCCAAAGAGCGTCAGCAAAACCAGAATCAGGGTAGCTAGAGGAGAAAGAGCGCCAGCCGCCAGTGCTGCAATTCCAGGTTGATAGCCAAGAGTAGAGAAATAATCTACACCAGTCAAGCACATCACCTGCCACCAAGAATGCTGGCGATGTGGTTCTTCCTTGCGGTAAGGCCCTTCCTTCTCTCGTCGATCTTCTTCAAGCAACCAGTCAATTAACTGGCTGCTGAACCGTTTTGTTGAAACAATTGATTTAGCCATCAAATACGGTTGTGTTACAATGGGCTTTGTGATTTTTTTAAGCCTTCGTAGTTGATTAAAATTTTGAGCTACAAAGATATAACACCATTATTGTAGGTTAAGCTTACTGTCCGATTTGCAAAATTTAAAGCAAGTTATGTCTGCACCTACGCTTCTCACTCTCTTCTACACCTACACTTAACGAGGCAGAATATCATCTAAAATTTTTTTACTTCTTCTTTGTGAATCGATATATTTTCATATAAGGCCAATCAGCCTGATCTTCCAATTTATATAAATAACTCATTTCTTTTTTAAAAACATCTTTGAGTTCCCAATCAAATTCACGATTAACTACCACAAAAACTGTATCTGCATTTTTGGTCAAAATACTAACTTTTTCTGCCATATTTTTTCCTTTCACAGTTTTTGTAAGATATGTAGTTGATGAATCTCCATAATATCGGAGTAATCTAGGCTGTCCATATAACAATACAGATTTTGCGGATTCATTTCTATTTTTTAGAAGGTAGCGAACAGCCGAACGGTAGTCATCTTTTGCATAAGCTGGATTTAAATAGTATTGAAAATTTGAATAAACATTCATAATTAACAAAGAAACTGTAGCCAACTTTGTAAGTTTAGGAGCTATAAAAAATTTATTTTTATGCTGGTAATTATGTAAAAAAGCTGATGGGATCAGAATTACAAGTGGTATACATAGATAAAAAGAGTGCCGTGGTAGCCAATTAATTTTGGTCGCCAAAGCAAACAGAAAGCTTAGTAAAAATGATGTGAACAAAACTGATGTGAAAAAGTAATCAGCCTGTTGATATCTTTTTCTTTTACGGGGTATTAATAAGCTTTTTAATAAAGCTATAAAAATCACAGTACTGACAATAATAAATACTAGTAAAAGAGGCCAGTAACTAAGTAAAACATTTATCTTTTCCTCATCGCGTAATTTATCCATTGGTGGCCCATAGGATGTACCGACTAATATACCGTAGATCACAAACATAATGTTTTGAACTATAGGTAATCCAGTCCGAGTAACATCAGTAGCCGTTGGATCAGATACAGCCGATGAAGATAAATAGAACCAAATCATTGGGGAGGAAAAAATTACTGGAGCTATCCACCATTTAGCTAATTCTTTTAAGTTTCTATAAACAATAGCATGGGACACAAAAATAGATGAGCTAAAGATTATTGACAAAATACTGCCACAACTTCCTATGGCAGTAAAGATAGCAAAAAGCAATTGTGAAATAATTTTATTACTCTTATTTACACTCATTGCATAACTAAAAAAATATATTTGAAGTGATGCTATAAATATTAATAATGCATAAGGTCTGGCATCTTGGCTGTAAAATACGCTGAAAGAACTAACTGCTAGGAGCATGGATGACCATAAGGCATGTTTTTTTCCATAAACACGTAGGCTAGTAAAGAATACGGCAATTACTGAGCCGACTCCCAACAAGGCTGAGAGCGAGCGAATAGCAAATTCACTATCTCCAAAAGCCGAACGCCAATAAAACAATACCAAATAATAAAGCGGTTGGTATTTGTCACCAGCTTCTCGATTTACAATTGCGGCGAGATTCTCTTGAAAGGTTGTACGATTAGATAAAGCTAAACTCCAACCTTCATCAAACCAAAGACTTTGATTTTGCAACAAACAGAAACGCAAAAATATGCTAATGATAATAATGATAAAAACAATAAAATAGTATTTTGACTGTTTCACGTAAACCTCCAAAGCACTGCTACACAAAATATGCAAATTTCTAAACATGAAAAATCCACTCTATTGTCGAGTGAGAGATTGTGATTTTGTCTCTATGCTGGGGTGGGACTAATGTTTCTATGCAAGACTTTATCATAACTAAGGAGTATTTTGTTGGGTAGAAGATCAAGTCACTACAGTAAAATTTTAAAATCTTTAGCAGATGAGTAGGTTGATTAAGTATGAGTGAAGCTACTGAAACGATTTTCAGCAAAATCATTCGTCGGGAAATTCCCGCTGATATTGTTTATGAGGATAATTTGGCCCTGGCATTCAAAGATGTCCACCCCCAAGCGCCCGTTCACATCCTTGTCATTCCCAAAAAACCCATTCCCACACTAGCTGATGCTGAATCTCAAGATCATGCTCTGTTGGGACATCTTTTGTTAACCGCCAAACGTGTTGCAGAAGTTGCTGGGCTGAAAAGTGGTTATCGAGTTGTTATCAACACTGGTGATGATGGTGGTCAGACGGTCTACCACTTACATTTGCATATTTTGGGAGGACGGCAGTTAGACTGGCCCCCTGGTTGATAAAACCGGATGAATTGTGTCTATAGACGCGATTCATCACTAAAAAACTCACTGTTATAATCAATAAATATTTATTTGATGCTCCCACTGCTTGAGGCCGTGGGATTGTTATTTCTACCAGCCAAGCCATTCTAGAGAGATGGAAGCACCCAAAAAATGTCATCATAGTTAAAGTGAAAACATCCTGGAGATAAGACAACGGTTTACGCACGTCCTTTAGCACGGTTAATTGAGCAATTGCAACGCCTACCGGGAGTTGGTCCTAAATCTGCCCAACGACTGGCTTTGCATATTTTGAAGCGACCAGAAGCAGAGGTAGAAGCTTTGGCACAGGCGTTGATTGAGGCAAAGAAACAGATAGGCTTGTGTTCTGTTTGCTTTCACTTATCCGCTGAACCTGTTTGTGAAATCTGCCGCAATGCCAACCGTGACAACAACACTATCTGTGTCGTAGCAGATCCTCGTGATGTGATTGCGCTGGAAAAAACCCGCGAGTACAAAGGGAAATATCACGTTTTAGGTGGGGTGATTTCTCCAATTGATGGAATTGGGCCAGAACAGTTGACTATTCTGGCTTTGCAGCGGCGGGTGAGTCAGCAAAAACCTCAAGAAGTAATTCTCGCAATTAGTCCGAGTGTAGAAGGGGAGACAACAACACTGTATATCGGTCAGCTACTGAAACCATTTACCAAGGTGACGCGGATCGCCTTTGGTTTGCCTGTAGGTGGTGATTTAGAGTACGCCGACGAAGTGACCCTAGCAAGGGCATTAGAAGGACGACGGGAGTTAGATTAGGTTCAACAAACGCATTACGAATTATAAATTAAAAATTATTTTGACAAGTTTCAAACGATTAATTCGGCTTACCTGTAATCATGAATGCTGCCCAGTAGTAAGGATGATTATAAAGATTTTTATCTGATGCCATTTTGCTATTTCTGTATAGTTGTGTTGCTAAATAAGTTTGAATTCTAACTTCCTCAGGATGCAGATTATTCAAAACATCTTCATACCATTTTGTCAGTTCTCCAGCAGTTAGTTCTTTTAGCCATCGTGTTGCTTCAGCTAAGGCAGTAACTGCTGATTTGTTGGGCTGTAATCGTCGGTAGAATTCTATCATGACCAAGGCACTAGCTGAAGATTCTACACTCCAAAGAGTACTTACTACATGAGGAACACCTTGACTCACAAAACCACTGACTAAACTCACATATTCACTGCTAATAGTGTGGTTGCTAGTATTTAAATTGTCACAGGCAGAGAGAGTAATAAGGTTGTAACTTGCTAGATTGTGTTGACAGATTTCATCTAGAGTAAGTTTATCTTCACCTGCTAATGCTAATTCTGACTTTTTAGGTTCAGCTAAATTATTAGTAACACGACCCGTAAAATGAAAGATATTGTAATTATCAAATAAGGCATTTCCGACAATATTTTTTGTAGCTTCTAACCCCTGAATTCGTTGGATGTTATTGAACATCTGGCTAACAACTTCCGACTCAAGTTTGGCAAATTTAAGTGCGGGGGAAGCTGTATTATCAGGATGTTCAACACTGAGCAATAACTGATTTTGCCACTGCCAAATATCTTCAGTTTTTATTGATAAACCTACTTGGGCGCTAGGTAGATAAGTGACGGTGAAATTTGACTCTACATTCGGCAACTCTTCCGGTGATGGCGAAGAAAGATGGAAAAGGGTATGAATGGGCAATCTGTACAAGTCACGGTGAGGTATTAAAACCAGTTGGGTGATGCCTTCGAGTTCCTGTGCAATTGTGGAAATATTCAGAATTTCATACAACTGTGACAGCTTCTGTTCCATATCAACTCGCCAAGAATGCTGGCTTTTACTTTCTTTGTCTTGGGCCGTGGTGCGATATTCTTGGTATTGTTGATGCCAATCTTCTAGCCAACCTTCAAATTCAATTAGGCGTTGCACTGCTTCGGGTAGGGGCAATTCATTTAGACGGATAGCGTCTTCTCCTAAAGGTATTACCCCAGTATCTTGCATGGGTGTAAAGAGGAGGATGGGTGATGGAGCTTGGTCTTTGAGAATAAATGTGTGTAGAGCGACTGGACTAATATGCCAGTAAATAATTGCTGTTGTGGGATTGAATAGTTGTTGAATTGCCCCATAATAAGGAGAGTAAATATTATCATTCCAGCCATAAAGCAGCCAGTTTAAACAAGCATTTTTACCTTGTTCGGCAATTTCCCACGCTTCTACCAAATCACCAGACTCTACGGCTAAATCAACTGCCAATTGATCAAAGCCTGCAAATTTTAAAGTTAGCTGTTTTTTACTTTCGTCTGAGCGAGTTTCTTCACTCAATAATTGTCGCAATAATTCTGTACCGCGTTGCAGCAATTCTTGAACTTGTGTTGTTTGTCCCAACCCCATCAGCACTTTGCTTAGAGATTGTAAAACCTCTAGGTGCAACTGGGGAAAATATTCTAGTGTAAGGGTTAACAGTGCCTGATGGTACTCAGATGCGGCTTTGCGCCAATAATCGCGGGTATTGGTGTGTTTTTTGCCTTGCTCGTAGTAAGTATTAGCGATCGCAAAATGCAATCTACCCCAACCTTCTGGGTGGGTATCTGTCCGTAGATGTTTTAACCCTTCCTCGTAGCTGGCTAATTTTCCTTCGTAGCCGCCCTGTTGTAAGGCGGGATTTGTCACTGTGATACTACTCGACAAATTCAGCAATGCGTCAGAGTTGACTAAATTACCGATCGCAGTTCCCCGACCAATCCAAGCTTCCCAATAATCTTGTTTAATTTGCAAAGCGTTATCATAACAAGCGATCGCTTCGGCAAATTGTTCTAAATAAAACAGTGCTACTGCCTGATTATACCAAGCTAAGTGGAAGTCGGGTTTAATGGCGATCGCTTGGCGATAGGAGGCGATCGCTTCTTGTCTACGCCCTAAGTTATCTAATGCTATACCTCGGTTGTACCAAGCTAAGTAGAAGTCGGCTTGAACTGACAGCGCTTTGTCCCAGGAGGCGATCGCATCTGACCACTTTCCTAAATTAAATAGCACTACACCCCGGTCTATCCAAACTTCATGATATTCTGAGTCAATTTCTAGCGCTCTGTCGTAAGATATAATCGCCTCGGCAAATTGTTCGCCTACAGCCAGGGCTATACCTCGGTGATACCAGTTTTCCTGGTCTTCTGGTTCCAAATGCAGCGCTTGGTCATAACTCGCAATAGCTTCTGGTAGCCAACCTAACTTCAGTAGCGCTAAACCCTTGCTAGACCAAGCTTCTTGATAGTCTGGTTTAATTTCTATAGCTTTGTCAAAAGAAGCGATCGCTTCTTCAAAGTATCCTAATTCTCCGAGAGTTCCACCCCGGTTGTACCAAGCTTTGTAGAAGTCGGGTTTCAGTTGTGTGGCTGTTTCGTAAGATGCGATCGCTTCATCAAAACGTTCTAAATGGAACAGCGTCAAGCCTCGGTTAAACCAATATTCTGAGAATTCTGGTTGAAGTTCAATGGCTTGGTCATAAGATGCGATCGCGCCTAACAAATCACCTGTTTTAGCTTGCTGAAGACCTTGGTAAAACCAACCTTGAGCATGGGTAATCGGATGATCACTATGTCGCTCAATAATACCGGGGGAATTAATACTTTGAACTGCCAAGTTAGAAGCAAGTTGCTGGACTAAATTGGTACTTTGATCCAACCTCACCCACAATTCATCTAGAGTATTAGCTACATTTGGCTCTAAATTCGTCAGAGTGTTATCCCAGGTTTCCACTGAGGGAGACGTTGCTAATTCAGTCCTTTGTCTAGTGGAAAGGAAATTTGCTGGTGTTGTAATTTGAACAACTTCTTCTTCATCCTCGAACCTCAGTTGGGTTAACAAGGTGATTGAATCTTCCGCAGCGGGGAGAGGGACATTTTCTGATATTGTGGCTTGGGTCTCTTCCCGTTCATACTCTAATACCAGTTCCTCTAAGTTTTCGGGCAATCTTTCCTCAAAAGAGGCATTTTGAGGTGCTGACGTTATTGGCTCAACATCTGGCACATCATATTCCCATAACTGTTCACCGAAGCTACGGATTAGCTCTTGTCCAGGGGAACTTGGGAGAATTTCTTCATCAGTTATAGTTTCTACGACATCTGGCTCATCATACTCCCATAACTGCTCGCCCAAATTGCGGATCAGTTCTTGTCCAGGAGTAGTTTCTCCAACATCTGGCTCATCATACTCCCATAACTGTTCGCCCAAATCACGGATCAGTTCTTGCCCAGGAGTAGGTGTAGTTTCGATTACATCTTGCGCCTGATTCTCCTCATACTCTATCTGTGTAGGTGAGTTTTGCATCAGTCGGATACCAATGTCATAAGCAACGTCTCCAATTCTGCCAACACCAAGTTCCCCCAATTGCAGCATCTGTGTTGCTAAAAGAGAATTTGGTGTAGGTGAAGCTAGCAAGCTTTCACCAAACATCACTAACCAGTCTATCCAGCGTTCAGCCGGAATCCGATTTTCGAGCCGTTGCAGATACCTCAATGCCCACTGTCGTCCTCGTGCTTGATGCACGCCTTCTAACAATTGGATAAACAATTGTTCCAGATCCGCATTGGTTAGTTCTGGTAGTACCTCTACCAGGTTGTGTCCTCTCGCACCCTTGAGAGAACTAGTCTGCTGACTTGCAATGAGGCGCTTTAAAAACCTTTTAAGCGACTGCGATATCCGCCTGAGCATCTGCCACACTCTTGGATTTTGTTTTTCTAGATTGTAGCCATCGTTGTGTTAAAAAAATCATCAATTACGTAAAAACCCATTAGATTCGGACAGCGCTTCCGTAGCAGGTTAGCAAAAAATATACAAATCTTCAAGAGCATAGCATTACAACGTTACAATTTCCAGATTCGACTCTGGAATTTTGACTTTGCCAATTTTAGATTTCAGATTCTTTTGGTTCATAACAGACTAACGTCCTGCTACGTTAACACCTTTTGTGGATAACGCAAATCCAAAATCTGTTGATTCTACGCAGCAGTTAATTTTCTGTTTGCTCTGTAGTCGATTGACCAGCAGGATATAATTGACTAATCAATGCCTGGACAAGCACTTGTGGATCATCTGTTTCAACGGCAAGCTGTTGAGCAATCTGCTGGCGTAAGCTTTCATCTTCCTGCAACATCACAAACAACTCTTCTAGAGTGACAGTTTGGTATTCTCCCTCCGGGGGGTTCTCTGGTGCATCTGCTGACTCTGATACTGGGGTAGTTGGCTCAGAGGGCAAATTTGTACTAACAGCATCTGGCCCTTCATATTCCCAAATTGGTTCGCCTTGATTGCGTGTTAACAACTGCATCCCGATACTATAGGCAACATCTGCAATTTCCCCGATGCCCAACTCACCCAGTTGCACTAACCGCGCAGCCATTTCATTATTAGGTGTAGGTGATGCAAGCAATTTGTCGCCAAAGCGCCCTAACCAATCAACCCAGCGTTCAGTAGGGATGCGATGTTCAATATTATGCAACCACTTCCGTGCCCACTCTTCTCCTCGTGCTTGATGTACTCCTTGCAACAGTTCGTTGAAAAGAAATTCCAGATCCGTATCGCTTAGGGGTGGGGCTGGTTCTTTTTCCACATTTCCTCTTGATTTTGAGGTAGTCTGTTTTCCACCAAACAAGCTCTGAAAAAGCTTTTTGAGCCATTGAAATAGCCGCTTGAGCATCTGCTGCACCATCGAGTTTTGTTTATCCTAAAATTGTAGCGATCGCACTGGACGATGACGCTAGTTCATTCAATAAAATGTATAGTTATTTGTCATTAGTCATTAGTCATTTGTCAAGAGTTATTCTCACCTGCTCCCACTCCTTTACTAGAACAAATGTACTAAATGATATGCTATAATTCCGATACATTGATGTTGAAATCATAGTAGAGGATAAGCTCTGGTTTCTTGCTTTCCTGAGTGCCAAAATTTACGGCATGAGTTGAGTGCAAGGGCTATGGCAACATCGATAAACAAAGCAGGTACGAGAGTTTAAAATAGTTGAATCCTAAACTCGACTCGGTGCTACTAATTCACGTTGAAAGGCATTGAAGTCTATTTTTCCATGTCTTACGAACCCCTGCACCACAAATATCGCCCCAAGAGTTTTGCTGAACTGGTGGGTCAAGAGGCGATCGCCACCACTCTCACGAACGCGATCGGCACAGCCAAAATTGCCCCCGCCTATTTATTCACTGGGCCTAGAGGTACGGGGAAAACTTCTAGTGCCCGGATTCTGGCCAAATCTCTTAATTGTCTCAAAAGCGATAAGCCCACCGCTGAACCCTGTGGCGTGTGTGAAGTTTGTCAGGGGATCACCAAGGGCTACGCCTTAGACATAATTGAAATCGATGCCGCTAGCAACACTGGTGTCGATAATATCCGCGAATTGATTGAAAAAGCCCAGTTTGCTCCTGTGCAGTGTCGCTACAAGGTTTATGTAATCGACGAATGCCTAACTGGAGATTCTCTAGTCTTGACTGATGAAGGGTTTAACAGAATCGATGACCCCAAAATCAAAGATAAGAGGGTTCTGAGTTACAACGACTCATCAGGTAAGTGGGAATTCAAGAAAGTTGTTGGCTGGTTAGATCAAGGAGAACGGCAAACCCTGGTTATCAAGACAACTAACCGAGAAATTAGATGTACGGGTAATCATTTAATTAGGACAAACCAGGGATGGTTACAAGCAAAGGACGTAAAAGAAGGAGTGGAGATACTATCCCCTGTGAATGTGGATGCGGCATCCTCATTTACAAATTTGGTATCGATGGACGTACCCGGAGATTTGCTAGCCGACATCAGTTTAAAGGCAATACATCAGGTCAAAAATCATACGACCTGGAATCTATCCTTAAACAAGCCGAATTACTCCGACCTTTCTGTGCTTGCGGGTGTGGAGAAAAGCTTGATATCCCAACCTTTTTACAAAAAAAGGGCAGAGGAATCATCAGTATCCAGTCTCGCTGGGAAAAACATCCATATAAAAAAGGACACGGAATTTGGGAACTTAGAACAGAAAAGTTCCTTGCAGATGCGTCAGTTATCCAGCCAAATGCACTTGGGCTTATCTACGGAACCTAGCTTGGAGATTGCTCTATCAGTTATCCCAATAAATACAGCAGATTCCCCAGATTGTGTTGGACACACTCAGAAAAGCAGCAAGAATGGTTGGAATACAAAGCCTATCGCCTTCAAGAATTGCGTCCAAAACTGTGAATTACAGCTAACAAAGGATACGGAAACATCTCAGTTACCTGTAACACAGCTTGTCATCCCCAACTCAAAGATGTCTTTGACATCGTTAAACCAAATAGGGATAAAAAACTCGTCTCTATCGACTGGCTTAATCGAATTACCCCAGAAGGACTTGCTTGGTGGTACATGGATGATGGCTCACTCAGTCTCAGTCCACAAGGAAGTCCACAAATTCAATTGCATACAGAAGGATTCTCTGGAGCAGAAAATCAACTTATCGCCAGTTGGCTTACAACAATGGGGTATTCAGCCGCAACAAAATTTTATACCAGAAGTAGTACAAGCAAAACATACCACTACATCTAGATGGGCGCAAGCACCAGTAGAAAATGGCTGGCAGACCTTAAACAATATTCCATCCCCTCGATGGATTACAAGTTTGGAGACAGTCGAATCTGTTCACCTCGCTGGCGTTGAGCGAGTTTATGACATTGAAGTAGCAGATAATCATAATTTTGTGGCAAATGGACTTTTAGTGCATAATTGCCACATGCTAAGTACCCAGGCATTCAACGCGCTACTTAAGACCCTAGAAGAACCACCAAGACATGTAGTTTTTGTGTTGGCGACAACAGACCCGCAACGGGTATTACCAACAATTATTTCGCGCTGTCAAAGGTTTGATTTTAGACGCATTCAGTTAGAAGCGATGGTGAAGCATTTAAGTGCGATCGCATCTTTTGAAAACATTCATATTTCACTTGATGCTGTCACCCTGGTAGCCCAACTTTCTCAGGGAGGGTTGCGAGATGCCGAAAGTTTACTTGACCAATTGGGTTTATTAGCGGGTGAAGTGACACCGGATAGAGTTTGGGATTTGGTTGGGACAGTGAGCGAGCAGGACTTACTGGGGCTTCTAAATGCGATCACTCAAGATAAACCCGAAGCAGTTCTCGACTGTACCCACAAAATTCTAGATCGTGGTCGAGAACCCCTAACTCTTCTGCAAAATCTCGCCGCCTTCTACCGCGATTTACTCATTGCCAAAACTGCGCCCAATCGCCACGATTTGGTTGCTTGTACTCAGCAAACCTGGACAGCGCTGGTTGAGTTTGCTCAATACTTCGATATGAGCGTGATTTTGGCAGGACAGCAACACCTGCGAACATCGGAAGTGCAAATTAAAAACAGCACCCAGCCGCGTTTATGGTTAGAGGTAACATTACTAGGATTGTTACCTAGTGCGACAAATATTCAGCCACAAGCGCCAAGTGTTGCGCCGCGAGTTAACACACCTGTTGTATCTCCAAGCTATCCTCCAGCAGTTGCCCAAAATCACCCAGTCTCTTCTGTACCTCTAGCTGAACCGCAAAAAAATCATAATTCTGCAAACCATCATCTAGCGGCTACCCAAAATCAGCCCGTCGTTTCATCTCCCCCAGTTGAACGGCAAACAAATCACAATTCTGCTGCTAACTCAGTTTCACCACCAACCCCAGAACCTGTAGCTGTTCCTGTGTCACCTGTGAACTTTGAACCAGTAACTTCAGAAGTTGTTGGGGAAGCAGAATATGACTTAACTCAGGTTTGGCAACAAGTTCTTGCTAACCTCCAGCCAAAATCAAGGCAAGAAATGCTGCGTCAAATGAGCCAACTTATCGAGTTCGACGGTGTTGTGGCTCGAATTGCTATCAAACAGGCATGGTATGACAAAGGGAAATCTTATCTACCGATGATTACGGCAGCTTTCCAGCAGACTTTCCAGCGTGAAATCCAGATAAATATAGAAAAAGGAATTTCTTCAAACTCTACCTCAGCTAAAAAAAATCCTCCGCCAAAAGACTCTACTCGCGTTCAGCAACCACCCACACCCAGTTACAACCAGCAAATTTCGCCTCCAGCGCCAGTAACACAACCAATTAATTCACCACCAGCACCACAAAAAACCGAGTTGGCAGGAAGAAATGGAAATGGGGTAAATGGAAACGGGGCAAATGGAAACGGGATGCAAACTGTGCCTCCACCCCCAAAACAAACACCCGCAACTGATTGGGAACCTGACGAAGTAGCGATCGCAGCTCAACGTCTAGCAGAATTTTTCAATGGACAAATTATCCGTTTTGCAGATGATTTCCCAGAATTCTCCGATTCCATAACTACACCAGAATGGGTAGAAGAATCAGAAATTGATGATGAATAAAAAAATGCAAAATTATTTTTGGTAATTTTGCATTTTTAATTTTTAATTTTGAATTCCCCAAAGGGGCTATTCCCCATTCCCCGTATGCAAAGTTTTCACCCATTTTAGGCGCTTTGGTCTTACCGACATGCGGGCAGTAGTACTGCTCATGACGACTAACCAGTGCAACATATATAAACTGCCGCGCAGGGTTTGCACCAGCATCATAAAATATGTAGAAAGTGGGAATTTCTGATCTTGACGTATCCGTTTCAGACCTGTAAACATCCCTACCATCGACATAGAAATGGATAATCCTGTGATGGGACTTAAGATTGGTGGACGATGACGAGCGATCGCCATTAATAAATCTGGGACTGCTGCTGTTGGCAATATATACATAATCAGCATAAAAATCAGCAAATCCCAGCTTTTGCGAGTTCCCATGCGGTTTTTGAGAATTAAATCCCAATAATCCAAATAGCGCTGATAACCGCCTTCTGCCCAACGGTTGCGCTGATGCCAGAGTGCGATCGCACTTGTCACTCCTTCTTCTTGCACCGCTGGATGGAAAACACACTCAATATCCCATTTATCCAAATGTAAGCGGATTGTCAAATCCAAATCATCCGTAATGGTTTCCTCGTTCCAGCCACCGCAGCTTTCCAAGGCTGAACGCCGGACAAATTGACCATTGCCGCGCAGTTCGCCAATGCCACCAAGGGCAGTCCGCTGTTGCTGAAACCAGGTATCAAGGGCCATTTCAGCCATTTGACCCTTAGTCCAAAAGTTTACTTTAGCGTTGGCGATCGCTTTTCGCACCTGCACCGCCCCCACGTTTTCTCTTTGAAATAAAGGTACTACCTGTTGCAGTAAGTCTGGTGTTACTTGGGCATCAGCATCAAATACTGCTATAATATCGCCCTTTGTCAGCGGCAATACCTGATTCAACGCCCCCGATTTGCCACCAGTAGCTTCTGCTGAACGCCTTAGTACTTTCAGCTGGTCGTGTTTCTGTTCGAGTTCTGCTAATAAATGCGGCGTACTATCACTGCTGTGATCGTCAATTATCCAAATTTCGTACTGCCCACCTGGATATTCCAGATTACAAAGATTTTTGACTAATTTCGCAATTACTGCTTCCTCATTTTTCGCAGCCACTAGCACAGATACAAAGGGCAAATCTCCCTGTATTTCTTTTGGATAGCGACGGGATTTAGTAAACACCACCACCAAGGCATGAAATCCTAGAATGGTGGTCAGTCCTAGAATAAAAATAGAAGCCCAAGAAACTAAATGTAGAGCGATCGTGCCACTCCAGACGATAGTCAAGACTAGAGCGGCTTTGCCTCTACGACCTTGAAACCGGGATGGTAGAGACATAGAATCTGTCTCTAACACTGACTCCTCATCTACTGATAGGTCAGACAACAAGGAGTTGAGCGGATCAAGCTCTTGATAAGAATCTTCTTCGGGCCAGGAATTCGCTGGCATAGGTTAGGTTGCTTGATTCAAAAACCACTATTTGTCTACAGTTAGTAATTTTACGGACAAATATCCCTAAGCTACTTTTCCCGATATTAATCGGAATGGGCAAACTGCAATACCCGCTATCCCTAAGCCAAAAGCCGCTGGGACTACCTTTGTTGTCACCGCCACTCTGCGTAATTACCTCACATTAACCACGTTTGCTACTCTTAGACAGAGGCTTGATTCCTTTAATAGCCACTTGGGCAGGAAGCTTGTAGAGTGGGACTTTCTCCAATGAGAACTCAGGTTTGGGCAAAGTAATAGCAAGGTAGCAGCAGCTCGTTTTTGGGAGAAACAGCAATAATAACATCCACCACTTTAACAGTGGAGATTTTTAGTGTTATCATCCCCAACTTCGATAAAAGTTAATGCAGCATTATTCTAACCGAAATTTTAATATTTCTTAGCAGTAACTTCATTTATAGAGCAGTGGGCAATGAGAAAGAGGAGGCAGGAGGCAGAAGGCAGAAGTTCTTTAATTTAGAATTTTGAATTGATTTCTCCCTCTGCTTCCCAGTTCAGACGCGATTAATCGCGTCTCTACCCACTCCCCACTGTGTGCTTTAGACACATCTTTTGGGAATACTACTAACATCCACTAATATCCCTAGTTGCCAACTAACTTGAGGAATATTTAACAATGTCTATTGACCAACTCCAGCCAGCCACTCAACAACAAGCCAGTGTTTACTTACCTTACGTTCAGGGTACTAAGCGGAATTTCTTACCTTATGCCATCAGTCTCTATCAAAAAGGGGTCTTGGAGGGACACCGGAAGATAGAAGCCAGTGAACATGTTCCCTTTGTCGCCTCCTGGAATGTTGCTACTTTACCCTCAGACTTAACCCGTTGCCGAATCCAGTTTGATGGCAACGCTGACCTAAGTTACGAACTGATGATGGCTAGTTTCGAGTTTATTAATTTTTTAATTGAACTTATGGATAACTATAAACGTCATCGTGCAACCGATTTTTCACAACCGTTTTACCGCAAACTACTGCGTATAGATGATTGATTAAATTCAGCTGGGCTTTTGCCAGTTCGGCTCGTGTTTAGAAACCTAAACCCCATTCCCGCACTTCGTGCTGTTGCACGAAGTGCGGGAATGCTATTTCAAAGTCTCTCAAGAACGAAAGAGGGTTTTTTAGTATACTTTACGGCTTTTCAAACATCCTTTTAAAGCAGATGTCTTTTTTTCTTTTCAAAACCATACCAAAACCAGCTACTAGAAAGGTTCCCAAAACGCTAGCGGGTTCTGGAATAGAAGTTTCATCTATAGGTACTTTAATTCTTAAATTCGCCAAGGTAGCATTAGTGATGGTCAAGGATGTTACGCTTGGCAAACCTGGGATATCGGACTGAAAATCAAAGACTGTGGGAGTTAAACTACCATTGTGATCGCTATATCGTACCCCATATCCACTCACTTCAAAAGTGCCTTGATACTGCTTTCCGGTGCCTGGGTCAGTTACAGTACCAGTGTAGAAGGCTTTTGTAAGATTAAATTCATCTTGAACTACTCCTTGAAATGTGGTTCCTGCCAATTGTCCTTGGTATTTATAGGGTGTCAACTGACCACCAGAGAGAACTGGCGATGTGAGAACACCATCGAAAGAGACAAAGGGAATACCTTTAAAGTCAACAAAGTAATGCAGACTTCCATCAGAGCGTGTTTCTACTTTTAAATAGTCTGACTGGTATACAGGAACATAGTTAGGATTATTATTAGTACCTAAGTTCCGGTAATAAGTTCCAGTGTCATCCGTATCAATACGAGTAATACTGTTATTGAAATTGGGATTATTTCTGGGAAGTTCGATAGTTCCTGATAATGTGCCAGTGCTTTGAATTGTGATGAATTGAGCAGCAAAAGCACTCGCTCCGTTTAAAGCGATCGCTACTGCTGCTAAACAAGTGTTGCTAACAATTGCACAGCCTAGCTTAATCCCTGATGAACTCTCTTTCATTAACAATTTGCTCCTTTAATCGCCAATGAGAAAACACACTTAATCTGCCGAGATTCATTTCAAATATTTCTCAGGCACGATTTATTATTCCCAAGTTTGCGATGTAAGTTTCATCGGTAGCAAAAAATATTGTCATCGAAAGCAGGAACATTTTGCAGGGATTGTGCTTCTGTCTAAACCAAATTTATTACAAGTTTTTTAAACTAAATTATCTAAGTGGTTCTTAGATTACAACCTCTAATATTTAGTACAAATCAGAATTTAATCCTTCTCATCTTTACACAAAGAAACAAGGCGATCGCTATTTTTATTCTTGCTTGCGATCGCGGAGCGTGTCGAAGATAATCGCTCCTCATATCCTAAAATATAACCAAGAAGCGATCGCGCTCTAAATCTTCGATTTCAGGTAATTTATGAAAGACGTATATGAAAGTAAAAAGTACTTTGCATAAGCAATAGTTAGATCAGGCTCAGTCAACATAGCATGTCTGATATCTTCCTGATGACTTGTATATCCATACAGGTTTAAGAATGAATTTTTTAAAGCGGGATGTAACTCGTTAGAAACTTCTATAACTTTCAGGACTTATCCTAAAGTTGCCTTTGGTTTTCCAGTAATAGCTTTTGAACACTTTCAACAGCAGAAATAGATTCTTTTATAGAGTTTCTTTAGTCAGAATTTTCCTTGTCACTCATTAAAGCAAGGGAGCGCTTCAAATGGCTGGACACAGCAGGAAAATTTTTATCATTTACTGCTTGCTCAAGCATTTCAATTTCTTGCTCATTGGTGATATCTGTAAATACACCTCCGACAAATCTATAACCTGCTAGATCTCTTTGTAATACAGAGTTTATATCTTTTACTAGTTTAGGATATCTGAAACAGTTGATTAGAGTTGTCGGGAAATAAGAGAGAATAGACAGCAGTGCTAGGCAAGGATGATGCTGAATATTGAAGGTGCGCTGAAGCAAGATCGACTGTTGCGGGCATTAACTGGATTGAAGCGGAAAGCATTTGATGGTCTAATGCCCAGCTTTAGCAGCATATACTTTGAGACTCAACAGACCAAGCCTCGTCAACGTGCCGTGGGCGGAGGATGCAAAGCTAGGTTGCTGACAACTCAAGACAAATTGTTTTTCATCCTGTTTTACAACAAAAGTTACATTTTACTATCCCTGCCTACTCCTCATTCCTCTGCCACCTGTCACCTGTTCCCTATTTCCTTTGATTTTAATTTGCTCTAGACTCGACCTTAATGCACCTTTATCAGATCATGAAGAATGATTAAGAAAAACGAGTATAGACAAACATGATAAAAATGCTAGCTGAAAACTTGATTGGAATTGAGGCAAAATTACAAATTAATTGGGTTTGGCTAAATGCCAGCTTGCAGTTTGCTAGTTGGGCACTCTTCTCACTTTTACTCGCTGAGGTCTTGAGAGACAGCTACCATGCTTTGTGTCACCAAGTCAATTGGCTTGCTAAATGGCACAACAAGCACCACATGGCTTATCGCCGCGATTTATCAATAGTTTCCCTGAAAGTTTATCAAGAATCCCAGCTCTATCACGACATTTTAGAGTCGAGTTTATTGCTGGTGGTATTGGTGGTAATTGCCTTAATTGTCCAGCAAATGGGGTTATGGTTAGGAGTAGCTTATGGTTGCACCTTCTTGTATGGCGCGTCTGTGCGATATTTCCAGGGAAAAATTGATACAGACTACAACCACCTACCCGGCCCTTTAGAAACAATTCCATCCATTTGGTGGGTAAATCGGTCTTACCATTGGCGGCATCATTTTGATGATGTCAACGCTTATTACAGTGGTGTCTTTCCCCTAGTGGATAAAATTCTTGGCACAGGACTGTCTCTCAAGGGTAAAACCATCGCTTTAACCGGAGCATCAGGAGCGTTGGGACAAGCGTTGGCGGCTGAACTTGTAAAGAATAATGCTAAAGTTGTGGCATTAACTACTAATCCAGAAAAATTAGTAGAACAAGTTGGGGTGAAGGTGGTTCCCTGGCAGTTGGGTAACGAAGCCGAACTGAGGAATAGTTTAGAGAAAGTAGATATTTTAATTATCAACCACGGGATCAATGTCTATGCCAGTCGCACACCGGAGGCTATCAACTCTTCTTATGAAGTGAATACCTTTTCAGCATTGCGGTTGATGGATATATTTTTGACAACTGTAACAGGCCCACAAGCAAAAGCAACCAAGGAAATCTGGGTAAACACTTCTGAGGCTGAGGTTTCTCCCGCGTTGAGTCCGCTTTATGAACTCAGCAAGCGATCGCTAGGAGAGATTGTTACCCTGAAGCGTTTGGACGGGGATTGTGTAATTCGCAAGTTAATTCTTGGCCCGTTTAAGAGTCAACTGAATCCTTATGGAGTGATGTCTGCACAGCAAGTTGCTCGTGCTATCTTATTTTTCGCTCGGCGAGACTTCCGAAATATTATTGTGGCAATAAATCCTCTCACCTATTTGCTGTTTCCCTTAAAAGAAACTAGTACATCGCTATACTATCGAGTCTTCAGCCGGACAGCGAAAAGTTAATAATTGCCAGATTATAAGCCAGTGACTATTTCAAATAGTTTAGGATCTTAGACTTGAGAACCTACAACTTTCGTAGGGTGCGTTATGCTGTCGCTAACGCACCTACTAAATTACACTTAATTAAGTAACTGCAAATTCAGTGTACTGTCTAATATCGATTGGTTGGAAGGCGAGAACAATTTGATTTTTAGGAATACCAGCGTTAACAAGTTCGTTGGCTATACCGTATTCTGTACCGTCTCTTTGAATCCAGATTTTATCGTTGATAATGTCAATATGGATTAAACAACCATGCACCCGTTGATTATTTTCCCAGCCTAATGTTAGTAGTAGGTAATGGTTAGCGGTTTGGTCTATAATTAGTTGTCTTTCTAGTTCTCCATAAGCGTAGGGTAGTTGAGCGTATTCGTTTAATATTTTTTGAATGATTTGGCGATAATTATCTAAGGTATCCATTGCAGTACCACCTCTCGTTTTGAGTCGAAGACAAGTAAACAAAGGCGTTGATTTTCTAATAATATTTTACCAATTGGTTCTTGAAATAGTTCTGAGTAGGTTTCTTGACGAATAGCCAGCTAGGAATTGAGTGTTTTGGTGAAAATTTGACAACTATAATAGATGAGGTTTTTGAGACATCAGAAGAGCGTAATAATTACCGCACCCATCTTAAAAACCTATCGAAAACTTATAGTTATGAGGAAATAATTGAATTATTTGATAGGCAGTTAAGCCTTAATACTAAATCTTTTTTACTCTCAATTTATGAAGACAAAATAGAGGAAGATGATGTATGAGGAAATTAGTTCCATCTTCATTAGAACCGCATCAGGTATTTAATGATATAGCTTCAGCTAAAAGATTAGAAAGAGGAGAACGTTTGAAAAGAATAGCTCCAGAAATCTGTATTTATTATAAAATTTATTGTGATTCTATATCTGACCTTTCAGTAATGTATCCAATAGGTTTTACCGGATTAGAGAAAGAAGATTTAGAAGATTGTTATTTAGGTAAGACAAATCCACTGAATAGACTTTTGGCTGATATTATAGAGTCACAGGTTTTGCCTATACGTAGTCAATGTCAGTACTGTGGGATAGGTTCTGCTAATACATTTGACCACTATTTGCCAAGAAGCATTTTTCCCGAATTTGCAGTTTTCTCTTTAAATTTATTGCCTTGCTGCCATACCTGTAATAAGCACAAATCTAACGTATTTATTAATAATTTATACCAATTTAAGATGAAGATGCATATAATAGGTAGAAGCAAAGTCGGTAAGTTGATATACCCATGAGCCGCCCATTTAAGATTGAAATCGCTGAAAGCGAAGAGGAACTAAAACAACGCCTAC
>NZ_JACJTD010000001.1 GCF_014698505.1 Nostoc foliaceum FACHB-393 | reverse complement strand
GTTTGTAGACGTTTTTTAAGTTCTTCTTCGCTCTCTGCGATTTCAATCTTAAAAGGGCGGCTCATGGTTATTTTAATTTATCGAGTTTGTTTTCTCTATTATATGCACCTTCATATAAAATTGGTATTAGAAGAAAATAATATTAAGCGTACCTATCAAGAGATTGAGGAAAATCCTAGTCAAATTAAGATTCGCACATCTGTAATTAATTCAACGTGGTTAGAAATAGCGATCGCTGATAATGGAGTCGGTATTTCTAAAGAATTTCAGCAACGCATATTCGATCCTTTTTTCACCACCAAACCCATTGGCAAAGGCACCGGAATGGGTATGTCTATCAGCTACCAAATCATCACAGAAAAACATTGCGGCAAACTAGAGTGCTTCTCAACTTCTGGAAAAGGAACTGAGTTTATCATTCAGATTCCTCTCCAGCTAAACGTTAATCAAGTGGTTTAACACTAATTTGGAATCGCTAAGTCATCTACTGGTTATTACGGTAGACAAGCTTTTTGTTGAAATTTATTATACAGTACATAGAGAATGAGAAACAGTAGTTCTATTTGTTAAGGAACCTATGCAAATTAATCAGGTGATTGAAACCTACGATTGCGGGGCGGTAGATTATGACGCAATTATGAAGCGTTATTGGCACATTGAGCGCGAACCGCTAATTGCTTCTTTGCAGCTTCAGCCAGGACAAACTGTACTAGATGCTGCGGTAGGAACAGGTCTTAATCTTTCAGCTTACCCGGAAGGGGTAAATGTTGTGGGTATTGATTTTTCTGATAAGATGATGGATGAAGCACGTAAAAAGCGCGTATCCGCAAACATCACTTTCAAGCGATCGGATCTCTGCAACCTTGATTTTCCTGATAATAGCTTTGATGCAGCAGCGTCGGGATTTACCCTCTGTGTCGTTGAAGATCCAGTTCTTGCTCTTAAAGAAATCCTACGAGTTACTAAACCTGGTGCATTTATTGCCATTCTCGATTACTGCAAATCCCAAGATCCAGAGATTCAAAAATGGCAAGAGTTAATAGCTGATGGTGCTTCACAACTAGGCTTCCCGACTGGCAAAATCAAGTGGGATGCATTGATGGATTATGACGAATTGATTTACAACAGCAAGCTTCCGATTGAAGTGCTTGCAGACAATCGCACAGAAAGTCCAAATCCGTTTTTATGTGGTTGTCAATTACTGCTTAAAAACTTAAAAAGTTAAGGACAACACTATTGCAGTCTTGTAATTTTGTTTTGTAGTAAACCTTAAACTGTAGTGGCGTGGCAAGCTTAAAATAGTGTATTAGACGTAGATGTAGTAGCGCGGCAAGCTTAAAACATTGGATTTAAAAAACCTAGAATATCCAAAACAAAACTATTCTATGATTACTCAAACCAATAAATTTAAGCTTGTCGTACTAGTAGGTTGGGTGGAACAGAGCGCAACCCAACATATATCAGGATGTTGGGTTACGCAAAGCCTTCAACGCCACTTGCTACAACGCGGGTAACCCGCGCAACGCAGTGGCTCCCCAACCTACATTTTTTTTGCAACATTTTAGCCTTGCCACGCCACTACCTAATATTTACTTTATCAATAGACGGGGTTTTACAAGTGATTTTGAAACAGTTCTAGAACATGTTGCCAAGCATCAGGAGCAGCTTCAGGATTATAACTTGGGTGTTGTTCCATAAATGTTTAACTTTGTTTATAAACCATTTCCATTCTCAACTTCTCAACCTCTAATCTCAACTTGTCATTCTCCATCCTCAACTTTGCATTCTCCTCCCTAATCAACTCAACTTCATTCCTCTTACTCAAAGCTTGATTAATTGCCAACTTCCGCATATCTAGTGAAAACCAACGCTGATAAGTTTGGGTATGAACTTGCACACTATGCCCCAAATTATCCGCCGCCGCTTTAATTGGTATCCCCAAAATATGCGCTCGAATTGCCCAAGCATGACGTAAATCATAGGGCTTAAAATCTAATCCTATCTTACGAAACCACCAACTAATGCGTTGTGTTAATGCCGTTATCTCAGCATGATTTGTGTTATCTTTTTTTGCGATCGCACTCTCTAACATCTCTAAATATTTAGGATTTCTCAAATCAAAATCCTCAATCCATTGCCTATATAATGGTAATGCTTGTCTTTCCCCGGTCTTACAATCCTTATGAACTTTCCATGTCAAATCTGTATTTTCTGGACTCAACCACCAATCAATATCAGGATTAATAAAAAGTTCTCGTGGACGTAAACCAAAAACTGCTAACATTCCATACGTCCATCGCCAAAGTTGCCAACTATCTTGAACATTTTGATTAACTTGATTACCTCTATTATGTTGGTAATCTTCAAACTTGAGAATTCCATCATATATTTCCGCATTAGTCGGTATATTGCGGGAATTCTTCTCCGGCATTTTGGAATATTTAGATAAATCGATTTCGATTTTAAATGTCATGCAAAATGCCGATATCGCCCTAGCTGCATTATATTTAGCCCATTCTTTATCGATTTGTTCAATTGAACTTATCAGATTTTCAGCAGTTGCCAAATCTTTGGGATTCGTAAATCTCTTTGTTCGGGAAAAGTAATAAAAAAAAGTATGCTCACTTTTAGTAGTTCGTTTATGAGTTTTAAAATACTCATTCTCAAATTGTTCGAGTAATTCTTCTATAGTCTTAAATTCTTTTTTAATTGCCTCATTACCTAAATATTTATCATTCCATTCAAATGTTTTACGAGCGATTAACTTCCCTAGTTCATAGGCTTCTTCCTCAGCCGTTTTGAGTCCATCTAAGTTAGAGGGAATATTCAAACTGATATTGTATTGTTTTCTGCCAGTACCATTGCTATCTTTGTCTCCCGGTTTAATTGGTAACGTCGCCCGTAATTGCAGACTTCCATTCGATTCTCTAATTGTCACCTTTGCCTTTGCAGACTTCAAACGCAGATTAACTTTTTCTAATTCTAGTAGTACTTTCGTTCTCATGTGTTCTTTTTGCTGCTGTGCTTGCAGACTTGAGCCAAGAAAACTGCCATCGGTAGATGAAACAGGCTCTAAGTCTGCAAAAGCTTGTTGATACTTGTCTTGACCCTGATTATGCATCGCTGTGTTTTTAGCCTATATTTAGCCTAAAAATAAATGTGTTCTCAGCGAACAATGCTTATTGCTAACACTGCTTACTGCAAACATTAGGCTGCTTAGAGCTATTGAACCACAAAAAGGATTACTCCGGCCCTTATCACGGTTATGACGGCTTCGCCATCTTCGCACGTGACATGGACTTGGCACTCAACAGCCCAACCTGGGGATTAATTGGCGCTCCTTGGAATGAAAAAGCTCAGGCTAAGAAGGCTGAAGCTAAGTCTAAGGCTGCCGTTTAGGGAAATGGGAGAGTGAGATAAGTAAGGATAACCTGGGGCTAAAACCCCAGGGGGGAGTTGGGAATACAAAATTCAAAATTGAAAGATTAAAAATTTATTTTGATTTTTGCATTTTGAATTTTGAATCATATTCCCACTCCCTTGTACAGACACGTAGACGCTCGAAGAGCGGCTTCTCGCAGAGTATAATCGCGTCTCTATCCCACTCGCACCTCAATCAGTAAAAGAATTCAGTAAGCTTGGAGTCCAGAAGAAATGCCTCAGAATCCAGAAAAAATTCAAGATCACGTCGAGTTATTCCACCAGCCTGAGTACCAACAGCTATTTGAAAACAAAAAGCAGTTTGAAAACGGTCACGATCCCGAAGAAGTAAAACGGGTTTCAGAGTGGACAAAGGGTTGGGATTATCGTGAAAAGAACTTCGCTCGTGAAGCTTTAACCGTTAACCCTGCTAAAGGCTGCCAACCACTAGGAGCAATCTTTGCTGCTGTTGGTTTTGAAGGTACTCTACCTTTCGTTCAAGGTTCTCAAGGTTGCGTTGCTTACTTCCGCACCCACTTAACCCGTCACTACAAAGAACCATTCTCTGGTGTATCTTCTTCAATGACTGAAGATGCAGCCGTGTTTGGTGGTCTGCAAAACATGATCGACGGCTTGGCGAACTCTTACCAACTCTACAAGCCCAAGATGATTGCTGTCTGCACCACCTGTATGGCAGAAGTAATTGGTGATGACTTACAAGCCTTCATCAACAACGCTAAGAGTGCTGGTTCAGTTCCTCAAGATTTCCCAGTACCTTACGCTCACACCCCTAGCTTTGTCGGTTCCCACATCACTGGTTACGACAACATGATGAAGGGAATTCTTTCTAACTTGACCGCAGGTCATAAGAAAGAAACCAGCAATGGTAAAATCAACTTCATCCCAGGTTTTGACACCTACGTAGGCAACAACCGCGAAATCAAGCGGATTGCTTCTTTGTTCGGCTTTGACTACACAATTCTAGCCGACAACAGCGACTACCTCGATTCACCAAACACAGGTGAATTCGATATGTACCCAGGTGGTACAAAGTTAGAAGATGCAGCAGATTCAATCAACGCGAAAGCTACGATCGCACTGCAAGCACACTCTACACCCAAAACCCGCGAATACATCGAAAAAGAATGGAAGCAACCAACCTCAGTTTCCCGTCCTTGGGGCATTAAGGGTACTGATGAGTTCTTGATGAAACTCAGCGAATTGAGCGGTATCCCCATTCCCGAACAATTGGAAATTGAACGCGGTCAGGCAGTTGATGCCATGACTGACTCCCACTCATGGATTCACGGCAAGCGCTTCGCTATCTACGGCGAACCAGATTTAGTATACAGCGTAGTTGGCTTTATGCTAGAAATGGGTGCTGAACCTGTGCATATCTTGGTTCACAACAGCAACGAAGTATTTGAAGCAGAAATGAAAGAACTGCTTGCTTCTAGCCCCTTCGGTCAACATGCAACTGTTTGGCCTGGTAAGGACTTGTGGCACATGCGATCGCTGTTGTTCACCGAACCAGTAGACTTCTTAGTTGGTAACACATACGGTAAGTACCTGTGGCGCGACACCAAGATTCCCCTCGTGAGAATCGGCTACCCCATCATGGATCGCCACCACCTACACCGCTATGCCACCATTGGTTATCAAGGTGTGATCAACCTCCTCAACTGGACTGTAAACACCCTGTTTGAAGAAATCGATCGCAACACCAACATTCCTTCTAAGACAGATATTTCCTACGACTTGATTCGTTAGAAATTGCGTAGAAACACAACGTGTTAATTAAGGGCGGGGAATAATTCGTAATTCGTAATGACGCTCGGAGACTCGCTACCGCTTCGCTAACGTAATTCGTAATTATGGATTATTTCCCCCTTTTTCTTGATAGCATTTACCCAAGGAATTTATAAATGGAAACCATCAATCACACTCACGAACATACTCACACTCATCCTCATCCTAATTACCATCCACCTAACCAGAAAAAACGAGGGTGGTTCCACAATCTTCTTAATCCGTTGCGCCGTGTAGTGGATGGAATTCAGGTTAAAAATAATCGCTTCGCTCATCTAATTTGCCAAACAATTCCTTGTTGTTGTCCCTTTGAGCGACAAATTAAATTATTTGGGAAGACTATTGATATTCCACCACTATGTAAACTCAATCCTTTATATGACGAATTTGTAGGATTGCGTTTCCGCGCTCTATCTTACCTCGCCGATGTATGTGGAGAGGATGTCACAAGATACATTTGTTAGTCATAGTTCAGTAAGAGAAGAGAGGTAACCATTCTTCGACCTAAAGGTACGGAGCTTTGTCCCCCTCCCAACACTACTAACAATTGCTTGTTCACTTATGTTGTTTGCGGAACTTACAGGCGCGGTTACGTTTGACCAGAGGATGTACTCACCCCCACACCCCACGACTCAATTTGCGTGGATACGCGCTATCTCACTCGGTTACTACTTAAGCTTTGGAAACGAGTCAATTTCCTGCATTTAGTAATTTCACCGTATATTGATTTTACAGTAAAGCCGTCCTCCAAGGACGGGGTTTCTACCCAAATTTCTGATGAAAAGCACCCAAGGAAAAATCAACGAGCTGCTGACTGAGACAGGATGCGAACATAATCAGCATAAACAGGCGGAAAAGAAAAACAAATCATGCGCTCAACAGGCACAACCTGGCGCGGCTCAAGGGGGCTGTGCCTTTGATGGTGCAATGATTGCTCTAGTGCCGATCGCAGATGCTGCTCATTTAGTCCACGGGCCGATCGCCTGTGCTGGTAATTCCTGGGGCAGTCGTGGTAGTCTGTCGTCTGGCCCTCAACTCTACAAAATGGGCTTTACTACTGACTTGGGTGAAAATGATGTCATCTTCGGTGGCGAAAAGAAACTCTACAAAGCGATTCTGGAACTTCACGAGCGCTACCAACCAGCAGCAGTATTCGTCTACGCCACTTGCGTTACAGCCTTAATTGGCGATGATATCGATGCAGTCTGCAAAGCTGCGGCTGAGAAAATTGGTACTCCTGTTGTTCCCGTCATTGCCCCAGGATTCATTGGCAGTAAAAATCTCGGCAACCGTTTTGGTGGTGAATCTTTATTAGAATATGTTGTCGGAACAGCAGAACCGGAACATACAACGCCCTATGATATTAACTTAATCGGTGAATACAACATCGCCGGTGAAATGTGGGGAGTAACACCACTGTTAGAAAAATTAGGCATCCGTATTTTGTCTAAAATTACGGGCGATGCTCGCTACAATGAAATTCGCTACGCCCACCGCGCCAAGCTCAACGTCATGATCTGCTCACGAGCGCTGCTCAATATGGCGAGAAAGATGGAGGAGCGTTACAACATCCCTTACATTGAAGAGTCTTTCTACGGCATCGATGATATGAATCGCTGTCTGCGAAACATCGCTGCTAAATTAGGCGACGCTGATTTACAAGAGCGGACAGAAAAGCTAATTGCAGAAGAAACGGCTGCTTTAGATTTGGCATTAGCTCCTTATCGCGCTCGACTCAAAGGTAAGCGGGTTGTATTGTATACTGGTGGTGTCAAGAGTTGGTCGATTATCTCGGCTGCTAGAGACTTAGGCATTGAAGTTGTTGCTACCAGTACTCGCAAAAGTACTGAAGAAGATAAAGCCAAAATCAAGAAGTTGATTGGCAACGATGGCATCATGCTGGAGAAAGGCAACGCTCAAGAATTGCTACAACTGGTTAAAGACACTCGCGCAGATATGCTGATTGCTGGTGGACGTAACCAATACACAGCTTTGAAAGCTCGAATTCCTTTCCTTGATATCAACCAAGAACGCCACCATCCTTATGCAGGTTATGTGGGAATGATTGAAATGGCGCGGGAACTGTACGAAGCTTTGTATAGCCCGATTTGGGAACAAATACGCAAACCCGCTCCTTGGGAAGAAGAGGAGGAAGTTTAATGGCGATCGTTACCGCTTCTAACAAAGCACTGACAGTTAATCCCCTCAAGCAAAGTCAAGCTTTGGGCGCAACCTTAGCCTTTTTGGGATTGAAAGGGACAATGCCCTTATTCCACGGTTCTCAAGGTTGTACTGCTTTCGCCAAAGTTGTTTTAGTGCGGCATTTCCGGGAAGCGATTCCCCTAGCTACGACGGCGATGACGGAAGTCACTACAATCTTGGGTGGTGAAGAGAATGTGGAGCAAGCAATTCT
Organism: Nostoc foliaceum FACHB-393; assembly: GCF_014698505.1. Taxonomy (GTDB): domain Bacteria; phylum Cyanobacteriota; class Cyanobacteriia; order Cyanobacteriales; family Nostocaceae; genus Nostoc; species Nostoc foliaceum_A. Next base: position 427,865 of record NZ_JACJTD010000001.1, on the reverse strand, counting down.
GACTCTGGTGGAAAAAGCTAACCCGGAAATTATTGGTTTATGTACCACTGGGTTAACGGAAACTAGAGGAGATGACATCGAAGGTTTTCTTAAGGAAATCCGCGATCGCCATCCTGAATTGAATGATTTAGCGATCGTTTTTGCACCTACCCCAGATTTTAAAGGTGCGTTGCAAGATGGCTTTGCTGTCGCTGTCGAAAGCATAGTTAAGGAAATTCCTCGCGCGGGTGGACTCAGAACTGAACAAGTCACAATTTTGGCGGGTTCTGCCTTCACACCTGGAGATGTACAGGAAATCAAAGAGATAGTCACATCCTTTGGATTAGTGCCGATCTTTGTACCTGACCTTGGCGCTTCTCTAGATGGTCATTTAGAGGATAATTATAGTGCGGTTACAGTCAGTGGGACTACCTTAAAACAGCTACGAGAAGTAGGTAGTTCCGCTTTTACCCTGGCATTGGGTGAAAGTATGCGGGGGGCTGCCAAGATTCTCGAAGAACGCTTTGGCACACCTTACGAGGTGTTTGGCGAACTGACTGGATTAGAACCAGTAGATGAATTTATTCAAGCATTGGCGATTCTGAGCGGTAATAGCGTACCCGAAAAATACCGCCGCCAACGTCGTCAGTTGCAAGATGCGATGCTGGACACTCACTTTTACTTCGGTGCAAAACGAGTTTCCTTAGCACTGGAACCAGATTTGTTGTGGTCAACCGTGCATTTCCTGCAATCAATGGGAGCGCAGATTCATGCAGTGGTGACAACCACGCGATCGCACCTCTTAGAAAAACTCCCGGTTAAAAGCATTACCATCGGCGATTTAGAAGACTTTGAGAGTCTAGCAGGCGGTTCTGATTTGCTGATTGGTAACTCCAATGTGGGTGCGATCGCAAAACGCCTTTCGATTCCTCTTTATCGTTTAGGATTGCCCATTTATGACCGCTTAGGTAATGGTCAATTTACCAAAGTTGGCTATCGAGGCACGATGGAACTTTTGTTTGGCATCGGCAACCTGTTTTTAGAGGCAGAAGAAGCGAGAGTTAAGCAGTTCCAAGAGTTCGGAACTGTGAGCGCAGAGTTTTGAATTCACACTTGAAATTCAAAATAGTTCAGTTAAGAATTGATCCTCCCTAACCCTCCTTAAAAAGGAGGGAATAGAGCAAGTTTTAAATTAGCCCCCCTTTTTAAGGGGGGTTGGGGGGATCTTCCAAAGCTAAATATTACTAACTGAACCGTATTGCTTCAAAATTCAAAACTTCAGAGAGGAGAATTACAATGAAAATAGCCTTCACAACGAGTGACCGAGTTCATATTAATGCCCACTTCGGATGGGCAAAAATGATTGATGTTTACGAAATTACCGATGAGGGATATCACTTCGTAGAAACCCTCACCTTTGAAGGCGAACTCAAAGAAGACGGGAATGAAGACAAAATCACCCCAAAACTTGAAGCAATAGGTGACTGTACGATTGTTTACGTAACAGCAATTGGTGGTAGTGCTGCCGCTCGGTTAATCAAGAAAGGTGTCACCCCAGTGAAGGCGCGATCGGAAGAAGAAGAAATTAGTGAAGTCCTAAATAAGCTAGTGAAAACCCTCAAAGGTAATCCTCCACCTTGGTTGCGTAAAGCTTTGCAGCCAAAAACCACAAACTTTGCTGATGAAATCGAAGACGAAGCAACAGTATGACCGCAAATAATAGTGTGAACGGAACCGCTACAACTGAAGTCTTGAACTCACCTTTTCTGAAGGTATTAATTAAACAAATCCGTGGTCAAGACAGTTATGGAGTTTATCGTACTTGGTCGGATGAGTTGATTCTCAAACCTTTTATTGTTACCAAACAAAAGAAACGGGAAATCTCCGTTGAGGGCGAAGTTGACGCGGTAACTCAAGCCCGGATTATGGCATTTTTTCGAGCTGTAGCGGCTGGTATTGAACAAGAAACAGGTTTGATATCCCAGGTTGTAGTTGATTTGAGCCATGAAGGATTTGGCTGGGCGCTAGTTTTTTCTGGTCGTCTTTTGTTAACTGTGAAAACCCTGCGAGATGCTCATCGCTTTGGCTTTGACTCGCTAGAGAAATTAGCAGAAGAGGGAGAAAACTACGTCAAAAAAGGTCTTGATTTGGCGAAGCGCTTTCCTGAAGTTGGCAAAATTTAATTAGTCATTAGTCATTGGTCATTGGTCATTAGTAAAAGACAAATGACTAATGAAAAAGGACAAAGGACGAAGGAAAAATGACTATTGAGGAACTACAAGGGCAAATCAGACGGCTGAACAGCAAAGCAGGTCAAATGAAAATGGATCTGCATGATTTAGCTGAAGGGCTACCAACAGATTACAACCAACTTATGGATGTTGCCGCCGCAACTTATGAAATCTATCGCCAGTTAGATGAACTTAAGCAACATCTGAAACAATTGGAGAGTGCTAAATGACTGGAACTATTGATGAATTCAAGAAGCTCGTAGATGCAGAAGAATTTTTTCAATTCTTCAATATGTCCTACGACTTAGAAGTTGTGAATGTGCATCGTCTACATATTCTGAAAAAGTTTTCTCAACACATGCAGGAAATTGATGATAATTCTCCTGACTTGAGTCAAGAAGAGAAATTAAATCAATATTCTTTGGCTTTGCAAAAAGCTTATCAGTTATTTATCGAATCGACAGCTTACGAACAAAAGCTGTTCAAAGTGTTTAACGACAAGCCGAAAAATGTAGTCACACTGACAGAAATCACTTCTGATTAGGAGGTATAAATTGGTTAACCTAACGCCTACCGAATTAGAACGCTATCGTCGCCAAATGATGCTTCCAAATTTTGGCGAAACAGCACAGAAACGCCTAAAGTCAGCGACAGTTCTGGTGACAGGTGTGGGGGGATTAGGCGGTACGGCGGCGCTTTACCTAGCAGTAGCGGGCGTTGGGCGGCTAATCCTAGTCCGGGGTGGTGACTTGCGGCTAGATGATATGAATCGTCAGGTTCTCATGACTGATGATTGGGTAGGTAAGCCAAGGGTATTCAAAGCTAAAGAAACTCTGGATGCGATTAATCCTGATGTCCAAGTGGAAATTGTTCATGATTACATCACCCCGGAAAATGTAGATTCGTTAGTGCAATCTGCTGATATGGCTCTTGATTGCGCCCACAATTTTACAGAGCGCAATTTGTTAAATGAAGCCTGTGTGCGATCGCGTAAGCCAATGGTGGAAGCTGCAATGAATGGGATGGAGGCTTACCTGACGACGATTATCCCTGGTGTGACTCCTTGCTTGTCTTGTCTGTTTCCAGAAAAGCCTGAGTGGGATCAGCGCGGCTTTTCAGTTCTAGGCGCTGTTTCTGGAACCCTAGCTTGTTTAACAGCTTTGGAAGCTATCAAGCTGATCACCGGGTTTAGTCAGCCTCTATTATCGCAATTGCTGACAATCGACTTGAATCGGATGGAATTTGCTAAACGCCGTTCTCACCGCGATCGCTCTTGTCCAGTATGCGGTAATAGTGCGCCTTGGAGACACGCGCAATCCAATTCGATGGAACCCACAGCCACAGGTATTGCACAAAATAGTTAATTTTCGTCATTAGTCATTAGTCATTAGTGAATAACAAAGGACAACTGACAAATGACGAAGGACAACCCCACCTGAAATCAGAACAACTAATCGCTACAAATCAGGAGATTTAATGGCCGTTATTTTATCAGAAAAAGCAGAATTTCATCTGCGGGCATTCCTCAAAGGTTCCGCACCCGACGCTGATGGCGCAACTAAAGGTGTCCGCATCTCGGTAAAAGATGGTGGTTGCAGTGGCTACGAATATGCGATCGATATCACCAGCAAACCCCAACCAGATGATTTAGTAAGTCAGCAAGGCAAAGTACTGGTTTACGTTGATGCCAAAAGTGCGCCGTTATTAGACGGAGTTATCGTTGACTTCGTTGAGGGAGTGATGGAAAGCGGTTTTAAATTCATCAACCCCAATGCAACTGATACATGCGGTTGTGGAAAGTCCTTCAAAACAGACGATGGTACGCCTACTGGTGTACCTTGCAGCTAACATCATTCCGTTAGCACTAAGTCAGTTTTAGAAGCACTCCGCAGAATTTCAATGCTCTTGAGGTAGCTTCTAGTTCGCATTGCATCCCTTACTCCTATAGAGAAGCTGATTAAATCTAGCATCTCTCTAAGAAGAAAAGAAGCAAAAAGTAGGATAGGTTGCTCAAAAAATTCGGAAATTAAACCAACTGTATAACGTTTGAGGAGAATCTGAAAATGGCTTCCTACCAAGTTAGATTAATCAACAAAAAAGAAGACCTCGACGCCACAATTGAAGTTGATGAAGAGACTACCATCTTAGAAGCAGCAGAAGAAAATGGTATTGAATTGCCCTTTTCATGTCATGCAGGATCTTGCTCTAGCTGTGTAGGTAAGGTTGTTGAAGGTGAAGTTAATCAAGAAGATCAGAACTTCCTGGATGACGATCAGGTTTCTAAAGGATACGCTCTACTTTGTGTAACTTATCCTCGTTCTAATTGCACAATCAAAACACATCAAGAAGCGTATCTCGTATAAAGTATTACTTTGGTTGCTGTCTTTGGCAACCAAATAAAGCATGAAGGATGAAGGATGAAAATATACTTCCTTCTTTCCTTCCTTCACAATAATGCCTCATTTATAATCCAAATGTTTACCCCCTTTAGTGTAACTGGCTGTTCATTAGAATTATTGAGAACAGGAGAGCGAGGAATCGTCACTTTCTGTAAAAGTCAGGATGAAACAATCTTAAACAAACTGATATCAATAGGGGTAACACCAGGAAGCAATATTACTTTAGAACAAAACTTTCCATCATTCAGTTTTAAAATAGAAAACACATCTTTAGCGCTAGATACAGACATTATCAAAGCTATTTATGTTCGCATTATTGATAATTGAGTTAACATATATAATCATATTTTCTTGATCAAAAAATTTTGACTTTGTAATTAAGACTATACATAAAAATTACGAATGACCAATTAAATTGGCCTCACTCCTTTGCTATTTAATTGCAGGAGTGAGATTACTCAATTTATAAGTATGAATGCAATTTGATATTCAAGACAGAGCCGCTTGCAAAAAAAGGCAACTTGCTTATTTTTTAATCAACAGCAACTATCACATCTGATGATTTAATCACGGCATAAGCCTGCTTACCTTCTGTAAGTCCCAGCTTTTCCGCTGATGATTTTGTGATTATTGACACTAACTCTACTCCTGGTGCCACTTCTAAAGTTATCTCAGTATTTACTGTACCAGGCACAACTTTTTTTACGGTACCCTTGAGAGAATTACGAGCGCTAATTTCCATTTTTTGTCTGTATTTTACTTATTTTTACTTAAATAAACTAGCAAATTTTGCTTAAAAAAGGAAGATATTTGAGATTTCTTAAGAAGTCTCAGGGTGTAAAGTAATATTTTTGTTTTATTAAATACAAGATTTAATGGATACGTAATATCAAATTTTAGTAATACAATGCAATACAGTTCAGAATGAGCAACAGAAACCTCATGTAGAGACGCGAGTTATCGCGTCTTAAAATACCAATTATCTACACCGATAACCCTTAACCCAAGCGTATTGCAATACAATGGGCTTGAGCAAATTGTTAAAGCTAGACAAACTTCTGCAACAGTGCGCTAGTAAATATTTATACACAATTTATATACGTTACTATATTCTGAAATAGCATAGTAAAAAATACTGCATTTTAATTATATTTCAATATTTTTTATTAGATATATCTGGGGATCTTTATAAATGATTCATAATTCAAACTTATCACAGTGATAATATATAACTAAGCTAAATTGTTGCTAGTTAACTTAGTTTCCAACAACCTAAAGTTAACGAGTGAGGGCGGGGAGTAGAGAGAGACTTTTTGTTTTACCAAACTTTTGAATAAACAAAGTGGCTTTGGTAAACTACTAAACTTCAGCTAACCTTATAGCATTTTAAAATAATGGTGGGCATTACCCACCATTAAGTTTTCCAAGCAAATTTATGCTTAGAAGCTACTTAGAGTTATGGCATTTAAAGAATAATCATGAGCCAAGTAAGCAGTCAAGATTTGAGTGAAGCAACAGTCCAATGGTTAATAGCGAAAGGCTATACCCTTAGTAATTTAAATCAGCCAGGTGAAAATGGCGATACAGCTTTGATGAAAGCGACAATAGAGGGAGTTTATACAGTTGTCAAAGAACTAATTGATGCAGATGCGGATATCAATGCTCGAAATAGCGATCGCAACAATGCTTTGTGGTTTGCTTGTTTTGGTAATCACTACGATTTAATTAATTTACTGCTTGCTAGCAACATTAATATTGATAACCAAAACGATAATGGTGCAACTGTTTTAATGTATGCAGCATCAGCCGGGAAAACAGAAGTCGTCAAGTTACTTTTACAGCATCAGCCTAATTTGTATTTGAAAAATTTAGATGACTATAAAGCGATAGATTTTGCTAGCAACGTAGAAGTTTTAAGGATTCTGAAAAATGCCACAAAGTCAGATATCGGGCAAAACTTATCATGAAGCTACCAAGCATTCTTACTTATCGGTACAACTTGATCCAAATTATGTAGATGCTTCAACACAGCCATCTCCATTTAAAGTTTATCCAAAGTTTTATCGAAGAGTGAAATTAAATCTCAATAATCCTATTCACTCTTTTATCTCGTTAACCAGTGCGATAACACTAGAAAAAGTATATAAAGATGGCCCTTATAAACTGCGAGTGAATCCATCAGCAGGCGCTCTGTATCCTACGGAAGTTTACGTACAGGTTCGTGGAATTCAGGGAATGGTAGATGGTATATACCATCTAGAAGTTGAGAATAATTGTCTAACTCTCATCTATGAATTAATCGATGATGGGTTAGAGAATTATATTATACCGGGTAAAAGTATCAACGGATTCATCTTTTTAATTAGTTGTGTTTATTATAGGTCTAGCTGGAAATATCAAAATAGAAGCATAAGGTATTGCTTCTTAGATAGCGGACACCATTTAGGTGCAGTTGCAGCTTCAGCTTTTCTCCACAACCGAGATATACAACTAATTTTCGACTTTGATAAACTTGCTCTCAATTCAGATTTGGGATTTGAGAATAAAGAGTTTATTACTGCTTGTGCGATGTCAGGAGAAGTACAAGATAAAAAAATCAGACGATTAAGGCTGAAAGTTCCTTTTGTTTCTGGTACTGATTATTTTGAATCCAATCAATTTATTGAAGATGGCTATCAAGCAACTACTCTACAAAATAGCCGCCAGCAGCAATTAGAATATCCTCAATTTGACTTCGAGAAAGAGAAATTTTATCAAACTGTTTGGGCTAGACGTTCTATTAGACGTTTCCGGAAAGAGTTTATTTCTCAAGAAGATTATTTATATGTAGTGCAACAACTTCAGCAGTCAATACCGACAGAAAACTATGAGGAAATAGAAATTTACTCAGTCGTGCATCGAGTAGAGGGAATGACACCTGGGTTATATAAAGGTACGTATCTGGTTAAGACAGGTAATTTTAGTGAAAAGACAGGTTACTTATGTATTAATCAGGCTATTGCTAAAGATAGCGCTGTAACTTTATTTTTTGTGTCAGATTATTTAAACTATCAAACTGCTATGCAAATAGCTGGTTTTCTGGGACAGAGACTTTATTTAACTAGTAATTATTTGGGGATTCAGTGTAGTGGAATAGGTGCTTATTATGACGACGAAACCCAGGAATTATTAGAAACAAATAAAGATGTACTTTATGGAATGGTGATTGGAAGATAAGTAGGAAGCTAAAGAGAGATGGCTAGAAATATGTATTACTTTAATAGTGATGATTCGCATCCTATGCAACCGACATCAGCAGATATTATACTGCGGCAACAGCTAGAGGATTCTATTAGTAGATACTTTTATGAAGCGTGCGATCGCACCATTCAAAATCTTCTGTCTGATTGTCGGTGGTATGTCACAACCCACGCCAATGCTCTGACATTGGTAATTGAATGTCCCGATCAAGTTATTAATTGGCGTGTTTTACAAAAAATTGTGCCAATGGGGACATTACTCTACGGAATTGTTAACAGTGCTAAAATCCGTGTTTGTCCGCCAGAAAGTCAAGGCGTACCTTTTGAAATGAGGGTAGATGAACTTTCTGTTTATCGGGATTGGGCGTGATTCAATTTTGGATTTTGTATTAGTTAATATTCTGTTTGATAAGTGCAGCTACCTCTTCAAAAACTAAATCAGCAGAATGTTTAACAGCAGGACTTAACTCTAGTCCCAAATCAAGATTTGCCGCCTCAATTAAATAAACTGTGACATCTTCAGGAAAGTCATTTTGAAAGATTTTCCGTCCGGCGGCTAAAGCATTATCCCAACGAAAATCGTGCAAGTTATAACTAGGTTCTGGCAAAGCTTCCAGTTCTTTCCCTGGAACTTTAAACACAGCACCCGGCTCAGAGCCTGTTGAACTTGCATCAATAATTACTAATTGTTTACTACCTCTAGCTTGAAACATTACTTCCATCCCTGCGGTGCCACAGTCATATACTCGCACATGAGGATGAGGATTTTTAGCTAGATATTTTTGTAAGCGTTGGGCAATGATTACGCCTACTGCATCGTCATTGCGATTGAGATTGCCACAACCGATAATAGTGAGCATGGGATGAGATTTAATTGTTTAAGCAGGTGCAAATTCAGTTAAAGCGCGATCGCTGGGAGGATGAAAAGCTAACACAATATCACTTTGGGGAACCCCTGCGTTTAATAATTCGGTGGCAATACCTTCTTCAGTCCAGTCTTCTTCAATCCAAATTTTGTTATTTTTAATCCGAATATGTACAGTAATACCTTTAATTCGGCGATTTTTTTGCCAGCCAATCTGAAACCATAGATATTGATCGCGTTCATCATCGAGTGCTAAAAGGCTCTCTAATTCCTCATCAGGTGAGCTATTGCAGAGGCGGTCATATTCTATGAGAATATTTTTAATAATATTTCTATAGTGACTTAGTTTATCCATTGAACTATAACCTCACTTTCGACATCTACAACCATTAATAATAGTTGATTCTGCTGAACTACTAATGTAATTGCTTTTAGCTGGAAAAAATTTTCATAAGTGCTTTGCTTGATTGCTAAATAAAGTTGATATTGAGGTTCTGTAACCTTAATCAGATTACGATAAAGAATGTATTGACCTAGAGCATTTTCAAAGTCATTTATTGGCGATTTACCCAGGAAGCTTTTAATTTCAACAATAATTTTAGTTCCGTTGCGTTCAGCTGCAAGTGTTCTTTCAGCCGCTAGGTCAGCAAATAGCTTAGTATTCTCATACTTGATGATGTAAGGGTCATCTGTAATTATCCAACCGTCTTTGATGAGGGCTGCTTTTACAGCATTATGGTAGAAATCCCTAGCGGGCATAGAGTCACAAAATTATAGTAAGTATATTCTAGCAATACCACAGTAGGTATGTAGTTGTGAGATTGCTGGTGGAGCGATCGCAATTCAACAATTAACAGTAATTAAACTTTATAATACAGGCAATCAGTAGTGCCTAAAACAGAGGCTTTGACTAATAATACAGACAAAGCCTCTGAAAACCAGATTATTAGAAGGAAACTATAAAGCTACACCATGTTTCTTTGCAACTTCAGTTAGTTTCTCATACTGATCTTGTGATACTTTAGTTAATATCTCTTCAGCCTGTTCTTTAGTACTTCCCTCTTTAGGAATTAAATACTTGACATAAAGAGATACAAAATCAGCTGCGATCGCTAAACCAGATAAAGCGTGTTTGTCAGCTTCCTTGCCTGCGATCGCAGCTACCAAACCGGCTTTAATTGGGTCTGGTTTAACTTTCATAAACTGCTCGACAAGTTTAGGAACGTAGTCTTCTGGTGGCAAATTATCTAACTTACTTCTATCGGGAGTAAAGTTACATTCTGCGGATTTTGCCTGTTCTAAAACACACCATTCTATGTATTCTTGCAATGCTGCATCGGGAACGCGAGGGAGATAATTATGTAGCGCTAAATCAGACACAAGCTTACCGTGTAAATTGCTGTTTTATGCAAATGCATTAACGCAAGCCTAACGCACTGTTTCTATAAGTTTTAGTGTGGTACGCTACGAGTTTTGAATATCAGGCATTGGGAATAGTCCATTAGTTATCACCAGATTTTTACTAAGTTAAAAGAGTTGGTGGAGGGATATCCCCGACGGGCTACGCCTACGCATTTTTGGTGTTGTCTATTTGTGTAAATAAGGGCACACTATAAGATAAATATAAATATATGATTTGTTCATGAAACTTGCTTTTCACAAAGGGCAGCTAACCATCTGGAACGACGATCGCGGATTTGGTTTCATACAACCCAATGATGCTAGTCAAAAAGTCTTTCTACATATTACAGCATTGAAAGACGTTAACCGTCGTCCCCAAGTGGGTGATTTGATTTGTTATCAATTAACAGTTAGTAAAGATGGCAAGGTACGGGCTTGTAATGCTTTCATCGAAGAAGTTAAATCAAAATCCTTATCTTCTGCCGCACCAAATAAGTCTATATCCAGAACTGTAGAAAAATCTAGCTCATTAGCATTAAATACATTTCTTCTATCTTTACTACCCGGATTGGGTTCAATCCATCTTGCACTAACAACTGGCAATCCAATTCCGCTAATTCTTTATCCTGTCATGAGTTTCATTACTTTTAGCCTATATGCCGATGATAAGTCTCGCGCACAACAAGGACAATGGAGAAGGCAAGAAAATACTTTGCATCTGTGCGAATTTATGGGTGGTTGGTTAGGTGGATTTGTTGCTCAACAGAGGCTACGTCACAAAAGCAGCAAAGTTTCTTATCAAGTTGTATTTTGGGTAATAGCAATTCTTCACATTGTATTTTGGTTAGATTGGCTATTTTTTGGTAAGGTGTTGATAAATCTGTTTTTCAGTATTGCTTCTAGGGGTAAGTAAGTTTAGTCTGATTGTCATAGATCGCTCAGTTCGATGACCAATCCAGTAAGCTGTAAGTGAGCGTTGTCCATGATTATGATATGAAAACTTTTACTGCGATCGCTGAAATGGAAATGGAGTAAGTAGACTCACAATAGCTGCTTAGTAAACTATAAACTACAAAAATTTCGGTGCCTTACCCTATGACTAACGCACCTGATAATTAAATTAAGCGCGTAAGTCCTAGAGATATTGTGATAATAGTAAGTTAATGATGTTTTTACCAGAAGGTAAGGTGATTATGGCAATCACATTAGATAAAGCTGCATCTGGGAATATGACTCTTGAGGAGTTCTTTAATTATGACGATGGTACAGATGCAATGTATGAGTTTGAAGATGGAGAATTGCTTCTGATGACGGCCGAGAGTGAGATAAATCGACGAATTGCCATGTTTATCCTTGTTTGCTTTGTGCAACTGGGTATTCCTGCTTATCGGCTGTCGATGAAAACGGAAATTATAACTACTGGCTCACGGGTGCGCGTTCCTGATTTAGTGGTGTTTTCTGAGGAGTTGGCGACGGCGATGGAGGGGGCTAAACGATCTACGGTAATGCCAGAGATGCCACCGCCGTTATTAGTGGTTGAAGTGGTAAGTCCAAATCAGAGTAGTCGTGATTATCGCTATAAGCGATCTGAGTATGCAGCACGGGGTATTCTTGAGTATTGGATTGTTGATCCGATACAACAGCGAGTGACAGTTCTGGAATGGGTAGAGGGTTTTTATGAGGAGAAGGTGTATCTAGGAGATAGTGCGATCGCTTCGCTTGTATTTGCTGATCTAAAGTTGACTGCTGTTCAAGTTTTGCAGTGCCATTAACGACGACTAAATGAGTCTTGAACAGCTACAAGAACGGATGGATTGAAGAAACGGTGATAGAAAGCCAGAAGAATTTTGAGAATTAAGCAGTCCGAAAACGCGCTAACTCTTCACCAGTTTTCGCATCATGGGCGTGAACTGTACACACCAAACATGAATCAAACGATCGCGCCACATGACCAACTTCTACTGGATCGCTAGAATCGTAAATGGGTGTCCCAATTAACGCTTCTTCAATGGGGCCACGGATTCCTTCACCATCACGAGGGCCAATATTCCAAGTACCTGGGGCAATCACTTGGTAGTTCTTAATCTTACCGCCCTCTATTTCCACCCAGTGAGATAAGGAACCGCGTGCTGCTTCCGTTGCACCCCAACCGCGTCCATCTTTTTCTTTGGGTTTGATATACCAAGGATCGTTTAATTTGAATTCGCGCAAGCAGTGTTCAGCTTGACGATATAACTTGACAAGTTCGTGAACTCGTGCTAGCTGACGCACATGAATACTAGCACCACCCATTCGTTTGAAGACATCGAGGATGAAGGGGTCGTAGTGTTGCCAAGATTCGCCATGTTGACCACCAGCTACTAATTGCCGCGCTAAGGGGCCAGTTTCCAAGCGTCCGAAGTCTTTGTGAAGGACTGCACTCGACCAAGAGTAGGCGTTATCGAAGTCTTTGGTATTGATTGCAGTGGGTTTAGTGGTGCGATCGCTAGGGTGAATGTCTTCTGTCCCCTCATCGTACCAAGAGTGAGTTGTATTCTCACGGGTGAATGATTGATCCATCAAAACGTGAGTGTCTGCAAAGCTGTCGTACACTCCACTTTTCATAATCATCGCCGCATTTCGTCCTTCGATAGTCGGCTTTTGGTATTTATCTTCATGGGCTAAATATCCCCAAGTTACATATTTACCAACACCAGCGCCATATCTATCTAGACCAATATCTAAACCCATGCGCCAATAAAAACCTAAGTCGGAATCTCGATGATTTCGGTCTTCATCTAACCAATCTCTAAAGTCATCATAAGTCTGGATTTGTTCGTAGCGTTCTAATGAACAACCCAACCACACTGGTTCTAACCAATTGGTGCGGAAATATTCGAGAATTGCCCAAGCGCGGGTGATGTCTGTTAAAGTGGGGGCGCACATCACGCCACCGGGAACCATATAGCTAGAATGGGGCCATTGTCCGCCCAATAGTGCATAAATTTCTACGGGTTTAGCGGAAATTGTTATGCCTAGTTCGTAAGATTTGCCAGTGAAGGCGGCAAAGCGTCTCACAGCTTCGTCATAATAGCGACTATTGCGGTATTTTTTATTGGTTAAGTCAATGGCAAACAAACCATAAAAATAGCGGGGGATGCTTTGGATTGTCTCGACAATTTGACCGAGATTTCTCGCCAAAATTGCATTGCGAGGAACTTCTGTTTCCCAAGCTGTATCTAATGCCCAAGATGCACTAGTCAGGTGAGAACCGCCGCAAATTCCGCAAATGCGAGGTGTGACAATTAATCCGGCTTGGGGGTCTTTACCGCGTAGGATAACTTCAAATCCGCGAAAAAGTTCGGCATGTGTCCAAGCGTTGACTACTCTTCCATGTTCAATATCGACTCGGACATCTAAATCGCCTTCAACTCTACCTACGGGCGATATATCTAATGATTGAATTGTCATTTGTCATTTGTCCTTTGTCATTTGTTATTTGTCATTTGTTGTTCAATAAAAGGTTGTTTGAAAAATGGTGACTGAGGTATCCAAAATTTTAGATCCTCCTAAATCCTCCTTAAAAAGGAGGACTTTGAGAAGGTTATTCCCCCCTTTTTAAGGGGGGCTAGGGGGGATCTCGATACAAGCGTAGACTTTTCAAACATTCTCTAATGACTAATGACTAAACTGTAAAAAAGTCTTCTTCTGCCCAAGGTGGCGCTGCATCTTTTGCAACCATTGTGAGTAAGGCGTAGTCTTTTTTGTTCACCCCTGGCGGTAATTCTTTGGGAACTCCCATTACTGTTTGGGTTTTGAATACTGTTCCTGGTTTGAGGTCAAAGAAGGGAAATTCTGGTTCTGTGCAACCTAAGCAAGGCATTCCAGCGCGAGTTTTAGAAGAGACGCGGTTCCATAAGATGCGGTTGCAGGAAGAATGAGTCATGGGGCCGCGACAACCCAAGTCATAAAATAGGCAGCCTTTGCGCTGACCAAATTCGGCGGTTGAGGCTTTGTAGGCAAAGTGGATGTTGCGGGTACAACCTGTTTGGGTGTAGGTGTTGAAGAAAGTTTGGGGACGATTTAGTTCATCGAAAGCAATGTCTGCTATGCGTCCAGTAGCGATCGCAACTAATATCTGCGTAATCCAGTCGGGATGGGCGGGACATCCGGGAATATTAATTACAGGTAATCCGGCTTGAGACACAAAGTCTTTACCTAAAAAGCCGCCTTCTTGACGTTTGAGAAATTGCAAACCTTCTGATTCGCTGGGGTTGGGTGACATGGCGGGAATTCCTCCCCAGGTTGCACAGTCTCCTACAGCGACGATAAATTTAGCAACTTTGGCGAGGTCTGCTAACCAATCTTTCATGGCGCGATCGGCAAACCGATTCCATTCGCCAGTACCGTTGGGGGCGTTGACAACGCTGCCTTCAAATACCAAGATATCTAAAGGAATTGTGCCAGAAATGCAATTCCGTAGCAGTGTTTGCAAATCGTTGCCTAGTTCCAATCCCAAGGAAGGATGCCAAAGTATATTAATACCAAAGTCGGCAATTAAATCGCAGACTGTCGGTTCTTCAGCGTTGAGAAATGACATGGTGTTGCCTGAGCAAGCACCACCTTGTAGCCATAGTACGTTAGTCATGGGCTAGGTGTTTTTGTATTGTTTGCCATACGTGACTTAGTAAATAATGCTTGTAGAGTTTCACGTATTTATCAATATTTATTTATTTATATTAGTGGATTTTCTATTGAATTATCTTTTGTTAAATAAAAATTAATCATTGCTAAGAATTTAAATGCAATTGAGATCGCTTAAAAGTTGTATCAATAACAGACTTTCTCACAAAAACTTGAATAATAAACTGAACGTCTGATTTTTTACTGAAAGTTAGCTCTCTAAATTATTAAATAAATCGGTAATCTAGACACAACGAATTTTTACCAATCAGATAGGATTGCTATAGCGCTTCTCATGTGAATCAAATACACGGGTAGGGCACGGCATTGCCGTGCCCCTACTAGTATCTGTGGTTAATTATTTTTTCTGTATTATACGGAAACCGCTATATCTAAATAGGCTAATATTTTAAACGTGAAAGTATTGTGATTTAAAAGTAGGGGCACGGCAATGCCGTGCCCCTACTGCAAATTAAAATAATGAAATAGTGAAGAATTAGATTTTGATAACAAAGTTAGGTCTTAAATATATAAGATGTTATCAATTCAATATAGAATAACTGCGTTGTGTCAGGTCATGATACAGAACACCTTATCAAAATGTAAGGTGTTTAAAACTGACATTAATATTGGCAATTTCCCCCTAGAATTTTAGAAATAGAGTGTTTTATATTTTAGAGATTGGGAATTAAGGACTAGGTATTGGGGATTGGGTACTGGGAAAACTCTTCCCTAATCCCCAATCACTAGTCACTAATCCCTAGCCTCTCAGACAAAAGGGGAATTCCGCCTAAAGGACTCGAAGCCTGCGTAAATCGGTATGGCCCGTGATGAGATGCCCAAAAGTATCTCGTTCATTCATGGGTGTTGGACTCAATTCCCAATTGGCTAGAGTACGGCAGAGTTATGACCCCCAGCATTACAGATTCAGCAGTGAAGGCTGCGATCGCAGCTGTTGCATCGGAGTCAGCCTCAGCAGAGGAAAAAATCCAAATGCTGATTGAGATAGCACAGGGTTTTCAAAAAAAGCCCAAAGCTGCCCAAGACTTGCGGAATGCAGTTGGCTTATATTACCGGGCCTACGAGATGTGTGGTGAGGAGTATCCCCTACTGAAAGCCAGGGCCAAAGTAGGCATGGCGGGGACATTACAGGCAATACCGGATGCTGATTACCAACTGTTGATGCAAGCTAAAGTCGGTTATGAAGAGGCATTACCGATTTTACAACAATTAGCTTTGCCAGAAGAAGTGGCAGAAACGCAGATGAATTTTGGGCTGGTGTTGCAGTCGCTAGTGCCATTCAATTTGGCGCGGATAACCGACAGCATCCAGGCTTATCATGAGGCGTTGCGGGTGTTTACTTGGGAAGATTACCCCCAAGAATACGCGATTTTGTATAACAATATTGCGATCGCTTACCTTTCTATGCCCCTAGCATCGGAACGGGAATACTTGCGTCAAGGGTTAGCTGTGCAATCATTTGAGGTGGCGCTAAAGCATATTAATCTGATCGATCATCCCAGAGAATATGCGATGTTGCAAAACAATTTAGGTAACGCTTTGCAATATTTAGTGAGTTCCCATCCTGTGGAGAATAACTTGCGTGCGATCGCAGCTTATGATGAAGCGCTAAAAGTGCGTAACTCCAAAGACACACCCCTAGAGTACGCTAATACAATTTCTAACAAAGCCAACGCCCTCTTCAACTTACCAGATGACCAGGAAAAACCAGAAGCTGGTAATCCTAAAAATCTTTTGCAAGCGCAGAGTTACTATCAAGATGCTTTAGAAATATTTACGAAATATCAACAAATGGCACAAGTAGAGGTAGTAGCCCAAGCGCTAAAAGATGTAGAAGCAGAAATGAAGGGTTAGGAGTTATGGATCTCTAATTTTATTCTTCACTCTTGACTTTAGCAATCAGGAAAAAACAGCATGAGAGATATTTTTAACTCCCCAAATGTGATAAATTTTATCACAAGTTTAGCAGATGGTGATCTGAACATAGCAACAGAATTAGTGTGGCTAATCATAGCAGTAGTCTTGTCTATGGTCGGCGGTGCAATTGGTGGAATGCTGTTAGCTGGGAAAGATTTAGGCTATCAGTTTTCAGCAATGCTTGGTGCATTACTTGCCCCTGCGGGTGTAATTCCCGCCATCCTCTTAGGGCTTGCTGCTTTAAATTTATTGACAAATTATTAGGAGGAAAGATGTTAGAGATAGGATGGCTTTCTGCCAAGTTATTTTTTAAAGGAAAGCTAATACGCGAACCGATGTATTTTGCCAAGCAAACTACTATTGGTATTGCTGTGGGTTTCTTACTGCTAGTGTTACTCGCACAAGCCCCAATTCCCTTCTACTTACCAATAATATTATCTAGTTTAGTGACGGGCATGATTATGCCATTTCTCCTCAAGGATTTCAAAATGAAGTGAATTGTCATTAGTCATTAGCCGTTTGTGAGTTGTTTTTCCAATACCCATGCCCAACCTTGAAGAATTAGTTCGGGAAATTAACCGCTTTGAGGCAATTATATCCGAGTGGGATGAAAGCCAACGGTGTGTAGCAGTAGGTCTAAAAAGAGCAATTGAAGATTTGCATAAAGCTGCATTGACTAATTTGATTAAAAGCCTAAAACAAGAATCAATGTCAGCTTTGCGTCATGCTGTTGCTGATGAATTAGTGTATGCAGTTCTGCTTTATCACGAACTAGTTAAACCACCAAAAGCACCATTAACACAGCGCATTCAGACAGCCCTTGAAGAAGTACGCCCAGGTTTAAAAAGCCATAATGGGGATGTAGAACTAGTGGCAATTCAGCCACCAGATACAGTAGAAGTTAGATTAATAGGAACTTGCAGCAGTTGTCCAGCTTCTACTTTGACTTTATCTCAAGGAGTAGAACAGGCAATCAAAAATCATTGTCCCGAAATTAGCAAAGTGGTTGCGGTTAATTACAACCCTATTGTTAACAATGCAAATCCTGGTTTAATCAGTCCATTCTCTTCAAAAATAACTTCTACTTGGATCAAAGTAGCGACTATTGATCAAGTTCTTGAATTGAGTGTATTGGCAGTACAACTTGCTGGTACTTCACTCATTTTATATCGCCAAGATGTTGCAATAAAATGTTACCGTAATGCTTGCACGCATCTAGGATCTCCCTTAGAAAAGGGTAAAGTTGAAAATGGTATTATTACCTGTCCTTCCCACGGATTCCAGTACAGTTTAGAGACAGGTAAATGCTTAACTGCACCTGATGTTTCGCTTCAGTCGTATCTAGTAAAGATTAAGGGCGATAAGATTTTTGTGAAACTGCAAAAATGATGATGCTAAAGTAATATCTGGGCAAATATACTCGGCGACTAGGCAATTACAACAACTTTGCCTTTTCATTTCAGTAGTTCACGCATTGATTTTAGGGTTTTGTGCAATCAAAAAGACCGATTGCTTTATCAATATACCTGAATTGTTTCTCCTTTGTGTAATTCAGTTGTTCATTTTAGTGTTTTGAGAAAGCAAAATCACTGATTGCTTTCTCAAAAAGGCATATTGCTTTCTCAAAATGCCTGATTACTTTCTCATTTCGGTAGATTTAGCAAGCAAAAAGGCATATTGCTTTCTCAAAATGCTTGATTGCTTTCTCATTTCAGTATATCGCGCATTGATTTTGGTATTTTCCGCAAGTAAAAAAGCATATTGCTTTCTCAAAAGGCTTGATTGCTTTCTCATTTCAGTATATCGCGCACTCATTACAAATATTATTGTGTAACGAAAGGCACTAAAGGTTTGCAAAAACTTTTTAAGATTGATTAATAGAAAACTTTTTTAAAGGTTTTCTGGGAAAACATAATGCAAAATTGTGACTGCTGTTACATGCTAATCAACATTAATGTTTTTAAATAATTATCAGCGTCTATCTGCGGTTCATGGATATCCCAATCAAAAATAATTCAATATCACAATTACCGCTAGAAGCAACAGAAATTTCTCAAAAATTACCTTTATCACCTCAAGGTGCAGAGATAATTTTAGGCAGCATTATTGAACCAGAACAATTAGTGATACCTGTAGCACCCAGTCCGATAGAAATGTTTGGGCCTCGTGGTGCTTGTTTGTTATCAGAAACTGGCCCTTTATGGGTATCAGATACGGGACATCATCGATTATTAGGATGGCAGAAATTACCCACGAGAGATAGTCAACCTGCTGATTGGGTAATTGGACAACCTGACTTTTATCATGAGGGACAAAATGCTAAAAGCACACCGGGAAGGACAACCCTAAGTGTACCAACAGGGATTTGTGCTTGCGGCGAAGGATTAGCTGTAGCAGATGCTTGGAATCATCGGGTTTTGATTTGGAAAAAATTACCAGAAGATAACAATGTTCCAGCGGATTTGGTGTTAGGGCAAGTTAATTTTAGCGATAATGAACCAAATCGGGGAAATCATGCAGCATCTGCTAGTACAATGCACTGGCCCTATGGTGTTTTCTATCATCAAGGGCGACTATTTATTGCTGACACTGGTAATAGAAGGCTATTAATTTGGCATCAGTTACCAACAGAAAACGGTCAACCCGCTGATTTAGTTTTGGGACAACCGGATATGATATCTCGCAATGAAAACGGCGGTAGTTCTCCAACCGCAGCGAGTATGCGTTGGTGTCACGACATCACCTTTTGGGGAGAGAATTTGGTTGTCAGCGATGCAGGTAATCACCGGGTAATGATTTGGCAGGGAATACCAACAGAAAATAATGCTCCTTGTGCAGTGGTTTTAGGGCAAAAAAGCTTTGATTTTGTGGAAATGAATCAAGGAGTTTATTTGCCAAGTGCTAGTAGTTTGAGTATGCCTTATGGTGTGGATGTTGCTGGGGATTGGTTAGTAGT
The DNA here is from genome assembly GCF_014698505.1 of Nostoc foliaceum FACHB-393. Taxonomy (GTDB): domain Bacteria; phylum Cyanobacteriota; class Cyanobacteriia; order Cyanobacteriales; family Nostocaceae; genus Nostoc; species Nostoc foliaceum_A. The sequence goes on along the minus strand of NZ_JACJTD010000001.1, from coordinate 408,195 downwards.
TGCAGATACTGCTAATTCCCGTTTGTTAGGATGGAAGAAGCCAGAATCAATTTTATCACTGCAAGGTGTAGTGGCAGATGGGTTGGCAGGACAAATAAATTTTCAAAGTAAAGGTGAAAATCGTAATTTTGGATTGCCGAAACGAGATAGTTTAAATTGGTGTTACGGAATAAAAATTTGTGGCAATAGGTTGGTAATAGCTGATTCTGGAAATAACCGAATTTTGCTGTGGCAGTTTAATAATTCGTAATTTTTGAAAGTCAGATTTATATGGCGACTGAAGAAATTAGAGTTCGCGGCACAGTTCAAGGGGTAGGATTTCGTCCTACTGTATATCGTCTGGCTAAAGCTTGCGGTTTGTGTGGAGATGTTTGTAATGATGGTGAAGGTGTATTAATTCGGGTATCTGGTGGTGAGAAAGCAATAACCAAATTTGTTGCCAGATTACAAACAGAATGTCCGCCATTGGCAAAAATTAATCAACTCACAAGAACTATTTATGAAGGTGAATTAAAATTTGATAATTTTGTAATTTCTACTAGTGTCAGTAATGCCATCACAACAGAAATTACTCCTGATGCAGCGACTTGTCCACAGTGTCAACAAGAAATATTCGACCCCTTTAGCCGCTTTTATCGTTACCCATTTACTAACTGCACTCATTGCGGCCCTCGCCTGAGTATTATTCGTGCCATTCCTTATGACAGATGCAATACCAGTATGTCTGCGTTTGTCATGTGTTCTGAATGTGCAAAGGAATACCACGATGTCGAAAACCGCCGTTTTCACGCCCAACCTGTAGCTTGTCATGCTTGCGGCCCCACAGCTTGGTTAGAACGCGCTGATGGGAAATCGGTTACTGCTTCGATGTTCTCAATGTTGGATGATGTCGATGCCGTTTGTACCTTATTGCAAAAGGGTGAGATTGTGGCAATTAAAGGGTTAGGTGGTATTCATCTAGCTTGCGATGCAACTCAGGAAACTGCTGTACAAAAACTGCGTCAGCGCAAAAGGCGCTATCATAAACCCTTTGCTTTAATGGCGCGAGATATGGAGGTAATTGAAGAATATTGCATTGTCAGCGCCAAAGAACAAGAATTATTGGCAAGTTCTGCCGCACCAATTGTTTTACTACAGATAAAAGAGAGAGACGGATATAAGGAGAGTTTATTTACTCCTAACTCCTCACTCCTAACTCATAACTCTCTTCATATTGCGCCATCGGTAGCAGCAGGACAAAATACCCTCGGTTTCATGCTACCTTATACGCCCTTACATCATTTAATTTTGCGGCGGATGAATCGCCCAATTGTTTTAACAAGTGGCAATCTAACCGATGAACCACAATGTATTGATAACGATGAAGCAAGAGAGAAATTAGGGAAAATCGCTGATTATTTTCTCTTCCACAATCGAGAGATTATTAATCGGGTAGATGATTCGGTGGTGAGAGTTGTCGGCGATAAAGTCCAAACAATTCGCCGTGCCAGAGGATATGCACCAGCACCAATTATTTTACCACCGGGATTTCAGAAGGTGCCGCAAATTTTAGCAATGGGTAGTGAGTTAAAAAATACCTTTTGCTTATTGCGGGATGGAGAAGCATTTCTCTCTCAACACTTAGGGGATTTAGAAAATGCTGCCGCTTTCAATGCTTACCAAGAAACTTTGAATTTATACTTAAATTTATTTGAGCATAAACCAGAAATAATCGCTATAGATAAACATCCTGAATATCTCTCAAGCAAACTTGGTAAAGAACTTGCAGAGACAAATCAAATCAAAATTTATCAAATTCAACATCATCACGCCCATATTGCCGCTTGTATGGCAGAAAATGGCATTCCTCTGGATTCACCTCCAGTATTAGGCATTGCTTTAGATGGTTTAGGTTACGGCAACGATGGTACACTCTGGGGCGGAGAATTTCTTTTAGCAGATTACCGAAAATTTAAACGACTAGCAACATTTAAACCAGTCCCAATGATTGGTGGTGAACAAGCAATTTATCAGCCTTGGCGTAATACCTATGCCCAATTAATAGCCGCTAACCTTTGGGATGATTGCAAACAAAAATATGCTGATTTAGAAATATTTCAATTTTTGAAAAACAAGCCACTCAAGTTACTCAATCAACTTATAGAGAAAGGAATTAACTCTCCTCCAGCTTCCTCAGTAGGGCGATTGTTCGATGCAGTAGCGGCGGCTATCGGTATTTATAGAGATGAATGTAGCTATGAAGGACAAGCTGCGATCGCAATGGAAGCTATAGTAGATGTTAGCAGCTTAAATAATGATAAAGAAACGCTAATCTATCCTTTTAACTTTAGCTTTTCAGATAGGATTTATTATATAGACCCGCGTCCAATGTGGCAAGCCTTAGTTAATGACTTGCAGCAGCAGATTCCACAACCAGTTATCGCTGCCAAATTTCATCAAGGTTTAGCTAATGCGATTGTGGAAATGGTTAAACATCTTTCTCAAGAAAATCTGATTTCTCAGGTAGCGCTAACAGGAGGAGTATTTCAAAATTGTATATTGTTAGAGCAAGTTAGCAAACGATTACAAACATTGGGAATAAAAGTACTTACTCACAGTTTAGTTCCAGCTAATGACGGCGGTTTATCTTTAGGACAAGCAGTTATTGCAGCCGCACAATTAATACATGAGTCTTGATATTTGAAAAAGTTTCTCTCACAAATAATTCTCTCTGTGTTCTCCGGCCTCTGCGGTTAGTTTATCTTAAAGAATAAAAAAATGTGTTTAGGAATCCCCGGACAAATTATAGAAATTACCAACGTTAACCATAAATTAGCACTAGTTAACATTGGTGGTGTTAAGCGCGAAGTAAATATCGCTTGTATCGTTGATGAACAACATCCCCCCGAAGCTTGTATTGGTGATTGGGTATTAGTGCATGTTGGCTTTGCCATGAATCGAATCAACGAACAAGAAGCGGCAGAAACATTACAACTATTCCAAGAATTAGCAGCAGCACAAGCAGGGATAAATACTTAACTGAAATTAATAGACTTTTGTTGTCTCACACAAAACCGCAGAGGCGCAGAGAAAGAGTCTACAATTCATGTTTTTCTTTCTTCCTTTCTTCCTTCGCGCTCTTTGCGTCCTTTGCGGTTCGTTAAAAAAAACTCCTTACCACAAAAGCGAAATTAACAAATACATAAAAGTAACTACTCCTCACTTCCTATGAAATATGTTGACGAATTCCGTGAACCTGAAAAAGCTGAAGCCTTATGCCACGAAATCGCCAAATTATGCAACCAGCTAAAAAAACCCATCAAGATAATGGAAGTATGCGGCGGACATACCCATTCCATTTTTAAATATGGTATTGAAGAAATTTTACCCCAAGCCATTGAACTAATTCATGGGCCTGGTTGTCCAGTATGTGTGATGCCAAAGGGGAGATTAGATGATGCGATCGCAATCTCTCAAAATCATAACGTCATTTTTGCCACCTTTGGCGACGCCATGCGAGTTCCTGGTTCCAAAACAACTTTACTGCAAGCCAGGGCACAAGGCGCAGACATCCGTATGGTGTACTCTCCCTTAGATAGCCTGCAAATTGCTAGAGATAACCCCAACAAACAAGTAGTCTTCTTTGCATTAGGCTTTGAAACCACAGCCCCCAGTACCGCCTTCACGATTCTGCAAGCAGCAGCCGAAGAAATTGATAACTTTAGTATGTTTTCCAATCACGTCCTCGTGATTCCCGCCCTCAAAGCACTGCTAGATAATCCCGATTTACAACTAGATGGATTTGTTGGGCCAGGTCATGTCAGTATGGTAATTGGCACTGACCCATACCAATTTATTTCCCAACAATATAATAAGCCAATTGTCGTCTCAGGATTTGAACCTTTAGATATTCTCCAATCAATTTGGATGCTATTACAGCAGCTAGTAGAAAATCGTTGCGAAGTTGAAAATCAATATAACCGAATTGTCCAACAATCTGGAAATAGAGTAGCGCTGCAAGCCATAAACAAAGTTTTTGCCGTCCGAGATAGTTTTGATTGGCGTGGCTTGGGTGACATTCCCTATTCAGGATTACAAATTAAACCTGAATATGCTCAATTTGATGCCGAACTTAAATTTACCATTCCTAATCTCAAAGTAGCCGACCATAAAGCCTGTAAATGTGGAGAAATCCTTAAAGGAGTCTTAAAGCCTTGGGAGTGTAAAGTATTCGGTACAGCTTGCACACCAGAAACACCAATTGGTACTTGCATGGTATCTTCCGAAGGTGCTTGTGCAGCCTATTACAAATATGGACGACTCTCCACCATTTCTAAAAGAACAATCGCCCAAAAACCAAAAATAACTCAAGAACCTCTCCCCGCCTGCGGCTTCTCCTCAGACTAGTACATCTCATAAATACTCTGCGTATCTTTGCGCTTCCCTTTGCGTTCCTTTGCGTTTAAAAATCCTCAATTTTAATATGAATATTTCTCCCACCAACTCATCACAAAATTCCTTGTTTCAAAAAATGGAACAAGTCCGCCGTCGCCAAACTAAAGTGCAAGACACTCATATAACTCTCGGACATGGCAGCGGTGGTAAAGCCATGCGTGATTTAATAGACGATATCTTTGTCAGCAATTTTGATAACCCAATTCTTTCACAGCTAGAAGACCAAGCCAGCTTCAACTTAGCCAGTCTCATGGAACAAGGAGACAGACTCGCATTTACTACAGATTCTTATGTTGTAGACCCGTTATTTTTTCCTGGTAGTGATATAGGAGAATTAGCCGTCAACGGCACAGTTAATGATTTAGTTGTTAGTGGTGCTAAACCTTTATATCTAACTTGTAGCGTAATTTTAGAAGAAGGATTACCTGTAGAAACCCTGCGGCGTGTCGCAGCCAGTATGAAAGCAGCCGCAAACAAAGCTGGTGTTCAAATTGTCACTGGTGACACAAAAGTTGTACATCGTGGTGCTGCCGATAAACTCTTTATTAACACTGCTGGTATTGGTATCATCCCGCGAGGAGTTAATATTTCCGCCCACAATATTAAACCTGGGGATGCCGTAATTATTAATGGTGAAATAGGCAATCATGGGGCAGCAATTTTAATTGCCCGTGGGGAATTAGCTTTAGACACTAATATTGAAAGTGACTGTCAGCCGTTACATAATTTAGTAGAAACTATTCTCCATGTATGTCCCCAAGTTCATGCTATGCGAGATGCTACACGCGGTGGTTTAGCTACAGTACTAAATGAATTTACCCTCAGTTCCAATGTGGGGATTCGTCTCTTTGAAGAATCCATTCCAGTGCGCGAAGAAGTCAACGGAGTTTGCGAAATTCTCGGTTTAGACCCATTGTATTTAGCTAATGAAGGTAAGTTAGTTGTAGTGGTTGCAGGTAAATATGCAGAAACTGTTTTATCTGCCATGAAATCCCACCCAGCAGGTAAAGATGCTTGTATCATTGGCGAAGTTATTACCTCACCCCCAGGTATCGTATTGTTAAAAACAGTTTTTGGTGCTGAAAGGATTGTTGATATGCTCGTAGGCGACCAATTGCCACGAATTTGTTAATCTTTAATATATTTTATAGTATGCACGAACTCGGAATTACCCAAAATATTGTGGCAATTGTAAGTGAACACGCCAAAGGCGCAAAAGTGCAGCGAGTTTTATTAGAAATTGGCAAACTTTCAGCCATTATGCCCGATGCTATCCGATTTTGTTTTGATATTTGCACTCAAGGCACAGTTTTAGAAGGGGCGAAATTAGAAATTTTGGAAATTCCCGGCTTAGGGAAATGTCGGCAATGTGGTGCAGAAATTCCTCTAGATAAACCATTTGGTATCTGTAACTGTGGAAGCGTGCAATTAGATTTGATTACTGGTGAAGAACTGAAAATTAAGGAAATAGAAATAGAGGAATTATGTGTGTAACCTGCGGTTGTTCTGATGATGGTGAAACTAAAATTACCAATTTAGAAACAGGTGAAGCTGAACATAACCATCATACTCACACCTTACCAGATGGTTCTGTCATTACTCATTCTCACAGCCATGATACTCATATAAAAGCGTCTCAAGTTCACGCCAAAATACACAATACAACGATATCCTTAGAACAGGATATATTGGCAAAGAATAACCTGCTAGCTGCGCAAAATCGCGGATGGTTTAAAGGTCGAAATATTCTCGCCTTAAATTTAATGAGTTCTCCGGGTTCAGGTAAAACAACTCTTTTGACGCGAACCATTAATGATTTAAAGCATCAATTATCTATCAGTGTCATTGAAGGCGACCAAGAAACTGCTAACGACGCCAAAAAAATTAAAGAAACAGGTTCTAAAGTCATCCAAATCAATACCGGAACAGGCTGTCATTTAGATGCATCAATGATAGACAGGGGTTTACAACAATTGAATCCGCCACTAAATTCAGTTGTGATGATTGAAAATGTAGGAAATTTAGTTTGTCCAGCTTTATTTGATTTGGGAGAACAGGCAAAAGTCGTGATTCTCTCCGTCACGGAGGGAGAAGATAAACCGATAAAATACCCGCATATGTTCCGTGCTAGTGACATCATGATTCTGACTAAAATTGATTTGCTACCTTATGTAAATTTTGATGTTCAAAAATGCATAGAATATGCTATTGAAGTAAATCCCCAAATTCAGATTTTTCAGGTTTCTGCAACTACTGGTGCTGGGTTAGAAAATTGGTATGCGTGGCTAACTGAAAAGGTAACAAACTTGTCAGTACTACTTCCTTCTCAATCTTAAAAACCTGTCATCACAAATTTAAGTCACTGTATTACTAAATCCCTCTATGGGTTCATGAAAACTTGAAGTATTTTTGCAATATAGGAGATGCATACTGCCATTTTCCTATCTGTGCGTAAATCCTCATGGCTAAAGTTGAAGAATTGACACCCCAGCAACTCTCTGAAACAAACCTGAAACCACGAGGGAGAGTTTATCCGAGTCCTATCAGTTGGCGCGACCAGTTTTTGTACCAATTGCTATTAGATAGGTTCAGTGATGATAATGAAAATCAAAGGGAACTCTTTGACCACAATAACCCTTTAAAATTCCAGGTTAAAGATAAAGCTGGCTGGATGGCAGCAGGGACAAACTTTGTTGGTGGTACTCTTAGGGGAATTAAGAGTAAGTTGGACTATTTGCAACGATTGGGAGTAACAACGCTGTGGATTAATCCACCTTGGCGACAACGTTCTGATTTAGAAGCTTACCACAGCGATCGCATCCAAGACTTTTTAAGTATTGACCCCCACTTTGGCACTCCTCAAGATTTAAGAGATTTAATTGATGCTGCCCACGATCGCAGGATGTATGTCATCCTTGATGTAATTTACAACCAGAGTGCCGATAATTGGTTCAACAGAAATGATGTAATTGCAGCTCTAGCCAGAGTTTATCAATATTGGATTGCTCTTTCTGACTGCGATGGCTTGCGAATAGATAGCCTCAAGCACGTTTCCCCTGAAGATTCTCGCAAATTCTGCACAGCTATCCGCGAGTACGCCGAATCTATCGGTAAAGACAACTTTTTACTGACTGGGGAAATAACCTCCGGTAGTATGGCTGGTGCGTACATAGACATTATTGCTCGCAACCTCAGTGCTGTATTAGACATCGCACAGACTCCTAATGAATTGGCTGCATTTGCAAAAGGGTTAGTACACCCCAAGCAATTTTTTGATTTGTATAGCGAAAACAATCTCGCTGGAGAATACCGCCAAATTGGCACATATCATGTTTCCATCTTGGATGACGATGAAATGTCATCCCGGACTCATAAGCAGCGATTTGCCGCATACAGCAATGTGCCTAATCTTTATGAGCAAGTTGCTCATGCTGTGGGTGTCCAATTAACTATGCCAGGAATTCCTGCTATTTATTATGGAACAGAACAGGCTTTTGATGGGAATGAAGGTTATCACGATTACAGCATAGAAGGTGGCAGGTTTGCCGAAGATAGATATATCAAAGAAGCAATGTTTGGCGGCGCTTTTGGCGCATTTCAAACAGCAGACTGTCATTTTTTCGATATCGACCATCCCACCTACTTGCGGATAGCTGCGATCGCACGTATCCGCAACAGTCACGATAAAATTGGTAAAGCATTGCGCCGTGGTCATCACTACCTGCGCGAAACATCTTTTTGTAACTCCCCCTTTTTGATTCCCGGACAAGGCGAATTAGTTGCTTGGTCACAGACTTTATTTGACACAGAAGTGTTGATGGTGCTGAATACCAACGGCTTAGAAAATCGCGGTGCAGAAGTGACAGTAGATACTTATATGCATCCTCAAGACTCGACCATGACTTTTTTATACAAAAGCGATTGGAGCGATTCATATTTACGCCACCCACCCCGCGACCAAACTGTAGCTGTACAACATCATAACGACCGTCGCGCAACTGTGCGAATTGATTTGCCTCCTTCGGGAATGGTGATTTTGGCGTAAGCAAACACCAGCATTTGGGCAAAGCTTTGGTTTTATCAAAATGCTTTGCCCTGCAATTACGAAATATCTACATTCTAATTTTCATCGAAATCTTCTTAATGGTTTATGCCCTTCTTGTAGACAATTTGTTGGCAAATCGTTGCCACTCACTTTAAAGTCAAAACATGACATTCACTAAATACCTCTGAAGATTCATGAAAAACTGGATAAATCTATTCCAAAATTGAATACTCAGATTTAAATTAGCCAAATTATATCTCCAAGTAGATAATCACTATGGATAATATAATTACTTACAACAACGATAAAGGACTTCTTGCTTACATTCAATTTCTAGCATCTAGTGCCCACAAAATCGGAGATGGTAATACTAATAGAGTATTTGACTTCGAGGACGCACTCGACCAAATAGAAATGGCACAGCTAGCTGTTGATGAACTAAAAAAAATCCCTGAAGTGAACGCTTTATTTGCAGAACGCTGGCTACCGGCCCCTTTCAATTTAGATGATTTAGGCAAACTCCCAGAAGGAACACTAGGTCATGTTTATGCGAGAGAAATGAAAGCTAGAGGATTCGATCCCTACTTTTATAAAAAAGTTCCTGTTGTTGATGACATTTCCTATCTTAAAATGCTTTGGAGATCCACCCATGACATATATCATGTAGTTGCTGGATTTGACACAAATGTAGTTGGTGAAATTGGTCTACAAGCTTTTTTCTTAGCTCAGACTCCAATTCCCATCAACGTGATGCTTTTGAGTTTTGGCATGGCGATGATTAGCCTTTATCAACCTACTAATTTGAAAGCTTTAATGACAGAAATATCTCGTGGCTACAAGTTGGGTTCTCATACTCCAGGTAAATTTATCGCGCAAAAATGGGATCAACTTTGGGATGTGCCAGTCAGCGAAATTCGTGAGCATCTGGGAGTATATTCTACCCCGTAAAGCTACTAATTTAAGAGTAGTGATAACAATTACAACACCCTGCACTTTAGGAGTACAGGGTGGAAGAGAGCTATATTTTGTGTGATTCCCAGTTTCTATTTACCTCAAAGCCAATCTCGATAAGCAGATATTTCATTTACGCTGATTTCAAATGGCATCCCCTTGCCAAATGGCGGATAAACGCGGATTTTGCCATTGCTAGCAAAGCGCTCTAACCTATTACCTAACTGGGCAATATTGCTGACAATATGCCAGTAAGATACTAAGTCAGGGCAGTCAATAATTAATGTGAGGATGCTAGCATTTGTTGTGATATACCACTGACAATTAGATAATAGGACTCGCGTAATGCGATCGCAGGCTAGATAAAAGCATCTACCAGTAGACTGTTCTAGCTCCATTTGCAGCATTCCATCCTGTTTAGTTACCTCAGTGGGAGGTAAATCATCGGGAGGAAGCAGGTATAGTTTAGAAGACATAATTTCGCACCTCTTGGTTGTAGCGCGTCAAACTCTCCAGATTTTTTTGCAGATCCGCAGACGAGGGTTTGAGTGCTAGGGTACCTAAATTTAATTCGTCCTGAAATTTCTTGATTTTGTCTCGACAAGTCTCCACATCACCGATAATTGAATTTTCAATCAAATAATCTTCATCGAAACAAATGTTTGTGCGATCAAATGGTTTTTGGTTGGTATTTGCACTATTCTGCAATACTTGAGCCGTATTAGCTTTCATTTTCTGGCTAAATTGGCGAACGAAAGGCAATGCCTCACTCACTGCCTCATCAAATGTTTTGCCAACATAAAAAAAGCGTGCCAGCACGAAGTTTTCTGCACCACTAGAATTTAAGGCTCGATATTTAGCAACAGTATCCTTCAATCTCTGTAGGGAGAATGGCGGCCCACCCATCAAGCTGAAGGAATGTTTAGCAGCAAACTCGATACCATCATCACCGCCAGTGGCAACATACACTGGTATTTGACTTTGCAATGGTTTTGGGTAAATTGTCAGGCGATCGCATTGATAATATCGCCCATTAAATGATACATCAGTTGCATATAACAGCTTTTGAATCAATGCGATCGCCTCTAGCATCTTGGGACGGGCTTCACTGGGGAGTGTCGCAAAATGCTTATTTTGTTGGGGAAAGGGGCCGCCTTTGGCAACTCCAAATAATAATCGTCCATTGCACAGGTTATCCAGAGTGGCGATATCTTCCGCTACCCGAATCGGGTTATGGAATGGCAATAACACCGCCGCAGTCCCTAATTGGATAGTTGAAGTCATTCCCGCCAAGTGTGCCATTAACAGCAACATAGACGGGCTGAGATTGGATTCACTAAAATGATGTTCACTCACCCAGGCTGACTCAAAACCTAAACTTTCTGCCTGTTTTATCAGCGCGACTTGCTCAAAGATGGCACGACGAGCATCTTGGTGATGATTATCGTAATTGCAGAAAATTCCAGTTTTCATTACTTGCGTTAATACTTTGTGCTGGCTATTCTAGTGGTCGATAGGTTCGTAGTAAGCACTTTAGTGCTTATATATTTGAGGACTAATGTCCTCTCTACAAACACATTTACTCCTCTCCATTAATGCGATAAATGACTAATTTGCAACCCACTGCAACTCCAACCATAGGCGTGGGTTGTTGTGTTTGATCTTCGACATTGGATCGCGCAACAATCGCTTGGCATTCATGCAGACTACTTGCACTAGACCCATATTGTCTGCTACTTCTCTGAGAATTTCTTTGTGGGCTTGCACACAGGAAATCATTTCAGCAGAGCAATAAATTCCTATATATTGCAAGCGTCTAGCAGGTCGTCCCCAAAAACAGGTGATGACTTTCACATAACACCCGTCTAGTAATTCCCCAACTTTTGGGTAGTAGTGGTTGAGGACTCTTGTGAATTCTTTGGCTAAGATATCTTCAGCAATCATTGGAACTGATATTTCTGTAGCGTCCATCACGCTATTTAATATAACATAATTTTGTCATTTAAATATGACAAAATAGCCTAATAGGCTTTAATAAAATATTAAATATTACAGAAAAAAGAGGCGTACCTTATTTAGTATCGCCTCCGATTTGCGTAAAGCATCTTTATATTAAAAATTCGTAATTCGTAATTCGTAATTAAATCAAGGCTTAAAGAAAGCTACCTCTACAGGTTTTACTATTCATTATGGGTAGGTCTAAATCCCAATCTATAAGCGCAGCGGTAGTGAGTCCGCAAACGTCATTACGAATTACGAACTATTGTTGAATTCTAAATTTTGAATTTTTAATTATTATCGAGCATTGCGTTCACAAACTAAGACCTCTGCTACAATATCTGGCACATTTACAAAGTCCGTAAATCCTTCCGAACCACGGATTGGTGAGATAAATGTATAGTTTGGATCACACACTCCATTGTCATATACTTGAATAAACCACCTATCTGGAAATCCTTCTACACCTAGTTCCACAGTGTACCAACTCTCGCCAATCAGACGAGAGTTAAAGATTGTAAACCACTCCCGATTCTCTTCTGAAATATTCCAATCTGCCATTAGCAGCTCTAAAGCTATTTGTCCTGCATCCGTTGAAGTCAACAACATTTTTACTCCTTATTGGCGACTTCAGAATTTGCAACTTCAGTATTGGGAACTTCCGGGTATAACCCTAGTTCTTTAGCTAGCTCACGCGCCACAAAAAATAAAAATTTGGCACCATCTTGATTGCCTTCATGGGCAAACATAGTTGCCACTTGTAACATTGTTTCTACGAAACCAGAGTCAATTAATTCTGGCTTAGATTCTAAAATTTCTGGTTCTTGACCATTAGGACATTTGAGCAATTCATCAATCAGATTAAAATACAGTTGCTGGCGTTGTTCTGACATGATATTTTTGTTGATTTTAGTGAGTTAATTGGGAATTGGTCACTGTTCGATACTTTGTTGCCACAGTCTTTCCAACATTTCAACTTGTTCTTTTAAAACAGCCGCACGATGCACAAGATATCTGTCGTAAAAGAGAATCCCTAAACCAACACAAATAGGGATTAACAAGAAGAACCATTGCAGGATAGTGGCAAATTTATATTGTTCAGCAACAGTCAGCATTTGATGAATCAAATTACGGTCAGAGGATTGGATGCTAGCCTGAGGGGAATATGTACCCTCTATTCGGGGAGCCAAGGCAGGAGCATCTGTACTAGTCTTGTTAACTTCGCAGGCTAAATTCTGGGATTTTACTAACTCTAAATGTCGCTCCCAAACTATGCCAAATACTACTACTCCTGGAGAAAGCACTGCTAAGGTAACTACGCAAACTGTAAGAACATTTAAAAGTTTGGCTTTCATCTTGGCTCTCCCTTGCTAGGTAGTATGCACCCAGTAAGAAAATATCTTTTGCTGTTTATCTAAAGTAGCTATATATCTCTACCTCTCAAACAGTTTTGATATTAAAATATGTGTAAACGGTAATTTTCTGAATCGTTAGTTGCCAGTTGTTTTTTAATTACCACTGACTACTGACTACTGAAAAGTTACCAACATGTTCACAAAAAGGAGGATTATTCAGTCAGAAATAACGCACTCAGATTCAAAGAATCTGATTTCATCCAACTCTCAAAAGAGAGATTAAGAAGTCCCCCCTAGTTCACTAAGCTTTCGCTCAGGAATGTTGGGGGGTAGAGGGGAATCTCTGCGTAAATCCTATACGATTTATATCAGCCGCTCTCCACAAAACAGTTTACTCCAGCCACGTTAAAATTATTAAATTCATTAGAATAGTACTCAAAGGCTGTAATCCTCACCTGATAAGACTTTAAAAAATTCATTGGGGTATGGGTACTAGTGTTTTTGAGACAGGGTACTAGTGTTTTCGAGGTGGGGTTCTGGTGTTTTTGCACTCAACCTAAAAGCAATGTAGGCAATGGTTCAGGACTGTTATTGATGCAATTCCGGGCTGATAACATCTGCACTCAAAAGAAAATATCAATGTCTGGTGATAAAGATAGACTAATAATTCAAGAAAAGCAATTAAATGTTTTGAAAGTAAATTATATTTCCATAACAAATAGAAGATATTGCAATATGATGCCTCCGCTTGTGGTGAACTCCTAAAAAAGAGGATAATAAGAAGCAAGAGCAAGCCTTTTTAAGGGGAGTTGGGGGGATATTCGAAGAATAAACACGTTAACCGAACCGGATTAGTAGATATTCAAAATAATGGGAAAAATTATTCATAGATACAGAATTATAAAAATTGAATCTCAGCCCAAAAAGCAATAGTCAATAACTGTAAATGGTAAAATACAAGCATGGCAAGCTAGCCGTCTGCTGAAGTGAGAATCAATGGGAACATCTGATAAAAGTTCTTCCTAAACTTTCATATTTTGTGGTTTAGTTAGAATACATAGTATATGCGCTCATTGTAACTAAACTGCAAATTAAATACACAAAAGCTTATTGTTATAAGTAAATACTCTGTACTAAGATTTAGGATTTTAGGAGTTAAATAATGCGGATTGCTCAAGACGTAACAGAACTGATTGGACGAACTCCTTTAGTTCAACTGAACAAGATTCCTCAAGCTGAGGGAGTAGTAGCAAGGATAGTTGTCAAATTAGAAGGTATGAACCCAGCGGCTTCGGTGAAAGACCGCATTGGTTTAAGTATGGTACTCTCAGCAGAAGCAGCTGGCTCAATTTCCCCTGGAAAGACCATTTTAGTTGAGCCTACCTCTGGTAACACAGGAATTGCTTTAGCGATGGTAGCTGCGGCGCGTGGCTACCGTTTGATTTTGACAATGCCAGAGACAATGAGCCAAGAACGACGGGCTATGCTCAGGGCTTATGGTGCATCTTTGGAGTTGACACCAGGCGCTGAGGGAATGCGGGGAGCGATTCGCAAAGCCGAAGAAATTGTGGCTAATACTCCCGATGCTTTTATGCTGCAACAGTTCCGCAACCCTGCCAATCCCAAAGTTCACCAAGAAACCACCGCCGAAGAAATTTGGGCAGATACAGACGGCGAAGTGGATATCGTCATTGCTGGGGTAGGGACTGGTGGGACGATTACTGGGATTGCAGAAGTACTCAAACAGCGCAAGCGGACTTTTCAGGCGATCGCAGTTGAACCCAGCAACAGCCCTGTTCTCTCAGGTGGTGAAGCCGGGCCGCACAGAATTCAAGGTATTGGTGCCGGATTTATCCCCGATGTTCTCCGCCTAGAATTGGTTGATGAAGTAATTAGAGTCAGCGATGAACAAGCGATCGCATTTGGACGACGTTTGGCAAAAGAAGAAGGCTTATTGTCTGGGATATCATCTGGCGCAGCTTTGTGTGCTGCAATTCAAGTAGGTAAACGCCCAGAAAATGCCGGACGTTTAATTGTAATGATTCAGCCTTCCTTCGGCGAACGTTACCTCAGCACCCCCATGTTTCAGGATTTGTCCTTAGAAACTGCTGGCGTGCGTTAAAGAGAGTAGGAAAGAAGACAATAGTGGGGGAAGGGGTAAAAGGTAAATTCCCTTTTCCCCTTTAACCGAACCGTATTGAGAGTGATACAGCAAATTGCAACTTCTTTACGTTCCCTGCGGGATGCTACGCAAGCGCGCAGCGTGTCGCAGACAGAGGCTACGCCAAGGTGAGTACAGATAATTGTAGGGGCACAACATGTTGTGCCCCTACCCATGTACTTCATTTAGCTGAAATATGCTGTATTTCAGTCTCTAGACACTAACCACAAGGTTCTTGCTAACTTCCTGGGAAACTGGAATGCGGATTTGAAACTCCACTCCCTTGCCGGGTTCTGAGGTGCAAGAGAGTGAACCACCATGTTTTTCGGTGACAATTTGGTAGCTAATCGACAAGCCCATACCTGTGCCTTTACCCACAGGTTTTGTGGTGAAGAAAGGATCAAACAGGCGGCGGCGAATAGGCTCTGGTATACTCAGACCATTGTCTGCAATCCGAATTTCGACTTGATGAGCATCAATTTGTTCAGTGTAAATAGTAATAGTTGGAGTTGTTATTTGTTCTTGATTTTCCGCTAATGACTCTTCCAAAGCATCGATCGCATTACTCAACACATTCATGAACACTTGATTGAGTTGCCCTGCATAGCATTCCACTTGGGGCAGATTGCCGTAGTGTTTAACAAGTTGAATAGCGGGACAATCTGACTTTGCCTTGAGGCGATGTTGCAGAATCATTATGGTACTGTCAATCCCCTCATGAATATTAACGGCTTTAATCTCGGCTTCATCCATGCGTGAGAAAGTTCGCAGGGAAGCAACAATTTGCCGAATTCGGTCTGCTCCAACCCGCATAGAAGAAAGTAGCTTAGGCAAGTCTTCTAGCAGGAATTCTAGATCGATAGCCTCCGCTTCTTCCTGAATCTCTGGATGGGGAGATGGGTAATGTTTCTGGTAAAGTTCCAGCAGTCTCAGCACCTCTTGGGTGTAGCCGTTGGCATGGGTGAGGTTGCCAAAGATAAAATTTACCGGATTGTTGATTTCGTGAGCAACGCCAGCTACCAGTTGTCCTAAGCTCGACATTTTCTCGGTTTGCACAAGATGAGCCTGGGTTTGTTGCAGTTTGTGCAGCGATTTTTCAAGTTGTTCGGCTTTTTCTCGCTCTCGCATTTCGGATGCTTGCAAAGCTTCATTTTTAACTTCGAGTTCTTGTGATTTGGCTTCCAGTTGTTGCGAGTAAGCTTGTAGGTTGGTGTAGAGACGGGCGTTTTCGATCGCGATCGAAATTTGTGCTATCAACAGACTCAGGACATTTACCCGTTCTGGGGTAAAAGCGCCAGGAATAAGATTATTTTCCAGGTAAAGAAGACCAGTAAACTTGCCAGAGTGAATCAACGGTAGACACAAAATTGACTTAGATTGGTAAGTGGCGATATAAGCATCAGCTGCAAAACGGGAGTCTTTAACAGCATCGTCTAAAACTAGGTTGTTTCTGGTTCTTTCCACATAGTTGAATAAGGCAACCGGAAGTAAGGGTAAATTAGTTTCATCCTGCCCATTAACAACAACGCTAACTTCCTTACCTGCAATTGTTCCCGCCGCTTCTAGTATCCATTGATTCTCGTGCTTGGCAATAAAGTAACCTTGGATAGCGCCAGCATTTTGGATGACATTTTTCATCAATTTTTCGAGCAGGCGACTCAGCACTATTTCTTCTGACAAGACCTGTGAAGCTTTCATCACTGTCATCAAGTCGAGAATTTGAGCGCTGCCGCTAGTTGTGGAGTTGTCTAGTGTAAATTCTTTATAATTCGTTTCTAGTTTTTGTGTGTTTGATCGCACAATCAATTGCGGATAGCGGGCTTCTAAATCTTTGAGTTTAGCGATCGCACCCCAATGGCTATAGGCGTAGTAAGCATCTGTCATGTATGTTTGGGCGATCGCTTCTTTACCCCATGACCAATAGAATTTGGCAGCGAGTTCGTAAGCTAGCGCTTCTTCGTTGATGTACTCGTTTTGTTTAGCAAGTGCGATCGCCTGATCATACATCTCGATCGCTTCGATTTTTTCGCCTAAAACCCGATGCCGTTCTGCTTCTACCAAATAAAATTTGTGTAAATGATTCATTGGGGCATGATGTGCCCATTTTTGCATTTTTTCTTGATTAGCTTGGACGCGATCGCGAATTTCCTGTTGCTCTGACTCTGGGCTATTGGGATATACTGCTAGCCGTGCTAAAGAATCGTAAAAATGGAATAGAGGAACAATGGGCAATCCTATCACTATGTCCAAATACTTCTGTGCTATGGCACTATTTTCAATGGCTTCTGAGTAATTTTCAAACCAATAACTAAGTAAAAGTTTGTTCCAATATACGTAGGCAATTCCCAATATGTCATTCGCTTGCTTGTGCAATGGTAACTTTATCTGCTCATCGCAAGCTTTACCCTTGAGGCAGCAAATATTTTCACTTTTTCCGAGCAGATTTAAAATAGCCTGCCAATAGGTTTCTATGTAATGAAGTGCTGTTTCTTGCTTAATTTTATAAATAGCATTTCTGTTTATTGCTATCTCTCTTTCTAGAAAAGTCAGTTCTTTGCCGCTAAAGTAAGCTAAATAGGAATACATTAGTAAACCATAGGCAGCATATTGTAAATCTCCTGTCTCCAGCCCACTAGAGTAAACTGACACAAAAGGTTCTAAGGTTTCTCTCAGATGATCTTTCCAAGGTCGGATAAATGTATTTACTATCAGGAGTGTCTTAGCTTTGATTTCTTGAGCATTTAACTTTGACACCAGAGTTAAAGCCAATTGACCGAACTGATAACCTGAATCAATATCTCCCACTACTCCGCAAAGAAGAAGACCATAATTGGCATAAGCAAAGGGAGATATGGAAGCATTACCATATTGGACGGATAGATTTACTTGTTTGCATACCGTCAAAGGCAACAATTCTGGCGTAGCAATGTATGCAGCAGCAAAAATACTTGACAAAAGTTTCATAGCTGCTAATTTATAGCGATCGCTCATTTGAGGTAGATCAACTAAATCCTCAATTTGCGTTCCATTTAAAATTGCCGCAGTTTCCAAGAGTGCTTGTCCAATATCTGACGGGTTCGGCTTTTGGGGAAACTCTACTCCTAATAGCTTTAAAACTTGTAGTCCCGTACTAACCGCTTCTAGCAGCCTGTTTTGCCCTACATAAGCTTGTATCTGGACTTCATACACTTTAATTTTGTCCAGCAGCGTTTTAGCGTGGTTTTGTACTATCTCAACAAATCTCTGCATTCCTTCAAAATCACCGCTTAAAAAAGCTGCTTCTGTCGCTTCCTCATGCAGTGCTAATGTTAGGTCGTAGTTACTGTTCCAGCTTGCTTCTGCTAACAATCCTAAACCGACTTGCAAATATTTGATGGCGGAATCGTGCGCTGTGGCTGCTTTTGCTCTTTTACCTGCGATTAGATTGAGTTCTGCAAGTTCATATTTTTCTATTTCAGATATCAGTAAATCAGTACCGTAATTGAGTTGATTAACTAAAGCAAATATATTTTCTTTGCGTTCTTCTGGGGTAGTATTTTGCAGCAGTAATTGACCAATTTTCAGATGCGTTGCTTTCTTCTGCTCATCGGGAATTAGAGAATACGCTGCTTGCTGTACTCGGTCATGTAAAAACTTGTAGTCAACTTTGAAATCCGTTAAGGTAACGCTACCTGAATCCTCCTGACTAAACGCTAAGGGAATTTTGTAGTCCTGATTTAACGGCAGAATTAACCCAGCTTGAAGCGCAGACCACAATTGCGCCGCAGTCGTTAGAGAAGATGCCTCTTTAACGATCGCTAATACATCCAGATTAAACGTGTTGCCAATACAAGCAGCGAGTTTGAGTACTTGCTGCGTCTCTAAAGACAGTTTACGAATATTTCTCGCCGTCAGTTCAACCACATTCAGGTCAGTAAGACCAATCGCTTGGATATGTTGGATATTCCACTGCCATACTCCTGAATGGAACTCATAAGATAACAAGTCTTCCTGGTACAAGGTTTTGAGCAGTTGCGTTAAGAAGAAAGGGTTTCCTCCAGTTTTGTGAAACAGTAATTCTGCTAATGGCTTGCTGGCTTCTGTGTCATTCAACGTATCGCTAATTAATGCTTCCACATCGGTTAACTGCAATGTTGCCAAGACGATGTTATCTACCACCGCACCAAAAGATTGAATCTTGTCCAAACTCATCATAAGCGGATGGGTGGGCGATACTTCGTTATCCCGATACGCGCCGACTAACAATAAATATTTGCGATTGCTATCTGTCATCAATAGCTCAATTAAGTTCAGCGATGCCGAATCTGCCCACTGTAAATCATCAAGAAACACAACCAAAGGATGGTCTTGGGTTGTGAATACGCCAATGAATTGCCCAAAAACACGATTGAAACGATTTTGAGATTCAGCCGCACCCAATTGTGTTAAGGGTGGCACAGTTCCAATGATTAGTTCGACTTCGGGAATCACATCGATAATGACTTGCCCATTCTCACCCAATGCAGTTAGGAGTTTCTCTTTCCACACTTGGATTTGGGCTTCGCTTTCGGTGAGTAATTGCCCAATTAAAGATTGGAACGCCTGAATCAAAGATGTGTATGGAATATTGCGCTTGAACTGGTCAAACTTGCCTGCAATGAAATAACCCCTTGCTCCCACAATCGGTTTATGAACTTCATTGACGACACTTGTCTTTCCAATCCCCGAATAACCAGAGACGAGCATGAGTTCGCTGCTACCACCTGCCACACGCCCAAACGCAGCCATCAATGTTGCTACTTCTGCTTCGCGTCCGTATAGTGTTTGCGGAATCGAAAAATGCCCGGATTTGTCCTGTCTTCCCGGTACAAAGTTTTCAATTTTTCCATTCGTATGAAGTTGAAACAAGCATTCCTCTAAATCCGCTTTCAGTCCCCAGGCGCTTTGATACCGCTCCTCTGCTGTTTTCGCTAATAATTTCAAAATAACTGCACTAATCGCCTCTGGCACATCTTCCAGAACACGACACACGGTTTCGCTACAAGGTGCGGCTGGTGTTTTGGCAATGTGACAGTGGATCAACTCCATCGGGTCAGCAGCTTGAAAGGGCAAAATACCCGTCAGCATTTCATATAAAGTGACACCCAACGAATAAAAGTCGGTGCGATAGTCAACCACCCGATTCATTCTACCCGTCTGCTCAGGCGACATATACGCAAGCGTACCTTCGAGCAAATTGGGATTGTTTAAGGTGGAATTTTCTTTATCAAGGCGCGAGGAAATACTGAAGTCAATCAGTTTGGCTTCGCCAGAATCGGGGTCAATTATAATATTGTGCGGCTTAATATCTTTGTGAATAATCTGTTGGGCGTGCAGTTCTCCTAAAATATGTGCTAAATTAATCCCCACCTTCAGGAAAGTAATCAAGGTGGTTGTTTGAGTTGCAATCACTTCTTGGAGCAAGCAACCTGGAATGTCTTCTAAAACCAAAGCCAGGCCATGCTGATAATTCTTTAACTCGTAGGCTTTAACAATGCCAGGAATTTGCAGAGGCTCAATAATTTGATATTCGTGGCGCAGTCGCGCAATGTCTTCTAAGAGTGGATGTTCGCACAGGAGAGTTTTAACAATGACAGAGACGTTATCGATTTCTCGCCGTCCACGATAAATGACGGTTTTACTACCGGAGTGAAGGGTTTCGAGGAGTTGATAACCAGATAAAGTAGCTGTCATTGTTTTTTCTTGCAATATAAGCATTCTTACTATGCCCATGCAAGTTTAGCTTTGTAACATTTGTGACAAAAATCAGCATAATTTCACGAGATGTTACAAAGACTAATTCACCCCAAAGTTGGATGTTGGGACTTGAGAGCATTGTTGCATCTCAAACCCAAGAATTCAGATTTTAACAGATTACATCACTGCAAAAATCCTGTACTAATGCTTACAGCCACCTTCTTTATGGTGTTTATGCCCATGATCATGACCGTGAGAACAGCCTTGCAAATTCTCCTTCATAAGCTTGTCGCTGATTTCTTGCAAGGATTCATCCACAGCTTGTAAGCCAATCCAAGCATCAATTTTTTGTACATCAAATCCTACCTCGCGCTGTTCGCCTACTTCTAACAAAGGACGGCGAATTAATAGTGGCTCTTTCAGCATCAGCGCCAAAGCGGTTTGTTCATCCACTTTTTCAGGAACCACCTCACCAGATTTTACCTTGGGGGCGGAAGGATTAAACCATTCGGCTACGGGGCGATCGCCAAAAAATGAGCGCAACCGTTCAACTGTCCAAGGTTCTTTTAGCAGGTTCTGTGGTATCACCTCATGACCGGCAGCTGTTAGCAAAACTTTTTGCTTAACACCACCTTTACAGCCTGGTTTGCTATAGAAAATTACTCTTGCCATTCCACTATCTCCTAATTACTCTTTCGCGCTAAAGCGCCAACTGCGAACTGATGAAATTAATCTTGACGATTCCTAGTCAGGACTTACGCACTGAAAACCGAAAACCTAGATCCCACCTAAAAAAAGGCTACGGTATACACAGAAGTCTTCTAACATTGCCCCACAAGCTTTTGATCCCCCCAACCCCCCTTTTTAAGGGGGGCAAAAATCCTTCAAAGTCCCCCTTAAAAAGGGAGGTAAAAATCCTTCAAAGTCCCGCTTTTTAAGGGGGATTTAGGGGGATCTCTTGTGCGTAAGTTCTAGTAATTAAAAATTCCTAGCCTTATGGGTAACTGAGTCAAACTCAAATCTCTCATTCGGATCAGTTTCGCCGTAGATATTAAAAGTCACAGTTGGTTCATCACCTACTGCTTCTACGCTGTGAATTGCATCGGGAGTAAAACTAATAATGTCTCCGGGAAATAGAGTTACTTCTCCCGTTGCTTCAATTTTGTCCTGAAATTCTGGGCTATTAGTGCGTCGCCAAAAAGTATTTTTTTCCTCACCTTTTAACACCGCCACTATTCCCCATGTCCCATGATTATGAATGGTTGATCGGGTTCCCGGTGCAAATGTTACTGTTTGCACCGTCAACGGAAAACCCAATTCATCATATAGGAGTAAAACAGAGCTTCCCGTTTTGGGTGAAGCCTCTAAATGTTGACTTTGCACCCAGTAGGAATTTACTATCAAGCGCCTTACGAGCATCCGAATTTCTGGCAGACAATTGGCTTCATTGTCACCACTATTGAGAACATCTTCCACCTCAGTTAAAAACCGATAAAGACGGTAGTTTTCTCTCAATAAATCCCATGCTCTCACAGATTTACAGGCTTGATACTGACCGTCCCCCGTTAGCAGCCAATCCCTACCTTTCATAACTTTTAAATTGATAACGGCGAAGATTGGATGATCAGGATCGGAGAGACATTAGGAATATTGCCTACAGGAGCTTTAGTAGGTATGGTAATAGGAGGAAAGATAGAGTTACTATCAGTAGCCGCTCCTAACAGGGAGTAAGAAGAATATGATGTAGTAGATAACCAATTGTTCATGATTGTTCACCTTGATTTTTGATTGCTGACTAATTAATCATCTTCTTCTGCTGGACGTGTCAAAATATCCAGGAGAATTCCGGCACCAAAATCATTTTTGTCGTCTATCTGTTTGACTCTGGTGCTGATTTCTTTTGCTTCTTCAATTGCTCCCAGCTTTGCTAGTACTAATCCAGAAGCAGCATAAGCATTTAAGTACAATCGAATTTGTGGGTCTTCTTTGCGATTGACTAATATAAGCTTAAGTTGCTCCCAGTCTTCAGGTAATTTTTCTAGTTCTTTAATTTTATCTAATAATTTGACTGTTGTTTGTAATGCCAGAGAATAATTATTCTTATAATAAAAAAATCTATATGCTGCTACTAAGACATCTGTATTTTCACCAGTCTTAGCTAAAGCTTGTTGAATATACTTTTCCGATTCTGATGTGTTCTCCCAGTTTTGTGCAGCTAAAATTAATAAATTTTTGATATCCTCTGGAACCTGGAACCACGAGAATTTGTTTGTATTAGCTTGCATAATTAACTCCTGAATGGAGATAAGGATGATCAGGGATATGAGGCAATACGGTTCGGTTAAAGCAAGAGACGCGATTTATCGCCATCAAGACGAAAGATTGATTGTTGTAGAGACGGCGATTTATCGCGTCTTTGCTTTGCCCAATGCCCAATTTAAAACAAAGTAAGAACGTACACCAAGGTGAATAATACAATCCAGATAATGTCTACGAAGTGCCAGTAAATTTCTGTCATTTCGATGAAAGTATGATTGGTTGCAGAATATTCACCGGGAAGACGCGATCGCCACAATACTCGTAATATCAATAACAGTCCCACAAAAACGTGCAAACCGTGGAACCCAGTCATGATATAAAAGCAGTTGGCGAAGACGTTGGTAGTCAGTCCGTATCCTAATGTTGAGTACTCATAAACCTGACCACCCAAGAATATTGCGCCCATGATTGCAGTAATTGCATACCACAGTTGCATTCCCTTGACATTATTCTTTTTAATCGCCTTATCACCGAAGTGAATGACGAAACTACTAGATACCAGAATAATGGTGTTAATCGTCGGTACAAGTAGTTCTACTTCGCTTCCTTCTGGAGGCCAAACTGCTGTAGTACCTCGAAAAAATAAATAAGTGGCAAAAAATCCCCCAAACATTAGGGATTCAGAGGCCAGGAATGTCAATAATCCCCAAACTCTTAAATCTGGATGTTCTTCGTGTCCTGCACTGTGATCTTCGCTCGTGGTTGTAGCTATAGTCATAGATTTTTTGACAATATTATCCACTGTGTCTGTTGTGGAAGCTTGAATGAAGAATGAAGTGTGAAGCGGCAAAATTTTCATTCTTCATCCAAAATCCTTGTTTAACTTATACCAATTCACGAAAATCCTGATACATATAGATTTCTCGTAAGGGCATGGCATTGCCATGCCCCTACCAACGTATTTGTATCGTCATTAAAGTGAAATGGTATTAACTCTTCACTTGTTCAGGAATTCTCACAATTCCAACTTCCGAGTTCTGAGGCTCAAGTTCCAAGTTCTGAGGCTCAAGTTCCGAGTTCCGAAGCTCAAGTTCCGAGTTCTGAAGCTCAAGTTCCGAGTTCTGAGGCTCAAGTTCCGAGTTCTGAGGCTCAAGTTCCGAGTTCTGAAGCTCAAGTTTCGAGTTCTGAGGCTCAAGTTCCGAGTTCTGAGGCTCAAGTTCCGAGTTCTGAGGCTCAAGTTCCGAGTTCTCAAATCAAATGACTAGAAATTACAGTCACCTTAACAGCGATCGCATTACTCACTCTACTACCTAAGCACTAGCTTCCGGTGTTGCAGATGGCTGTACTTCATTACTGTGACCATGACCGTAGTCATAAGGGCCATGAGTGACAACCGGCAATACTTCCCAGTTTTCAATTGCAGGTGGTGAGCTAGTTGTCCATTCTAAAGTCAAAGCTTGCCAAGGATTATCACCAGCCAAAGGCCCTTTCAACCAACTGTAAATCATGTTGATAGCGAAAGGAATTACCGATATCCCCAAAACAATTGAACCAAAGGTACAAATTTGATTGAGGTCGATAAATTGGGGGTCATACATTGCCACCCGTCTAGGCATTCCTTTCAAACCCAACTCGTGCATGGGTAAAAAGGTCAGATTTGTGCCGATGAAAGTGAGGGCGAAATGAATCCGTCCCAAGCTTTCATTCAACATTCGTCCGGTCATTTTGGGGAACCAGTGATAAATACCGGCATAAATGCCAAACACGGAACCGCCAAATAGAACGTAGTGGAAATGTCCGACAACATAATATGTGTCGTGGACGTGAACATCAAAGGGGGCTGTTCCCATCGTCACACCACTTAAGCCGCCCATGACAAACATGGACAACAAGCCAATGGCGAAAAGCATCGCACCGGTGAAGCGGATTTTACCACCCCAGAGGGTAGCAACCCAGGCAAAAATCTTCACGCCAGTGGGAACTGCAACTATAAGAGTGGAGATAGTGAAGAACATCCGCATCCAACCGGGTGTGCCACTGGTAAACATGTGGTGTACCCAGACGAACAAACCGACAACGCAGATGGCTACACTAGAATAAGCGATCGCTTTATAACCAAAGATTGGCTTGCGGGCGTGAACCGGAATTACCTCCGACATGATGCCGAAGATGGGCAGAATCATTAAATATACTGCCGGGTGAGAATAAAACCAGAATAAGTGTTGATAAATTACAACGTTACCGCCCGCATCTGGTTTAAAGAAGGAAGTGCCAAAGTTGAGGTCAAACAACAGCAGAACTAAACCGGCTGCTAATACAGGTGTGGAGAGAAGCGCCAGCAGAGAGGTTGCCAAGATTGCCCAGCAGAATAGGGGTACTTGATCCCATTTCATGCTAGGAACTTTCATCATCAAAATGGTGATTACGAAGTTCAGCGAACCCAAAATTGAGGAAGTTCCCACCAAAACGATCGCAAGTATCCACATAGTTTGAGCGATTGGCGCTGTCACCAAACTCAAAGGTGGATAAGCTGTCCAGCCAGATTGTGAACCACCAAAAATGAAACTACCTAATATCAGTAATCCAGCTGGTGGGTTTAACCAAAAGGCGATCGCGTTTAGCTTCGGGAAAGCCATATCCCTAGCACCAACCATCAACGGCACTAAATAGTTACCAAATCCCCCAATAGCGCTAGGGACAATCCACAGGAAGATCATAATCGTCCCGTGATTGGTCATGAAAGCGTTATACAGATTGGGGTCGAGTACGTCTGCATCTGGTGTTGCTAATTCCACCCGCAGAGCGATCGCCATCAGTCCGCCGATGAGATAGAACACAAACGCCGTCACTAGATATTGGATACCAATAACCTTGTGATCAACATTAAATGTAAAGTAATCCTGCCATTTCCACGCCTTCGGATGGGAGGTGTGGCCAGCCACCATTTCCGGTTTATTTTCTTCTGGTGGAGTATTCCGTGGGAATTCTACCTGCGTCATATTTTTTTACCACTATGGGGAGTCCAGGGTCAAACGTCCAAAGCTCTTGTACAGACGCGATTAATCGTGTCTCTCCTGACCAATGACCATTGACTCTAGAGTTGCTGCACTAATTCCCATATCATGGGTGTGGGGCGCGAGAAACTCTGATGTTGATAAGTCGGCTGGATTAACAGCAACGACTTGATTGAGGTTTTGCTGTTGAGCAATCTGGTTTTCTGTCCGCCAGTTATCATATTCTTCTGGTGTGTGGACAATTACCTGTGTCCGCATTGAACCGTGATAACCACCGCACAACTCAGCACAAACTACGGGATATGTACCTGGTTTGGTGGCAACAAATCGTAGTTCGGTAGGGATACCGGGAAGTGCATCTTGCTTCAAGCGGAAGTTTGGCACCCAGAATGAATGAATTACATCTTGTGCTGAAAGGTTGAGTTGCACATCAGCACCGACGGGAATGTGTAATTCCCCAGAGGTAATGCCACTATCAGGGTAATTAAATAACCAGGCGTACTGTATGCCTTTGACATCAACAACTAAGTCGGCTGGTTTGTTAAGGGTTTGAGGAGACGCGCCAATACCAATTGTGGGGGCAGTTGTTGCTTCAGTATCGCTTAATGTAGCTGCAATAGCACTTCCGGGCATGTGAGCAACATGAGCTGCTGAATGAGGATGACCCGCAGGCTCAAAGCCGCCCATTTGGTTAAAAACATCTACGCTGTAGATGCCCAAACCGAGGACGATCACTGTTGGAATTGCTGTCCAGAAGATTTCTAAGGGAACGTTACCTTCTATTGGTAAGCCATCGGTATCATCACCGCGACGGCGACGAAACTTCACCAAAAAAATCAGAATAGTTCCTTCTACCACCAAGAATAGTGCGATCGCAATGGTAAACATGACGTTAAAAAAACCGTCTACCAAAGGCGCTTGTAGCGATGCTTGCACCGGCATCAGAGTGTGGTTTTGACCAATCCAAATGCTGATTGCTGTAACTACTATCCCAGCAACCAGAGTCCATAACGAAACAGGAACTTGTTGCATACATGCTACCTGCTCTGTAAACAGTCTTTAAAGGTGTGATTTTCTGGGTTTTGAGCATTGGGCATTGACTATTGTTATCTATTGCCTATTGCCTATTCCCCATTCCCTTTTACAGGGCAGCGTTTTTTGTTTTCACTTATTAACTTTCTAACGTGCAGCCATAAAAAATGGGGGAAACTTCCAGATTTTTTCCATATCTTTCCCCCAGAAACTTACAAATTATATTTCAACTCCTATGAAAAAGGTAGCCCCCTGCTCCCAGAAAAGCTTGTTGTTCCAAGAGGGCACTGTTAGACCTAATATTGATTAGGCTAGATTAGCAGCAAGTTTAAATTTGTTAATAGCTAACACTTTACGATTTACGGATTTGTTTACTGTGAACTTTTTATGAGTTCCGGTAAATATTTGGTATTCCCCTCAAGTTACCTTGCCTAGCGCATTTGCGCTTGATCCAAACAGTGCCTCCTTGAATGAACAACAATTTTGACTAACTCCAAAAATCCTAATTGTTTAATGCAACATGGGTGTAGCAATTCTTGGGGCAAATCCGTGAACATGCTTCACAACCAATACAGTTTTCTGGAGAAGTAACTGCCATTACTTTCCGTTCAATTTCTTCGTCATCTTCATCTTCCACAAATTCACCTTCTTCATTTAGCGCTTTTAAACCGAGCACATTGTACCCGCATACTTTAACGCATCTGCCACAGCCGATACATTTATCCTTGTCGATTTCTTGAGCAAATTTTGGTGTCCAAGCCTTACCGCCAAATGTCAAACCTGTTAGTTGTGCCATGAATAATTCCTCGGCAATTTCGCCTGTCAATCTGTTTGTGCATTAATCATCATATTATCCTAATAATTTATCTTTTTGGTATTTAAAAATTACTTTTTTATCATCAAATTTCGATGACTTTGAACACAATTACACATTGTTTTTTATTTCAATTAATAGATGAAACTTATTGCCAATAATTATTATGCATATTTGGTTAGCATCCTAATCTCACAGTCCCCAACCCTTGCAGGTTATAGGGAAAATTGAAAATCTCTATCCTTGTATAAAGGAGGTTTCTAGATAAGAATGATGATACTATTTTTCAAATATATTTAGGTTTAGGCAAGTAAATTTAGATAAACTGTATACACCTATACAAATTAATATGTTCATTAATTACAATTTTATATATGTAATATGTATTTTATAAAGCAACAATTTACCAGTAATTTTTGATTCAATTATTTAAATAAATGATGACAAAAAATACTTTTATTTCATATGAAGAAACTTAATTAATTTATGAAGGAACTGTAAATTTGATGGCAGAATATTATCATGCATTAAATATTAAAATTATTAATAAATCAAATGAAGTCCAATTGTGACGGAATTAAATATGTCCTAAAAAGACTTTATGGTCAAAGCTAAAATGTTCATCAGATACGTAATTAAATAAATGTTAAGATTTTTTTCTAAGCTCGGTACGAACAAACTAATCATTTTTTTCATGAAATGTATAGTTAATAAGAAGTTTTATTAGGCTCGGTTAAAAAGCCTTAAATAGCTTCCAATTGGATGCAAAGCCAAAATATGGATGTGGGGAATAAATGTGGTGAGAAATATTATTCTCGCCAGAAAGATTATGTGGTAGCGAGTCATGAATAGACAGGACTCATCCAGGGGAGACCTGAGCCAGACATCTCAACGATTAGAGTGGGAAAAGAGCCAAATGCCTTATACAATTCCTAACAACAGTTGCGTTGGATGTGACAACTGCCGCCCCCAATGTCCTACGGGTGCAATCAAAATAGAGGACAATGAATACTGGGTTGATCCTGGTCTTTGTAATAATTGTGAAGGCTATTATTCAGAACCGCAATGTGTAATAGCTTGTCCAACTAAATCTCCCATTCCCTGGCAGGCGAAAAAGGGGAGATGCAAAGTAGAACCAAGAGATGCTACCAGCTTAGACTTGTTTTCTAATGGTAAGAATAACCCATTTGCTTCAGCGATCGCAATTTGGGAAGCTTGTAATGTCCTAGCGCAACGCACATCCCTACATTGGGAAAATGATGAAGAGGGTTACTTGTGTTACAGCCGACAAGTCAATCAAGGTCGAGGTGCGATCGCCTTTCACATCCAAGATCCATTCAAAGTTAACGACAAAGCCACCGATATATCAGCAATTGAAGGGCTTGACATCAGAGCCGCTTGCATACATCTGATTTTTGCAGCTTACGCTACAGCTTTAGAGCAACCTTGGGAGCAAGAATTTGCGATCGATGAGCGACAAATTGAGAAATATTTGGGGATGGAGAAACGCAAAGACTTGAGCAAAGCTGCCAAGCTAGCTTTAATGAAAAATATCGTTCAGCAAGCTTGCTCCCTGATTATCTCCATTGACTGGCCCCAACAAGGTCGAATTAACGGATTCTCTATTACAAATAGTCGCTTGTGGCACTTAGTAGATATTCAGCACCACTTTCAAGAAGACAATCTTGGATGCAAATATCTGATTGGGTTAACTTTTAAAGTAAAAGCAGGCTTATGGGCACAATATTTTTTAAATAAACAAGCATGTAGAGAGCGAACCGCATTCTATCAATACGGTAGTCTCCCTAAAACGCTGCTAACCACAGTCATGAGCATTTGGCAGCAACATGAAGGCGCAGTTCGACTAATGCTGTGGTTGCTGTTTAAAACCAAAATGGGCAAAGAACAACGCATCACTATTCCTACATTGCTACGTATTGCTTATGGTGAAGAAAAAGTCGCCCTTGCATCCAGACAACGGGAAGAACGCAAACGTCTGCTGCGAACTTTTGAAAGTGATTTGGAAATTCTCAATCACTATGGAATGAAACCACTTTTCGACCCAATTACTTACCCACCAGAAATTCAACCTTTGTGGGCGAAGTTAGTTAATCTTCCTGAAGACCCAGATGAAGCGTTAGAATTTTGGACTAATGATGGTGGCGCTGAAACTCGCCTCACAGACACAGGCCCCCGTGGTAAGTGGAATCTGTTAATGAATGCGCGGATTTTGGCTTTTGAACTCCCACCAGAATGGGAACAGCAAATTTCAGAATCGGAAAAAAAGAAAACAAGAACTGCTAAAGCCAAAAAGAAGCCCAAAACTACAAACGATTTGCTAGGTGAACAGATTTTGCAAGCGCGAAAAAATTTGAATCTCTCCCAAAGAGAGTTAGCAAAACTCACAGGTAAAAGCCAAAGCTGGATTCGAGATATCGAAAATGGTCGTCTAAAAGCCAAGTTAGAAGACCAAGTACTTTTACGAAAAGTGCTAAATATGGCTCAATCTTAATTTTGGATTTTGGATTTGGGTTCAGATACAAGCCTGGAAACCCAGATAAAATCTGACTAACTTTCTTAATTACATAGCTTACTTACCGGCGCAGGCGAGCATTACGAATTACGTTAGCGTTAGCGAAGCGGTAGCGAGTACTCGAGCGTCCGCAGGAGCGTCATTACGAATTACGAATTACGAATTACGAATTAGGTAGATGCATACCCCAGCTTTTTATGCGCTATAACTCATCACCTTACTAGAAGTAAGCCAGAGACTAGCTACAGCATATTTAGTAACTACCAATTCTTGTGTAGCATTGCATGAACTCTTGAGTTGTTGAGTTTTGGTTTCATCCTTTACAAGTTTAGCCTGGTAAGTGTAGAGAGAACCAGAAGGTTGTTCAAAACTTAGCTCACCCAGAATAGTACTATTGTCTAAACTTTGCTCCAAAATTTTGCCTGCAACTTTGTAGTTAAACCAATCCCATCCATTGCGAAGGATTAGTTCTCTTTCCAAAATCTGAAGTGCAGCAGGCAGAATTCCCCAACCTCTATAGACTTTTTTTAAGCATTCAAGATCGCCAGTACGAGTCAAAATCGATCTAAATGAAGCTTGATCGAGACGACCGTAGTATCTTCCTTCTGGCAAGTCTATGACTGTTGGTGCAAACCGATGTCCACCAAAGTGCGATGATTTCCAAATTCGCACTTTATCCAAGCACAAATCAGCATTACTCGCTGTAACATTGAAGTAAAAGGGAGCACCATATCTGGCACAGCACTTATCATGGCTACCGTGGGTACAAACTAAAATATCTTTAGTTACACTGGTTTCTATCTCAGAATTAGAACTGATACCCCATAACCATTTTTGGACAACTGCCGCTACTTGCTCAATATTTGCTAGCTTAAACTCTTGCTTGTGATATCCATTACTTAGACCCTCTTCTTTTTGATAAATCAAAAGCGTAGTGTGGTTTACTTTGTGGGATACATCATTAGCAATCAAGAGGAATCTAATTGGTAATTTAGCACGCTTCACTTCATCTACCAAAATCCTCAAATTCTGGGGCACCCATTTGGAATTCAAGGCTTCTGATGTCCAAGGTAAAGGACACTCAACTAAAATATAAGTTTGATAATTGGTGGCGCTACCAATAACATCTTCTCCTATTTGCCGTGAATCGTCAGAACAAAAAAAAGTATTCATCTCGCTGTACTCATTAGCGTATTTTATGGACAAAAGGTATTACAAAATACAATTGTGTTCTTAGCTACAATATCCTTGGCTAAAGGAGATAAAAAAGAACAATATTCATTTCCCAGTTAAAACTAGGTAGCCACTTTATAACATCATTATTGAGCAAGGTCTTTCCGGTTAATAAATTCTCCACAATAGAGATAAACAGTGTCAAGATAGATTTTTCCGTATGAGCGACGTTAATTTTGTATCTAGTTTTATTGTTATTTGGTATCTCATAAATTTTAACTTGCGGAAACTCGGCTTTTCTGAACTTGCTTTCTTTCCCCAAATCAAATATATCCAATCTTGTGCGATCGCTTGCTGAGTAACAGGCAATTAACTTGCTTACAATATCGATGTAGCTGATACTACAATCAAATATATTGCTTGCAGCAACATAATTATTTAAAGTTTTGCTGAAATTATCTACATAGCTAGTTACAGTTCCTGTTTTTACAGATAAAGATATAACTTTGTATTGTTTTGGTGGGCAACTTATTCCTAAAGGTAGATACGAAAACACTTGATAAACAAATAATCCTTTGGTAAGGCAATCCTGTTTTAAAACTTTTTCCCCACTATCTGCTTTGAATGTGTTAATCGATGTATCCATATTGCGAATAATTATCAATTAGCTCAGAAAAAATAAAAACAACTAAATTAGGGGTAAATGCTTTAATGCCCCGTACTTCATGTGCGATCAGTTAACGATCAAAACTAGTGACTAATTGTTAGCAGCGTCACTGATATCAACATTAACAAACCTGGTATTTACCCTTTTATCTAATCTAACTTCCTGAAGCTCATGTCAGGGTTTGATCATATGTATCTGCTTTGACTGTAACTGAACTCAATAATAAATGCAAGTATTTGAGAATCTTTATAATTACTTTACCGTTTGTTGCTTCTAGAAGGTTGGTTAAATCAAGGTTAACGGGCATTTTATAGTGCAGATAGCTCAGTTGAGCAAGCATTGATTCTTTTAATACAATAGATAAAGTTTTGCAATTGTGACAAATTGTTGCCAGTAAGGGGACACAGATGTGCCCTCATAGTAATCCCAAGATTTTTAACTATGGCGATCGCATATTTCTACTTTCATAGAGAATTGAATCATTTTTTACCACGGCATCATAAGCAAGTGAAAATCTCCCATTTTTTTGAGGAGAGAGCCTCAATTAAGGACATGATTGAGTCGTTGGGTGTGCCTCATCCAGAAGTTGATTTTATAAATGTTAATGGTGAATATGTAAATTTTTCTTACATAGTTTCGGATGGAGATACTATCAATGTTTATCCAATTTCAGCTAGGAGTGTTATTATATCAAGCGTTTCTGTTCTGCCAACACCGCTCAGTATTATCCGCTTTGTTTTAGATATTCACTTGGGGAAGCTTGCGACATCTTTACGACTTTTAGGTTTTGATACTTTATATCGCAATGACTACGAAGATGAAAAATTAGCAGAAATATCTTACAGCCAAGCGCGGATTCTGTTGACTCGTGATAAGGGTTTATTAATGCGTAGTTTGGTAACGCATGGGTATTACGTTAGAAATACTAACCCTCAACAACAAATCATAGAAGTACTGCAACGCTTCGACTTGTTTAAATTAATTTCACCATTTAAACGGTGTTTGCGTTGCAATGGATTATTAGAATCTGTAGATAAGCAATCCATCGTTGACAAGCTACCAGAAACAGTGCGATCGCAGATTGATCAATTCCAGCGTTGTCAAGACTGCGATCGCATTTATTGGAAAGGTTCCCATTATGAACGATTGCAACAATTTATTGACGAAGTGCTTGACTTCAGAACAGGTAAATAATATTTATAAGTCCAATTGCAAGCTTCTTGCACCGGGAACATTAGCAAAATCGCCAACATTTTCTGCGCATAAAAAACTATGACAATTTTAGCTCTTGATTTTGGCGGAACTAAACTAGCAGCAGCATTAGTAAATATCGGTTCTAGAAAGTGGTTGCGTTATGAACGTCGTCTCTCGCCAGCGAATGCAAACGCTAGTACTGACTTAGAAATTATGCGATCGCTAATTTACTCGCTGCTACAAGACGTAAAACCTGCTGCGATCGGTGTCAGTTTTGGCGGACCAGTTGACGCTTCCACGGGGATGGTGCGACTATCTCATCATGTGGCTGGATGGGAAAACATTCCCCTCAAAGGTTTGTTGGAAGATGAGTTTGGTGTTTCTGTTGGTGTAGACAACGATGCTAACGTTGCTGCTTTGGGAGAACATCGCTTTGGTGCAGGACAGGGATACGATAGCCTGTTTTACATCACTGTCAGCACTGGCGTGGGTGGTGGTTGGATACTAAACGGCCAGCCTTGGCGGGGTGTGGGTGGGATGGCTGGTGAAATTGGGCATATGGTTGTAGATCCTGCTGGGCCAGTGTGTTTGTGTGGAAAGCGGGGATGTGTGGAACGTTTAGCATCGGGGCCTTATATGGCACAAAATGCTAGGGAAGTTTTGGAAACCATAGACGCGCCAGGGGCTTCCCAGAGGGTATCGCAGAGGCGCAAAGGACTTGGAGATGGAGAGGTTTTGAGGAGTTTGGTTGGGAATGATTTAACGTTGCTAACGGGGCAGTTGGTAAGTGAAGCGGCGACGGCTGGAGATGATTTGGCTAAGGAAGTTTTGCACAAGGCTGCTTGGGCGCTGGGTGTGGGTATTGGCAATGTGGCGAACTTAATGAATCCGCACCGCTTTGTGTTGGGAGGCGGTGTGACGAAGGCGGGGGAGGATTTTTGGCAGGTGATGCAGCAGGTGGCGCGGGAGACGGCTTTGCCAGAGGTTGATTTTGCAATTGTGCCGGCAGAGTTGGGAGATGATGCGCCGTTGTGGGGGGCTGTGGCGATCGCTTCTATGTTACTCACCACTGTGTAAAATAAGTCCCAAGATAGTGTGTATCTCACCACAAAAGAGCTTAAGCTGGGCGTATAAGTTTGGGGAAATTAGTGATGAATAAGGAAACAGTTCCTAGTCAAGCTGAAAAGTCGAATCCAGAAGGCGAGCCATCACAATTAAGTCCAGAGGTACTTGACAAAATCAAACACCCTGCGAGAATAGACGATGTTATTCGTGAGCAGTCACCAGAAGAACGTAAAAGTAATCCAGCTTTAGTACCAGAAATGATTGATGATCCAACTGATCAATGATTGGGTTTGCGAAAGAGTAATTACAAAGCTCAGATTCCCAATTTCTCCAAGAAGTTGGGAATGTTTTTAGTAATCTAATATAGCAGTTCCCATTCAGATGCGGTACATTACATCACTAGGTGTAGGGGCACGGCAGTGCCGTGCCCCTAGGGCTGTACCTCAGGTAAATGAGAACCGCTATACCATCCCTAATTATGCAGTTGTTCCTGATATATTTCCGGCGTGTTGATATCTAATAGCACAGCCGGATTATCAAATTTAACTTGGTGAATTACTGGATAAAATTCTTTGATAATTTGGCGTAAACCTAAGCTTTCTTCACGGATATTTTGTAAGTGCGATCGCATCCCATTACTAAATAATAATGGATGCCCCATTTTACTTTGATATGTGGGTGCAGTAATCATTGCTGAATTGTCTTGGTGCGCTAACAGCAATCTTTGATAAATCTCTAATTTTCTGGGTTGATCAACTGCGGAAATCGCTAATATTTCAAAGTTTGGGGGAATATGTTGTAACCCTGTAAGGAGGGAAGTTGTTTTCCCAGTATTGGCATGAGGATTAATTACAGTCAAACTACCCTCAGGACAAACTGTTTGTTTTTCACTGTTGTGTGAACCTAACACTACCACAGGGGTAAAACCTACACTCAACCACTGTTCTAATTGATAAGTTAATAATGTTTTACCTTCACCCCAAGGAAGTGAAGTTTTACAAGTACCCATACGAGTAGATGCACCTGCTGCCAGAACAATAGCAAAGTGTGACATTACCCTATTTTTGAGATAAAAACTTAAAATACCATAAGCAGTTACCATAGTAAAGTCATCTGTATTAGGTGAGATTCTACAGAGTTGATTTTTATAACCAGGGTTGTATATACAGTATTTCTCAAGTAAGCATTATAGAATTTAACTACTGAAATTTTGGCTAAATAATATTATTTAAACAAAAAAACTCTATCTAAAGATATCAATTATTCTGACAAAAGATAGTCGTCAACAAGACATAAGGCGTGAGAAAAGACTTATAATCACGTGGGTTGCCCAATTATAAAGGAGGCAAGTTTTAATTAAATAACTATTGGGATGGCTAGAGAATTTTAAAAGTTGAATCAGAGAATAGATGCAATTATTGCTGAGATTGAGGAAGTGCTAATCAATAGCATACTCTAAACGAAATTTCTCAATTAAAAGACAATAAAAACTCATGTCGGCTGACAAATTATGAAGTCATAGCTTTTGACTGGCTGATACAATTGCAACTAGCCTGTCTCTGGCCTGACTCCAGAAAAAAGTACTGGTACTAGTAAAGATAATGACGCGATCTCCAAATTCAGGAAACAATCAGGAACCATCTAATCGTCGTCTATGGCTCCTGCTTTTAGGACGTACCAGTTTGGCTCTAGGTGGGGTTTTACTGGTTGGAATTGCAGTTGGTGCTTGGTGGGCTAGAAGTTATGTATATAAAGATTTAGCGCCATTAGTGCAGCAAAATCTTGAGCAATTGCTTGAACGTCCGGTAAAAGTTGGGAACGTTGAACGTTTCTCGCTTTCTAGTCTGAGATTTAGCTCTCTATCAATACCAGCAACTCCTACCGATCCAGATCAGGTGGTAGCAAAAGCTTTGGAGGTGCAGTTCTCGCCGTTGCAACTTATTCTCACCCGAAAACTAGTATTAAATGTCACATTAATTCAACCGAATGTCTACATTCAACAGGATAAGGATGGTCGTTGGGTGACAGCCCAAGTTAAGGCTGGCGAGGGAGAAGGTTTTATTCAAACTGAGTTGCAGACACTTCAAATTCAAGATGGCGATGTAGAGTTGATGCCATTTGCTGCGCCAACTAGACCGAAAGGCTCAGTCATATTAGATCAATTTGGTGGTGTTGCCCGATTTTCAGATCAAAATCAAAGGATTGGTTATGACCTCAATGGTCAACTCACTAGGGGAGGCGCTGTTAAAATTGTTGGCGAAACACAACTCAAAGCTCAACAAACTAGCCTTAAGCTTTCAGCACAAAATTTACAAGCATCTGATATTAGTAGATTAATTGAGTTGCCAATTGCCTTGCAAGCAGGGTATTTAAATGCTGACTTAGGGGTTCAGATTCCACCCAAACTCTCAGACATAGCCGTAACGGGAACGGCTACTGCTAATCAAGTAACTGCCAAAATTCCAAATATTCCGCAGCCGGTTTCTAATTTTAATGGGAGATTTATCTTTCAAGGTCAGACGGTTGCTTTAGAGAATTTGAATACGAATTTTGGTCAAGTTCCCATTCTGGCAAATGGAACAATTAATACCCAAACAGGTTTTAATGTTTTAGCTCAAATAAAACCAGTTAATGCAAAAAATATCTTAAACACGCTGAATGTAAATTCGCCAGTCGCAGCTAATGGCGAAATTCAAGCAAATATTCAGGTACTAGGCCCTCTTCAGAAACCAGTCCTTAGCGGTACAATCAGCAACACAAAACCTATTCAAGTTGACCGCCTTCAATTTAAAACCGTCAACACTGATTTCCGCTTGAATGTATCTGAAACTACATCTCAACTTACCGTATCCAATCTGAATTTAGTCCCCGCAGCAGGTGGTCAAATTACAGGCGGCGGTCAAGTTAATGTGGGAGCCAAAGACAACGTTATATTTAATGCTCAAGTTGATGGTGTAGCAGGGGATATACTAGCACGTGACTACGGCGTTACTCTACCGATCGCAGTTGGAAATGTTTCGGCAAAAGCACAAATTACTGGTTCACTTGGCAAACAGCCCTTGAACCTTGATATTTCCAGCCTTCAAGTAACGCCGCCAGGCGGGGGGCAAATCACAGCCAATGGTCAAATTCAACTGGCTCCCCAAGGTCAGGTAGGTGTAAATATTCAAGCTCAAGGTTTACCAGGAAATGCGATTGCTCAAGGTTACGGTATCTCAACTCCAATTAATATAGGTGGTATATCTGCGAACGCTAAAGTTTCTGGTTCACTGGGTACACCGTTAAACGTGAATGTTGCTCGTGTTCAAGCAAATCCAGAGGTGGGAGGGCAAGTCACAGCTAGCGGTCAACTTCAGCTTACACCCCAAGGGAGGGTGGCGTTGAATGTCCAAGCACAAAATTTACCAGGGGATGCGATCGCACGAGCATATAATTCCTCACCTGACATCACCATTGGGAATGTGTCGGCAAATGCCAATATTTCTGGCACTCTGAACAATCTGCAAGCAGTAGCGCGGGTGCAAGCGCCTACCGCCACCTATCCTACTACCGGACGAGTTGTTGTTGCTCAACAAGGAGAGAATATCCTTTTGCCAGATGCGGTTTTGAACGTGGCAGGCGGGACAATCAGGGCCAAAGGTCAACTTGCACAACAACGCTGGCAAGGGGTTGTCAACACTTCTCAAATTCAACTCAACCGCTTCTCACCACAACTGCGAGGACGGCTGAATAGTAATATCCAGTTAGCAGGCACAACAGAATCTTTCCAGGTTGCAGATATTCGCGCCGCCGGACAAATCCGTCTTTCCCAAGGGGTAGCGCTGCTGGCAAAACCGCTCACCGCTCAATTTCAGTGGAATGGACAACAGATTATAGTTGAAAACGCAAGTACCGCAGGATTGAGTGCTAATGGTGCGATCGCAATTCAGACTCCACCAACTGGCACACCGGAAATTGCGGGATTTAATTTAAATGTACTGGCGCAGAATTTCAACTTACAAAATACTGGTTTTCAAGTTCCTGGTGATGTAGCGATAGCGGGGCTACTAGATTTTAAGGGACAAGTTACAGGAACTCCAGATGTTCCGCAAGCTAATGGTAATATCCGGCTGCGGAATTTCCAGGTTAGTAACTTGGCGTTTGACCCACTGTTAACCGGAAACGTAAACTTCCAAGGGGGACAGGGGGCAAGTCTGCGATTAGCTGGGAAGCAAGATAGGATTGCGTTGAACCTGGGTGCAGATTATCGTCCAACTTCATTTTTAGTTCAACGCGATGACGCAGTTACCACCGGTAGAACAGAGGGAGATAACTTACTCATCAACGCCCAACAGTTTCCCATCGCTTTGATTGGAGGATTTTTACCTAACAATCAATTGCAACCACTGGCGGGGCAACTATCAGGAAATTTAGTTGTTAATCTGAATAATTATGCCATTGCGGGAGACGTTGCGATCGCCCAGCCTCGGATTGCCAGAGTAGCAGCAGATGAGTTTCGCGGCAGCATCAATTATGCCGATGGTACTGCTAGCTTGGCTAATGGTCAATTGCGTATTGGAGATAGCAACATTGCCCTGAGTGGAAATGTGCAACCAGGGAATGACCCGCAATTTCAATTTCAGGCTAATTTTGGTGAAACCAGAATCGAGAGACTTTTACAAGCGTTTAATATCTTCGACCTTCAAGACCTTGGTAGCGGGTTGCAGTCTCCGACGTTAGCTGGAGCAGAAGTACTTAACACCGAGTCTGTTAGTTTACCCGATGCAGATTTGCTCACACAGTTAGCATATTTCTCAAAAATTGCAACATTGGTAGCAAAACAACAGCAAGAAGAGAGAAAAGAAACTCCATCTTTGCCCACCCTTGCAGAATTAACGGGTGCTTTGAGCGGAGCAATTACAGCCAATGGCTCGTTAAAATCTGGGTTGAACGTCGGCTTTAATTTTCAAGGTGCGAACTGGCAATGGGGTGAATATTCTATCAATCAAGTAGTTGCTCAAGGCACTTTTGCCGATGGTATCGTCACACTTTCGCCCTTGAGTGTTGGAATCAATCAAGGACTAGTGGCGTTTTCAGGACAGTTAGGAACTGAGCAACTATCTGGAAACCTGAATGTAGCAAGTTTACCTCTATCACTTTTAGAGCCTTTCATCGAACAATACCCCATAGATATCACTGGTAATGTAAATGCTGATGCCACATTAGGAGGTAGTTTACAAGACCCTAGTGTTAAAGGCGAAGTGACATTAGCGAATGCGACTCTTAACCAGCAACCTGTACAAACAGGACAAGTGAACTTTGATTACAACGATGCTCGTTTGAATTTTGACAGTACCTTACTAGTGACAGGAACGCAGCCAGTTGCCATTACAGGTAGCGTACCTGCTCCGTTGCCTTTTGCCGAAGTGCAACCGGATAGCAATCAAATCAGCATCAACGCCAGCGTGAACAATGAAGGATTGGCACTGTTAAATCTGTTTACCAACAATCAAGTCGCTTGGGTAGACGGTCAAGGACAAGTAGATTTAAATGTTCAAGGTACTTTAGACGAACCAATTATTAACGGCAATGCCACACTTAATAATGCAACTTTTCGCGCTGAAGCCTTATCTGAACCCCTGACGAATGTCACAGGGACAGCGCAGTTTAATGGCAATACTGTGAATGTTGAAAGCATCCAAGGTACTTACAATGAAGGGCAAGTAGCTGTATCAGGCATCCTGCCGATTTTTGATTCTCAGCCAGCCGCAGCAAATCCTCTCACAGTATCAATAGCAGACAAACTCAATTTTGAAATTGCAGGACTATATGAAGGCGGTGTCGGCGGCGATATCATAATTCGCGGAACAGCGTTAAAACCTGTAATTGGTGGAGAGATTCAACTGAGTGATGGTCAGGTGATTATTGGAAGCTCGGCTACTGCTGATAAAAAAGCAGCAGCGACAGCACAGGCTAATGCTAACGTCATAAATAGAGAAGAGGTTAACGCTAACGTCAAACCGACACCAGAGAATAGCGCTGACCCAGTAGCTACACCAGACAAAAACACTAGCGCAGTAACTCCACCCAATTTACCTGTAGAGTTTGCAGATTTAAAGTTGATTTTAGACGATGATGTTCGTGTTACCAGTCAGTCCCTACTTGATTTTGTACCAGGAGGAGCCGCCTTTAGTCAGCCCATATTGAGATTTGACGCAACAGGCGATTTGACCATTAATGGTACATTAGCCAAGCCGCTTCCTGAAGGAGTTATTCGTTTGACAGGAGGACGACTGAGCTTATTTTCTACTGAGTTCACCTTAGCGCGGGGCTACGAACATACTGCGCAGTTTATTCCTAGTCAAGGACTTGACCCAAATCTGGATGTCCGACTAATCGCAATTGTCCCTGAAGCATCGGCAAGGAACAGTCGAATTTTGGAATCACCATTATCTGCTGAAATCAGCGATGTTTCTGTAAACAGCTTTGGGACTTTACGTAGCGTTCGCGTTCAAGCCAGAGTGAACGGGCCAGCTAGTGAATTGGGCGACAATCTAGAACTGACGAGTGAACCCAACCGTAGTCGGGGAGAAATAGTTGCTCTGCTGGGTGGCTCAATTCTGAATTCTTTCGGTCAAACAGATGCCACCCAAGGGCTGACTAATTTCGCTAGTTCTAGCATTTTAGGTGGTTTACAAGGAACTATCACTGCGATCGGGCAAGCTGTTGGTTTCAGTGAGTTTCGGATATTTCCGACTCCATCTACCAATGAAGCATCGAGAGCTTCAATTCTTAATTTATCAGCAGAAGGTGTGTTTGATGTCAATAGAAACGTGTCTGTTTCTTTATCACGCGCTCTTTCTAGCAATGACTCTTTCCTTTACAACGTCCTCTATCGAGTCAATGACGAAATTCTCATGCGAGGCTCAAGTAATTTGGGGGATGAAAATCGATTTTTAGTTGAGTATGAAACCCGATTTTAGATATACAGTACACCAGTAGGGGCACGGCATGTTCCCTACACCTTGCTGAATAGGTGTTCTAGCTTGCAAACTCAGTGATAGTCATGAGATAAACACTATTTTGTTATGTAAATTTCTGGTAACTGCCACCAAGGAACATGGGGATATTCGTGATGTTCTTCGTGGTAGCCGAAATGATAGCACGTGATAAATGACCACCAAATTGGACGGCTAATTGTTTGCGAACAATGAGGCTGAACATAACCCCCTATTGGTTCACTATGAGGTAAAAAAGTCCCAAAATAAAATAATTGTAATGAACTTAAAAGCGAGGGGAACACCCAAAAGTAATTTAGATTATCACTTGGTATATGGAGTATGTACTTAGCAAAGTTATAAATAATAGTCAACGCAATTATTTGTCCCCAACTCCAGTAACCCTTCATAAAATGAAAATACCAAGCAAAGAAATTTTTGTGTTTCCCATTATGAAAATCTGGGTCTATTTGACTTGCTGGATTGTGGTGATGTACCCAATGTTTTTTCAATAATTTTTTATAGGGCAAAAGACCATAAATAGATAGGGTTAATGTCCCAATAAGATGATTAATTTTAGTATTCTGGGGAAATACTACTCCATGCATGGCATCATGAGATGTAATAAATAATCCCGTATATAAAAATGTTTGCCATAGTAGAACAGGCAATAACACCCACAATTTTAACTTGGAGATATCAAGGGAAAGTAATAAACTCAGGCTAATGGCCCATACGCTAACAATGACAATAGCAATGAAAAGTCCTTTAAACTGAGATTTACTTTTCACTACTGGGGTCAGTTTTGTTTGATGACTGGGTGGTTGTTCTAACTCGATCACACTTTTACTCCGCCTAGCATTCAAAAGAAAATTCCAAAAATATAGTGATTACAAAAACAACTAACTACTAGCCGGGAAACTGTGTTAGTGGTCAATCTTTTACACTGGACAATGCCAATGCTCAAAAATATGTAGAAATATTAAGATACTTTAACTAGTATTACACACGCAGCTGCTATTGTAAAAACTGTTTTCGGTTGAAAGGTTGGGTGATACAAGTGAGGACACTGGTTAAATTGGTATTTAGTATAACCAGTGCCTTTTGTTTGATACTTGGGATACAATCTAAGGCTGCAAGAAAGATACTCAATAATTAGCGGGGAGTTTAGGAAATGAGGTGAAGTACGTCCCGCACTACGCTGTAACCATTGAGATCCCAAAGTAAGTAAGCAAGAAAACCGATCATAGCCAAGCGACCGTTCCAAAGTTCAGACTGAGGAGTTAGCCCAAGTTCAGCAGCATTGCGGTCTTTGCCATTGTATGCGGTTTCAGTTTTATCACTAGGATAAAGTGCCATTGTTAAGTTTCCTTAAGAAGTTAATTACATTGTTCATATTACTTAAAATACCCATTTAGCGCTATCTGTCTCTAGTTCCAAAGTAGAAGCAACTCTAAAGAATGAGATTTTAAGGTGGTTTAGGAAATACTTATCTAACAAAAGTTTAATAATAGCTGGCGTATAGAGTAGAGATATTTTTACTAAAGCTCTGCGAATGAATACCTGTAATATCACTAAAAAACTATTTTGGATATGATAAAAAATCTAACGAAAGTTAGAAGGTTTCTGGAGTATTATTGCCCAAAATAAAAAATAGCAAATAATAATTTTCAAACTTATATATAGTATGAGTATGGCTCCTACAGTACTGATTACAGGCGCTTCTGAAGGTATTGGTAAAGCGACAGCTATTTTATTTTCTCGGCAAGGATATGACCTTGTAATTGCAGCTCGTCATGCTGACCGCTTAGAAGCCTTAGCGCAGGAGTTGCAAAGCATTGGTCGTGCAGCACCATTAACGGTTACTTGCGATGTCACTGACCCATCTCAGGTAAACACATTAGTGCAAAAGGCATTAGAAAATTATGGTTATATTGATGTGCTGATAAACAATGCGGGCATCTTTGCATCGGGGCCAGTAGAGCAGTTTTCTCTGAGTGATTGGCATCAAATTATAGACACTAATTTAT
This sequence comes from Nostoc foliaceum FACHB-393, assembly GCF_014698505.1. Lineage (GTDB taxonomy): Bacteria > Cyanobacteriota > Cyanobacteriia > Cyanobacteriales > Nostocaceae > Nostoc > Nostoc foliaceum_A. The sequence continues at coordinate 364,778 of NZ_JACJTD010000001.1, read as the reverse complement.
GGGGATATATCCACACAATTAATGCCCTTCTACCTCATTTCCTCCAGCGGGGAAGTGGAACTATAGTTAATTTAAGTTCCATCGGCGGTAAGGTGCCAACAGCTTATTTGGTTCCCTACTGTACTAGTAAGTTTGGCGTGACAGGTTTGACGGAAGCTCTACAAGCAGAACTACAACCAAAAGGGATTCATGTTTGTGGGATTTATCCGAATTTAATTAAGAGTACTTTAATGGAACGGGCAGTTTTTCGGGGCAAAGATGAGCAAGATGCTCAAGCTCGTCGTGGACAGCTTGAGAGTGTGCTGAAAAATCCGGTGGTAGAGAAGCCTGAAGATGTGGCAAATGCTATCTGGGATGCAGTAAAGAATAAGAAGTCAGAAGTGATGGTTGGTTCGGCGAATTTCTCGCAAGCTTTGTATCGCTTGTTTCCTGGTTTGATAAAGTGGGTTTCGCGGCAAGGGTTGAAAAATCAGGATAATTAATTTTTGCTCCCAGCACATTCTGCTATTGTGATTCACATTCTCGTTTCGTTACATAGTGGCGATAGCGAAACATAGCTTCTAGTTGCGCTTGCACTAACCAACCACTGACAAATTCAACTGTTCCTCCGCCAGGCATAGAGAAGGAGATTGCATCAGTTAGCCTAGTTTTGCCAGCTTCCGGTTCAAATTCATGGCGATGTACCCAAGACTCAAAGGGGCCAGATATCTGTTCGTCGGTAAACAGGCGATATTTTTCACATTCAGTATGACGCGCTAACCAAGTTAGGGGTAATGGGCCGAGAAACAGGCGAAATTCTGTGATAGCGCCCACATTTAGCCCTCCCTCACGACGAACCACTTGGACTGGCTGCCAAGGTGGATTCAGGAGTTGCAAAATATCTGGCCTTTCGTGAAATTTCCAAACTACTTCTGGCGGCGCATTTATTACTGAGGAATGTTTAAAGTGCAGCATGGAAAGAAAAACCTAAAATTCAACTTTCGGATTCTGTATCAATCTCGATATCTAGGGTATCTTCATCAACCCGCACATACAAAATATTTGGGTTACAGCAAACTTGACAATCTTCTACATAAGATTGCTGTCCTCCTGCACTCAAATCAATAAAAGTTAAGTTCGGTTCGCCGCAATAGGCGCAGTAATACTCAGCTGTGTTTTGCATCAAGTTTTCAGCTATGAATTCAATGGCTGTAATTCTTTTGGAGATGAGTTGATATAACTCTGAGCATCAGCCAAATGCTTTAGTAGTGTAGACTGTGGCAGAGGCCCTTGCAAGTGGCTCCAAGGTAAAACTTGCTCTGTTGACCACTCGGCGTGGACGTAGAAATCTAAATCGGGAATTTGTCCTTTGAGTTGTTTGAAAGCACGTTTGTAGCTACCCAAGGAGTCGCCAAAGTCACGAGTAAGCTGGAGAAGTTGGGAGAGCCTGCGATCGCCTCTCGACAATAAAGCTTGTATAATCGACCAATTATAGCTTTCTGGGCGAAACTCTATCCCCTGTGGTTTTAGCTGTTTTTGCAAAAACTGCAACCGCTTTTCTGCTTGACGATTCACCCCAAACCATTGAAATGGTGTGTGTGCTTTCGGTACAAAGGTGCTGCATCCGTATGTTAACCGCAATCCCGGCGCAGCTTTTTTGATATTACGCATCATCGCCACAGTTTGTTCTAAATCTTCTGGTTCCTCACCGGGAATTCCTGCCATTCCGTAGAGTTTCAAGCTTTTTAATCCGCCAGCTTTGGCATTTATCGCCGCTTGGATAATTTCGTCGTTATGCAGCTTTTTATTAATGATTTGGCGGATTTTTTCGGAACCACTCTCTACAGCAATGGTAAGCGATCGCGTGTCTCGTTTCGTCAAAGTTTCTGCTAACTGGACTGTTACGGTATTGGTTCGCACTGAGGCAATACTGAGACGGACATCATCGTACTTTGGCTGACTAATATAATCCAGTAAAGTCTCAAATTCTGGATGCTGAGTTACAGAAGCGCCCAATAATCCTAGGCGATTTGTGACTTGTAAACCTTTTTCAATGGCTGGAATTAATGAACTTTCAAGACTAGCTGTCCTAAAAGGCAGTGTGAGATAACTCGCCAAACAGAAGCGGCACATTTCGGGACAACTTCTCACCACTTCCACCATGTAAATATTTTCCCATGCAGCTTTTTCGGTGACTACAGTCGATGCTGATAGAGTATTTCCCCGATAAGTTTGCTTTTGTACCACTGCGGGAATTTCGGGGAGAATTGGTTTAATTGACTTTACTGCACCATCTATGCTGTGATATTCCACCTCATACAAACTGGGAATATAAATTCCTGGGACTTGTGCAAGTCTTTTTAGTTGAGTTTGTCTAGAAGCATTTCTTATTTCTTTGTACGCCTCAATGAAATTTCCCAGTAGGTTTTCGCCATCCCCCAGTAAAACGACATCAAAAAAATCTGCAAAAGGTTCGGGGTTAGCAGTGAGAACTGGGCCACCGCCAAAAATTATCGGATGAGAATCATCACGAGAGGTTGCCAGAATCGGAATATCCAAGGATTCCAGCAAATTTAGAATATTCACATAATCCAGTTCCCAGGAAATGGAAAATCCCACAATTTCCGGTGTTCTGGGGAGTTGTTCGTGAGTATCTGTAAACAGGCGACTCACCTGCACATCATCACGCATTGCCAAGGTTGCCCACACCACCTGATAGCCGAGGCTAGTGATACCTACACTATATTCATTGGGAAAGGCAAAAATGATGGGAATAGCGTCGGTGTTTGGGTTAGCGGGGGTGAAAAGAAGGCGTTCAGAGGTAAATACAGATGATGTCACAGGTGTTTTTTAGGGATGTTTGAATAATACAGTTTCATAGAATTCGCGCCTACACAGGCGAAAACCAGTTTTAGTTCTCTTCTCTACGAGAGGCTACGCCAACGTGGGTTTCATTTTAGCCCGCCCAAGCTGACGAGAATTTGTGTAGCCGCGATTTCTAGTCGCCGGGGCTTCTTTATCTATATTTAATTTTAAGCCATAGAATTATCAAGTTAAAAAACAATGTCACGCTATTAGCAAGAATAATTGGCAAGGCTTGGAGATAAATTCCGTAGATTAACCACAAAAAAAGACCGCTCATAAATGTAATCAGCATGACGAAAGAAACATCTTTTGCTGATTTAGTTTGCCAAGTTTGAAACATCTGTGGCAAGAAGGCGATTGTAGTGAGTGTAGCAGCAGCTAATCCTAGAATTGTCAGAAAATCCATTGCAATGCAACCATATCAATTCATTTGTAGTGTAACGCCTTAGTAAGTCTTGCATTACAGAAAAATACGATTGGCATGTTATGTTTTAACGGCATTTTCTTTTTTTAGGAAATCATTATTTTTTACTGCATGCAGTAACACACAATGATCATGCTAATAACTTTTTCTACTCTCACAAGTTACTATATTTTGCTCTTTTATAATTTTCGTCATCGGCTTAAAGGCGACTAGTAAAAAGAGTCCCTATAGAAGTAAATAGCCCTAGTATTGGGTTATAATATCTCTAAAATTTCTGCTGCAATTTTTCTGATATGAGGTTCTTTTAAAACCGTTTCATGTTCACCAGTTACGCAACAAACGCATACTCGACCTTTAGTTAATTGCCCCCAAGCTACAGTAGGATCATCTGGAAAATTTTCTGATAATGATGAAGTTTTGAATAGTGATATGCCAGCTTTAATGGGTTGTGGTTGATAACGCAGACTTGCCTGCAAATTAGCTTTGTAAACATTGAGTAAGCCGAAAATTATACTGCGTCCTGAATCAGGAGGAATGAGTTCATAGTGTTGCAACAGTTGCAGCACATAATCAAATTGAGCCGCTTTATCTAGAATCGAAAGTTCGTCATAATTAACACTTACAGTTGTATTAAAATGCAGTCCTATTTGCTCAACAATAAAGCAAAGAATAGCAGCCTCATCTTCAAGAGAAGTCTCAATTTCAGGAGTTGACAATGGCGGATGAGTATCGATAATTAACAGATGCTCAACCTGTTCTCCCCCAGCTTCCAATTGGGAAGCCATTTCAAAAGCAATGAGTCCTCCCAAAGAGTGACCACCTAGCAAATAAGGCCCAAGAGGCAGGATTTCTCGAATTGCTTTTAGGTAACTAGCAGCCATTGCTTCGATAGTATCTAAAGGCGGTTGTTTCCCATCTAAACCTTTTGCCTGAAGTGCATAAACTGGACGTTCTTGACCCAAAGCTTGAGCAAGTACAGAGTAGGAAAGAGCATAGCCGCCTGCTTGATGTACAAAAAATAAAGGGGGTAAATCACCCTTAGTTTGTAAAGGAACTAGAACATCTAAATCACTACTTGACCGCTCTTGTTCTAGCAAAGCTGCCATCTTCTCTATCGTACCTTCCCGGAATAAAGTAACAACAGGTAGATTGAATCCTAAACGTTGTTCAATTGTTGCTATTAACCGAATAGCTAAGAGCGAATGACCGCCCAAGTCAAAGAAGTTTTCAGTAACACCAATAGGGCTAACTTGCAGTATTTCTTGCCAAATTTGGACTAATTTATGCTCTAACGCGGTCCGAGGAGGAATTTGTTGGCTGGAGTCGATATTCCTTTCAAAATTAAGTGCAGATAGTGCCTTTCTGTCAACTTTGCCATTAGGTGTTAAAGGTAGAGAATCTAATATGACAAAGTGTGCTGGCACCATGTATTCAGGCAGTTTTTCTTTCAGGAAAGTACGTAGCTGATTTACAGAGTTAAGTTTCTCAATTGAGGAGACAATGTATGCAACTAGGCATTGACTTCCTACTGAATCTGCACAAGTAATCACCACCGCATTGAGGACATCTGGATGCTGATTTAATACTGCTTCAATTTCTCCTAATTCTATGCGTAAACCGCGAATTTTTACCTGGTTATCAATACGCCCCAAAAATTCAATATTGCTATCAGGGAGATAACGTGCTAAGTCACCTGTTTTATAGAGACGTTCTGATTTTGAACTATTAAAAGGATTGGGAATAAATTTTTCGGCGGTTAACTCTGAACGGTTTAAATAACCCCGCGCCAGTCCAGCGCCGCCAATGTGCAGTTCGCCAGGAACACCAATAGGAACGGGTTGTAAATTCTGATCGAGAATATAAATTTGGTTGTTAGAAATTGGGCGACCAATTGGAACAATTTTTTGATTAATTCCAGGCTGACAAGTTGAGAAGGTTGTATTGATACAAACTTCAGTTGGGCCATAGAGATTGTGAAAGTTGATATTTAGTTTACTAAACAAACCTTCTTGCAGAGAAACTGGTAAAGTTTCACCTCCACAGAAGACGTGTTTTAGAGAATTACAAGTTTCAATTCCTCCTTGTTCTAAGATCATTTGTAGTAACGATGGAACAAATTGAACAAAAGTAATTTTTTGTTCATTAATGATTTTAATTAGATAAGCACTATCCTGATGACCTCCTGGACGAGCTATAACCAACTGTGCGCCTACTAACAATGGTGCATATAATTCCCAGACAGAAGGATCGAAACTTAAGGGAGTTTTCTGGAGCAGTTTGTCTGCTTCCGTCATGGGAAATTTTGCTTGTATCCAAAACATATGATTGCAAATAGCACGGTGAGAGATCATTACTCCCTTGGGCTTACCTGTGGAACCAGATGTGTAAATGGTATAGGCTAAGTTTTCCGCTACTACTTCATTAACTGGGTTTTCTGCACTTTGTTGGGTAATAATTTCCCAGTCAGTATCTAAACAAATAAGCTGTATATTGTCTTGAACACCAACTTTTTCTAGTAGTTTTTGTTGAGTTAATAAGACTGGTGTCTGAGCATCTTCTAGGATGAAATTTATCCGCTCTTGGGGATAAGCTGAATCGATGGGGACATAAGCGCCACCAGCTTTAAGAATACCTAATAACGCAATTACCATTTCTAGCGATCGCTCAACGCAAATACCAACTAGTACATCTGATTTTACCCCTACTGAATGCAGATAATGCGCCAATTTATTCGCCTGTCTATTCAACTCCTCATAAGTCATATTTTCGTTTTCAAACACCACAGCTATTGCATCTGGGGTCTTCTCTACCTGCAATTCAAATAATTGGTGAAGGCACTTATCTTGGGGATACTCAACTTGAGTCTGATTCCAATTTACCAATAATTGATTTTGCTCAGTTGCTGTTAGTAGAGGTAATTGTGTAATTCGCTGTTTGGGATTAGCAACAATACTTTCTAGCAAGGTTTGAAAATGACCCACCATCCGGTTAATTGTTGTTACATCAAATAAATCGGTTCTATATTCCCATGTTCCCTGAATTCCTGCTTCTGTCTCTATCATTAATAGAGTTAAATCAAACTTAGCGGTCACCTGTTCCAATTCCAAGGGAATAAGGCTCAAATTAGGTAGTTCCAAGTTGCCCATCGGGGCATTTTGTAACACAAACATCACCTGGAATAAGGGATGATGACTGAGATTTCTTTCTGGATGTAGTTCTTCAACAATCTTTTCTAAGGGTACATCCTGATGGGCATAAGCTTGCAGCGTTTCTTCTTTGATTCGCAACAGTAATGTATTAAAATCAGGATTGCCAGTTAAATCGGTTCTGATAACTAAAGTATTGACAAAAAAGCCAATTAGTTCTTCAATTTGTTTACGATTTCGGTTAGCAATGGGCGTACCAATTAATAAATCCTGCTGTCCCGAATAACGCATTAACAGGGTGCTAAATACGCCTAACAATCCCATGAACAGGGTAGCACCTTGAGATTCGCATAACTTCTGCAAGCGATCGCCTACTTCTGTGTTAATCGTAAAAGATACAGTAGCGCCTTGATAACGTGCGATCGCAGGACGAGGAAAATCAGTCGGTAGCTCTAAAGTTTCGATTTTTCCACCAAGTTTTGCTTTCCAATAAGCCAGTTGTGCAGGTAGTTGGGTTTGCTCAAAAGTTGTTCGTTGCCAACGGGCAAATTCACCATATTGTAAAGATAAAGGTGATAAAGGCGATGCATCACCCTGGCAAAATGCTGCATAAGATAAGGATAATTCCTTAATCATTAAACCCAATGACCAACCATCAGAAATAATATGGTGTATTACCAAGACAAAAACATGAACGTCCTCATTTAACTGATAGAGATGGACGCGCAATAAAGGCAGTGTACGAAGATTGAAGGGAGAAATAATTGCTTCTCTAATTGATTTTTTAACTGCTTCTTCCTGCTTTTCCGGCTCTAAATGGCTCAGATTTATCAGCGTCAATGGCACTTCATCAGATTCATGAATAACTTGTACAGCAACTCCGTCCTTAGTCTCAAAAGTTGTGCGTAATACTTCATGACGTTGAATGATTTCTTGTAAACTGCGGTGTAACGCCTCTTGATTTAAATCTCCATCCAAACGAAAAGCGATCGCAATATTGTAAGCAGGATTATTCGGTTCTAACCAATCTAAAAACCAGAGTCGTGCTTGAGAAAAAGAAAGCGGCAAGTTTTCTCGGTGGGCAATTTGTGGAATAATATCTTGAAGGGTACTTGTAGAATCGCTCACCACAGCCAAGCGCTCAATTTCCTCAGCTAAACCTGCGATCGTTGAATGTTCAAAAACTTTTCTTAACGGTAAGGCTAAATTAAATTCTTCACGAATCCGAGAAACTAACTTAGTTGCTAAAAGAGAATGTCCTCCTAAGTGGAAGAAATCGTCTGTTACGCTGATGGTATCAATACCTAGCACATCAAGCCAGAGGGTGCATAGTCTTGCTTGGGTGGGAGTTGTGGCTTGAACAAAGGCTTGTTTACTAAGTGCTAAATCTCGCTCTGGTGCAGGTAAAGCACGCCAATCCAGTTTACCACTGGGAGTCATCGGGAAGCTTTCTAGAAGCACAAAGGAAGACGGACGCATATATTCTGGTAATTCTTCCCGTACCTGTTCTTTTAACTGGGAAATTAGCGTTTTTGCAAAACGTCCTTTGAGCGGATCAATCCAGTAATAATTAGTAGCTTGAGTAGGGACTATACTATTAATTGGCATTACTGGAGAGCGGCGTTTTCCATCTGTTTTTGGATAGAAGCAAACGTCAAAATAAATTGGACTCAAATCTGGAGAGTGGCTAATAGTTAATTGACAACCTATATCTTTAGCTAGAGCAGATAAATCTGCTGGATCAATTGCTTGGTTTAAGTTAATTTTATCGATGGATTCGCGTAAATTGCCAATTGTATTTTTTCTATCATTTCCTTCCAACCACTGTAAAACTGTTTCATCTTTAATTAAACGTGCATTGGGAATTCCACGCCAACCAATTGCACCTGATTTAATAATTTCCTGACGTAAATCCTCTAATTGCAAAGCTGCTTCCCAATTTTTCCAAATAGGTTCTATAACATTATTTGGTGAATTACCTAACTTGTGTAAGACGACATCATAACGATATTTAGTTAGTTCGTTGTGGCTAGTTTCCTCTTTTAGGTGAACTTCTACCGCCTCTAAATTGGGGAAAACTTTAGTCAGATTCACGAAGAAAGTTGGATCAAGTACTAATTCATTTTCTGTTTCTGCTAGCCGTCGAACTTGGATTTTAAAAGTTTCCCTATTTGTATTGTCATCAGCTTGACAAAAAGCAATGCTGGTATGAAAATAATTTAAAAGCTGTAAATTCCGATTATCACCAATAAACAGACTTCCTCCCGGTGCTAATATTTGCAACGCGCCTGCAATTACCTGCTGTAAATACTCAATAGATGGAAAATATTGAGCTACAGAATTAATAATAATAGTATCGAACTCAACATCAGGAATTTGCGAAAAATCAGTGGCTTCTCGCGTCAATAAATTTATATGATTCCACGAGCGATTTTGAATAATATTTGTCAATCGGCTAATTGCTTCCTGGGAAAAATCAGTTCCCCAATAGGATTTTACCTGAGTAGCAATATTCAATAAAATCATCCCCGTACCACAGCCAATTTCTAGAACCCTTTGGGGTTTGAGTGCTTGGATTCGCGCCAGGGTATTATTTAGCCATTGACGCATATCGGCGGCGGGAATGGGTTGATTATCATAACTACTATTCCAACCAGTGATGTTAAAGGATTCGTTGGCTTCAGTTTCATTATGACGATAGGTTTCGTTAAAGGTATATTGCCATTCTTGGGTTTGTTCCTGCTTCAAAGTTTCATAGTCTGAAATTTGATCTTTGGGAACTATGTAAGCGGCTATTCTCACATCTTCTTTGCTTTCTTCCCGGACAATTACTAAAGCATCGCGCACCCCTGGATGACGTTTGATAACTCCTTCAATTTCCCCCAATTCGATGCGAAAGCCACGAATTTTAACTTGATGGTCGTTACGTCCTATATATTCAATTTCGCCGTTCTCAAGAAAACGAGCTAAATCACCAGTTTTGTAGAGGCGTTCTGGTTTTAAATTGTTAAACGGATTGGGAATCATCCGTTCTGCGGTTAATTGCGGACGGTTAAAATAACCGCGAGTTACACCCGCACCACCAACATACATTTCACCAACTACCCCAATAGGAACGGGTTGGCAGTGACGATCTAAAATATATAGAGAGAGATCAGGAATCGGTTTACCAATTAAACTACCAAGGCGTTGTTTTACATCCCTTAAGCGAATCGGACGGTAGGTAACGTGAACGGTGGTTTCCGTAATTCCGTACATATTTACTAGTAACGGAAGCTGATCATCATGGCGTTCAAACCAAGGTTCTAGACTTGCTAAATCAAGCGCTTCTCCACCAAAAATTACATAGCGTAATTCTAGTTCTCCTTCTCGACAAAGTATTTCTTCTGCTTGCATTAATTGTCTAAATGCTGAAGGCGTTTGGTTTAAAACTGTGACTTTAGCATCACAAAGCAAGTTATAAAATTCTTCGGGAGAACGACTTACTAAATAAGGTACAATTATTAAACGACCACCAAAGAAAAGAGCGCCCCAAATTTCCCCAACGGAGAAATCAAAGGCGCAGGAATGAAAGAGCGTCCACACATCTTTGGCGTTAAAGTTGAACCATTTTTCAGTAGCCAACATTAAACGCACAACATGACGATGGGTGACAACAACTCCTTTGGGTTTTCCTGTGGAACCGGAGGTGTAAATAATATAAGCTGCGTTATCTGGCTGAACTAAAACTTTTGGTTCTGTTGTTTGTAGTTTTGCTAGTTCAGCTTCGCAATTATCAATAAATATAACAGTAGCTTGGTGAGATGGAATTTGCTCTTTAAATTGGGTGTGGGTAAGCAAAACTGCAACTTGACTATCTTCAATCATATAAGCGATGCGATCGCTCGGATAATCGGGATCGAAGGGAACATAAACCCCACCCACTTTCAGAATCGCCAAAATAGAAGCGACCAAATCCAAAGAACGCGATAGCCACAGTCCCACTCGTGATTCTGGTTTGACACCAAGATTAATTAAATGATGTGCTAATTGGTTAGCGCGATGATTTAATTGTGAGTATGTCAGGGTTTCATTTTCAAATATTAACGCTGTTTGCTGGGGACGCAACTTTGCTTGTTGACTAAATATTTCATGCAAACAAAATTGCACGGGAAAAGTTTGGCGAGGTGTCGCTGGAACTAATTGAGATAATTCTTCAGTCAGCAGAAAAGGTAAGCGGCTTACGGGTGTATCAGGTTGCGCTATTAAATTTTCTAGAAGTTGGCAAAAATGACGCGCAAATCTTTCTACAGTTTCTCTTTTGAATAAATCTATGTTGTAGGATAAAACTCCATTTAGCTGTTTTTCGCTTTCGGTAATGAACAACTCTAAATCAAAACGAGCCGCTTCTTGAGTTGCTAATATGGAAACTTCTAAATCACCTGTACTAAATTGCGGCTTGGGTGCATTTAATAAAGTAAACGCAATTTGGAATAAGGGATTGCGGCTGGTATCCCGTTCAAGATGCAAGCGGTCTACTAAAGTTTCAAATGGTACTTCGGTATGTTCAAAAGCCTCTAGTACTGTTTCTCTGACTCTATTTAGCAGCTTGCAAAAACTAGGTTCGTCTGATAAATCGGTGCGAATCACCAACATATTGACGAAAAAACCAATGAGTTTTTCAGCATCGATTCCCGGACGATTGGCGATGGAAGTACCGACTGGTATATCCTCTTGTCCGGTGTAACGCGCTAAAAGAGCCTGGAAAGCACCCATCAGGGTCATAAATAAAGTGGCACCTTCTTTTTGGCTGAAGGTACGAATAGCATTTGTGAGGGAAATTGGTAGAGAAAATTTCACCAAATCTCCCCGAAATGATTGGAGGCGGGGTCTGGTAAAATCAATGGGAAATTGCAAAACTGGTAATTCTGCTAGTTGTTTCTCCCAATAAGCAAGACTATCTTGCAAAGCTAAATGGTTAAATCTTTCTTGTTGCCATAAGGCATAATCAGCGTATTGAATTTTTAAATCTGGGAGTGCTGTTTTATCTTTTTGAATAGCCAATTGGTAAAGAGCAGCAATTTCTTGTAAAAAAACGCCAATTGACCAAGCATCAGCAATGGTATGATGAAGAGTTAGGGTGAGTATGTATTGTTTTGATGCTAGCCGAAAAAGGCGCGATCGCACCAATGGCCCTGTTTCTAAATCAAAGGCATATTCAGCTTCAGAATGCCCTATTCTCAAGATTTGTTTTTCAGCATCTGTTGTTTTATCGCTCCAATCTTCTAATACAACTTCAGCTAAATAATCTGGGTGAATCTGTTGCCAAGGTTCCCCATCAATTACTATAAATGTGGTTCGCAGGCTTTCATGTCGCTGCTGCAATTGTTTAAAAGCTTCCTGCAAAGCCTCTACCTGTAAATTTCCATGTAGACTGAATACAGAACAAATATTATAAGCAGAAGATGTAGGTTCTAATTCATAAAGAAACCACAACCGTCTTTGTTGAAAAGAAGCGGGTGCTTGGGTAAGACTGCGACGCGGAATCAAAAACTGGTCTTTTTCTAGTTCGATTCCTTCCTCTTCTAGAAGTAATTCTAAAAGTTCAATATCATTGATTTCTGAATTCATCATAATATATATAAATAAAATCAGTCTATTTTAAAGTGATGCCGGAAAAAATGACATAAAATACTTTTTCCCAGCTTCCAGATATAACCTTAATGCTGTACCAACTTGTCCACGTCGCATCAAGTCTGTTCCAGATTGCATCTCGAATAAAGGCATTAATCTTTTTTCATAAAACCACAGAACTTCAGCTACTTTGGCTTTTTGCTCTTGGGTCAACCATTTTCCATCTTTCCATTTGTTAGTAATTTTTTGAGCTTGAGTTTTAAAGTTAACTGTCCTATGTAGTTGATTAATACTATGTAAACGATATTGATGCAGTTTTTCGGCTACAAAATGAACTTCGCTGACTAAAGCAACTTGTAGCAAGAGGTCAAGTATATGTCCACCATTTCTCCCTAAATTTTCATCCCATCCCGATGTCTTTTCATATATACATCGACGAAAAACACAACGTCCGTCTAGTCCACCTCCTAAACCAGCCACAATAGCTGCCAAAGGTGTTTCAGGAGTATCATAGGGTAGGGTTTTTACGCCAAAAAAAGAGGGGACAAATCTTGGCCAGGAAACGGTGTTTATTAACTTACCATCTTCCTCAATATTAGAGAAATCGCAGTAAGCAGCACCAACATGAGGATATTGGTCAAGGTATTTAACCATAACCTCTAGCATTTGGGGTTCTAAGCAGTCATCAGCATCAAAAAATAATAAGTATTGCGATTCTAAAGAACAAGCTTTAAAACCATTGTTACGTGTTATACACGTCCCACTGTTGGACTGTTTGATCAACCTCATACGAGGTTCTATAGTCAGATAATCTGCTACAATTTCTTTAGATTTATCAGTACTACCATCATCTACAACCACATACTCCCAATCGGTGAAAGTTTGATTGCTCAAACTTTCTATTGCCTTACCGATAAATTTTTCTGCATTGTAGCAGGGTGTAACAATACTCACTTTCGCCATACAAAATTAGCTCCAGTAGTAAATTGCATCATGCTCTTTAGAGAACGAGAGAAATCCACCAATAGTTATTCTGGTGCGATCGCCAATTGTTGGGACGATACAGTGGTAGAAGCGACCACCATCGAATAACATCATATCTCCAATATTCGGCTTAAAAGTCATGCTTCCATACTGCTGATCAAATACCTGATGTGATTGCTGGTATAAGCGAGAGCCATAGCCGTTCTTAGAGTTTGTGTCTTCAAAAACTAACTCTTCACCGTCCCACTCTAGCCCATAGATAACTAGTTCCCCTCCAGCTTCCGGGAGAGCTACGGGAATGAAGAAACTGAGTTGGTCAGTGACATCCACCAGGGTTCTTAAATGCTCACTTTGAGGACTGTTCAAAAAATCGTTCCCCACATGGATAGGAAACTCATGATCTGTTGGTACCTTACGGATGGTAGCTGGAATGTAGCTTTGTCCTTGAGGCCCATTGGGTACTTGTACCGAAAGTCCCCCAGAAAGAGAGCTTAATACAGATTCCATTAGCGCCTCAAAGTCCAACTTCCCTTCAAACAATGTGCGGCACTTTTCCCGAAAAATGGCTGCATAATCAAAGTACTGTTGCAAGCCAGGGTCGGAGAAAACAATGTTTTCACCCAAAGTATAGGCTCCCTTAATTGCCTCGGCAAACTTAGAGTCTAGAATCCCACTCATCCCGCCTTCATTATTTTCTAGGCGACTGACGACTAACTCAACAGTCTCTTTAGGCAACACCTCGCGGATAATCATCCCCTCAAAGCTGCGGTTAAACAGCATATCTTGCAAGGCGTTGGGATGTTTCTCTATGTCTGAGATATGAATGTCAATAAAGTTAAACAGGGGTTCTTTGGAAATGACTCTTTTAGGCATAGTATTTACTTAAAATTTCTGGGTTAAAAATCCTGAAACCTTTTCATCCGTTACGCTCAAAGCAGACATAGATCGAGTGTTTATAGTCTGTAGTACTGGAAGTTCCAGCCCTTCACACGTGTAGACTCACAATATTTTTGCAAAAATTTTACCTCTCAAGACTTGTCCGGCAGCATCAGGGAGGCTGCTTTAATTGCAGAGCAAGATAAATTTTTTACATCATGGTGTTGACATCATCATATATTTCATATAATTATCTTCTTGTCAACTACACTTTGAGTAACCATAAGTTGTAGTTATGTTTTTTGTAAAATAATTATCAAAATAAAAACATTCTACTTAAAATGAGCTAAACATATTGATTTATGATGAGTCAAAAATAGTTAAATTTTATACTACTCAACTTCATACCAAGTTGAGCGTAAATGTTTAATAATTAACTTGCTTGTATCTATATATATAGGAACAAGACATTTTTCACTCCGTGTGTGCTTAGTAAATATTAACTTGGGCTAAAAGCGAATTATCTCAAAGTTTTTGCCCCTGAAAAGGTTAATTTATTTAAGGAATTATGACAGACACCGTGAATAAAATATTTTCATTATCAATCAATCAAAGAGAAATTTATATCGACCAAATGATGTGGTCGGAAGGTTCCCATCTGAATATCGGTGCAGTTGTCACGGTTCAGGGTGCTTTCGATATTGAAGTTTTCAATTATGCCATTAACAAAGTAATTCGCTGTCATCCAGGTTTGCGAACACGAATTTATGAATCTGAAGGTAAGCCTTTGCAGACAATTGCACCGCACCAAGATGCAAAGGTTACTTTAGTTGATTTTTCAAGTCATGAAAAGAGTGAAAAAGATGCCAAAGAGTATATAAATAGGCAATTTACCACGCCTTTTAGCTTTGGTGAAAATTCCCCACTAGTGGCTTTTGAACTAATTCGGATTAACAGCCAAAAACATATTATTTTTGCTAAATATCATCATGTTATCACTGATGGCTGGGGAACCTCTATTTTCTTTAGGGAAGTAATAAAAACTTACAATCAAATTATTAATCAAGGTACGGATAATCAAATAGAAAGAGATTGGTCTTTAATTGAATATCTTCAGGAAGAATCAGAGTATTTAGAATCAAAGAATTTTCAGCGCGATCGCGAATATTGGCAACAGCGCTTAAAGCAGGTTTCACCTAAGATTTTTCCTCAAATTAAACCCCAAAGATTGATGGGAAACCGTCAATCTATTTATATTTATCGTGAGCAGTATAACCGGGTTAACACTCTTTGCCAAAATATTCAATCAAATGTCTTTCATCTGATTTTGAGTTTAGTTACAATTTATTTAGCTAAACGCTATACCAAAAGTGATTTAGTTGTTGGTTTATCTCTTTTAAATCGCAATAAAAAAAGTTTTAAAGATGCCATTGGCTTATTTGTTAGCACCATTCCATTCCGGGTGGAAATCAATGGCAATAAAACAGTCCATGAACTTCTAGATCAAATCCGCTCTCTATTGCGGCAAGACTATCGCCATCAACGTTTTCCGTTAGGAGAATTAAAGCGAATTTCTGGCTTACAACCAAGCAGTAAAGACCATTTATTTGAAGTTTATCTTTCCTACGAAAGGCACGATTACAACGAATGTTTTGCTGATAGTCAAACAAGTTGTGTTCCTCTCTACAGCCATCAGCAAAAAATTCCACTAATTATCTATGTGCGAGAATATGAGGAAGATAGTGACATCAAAATTGATTTTGATTACAATCTTTCCTATTTAGATTCTGAGACAGTAGAACAGATAGTTACAAACTTCCAAAATCTGTTTGAGGAAGTCACAGAAAATTTAGAACAAACCATTTCTAGCCTGTCTATTGGATTACCGGAAGTAAGCGTTTCAGAGGATTTGGAAAACCTCTCTCCAAACCTCTCCCCTAGTAGGGGAGAGGCTTTGACTTTTCCCCCTTCCCTTGTAGGGAAGGGGGTTAGGGGGTTAGGTTTCGCGTTAACCACAGAAACACTCGTTTCTGCTTTTGATAGCACCGCCAACAAGTATTCTGAAAATATCGCAGTTAAATTTAACAAAATCACCCTTACCTACGCCGAACTTAATGCAAAGGCAAATCGCCTCGCTCATTATTTGCAAAGCCAAGGAGTGCAGCCAGGAACACGAGTAGGATTATGTTTAGAACGTTCAGAAAACGTCATTATTGCCATATTAGGAATCCTGAAAGCTGGTGCAGCCTATGTTCCCCTCGATCCTAATTCTCCCTCTGCACGTCTGCAATTAATTCTGCAAGATAGCGGGATTTTGGCACTCATTTCTGAAGACTCAGTTTTATCAGAATTGACTGACAAAGAAGTAGTAGCATTCACTCTCAAATCAATAGAAAAGGAACTTAGCAATCAACCAGATACATTACCACCAATTTACTTACAACCACAATTTCCAGCTTATATCATTTACACTAGTGGTTCCACTGGCACACCCAAAGGTTGCATTGTAACCCATGCTAACGCCATCCGGCTAATGCGTTCCACAGAAGCTTGGTTTGGTTTTAACGAACAAGATATTTGGACGCTGTTTCACTCCTTCGCCTTTGATTTTTCCGTTTGGGAATTGTGGGGAGCTTTGCTCTACGGTGGTAAAGTAATTATTGTTCCGTTCTGGTTAAGTAGATCACCGGAATCATTCCGCGAATTTCTCACCACAGAACGGGTAACTGTCCTCAATCAAACTCCTTCCGCCTTCAACCAACTGATTCGCGCCGACGAAGCCAGTGTGGGAAAACTGGCGTTGCGCTATGTTATCTTTGGCGGTGAAGCTTTGGATTTGCCAAGTCTGCGTCCCTGGCTAGAACGGTACGGGGATAAAAACCCGCGTTTAATTAATATGTACGGGATTACAGAAACCACCGTTCACGTTACCTATCGCCCCATTTCCCAGTCCGATCTTACCAAAAACCGTGCTAGTGTAATCGGTACAGAGATTCCCGACTTGCAGATATACCTGCTCGATGAAAAACTAGAACCCGTTGCTGATGGATTACCAGGAGAAATTTATGTAGCCGGTGCAGGGGTGACTGGCGGTTATTTAAATCGTCCCGCACTGACAGCAGAACGGTTTTTACCGAATCCTTTTGCAGAAGGACGAATTTACCGCAGTGGCGATTTAGCGCGGAGATTGCCTAACGGAGATTTAGAATATTTGGGAAGGATAGATAGACAAGTCAAAATTCGCGGT
Source organism: Nostoc foliaceum FACHB-393 (assembly GCF_014698505.1). Classification (GTDB taxonomy): domain Bacteria; phylum Cyanobacteriota; class Cyanobacteriia; order Cyanobacteriales; family Nostocaceae; genus Nostoc; species Nostoc foliaceum_A. The sequence goes on along the minus strand of NZ_JACJTD010000001.1, from coordinate 347,644 downwards.
TTTCGGATTGAGTTGGGAGAAATCCAAACAGCGTTAACATCCCATTTTCAAGTTCGTGAAGCTTTGATTGTGACTGATGAATGGGAAGAAGAAAATAGGCTGGTTGCTTATTTTGTTCCAGGAGAATCCCATCCTAATATTAATGAACTGCGTCAGTATCTCAAAACCAAGCTGCCTGAGTATATGGTACCAGCAGCTTATGTGAGTTTAGAAGCCTTCCCTTTGACTGTTAATGGTAAAATTGATACCCAAGCATTACCTGCGACCGATTGGAACCTTTTAAGGGTAGAAGAAGATTATGTAGCTCCCCGCAATGCTGATGAAGAAAGCTTCTGTGCAATTGTAGCCGCAGTTCTCGGTCTGGAAAAAGTTGGGATTGACGATAATTTCTTTGAAATTGGCGGAGATTCGATTCTGGCTTTGCAAGTTATCGCTAAAGCTAAAAAAGCAGGTTTTGCAATTTCCGCTAGAGAACTTTATGAATTTGCAACTGTGCGTCAGTTGGCTGTAAGAAAATCAGTATTAACTACAACTAAGCTAAGTAAAACTATCGAGATTGACCTTTTGTCTGAAAGCGATCGCCAGCGCTTACCAAAAGATGTCGAAGATGCTTATCCCCTGTCTAGTTTACAGGGAGGAATGCTCTATCACAGTGAGATGCATCCTGACTCGGCAATTTTCCACCAAATTTTCACCTTTGATTTATGCCTCACCTATTCAGAAGCGGCTTGGAAAAATGCGATCGCTGATCTTTGTCGCGCGCATCCAGTATTGCGGACTTCTTTCCATTGGACAGGATACAGCACGCCGATTCAAATTGTTCACGCTCAAGTTGAATTACCTTTAACGGTTGTCGATTTGCGTAATTTGGGAGCGAATGCACCTCAGCAAGTCGCCAAATGGATTGAATCTGAAAAAACCTGCTCCTTTGATATTGCGAAACCTCCCTTATTCCGCTTCCAGATTCACCGACTCTCAGATGAACAACTCAGCTTCAGTTTCAGTTTTCATCACGTCATTCTGGATGGTTGGAGTGTCGCAACATTGCTCACGCAATTGTTACAACGTTATGTTCAGTATTTAGAAACCGCAAACGTTCCAGCGTTGACAGTTCCAGAGATTGCTTACAGAGATTTTATCGCTCAAGAACAACAAGCGATCGCTGACAAGCAACTGCAAGAATTTTGGCAAAAACATCTCAGCAACTTGGAAGTTAGCACCCTCCCGCGTCTGAATGTAGAGCATTCAATGTGTCTAAAACGCCAACTAAAACGCTTATCAGTCACCATTGACGAGCAGTTAGCTAATAGCCTCCGCAAAGTTGCCAAAAATGCCGGAGTTCCTCTGAAAACAGCGCTTTTAGCCGTGCATCTGCGCGTTCTCTCCTTTTTAACTGGACAAAATGAAGTCGTGACTGGTAATGTCATCAATGGACGACCCGAAACCCTCGACAGTCAAAATCTGTTAGGTTTGTTCGTCAATACAGTACCGTTGAGGATGAAATTGACATCCGGTAGTTGGTTAGAGTTAATCCAAGCCGTTTTCCGGGCTGAACGGGACATTCTCCCTTATCGGAATTTCCCATTAGCTGAGATGCAACGCCTGATTGATCAGCGTCCTTTATTTGAAGTGGGATTTAACTACGTCCATTTTCACGTATATGAAGGGCTGCTAAATCTACCCCAAGTTGAAGTTAAAAACGTTGATATTTTTGAAGAGACAGATTTTCCCTTTCTAGTAGAGTTTTGTCTGGTTCCAGGAAGTGCAGCCCTGCAATTAAATTTAATCTATGACGTGCAGCAGTTTGGCAACGCACAAATTGAGCAATATAGCAAGTATTATCAAACTGCCCTGACTGAACTCGCCACTCAACCACAAACACCATACCACAAGCGATCGCTCCTCTCTTCTGAAGAACGCCAAAGCTTACTGCAAGCTTCCAATCTCGACTCAGCCAATTATCTATCTGACCAAACCCTAGTTTTTGCCTTTGCTCAAGCGGTTTCCGAATATGCAGACAAAACCGCCCTCTGTTTCCAAGAAACTACTCTCAGTTTTGCGGAATTAGATACTCGTTCCAATCGCCTTGCACATTACTTAAAAAGCAGAGGTGTTAGGACAGAAACCCTTGTAGGACTTTGTTTAGAACGTTCTGAACATTTAGTAATAGCCATCCTAGCAATCCTCAAAGCGGGTGGCGCTTATGTTCCGATTGATACTAGTCATCCAAACGATCGCATAGAATTTCTCTTACAAGATAGTGGCGTTTCTCTACTCATCACCCAGCGTTCAGTCGTTCCTAAAATTCCCGCAGGTGATACCGAAATTATCATTCTCGAAGAGATAGCCACCCAACTAGAAAATCAAAGCCATGAGTCCTTAGCAGTCCAGATATTACCAGAGCATCCAGCCTATATAATTTATACAAGTGGTTCCACAGGCAAACCGAAAGGCTGTATTGTCACTCATGCCAACGTTATTCGCTTGCTCAAAGCCACTCAATCCTGGTTTGAATTTAACAGCGCAGATGTTTGGACGTTGTTTCACTCCTACGCCTTCGACTTCTCCGTTTGGGAAATGTGGGGAGCCTTGCTATATGGCGGTCAAGTAGTCGTAGTCCCCTATTGGACAAGTCGCTCGCCAAAGGACTTTTTCCAACTGCTCCAAAACCACAAAGTTACGGTATTAAATCAAACTCCATCAGCCTTCAAGCAATTAATCCAAGTAGCCACATCAGAGACACAAAAGCTACCTTTGCGTTACGTGATTTTCGGGGGAGAAGCCTTAGAACTACCAATCCTACAACTGTGGTTTGAGTTATATGGCGACGAAGAACCAAGATTAATTAATATGTATGGTATTACTGAAACCACCGTTCACGTCACCTATAGACCGATTACCCAAGCAGATGTAAACGCCAATCGAGGTAGCGTTATTGGTCAACCGATTCCCGATTTAAATCTCTATATCTTAGATGAGAATCTGGAACCAATGCCGATAGGAGTTCCTGGGGAAATCTACATTGGCGGTGCGGGAGTGACGCGGGGTTATCTGCATCAGCCTCGTTTGAGTGCAGAGAGATTTATTCCCGACCCCTACGCCAAAACTCCTGGTAGTCGTCTATATCGCAGTGGAGATTTAGCGCGTCGTCTACCGAATGGCGAACTAGAATATCTCGGGCGCGCCGACCAGCAAGTGAAAATACGCGGTTTTCGTATTGAACTAGGTGAAATTACTGCTGTCGTCAGCACTCACCCCCAAGTAAAAGAAGCCTTAGTCACCGTAGGGAAAGCTGCAAATGGAGATAATCGGCTAATTGCTTACTTTATCTCTAATACCGATTCAGACCTGAAAACCGTCTTACCAGAGTTTTTAAAGAGCAAATTACCAGACTATATGATTCCAGGGGTCTTTGTGCCACTAGAAGCCATTCCCTTAACAGTTAACGGCAAAGTCGACTACAAAGCTTTACCCGCACCCGATTGGAGTTGGACAAGTAAACCTTACATTTCACCTAGAAATGAGCAAGAAGCAACTATCTGTTCCCTGATAGCTAGTTTATTGCAAATAGAACAGGTAGGAATTACCGATGATTTCTTTGAAATTGGCGGAGATTCCCTGCTAGTTACCCAATTAGCCATCTGTTTGCGCCAAACCTATCAAACCGAGTTTCCCTTAACTCAATTATTCACCCATCGTACCCCAGAAGCGATCGCTCTTTTACTAGCAACTTCTCCATCTGTGCAAACAACCACCGATATTCCCAAAGCCTCGCGCCAACGCCGTTCTGTAAACTTAAGCGATGACGGCATATTAGTTAAAGGTAATGGGTAATAGACCAATCACCAAAACAAAGGAGCCTAAAAAACCATGAGTAACAACGAACACAACGACGAAACTATTTATCTTGTAGTAGTCAATCATGAAGAACAATATTCAATTTGGCCGAAATGGAAACAGGAACTGCCATTAGGATGGAAATCTGTAGGCAAAGAAGGCTCTAAAACTGAATGTTTAGCCTATATCGAAGAAGTATGGACAGATATGCGTCCTTTAAGTTTGCGTCAGGCGATGCAAGAAGCATCTGCTCATCCTGAATTGTAAAACTTAAGTTAGAGGATGTTTGAAAATTCGAAAAGTATACTAATAAAAACCCCGCTTCCATTCCTCTCTCCGAAAGGTCGAGAGACTTTGAAACCCCCCTTCTCTTATAGAAAAAGCAGGGTGGTTTCATACGAAAAAAGAAAAATACATAAGCCTTGATTTCTTGTTTTGTAGCATGGCTTTTTACCCCTCTCCAAACCTCTCCCCGAAACGGAGAGAGGCTTTGAAACCCAGTTTTAGTTTTTCTCTGGTTGTATGAAACCACCCTGCCTTCTCTTATAGAAAAAGGGGGCTAGGTTTTTAATATTTTGATGTGAGCAATAATACTTTTCAAACATCCTTTTAGAGGATGTTTGACTATGATTTTAATCACCCCCCTTAATCCCCCCTTGTAAAGGAGGGAAACCAGAAAATCCAGTCCCCTCCCCTTTATAAGGGGAGGGTTAGGAAGGGGTAAAAAATATTTAATACATCAATCACGACTTTTCAAACATCCTCTTAGAGATTGAGGACTAGAAGTTCGTAGTAAGGACTTTAGTCCTTATTTTCTAAGCACTAAAGTCCTTACTACAAACCCTCAAAACTAGCTTGACAAAGTACTAGAGACTGCGAAGAATCAAAACCACACCCAATTGCTCAATGACTAAAATTCCCAAAATAATCCATCAGATTTTTTTTCTGGGAGAAGCAGCCATACCAGAAAAATATCGTCGTTATCATCAAACAGTTTTGCAGCATCACCCAGAATGGGAACACCAATTTTGGGATGAAGCCAGAGCAAAGAAATTTATGGCAGATAATTATCCCTGGTTTCTGCCAATATTTGATGCTTATCCCCATAAAATTCAACGTTTTGATGCCATACGCTATTTTATCCTTCATCATTATGGAGGTTTCTATATTGATATGGATATTGAATGCCTCAAACCACTTGATGATTTATTAGCAGATTTTGAGCTTGTGCTTTCAAAATTAGTTTGCTTTAGTAATGCCATTATGGGCAGTGTTCCAGGACATCCTCTCTGGCTAAAAGTCTTCGAGGAATTACAAAAACGCAAAGATAATTCAGCCCAATATACCATGCCCTATTATGTAGGCTACAGCACCGGGCCTATCATGTTAAATGATTCCGTAGTAGCAAGTAAATTCCATGAAAGTCCCACAGTTCGTATATGTCCAGGATATATTTTTGAACCAGGTGCTCCAATGGAACTTAACGGCAAAATCTTCAAGAGCCAGCCTAGCTCAGAGACTTATACCATACACCACATGACTACTTCTTGGTTGCCTGCAAAACACCAGATAACCAGAGTTTTATTCGGTATGCTTTTAGAACCATACTGGTTCTTTCGCTCTTTCCTCAAAAGTACTGTCTAAATTTTTTGCCTGGGCTTGTTTATAAAATAAGCTTACTTCAAAAAGAGGCAAATACAATTAAACAATTCAAAACAGTGCTTATTATGTAATACCAATTCTCTTTAAACTTGCACTGAATAATTACTTAATATCTCTCTTACTTTGCGTATTTTGCGCCCTTTGCGGTTCGTTTAATAAAACTTACGTGCATCTTCATGGAGAATTAGTATCACTCTATTTACAAACTTTTTCCAACTTCCCTAGCAGCAGCAGCAATTAAGATATAGATTCTAATGTCTGTGAATCTTTCTGCTCACAAACATATCGCAGAATTTCATCTACCGCTCGCTTTACTCCGCCAGCCGCACGACAAGCGTCACCCAAACGACCACTATTTACTCGGAAGGAGCTATTATCAAAAATTTGCTGCGCCGTTTGTCGCAAGCCTTCTGAAGTTATATCTTCTAACATCATCATAATTCCTGCACCCTGCTCCTGAATGCGGCGGGAAATGATTTCTTGCTCATAAGTTTGTGGTACTGCAATCATTGGCACCGAATACCAGACAGCTTCCCGTGTTCCACCGCCTGCACCGTGCATAATAAATAGACTGGCACGCTCTAATATTTCTAATTGGGGAACAGTTCCCATAGGTCGAATGATAAAGTTTTCTGGGATATCTCCTAGAAGTGTGACATCCAAAGCTGCACTCAACACCATTACCACCTGAGCATCTGTGTTAGCAAAAGCCTCAATGCATTTATGGTAGAATCCCAAACCTGGGTCGTGAATATTCCCAAATGAAATCAGGATGAGCTTGGATGAATTCAATTTCTTCATTGGGAAATCATATTCTACTGCCCGCACGGGATTACAAGGGCCAACAAAATGAAAGCTTTCATCAAATTTATCGCTATAAGGTTGGAGTTCTAGGGGTAAATAACAAATGTTGAGAGGTTCAATATTAGTAAAAGTGTCAACAAATTTAATTGGAGGTACACCATAAGTTGCTCGTAACTCACGTTGATGTTGACGATAGTGCTTCATCCCACCAGCCGCCTCTTTTAACAATCGTGGTAGTTTCTTCCTCAGCCAAGGACATTCATAGAAACTTTCGGGAGTAAAAGCGGCTGTAGCAATGGAATTAACGGCAGGAATATTGAGCAACTGTGCCACTAGTCTTCCCCAGAGACAGAGAGAGTCGTGAATAATATAATCTGGCTTTTCTGCACGCACTGATTCTAAGAGTGCTGGTAGCATCTCACGAGTACACCAAGTTAGAGAAGGCACTAGAGACATTTCATTTTCAGATGGTGGCGCTGTCTCAGGATTGAGTTGAGGATAGCAACGAAAAGCAGCTCCAAAAGACTCGATTTCTTGTTGAAAATGGGGAACCTCGTAATAAATTACCTCTTCACCTCTCTTCATCAACTCCGTCACTAATCCAAAGGTTGGAATAACGTGCCCGGCAGCGGAAACGTTCATAAATATTACACGACTCATAGAAAATACCTGCTATTTTGACAAATTTAAAGATTAACAATGACCTGATGATATTTTTTGAGAGTAGGGCGATGACCAACACTAATAAAGGTTGTCTCTGTTTCTAGTAAAAGACTATAAAGATGTTCTTCGTTGTTAATATCTAAAGCACTAGTCGCTTCATCTAAAATTGCATATTTTGGTTTCGTAACTAAAAGCCGAGCAAAAGCTAATCTTTGCTGTTCCCCCAAAGAAAGAACATCACTCCAATCTTGCTCGACCTCAAAACCACCAAACCGTTCTGCTAAGTCTGACAGATTGACTCTGTGGAGAACTTGATGGAGTTCTTCATCACTCAAATCAACCTTGGCGTTAGGATAGATTAACTGCTCCCGAAGAGTCCCTAAAATCATGTAAGGACGCTGCGGTAAAAATAGCATTTCTTCTAATTCTGGACGAACAATCACACCTGTTCCCGAATTCCATAAACCAGCCAAGGCACGCAACAAAGAACTTTTACCACAACCGCTATCTCCCATAATTAGTAATCCCTGTCCTCTTTCCAGTGCTACAGAAAGGTTGCTAAATAAAGTTTTTTGATAATTGGGTGTTTCGACAGTCAGGTTTTCCAAGGCTAAACGGCTGTCTATAACTATATCAATAGTCCTAGAATTAGCTATTGCTTTACTTGGCTGTTTGAGATATTCATAAAATACGTATAAGCGATTAATTGAAGCAGCAAATTTAGTAAATTTTTCAAACTGATACATAATCAGATTCACAGAAAAAGCAACCTGTCCAAAGGCACCACCAGCTTCTGTGACTTTTCCCACCTCCGTCTCACCTGACAGAATTTGGTTTCCTAAAATCAATGCTGGTATGATCCAGGGGAGATAACCAAACTGATATTTAAATATGTTTAAATACACCTCTGACCATAATATCAATCGCTTAAAGTTATGAAAAACTGCATTAAATATAAGTTTAATTTTATTAGCTTCTTGAAGGATACCGTTATAGAAGGCAATAGACTCAGCATTCTCTCTGATACGGACTAAACCAAAGCGAAAATCAGCTTCTTTTTTTAGTTGTTCAAAATTCAGTTGCGTTAATTTTTTGCCATAGAACCCAATAGTTATGGCGTAAGCTAAAATAGAATAAACTACCAAAGCAATAACTAGATTTTTGGAAATAGACCAGAGAATGACACTAAAAGCAATTACTACAAAAATAGATTCCAGACAATTCACCAGCAGCTGAATAGATTGCTGGCAAAAATTGGCAACATCTTCAGAAATACGTTGGTCTGGGTTATCAATCTCTTTATGAGAGTTACTCAGATCATAAAAAGCGCGATTTTGGAAATATTGATTGAGTAAATGATGGGTCAACCATCGTCGCCAATAAATGCCGATTGTCTCTCGCAGAAAACCATAGCCAGAATTTAGGAAACCAAAGACGATTATTCCCCCGAAGGCAACTAGTATACCTTGCCAGAATTTAGTACTATTATGGGCGGAAAGGGCAGAAATTAAATCTCCCTGTATAGTATTTAAGAAAACCTTGACTTGAGTGGTAGCTAATAATAAAACTCCGAGAAGCACAAGTAAACCTATAGCACCTCGTTTTTCATTGCCTAACCAATAGAGTTGAGCGATCGCCCAAAACCGTTTAACCGCTTTCAAGCTGAATCGATTCATTTGTAGACTATATAAATTTTTCTAGTTCTGAGGATTTTCATAACTACGCCCTCTATTCATTGCGGTAGGGATTAATCAGAGACAGGTTCAAAAGAGAGTCTTATTGACGATCGCAATTTACCCCCTACTAGCGATCGCTAACTTTATCTATGTATATCTACTCCATGATCTAGAGTTTACGCACTTCGTCTTAGTTAAAATAAGTAGTACTTTCATTTCAACTCGACCAAGTATACATATAATACAGAACGACAACTAAATCATAATTTTATACATAAAAATGCGTATTTTCACATTTATTTGGTTAGGACAACTAATTTCTCTGATTGGCGTGTCTATGACCGGGTTTGCTCTAGATATCTCGGTATTTCAGCAAACTGGCTCTGCCACCCAATTTGCTTTCCTTACCCTGACTTGTACGATACCGCTCATCGTCATTTCGCCAATAGCAGGCACATTAGTCGATCGTTGGGATCGTCGCTGGATCATGATTATTAGTCATGCCTGTAAAGGACTATGTACCCTAATTCTGATACTACTAATCAGTATTGGTCAATTAGAGATTTGGCACATCTATCTCAGAAATATCATTACTTCCATCATCGGTGCTTTCCATACGCCTGCTTATAAAGCTTCCATTACCTCTTTGGTGCCTCAAGAGGATTTAGCACGGGTGAGCGGTATGATTCAATTGGGCATGGGCATTCAGCAAATCATTTCGCCTTTACTAGCAGGTATTTTACTGGCTATTGTTAAGCAAAAAGGCATTCTGATTATCGACTTCGCAACCTTACTGGTTGCCCTTGTTCCGCTTCTGTTGGTGCGATTCCCTGAGATCAGCCCGGTTACTGAAGCGAATGAGTCCACTCCGCCTGCCTCATTTTTGCGAGAAACACTCTACGGCTGGACTTATTTAACAGAGCGTCCGGGACTACTCAGCTTTGTGCTTCTGTTCACCATTTATCAATTCTTGGTCGGCTTCGTGAGTGTACTAAGCTTTCCCCTAATTCTTTCATTAACTACGCCAACTAGCTTAGGACAGATTGCATTTCTTAGCGGTCTTGGTATGTTCGTGGGAGCTATAGTGATGAGCACATGGAAGAATAGTTGGCAGAACTTAATCAGCCCTGTTCTAATCACTATGTCGGTAAGTGGGGTGTGCATTGCCCTTGCGGGTTTACGCCCTTCTATTATCCAAATTGCGATCGCTACTTTACTTTTCTTCCTGACTGCGCCTTTCATCAATGGCTCAGTGCAAGTTATTTTGCAGACAAAAGTTGCCGAGTCGGTACAGGGAAGAGTATTTGCATTAACCGGAGCAATGTGGGGGGCGGCTATACCGCTCGCTGCGATCGTTGCAGGCCCCCTAGCTGACTATGTTTTCGAGCCACTGATGGCTTTTGATGGAGTTTGGTCTCAAGTACTGGTTGGCCAAATAATTGGTTCTGGGCCTGGTCGGGGGATTGGACTATTGTTTGTAATTATCGGGTGTTTTATATTAATGACAGCATTTATTGGCTCCCAATACCCTGCCATCCGAGACTTGGAAGTTAATGTACCTGATTTTGAATCTTCAGCAGGCAATGTTACCCCCATGTAGGGATTAAAGAGACAATAAAACTTGCTCCTATTCTTGAGCTTTAATTGTCACCTGTAATAGTCGTCCTAAGACAAATGTGAATGGTGGAAGTTTAATTCGCATACCACCTTCCACAAGATGGAATACTCCCCCCGATGTAGCAATTAACATATCGACTCCGCAGAACTTGCCGTACCAATTAGGAATCTTTAAAGCCTCCTCAACTACTGGTGTAGACCCCAGGTTCATCGCCACAAAAAGCGGCTGTTCATCCTCTGCACCATGAATGAGTACACACCAGAGACCATTATTCCTAGAGCATAAGAGAGTGCGGTTTCCACTATGAATTAGTCTATTTTGAAACCTAATTTCGGCAAGCTGTCGAATTAGTAAAAAACTTGGGTGGTTTTTATTATATGGTTCAAAAATTTTGCGGTTAATCGGCCCAAATTCCCACACACAAGCAGGGTTATCAAACATATCTTCCCGCACATAGCAATCATGACCAATGCATTCACCTGTATCCTGGTGTTGATGTATCCCTAAAGCGCCAGAAAATTCTTGCTCTGTTCCTTGATAGATAGAAGGTATTTGCGGCCCCAAAATTAAGCAAGCAAGTGCAAAATATAACCGGACTCGCGCTTCATCCTGATTTCCTAGACAACTCAAGAAGTGATGGAAAATTCTACTTGTGTCTTGGTTATCGAGGAACATAATATTATTCCGCCAACCAGCATAATATGGATGCGATGGCTCTAGAAAACCACAAAAATAATCTGCCAAACCCCCTAGCCAATTACCATCAGCCAAAGAACGCTTGACAGCATAATAAGTCGGGTAGTCGATCAGATTTGAAAATTTCGCTCCATTGTAGGCAATTACTTCTTCGTGAGTACTACCAGCGTGTTCGGCTATTTGCAGAAACTGCTTTTTTCCAAGATAGGCAGCATACCTTGATATCTCTTCAACGCAAGGCTCCCAGAAATCAAGACCAACGTGACGTGCTGAATCGTATCGGAAGCCATCAATATCTGTTTCTGCAATCCAGTATTTTAGGTGTTGAATCAGTAATTCTCGGACGTAGCTTGTCTCTGTTCGCCAATCTTCTAAGAAGCCAAAGAGCCTTTGATTTACCATATCAGTGTATTCAGGCCCGTGAAAGAGTAATGTGTTACGGGCTTCTATAGGAAAAGGCATAACCGCAGAGCCATCACCTTGCACATACTTGAACTCTCCCCCTGGTGGCCCCCCATACTCTTGCCAGTTAATACTATCTGCAATATGGTTGTTAACAACGTCTAAAATGACAGCAATATCAGCTTCATGAGCAGTTTTCACCAGTTCACGCAGACACATAAGTGTACCCAAACGTGGATCAACCATCAATAGGTGGATAGGATGATAGCCATGATAGCCATCAGCAGCGTTGACATAGACAGGGCTGAGGATAATGGCTCGAATTCCTAATGACTTCAAGTATGTTATCTGCTCAATTACGCCCCGAATTGTTCCACCATGACTTGTATAGGGTGAAGTTGGATCATATTTGACTGCACTTAGACCAGTGTAGTTGCTGTCTGCACTGCGAGCAAATCGATCAATCATGATTGAGTAAAATAGACGTGCTTCCCAATCATCGGGACTAGATGTCATTGCAACCTTTGGTTTTAGTCCATATAAAGGCTGATTATCTACATAGCCCAGAAATACAGATGGGATTTCAGCCATTGAGCGGGGTGCTTCATCACAGACTAACAAAAAATGCGATCGCGTGCTTGTATGTTCATTACCAAATGTATCGACATAACCTAAACTGTAACGATATCCTCCCCCGCTACTCATAGGCGGTAGGATGGCTGAGAACATTTGGAAGCCATTTTCTATAACGCTTTCAGCTTGTGCCGTAATTCGATCTGAATCGGAATAACCTTGTCCATCATTCAATTCATAAACTATCTGGCCATAATCTGGATTTTTAAATAAGTGAATACCAAATCTGATGGAGATTTTTTCATCACTCTTAAATACCCAAGTATATGGTGCTGTGCTAGGGTCTAAATGTACTTCACAGTATTCGTCAAAATAACGCATAGAGCATTCCTACGAATTAAAAATGGTGAGTTAGCAAAAAAGTTAGCTCAGGTGATGGACTTATCTCTCAAAACATCTACTTCTGTCCCGCTTATTTGCCAATTCACCTTCCAGTTGAGCGAAAAATTCCAAAAAGTTACACCAACGATTGCTACTAATTTTGCAATGTATTCATTCATCTCGAATTTATAAAATAGCCAATTTACAATTAAACTATTAAAAATCAGTCCAAAAAAACAAATTAGGTTGAACTTGAAAAAACGTCGCAACCGCTTGTCTAATTGTTTCTGAACAGATACATCTCCAAAAGTCCATAGATCATTCCAGAGAAAATTATTAATGATTGCTATCTCTGTTGAAAGTATTGCACTTGGAGTTAACATCCAACCCAATAGAGTATGCAAAATATAGAATCCTCCTAAGTCTACAAATACACCACTTAAACCCACTATGGCGAAACAAATCAGCCTATTCACAACCAGCCAAGGAAGACTTAAACACAGCCGATTTATTAGAATATTAATCTGAAGACATTGATTCATTAGGCTTATAGGGTTTTATTTTTTACTACTTATATAGTGTCAAATTCTACTGTTTACGATTGCTCAATTTTCTCGAATTGCCATAAACCTCCAGGTGGTAGATTAAGCACTTTAACAATTTTCAAAGAATAGGTTTTATCTTGCTCCAGTTGATGAAATAAACTACTATTATTTTGCATAAATAAAATGTGACTAAATTTCGGAGGAATCAGCAACAGGCTATCATCTGCTACTGGAAGTAGGCTAACTTTTGGTGAATAACGGCTTAAGGTTAGGATTCCTCCCAAATTAATAGGAGAATCATTAATTACCAGTAAAGGTCTCTCTGATTCCTTAATCAATTGACCTGTTTCTCTGATAAATTGTCCATCCGATTGCGTCCACCAATTTCCAGCTTGAAAAAATCTGACATCAGAAATTAACCCAGCTATCAGCAATCCGACTAGTAGGGATTGAGAGATGTTTTTCTGCAACGTCTTTTCTTGGAAAATATGAAAAGCTAAAACATAGGCTACAATAATTTCTAGGCTGAGATATAAAGGCAATTGGTAGCGAACTTGGATAGAGCGAATTCCACCAGAGATTAGATCATATATTACTAACAATAGGCTGGTAAATCCTCCCATTAAAAAAATTAATAGGCTGGTTTTGTACTTGAGTATTTTTATGATGTAAAAAATCAAATAACCAATCAAACTTAAGCTGAATATTAATGCAGTAATACTATAAATTAGAGAACCTTCAAGAGTAAAACTATTAAATGTGAATATATCTGAAGTTAAATTAAGATCGAAAAATATTCGGGTAACTCGAATCAGAAAAATAGCGATTAGCTCAAAGGGATTATTTATCCATTTTACTGCCGATCCTGAAGTAAGCTCTAGTGCTGTCCTAGTGTGGGGGATGATCGCAATCAACCAAGGCAAAAATATTAAGAAGGCAGCAATACTAACAAGCAGATAATTGAGTAAGGTTTTCGTAAAGCGAAATTGTTGTTGAATAACTACATAAATACCATGACTGATCATTACCAAAACTGTGAATAAATGGGTGTATAATCCCAAGGGTAAGGTGAGGGTATACACAACCCAATTTACTTTATTTTCTTGTCTAATAGTTCGCAATAATGCAGCACTAGATAGTAAAATTTCTACCATCCACAAACTGTATTGACGGGCTTCTTGAGCAAAAAATAACTGCAAAGGAGAAACGGCAACCAATGCCATCGCTACCCATCCCACAACGGTCGACTCAAACAACTCTAAACACAGCCAATACACGCTGGGAAATATCAACATACTGATGAGTGCTGATAAACTCCTCATCCCAGTAGGTGAATCTCCAAATACTTGTGCCCACAATCTCACCATTACGTAATATAAGGGGGGATGCTGTGGGTCTGAGGTGATTAAGTAATTCACTGTATCAGCCACACCATGACCTGGATTAATATGTTGATATTTGTCGAAGATGGTAATAGGAATTGTGCCTTGATAATTAAAAACTTCCTGTTTTAGCCCGGCTACCGTGTGACCAGAAATCGCTACAGATGTCCAAGATTCATCACAACAGTATATTTTGTGTCCTAGATGAGCAAAGCGAAAGAAAATACCTAACCCGATCAGGATTATTACTAAGATTTTTAACCAAGTTGGAGGATTTACTTTTGCTAGTATTTGTAAATTGTCCATTTATTGCATATGTATCATTACCGAGAAAGTTGTTGTTAGCACCGGTTGGAGGGTCTTTTAATAGAAAGATGTCTCAATGATGCTAAAGCAGAATTTGGTTATCATGTACTAGCAACAGCTATTAAGGGACAGATGTTGCGGTTATGAAAACTTTAAAATAACGGATAGCTGGCTTTAATTATCTTTTTGTATACTTAAATATCTATAATTAGTTAATAAATTATCACCTGTTTTCCTTAATACAAAAAAGTCTATAAACTAGTAATTTAAATTGGATGTAAATAAAAGCAAAATACCTATGTTTATCCAGCTACCTTGGATGAGTTATTAATGTTCTTGGTCAAACGTATTTATTATCATCTTATTGTTTATTATTTCTCCATCACTAATTAATAATTCTTCATCCATTTCTTTCAATGCAAAATAATTGTATAAGCTGACTGACATGATTAAAACAAGTAGCCCTTCAAGAACCATCAAAAAACCGATTCCACGCCCTGAACCAGTTTCAATTACCCGCCCTACAGTACTAGCAAGTAGCCCATCATTAGATAGCATAGGTTCCAGAAATCCATCGGTTAGGGGACTGGCACTAAGATTACCAAAAGCCCCACCCAAGCCTGCCAAAGTGTAGAACAAGGAAAGAACACGTCCCTGGACATTTTGGGGGATGCTAGTTTGCAAAATTGTACTATTAGTACTTAGAATAATGGGCAAGGTAAAAAATGAAATAAAAATGCCCAAGGCGATGGTAGGAATAAAGGGTTTAATGCCAGTGATTAGTAGACCTATCCCATTTAATGCCGAAAATATAAATAGAGCAGAGATAGATTTTTTGCCTCCTCCCCAGATACTCATAAGGATACTGCCAGCAACCATTCCACAGCCGGCAATTGACATTACGCTCCCAAATGTTGTAGTTGAAGAGAAAGATAATATTAAGGGATTAATCAAGACAGAAGTCATGCCGTTCACAAAAAAATAAACTGTCATGAATGACAGTAGAATCAGCAAGAAAAAGCGAGAAGAAATGTTTTCCCAGCCATAAACAATATCATTGATGATGGTAGATATTCCCATTGTTGGCAGAATACTAGATTCTGGCTGAGGAATATGAATAAATAGTAGGGTTAACAATGCAATTAAATAAGTAGACAAATCAATCAGCAGCAAGCCCTGAAGTTGTACATTAGCAATGAGTAGACCTGCCAAGATTGGTGCAACCAGTTGTCCTAATGCTGTGCTGAACTGAATCAAGCCATTAGCTCTCCCCATCTGATTGCTAGGAACCATCAAAGGTAAAGCAGCACCTTTGGCAGTCATTTGAAAAGAACCGCAGACTGAGGTAAAAAATGCAGAAACATAAGTATGCCAAAGTTGCAGATTGCCAGTCAGTAATAGTACAGCAAGTGTGAGTGTGATTAAAGCCGCAGCTATTTCACTAAAAATAATTGTCCATTTTCGATTCCATCTATCTATTAATGCACCGGCAAAGGGAGTGATTAATACACCGGGCAAGGTTGTAAAAAATATAACTAGGCTAAGTTGTGTAACAGCATGAGTATTCTGATAAACCCAGATACCTAAACCAAATCCTGTTAGGCGATTTCCAATTTCAGACAGAGACTGCCCCAGCCAAAAGAGGGTAAAATTACGCAGTTCCCGAATTAGTTCAATTAGTTTAGTGACATACATATTTTATAAATTAGATGTATATTTTTTGGCTTGTAAGGTTTCAGGAGGTAAATTAACAAATGTTCTGAGGTTGAAAAAATTACTTATTATACCATTCTAATATAGAATCATCGACTAAAAGCTCTCTTTAAAATAGTGGGTATTTGTGCTGCCAATCTCCGCCCAGGAGGAGTTAAAAATTGACTAATAGGTGGCTTAGACCAGAAATTTACAGAGATATTTAGCTGGTGATTTGAATTTTCTAGTGAGTATACTTGATGCCACCAAAAAGCAGGAATAAATAAAATTTCACCAAGTTCAACAATACACTCAAAATATTTGGCTTTTTGGAAATTGGGAAATTTATCCAAATCTGGGTTCTCAATATTTATTTGGCTCATGTGGGGGATTTTTGAGCCAGCCGGAAAAGGATATAATGAAGATGTTTGTTGCGGGTCAAACAACAGAAAACGCTTGCGATCGCTAACTTGAATAAATAAGTTATCCATTGCGTCATAATGCAATGGAGATGTGTTACCGCCAGAACCAATCCAAATTGTTGGATCGACAAATAACTTTTTATCAAAATATTCTGGAAACTTAATATCTTTCAAGAGTTCGGGAAATTCTGTAGGGATTGACTGTTGTTGAAGATAGTAGAATTTATCAAATTTATTTTTTGAACTCAGGATGTTGATAAAGTCATTAAATTGCATTTTCTGTCTCAAATTAGCAAATCCATTTTCCAGATTGCCTGTAAAAATACTATTTTGAGAAACACTTATCTCAACCTCTTTATCACTAAATAAGCTAGTTAGATAATTTGCAGTCCATAAAGAGAGAGCATTCCAATCATTAATAGCATCAGTGATGATGACGGGTCTTCTAGGAGAGAGAAAATTCCTTTGGAATTCTTCTCTTGTCGGTTGTTCAACCCGTTCAATGTGCCTCACTGTGGTTAAATCATGTTTACTCATCAAAAAATTCCTATTTGTAGATTTTTTCAGATCATCCCACACCTAAAAGGGGATGGGATTTCACATTAACAGTTAACGGCGGCCGGGCGGCTATCCCGAACACTTATGTTGAGCGCAGTCGAAACACCCCAAAAAGCAAGTGTGCTTCCCGCCGCCTTGGTGAATAACATGAAATTTACTGTTGTCCTTGATTTAAAAACATGACAATTCAGCCTTTTTTCAATCCTTTTTACGTTTTTCTTGGAGAAGTTTAGCCTTTTCTTCTGGTGTCATTTGTTTGAGACGTAAAAACGCTTTCGCTATTTTTTCAGTGCGTCCCACTTGAGGCTCTCGCGCTAATAAAAGTTGTGCCATTTTTTCAATTCTTCGCGTATCAAAAAGTTCTCGTAGTTCTAAATCAATCAAAAATACTTTTCTAATGCGAGCATGAACTTGAGCGGCTAATAAAGAATGTCCGCCCAGTTGGAAAAAGTCATCCATAATTCCCACCTTATCGACTTGCAGAATTTCTTGCCAAATATAGGTTAATGCTTCTTCGATCGCATTTGTCGGCGCTGTATAATCAACTTGATGATCAAACTGATTTGGTAAGGGTAGAGCAAGGCGATCAACTTTATTATTAGGTGTTAGAGGCATCGCATCTAGAAACACCCAAGAGTCAGGCAGCATATAATCGGGTAGTTTTGCCAACGTATATGATTGCAAAGTTTCGAGAGGGGGTTTTTCAGCTTCAGATTTGACAACTAGATATGCAACAAGCTTTTTACCTGCTACAGTATCGTCAATAGCTTGGACAATAGCTTGTGCGATCGCAGGATGAGTTTCTAAAACGGTTTCAATTTCCCCTAGTTCGATACGGAAACCACGGATTTTAACCTGGTAATCGATGCGTCCCAAAAATTCAATTTCACCATTGGGTAGCCAACGCGCCAAATCACCAGTCCGATACAATCGCTCACCGGGATTTGTGGCTAAGGGATTGGGAACAAATCTTTCCGCCGTCAAATCTGGTCTTTGGCGATAACCTCGTGCTAATCCTGCTCCCCCAATCAACAACTCACCTACAACCCCTTCTGGAACAGGATTACCAGCATTATCCCAAATATAAATTGATGTGTTGGCAATTCCACTACCTATGGAATGTGCATCCTGTTGCAGCTTAATTTCTTTGACGGTAGACCAAATTGTGGTTTCCGTCGGCCCGTAAACATTCCACAGATTCACCTGAGAGTTGAGAAGAGAGGCGGCTAAATCAACTGGCAAAGCTTCTCCACCGCAGAGGATGCGAAAACTATCATTTGGTTGCCAACCAGCAGCCAAGAGCAATCTCCAGGTAGTTGGAGTGGCTTGCATCACCGTGGCTTGGGATGTTTGCATTAGTTGAGCTAACTTAAATCCATCTCTGGTAGTTTCCTTGTCAGCTAGGACTAATTTTGCACCGCTAATTAATGGTAAGAAAAGTTCTAGTCCAGCAATATCAAAAGAAATTGTAGTTACTGCAACTAGGGTATCAGCAGCAGTCAGTCGCAGTTTTTCTTGGAAACTGAGGAGGAAATTCACCAAAGATTCATGCTGAATTTGTACTCCTTTAGGTCGTCCAGTGGAACCGGATGTATAGATAACGTAAGCTAAGTGATTGTTACCAGCAACCGCAGGTGGTGCGGTATCTGGTTGGGTCGAAACCGAATCTAGTAACAGAACTTTTGCTGATGATGCTGGAAGCGCTGACACAAGTTGATCTTCGGTGATGATTACAGCCGCCACGCTATCTGCAAGCATCCACTCCAGGCGATCGCGCGGGAAGGTAGGATCTAGTGGTACATAGGCCGCGCCTGCTTTCATAATTCCTAACAATGCTATTAGCAAACCTGCATGACGTTCTAAACAAACCGCCACTAAGGTTTCTCGCGTCACACCAAGTTGCAGTAGTGCGTGAGCAACTTGGTTAGATTTGCATTCTAAAGCTGCGTAGGTTAGGGAGGGGAAAATAGCGATCGCATCGGGAGTTTGAGCGGCTTGCTGACTGAATAATTCATGTATTGGAGTATTGGAGTAATGGGTAATGGGTAATGGGTAATTTACCTTACCTAATTCCGCTTTCGATAACAAACCAATTTCACCAATGAATTGCGGTTTTTCGGTAACAAAACTGGTCAATATCTGGGTTAGATGATGTAATATATCTCCTCGTGTTTTTGCACTCCCAATCTGCTGCCCAAAAGCGATTTTCAGCGTCAAATCATCTCCTGGTAAGGCATATAGACTGATGGGGTAATGGTTTTTCTCCAAAGATTCAACAGAATGGATCGCCAGTTCTCCGGGATTTTGACGCAGGCTTTCTTCCACTGGGTAATTTTCGTAAACCACAATGGATTCGAACAACGGTTCTCCTCTGGGAATGTCACTCCATCCTTGAATATCTACTAAACGAGTGAAGGAATATTGATTAATTGCCGAGATGCGATCGCGCAATTCTATTAACCACGGTTTCAAGGGTGTGGCTGCATCTAATTTCAGACGCAAGGGTAAGGTGTTAATAAATAGACCCACCATCTCTGCAAAACCCGATAATTCGGTAGTACGTCCCGACACAGTGACACCAAAAACCACATCTTCAGAACCACTATATCGGCTCAAAAGAATGCCCCAAGCCGCTTGCACTAAAGTATTTAAAGTTACTTGATTCTTTTGAGCAAAGGCTTTCAGTTGGGTGTAAATCTCCTTGGAGATAGTAGTTTGTAAGGTTTGGTAATCATCATAAGAGTGTTTTTTAATGCCAAAAGTAGTTGCTTCCTGGAAACCGCTTAATTCTTTGCGCCAGAAAGATTCTGCCAAACCAGATTCTTGTTTGTGCAACCAAGCAATAAAATCTCGGTAGATGGGTGGTTGTGGTAAATTTGGGCGTTCTGTTTTAGCTTGGTAAAATGCGATCGCATCCCGGAAAACTAGCGGTAATGACCAACCATCCAAAAGGAGATGATGGTGAGTCCAGAGAAATTGCCATTTCTGTTCTTGGGTTCTCACTAACGTCATCCGCATCAGTGGGGCCCTTTCTGTTGAAAAGCTTTGGTGGCGGTCTGTTGTTAACAGAATTGACCATTTCATTGCTACTTCATTAATATCGCATCCGCGCCAGTCTTCGTAGACAAAGGGCAAATTGACTCGGCGGTGAATGCGTTGCAACGGTCGGGGTAAATCGCGCCAGACAAAGGAAGCGCGTAAACTAGGATGGCGGTTAATACAAGATTCCCAAGCTTTTTTAAAAGTTTCTACGTCTAGAAAACCCTTAATTTCACCACTCACCTGTTGCAGATAAATATCTTTTTCTGATTCATAATTTGCATGGAAAAGTATTCCTTCCTGAACAGGGGATAGAGGATAAATATCTTCCACATCAGTAGTTCGCACCAAAGCAATAACCAGTTGTTCTGAATTAAGGTTAGCGAGGGGAAAATCAGCAGATGTTAAACTGTATTCTTGATGGCGGCTAGTTGCTAACAAAGTCTGTAAATGTTTAGAAAAACTATCTGCTAAACGGCGAATCGTTTCTTCTCGATGTAAAGCTTTGCTAAAACCAAACCGCATTTGGAGTTTGCCATTAGCAATTAAACTAGTAATTTCTAGTTGAAAAGCCCGCCTATTTTGTGGGTGTCGAGATAGTCCGGCATCTTCGTTCGCTGGGGTAAAGGGTGCTGCTTGGGAAAGGTTTTCATCAAATTGCCCCAAATAGTTAAACAGGATGCCTTGGGGAATTGGCGG
Source organism: Nostoc foliaceum FACHB-393 (assembly GCF_014698505.1). Taxonomy (GTDB): domain Bacteria; phylum Cyanobacteriota; class Cyanobacteriia; order Cyanobacteriales; family Nostocaceae; genus Nostoc; species Nostoc foliaceum_A. The sequence continues at coordinate 326,689 of NZ_JACJTD010000001.1, read as the reverse complement.
TAAGATAGATGCGAATTCTGATTTTTGAGAGAGGATACCGTAAGCAAAGCCATTATTTGGCAAGTTCCGCAACTGTTCTTTGACGCTTTCTAAATTGCTGAATTGGCTCTTTTGAGATTTCTCTAATTTGCAGGGGAAAAGAGATGTAAACCATCCCACAGCATCAGAGACATCAATGGCAGTAAAATCGCTTTCTCGTCCGTGACTTTCTAGGGCAATTAATATTTTTGATTCATTTGTCCATTCTGTCACCACTTCTAAAAGAACTGCCAGCAAAACTTCCTGAATCCTGACTTTGTGAGTGCGTGGTAGTTCATAAAGGAGACTATCAGTTTCATCTTCGCTGAAATTGCATTCTATTTGAGTGGCAGAAATTTCTGTGTTCTCTGCTATGCCATCAGGAAAATCAAGGGGTAATTCTGAATTAGCAACTTGTTGGGTTTTCCAGAAAGCTACTTCGTCTTGCCAATCAGAATTTTCAGTTAGGGTGTGTAAATGTTGAGTCCACTGTGGGAAACCGACACTATGAGCAGATAAGGAAATTTCCTGTTCCTTTTGTAAAGCATCACAAGCGATCGCTAAATCTTGCAAAATGACGCGCCACGAAATACCATCAACGATGAGGTGATGGATAATTAGCAGTAACTTATCGGATTTATTCTCATCAGTATGGAAGTAGACGGCGCGAAAGAGAGGCCCAGTGGCTAAATTAAGTTGTGCTTGAAATTGACTGGCAACTTTTTGTAATTCTGTTTGAGAAATAGCAGTCAGGTTAACAATATCAAAATTTAAAACATGACTATCATCATCTAACCATTGTATCCACCCAGCTTCGGTTTGGCGGAATCGCAGGCGAAAAGCTGGGTGACTTGCGGCAATACGACTTAATGCAGTTTGAAAATGTGACTCATTAAATCCCGGTTTGACATCCAATAAAACCGTCTGATTCCAGTATTCAGGATGTTCTAAGGATTGCTGGAAAAACCATTGCTGAATAGGAGTTAGTGCTACTTCACTACCTACAGGAATTGATAAAGCATTGGGTAATTTTGCTGTTGTTTTAATATGAGGTGTAAGTGCTGCAACTTGGGGATTTTTAAACAAATCTTGTGGCGTGAAATAAAGTCCAGCATCCCGTGCTTTAGCAATAATTTGCAGGGCAAGAATCGAATCTCCTCCCAGCTCAAAGAAGTCATCTTTAATTCCCACACGGGATACTTGTAATACTTGCTGCCAAAGTTTAGTTAAAATCTCTTCAGTTTTGGTTTGTGGGGCGATATATTCCTCACGGGCTATGATATTCTCTTCATCAGGAGCGGGTAAAGCGTTAAGGTTAATTTTTCCATTAGGCAGTAACGGCCAAGCATCAAGACTGACAAACACCGAAGGAATCATATAATCAGGGAGCAGGGCAGATAATTGCGATCGCAAAACTGTTTGCCAGGATGTTGGTGGTGTTTTCAGTTCCAGATAAGCAACTAGTCGATTGGGTTTACCAGGAGTAGCAATAGCTTTGGTTACAGCCTGAACTACCCAAGCTTGTTTTTCTAAAGCTGCCACAATCTCGCCAGTTTCGATGCGGAAACCTCGAATTTTGACTTGTTGATCTGCACGTCCTAGAAACTCAATCCTACCATCAGGTAAATACCGGGCGCGATCGCCTGTGCGGTACATCCGACTGCCTGCATTTTCAACAAAAGGATCGGGTAAAAAGCTCGCGGCGGTCATGCTTGGGGCATTCCAGTAACCACGGGCTAATTGGGAGCCAGCCACAAATAATTCACCCGGTGTACCAATAGGCACAGGTTGCAGATGAGAATTTAGGATATATAAACGAGTGTTGCTGACTGGTTTGCCAATAGGAATTACCTCGGTAATTTCCTTTTCTCCACAACAATGAAAAGCAACATCAATAGTTGTTTCCGCGGGGCCATAAAGATTCACCAATTTAGATGCAACTTCTCTAAACTCATCCCACACCCGTCTTTTCAGCGCTTCACCACCGCTAAAAACTAAACGCAGACATGAACATTCAGAAAATCCCGGTTCACCAAGGAGCATTTCTAAAAGACTCGGTACCAATTGCAGCAAAGTCACATTTTCTTGCTGAATAGTTTTGACTAGATACGCCGGATCTTTATGACCTCCCGGCTTCGCCATCACGAGTTTAGCCCCCACCATCAAAGGTGTCCAGAATTCCCACACCGAAGCATCAAAGCTAAATGGTGTCTTTTGCAAGACTACATCCTCACAATTCACCCCAAAAGTCTCTAAAAACCAAGCCTGATGCTGGGCCAAAGCCCGATGGGAAATCGCAATACCTTTCGGTCGTCCAGTAGAACCAGATGTAAATATGATATAGGCGATATTGTCAGCCAAAACCTGAATTTCTAAATCTTCAACAGATTGAACTGCAATTTCTTCTCTATAAATATCAACACAGATAACTTGACAAAAATCATCCAAAAAATTTGTTTTACTCTCGTTACTCTGCGGTTCGTTTTTCCCATTCCACATTTCTAAATTAGAACGAGACAGCAGCAAACTAACATTAGCATCCTCCAACATCGACTGAATACGCATAGCCGGATAATCAGGGTCAATTGGCACATAGCAACCACCTGCCTTCAGAACCGCCAACATAGCGCAAACCATGTCTAAAGAACGTTCCAAACAAATACCCACAGGCTGTTCTACACTAATACCAAACTCACCCAAAAATCGCGCCAACTGATTGGCTTTTTGATTCAATTGGGCATAAGTCCAACTTTCTCCCTCACAAATAACAGCGATAGAATCAGGATTTTCTGCTGCTTGTTGGGCGAAAATTTCATGTATTGGGGATTGAAAATTGGGGATTGAAAATTGGGGATTTTGAATTGAACTATTTATACTTAATTCACGATGAGCCTGTGGATTTGCAATTAGCAACTCTAAACTTATTTGGCAATAGTTAGCAACATTCTTGATTTGCTCATCATCAAATTGTTGACGATCATAGGTGATATTAAACGAAAGAAGTCCTGCACCTACTTCCTCACTCCAACTGACAGCAAAAGGAATATTTGTTTCATCCAAAGACTCCGCCTGGATTAATTCTACTTCCCGCCAATTGAGCAGTCCTTGATAAACGTGGAAATGAACGAAATTAAAGGAACTTTCATATAAAGGTTGATTCCCATTTAACCTTTGCAATTCTGCCAAAGGAAACCGACGATTTGGCATTAACTCTTGTTCAGCCCGCCAAGTTTCTGCAATCAAATCAACCCAAGAACCTCTTGGTAAAGACAAGCGTAATGGCAATGTATTTAAGAATAGTCCTAAAACGCGATCGCTATCAGTTTCTGTCGGTCTACCACTGCTCACCAATCCAGTAACCACTTCTGTGTCGCCAGAGTAAAAACCAAGAACTTGGAGATGAACTGCTAGTAATAACGTTTTTAGAGGAACACCCAATTGCTTAGATAAAGCTTTTAAATTATGGGAAATTGTTTCTGATAAAGTGAGATCAAATTTCCCCATTTTTGTTTCCGGGAGAACGACACCCGGCCACCTTGGTAGTCTAGTGAAGGAAATTTCCGCCAGTTTATTTTGCCAAAACTCTCGCTGATTACTATCAACCAAAGCTTGTTTTTCTAAGGTAATAAACCTAGAGTATTTCAAAGCTGGTGGAGTTGGTGGCGCAGGTACACCCCAATCAAGTAGATATAGATATAAGCCTGTTAATTCTGATAAAAAGTTAGCTAAACTCCATCCATCCATGATGGCATGATGCAAAGTAAAAGATGCTTGCATCACATTATCATCGAGTAGATGAATATGAAAACGCATTAATGGCGCACTCTTGTAATCGAAGCGATTTTCCCGTTCGTTGGCAATAAATGTTTTTACATAATCATCTTGTGCAGAGGGCGATAAATTAGTTAAATCCTCAAAAACAACTTTAGGAGTTACTTCTTTAACAACTGCCTGAATCGGTTGGCTAAATTCAGCTAAATAAAATGCCGTCCGTAATATTTGATGTCTGGCAAACATTTGGGTATAAGCTGTTTCCCAAACTTTGAGATCAAAAGGTATACGAATTCGGAAGCTGAAAACATCATGGTAAGTTGTAGAACTTTGTGAATATTCACCATGAAAGAGCATTCCTGCTTGCAGTTGTGCTAAAGGATAAGCATCCTCAGCCCAATTTTGGAGCTTTTCTTTATCTACAAGTGAAATTAAAGCGAAGGGTTTTTCATCAATCTTATCGCTGTCTACTACTTCTGATTTTGCCAACAATGTGGCTAAATCCAACAGCACAGGATGGGCAAAAATTTGCTCTAATTTTAAGTTCAATCCTTGAGTTTGTGCGAGCGAAACAACGCGAATACTGCGGATAGAATCGCCACCCAAAACAAAATAATTATCAAATCGTCCGATGCGATTTATACCTAAAACTTGTTGCCAAATGTCAGCTAAAATTTCCTCGATGGGTGTAGCGGGAGGAACAAAGGCAACTTCAAGATTTTCCCGTTTAATTTCTGGTGCGGGTAGCGCTTTGCGATCAATTTTACCGTTGACTGTCAGTGGTAATTGTTCCAAATAAACAATCTGCGACGGTATCATATAATCTGGCAAATGCTGCTGCAAATAATTTCGCAGTGTTTCGATGGTTGGTTGCTTTCCAGGAGTACAAACTACATAAGCAATTAAGCGTTGTTGATTGCTTTCCAGACTTTTCATGGATTCTGGAAAACCTTTCTCCTGCAAGGAGAGAGGCTTTGAATTCTCCCCCTTCCCTACAAGGGAAGGGGGCTGGGGGGTTAGGTTTCGCGTTAGCTTTTCCACATAACCTGAATTGTCAAGATTGCTTTGGGCTTCAGAATGAACTAGAACAATAGTTTCCTGCACCTCAGGGAACTGGGAAATAACGGCTTCGATTTCGCCAATTTCAATGCGGAAACCGCGAATTTTCACTTGATAATCTATGCGTCCCTGATATTCCAAATCGCCGTTAGGGAGAAAACGCGCTAAATCACCAGTGCGATACAAGCGCGATAGTGAATCTACTGTAAAAGCATCTTCTACAAAGCGTTCTGCGGTTAATTCTGGTCGATTAAGATAACCACGCGCCACTCCAGCCCCCCCAACATAAATTTCACCAATCACTCCAGTTGGTAGGGGATTACCATCAGAATCCAGGATATGGAGACGTAAATCGGGGATTGGTTGACCAATTAAGCTACCAGATGAGTCGTCTATATCTTTTTTGCTAATTACTCTATAGGTGACGTGGACTGTTGTCTCTGTAATCCCGTACATATTCACCAAACGCGTCTGATTTTCTCCATGACGTTCAAACCAGGGACGCAAACTTGGTAAATTCAGGGCTTCGCCGCCAAAAATGATGTACCGTAGGGGCGAGACAATCTCTCTCACACTCGATTCTGCTGCTAGTAATTGAACAAAAGCAGAGGGAGTTTGATTCAGGACAGTAACTTCCTCATTGTGAAGCAGCTGAAGGAAGCTTTGGGGGTTACGGCTGACACAATAAGGAACGATTACCAGTCGCCCGCCATAAAGCAAAGCTCCCCAAATCTCCCAAACGGAAAAATCGAAGGCGAAGGAATGGAAGAATGTCCAAACATCCTGCTCGTTGAATTCAAACCATTGCTGGGTGCTGCGGAATAGTCGGGTAACGTTGTGCTGGGTGACTAACACGCCTTTGGGTTTCCCTGTCGAACCAGATGTGTAGATAATGTAAGCCCCTGAGTTAGGGTCAAGAGTATCTTCTATCAAAGGTTCATTGCTTTCAGTTAAATAGGGCGCATCTTCCCCATCGAGACAAATTTTGAGTGGGGATTCTGGAAGTTGGGGACTGATGGTAGTTGTGGTGAGAATTAATTCCGCTTCACAGTCAGAAATGGTAAACTCGATGCGATCGCGAGGATAAGTCGGATCAACAGGAACATAAACACCCCCTGCCTTAACTACACTCAACATAGCTATAATCAGTTCTGGAGAGCGCTCCAGACAAATCACCACGCGTTTATCTGCACCAATACCTTGCTTTTGGAGATATTGAGCAAGATGGTGAGAACGGCGGTCTAGTTCTTCATAGGTAAAGCTTTCATTCTCAAATGTCAAAGCAATGCGGTCTGGATATTTGCTTAGAGTTTCTGCAAACATTTCCCTGATGGTAATTGGTGATTCGTAATTGGTAATTAGCCTGTTATTAATTACCGATTCCTTATGACCAATTAGCGACAAAGACTGCAAAGGTGCTTGAGCATTATTTGCCATGTTAAACAATAGATGGCAGAATTGCTCTAGCAATAATTCCATAGCCACCGCATCAAAGCGACTCGCATTGTAACTCAATTTGAGTGAGAGTCCATCCCCCGGAACAACCACTAAAGTCAAGGGATAATGGGTAGTTTCAAAGAAAGACGACTCAGGAACATTCAACCCAAAATCTGCTGTTTTTAACGATTTATCAACCGGAAAATTTTCAAAAGCCAGCAAAGTTTCAAATAGTGGTTGTCCTCGTGGAACATCACTCCATCCTTGAATATCTGATAGGCTGGAATGTTCAAACTGACGCATTAAAGCTGTGCGTGCTTGCAGGTTTTGCAACCAAGAATCAAGGGTTTTTTCGCCAGATATTAAGACGCGAAACGGCAAAGTGTTAATAAAAGGGCCAATCATCCCTTCTACTTCTGGTAGTTCTGGGGGTCGTCCCGCTACTGTAATTCCATAAACTATGTCTGTATTGCGGCTATAACGGTTAAGTAATATCGCCCAAGCCCCCTGAATCACAGTGTTGAGGGTGACGCTACAATTACGGGCTAATTTATGCAATAAATCAGTATTTTCGGGCGATAATTGATGTTTTATTTCTCCACTTTCAAAAGCACTACTTAGCTTTGCTTTGGACAAGATTAATAAGGGAGTAGCACTTTCAAAGCCACTCATATATTCACGCCAAAATGATTCACCTTCTTGGGGATTTTTCTGTTTTAACCAAGCAATAAAATCACCGTAAGGGCGTACAGTTGGTAGGGAAATTTCTACATTTTCTTTAGCTGCTTTGTGTAACATCAAGAATTCACGTAGTAGTATCGGCCAAGACCAACCATCCAAAATTAGATGGTGGTGACTCCAAACTAAATCCCAGCAGTCTTCGCCTAGACGAATTAAGGTTACCCGCATCAAAGGCGGACGATTAAGAATAAATCCCTGTCGTCTATCTGATTCGAGAAATTCTCTCAGGCGGGTTTTTTGGGCGGAGTTACTTAAACCACGCCAATCTTTTTCTGCTATCTTAAATACGAGATTGCGGAAAACAACTTGTACGGGTTCAGTTTGCCCTTTGGTAATAATCGCAGTCCGTAAAATTGGATGGCGGTCAACTAAAGTTTGCCATGCTTGGCGGACTGCAATTACAGAAACATTTCCTTCTAAACGGCAATGAAATTGCTCAAAGTAAATGCCAGATTCTGGTTCGTATAGGGAATGAAATAATAATCCTTTTTGTAAGGGTGTGAGGGGAAAAATATCTTCAATTTTATCTTTTAGGTTCATAATTATAATAATCCTGTTTTAATAAAAAAATAATACTTCACTGAACTGGATTGTTTTTTATGTAGATGCGGAGCGGTTATTCTAAATCTTCTAAAATTGAATCTAGTTCATTTTCCGATAAATCAACTAAGTGAAAGTCGGTAGCACTATAAAATGAGGAATTGGTGGATGTTGAATCTGTTAAGTATAAGCGGAGGTTATTCAGATAAGTTTCTGCAAGGTTATTGATAGTCTGTCGATGATGAATCTGCTGGCTGTAAGACCAGTCTACTTGCAAGCATTCATTTTGGATGCGAGCATTAATTGCTAATAAGTGGGGACGTTCTTGTTCAGCAAATAATCCTGTTCCTGTAGGAGCATTGCTGATATTGAATAGGTTATTGCTTTTTGACACGTTGTCAGTTGGCCCTAAATAATTGAAACTAATGCCAGTTGGTTGTACAGTGTCTAGCATTTCCTGTAAAGCTTGATTTTGGCTGATGTAACGCAGCAACCCGAAGCTGATACCATGATGGGGAATTCCTCGTAATTGAGTTTTAATTTCTTTAAGCAACACATCCTGATCTGCATTTTTGATCGGTTGTTTCAGAATAATTGGATAAAGAGATGTAAACCAGCCAACTGTTCTGGAAAGATCCAATCCACTAGCTAGTTCTTCTCGTCCATGTCCTTCTAAATCGATTAGCCAACTATCCGATTTGTAAGTGTCGGTTAGCGTTTTTAGTAATGCAGCTAGCATGATTTCTTGCACGCCAGCATGATAGGTGGCGGTTGCTTGTTTGAGAAGAGTATTTGTTTCTTTTGGGGAAAGTTGGCAAGATATTATGGCTGTACTATCTACTGTGTTGCTTCCAGGGATGGCTGGATAATCAACAGGTAATGGAGTGACAGGAGTAGAGAGAATATTTTGCCAAAATGGAATGTCTTTAATGAATTCATTTGAGTCAGCCAGAATTTGCAAAGATGTAGTCCACTCTCGATAAGAGGATGTTTTCGGAAGTAAGAAAATAGGCTGGTTATCTATAGCTTGTTGGTAGGCTTGGTTTAAATCTTCCAGCAGAATCCGCCAGGATACCCCGTCTAGAATTAAATGATGTCCGAAGAGCAACAGAACGTTTCCATATTCGGTGATATTTGTGGCATATAACACTCGTAACAACGGCGGGCGGTCTAATTGGAAACTCCCGTGTTCTGCTTCCACGATCGCAGTTAAAGTATTTTGCTGTATTTGGGGCGGATAGTTGCTAAAGTCTTCGAGCCGCAACGGGGGACTTTCAGCCAGCCCAGAGTAAGATTGCTCCCATTGTCCTTGATGTTCAGAGAATTTTAATCGCAAAACATCATGGTGAGCAACCAAAGCATTTAATGCGATCGCTAATGCATCGATTTTCAATGGTTCCTTAATATTCAAAGCGATCGCTTGGTTCCAATGATGTTGATGAGTCCAATTTTTAGCAAAAAACCAATGCTGGATGGGTGACAGAGCAACAGTACCAGTTAACGGTTCATCAGGGCGGCGCGACTCACCGGGTGTTAATGGTTTGGCTCTCGCCGCTAGTCGGGACAGGGTTTGAGCTTCAAATATGTCTTTGGGGCTAATCTCCCAGCCAGCAGCACGGGTGCGAGAAACGATTTGCAAGCTAATGATCGAGTCTCCCCCCAACCCGAAGAAATTATCATCGGGATTAACGGTTTCTAACCCCAACACTTCTGTCCAGATTTGGGCTAATATCTCCTCTGTTTGAGTTTTGGGTATGGTTGGGGTTGTTGGTATTTCGGGTGCAGGAAGGGCTTGACGATCAATTTTGCCGTTGGGGGTGAGGGGCCATTGTGTGACTAACACCACAGCACTGGGAATCATATAAGCTGGTAAAACCTCTGCTAAATAATCCCGTAATTCGTTGGTAGTCGGTGGGTTTTCCTTGGGTGTGAGAGCATAAGCTACTATCCGCTTGCGTCCTGGGAGGTCTTGGCGCAGGATTACCACTGCACTGTCTACTGTGGCGTATCTGGTTAAAGCAGCTTCAATTTCCCCTAATTCAATCCGATAACCGTTAAATTTTACCTGAGCATCTTGCCGACCCATAAAGCGAATGTTTCCTTGCAAGTCGTAAACGCCGCGATCGCCTGTTTTGTAAAGTCTAGCTCCCGGTGTTTTGGCTAAGGGATGGGGTATAAATGCCTCTGCTGTTAAGCTGGGGCGATGTAAGTAGCCTCGTGCTAAACTGATTCCCCCAATATAGATTTCTCCAGTTACACCCAAAGCCACTGGTTCTAAAAAGGAGTCTAGGAGGTAAATTTCGACATTAGCGATCGCTTTCCCAATGCTGGGTTCACCGAGTAAATGGGAACAATTCATCAAGCTGGCGCAGACTGTTGCTTCTGTGGGGCCATAGGCGTTAAAACAGGCGCGTTTCTCTCCACCCCAGCGCCGGAGTAAATCTCCAGAAGCCGCTTCCCCAGCCACAATCAAGGTTTGCAATTGCGGTAAATTTGCAGGTTCAATGGCGGCTAGCAGTGACGGGGGAAGAGTGACATGAGTAATTTGCCAATTGGTTAACGCTTCCCAAAGAGCAGAACTAGGAGAACGATTTGCCTTTTCTTGCAGATATAGAGTTGCGCCGCTACCCAAAGCCATAAAAATCTCAGAAATTGCAGCATCAAAATTCAGAGAAGCAAATTGATAAACGCGACTCTCGGCTGTGACACCGAAACTCGCAGTTTGATTACATACCAGATTTTGAATCCCTGCATGAGACACTAAAACGCCTTTCGGTTTACCTGTGGAACCAGAGGTGTAAATAATGTAGGCGAGATTTTCTGGTCTAACTTTTAAATTAGGACGATTAGAAACATGAGGTATTGATTTTTCCCCCTCATCTCCAATAATTATCAATTTAATATCACTTGGAAATAATCCTGGTGGCGGGGCTTCTTTTGTAAGAATCAGACGAGTTTGGCTATCTTCTACAATGAATTGCAGCCGCGTTTCGGGATAACTGCGATCCAGAGGGAGAAAAGCCGCCCCCGCTTTCAACACGGCCAGCAGGGCAATAATAAAGTCTAGGTCAGGGTGAAAATATAAACCGACAATTGATTCATAGCCAATGTTGGTTGAGATTAAGGTAGCGGCTAATTGATTGGCACGTTTTTCTAATTCACCATAGGTAATTGCATCATCGCCACAAACTAACGCCACAGCATTAGGATGTAAATCTGCCCAGTCTTCAAACAACTGATGAGCCGTGCGGAAATTTCCCCAAGCAATAGCATTAGCATTCCCTTCATTGCTCATCCGCTCTTGTGCTGATAAAGCCTGGATTTTACCTAACACAAAATCCGGGTTTTCAGCCAGATTGATCATTATATTTCGCAGGCGTGACAGCAGAATTTCCGCGGCTGTTGCAGACAGGATTTTTGTTTGGTAATTCAGCTTTAACAGCAATCCATCATCTGGAATTACACCGACTGTCAAGGGGTAATTAGTTCGTTCATAAAACTGGATATTATCAACTCGGAAATTTTGTCCCTGTTCTTTTAAACTTTGGTCAACGGGGTAATTTTCAAAGACTAAAATACTTTCAAATAATGATTCTCCCGCCGCCAGCGCAATTCCTTTTTGGATATCCGTCAGCTTGCTATATTCATATTCTCGCATCTGCACATGATGCTGTTGAATATTTTCTAACCAAGCGGCGACGGTTACTGTTGGATTGAGGCGAATTCGCATTGGTAAGGTGTTGATAAATAACCCCACCATATTTTCGACTTCTGCAAGTTCCGGCGGTCGTCCAGAAACGGTTACACCGAATAGTACATCTTCTCCCGCGCCATGTTTTTGTAAACAAAGTCCCCAAGCACCTTGAGCTAGAGTATTCAATGTTAATCGATGGTTTTTTGCCATCTTTTGTAATTTGGCAAATTCTGCTTGATTTAGGCGTAATTCTACTTCCGCATAGGCAGATAAATTAGTTACTAATTCCTCTTCTGGTAGTTGCCAAGATAGGCGAGTGGATGTATTAATACCATCCAGCGTTTCCTGCCAAAATTGCTTGGCTTCTTCCCGATTTCGAGTTGCTAGCCACTGAATATAATTGCGATAAGGTGGAACGGGAGGTAGGGAATGGGGAACTCGTTGACAGGTTGATTGATAAATAGCGAGAACTTCTTTAAATATTAATGGTAGTGACCAGCCATCAAGGATGATATGGTGATGACTCCAAACCCATTGCCAGGTAAAATTATCTAACTGAATGACGCTAAACCGCATCAATGGGCATCTATCCAATAAAAATCCATTTTGACGATCTTCTATCAGATATTGCTGAAGTTTATCCTCTTGCTGTGCAGGTGATAAATCGCGCCAGTCTTGTTGTAAAATGGAAAATTGGATAAATTTACTAACAATTTGCAGAGGCGAATCTGGATTGTCCCAAACAAAGGCACTACGTAAAATTGGATGTCTATCTACAACGGCTTGCCAAGCAAAATTAAAATTTTCAACATCGAATTTACCAATGATTTTGCCTGTTACTTGTTCAAAGTAAATTCCCTCTTCTGGGTTATATATACTGTGAAATAGCATCCCTTCCTGCAAAGGAGATAGGAGATAAATATCTTCTAACTTGGAATATTTGTTTTGCAGAATGTCTATATAAGATTGGGGAATCCTAACTAAAGGAAAATCTGATGGTGTATATCCACCTATACCTATTTCTCTACAATGGTTAAGGATATCTAGCAGATTTTGTTGAAACTCACCAGCCCATTTAACAATTGTTTCTTGGTTATGCAAGCTGGAACTATACAACCAATCAACGCGCAATTCTCCTTCAACGACAATACTGTTAATATCAATGATGTGGGGGCGCAAACCTTCTGGATTTCGTGTTACTTCTATCTCTTCATTTAGTAAGTGAAACAACGTATTTTTGCCACTTTCGCTTCGCACTTGACCAAGATAATTAAAGCTAATGGGTGCTGGGAAAGCTTCAGCAAAACTATTAGCTGTTTCGTTATTGAGATACCTTAAAAGACCATAACCAAACCCTCGCTGGGGAATGGAACGCAGTTGTTCTTTGACGGTTTTAATTATATCTGTCTCTAAATTACTGGCTGGCAATTCTAAACGCAGAGGATAAAGAGTAGTAAACCAGCCAAGGGTGCGAGTAATATCTAAATCTGAGGATAATTCTTCTCTACCATGCCCTTCCATGAGAATTTGCAATGTTTGCCCTTGGGTAATATTCCTCAAAGTTTTACCTAAAGCGGCGATTAATAATTCTTGGGGTTGGGTGCGGTAAGCTTTATTGGCTTTAGTAAGAAATATCTGAGTTTGTTCTTTGGTTAATTTCAAGGAAACTGTTTTAACAGATGACTCTAAGTTGTCTGTCAAAGAGTTGGCGAAATCTAGAGGTAATTTCGCAGTTTCTCCTTTGATAGTATCTAGCCAAAACTGTGTTTCTGCTTGGATATCTGTTGAGTTGGCAAAGGTGTGGAGAAATTGACTCCACTGTTGGAAAGATGTTGGAGGTGATGAAATTTGGATATCACTAATTGCTTCTACTAAATCCTGAAGTAAAATCCGCCAAGAAACACCATCAACAATCAAGTGATGAATAACTATTAAGAGTCGAGATGGGCGATTTTCTCCCAAATTAAACCAAACAGCACGAGCCAGGGGGCCGTTAGTTAAATTAAGCGATCGCTGTACTCGTTCCCCAACTTCCCGCATGGTAATATTTTGTTCAGACTCTGTTTCTAGAGCTAAATCAACTATTTCCCAAGAAAAGGCGGCTTCGTTTTCTGTATAAAACTGTCGCCAAACTCCTTTTTCTTCTTGAAACCGTAATCGCAAACTATCGTGATGTGAAGAAATAACTTGAATCGCGGCTGCAACTGTTGTCGCTTCTAAGGATTGATGGACTTCCAAAAGTATGGCTTGATTCCAATGGTGAGGATTGGGAAGATTGAGGTTAAAAAACCATTTTTGGATGGGACTGAGGGGAACTTCACCTGCAACGATCGCAGTTGGTAGTGCTGGCGTTCGCATCATTTGCGCTACAATAGCCAATCGCTGGACTGTTTGTTCCTGAAATATTTCTTTTGGCGTTAATATCCACCCTTGGCGGCGCATTTCGGTGACGACTCGCAACGCCAAGATGGAATCACCACCTAAATCGAAAAAATTATCCTCAATCCCTATAGAATCTAAACCTAAAACTTGCTCCCAAACGTGACAAATTACCTTTTGAGCATCAGTTTGTGGTGGTATTAAACTGCGTCTAACAGTAGCTTGATTCCAATTTGGTGCAGGTAATGCTTTGCGGTTAATTTTACCTTGGGCGGTCAAGGGCATAGCATCCAACAACATAAAGGCCGCCGGAATTATATAATCGGGTAAACGCTCTTTTAGGGCTGTCCGCAACTGATTTTGATCGGTTTGACCATTCGGTACAATATAGGCCACCAAACGCTGATCTTTTTCAGCTTCTGAGTGGACAATAACTACCGCTTCTGTTACTTGTGGAAGTACGGCTAAAGCGGCTTCAACTTCCCCTAATTCAATGCGAAAACCGCGTACTTTCACTTGCAAATCGCAGCGTCCCAGATATTCAATATCGCCATTGGGCAAACGTCGGCCCAAATCCCCTGTACGATAGAGTCTAGCTCCCGGTTTTTGGCTGTATGGATCGGGAATAAACCTTTCTGCTGTCAATGTTGTGCGGTTGAGATATCCTCTAGATACACCCATCCCACCCACATAGATTTCTCCTGGGACACCAAAGGGTGAGGGTTCTAAGACATCATCTAGTATATAGAGAGATAAGTCTGGGATGGGTACACCAATGACGCTACCGCGATTTTGTAAAATATCCTCTTCTAGAATGGGACGATAAGTAACGTGAACGGTGGTTTCTGTAATCCCATACATATTAATCAAACGTGGATTGCGAACGCCATAGCGTTCTATCCACGGCTTGAGGCTTTGTAATTCTAATGCTTCCCCACCGAAAATAATTGCTCGTAAAGCGAGTGTGTCTGCAAATTCTCTATCAGCTCGAATAAGTTGGCGAAAAGCGGAAGGAGTTTGATTGAGGATGGTAACGCCTTCTTGTTGTAAAAGGGTGCGAAAGGCTTCGGGAGAACGACTTTCTAAATAAGGAACTACAACTAGTTTGCCACCATATACCAAGGCTCCCCAAATTTCCCAAACGGAAAAATCAAAAGCGAAGGAGTGAAACAGTGTCCATACGTCATTTTCATTAAAGTCAAACCACACTGCTGTATTTTGCATGAGTCTGACAACGTTGTTGTGAGTTACTACACAACCTTTTGGCTCTCCTGTGGAACCGCTGGTATAAATAATGTAGGCTGCTTGATTAGGGATAATTTGGGAAGCAAAGTTTACATTTGGTGAGAATTCTATCTTGTCAATCACCAATAATTCGGTTCCCACCACCGGAATTGCAGATACCAAAGCTTCTGCTGTTAACAACAAAATAATACCACTATCTTCCGCAATAAAACGTAGGCGATCGCTCGGATATTGAGGGTCTAGCGGTACATAAGTACCACCTGCTTTGAGGACTGCAAGTAAGGAAATTACTAACTCTGCACTCCGTTCTAGAAAAATGCCTACTCGTGTTTCGGTAGTTACTCCTTTTTGTTGTAAAACAGCAGCTAGTTGGTTGGAGCGTTGGTCTAATTCTTGATACGTTAATTTTTTGTCTGATGCAATCAGAGCAATTCTATCGCTATGAGTGTGGGCGCTTTTAATAAAAAGTTCAACTAAATCTGTTGGCTCGAATTTTGTATATTCTGATGTATAACCTAAGGCTAAAAGTTCCTGTCGTTCGCTGGTTGTTAACAGCGGTAAAGCGTTAATGCTAAGATCAGGGGTATTAACGGCAGCGATTAATATTTGTTGATAATGAGTTAGTATCCGCTGGGCTGTTTCGGGTGTGAACAAGTCGGTATTATATTCCAGTGCTACTAGCCATCCCTCAGCAGCAGGTTCTAACATCAAACTGAGGTCGAATTTAGCGCCACCATTATCTATATAGATAGGTGTAACAGTGATTCCTGGTAATTGAATTTCGCCGATGGGTGCATTTTGCAGGGCGAAAAGGGTTTGAAAAATGGGTGAACGACTAGGGTCGCGCTTAATTTTCAGCTTCTCTATCAGGAGTTCTAAGGGGACATCTTGATGAGTGTAAGCTTCAACGCAGGTTTGGGATATTCGGCGCAGAAATTGGCAAAATGAAGGTTGTCCAGAAAGATCGCCGCGTAGGGGTAAAGTATTAACAAAACAACCAATGAGGTGATCAATTTCACTACGTTTGCGATTAGCGATCGCACTACCGACTATAATATCGGTTTGACCAGAATAACGAAATAGTAAAACTTGATAAGCTGCCAATGCTACCATAAAAAAGGTAGCACCTTCTGATTTCGCTAATGCCTCTAAAGAAGCAGTGAGAGATGCTGACAGAGGTTCGCGCAACACTGCGCCATTAAAAGTTTGTGATGCTGGACGTAATTTATCTAGAGGTAAATCAAGCACCGGCAAAGGTGATTTTAGTGCTTGTTCCCAGTAAGATAATTGTTGTTGGATTGACTCTGCTTGCAGCCAATTTTGTTGCCATTCAGCATAATCACCGTATTGAATTGGTAATGCTGGCAAAGAAACTTGTGAACCTTGAACAGCAGCACTATAAAATTCGGTCAGTTCCTTAACAAATATTCCTAAAGACCAGCCATCACTGATAATATGATGCAGGTTCACTAAGAGAATATGCTCTTGTGCTGATATTTGATACAAAATCGCTCTCATCAATGGCCCTTTGACGAGGTTGAAAGGGCGACGCGATTCTGCTTCTAAAATTATTTTGAGATTTTCTGCTTGTTTATCTAAAAGTGATTCTATTATTTTATATTCGAGATCAAATTCCTGTTCTGGATGAATTAATTGAACAGGTTCCCCATTTTCTAGAGCAAACGTTGTTCGGAGAATTTCATGACGGTTGATAATTTTACGGAAAGAATCTTCCAGCGATACTCGTTCAAGATTACCCAATAAACGCAAGGCGATCGGAATATTATATGCAATGTTACCAGAAGAGACTATTTCCTGATACCAAAGTTGCCTTTGAGAGAGAGATAGAGGCAATACATAAACTTCCATAAATCAAATTCGTTTGTGAAGAACAGAATTGATATTAATAATTAGCGGAGGTTTCACTTTGGGATAAAATCTTTAACCAATACTCTTCATCAACAGTTTGGTTGAGTTCTAATGGCTCGGTTAAAGTTGACTCTGGTCGATTAAAGTCGATAAGTAAGACGATTCTAGTTTTATCAGATTTATTCCAGGCTTCATGCTCAAATGTATCGTCAAAAATTAAACACTTACCTTCTTGCCAACTTCTAGTTTCACTGTCTACCCGAATCGCACATTCATCGGGCACGACTAAGCCCAAATGACAGCGTAAAACAGCTTTAGTTGCGCCAAAATGAGGGCCGATATAGGTTCCTGGAGCTAAAGAAGAAAACCCCGCCGTTGTCATCCCTGGTATCATCTCAACCAACTTAGTTGTCTCAGGGCACAATCGGCAATTTTCCCCAATTCTATTGCTAAAAGCATATAGTCCAAAAACTTCCCATCCCTGGTTATAAATATTTTTTTCTGGCCAATCAATAAAGTTTTTCGGCTGGAGTTGCTCTAATTCTTTTCGGATTAGTAGCCAGTTGGCTTCTAAATCTGCGATAAATGCAAACTGATTTGATTCAAAAAACATTTTGCAGTGTCTTGTTCCTTGATTTTATTTGTTTATATTTTTATAGACTTCTTGGAAAAATACTCAAAAAGCTGGAATGTTTATGTAGAGCGTGAAGTTAAACCCAGATTGGTGCAAAATGTTAAATTATCTTGCGATTTTCTTTGTTAACTTATATCTGGCTCCGAATACCATTTCTGATTTTTGGACTTTTGCAAGACGTCTAATGACATTTCAGTTGCTCATCATACCATGTTCTGTAAAATACTATGCAGTTAAAAAATGTTAAAGCAATAGTGACCGGGGCTGCCAGTGGAATCGGACGTTGCATTACTCTAGAGTTGGCTCGTGCTGGTGCTCAAGTGGTTGGGGGTGATTTGGATGTAGATGGGCTGAAAGCCTTGGAGGCAGAAGGTATTGGTTTACCAGGAAATATCTACGGATTACAGCTTGATGTAGCGAATGAATCAATTGTTAAAGAATTCATTCTTCTCGCTTTTGAAAAGATTGGAGATGCTAATACCTTAGTTAATAATGCGGGTATCCTGCGTGATGGGTTACTAGTTACACGCGACGAAGAGGGGTGGTTACGTAAACTGCCGACGGCACAATGGAAGCGGGTAATTGATGTGAATTTGACCGGTGCTTTTTTCATGTCGCGGGAATTTGCAGCTATAGCGATTGAGAAAAATATTTCCCCAGCTTTAATAGTAAATATCTCTTCTGTAACTAGGTCAGGCAATCCTGGTCAGTCAAATTATAGTGCTTCCAAGGCAGGACTAGATGCAGACACAAGGACATGGGCTTTAGAATTGGCATCCTTCGGATTTAGGGTAGCCGGCATAGCACCTGGATTGACGAATACCCCAATCCTCAGTCGGGTATCTCCAGAAGCCTTAGCAGAGATGACTGCCAAAATACCTATCGGTCGCATAGCTGAACCTTATGAAATCTGGCAGGCGATGCGTTTTATTATTGAATGTGATTACTTTACTGGTAGCGTCATAGAAGTGGATGGCGGTGCCCGATTTTAACCTTTTCCTGTGGAAATAAGTAATTCGGTTGAACAAATTGAATTACTCACCATCAGGTCGGTGTAGGTAGTTCACGTCACGGATAAAATAAAAGCGTTAAACAAGAATCTCTTTACCTGAAAGCTAGGGAATATCGAAATCTAAAAAAATTACATGAATGCTGAAGACTTCTTAAACCAAGGATTAAACTACAATTTGCAAGGGGATTATCAAGAAGCGATCGCAGCTTACACCCAAGCAATCAAGCTCAATCCTAACTATGGCGAAGCATACCATAATCGAGGGATTATTCTAAGTGGTCAACTCAAAGATTATCGTGGTGCGATCGCAGATTTTAATTGCGCTATAGAAATCAATCCCAATTTTGCCAGAGCCTACTGTCATCGAGGTAATGCACGTTACTTTTTAGCCGATTATCAAGGAGCGATCGCTGATCATAACCAAGCATTACAAATCGATCTCAATCTGGCCGAATCTTACCACAGTCGGGGTAATGCTTACTTTGCCTTAGAAGATTACGACAAAGCGATTGCTGATTATATCCACACGATAGAAACTACTACCCAATTAGCTAATAATATCAATATTGATATTGCTAATGCTTATCATAATCGGGGTGTAACTCGTTTTGAACAAGGTGATCGTCAAGGAGCAATTGCAGATTTCCAGCAAGCTTTACAGTGGCATCCCCATTTTGCCGCAGCTTACAGCAATCGGGGTAATATTCACCATATCTTAGAAAATTATCCCGAAGCGATCGCTGACCACGACCGGGCATTAGAATTAGATCCTAACTTGACGGAGGCTTATCATAATCGAGGTAACGCCCACTATGCTTTAGCAGACTATCAAAATGCGATCGCAGATTACAACCGCGCCCTAGAAATAAACCCCAGTTTTGCCCAGGCATATTACAATCGGGGTCTGGTTCTTGCTCATCTCAAAGAATATCACCGAGCAATTGAGGACTTTAACCAAGCACTAAAGTTGAATCCTGATGATGTGCAAGCCTATTGTGAGCGGGGTCTTGTCCGTAGTACTCTTGAGGATTATGAAGGTGCGATCGCAGATTATGACCAGGCATTACAAGAAAATCCGACTCTAGCTTTAGTATATGGCTTTCGGGCCAATGCTCGTCGGCGACTAGGAGACTATCAAGGTGCAATTGAAGATAGTAATCGCCTATTACAACTCAATCCTAGTTTAGCTGAAGGATATTGCGATCGCGCGGCGGCTCGTCGTTCTTTAGGAGACCATAAAGGAGCAATTAAAGATTACGATCGGGCATTAGAGATTAATGATAATTTGGCCGCAGCTTATTATGGTCGGGGTATTGCCCGTGAAGCCCTGCAAGATTTACAGGGAGCAATTGATGATAATAGCCAAGCAATAGAGCTTGTTCCTGAATTTTCTCAAGCCTATTGCAATCGAGGTAATGCGCGTCGTCTTTTAGGAGATGAACAAGGAGCGATCACAGATTATAATCAAGCTTTGCAAATAAATCCTGATTTAATTGAAGCATATTACAACCGAGGTTCTACCCACTATGCTTTAGAAGAATATGAAAGTGCGATCGCAGATTACACCCAAGCTTTGCAAATAAATCCCCAATCTGCTGCATTTTACAGCGATCGCGCTAATGCTCGCTATGCCTTAGAAGATTATCAAGGGGCAATAGAAGATTACAGTCGAGCGATCGCGATCGACCCCAGCTTTGCTGAAGACTGGTACAATCGGGGCCGTAGCCGTTCTCTGTTGGGAGACTTACAAGGAGCGCTTGCAGACTTAAACCAAGCCTTACAGCATCAGCCAAATTGGGCTTCAGCTTACATCCTTCGGGCAGATGTCTATCAAAATCTGGGAAACTCTCAAGCAGCAATTGCCGATTTCCAAAAATCCGCAGACTTGTATTACCAAGAAGGAAATATCCAGTATTATCAACAAATTATTGAGCTAATTGAACAACTTTGATGAGGGGATTGAGGATTGGGGATTGGGGATTGGAAAAAGATAAGGAAGAAACTTGTTCATTATTTCTCCCTTGTCTCCCTTGTCTCCCTTGTCTCCCTCATCTCCCCAGTCCCCAGTCCCTACTCCTCAAACCGAAAGCGTTCCATAAAGCGGCGGTCAATGCAATCTTTGTAACGCCACAAGAGTTTATGAGGTGGTAAAGTGATCATACCTCGTGTTGCAATTGCTCGTCCGTCTCCCGTACCAATTAAACTCAAATATTGTTGCTGTGGTCTATAGGGTTTGAGCGACTTACCTAATAAAATTAGCTGCAAATTCTCAAATAAAGGCTTACCTTGCCTAACAGCAAACACCCCAGCTTTTGGACGCGGATAATTTACCATTGTGGCAATGTCACCAGCAGCAAATACCTGCGGGTGGGTTTGAGATTGCAACGTGTCCTCTACCAGAATAAAACCTTGCTCATCAGTTCCTAGTCCAGTGAGTTTTAACCACTCAGGTGCTGAAGCTTGTGTTACCCAAAAAATTTTATTACACTCTACAGTCAAACCAGATTCACATTTAATCTCAAATATTTCTTTAGTTTCCTTGTGGTTTATAGGTGCGATATTACACACAGTTTCTCCAAGATGGAGCTTAATACCTCGCTCAGTGAGAATTTGCTGAATTTGATGCCGCACTGATTGATGGTAATTGGGCATCAGTTCTTGTCCACGCTGGAATAAATGAACTTCCAGATTTTGAATTGGTTGTTGAGTTTGACGTAAAATCTGATCTAAATGAGATTGCATCGACAGCGCCAATTCTACACCACCAGCGCCACCACCCACGATCGCAATGCTAATTGGTTCTTGAGGATTTTTACCTACAGCCTCAATTAGTTCATCCCAATGTTCCAATAGCTGCGATACTGGTTTAGCTGCGATCGCATATTCTGCTGCACCTGATACAGACACTGTGGCCGGAGTGCTGCCAATATCAATAGACAGCACATCAAAATCTACCACCAGTCCCTTAGCACAGAGAACTTTGTGATTTTCTAGGTCTAGGGCAACTACTTTGTCAATATACAACTGGGCTTGAGCAAAGTTCGCTAAAGGTCGCAAGTCAATATGACATTCATCGTGGCTGTAAAATCCAGCAATGTGTCCTGGTAACATTCCAGAGTAGGCTGTCTTTTCGGCTGCGGTAATCAACGTCAAACGGACACCGGGTAAAGGCTTTCTCCCAAACATTTTCAGGACAATCGCATGGCTGTGACCGCCACCAATTAGCACTAGGTCTTTAACTATCGGCTGTAAGTTTTGCTGCATTGAATTACTTAATAACAATCCTATTTGAGTTAACTCAACTGTATTGCTTTATCATTAATGGTTTTTCACAAATGATTTATGACTGCTCTATCACTAATTAGGTATCAATCAAAATCATCATGATTAGGGTTAATTGATTGTGAATAATGAAGAGTGGTGAGTACAACTAATGATAGAGGAAGGTTGGCAGCATATATATTGATGTCTAATTACTCAATAGTTATGTTCTATATTTTGTTTGTTGCATTAGCATATTCAAATACTGACCATGCATGAAACAATAACATACACGACTTTTTTTTTAACCCTACCTCGACCAATTAAAAATGTTGACAGTAATTATTAATGCTTTTCATGGCATAAAAAATATTTTACCGACAAATAACAGTCAGGTATCAAAAATATATCTGAAGATACATGCTTTTCAGAAAAAAGTTAATAAGATTCGGAATTATTCGCCAAAACAACGTTTAAGAATAGCAATTGAACAACTAGGAGATAATACAAAAGAAACCAACTTAGCTGTAATTAATGATTTAGAGCAAATTGCCCATGACTTTCCACAGTATCACTGGATAATCATCGAGATTCTTACTAATTTTGTCCGGGAGAATGCTCCTTATATACCCCAAGCGAAAATAACCAGCAACCTGCCAACAAAAGTTCGTGTAGATATCCAAGCAGCCCTTACTGTTATCGCCAGAAGAGATGCAAAAAAAGACCCAGAAAATGAGCAACTTGATTTGAGTCACACGGATATGAGAGGAGCAAACCTAAATAGGGCGAACCTAGAACAGACAAATCTTTATCAAACTAATCTGTCTGGGGCTAACCTCACAGAAGCTAATCTCGCGGGAGCAATTCTCAGTGCAGCTAATCTAGAAGGCGCTAACTTATATTTAGCTAACTTAGAAGGGACAATTCTTAGTGCAGCTAACCTAAAAGGAGCTAACCTAAAAGGAGCTAACCTGCATTGTGCAAGCTTATATCTAGCTGGGCTGCATGGAGCAGTTCTCAATGATGCCATACTCGATGGGGCAAACCTCAGAGAAGCTAAATTCTCTGAGTAAAATATTAATCCCGCAAGGTGAAAAAGTAAGCTTTTGAGCGATTTTAAATGATTGTTCAATTTTCGCCCTACTTTAACAGTATATTCGATGTCATTACCTAGTTAAATGGGTTGCATGACACCTATTATAATTTTCTGCTAAGTGCTATACTATTTTTCCGCAACATCTAAGTAATAATTCTAGGTTGTAAGGAAAATCTTTACCATGTCTTCTAAAAAGACAGACGCTCTGTTGAATTGGTTGATAACTATAACAGTTATATTTGGCTTCTCATTGACTGTAATTTTCTTTGTATTGTCCAGTATTAAAGAATTGTCAATTCAAGAAAAAATTCAGTATAGAAACCAAGCATTAACAACTACTGCAATAGTTTTTCTCGCATCGGCAGCAATGTTTAATACTTATTATGCAGCAAAGCGTGCCCAAGCGATGCAGAAAAATGCGATCGCAGCTGAGAAAAACATCGAAATTGGCATTCTGAATGCCAAACTAAATCAAGACAGATTGATTTCAGAACGCTTTATGGGGGCAATTGCCCAGCTTGGGCATGATAAAATTGAAACCCGAACAGGGGCAATTTATGCATTAGAAAGAGTTGCTCAGGATTTTCCTAAAGAACACTGGACAATCATGGAAATCCTCACTGCCTTTGTGCGAGAAAATGCACCTATCCAGCAGGTGAGGGTAGAGCAACAACAGTCGGAATATTCACCAGCACCTTACTCAGGTAGGCGTAGAGGTGGGTCGCGTCCGACACAGCAGTTGGAGCAAAACCTCCATGAAGAATTGCCAGTAATCCGCACTGATATTCAAGCAGCCCTAACTGTCATCGGTAGGCGTAATTTACTCGAAGACCCAAAAAATCAGAAACTTGATTTACGTCATATCAACATCAGACGAGCAGACCTGCTAGGAGTTAATCTGCAACAAGCCGACTTACGTGGTTCTGACCTGAGTGGGGCTGACCTGCGTGGAGCCGATTTGAGTGAAGCGGACTTGAACGGCGCTAAACTCGTTAAGTCTATTCTCTATGAAACTAAATTACCAAAAGCCAGTTTATGTGGAGCAAACCTCTGTTGGGCTAATCTCAACCGCGCTAATCTCTGTGGGGCAAACCTGCGTTCAGCCAACCTCTCTGGAGCAAGTCTGCGTGCAGCTAATTTGCAAGGAGCAAATCTCTATAAAGCTAATTTGCAGCAAGCCACCCTGAAATTAGCCAACCTCTCTGGGGCAAAGCTGTTTTTAGCTAATTTGCAAGGAGCAAAACTCGGTAAAGCTAACCTACACCTAACGGGTTTGATTGGTGCTAACCTTTCTGGGGCTAACTTGAATGGTGCTAACCTTTCTGGGGCTAACTTGAATGCAGCCAAACTCCACCAAACAGAAGTCTATTTTGCCAATCTCTCAGAAGCCAGCTTAACGGAAGCTGACCTGCATCAAGCAAACCTCATCGGAGCCAACCTGTATAGGGCAACCTTTTATCAAGCTAACCTGACTCAGGCAAACCTTATGGGAGCTAACTTCTCAGAAGCTGACCTCAGTGATGTCAAACTGGAAGGGACTATTTTAACAGGGGCTAAAAACTTAGAGTTGCAGCAGATTAGAAAAGCACTTGGCGATCGCACCACTCGTCTACCTGATTATATAGAAGCGCCGACAGATTGGCGACAATCAGGTTAAGTTATCACAGCATCATTAGTTATTTGGGCGCATTCTACCAGTTTCACTTAATGCTATAGTTTTTACCGTAAGTTCTCGTAATAATTATTCTATGTACTCCTAATTAATTCATTAAACCCTCTCTCTTGTTCTTTCCTTTGCGGTAGCCTGCGACAAGCCGCTGCGTGTCTAAATAAAAAAATAAATCGTCCCTTCTTGAAGCCGAAAATCTAGGACAAGAGCAGATTGAAAAGTTAATTGGCGATCGCACAACAATCTTACCGGAAAATCTTCAACCACCCAAACATTGGAAAGCTTAAGTTTCACCCTTTGAACCTCAACGTTAACCTTTTTATAGCGTTTCCCACTCAGATGCGGTACAAGATTATATCGCCAGGTGTAGGGGCACGGCACTGCCGTGCCCCTACGGGTGTACTCACGTAAGCGAGAACCACTATAACGATACAAGGTTAAGCAAAACCCAGCTTACTGCTATACCTTAGAAATATTCCCTAAGCAAGAGATAAAAGATAGGACAGGTGTCCTATCCTAGTCATTCTATGAAAATAGGAAAAGGAGATGCCTGTAACAAAGCGGCTGGAAAGTTTAGATTTAATTCGGGATCTTCGGCAGCAACTCAATCTTTCTCAAAAACAGTTTGCTGCAAAATTAGGGGTTTCATTTAAAACAGTCAATCGTTGGGAAAATAGGCATACAGTGCCTTCACGCATAGCCCTAAAACTAATAGAAGAAATGTTACGCCAGATGGGTGAACCCGGCAAAAGCCTGCTGAACCAGTATTTTCCAGAAGCAGAGTAGAATTATGGCTTATAAGATGAGGGCACCTGAATCTAAAAACACCTTTGCTGGCAGTAGAGAGAAGGGCGCAATCATTCGGGAGCAACTGCTGTACTATCTTATTTCTTTGCTATCCGTTGCCTTAGCACTGGGGGGAACCCTGCTGCTTAATCCATATCTTGCTCCAACACCTGCTGCGCTGTTTTTTGTTGCGGTGATGGTGAGTGCCTGGTACGGTGGCTTGGTTCCGGGGTTACTTGCTACCGTTTTGTCTACTTTGGCAATCAACTACTTCTTTTTTAAGCCACTCTATCCGCAGAATATTACAAATCTAAGTAGATTAGTACCATTAATTGTGTTCATGCTGGCAGCAGGGTTAATCAGTTCGCTCAACGAATCACGCCGCACAGCCCAACGGAAAGCTGAAGCAAGTCTGAAGTCACTACGCGAAAGCGAGGCAAGGTTTGGTCGCTTAACAGAATCCAATATTATCGGGGTAATTGTCGCTGATCTCAATGGCTTAATCATTGAAGCCAATGATACCTTTTTGCAAATGCTCAATTATACCCGCGAGGATTTGCGCTCTGGTCGAATCCGCTGGGGCGAGATCACTCCACTCGAATACATTGAGGTGAGTGAGCGATCAATTCAAGAACTTATGATTACTGGGAGTTGTAAGCCCTTTGAGCAGGAATACATCCGCAAAGACGGCTCTCTAGTCCCCGCCCTACTTGGCTTTGCTAAACAGGGAGATAGGACAATCATTGGTTTTGTGCTTGACTTGAGCGAACAGCAAGCTGCACTACGCGATCGCAAACAAGCCGAAGCAGAAGCCCGGCATCGCACCCGCCAAGCCGAAGAAGCCCAGAGCATCCTGCAAATGCTCTTAGAACACGTCCCAGAGGGAATTACAATTACCGCCGGCCCCCCAGATTTCCCAATTATCGCCAACAGCAAACTCGCTCAAGAGCTTTTGGGTAGACCTAGTGAATCCCTCGTTGGCATGACTTCCAGCTACTACGCCCAGTCCTACGGTCTGTTTCTAGCTGATGGTGTAACGCGTCCCACCCTAGAACAACTACCTTTGTACCGTGCTACACGCTATGGTGAAACAATCCGCGATGAGGAGTGCATCATTGAACGTCCTGATGGAACCCGGATTACAGCCAGCGCTAATGTAGTACCCATTCTGGATTTCCAAGGTCAGATTATCGGTGCAATTAATTGCTGGCGGGATATCACCAACCGCAAGCGCATCGAGGAGGCGCTGCGGCAACGAGAAACAGAACTTCGCTTGATTACAGATACGTTGCCAGTTCTGATTTCCTTTGTAGATTCAGAACAACGGTACCGCTTCAACAACCGAGCTTATGAAGAGTGGTTTGGGCATTCGACGGCAGAAGTTTATGGAAAGCATCTTTGGGATGTTTTGGGTGAATCCGCTTATGAAGTAGTTCGTCCCTATGTGGAACGAGTACTTGCAGGAGAGCAGGTCACTTATGAAACTGAAGTTCCTTATAAAGATGCTGGCACACGCTACATTCATGCTATTTGTGTTCCTCAGTTTAATCAACAGGGAACCATTGAAGGGTATGCGGCGTTGATTACTGACATTAGCGAACAGCAAGCTGCGCTGCGCGATCGCAATCAGGCAGAAGCAGCGTTGCGTGAAAGTGAAGCCCGCTTTCGCCAGATGGCAGATACCGCTCCCGTACTAATCTGGATGTCCGGCACTGACAAACTTTGTAACTACTTTAATAAACCCTGGCTAGATTTTACCGGGCGGACTCTAGAGCAAGAGATGGGCAACGGTTGGGCTGAAGGTGTTCATCCTGATGATTTTCAGCGTTGCTTAGATACATACACCAATGCCTTTGATGCCCGGCAAAAATTTCAAATGGAATATCGCCTCAAACGCAATGATGGCGAATACCGTTGGCTTTTCGATAGTGGTGTGCCTCGGTTTGCACCAACAGGGGAATTTCTCGGCTATATCGGCTCCTCTGTTGATGTCCACGATCGCAATCTGGCACAAGAAACGCTACGTGATAGCGAGGAGCGATACCGAATTTTAACAGAAGTGTCACCGCAGGCTATTTGGATGGGCGATAGCAAAAGTGGTATTACTTATTGTAATCAATACTGGTTTGACTATAGTGGACTGACAATGGAGCAGACTGCTGGGTATGGCTGGATTGATATCATTCACCCTGATGACCGCGAGCGCGTCTTTAAAACTTCAATGCAGGCTCTTGCTAACGCGACAAACTACGAAGTAGAAATTCGCTTCCGTCGAGTTTCTGATGGTAGCTATCGTTGGCATATTGTCCGGGGTTTGCCATTTCGAGATGCAGCCGGAGAGATTATCAAGTGGGTGGGCATCGCCAGCGACATTCACGATCGCAAAGTTGCTGAAGCCGCCCTGCAACAACTAAACGAAATGCTGGAGCAACGGATTCAAGAGCGTACCATTCAACTCGAAGCCGCCAATAAGGAACTCGAATCCTTCTCCTATTCAGTCTCTCACGACTTGCGATCGCCCTTTCGCCACATCATGGGATTTATAGAATTGCTTCAGAAGCGACATAACTCAACAACCTTAGATGAAACGAGTCAGCGCTATTTGAAAATAATTGCAGAAACTGCCAAACAAGCAGGAACATTAATCGATGAGTTGCTCACATTTTCTCGCATGGGGCGCACCGAAATGCGCTACATCGACCTCAATATGGAGCAACTGGTGGAAGAAATAAAACGCGATTTACAAATCCAAACCCCAGGACGCAGAATCAATTGGCACATAGAACCACTGCCAGAAGTGCAAGGTGACCCCTCCATGCTGCGGCTCGTTCTTCGCAACCTCATAGACAATGCCGTAAAATATACGCAGACTCGAAACCCAGCAGAAATTACTGTTGGCAGCACTGACAATGAAAACGAAGTTGTCTTTTTTGTACAAGATAACGGCGTAGGCTTTAATATGCAATATGTTCACAAGCTATTCGGAGTATTTCAACGCCTGCATAGCGACCCACAATTTGAAGGCACAGGTGTTGGATTGGCAAACGTGCAACGGATTATTCATCGGCATAATGGTCGAGTCTGGGCAGAGGCCATAGTTGACAGTGGAGCCACCTTCTATTTTTCACTACCTAAGTTGACGAAGAAGGAGGGCGAATGAAAGAACTCAAGCGAATTCTGCTGATTGAAGACAGTGCCAACGATGCAGAATTAATATTGGCCGCCTTGTCGGAAAATAATCTTGCCAACGAAGTGGTGGTGGTACGTGATGGAGAGGAAGCACTAGATTATCTCTATCGCCGGGGGCTATTCCGGTTGCGGATGGAGGGGCATCCTGTAGTGGTGCTTCTCGATTTGAAACTTCCTAAAATCGATGGACTAGAAGTGTTGGCAGAAATAAAATCTGACCCAATAATGCGAGTGATTCCAGTCGTGGTATTAACTTCTTCCCGTGAGGAGCCAGACTTAGTTCGGTGCTACGAGTTAGGCGTTAATGCCTATGTCGTCAAGCCTCTTGATTACCATGAGTTTGCTGATGCTATCAAAGGTGTGGGACTGTTTTGGGCAGTGATTAATCAGCCACCCCTTGGCGCTCTACCTTCTGTACCTCATCGTCAACAGGAGAGGAACTAATGAATTTCCTCCGTTTCCTGCTTTTGGAAGACAGTCTGTTAGATGCAGAGCTTGTCCAAGTGATATTAACCGAAGGCGGAATTAATTGCGAACTAATCCGAGTTGAAACTGGTGCTGATTTCTTTGCTGCTTTGGAAAGAGAGACTTTTGATTTAATTCTTGCCGATTATGCCCTGCCTTCTTTTGATGGCATTTCTGCTCTGGAAATTGCCCGAAATCGCTCTCCAGAAATTCCTTTTATCTTTGTCTCTGCGGCGTTGGGTGAAGAATTAGCGATCGAAGCCCTGAAGAACGGTGCAACTGATTATGTGTTAAAGCAACGACTAGGGCGGTTAGTTCCCTCAGTGCAACGGGCATTAAGGGAAGCCAAGGAACGCCGGGAGCGCCAGCAAGCAGAGGAGTCGCTACAGAAGAGTGAAGCCAAGTATCGCAGAATTGTTGATACCTCTTATGAGGGAATCTGGATGATTGACTCTCAATCACAAACAGAGTTCGTGAATCAACGGCTCTGTGAGATGTTGGGTTATCCGGCAGAAGAAATGCTGGGTCGTTCTATGTTTGATTTTATCGAACAGATTGATGGAGTATCAGCCCAAGAGAAAGTGGAGTGGCACAAGCGAGAAGGGAGTGATCTTAAAGAAGGTCGATTGAGATGCAAAGATGGTTCGTACATCTGGGCACTGATTTCTGCTAAAGCTATTTTTAGTGAACAAAATGAGTTCTTGGGCGCGATCGCTATGCTAACTGATATCAGCGATCGCAAACGCACCGAATCGGAACGTGATCGCCTTTTGCAACTTGAGCAAAGAGCCAGGGAGGAAGCAGAGGCTGCTAACCGGATAAAAGATGAGTTTTTGGCGGTACTTTCCCATGAATTGCGATCGCCGCTGAATCCGATTCTTGGTTGGGCAAAACTGTTGCAGAGCCGTAAATTTGATGATATATCGCTCAAAAAAGCCCTTGAAACCATTGAACGCAATGCCAAATTACAAGCTCAACTCATTGAAGATTTGTTGGATGTTTCTCGCATTCTCCAAGGTAAACTCAATCTCAACATGATACCAGTCAATCTGGCATCCACCATTGAAGCGGCAATGGAAACAGTGCGTTTAGCAGCAGAGGCTAAAACCATTCAGATTGAGACGACGCTTGATTTGAAGGGGAAAGTTTTGGGTGATTCAGCCCGCTTACAGCAAGTCTTCTGGAACCTTTTATCGAATGCTGTCAAGTTTACATCGGCTGGGGGAAAAGTAAATGTGCAATTGGAGTGCATCGACGCTCATGTACAGATTACCGTCAGCGATACAGGTAAAGGCATTCACCCCGATTTTCTACCTCATGTGTTTGACTATTTCCGTCAGGGTGACGGTACAACAACTAGAAAGTTTGGTGGGCTAGGGTTAGGTTTAGCGATCGCTCGTCACTTAGTTGAGATGCACGGTGGAACGGTTTGGGCCCAAAGTCTTGGCGAGGATCAGGGAGCTATTTTCACAGTTAGGTTACCCCTGCTCAAGGAAAGTGTAACCATCGACGATGACCCGAATGCTGATTCCTCAACTGCCGTTTTTGCCTCTTCTCCCCTGATGGGTATACAAATCCTGATTGTAGATGACAATGCTGATACCCGCGAGTTTTTCAGCTTTGTCTTGGAACAGTTTGGAGCGATCGTCACCGCAGTAGCATCAGGAGATGAAGCTTTACAAGCACTAACACAGTCAAAGCCAGATATCTTACTCAGCGATATTGGGATGCCAGAGATGAACGGCTATATGCTGATAAAACAGGTGCGTGCTCTGGAAGCAGAAGCAGGAGGAAAAAAGATTCCAGCGATCGCTCTGACTGCTTATGCAGGCGAAATCAATCAGCAGCAAGCACTTCAAGCAGGCTTTCAACAGCACATCGTTAAACCTGTAGCACCAGAAGAATTGCTTATGGCGATTTCCAATTTAGTCACTTGTGCTTAGGTGTTTATTATAAATCTGAATCATTATATAAACCTCATTAACACCACAGATTTTAAACTATTCTTTACAGGTAATACAGGCGTTTTCAATTGCGTAAAATAGCTTCGTTTCATGCACAACAATGTTGTGTTACCACCGCAAAACCCGACAGTTCAGGGGATATTTGATAAATAAGGTGTCATAGATTTTATAGATGATCGCTATGAAGTAGATTCAGGTATCTGTCAGGTAGTTCCGTGTTTGTACGCTATCAGATATTTACAGAAGCTCTTAAAATCAACCTAAATTTATTTCCGTAAGGAGTCAAATATGAAGACTTATGACATGTCTTTCATAAAGGCAAATGGACTCACGACTTTGTTGGTATTGATCTCAATTATATTTCTTTTTTCATTAACTCTAATTTTCTCATTCTTTGAAAATATTGAAGGGTTTTCAAATCAAGAAAAACTAGAATATATTAATCAAGCATTAACAACTCTTGCCATAATCATTGGGGGATTGGCATTAATTATTAATGCTTACTATACTTCCAGACTCTCTTTTGGTGAAAATCCGAATGTATTAACCAAATTCCTGGGTGCGACACTAGCTTGGGACAACAACATCGGAACTGGCATTAATAACACCCAAAAAACTCTAGAAGAAATTGTTCCAGAACGTTTTTCTAAAGCAATTGAACAGTTGGGCAATGAAAAAATTGAAACGCGGTTTGCCGCAATTTATGCTTTAGAACGAATTGCCAAGGATTCTCACAAAGACCATTGGACAATTATGGAAATTCTCGCTGCTTTTATCCGCGAAAATGCCCCGGTGAATCCAAAATATGAGGACGAATCACAGAACTCATCAAAACTTCCTACAGATATTCAAACAGCTTTGACTGTCATTGGACGACGTGATTCACATAAAGATCCGGTAAACCAGAAACTAGATTTACGCAATACAGACCTCAGTAATGCAGACTTAACAGACGCTAACCTCTCTAGGGCAATCTTCGTAGGCGCTAACTTGCAATGGGTCAACTTTACCCGAGCAAATCTGTCTGAGGCAGACTTATCAATTACCTATCTTTGTGGGTCAATTTTCTATGAAGCCAACCTGCAAAAAGCAATCCTCCCAGAAGCCAATCTCCAAGGCGTAGTCCTCAGAAAGGCGAACCTTTCCAAGGCAATCCTTTATGATGCCAACTTGGAAGGGGCAATCCTTTGTGATGCCAAATTAGAAGAAGCAATCCTTTGCGGTGCCAACTTAGAAGGAGCAATTCTTTGTGATGCCAACTTGGAAAGAGTAAATTTTGAAGATAGCAACCTCCAAGATGCAAACCTAATTGGCAGTAACTTGCAAAACGCCAAACTTGCTGGAGCCAACTTAGAAGGTGTGTTACTCAGTACAGCCAATCTGCAAGATGCTAACCTCCAAGAAGCTAACCTCTCTAGAGCAAACTTGAACGGCTGTGAAAACCTAGAATTACAGCAGATTGAACAGGCAATTGGCGATCGCACCACAATCTTACCGGAAAATTTTAAGATACCCCAACACTGGAAGTAACAAAAATCTCAGTTTCAGCATCTAAAACTCAATTACACAGTAGGGGCGCACAGCTATAGCTATGTGCCCCTACTGCGTTGAATTTAATACTTAAAACTAAAAAATTGCCAAAAACCTGATAAATATTCTCTATCAGTCTAAATTTTCCGCAATTTAAATCATTAACAATTATGAAACGCCGAGAGGTTCTCAACACAGCTGCGATCGCCACCGCAACTGCTGCTACCCTAGTTTCTTGTAGCCAAACTGGTAAATCCCCTAGTGTGCAAGCAGGGCTACCAAATATCCGTTGGCGCATGGCCACTAGCTGGCCCAAATCTTTGGGTACTTTTATCGGTGCAGAAACAGTTTCTCGGCGAGTTGAGGAAATGACCAATGGACGTTTCCAGATTACGCCCTTTGCCGCCGGAGAGTTAGTACCAGGATTGCAAGTCTTGGATGCTGTACAAGCCGGGACTGTTGAATGCGGTCACACATCTAGTTACTATTACATTGGTAAAAGTCCAGCATTAGCCTTCGCCACCTCCGTACCCTTCGGTTTAAACGCCCAACAGCAAAATGCTTGGCTTTATAACGGTGGTGGATTGGAAGCCATACACAAAATTTATACCAACTTCAACGTGATTAGTTTTCCTGCTGGTAGTACTGGCGCACAGATGGGGGGATGGTTCAAAAAAGAAATTAAGTCTATTTCTGATCTTAAAGGGTTGAAAATGCGAATTCCGGGATTAGGCGGAGAAGTCATGTCCCGCTTAGGGGTGAATGTGCAAGTATTACCTGGAGGCGAAGTTTATTTAGCGCTAGATAGGGGAGCAATTGATGCTGCTGAGTGGGTAGGCCCTTACGATGATGAGAAACTCGGCTTAAATAAAGCCGCCCAATTTTACTATTACCCCGGATGGTGGGAACCAGGGCCAACCTTGGATGTGTTGGTTAACCTAACTGCTTGGAATCGCCTACCCAAAGAATATCAGGAGGTTTTGAAGACAGCGACTATTGAAGCAAACTTGAATATGCTTAGTCAGTATGATTCTTTGAATGGGCAAGCAATGACACGGTTACTGGCTAGTGGTACAAAGCTAGTTCCTTACAGTCAAGATATTATGCAAGCAGCCCAAAAAATATCTTTTGAGTTGTTTGAAGAAAATGCCAGCAAGGATGTGGCTTTTAAACAAGTTTACGAACAGTGGAAAGCGTTTCGACAGCAGATTTTTAATTGGAATCGCGTAAACGAATTAAGTTATGCCAATTTTGTCACGTCTAATAACATCAGGTAATTTATAAAATCTTTGCTTTTCTCTCTGCGTCTGTACGGTGCAAAAGTAATTGATTTAACCGTCGAGGCGCAGAGACCACACAGTAAAGAGAAATCTTTGCCAACAATTTTACCCGTACAGCACTAAGATAGACAGAATTAGGGTTACTTGACACCCGCATTATTCAATATAAATTAATTTATTACAGAAATATTAAATAGGTTTATATAAATTCTTGGAGGTTGCCCGAATTTAATCAACAACTACCCGAATTCAATAAACGACTGCCCAAATTCAATCAACGACTGCCCGAATTCAATCAACAACTGCCCAAATTCAATCAACGACTGCCCGAATTCAATAAACGACTGCCCAAATTTAATAAACGACTGCCCGAATTCAATAAACGACTGCCCAAATTTAATAAACGACTGCCCAAATTCAATCAACAACTGCCCAAATTCAATCAACGACTCCCGCATTTCTCACAAGCTCTGCTATGGCTACGCCCGCCGCAGGCATCGCATTTATCATAACCTTTACCCAGAATATATTTAAGGCGTTTTTGACGGTAATAATTTATGTACAGTGGGAAACGCCAAAAGCCCTTCAAAGTCCCCCTTTTTAAGGGGGATTTAGGGGGATCTTCAACGATTTTGATTTTATACAAAGATGTGTGTACACCGTAGCCGCAAGCAGGGAGGGGTTGGGGTAGGGTGTAATGACTGTGGTTAGCATAACTAATTATGCGGACATGATATCAAGAAGAATTAGAAAAAGCTGTTAAATACGCTTCTGAAACAAGCAGCAAAAAGCGATGACTAATGCTCTACTGGCTAAAAAGTGGTCAGGTGATGCTGAGAGTGATGAAAGAGCGCTAGTTTCCCAAAGAAGGTAAGAAACTGACTATTCCTGGGAAAACAATAAGCAACACCAGCACCAATAGTTGCAACAAAATAAACGGTATTGCACCGCGATATATATCCTTTGTAGTTACTTCCGGTGGTGCGACACCGCGCAGGTAAAACAGGGCAAAACCAAAGGGAGGTGTGAGGAAGGAAGTTTGCAAATTTGCTCCCAAAACTACGCCGTACCAAACTAAGTCAATACCCAAGTTTTGGGCAACTGGTACAAATAAGGGAACGACAATAAAGGCAATCTCGAAAAAGTCGATGAAAAAGCCAAGGATGAATACCACCGCCATGCTGACAACCAAAAAACCGATTTTACCGCCGGGGAGATTGGCGAGAACATCGAACATGAAGCGATCGCCATTTAATCCCCGAAAGACTAAACTAAAAGCTGTGGAACCAAACAGGATAAAAACCACCATGCTGGTGATTCGCAAAGTGGCATCACAAACTTGGCGCAAAGATTCTAAGGTAAGTTTACGGTTAGCAGCCGCAAGTGCGATCGCACCACCACAACCCACTGCACCCGCTTCTGTCGGCGTAGCAATGCCAAAAAATATACTTCCCAGCACCAATAAAATTAGTATCAAAGGTGGTATCATCACCTGAATTACCCGTCTTCCCAAAGCTTTCCCACCAATTTCTCTGACCTCAGCAGGTAAGGCTGGTGCTAAATCTGGCTTCAAAAATGCCACAATTAGCACGTGTAGGGCAAATGCACTTGCCATCATCAAACCAGGAATCACTGAACCGAGGAACAAGTCGCCCACCGACACACCTAACTGATCACCCAGCACTACCAACACCACACTCGGCGGGATAATTTGCCCCAAGGTTCCCGATGCAGCAATCACACCAGTAGCTAATTCTTTGTTGTACCCATAGCGGAGCATAATTGGCAGAGAAATCAAACCCATTGCTACCACTGTCGCCGCTACTACACCAGTTGTAGCTGCAAGCATTGCACCTACCAATATCACAGCTAAAGCCAGTCCGCCACGCAAGCGTCCCAACAAAATCCCCATCGTTTCTAACAGCCTTTCTGCTATCCCAGATTTCTCCAGCATTGCCCCCATAAAGATGAAGTAAGGGATAGCTAATAAGGTATAGTTTGCCATGATACCAAAAATCCGCTGTGGCATGGCGGTAAGAAATACTGGGTCAAATACACCTAAGCTAATTCCTAGGATTCCAAATAAAATTGCCACACCACCTAATGAAAATGCTACCGGATATCCCAGCGACAACAGCACCAAAGCACCAGCAAACATCAGTGGCCCCAACCATTCATAAGCCAATGTCATGATTTTCCTCCTGAGGTTCTATTCTGCTTTGGAGAATTGCCAAGTTTTTGATCGCCTGAGAAATTCCCTGGAAAATCAGCAGCACAAAGCCGACAATAATCATCGCTTTAATGGGGTAACGAGGCAACCCACCAGGATCAGATGAGGCTTCCTTGATTTGCCATGAAGCCACAACGGCATCCCAAGAAAAAATGATTACGATGATGCAGAATGGGATGAGGAAAAATATAGTCCCTAGTAAGTCTGCAAGTGCCTTTCGCCGAGGCGGCCAATTACTGTAAAAAATATCAACACGGACATGTTCGTTATGCTTGAGGGTATAAGCTGCTCCCAATAAGAAAACTAAATCAAAAATATACCATTGAGATTCTATGTAAGCGTTGGAAGTAAAATTATTACCACTAATTCGTCCGAGATATCGCCCGAAAACATTCCACACACCAAGTAGGATCATTACTAGCACCAGCCAACTGCTAAATCGACCAATGCGTTCAGTGCAATTATCAATAATTTTTGATATTCTTAATAATTTTTCCAATGGTTATTTTGCCTCTTAAATTGATGTCAGAGACTTCTCTCGATCCCATAAGAGATACTTAGAGCTTTTTTTGTTCAGAAGTCCCTAAATGTAGTTTACAGCCCGATAGTCAAGATTCTGAGCCTTTCAGTAGAAAATGTTTCTATCTATCTATCTTATTTAACGATTTAAATCCCTTTAACAGGAGTAAAGGTTGGAGTTACTAATAATGCTACTAATAGCCATAGCGTACTGAAGTTCTGGTTAGCAAATGGGTTAACAAACTTAAAAAGCAATTCATAAAAAGGAATTTCAGGAGTTCAATGTATCACTAAATATAATAAAATTATCAAATTTAAATAGATTTTTAGCAATTGCAAATTATTTGTTTTTGATGACAAAAAAACTTTGCTTTTGACTGGATTTACCTCTAATTGTTGGCACTGTTACAACCCGTAATTTTGAAACCGTTTACTATACCTGAGTACTTTCAAAAAAACAAAGTAGTTCGTCAGTAACATAACTCTCTTAATATTCGAGATTGACTTTTTGTTATCCTATCCAGCTAAATTGCACTAGGTTGATAAATTCTCAACGAATTCCACTTTTTATGAACTCTGAATCGATAAATTAACAATAACTAACAGAGGTAACGAGAAAAGCTTAATCTATTTAGTTTTTTCTGCGCCACTAGTTAAGAGGTAATCTATGGTGCGAAACTCAAAGCTAGGGTACAGACCGTTCCCTAAGTCTATTCTGCGTCCATCTGTTGCTATAGGTATAATCGCATCTTTATTGGTTGGCGGAATAAGTTTTTATATAGTAAAACGCTGGCAAAATTATGCAAATCTAGAGATCCAAGTGCCAGCAACACAATTGCCACAGTTAAAAACGGTAACAGCTTTAGGACGGATCGAACCAGAGGGAAAGGTAATTAAACTCTCTGCTGCGGTGTCTGCGGAAGGAAGCCGGGTAGAAAAATTGTTAGTAAAGGAGGGGGATAGGGTAAAAGCAGGACAGGTGATTGCGATTTTGAATAGCCGCGATCGCTTGCAAGCAGAATTAAAAGAGGCGCAGGAACAAGTAAAAGTAGCCCAGGCAAACCTAAACCGCATCCAAGCAGGTGCTAAACGTGGTGGAATTGCTGCCCAAAAAGCTGCGATCGCTCGCCTAAAAGCAGAACGCCAAGGTAATATTAATACCCAAGCAGCGACAATTGAACGATTCCAAGCCGAAGTGCGTAACGCCCAAGCAGAAGACGAACGCTATCAGCAACTATATCAAAAGGGCGCAATTTCCGCCTCCCAACGGGATAGTAAGCGTTTAAGCTTGGAAACTGCCCAAAAAAGTCTGCAAGAAGCACAGGCACAGTTAAATCGTACCCAATCAACTAGCCAGCAACAGGTAAAAGAAGCCATAGCCACACTCGATGAAATTGCTGAGATACGCGGAGTAGATGTAGAAGCTGCCCAAGCAGAAATCAATCGTGCCGTAGCAGCCATGAATCTAGCAAAAGTCAATCTTAAACAGGCAGAAGTGCGATCGCCCCAAAATGGACAGGTATTCGAGATCCATACCCATCCTGGCGAATTAGTATCAAATGATGGCATTGCTGATATCGGACAAACTAGCCAAATGTATGTAATCGCTGAAGTCTACGAAAGCGATATTGGCAAAGTGCATTCAGGACAGCAAGTGCGAATACTTGGTGATTACCTCCCAATTGAATTGCAGGGAATCGTAGATCACAAGGGCTTGCAAGTGCGACGGCAGAATGTGATTAACACAGATCCCGTCAGTAATATCGACAACAGAGTAGTAGAAGTCCATATCCGACTAGATGAAGCCTCCAGCCGAAAAGCTGCCACCTTAACCAATATGCAAGTTAAGGCAGTAATTGAACTTTAAGCTCATCCCACCCTTAAAAGGGGATGGGATAACACATGCATACTGATAACTGATGACAGTTAAGCTAATTGTCATTTAAATTGCATCATTTTCATGGTCATAAAAGCTGCAAACCCTCTCCCTTGCTCCCTGCCCCCCTGCGATCTCAATGTGCAAATTAAATGCTTAACAGCTTACCTAGATTATGGGATTGATCAAACAACTGCGACGGCGAACCCCTCTTGGATGGCTGCAACTGAGTCATGAAAAAAGCCGTCTCTTGGTGGCATTGTCAGGCATTGCTTTTGCGGATCTTCTCATGTTCATGCAACTGGGCTTTCAGACTGCGTTGTATGACAGTAATACCAGACTGCATCGCAGTTTGCAAGCAGACATTGTTTTAACGAGTCCCCAAGCCCGTAACCTGCCAAGCTTGTCTACATTTTCTCGTCGGCGACTTTACCAAGCAATGGATATACCAGGGGTGAAGTCGGCAGAACCAATGTATTTCAACAATACAATCTGGAAAAATCCCCAAACACACCGTGAGACGGGGGTGTTAGTTATCGGCTTTAACCCAGACAAGCCAGCCTTTGACCTACCAGATGTTAACCAGCAATTGCAAGCGATCAAAATGCCGAATACCGTCTTGTTCGATCGTGGTGCAAGAGGAGATTATCAAAAAGCGATCGCTAAAATTGACCAAGGTAAAACCCTAACCACCGAAATAGAACGGCGCACAATTACCATTAGTGGCTTATTTCAAGTCGGGGCTTCCTTTGGCGCTGATGGCAACCTGATTACCAGCGATCAAAACTTTTTGCGGCTATTTTCCGGGCGACAGTCAAGTAGTGTCAGTCTAGGTTTGATTAAGGTAAAACCAGGCTATGAACCGAAAAAGGTAGCAGCAACATTGAAAGCTTACCTCAGAGATGATGTCAGAGTTTTAACCCACAAAGAATTTATTGAATTTGAAAACAACTTCTGGAGAACAAATTCTCCAATTGGATTTATCTTCAGCCTGGGTGTATCGATGGGCTTTGTGGTGGGCGTGATTATCGTCTATCAAGTCCTCTCCACTGATGTTAATGCCCATGTTCGGGAATACGCCACCTTCAAAGCAATGGGATATCGCAATTATTACCTGCTAGGTGTAGTGCTTGAAGAATCGTTGATATTGGCAGCACTGGGGTTTTTCCCCGGTTTGGGAGTATCCTTAGCACTTTACCAACTGACTCGCAGTGCCACAAATTTACCCATGTACATGACTGCAATTCGGGCATTGCAAGTATTAGTGCTGACTATCATTATGTGTACAATTTCCGGTGCGATCGCAACCCGCAAACTCCAAGCCACCGACCCCGCTGATATGTTCTAAAACTGGGGGACAAGAAACAGGCAAGAATTTTTACAACTTCTAACTCCTAACTCCTCCACTCCAAACTCCTAACTCCAAACCCCTAACTCCTAACTCCTAACTCCTAACTCCTCCACTCCCCAAATATGCTTCCCGTCATCTCTATTAAAAATCTCGACCACTACTTTGGTCATGGCTCACTCCGCAAGCAAGTTTTATATAATATCAACTTAGAGATTAACGCCAGTGAAATTATTATTATGACTGGGCCCTCTGGTTCTGGAAAGACAACCTTGCTGACCTTGGTGGGTGGGTTGCGTTCTGCCCAATCTGGTAGTTTGCGGGTGTTGGGACGAGAACTTTGTGGTGCTAGTGCTGAACAACTAGTACAGGCGCGACGGCGTAACGGTTATATTTTCCAAGGGCATAACTTGCATGGTAGTTTAACAGCGCTCCAAAATGTCAAAATAGCTTTGGAATTGCACCAACATCTTGACTTAAAAAAGATGCTAGCTAGATCAGCCCAAATGCTAGAGCAGGTAGGATTAGGAAATCATTTGCATTACTATCCAGATAAACTGTCTGGGGGACAAAAACAAAGAGTAGCGATCGCTCGCGCCTTAGTCAGTCATCCTCAAATAATCCTAGCGGATGAACCCACTGCCGCCCTTGACAGTCAATCGGGACGAGATGTAGTCAATCTCATGCAAAAACTGGCAAAAGAACAAAGCTGTACCATCTTGATGGTTACTCATGACAACCGCATCCTAGACATTGCCGATCGCATCGTTGACATGGAAGATGGTAAGCTCAAGTCAAAAATAAAACTATCAGCTTAGAGTTGATAACCTTAATGATCTGCAAAACTCGGAACGAGAAAATTTTAGGTAAAATCACTGTTGTTTTACATCTATACCAACACTAGTAATATCTGTTATGAGTGTATAAACGGCGATTAAGAATTAGATAAACCGAAAATCCTATAATTTCACACTATATATCAATAAAACTTATCATAGGGTGGGCATCTTATCCGCCCTACTTGTGCTATTAAATGTTCACCAGCTTAATAAAGCTAGTTTTACCTAAATTTTATGGGGTTATTTATGACACTTTCCTCCTGGGTTAACTGGTTTAGGTGATTTTCCTACACCAACTTTTGCCTAACAGTGTAGTATGAGTGTCCAGTTGAACAAGTGTCCAGTTGATTCCAAGATTTTCTTCAAGTATTATTATGCAATGGCTAAACTCTAGCGAGTTTCATTTGTTGCCTAACAAATGATATACCTATGGCAAGCCACGAGAGCGTCTTTGCCATCAATCTAGTTAAATTTTAAGATTATTGCCAATGAAATACACCTTGGTTATTAAAACACCAATTCACTAAATTACAGTTACACATCATTCTCCCTTGTCTTTTTCCCCCTGCCCCTAGCCTGTATATAATTTCCTGGAGGATTTCCAAAATTTATAGTTTTCATCAACATCTGCTGCAAACAGGAAACACTAGTAAAAATAAGCTAGTCTATTTTCCAACACAAACAAGGGATTTTTGTAGCTCTATGATTATTGAGAATAGCACTAGTAGTTCAAACAAAAAGTTGCTCGGTTTTGATGTAAAAAATTTGACAGTGAATCGCCGTGCAATAAATGTGTTCAAGGGAATATTTGCTGTTCTCCCTCTCACCTTGGCATTGCCTGTAGATGCTTTACAAGTAAAGGTGACTCCAACTAATCCTAAATTAGGGGATACACTCTCGGTAGAGATTAATCTAGATAATCCTGAGAATGGTACAAATCCAACAGTAGCGAGTGGTAAGAATACATACCCAGCTTTTGAAATTGCGCCCAATCAGTATCGGGCCTTTGTTCCCACAACACCACTAGAAAAAGCTGGAACTAGAACACTTAGGGTTACGGGAGATGGTCAGGTGCAAAACTTGGCAGTGAATGTGCTTAATCGCAAATTCCCCGTACAACGCATTACTTTACCACCTGGCAAAGCCGGAGTGGGTGCCACAGAGCTTGAACTTAAGCGGGTGGCAGCTTTTAAGGCGTTACAAACACCAGAAAAGTATTGGAATGGAGTATTTCTGAAACCAAATGCAGGGCGGATGAGTACAACCTATGGTGTACGTCGCTACTATAATGGTACATTTGCAAAGGACTACTATCATCGTGGTCTTGACTACGCTGGTGCTGCCGGTTCATCGGTAATTGCCCCAGCCGCTGGGCGAGTTGCTTTGGTAGGTAGGGTATCCCAAGGGTTTCGGGTTCATGGTAACGTAGTTGGCATTGACCACGGTCAAGGAGTAACCAGTATTTTCATGCACCTAAGTCGTATTAACGTTAAAGAAGGTGATCTTGTGAAAGCTGGTCAACTAATTGGTGCAGTAGGTTCAACAGGTGCTTCCACTGGGCCACATTTACACTGGGGTCTGTATGTCAACGGACAATCTGTAGATCCAACACCTTGGCGAACTAAGGTCGTTAATTAGTAGAGACGGAGTTATCGCGTCTGTGCATGATTTGTGTTTTTTTGCTGAGAATTAGGCAAAATAAATTGGATTGATACCGTCCCTACCTTGCTTGGCTAACATAAATGATGATAAGCATTATGAGTATCGAAAAAATTGTAGAACAAGCTCTCCAGGATGGTTATTTGACACCAGCAATGGAAGCAGAAGTCGGTAGAATCTGTGACAACGCCTCAGAACTCTCAATTGAAGAGTATATGGCGCTAGATCGCCTGATGGGTGCGCTATTAACTGGTGAGGTAGTGGCGGTACCTCGGAAACAATTCATTAACGTTATGGAAGAGTTGGTACTTACGGAAGCGATCGCACGAGTCGCAGAAATTGAAGCCACCAGTGAAAGTTCTCTAGATGTTGGAGATATTGCCGCTTACGCTCTCAATCGTCTACCACCTTTGTATGCTACTACAGAAGAAGGTGCTAACTTCCAGCGCCAAACGGCTCAGGCACAACTGCAAGACTTAATTTCTCAGCAAGTAAGTGAGGCGATTAACCGTTACCTAGATCGACCCAATTTCTTCCCAGAACGGCAAGCCTTAGGTAAAAATACTGGCAATGAAGTTGTACGCCAAGTTAGTGCTTTACTCCAAACATACGCACCTAGCTTTGAGCAAAAATTATAACTTTAATAGTCATTAGTCATTAGTCTAAAACAAATGACTAATGACTAATGACTCTATAATTAATCACGTACTAACACTGTTGTACCTAAACTCACTTGCTCATACAACAATCTAACATCAGAATTACGCATTCTTAAGCAGCCGTGGGACACAGCCGTTCCTACTAGATCAATCTCTGGTGTGCCATGAAAACCAATTTCATTGCGTCCATCTGACCAAAAACCAATCCATCTGTCTCCCAAGGGACTATCCGTACCAGCCTCAAAGACTTTGCCTGTAATTGGGTGACGCCAAATTGGATAGTGTCGCATGTGGATCACCTGGAAAGAACCTGTTGGCGTTTCCCAACCTTTCTTACCTATAGCGATTGGGTAGCTTGCTATCACTTCATCTCCTGCGTATACATAGGTGCGGCGATCGCTTAAATCAACTACTACTTGCGTCTTAGCATCTGCAAGCCTATTAGATGGTATTTGTTGGGCTGAAGCTTGAGACCATAAAGCTTTTGGCCAACTATCCACAACTGGATTTTGTCTTTCTGCTTGTGCCACCACCCGCATCTTAGTTGGTAGGTTAGTTGCTTTAGCTACATTATTTTTAATGGTTTGGGGCTGAGTTTGAGGCTTAATAGTAGAAGGCTTGAGTGTAGAAGCCTTCCGAGTAGTTGCTTTGGCTACATTCTTCTTAATTATTTTCGACTTAGTTTGAGGCTTAATAGTAGAAGACTTGAGTCTAGAAGCCCTGCGAGTAGTTGCTTTGGTTACATTCTTCTTAATTATTTTCGACTTAGTTTGAGGCTTAATAGCAGAGGACTTTGGTGTAAACGCCCTCTGGGCAGTTGAGCCTTGGGTAACTTCATCAGGTGGCACAGATGCACCCAGCGCAATTTCCCCTAAACTCACTTGAGAAAGATTCGTGTAGACTCCCTCAGGGCGGCTTCCCTTGGGATTGGTTCGGGTAGAATCTCGCCGCATCAAAGTAGATGCAGACTTATCAGACTGCCGTTCCGCCGTAGTAATGCGCCAATGGACACCTAAAGATAAAAATGCTGTGCCAAAACAGAGCAACATTACCATCCGCCCTACAGATTCATTTCTTACCATTGCCATTGCCTATTGTTTATCCCTGACATATCCAGCCGAGCAATTGGATGTGTTCATCATCCTATTATCAAAAATTTATCAATACTTATCATTTCCGTTATAAATCTGCCAACACCTCTGGGCAAACTAAGACTATGCAAATTGTCCCAGCGGCAAAA
Source organism: Nostoc foliaceum FACHB-393 (assembly GCF_014698505.1). GTDB lineage: Bacteria > Cyanobacteriota > Cyanobacteriia > Cyanobacteriales > Nostocaceae > Nostoc > Nostoc foliaceum_A. The sequence continues at coordinate 282,680 of NZ_JACJTD010000001.1, read as the reverse complement.
CTTCAAGTAAGCAACCTCATTCCTCAAAAGTTCTGGAGGTTGTAAGCCAATACTTAGACTTTCTGGTGGAACTTTTGAAATGTAGCAATCAATCATTAGTGGTGTAGGTGGGAGAAAAACCATGTTTGAAAAACTTTTGCTAGCAGTCACAATTACATTTTCCCTTAATTTATTTTTTCAAGTTCGCGTACCAGAGCAACATACCTCTGGTGCTACCTACGGGTCACAACCAGAACAATCAGTAACTATTCTGGTAACAAAATCAAAAAAATAAATCACCATTATAGTAACCACAGCAACCCAACTTCCAGAAATTATTACCTGAATTTTAAAGGTATCAAGAAGTTAGAATTACAAAATTTTTATCTTCATCCTTATAACCAGATTTAATTATCTTTATCAAGCGTATATACTCAGTTGCGAAAAGTACCAAAATGTGCATATTGCTGCGCCTTTATTCGTTGATGGGTGCAAGGGCAACTATGCGAACAGTATAAGGAAAAAGTGGCTCCCCTTATTGCTATAAATGTATCCAAAATTATATGCCTCAGTGTTCCAGTCATAAATCCGTCACCTTAGCATGGAACTTCTGCCCCATTAGCAGGTCTAATAGATAGGGATGATTTAGAGCCAGTACGATCTATGAGTCAGTCGATTACTGTATCCTGGTCAACGGTTGATGCAAAGTATCCAGAAGCATCAGTGCAAGTTGACAAACTCCCTAATCACGATTTAATTTTGCGCTGTCAAGCGGGACTGCGACCAGATCGTGTTGCGTTTGCAGAACTATTACGCCGCTATCAAAGTCAAGTTGATAGAGTTCTATATCACCTAGCTCCAGATTGGGCTGACAGAGCCGATTTGGCTCAAGAAGTTTGGATTCGAGTGTATCGGAATATTAACCGATTACAAGAGCCTGCTAAATTTCGGGGCTGGTTAAGCCGCATTGCCACCAACTTGTTTTACGATGAGTTGCGGAAACGCAAGCGGGTTATGAGTCCTTTATCACTGGATGCTCCGCGCTCGTTAGAAGATGGCGAGATGGATTGGGAAATCGCTGGCGATACCCCAGGACCTGAAGAAGAACTGACAACTCGAGAATTTTATGAGCAACTGCGGGAAGCGATCGCGGATTTGCCAGAAGTCTTTCGTACTACCATTGTCCTCAGAGAAATCGAAGGCATGGCATATGAAGAAATCGCCGAAATCACTGGAGTTTCCTTAGGAACTGTGAAGTCAAGAATAGCCAGAGCTAGATCGAGACTGCAAGCTCACTTGCAGAATTATCTAGACTCCTAATTTACAATATCTTGCCTCTGTCCAATGGCAGAATTTAAGCATTGATTAAGAATTCCCAGAAAGATGTAGATCGCTTCTGCCCTAAGGAGGAAAATTGGCTAATTTCTCCGAATTTCCCGCCCAGTTTACCCGTGTATGAATTGGTAATAATGTTAAGATGACTACTGATTCTCAGTTTTACGACCGTTCTCCTTTGCAACTTCCTCAAGATTTGTCAGATGGAATGGCCAAGCATACCAATGAATCAACGGGTCTTATGGATATGGTGAAGCGCGATCGCTTCGAGTTATTGAGTGCTTACCTCGATGGTGAAGTCACAGCCCCCGAACGCAAGCAAGTAGAAGAATGGCTGGCAAATGATGTCTCAGTTCAATGCTTGTATGCCCGACTGTTAAAACTGCGCCAAGGCTTACGGACTCTCCCAGTGCCAACAGCCCAACAGTCACCAGAAGAAACAGTTCAGCAAGTATTGGCACGTTTGCGCCGCCGTTCCCGTTTAAACTGGATGGTCGGAGGTACAGCTGTTGCTGCTTGTGTAATCGGTGCAGTATCAGGTTTATTACCTATTGGTTCGAGTCCGACACAACTGGCACAACGACCACACAAAGAACCGATCCAAACGTCCTCAGCGTCTATAATTCCACCTTCCACTCTGATGGTGGGACTAAATAACCCGGTAATTGAAATTCCTAAAGCAGCAGTAGCTTCTCCAAAAAATTCAATCTATCCGGTACAGCCGCAACGGCACGACTCCAAACAGGACATAAACTAATCGCATAGTTAACAGTTCACAGATCATAGCTGTACTTTGTGGTTAAACCACAGCCACTCCACCAGCCGTCAGGTTGGAGGAAGCCCCCTAATTGGTCAACTCGGTCTAAAGTCATTAAATAAACCCAAGCCCAACCCAGAGAGAGCGACTGTGGCTCATAAACCTCGATAATTTGTCGATTATAGAGGTTTTCTACTGGTTGTCTATTGGGTTGGTAATCTTCCAGCACATCTAGCTCATTTAAAATCCTTGGGTTGGGAAAAGAGAGTAAATAACCGTGAACTTGTCCATCCCCTAGCGTCATTGCTGGGTAGCCCATTGGCATAGCAAACAATTTACCTTGTACAAGAGCTAATTTGACATCAACTACTTTGCCATCACAATATTTTTTATAGTTAGCTTCACCTGGTTTAAGCGTGCCGTACACAAAAACGCGCACTAAATCAGAAAATTTTATATTTGATTCAACCATCTAAATTTATTTCCTACCACAGGACTGAGTATTGTAAACGCGTGGTGTGAGCATAGCGAAAAAGTGAGTGAGTCTCATTACAGAGACACAAAAATAATGTAGAGAGGAATATCGTAAGTTTCACCAATAATCCTCTCCTCATATCATACATAGGAAAATTGGGTATAATAAGTAGCTAGTTAGCATCAGTTATTTGGGCAACTTAAGAGAGTAGTTAGATCCACTCTTAAGCCTTCTCATGATCATTTCTAGCCCACAGGAAGCACAGATACAAGTTAGATTTTTTGAGGATATTTACAAATCAAAAATAGAAAAACTTCCATTTCTGCGAGATGTCGATATAGATCATGGTAGGAAAGTACTCAATACAGAAGCGGAATGTGATAAGTATATTGCTCTCTACGGCGGACACCACTTTCACAAGCTCTACGCAGCGTTTCCTTCAACTAACTTCCAGTACACAGAAGGTAAAAGCGTAGAAATTATCGACTGGGGATGTGGACAGGCGCTTGCGACCTGCGTTTTAATCGACTATCTTATTGAAAAACGCATCAGCCCTAGAATAGAATCAATTACACTCATAGAGCCATCTTCGATTGCACTATGTCGCGGCTACAGCTTTGTTCGCCAAATATTACAACCTGCTTTCTCTAATAACTCTCTAATCCAAACAGTCAACAAATATATAGATAACTTAAATTCTAGTGACTTTGTTTCAAGTTCTAGCAATATTAAGATTCATTTATTTTCAAATATACTAGATGTTGAGGCTTTCGATTTAACTAAGCTATATCAGCTAATAATAAATTACTTTGAAGGATTCAATCGTATTATTTGTATAAGTCCATATCATAATGCAAAAAACTACAGAATAGATACTTTTTATAACCTATTTAACGAGTACCCTAGAGCTAAAAAATCCTTTTACTCAGACGAAGCAATTTCCCAAGAAATTTTTTATGAGAACACTGGAAAATTTCAAAGAAGGGAAATTAAAAGGTATGAAAGGCAGTTCAGTATAAAACTCTGAGTATTTTATGAAACATAGACCAGCTAGTAATGCAATTCAGGGAGACTTATTTTCCGGGTTTGACTCCGTTGTAGATGAGTCAATTGAGAGCAGGGATAAAGAAGTTTTATCTATGCCAGATGCAGAGGTTACTTTCTATCGAAATTTTTTCAATCAGCAAGAAAGCGATGAGCTTTTTCAAACCTTGCTTAACGAAATAAAATGGCGACAAGACAAGATGAAGATTTATGGTAAGGAGGTAAACTTACCAAGAAAAACTGCTTGGTATGGAGATAGAAATATGTCATATAAATTCTCAGGTATTCATCTTTACCCAGAACCTTGGATACCTACGCTGCTAAAAGTAAAAGATAAAGTTGATGAGATTGCAAAAGTTAACTTTAACAGCGTCTTACTGAATCTTTACCGAGATGGAAACGATGGAATCTCGTGGCACACAGATGCTGAACCGGAGCTAGGTAAAAATCCTGTAATTGCTTCTATTAGCTTGGGCGGAGCAAGAAGGTTTATGTTTAGACATAAACATAGTCGGGATGTGAAAGCAGAAATTGAGTTAATACATGGCAGTTTCCTTCTGATGACGGGTGTAACACAACATTTTTGGCAGCATCAAATCCCCAAAACATCGAAGTACGTTGAACCAAGAATTAATTTAACTTTCAGGGTAATTAATCATTCCTGTTGATGGGATTTAGAAACACAGACAATAATTAACTGGTATTATGGTACTTTATGGCATCCCCTACAGTAGGGGATTTTTTCTGTCTGTTCATAATAATTAGAGATACTCTGATTTGTATCTAAAATACCCTTTAAGCGCCTAGTAGTAAGGCAATGAGAATAGTAAAAATAGATGAATTATATAGAAAGATAGCTAGGATTCTTATGGTGCAAGCATTGTGGTAAATTTAAAATATTACTTCAATCACTTTAGGCAACTAAGGGAGATAGAAAGATAATGGCAAGGAAGTGAGCATTTGTTGAGCATGGTTCCTCGATCCTATAAATAGACTTAATAGTTCGGGTTAAAATCATGTAAACAAGTGTTTCGAGTATTATTTGAGCATTCATTATAGAAATAAAGATGGCTGAAAGTACTAATTTTTCTTTATCTAGATATAACCCAGCAGCAATTGAGGAAAAATGGCAAAAAACATGGGTAGAACTTGGCTTAGATAAGACACCTACAGCTAGCAAAAAGCCAAAATTTTATGCTTTATCCATGTTCCCTTATCCCTCGGGCAGCCTACACATGGGTCATGTCCGTAATTATACTATTACGGACGTGATTGCTCGTCTCAAGCGAATGCAAGGGTATCGCGTAATACACCCAATGGGTTGGGATGCCTTTGGCTTGCCAGCAGAAAACGCCGCCATTGATCGTGGTGTACCGCCAGCAAAGTGGACTTATCAGAATATGGCCCAGATGCGGCAGCAATTGCAGCGTCTTGGTTTATCCATTGATTGGGAATGTGAACTTGCTACCTGTTCACCAGATTATTACAAGTGGACACAATGGATTTTCTTGCAGTTTTTGCAAGCGGGGTTGGCTTACCAAAAAGAAGCAGCGGTAAATTGGGATCCTATTGATCAAACTGTATTGGCAAATGAGCAAGTCGATAACGAAGGACGTTCTTGGCGCAGTGGGGCAATAGTTGAGCGGAAATTGTTGCGGCAGTGGTTTTTCAAGATTACCGACTACGCTGAAGAATTACTCAATGACTTGAATAAGTTGACAGGTTGGCCGGAACGCGTCAAATTGATGCAGGCAAACTGGATTGGCAAATCCACAGGCGCTTACTTGGAATTTCCCATAATTGGGATAGATGAAAAAATCGCCGTGTATACCACGCGCCCAGATACCGTTTATGGTGTCAGCTACCTAGTTTTAGCGCCAGAACATCCCTTAACAAAGCGCGTCACCACAAAAGAACAACAAGCCTCAGTAGAAGTTTTTATTAAAGAGGTTTCCAATCAAAGTGAGTTGGAACGTACTGCTGAAGACAAACCTAAGCGGGGTATCCCCACAGGTGGAGTGGCAATTAACCCATTTACAGGGGAAGAAGTGCCCATTTGGATTGCTGACTATGTACTGTATGAGTATGGTACTGGGGCAGTGATGGGTGTACCAGCACACGATGTCCGGGATTTTAAGTTTGCCAAAAATTACGATTTGCCAGTTGATTTTGTCATTGGTTCCCCAGATGATGTGGCAGGTTTTGACTTAACTCCAACATCAGAGATTGATGAAGTTACACAACTCATCCAAATTGAATACAACCAGGCATACACTGAACCAGGAATTTTAATTAATTCTGGGTCTTTTACTGGTATGACTTCCACAGATGCTAAACAAGCAATAATTGAATACGCCGAACAACAAGGTTTTGGTAAAGTGCGGGTGCAATATCGCTTGCGGGATTGGTTAATTTCACGGCAGCGGTATTGGGGCGCACCGATACCTGTAATTCACTGTCCTAACTGTGGGATAGTACCAGTTCCTGATAAAGATTTGCCAGTACAGTTGCCAGAAGAGGTGGAATTTACTGGACGTGGCGGTTCACCTTTGACTCAGTTGGAAAGCTGGGTAAATGTGCCTTGTCCGACTTGTGGCACTCCAGCGAAGCGGGAAACTGACACGATGGATACTTTTATTGATTCCTCGTGGTATTTCTTGCGGTTTCCTGACGCGAAGAATGAACAACAGGTTTTCGATTCCAGTAAAATAAACGACTGGATGCCAGTTGATCAGTATGTAGGTGGGATTGAACACGCGATTTTACATTTGTTGTATTCGCGGTTCTTTACTAAGGTTTTGCGGGACAGAGGCTTGTTAAACTTTGATGAACCATTTCAACGCTTGTTAACTCAAGGTATGGTACAGGGTTTAACTTACCTAAATCCGAATAAGGGTGGTAAAGATAAATGGATTCCTTCTAATTTAGTAAATTCAGCCGACCCCCGTGACCCTCAGACAGGCGAACCATTACAACGTCTCTACGCCACTATGTCTAAATCAAAGGGTAACGGTGTAGCCCCAGAAGATGTAATTGCTAAATACGGTGTAGATACAGCGCGAATGTTCATCTTATTTAAAGCGCCGCCAGAAAAAGACCTGGAATGGGATGAAGCCGACGTGGAAGGACAATCCCGCTTTTTAAATCGGGTTTGGCGTTTGGTGACAGATTATGTTGCAGCTGGGGTATCCCGCAAGAAAGCCCAACTCGCTGATTTAACTAAGGCGGAAAAGGAATTGCGGCGGGCGATTCACACGGCTATTCAAGCGGTGACAGAAGATGTGGAAGACGAATATCAATTCAACACAGCTATTTCAGAATTGATGAAGTTGAGTAATGCCCTAACTGATGCTGACGGGAAAAATTCACCAATTTACGCAGAGGGTATTCGGAGTTTGGTGGTATTGCTAGCACCATTTGCACCACATATTGCTGATGAATTGTGGCATTTATTGGGTGAAAGTGATTCAGTTCACACTCAAACTTGGCCGTCATTTGACTCGGCTGCTTTGATAGCTGATGAAATCACTTTAGTGATTCAAATTATGGGCAAAACTCGCGGTGCGATTCAAGTACCAGCACAAGCAGATAAAGCAGCGTTGGAAAAATACGCCCGTGAATCAGAGATTACCCAACGTTACATCGAAGGCAAAGAGATTAAAAAGGTCATTGTGGTACCTGGGAAGTTAGTGAATTTTGTAGTCAGCTAATAGTAGAGGGGAGAGAACATAGTCTGGTATGACGGACTGAAAATCTGAAACGTCTATTCCCTCTAGTCCTACGCAAGTTGCTTAAGGGAGGATTATCCTTTTAATCCGCTCTTTAGTAACTAAGTAAGTGGGCAAGAATAAATCAAAGTAGGTTAAGTAATGTAAAAATTTTGAGATGAGTTTTATAGTGTAATACAGTTCAGTTAAGGCTAAAACTCTGTTATTAAAGTCAATTTTTTAACGAACGGCCAAGGCGCAGAGGACGCAGAGAGAAGAAGCAAATGCTTAACTCAACCGTATTGTTTTATAGTGTACCCCTTTCCTTTTGGGGAAGAAAGCTATGCATATCATCTCATAGAAAGCTGCTCCAGCCTTCATTTGAATACTAAAGTCCTCACTCCTCACACATACAAACAAACCTTTAATTATAGGCTCGCATTCATGACGGCACTGATGCTAAAGCCATGAAGCATGTGTTGCAAGAAGTATTGTAACAATAGTTTTTTTCTCTAGTATATGTGTATTTAAAAACAACTGTATTATTGTCCAGAGAGTAAGACTGTTTTATTTATACACGAAAAAGCGCTTGAGAGTTTTGCTCACTCAAGCGCTTCCCCGTAAAAGCTTATACCAACTCACTCGTTTGATGCAACATTTGAAATCTGCAACACTCCCTTGGCAGGGAGTATTGCGGGGATAACTTGTGACAAACATGTTGTGAAATGGTATCACTCCTTGCACTAACTAAGAATATCTCTTTTGCAAGAAAATCGGGGATCTGGTGAGTGACAGTTTATGAACTGACACTAGTTAAAAACGACTCACTATGAATGGTAACTAACAAGACTAAGCATGATTGTAGCGATTTTGTAAGTATAGTATAAAAACTTATGGTTTATTAGCCATTGCCTACGGCTGAGTGCAGTTTCAAAATGTGCAGCAATTAGTAGCATAAATATTTCAACTTTGGCGAAAATGCACTGCAAACCATCAGTAGATAATCATCATTAAGTAAGTGGAAGATGGCTTGGTTATCGCCATAGAAGCGATTTAGACTAAAATAATTCATCACCTCCTCAATGGATAAAGGTATTATTTAGAGGATGGCAACTTAAGAAAAAATGATCGACCGAAGCAGATTGAAAAGTTTGGGTTAGGTATCTTCTATCTCTTAGCAAACGGTGACATCCAAACCTTCCGCATAGTATAGGCGGTTACTTCCTCCGTTGAAGCAAAACACAGCTTTTTCAGCAACGATTCCCGCTATATTCAGAACAATTTCGCTTGTTTCTATAAAAACAATAGAGGCAGATTATGGATAAGATTTAAGAATTTATCATACCTGTACCTCATCTAGATAGACCTTTTACTCTTAGCTAAAATAGCCACTCCCCTACGAGCACACGCCTTAATCTTGCGTCTAGGTGTGTGGTAAGATTGCCTGGAACAGAGGTTTTATTTAAGTTGGAGTCTCGTATAAATTGCAAAGGTCAAGCTGACCGTTCATTAACTCCCACGATACTTTTCCTATGGATTTGGAAAATATACAACAAGTCTGGTGACGATCTGGGTGTAATTTTTAGATAAATATCTAGAATTTGCTACCAGAATAAACCAACTTCCCACAATTTTGACTTTTATTTGACTTTTAGGATAGACACATGAACGATAAGCTGATGCTAATGATTCCAGGCCCAACCCCAGTGCCAGAAGCCGCCTTACTGGCATTAGCCAAGCATCCGATTGGACACCGTACCAGTGAATTTAGCAATATATTGGCAGAGGTGACGGAAAACCTCAAGTGGCTGCATCAAACTCAAAGTGATGTACTGACACTGAATGTCAGTGGTACGGGTGCTGTAGAAGCTGGAATAATTAATTTTCTCTCTCCAGGCGATTGCATTTTAGTTGGTTCTAATGGTAAATTTGGCGAACGCTGGGTAGAAGTTGGTCAAGCCTACGGTTTAAATGTAGAAGAAGTTAAGGTGGAATGGGGAAAACCCTTAGACCCCGCAGTATTTGCTGAAAAACTCCAAGCAGATACCCAAAAGCAAATCAAAGCCGTAATCATCACCCACAGCGAAACCTCTACAGGTGTGTTGAATGACCTAGAAACCATCAACCGCCACGTTAAAGAACACGGTGAAGCTTTAATAATCGTTGATGCCGTAACCAGCTTGGGTGCGTTCAATCTACCTGTGGATGCTTGGGGCTTGGATATAGTCGCCTCCGGTTCCCAAAAAGGTTATATGATTCCACCGGGATTGGGTTTTGTCTCTGTCAGCCCCAAAGCTTGGGAAGCATACAAAACTGCAAAGCTACCGAAATATTATTTGGATTTAGGCAAATATCGCAAAGCCACAGCCAAGAATACAACTCCATTTACTCCGCCTGTGAACTTGATTGTAGCTCTGCATACCACGTTGCGAATCATGAAGGAGGAAGGCTTAGAATCAATATTTGCTCGACATGAACGGCTAAAAAATGCTACCCGCGCCGCTATTCAAGGCTTAAATTTACCCCTGTTTGCAGCAGATAGTTCAGCCAGTCCTGCGATTACGGCTGTAGCACCCCAAGGAATTGAACCGGATAAGATTCGGTCATTGATGAAAAAACGCTTTGATATTGCCCTAGCAGGTGGTCAAGACCATTTGAGTAATAAGATTTTCCGCATTGGTCACTTGGGTTTTGTGAGCGATCGCGATATTCTTAGCTGTATAGCATCTTTAGAAGTTACCCTAAAAGAACTTGGCTACGAAGACTTCACGCCTGGATCTGGTATAGCGGCAGCAGTTAGAGTGTTTACACAATAGTCATTGGTCATTGGTCATTTGCAAAAGACAAATTAAAAGAGCGAGTTGATAATTTAACTCGCTCTTTTAATTTGTATATAAATGAGTAGAAACCGCCAAAGTAATAAACCTATAAATCAACCTTTTCACAAGGTAGAGTGGATGTGACATGCCCCAATTCTCCTAGATTATATTAAGTTGCTCTAAATAGTATTATTTGCTCTGGAGACAGTCGGATAGCTTCTTTGACACAAAACAAGACTAATTTTGGCAACTTAGCATGATACTAAATTGATATAAATAGTATTATTTAAGATTCTGATAATAGCCTTTTGGTAGAGACTTTTAATGCAAAATCTAAAACCCAAAATTTGTATGACCTATGCCGTTTCCAGCCAATCATAAATTTGTTCTAACTGCTCTAAAGTAATTAACCCATACTGCCAAAGAATCATTGCCAAAGGCCCTGGGTCTTGCTCCCGATGGCGAAGCGCCACCGCCAGAGATGCCGTGGAAATTGCCAAATCTTCTTGCAAAAAATGAATCAGTCGAGAATATTTTGATGGTGACATTTGTATCTCACCTCCTTGTGCAGAATGTATTGTCATATATTAGTTCACCATTGCTCGGTAGCCAGTAGCCAGTATTTCATCTGTAACTGTGCCGTTCTCGGCTATACACCCCAGCACAGTTTTTTAGATTTGCCTTCAAGAGAGGCTTCTCATAGAAGGTCTGAGAAATAAGACTTTTCGTACAGATCACCTGCTCTATTTTCAAGCAGTATTTTTACCTAGTTAAATTGGTTTCATCTTGTTTACTTTTGTGCTTTATTTAATCACACATGTAGTAACAAAGATTCCATAGCCTATACTCTCTTATTGGCGACTATTTACACTTACGCCCAAGGGAATATTTTTGCCAAACCTTAAGACCGCGATTTCAGGTTAGAGACAGTAGGATTTTACATTATTACCACAGTTTTCAAATAGTAGCGTTACAAGTGACTGTTTTACCACATAAAGTGACATTTTTTACAAAAAAAAACATATACTTAGACAGTCTAGGTTCTTAACAGAGTAACCACCCAGATATTTATCCCCACAAGTACCAGAGCTTCAAAACTCAATTTTGACTATATCGCCCACTTTCAACTTCAATTCGGCAGCTCTTCCAGAGCGAAGTTCAATCACCTTATCGATTGGTGTATTGGGACCATAGGTCGGACAAGGCTCACTTGCACAAGGAGGTGCAGCAGCTTGAATATATTTAACTACACCGTTATGTAAAAATACCATATCTAAGGGCACAGGTACATTCTTCATCCAGAAACTAACTGGTTGTGGTGAAGGGAACCCAAACAGCATCCCCCGGTCATCTGGCAAAGCTGGTCGATACATCAACCCCATCGCTTGCTGTTGTGGCGTCTGCGCCACTTCTAACTGAATCGTTGTGCCATTAGGAACAATGGCTTTAGCAGAAATTGGTAGTTTTTGACCTAAACTCTCTGGTGCTGGATTTTGAGAACCAGATGTGAGGCTGGGAGGTTTAGCTGTTGTTGGCGCGGAACAGCCCATCAGAAAAATACTCAGCAACATTAAGAGCAAACTTAGCCTACGACTCATAATTATTTCTGATTTTGTAATTTAGATTTTAATTTTACAGAATTTAAGCTAGAAAACCCACGGCTTTTATTCGTACCGTAATACATAGCTGTTTTCAACCCCAATTAGACAAGGGGCAAAATTCCCTTGTTAAAAATAGGCAAACTTCCGCCTTACTGTACTAAGATTCTCTCAAAACGTATCCTACGCCTCGTACTGTTTGAATGAGACGCTTTTGACCTTCATCTTCAATCTTTAGGCGCAGATAGCGGATGTACACTTCAATTACATTCGACTCACCCAGGAAGTCATAACCCCAAACATTTTCTAAAATTTGTTCGCGGGTTAACACCTCACGGGGATGTTCCATTAAGAATTTTAATAGTTCAAATTCCTTCATTGTCAAGTCAATTGCCCGTCCGTTGTGTATGGCACGGCGAGTTGCTATGTCTAAAATCAGATCCCCAAAGCGTAATTGCTCCGTGGTATCCACATCGGGTTTTAGGTAGAGGCGAATTAACTTCAAAAAGTCTTCTGAGCGGTAAGGCTTGAGGATGTAATCATCCGCTCCAGCTTCTAGACAAGCTACACGATCATCGACTGTATCCCTTGCCATTAAAATCAACACAGGCGATCGCATACCAGTGCCTCTCAGATTTTTGCACAATGAGAGTCCTGATTCTCCTGCTAGCATCCGGTCTAAAACAATTAAAGCAGGCTGGCGATCGCGACAGTGTTGTAAACCACTGGTCGCATCATGAGCCAAAATTGATTCATAGCCGGCTTCTTGCAAATCACAAGAAAGCTGATTTGCTAGGCTCTCATCGGTTTCAATCACCAAAACACAGGGACTTTGAGCAACTGTCATAACAATTTGGGATATTGGATTTGGGATTGTAAAGATATTCCAGCGAAAATCTTTACATCAGTTAAAAGTGCAATTACGAGTTTTTAGTGATGGAGCAATCCTGATTTGACGTGCTGCTAAGGATCTTTTAGCACGTTCAGGCATCAGCCATCGAATTCTCAGATGCAATCTTAATAACTAAATCCAAATACCATCCCTACACCAGTAATTCTGGAAGGAAATCACCAAACTGGGTAGAGGGGAGAAATCAATTCAAAATTCAAGAACTCTTGCCTTCTGCCTTCTGCTGACGCTCTCTACGAGACGCTGCGCGTAGCTTGCTTCCGGACTCGCTACCGCTGCACTATCCTGCCTCCTGCCTTCTAGTAACTACGGCAATTCTACCGAAGTTGGTTTAGCAATATGTGGCAAACCCCAACCTAATTTTTCTCGCAAAATTCGGAAAAACTCAGGTGGTTGCAGGCGAATAAATCGGGCACTATATTGCGATCGCTCCATATATACTCTATCTTCTGGTAGAACATAGCACCCTCCATTTCCATCGACGACCATCACCAGCCGAGGAATGTTGACTGGGTAGATATTAACCGATTCAGTATCTGGAAATACTAGTGCTCTAGAAGCTAGGGAATGTGGGCAAATGGGTACTAGCTGTAAAACAGGTACGCCAGGTGTCACAACTGGGCCACCAGCACTCAATGAGTAAGCTGTAGAACCAGTAGGCGTAGAAACAATCACACCATCTGCCGCAATATCTACTGGTGCATGACGCCCTATGGCAATTTCAAAATGGCACATAGAGGTCAAAGGTTCACGGTGCAGAACCATTTCATTCAAGCAGAGGGCTTCCCACAGCACTGCTTCTCCCCGAAACACTTTGACGGTGAGCATGACTCGTTCTTCAATTTCATACTCACCTGCCATCAGCTGTTCTAGTGCTTGGGGCAATTGATTTAGGAAGGTTTCCGTCAAAAATCCCATGTGTCCGGTGTTCACCGTTAACAGTGGAATACCACAGGGGGCTACCTGACGAGACGCTGCTAAAACAGTGCCGTCTCCCCCTAACACCACTGCAAACTCCATATCTGAGTCAAAACCAGGGGGCGTTAGACCGTCAATGGGGGTGTGGCATACAGGACTCTCTGGGTTAGAGTAGCCCAATATTCCACCGATACTTGATGTGATACACACATCCCAACCGGCAGCGGTTAGCTTGTCTTTCAACTCGATAGCGACACGACCCGCTATCGGTTTAACGTCATTGTAGATAATGCCTGCTTTCGGCACACTTAAATATCCAAGTTTAGGCGGTGCTTTGTATTATGTAATCCTTACACATTTTGGTCATGTAGTCATTAATCTAGAGTCAAATATCCAGAGTCTAGAGTGTGAACTACCCCAATCTCTCAACGGACAGGGCTTCCCAATTTACCGGAAATATCCTCTCTTGTCTCCGTAGTTCTATTGATCTGACATTCCCTCCTCTTGTCAGGAGTCCTGGTTTCCAAGGCCCAAATCTTCCTGTTGCAACACATACCTGATCAGCTTGGTTTTCACTTATGGCATTGATGGTCAAGATATTAAACCGACCCTACCATCACAATCCCTAGCTTATGAGTACATTGTTCGCGTTAGCGTCTGTCTGCGACACGCTGCGCGAATGCAGAGAAGGTGGGCACTTCAGCAATCCGTTAACTACTAATATCTGTTTTGTAATGACTATTGACTATTGGCTTTTGAAGACTGTTTAAAAGGAGTTTTTTTAGGTTTCTGTTTTTTATTTTTATTTTTCTGGTAATCTACCTCTTTGAGCTTCTTCATAATTCGGCTGAAGTACTCTTGTAGATAGCTTTCTAGGGTTGTGGTTTGTTGCTGATCTAAACCAAAGACTGTATAGACTTCATCCATTGAAGCATTTAACTGTTTACCACTGGCTAATACTTCTGTAAACGCAAGCCTGTCCGCTACGTTCCATCCCCACTGAAAGAACCGCATTAAGCCCCGAACAGCACGAAGCAAGTTTATTGGCATCCGCGTTACCCTCGCGTCTTTTCCAGATAAGCGTTCGCACAGGTTGATGATTTCTTCTGCACTCCATGCACGAGTACCGACTACAGGAAAAGCTTGGTTTTCTGTTTCTGGTACACTCAATGCACGAATTGCAAATTTAGCAATGTCCTGAGTGTCCATGTAGGCAATGGGAGAAGAATTACCAGTCACCCAAACTGGCTGTCCTTCCAAAATAGGAATTCCATACTGGCCAATTAACCCTTGCATAAATCCAGCTAGCCGCAAGATGGTGTAATTCAAGCCAGACTCAGCCAGGAAAAGTTCTGTACACCGCTTAATTTCCATGAGCGGCACTTCTGGGTATTTATCAGCATCTAAAATTGAAAAGAAGATAAAACGCTCTACACCCGCTGCTTTTGCTGCTTGAATCAATGCTACTTTGCCGTCCCAATCCACTTGTTTGATACTCAGTGAATCTGTAGGGCGAGATGTTGACGCATCAATAACTTGAGTTACACCTTCTAATGCTTCGGCTAGGGTATCGGGATAACGCAAATTTCCCGGTACGAGTTCCGCACCCCATTCTTTGAGAAAAGCTGCTTTTTTACTGCTCCGAACAAGACAGCGTACTTTATATCCCTCATCGATTGCACGACGAGCCACTTGTCTTCCTAAGGTGCCAGTGGCACCGACGATTAATAATGTCATGAGGGTTGTAATAAATTTTAATGTTTTATGAAAAGAATGTTATCAGAATAACCTATGCAAACAAAACTTTACATCTTTTCTAAGAAAATGAATTTTTTTGCAGAGACTCATGGGAAAATGGCTGTCCGATAAACGGACAAGCTTTTTTCCCAGTTAGCGAAAAGTATGAACGCCGACTTGGGGCGAACAGAACTTTTCAAGGCAGAGGAAAACCTCTTCCCTCTCAATAGCCTATTACCGTAGGGATTACTCTTCTCCGCCTTGAATTTTCAGTAACAAAGCGCCTAAGCCCCAGCCCACGAAGATTAAACCGAAGGACAATAGAGCTGCATTCAAAATTTCGCCGCCCATTGGTGTGATTCTCCTTATGCAAATTAGTGTGTGTAAACTAGGTCTAGCAGAAGCTTTTCAATAGTTGCTGTAGGATTAGACCTGTGTAAATAATTTTAAACTAGTTTAGCAAGTAATCCCTACTGGTTTGGGGGGCAATCCCTACTGTGGAGCGGGGAAGATGGGGAAATGGGGAAAAATTTGATGCTAATAATTATGAATAAATTTTATGTATCAAAAGAATCAAGGTGACTTAGTGAATTTTAGCAAAAAGAATCGCCCGTGTTTGGCGCTGACGTTGGGAGATCCTGCGGGGATTGGACCGGAAGTAATTTTGAAAGCTTTAGCAGATCCGGAAATTAGTAAAAAATACGACGTAACAGTTGTGGGTAACCGGGATTTGCTACTAAAGACTTATCAGCAATTGAATTTAATCGAGAATTTAGCATCTTTGGCCAGTCCAGACGAGTTGTCAGTGATTGATGTGCAGTGGGATAGAGAAATTCCAGGTCAAATTATCGCTGGAATAGGTAATGCGGCGAGTGGTGCGGCTAGTTTTGCGTATATGGAATGTGCGATCGCTCAAACACTTGCTGGTAAATTTGATGGGATAGTCACGGGGCCGATCGCTAAATCTGCTTGGAAAGCCGCAGGATATAATTATCCAGGGCAAACGGAACTTTTGGCAGAAAAATCAGGTGTTGACCGTTTTGGGATGTTATTTGTAGCGCGATCGCCTCATACCAATTGGACACTCCGCACTTTACTCGCCACCACACATATTCCTCTACGTCAAGTAGCCGATACATTGACACCGCAGTTGTTGACAGAGAAATTGGGTTTGCTAGTGGAGTGTTTGGAGAAAGATTTTGGGATAGAAAATGGGAGAATTGCGATCGCAGGTTTAAATCCTCATAGTGGCGAACAGGGACAACTTGGACATGAAGAACAGGATTGGTTAATTCCTTGGTTAGAGCAAGAGCGGCAAAAAAGACCACAATTACAGCTAGATGGGCCAATACCGCCAGATACGATGTGGGTTAAACCTGGTCAAGCTTGGTATGGAAATTCTTTAGTACAAAATCCTGCTGATGGCTACTTGGCACTTTACCACGACCAAGGCTTAATTCCTGTAAAGCTGATGGCGTTTGATCGGGCAGTTAATACTTCTATAGGTCTTCCTTTCGTTCGGACTTCACCGGATCATGGAACAGCGTTTGATATTGCGGGTAAGGGAATTGCTGATGCTACGAGTATGAAAGCAGCAATACATTTAGCGGCTGAATTGGTTAGTCAAAGTCAGAGATGATGCCTAAAAGTGTAAATTAACCTACTTATTTTTATAACTCGAAGATATTTCCTAATTTCAAGTGAAGGTAATCTGCATTTCCCAGTTATTCACTCATTGAGTTGCTGGGATTTTTTCTTTTGGCTCTACGAAAGTTTGTAGGCTAACGCCTAACAATTGTGAAATGCTGATGTGCATTTATTAGACCTCTTGCTGTGTGAACTATATGGTGAGCAGCTTCGCTGAGGCAATTAGGAAAGAAAACAGAGATAACTAAACAACGCCCCAGGAATTTACCTGTGGATTCTTGTTTGTTCATCTCTGAAGAGGCGCTAACGCGCACTTAGGTGTGAGGCTTGTGTGCGCTATCGCGCATAGCTTCGTGAATACTATTTGGTACATTCAAATGTCACAAAAACTAAAAGAATTGGGTTTTGTTATTAGTACCACTTTATTGCTTGGTGGTTCTTTCGGTTTGGCTGTTGTTGATAAAGACTATCGTCCAGTATTTGCTGATCTTGTTAAGGTCGGCTTTGGTGGCTATGTCGGTTGGGTTACTTCTACCCGACACGAGCAGGACAAAGGTAAGGATTAAAACTCCTTTCTACATTGTCTAATAGTCTGAAACAACTGTATCTTCCTGATTATGAGTATTTTAACTAGTCTTAGTTATCACTCAATATTGTACTTTTGTAACTTGTGCTTCCACCTGAAAGACAAACTTGCTTTATCAGCCTCATCTCTTTCTTCACTTTCATCAATGAGGTCTTGGTTTTTCTCTTCTAACTCGCGCATATACTGCCTGAGTATACCCCCAACAGCGATCGCTCTACTTTTATGCAGTTGACGGGTTAACTCTAGAAACCATTCTCTATCACCCACCAAATCTGACTCTTTCACCTGATACTTGAGAATTTCTGGGATGAGTAATGACGGGTTATGATGTTTTGCGATCGCGCTAGTATGAA
This sequence comes from Nostoc foliaceum FACHB-393, assembly GCF_014698505.1. Lineage (GTDB taxonomy): Bacteria > Cyanobacteriota > Cyanobacteriia > Cyanobacteriales > Nostocaceae > Nostoc > Nostoc foliaceum_A. The sequence goes on along the minus strand of NZ_JACJTD010000001.1, from coordinate 264,815 downwards.
CAACAGGCTGGTAATCAATCCGTAAACACTGCTGCCACAACGCTACCCATTTGGCATGAGAAAGATAGCCACGACTGAAATACGAAGGCGGTACCATTGCCAAAATATGTAAATGCGGGTGTGCTGAAACTCCATCTCTACCTTTAGTTACTTCTATAGACTTTACCCAGCCTTTTGCAGGCCATGTTTTCAATTCAGTCAATCGCTTAAAAGCTTTATTCATCGAATCCAAATTTTCCCTGAGTTCCTCAATCTGGCAATTTTTTACAGTCAAGGTGATAAATAGCCAACGGTGCTTGGGGTAATCAGTGACAACCTGTGGGAGAATTTTGTAAGCTCTTGCTTTCCACATGAGCGATCGCCGCCACTGACAAACTGGACAATGACGCACTCTACAGAATCGGGCATCTGATAGCTTTAACTTGAAAAAGCCTTCCGATTCATCTGGCACTAATTGAAACTTTAGTAACTCGGAACACATTCTCATCCGCCAAGCATACTCGTGAAAATAATGTTCGTTTGCTTTGGCGTAATAATGTAAGACTTTATCAGTATTAGCTCGGTGCTTGTCCCAAATTTTACCTAAAAGCGAAACTTCCCTTAAGCTAGGTACATTTTGACTATGTTGGAACTTATCTTGAGAGAATATATTAAAAGCAATAAAGTTATTGTCTGAGGCTTGAGCAGACACGAAATTACCAAATCAATTTGTATCAACGTCCCAAATTAACGCAAGTTATACGGTCAAGCCTCAGTAAAAGTGCTTAGGTAAACAATAAGACTAATGCTGACTCATCTGAGTCATTCTTGGTTATGAAGTACTCCTGAAATTGGAAAGTTCAGGAATTAGTATTCTCGTCGGGTGCTTCAAACTTGTAACCATAGCCCCGCACAGTTTTAATAAACTCCGGTATGCTGGCATCGACTTCCATTTTCTTGCGAAGCTGACCAATATGCACATCAACCACCCGGCCGTCTCCTACGTAGTCGCAACCCCAGATTTTTTGGATTAGCTGTGGGCGACTCCAAGCCTGATTAGGATGACTTGCCAAAAAATGCAAAATATTAAATTCCAGTGCTGTTAAGGCAAGAGATTTATCGTTCAGTGTTACCTCCCGACCCTCTGGGTTAATTGCTAGCTGTTTGAAGACAATACGTTGTGTTGGAGAAGGGTTGATGTAGCGTATCCGTCTTAAAAGAGCTTCTACTCTAACTTCAACTTCTGCAAGACTAAACGGTTTAGTCATGAAATCATCAGCACCTGCGCTTAAAATTTTAATTTTATCAGCCTCATCAGTCCTACTAGTTAGTATCAGCACTAAAACATTAGTACGACTCTGCATTTCTTGACAGAGGCTATAACCATTAACATCCGGCAAATTCCAATCCAGAATCACTAAAGCTGGGTTGAATTGCTCAAACAATGATAAGGCAGTCTTGCCATCTGCTGCCGACTCTATTTGATATTTTCGACTTAAAAAACGATAGACGAGATTTCTCACGCCGAAGTCGTCATCTACGATCAGAATCTTGGGAGTAGTAGCGGTAACCATAACCATAATGCTGCCTAGCCTATTGTAGATTGGGCGATTGGCTGTTGCGCCAGTTTTGCTTTACGTGTTTCTGTTGAGAGTATACTCACGCGCGTCTCTGCTGAGTACCATCGCCACTGTAGTACTTGTGTACAATTAATTTTCCATGAAGTTTATGAAAACTTCAGCCATCGTAATGCTTATAAAATGTATAAGTATTGTATGATTTTTGTATAATTTTGAATTTGTATTGTATAGTTTTTGACTTTTGTACTTAGATACAGTGTAATTGAAAAACATCTCCCTAACCGCAATTAGTCTAGAGAAACACAACGCCACAGCAATTACTACAAATTTGCACAAAGCACTTCCTGATTAATTAAGTATCTACAAAGGCTCATAAACGAAGCTATAAGCAAATCTAGATTCTAAACTCCTACTTACCCAAATCTACTCTAGCCAACGGGTATGTCTTCTTAAAGAGGGTCTACGAGAATTTACTCTGGGTGCATTTATATGTAGCTACTCTCTTAAGCATATACTATACTACAAGTTTCAGCCTGAGACTATGACAAGCCAAGGACTGAGAGCATCAACAGAAGGTATAAGGGCAGCAAAAACAGCTTTAACAGACAAAACTTGGAGTCAGCATAAATTAGCAACAGCTTTAGGCATTACACGTCAACCAGTTTCCAAATTCTTTGCAGGTGAGTCTGTTTCCCGCTCTTGTTTTGTGCAAATTTGCCAACAGCTAGGGTTATCTTGGCAAAAGGTTGCTGGTTTACCTGAAGATGTTGCATTTGAGGCAACTCCTAAAGCACAAATCAAAGGTGCTGACCTTGAAACACTGGTGCGGGAAGTGCGGCAAAAGCGTCAAGATAAAATCCAAGACCAGTGCAACACTCTGCAAATGTTGGACATTGCCCAGACAATCCAATTGATGGACATTTACATCAATATTTATGTTTTAGAAGAGATAACTAGCCTGCAATGGCGAGAAATTTCTGACCTGTTGAAAGACTTCAAATCTGAATCAGACTTTAATCAACTCGCAGGATACAAGGGTCAGAGAAGATTACCAGGCTTGGAAGCAGTATTGCAGCACTCAAAACTGATGGTGCTGGGTAAACCAGGGTCTGGTAAAACTACATTTTTACAATATCTAGCGATTGAGTGTAACAAAGGCGAGTTTCAGCCAAACCGCATAGCAAGTTTTATTAGAGTGAAAGAATTTGCTGAAGATGCCAAAACAGACAGCGAATTCAATCTATTGAACTATATTACCCAAGAATTTCTTACTTGCGGTGTTGAACAGGAATCAACTAAAACTCTGCTGACTGAGGGCAAACTACTGATTTTGCTAGATGGGTTAGATGAAGTACCAGAACAAAAGGCAGATAAAGTCACAGTAGAAATTCGGAGATTTACCCAAACTTTTTACAAAAATCAGTTTGTTATTAGCTGTAGGATTGCTGCCCAAAAATATAGATTTCAGGGAGTGACTGAAGTTGAGATGGCAGATTTTGACCAAGAGCAAGTAGAAGTTTTTGCCAAAAAATGGTTTGTTGGAGTTGCTCTTAAATCTAGGAAAGACAATGAAGCCATAGGAAATTTATTTATTAATCAGCTGCATCTTTCAGAAAATCAACATATCCGAGAATTGGCGGTCACTCCATTACTGCTACATTGGATTTGCTTGGTGTTCCAAGCAAAAGATGAATTTCCTTTAAATCCAGCCAAGTTATATGAGCAAGCAGTGAATACTTTGCTGAACAGATGGGATGAAGTCAAAGGAATTAAACGCGATCGGGTTGCTCAGAATTTGACTTTAAAAAGCAAGAAAAAACTGCTTGCTCAACTTGCCGCTATTACTTTTGAGCAAGAAAATTACTTTTTTGAACAAGAAAAAATCCTGCAAATTATTGCTGACTATCTAGAACCTTTACAAAATATTAATTCAGAGGCAAGTCAATTTTCGCTAGATAACGAAGCAGTAATGAAAGCAATTGAGGTACAAAATGGATTATTGGTGGAAAGGGCAAGAGGAATTTACTCTTTTTCTCATCTGACGTTTCAAGAGTATTTCACGGCTAGGAAAATTGTTGAAAGTTACTCAGCTTATGATTGGAACAATCTGGTCAGTCACATAACCGAAAAACGCTGGCATCAGGTATTTTTATTAACTGTTAGTATGTTGCCGAATGCTAATGAAATACTACAGATAATCAAGCAAAAGATTGATTTGCTAGTTGCTGGCGACGAAAGATTACAATATTTTCTAACCTGGCTGCATCAAAAATCTAGTTCAGTTTCTACACGCTCTAAAGCAGCTGGTGTTCGTGCTTTTTACCTCGTTTGCGTTGAGCGAAGCTCTTGCAATAGACATGATGCTTTTGTCTATACTTCTGGTTATGACCTTGAGTGTGCTCTTGTTGGTAACATCGCTTTTGACGCTGACCTTGTACTAGATGAGTTTCTATTCAGTACTGTTTCCTGCATTAACGAGCTTGACTTTGCCTGTGAACATACCCTAAACGATACCCTTGATCATGCACATGCCCTTGTAATTGCCTTTGATAAAGCTGTTGACGTTGCTGTTGATCTTAAATTGAATAAAGTTCTGCAAAAACTTAAAAAACAACTACCAAAAATAGACAGCAAACCAGAGAAATTTAGAGGCTGGTGGCAAGCTCAGGGTAAAGCCTGGGGTGCAGAATTAAGAGATGTGCTGATTAAGTATCGCAATATTGGTTACAACTGGCAGTTCAACAAACAGCAAAAAGAATTGCTTCAGCAATATTACGATGCCAATAAATTGCTGGTAGATTGCCTCAATAGTGCAGCTGATGTAACTCCTATAGTGCGACAAGAGATTGAAGAGACATTATTATTAGCGATCGCAGATATTGAAAAATTACGTAATTCCTATACTAATAGCTGAAAAATTTTAACTTCTATACTATATTCTAGGTAGTAAATTTAATAAATTTAAATTTATTCACAATCTGTTTAAATAATTAAATATCCAAAATTTTAATAAAATTAATATAATAAAAATCCCTTTCAATAGTCTAATTAGTCTGTATTTGCAATGGATTAAATGGTAGAAAATATTTCAAATAGCTACTCTATCTCAAGAGAGACTTTGAGTAGATTCAGCCCATAGAAAGATTAATTTAATATATTTAGTCCGTTAAATTGCTATTAATATCGTCAGTCAGGAATAGTTATGGTTAACAATTTAGTCGGCGGCATCATTCCCCCACAACCACCAATAGAAGCACAATCTGATGTTCATGTGCTGAAGTCTCGTCTAGAATGGGGCGAACCAGCTTTTACAATACTGGATGTGCGCGATCGCAACACCTTCAACGAAGGTCACATTATGGGAGCGATGCCGATGCCAATAGATGAATTGGTACAGCGTGCAGTACCTTCTTTGGATAAAAGCCGTGATATTTACATTTACGGTGCTAATGAAGAAGAAACTGCCCAAGCAGCGCAACAACTACGTTCTAATGGATTTGAGCATGTCTCCCAACTCAAAGGTGGTCTTGCCGCATGGAAAGCTATCGGTGGCCCAACAGAAGGCATTATTGAATCCAAAACTCCCCCAGGTGCAGATGACTACAATGTAGTAGATCGGCTCAAAAATCACCAAGAAAATCAGCCAAAGGGAGGCACTAGCGCGACGGAAGCCATTAAAAAAGGAGCTAGTAACCTCAAGGAAGGCATTCAAGAAGGAGCTACTAACCTCAAGGAAGGCATTCAAGAGGGAGCTAGTAACCTCAAGGAAGGCATTAGTGAATCTAAAACTTCTAGAAACACTGATGATTCCAATATTGGATCTTAGACCACAAATAAATTAGAAAATTAGCGATAGACCTCTTGTATAAATCAATAATGAGAACCCCACTTTACCTTTGACTTACATCTAAATCTCCCTTCTTTGCTTGTAGGCAGAGGTTAGGGGTGGGGTGTTAAGGAATTTTCCAAGAGGTCTAATCTCTATTTCTCATGAGCAGAAAAGTCGCAATTCAGGAGTCAAAAGACAGAATATTCTCTGTTGTTTGTAATGTTTGTCCTCCAGATAAATAACTTTTGCGAAAGACTCCATGAGCAGCGCTCACAAGGAAGAATGAGAAATCATTTCCTTGTAACCTGTCACCTATTTTCAAGGCATGTTTAGTGTTTGATCAATGTTCAAACAAATCTTTAAATTGCAACAAATCCAAAGAAACTATTGTTGGCAGAACTTCAAAACATTCTTGAGCAATTTCCCAACGTTCTTCTCGTTTGAGCATTTCTGTTAGCTTCTGCTGCACACTAAGTAGGTAGCGTACATCATTGGCAGCGTAACTCAGTTGAGCTTCAGATAAACTAGCGGCATTACCCCAATCTGAACTTTGAGAGCTTTTATCCAGTTCTACTTGTTCTAACTCTTGCACCACATCTTTAAGTCCGTGGCGATTAGTGTAAGTACGAGCTAACTTACTAGCAATTTTGGTACAAAAAACAGGCACAACCTGAATCCCCAGATTGGCTCGCAAAGTGGCAAGGTCAAACCGAGCAAAGTGAAACACTTTTACGACATTCGCCGCTTCCAAGAGTTTTTTTAAATTTGGGGCATCAGCTTGTCCTTTGGCTATGCGAATTGCAGTCACTTTCCCTTCCGGGTTGCACAGCTGGACAAGACACAAGCGATCGCGCTGCGGCAATAATCCCATCGTTTCTGTATCAACTGCGATCGCATCTGATTCTAAATACTGTCCAAGGGCTGCGTCACTGAGATCGCGATCGCTCACCTGAAATTCTTGTAATGTCATGAATTGTTCAAAAATAATAGCAGTGTCTAGCAGATAAAAGTCTTGTCAGACACTACATTATTATTGTGCAAAAAAATCAGAAATTAAATCTACCTAGCGCGGAAAAAAAGCTGTGTAAGGTAGACTTCGCCTTGATTATTAGTAGCAACGCCAATTCCAGTGAGGTTGTAATTTCCTTTAAGATTCTTTAGATGTCCCGGACTGTTGATCCAACCAGTAACAGCTTCGTCCACAGGGTTACTATATCCGCGATTGAAAGCTACATTTTCCGCCGCACTGTTGTAGCGAATAGGGATAGCTTTGACTCGCCGTTCAAATCCCTGATGGCTAAATGGGGTTTTACCTTTAGCCATATTCTGACTATGAATTCTTGCCTGTCGAGTAATATTTGCATTTAGGGTCAACTTTGGCAGTCCTTTAGAAGCCCGATATCGATTAATTTCCTCAAAAACGGATTTTTCTAGCTCCGTAGTTTTAAAAGTAGGAGTCGATATTGCAACCTGACTGGAAAAAAGTGACAACAGCTTATTACGGGTGGATGTATTTGTAGAAGGATGATTTGGTATCGGAACAGTCGTTAATCCACTAGCAAGGACAAGCGCACTTAAAGCGATGCCAAAAGCAGTTTGTCGGAACATGGAGAATTGCGTAATATGTAGAGATATAAGACTTATACTCTACCCTATTGTTCCGACGATATATACCACGATACTATTAAGGATTGATGAATTTTGGCAATCTGGCTACATCCTTGTATAGGAAGTACAAAAAATGGTTTCCAATTATCAATACTTTAATAGGTCAGCTTCATGAAATCACGGTTATTTTCGCTGATAATTTCAGATTTTAATGGATTATTAAAAAATAATGTAGTGTTCAATAGACAAATGTCATTGAAACTACATTATTCTATATCTAGTAAAAGCTTTGCCAACAGACTTAAGTCTGGGGAATTTGAGAAAAAACCTAAATTCTACGAAATCTATTAGCGAAAGAAAAGTTGTGTAAGGTAGACTCTGCCTGCACTGTTTCTAGCGACACCAATCCCCGTCTGATTAAAATTACCTTTGATATTGGCAAGATGCCCTGGACTTTTGAGCCAGCCTTGAACAGCTCTCGTAGCCGGGTCACTACGTCCCTGGTTGTAAGCAACATTTTCACCAGCGGTTCTGTAGGAAATACCGGTTGCTTTAATACGTTGTTGAAATCCACCATGTCCAAAGGCGACTCTACCACTAGCCATGTTCTGACTGTGAATCTTAGCTTGATTATCGATGGCAGAATTACGAGTCAGTTCTGGTTGCCCTATGGAAGCTCTGTACTCATTAATTTGGCTAAAAACCGACTCTTCTAGAGCAGCAGTGTCGCTGCTAGATGCTGCGATATCAACAGTATGTCTTGATATATGTGAAGACTCTGGTGTAAAAGTTAGATTTGTTACAGGAGTAGCGATCGCGCCACTACCAAGAACAATAGTTCCTAAAGCAACGCCGTAGATTGTTGTTCTAATCATTTGCTGAAAGTAAACTTCCAGACCATCTAACCAAACTAACGTCCATGTGACAAATTGCTTATAGGTCTATATACCTCTCTTTAAGCCGTTTTATATTCAAAAACTACCAGCAAACTTTTAAATTCACGACCTTACAAAAAAATTGCGCTGTTGCTAAAAAACTCCCTCTACCATTAGTATGATTATTTGTATATAGATGGCATAAATTGCTCCACGAAAACCTCTCGGCGACTAGCTTGGCTTGAGGCTTTCTAACTCTTCCTGTACAACACGCAACACCCGTGCAATATATTCCGCACGCCACTGTTCCCGCTCCTTAGTTACTTTTGTATCCGGCTGGTAACCTTCAATCTCAGTAGCCGATAAAATACCTTTAACCTCTAGCAACCGTTCAATGGTGTCTAGCCGCTCATGCAGTACGGACACCTCACCAGTCAAAGCCATGACGATCGCTAACAATTTATCAATTTGCGGACTATCTAAGTAAACAGGTCGTTTACCCTTAGCTATTTTTGCCATCTTTATACCAATTCTCCCAAAACAAGATTACACACATAAAAGAAAGAAACCCAGATGAAATCTGACTTTCTCAATTACGTAGCTTGCTTCTCGCCAGAGGCGAGTATTACAAATTACAAATTACGAATTGGTATACTTCCTCTACTTACTTAGTTGCAACAACTACAAACCATGTACCTTGGCTGCCTGAGTTACCATTTTTTAACAGGCTATTAGTTACATTTGCTTTCCATGCCCCATTAGGGACAAATTTCTCGAATGTCTTATCTGCTGCAAAACCAGCCTCAGTAGCTAGCGACACCAAATCCAGATCGCGTACAGCACTCCAGAAGGGTTCGTTGTTGTTTGCGGTTTCCCAATCATAAACGAACTGCGTATAAACATCCATGTGACGATACAGGGGTGCTTCCACATGGAGCATCATTCCGCCGGGAGCCAGTAGACGATAAGATTCTTGCATAACTTTACGGACAGATGGCGGGGGAATTTCATGGAGTAAAATATGAGAAACTATTAAGTCAAAAGATTCATCCGGGAAGTTAGTGTGCTCGGCATTTTGCTGAGAGAAATGTACCCGTTTGCCCAAAGATTCCGCTCTTGCATGAGCATAACGCAGCATGGGTGCGCCTACATCTATGGCATTGACTTCTGCATCTGGAAAACCATCCACATAGGGTAATGTGCTATTGCCGATAGAACATCCCATATCGAGAATTTTTTTGGGTCGAAAGTCAGGATACTCTGGCAGGAGATAGTTTTGGACTATAGATAGCCCCATATCATCGTTAAGCGGCCCCAACCAACCCAGACCATAAACGTAAGCGCCGCGATCGTAAGTTGCGCCGGCAGCTACATCATCCTCTGTAAATTCACTGTGATATCCTCCGGGCATACAGTGAATGTCTACAGCCTGCTGATGAGTAGGTATTTGAAAATTTGGGTCGAGAGTTAAAGTACCCAGTTCAGCACCCTGATCTTTGGCACGTTCAATCAACTCTGGCAGTTGTCTGTCAACACTGGAATTTACAGCATCCCATAATATTTCCTGGTTAATGCGCTTGAGGGCACTACTCCAGCGGTAGTATGGTTCGTGCTGCATTACTTCCCGAATTTCATAACGAGTCTGGGGAGAACGCTGATGTTCTTGTTCAAACTTCGGCTTGGCTAGTTTTTCATAAAGTACTTTATTGCCAGGAGAGATATTCCTGAAAATGTGCATTCTCAGACTTTGCACAAAATTTTGGCGTGCCAACTCGTCGTGAGTGGGTTGCGGTAGCATCGGGTGTTGGAATTGTTGATTCATTATTGCTTTTTACCCAACTTTTTAAGTATATTTACGCGTCATTTAAGAACTTGGCTACTGTTTGTACATCCTTATCGCCACGTCCAGAGCAGTTAATTACAATCCGGGGACTGTCGGTTAGTTGGGGACACAGGGTTTCAAGGTAGGCGATCGCATGGGCTGTTTCTAATGCTGGGATAATCCCCTCCAATTTCGACAATCGCTGAAATGCCGCTAAAGCTTCTGCATCCGTCACACTATAGTATTCAGCGCGACCAGTATCCTTCAAATAACTGTGTTCTGGGCCCACACCGGGATAATCTAAACCTGCACTAATTGAGTGTGCCTCAATGATTTGCCCATCCTCATCTTGCAGAAGATAACTCATTGCTCCGTGCAATACACCAACTCGTCCTTTTGTCAAGGTTGCTGCGTGTTTTTCAGTATTGACACCTTCTCCTGCTGCCTCAATACCAATGAACCGTATAGAAGGGTCATTCATAAACTCATAAAATAGTCCCATAGCATTGGAACCACCACCCACGCAAGCTAAGAGAATATCAGGCAATACACCCCACTTTTCCATTGCTTGGGCGCGAGTTTCTTGGCCGATTACTGCATGGAAATCACGTACCATCATCGGGTAAGGATGAGGCCCTGCTACTGAACCGAGAATGTAGTGAGTTGTTTCCACATTTGTCACCCAATCACGGATTGCTTCAGAAGTAGCATCCTTAAGGGTTCCAGTTCCCGCTTCCACCGGACGCACTTCTGCCCCCATCAACCGCATTCTGAACACATTTAAAGCTTGGCGTTCCATGTCATGAACACCCATGTAAATTACGCATTCCAGCCCAAAACGAGCGCAAACTGTAGCTGTGGCAACACCGTGTTGTCCAGCACCTGTTTCGGCAATAATCCGTTGCTTACCCATGCGTTTTGCCAACAATACCTGACCTAGGGCATTATTAATTTTATGAGCACCAGTATGGTTTAAATCCTCACGTTTTAAGTAAATTTGCGGCCCCGTGCGATCGGGTCGGGCATAATGAGCAGTCAGGCGTTCAGCGAAATACAATGGTGTGGCACGTCCTACATAGTCCCGTAACAACTGCTGTAGTTCTGCTTGAAAACCAGGGTCATTGCGGTATTGCTGATAAGCTGTTTCTAGTTCAGTAAGAGCAGGCATCAGCGTTTCAGGTACATACTTACCGCCGAAGCGTCCAAAGCGACCTAGCGTATCGGGAACCTGAGCAGTTGAATTTGGAGATAGGGGAGTGGTAGTCACGGGCTGTTTTCGATGACGGGAATGACTTAATTATTATAGAAAGTCTGGGGCATATCTAGGTTATATCTGGGGACTGGGAACTAAATTCTTCACTGATACTCAATGCCCCACGCCCAATTAGTTTGAATTCCTCGCAATGGATTTGTGATGTTAGCCTAGAAATTGATATCCCAGCAGAATGGTTGCGTAGAAGTTTCCACTGCCTTTGAAATTTTTCTTAATAAAGATTTTATGTCTTCTTCCAATTCTAAATCTTCTGACAAAGGCTTTGTCTACCGCGAATTTGGCAACGACAACTCCGCCGCCACAGAAAGACCAATTCCAGAACTCCCCACACAACAACAAAATCTCAAAGTACAAGCTTCCCGCAAAGGACGCAAAGGCAAAACTGTCACAGTGATTAGCGGTTTTCAAGCCAAGCCAGAAACCTTGGCAGATTTGGTGAAGCAGCTAAAAACCCAGTGCGGTACAGGTGGGACAGTTAAAGATAACGAAATTGAAATTCAGGGCGAACACAAGCAGAAAATTGTCGATATTTTGACCAAGTTAGGTTATAAAGCCAAAATTAGCGGTGGCTAATCTTGAGTGCGGTTTACCGCATCTTAACCGTGGTCTGGATTGAGAGAGGGAATGTTATCTTTGAGAGGTACAAATATGCTTGAGCAGTAGTAAATCACTTTGCCAACAAGCTATTTTTTATGAGATGAATAGGAGGTTTAAATGGATTTAGTTCGGATTCTGTGTGCCATTTTCGTGCCGCCTCTGGGAGTTTTTTTGCAAGTAGGTTTTGGTATAGACTTTTGGATTAATATAGTTTTGACACTTTTTGGTTACATTCCTGGGATTATTCATGCAGTGTGGATAATTGCTAAGAAATAATTCTTTGTGGGGGTAGGTATTGAGGCTCTGCATCCAGTGATAAATTGAGCAGAGCCTTAATTAATGCATTTCCATAATCTGCATGAAAACAAGAAAAATGGTTAAAAAATCATTTGCCTAGTATTTGTAACTTTAATTAAACAAAAATCTATAAATATCCTAAGCACATTGCTTTATAACTTTGACATAAGCATTACAATACTGTTGTCAAAATTAACTATTTATTTTACTATTAATCAAAGTTGTATAAACACAATCGAGTCTCAAATTTAGGCTTTTGTTTGCCCATAAATACCGAATCAGCTCTCATTTTTTAACATGGCATAGAGTCTAAACTCTAGAAGTAAGGGGCAGATGTGCAATTGCCATTGTAAAGTTGAGACATTCAAATCTTTGATCAACCCAGTGCGTATATCTAGTACCCAACCATGAATCAGAGGTGCTTTTCGCTTATAGAGTACCTGACGCATGATGGAAGTTTGGTAAAGATTTTTCACTTGCGCCACAACATTGATTTCTGCCAAACGATTCAGACGTTCTTCTCTTGTTGGCAAGGCATCAATTTCTTCTTGTTTGTGTAAATACAGTTCCCGAATCGGATTTACCCAGTTATCAAGAATTCCGATGGTTCTTCCTTCTAAAGCCGCCTTAATTCCTCCGCAATCATAGTGACCACAAACGATAATGTGTTCCACTTTAAGATGTAAAATTGCGTATTCTAAAACGGCTAAAAAGTTTATATCCGTTAGAGAAACTTGATTAGCAATATTACGATGTACAAATAATTCTCCTGGTTCTGTACGGGTAAACTTTGTTAATGCCAGACGACTATCAGAACATCCAATGTATAGAAAAGGTGGTGTTTGTCCACTAGATAATTCTTGAAAGTAAGTTGGGTCTAAAGCTAGTTTCTCGGCAACCCATGCCTGATTATTTCTGAGGAGTTCATCAATGCTGTTATATTTCATCTTTCGTTAAATTCGAGAGAGAATCTCATCAATATTTTAGCTGATTTACAGTTGCCTATAAATCAAGATGAACTTTTTACCAGCTAAAATCTTTATAAAGATGAAATTTTTCTATAGCATCATTAATATAATTAGTGTATAAATTGTAAAGGATTAAATTAGTTTTTATATAAAAACTGAATATGTATAATTTTAGTAACCTAACTAAACAAAGTAAAATTTAAGCATTTATACCGATGGTTTCAAAACCTCATTTAGCATTTCTATATATTCTTGCAAAGCAGAGAAAGTTCTGTAACCAAAATCATTTTAAGTGACACCACAAACTGTGCATTTGAGTCAAGCAAGTGCGGCGGAAGTTATGAGTACTGGCCCTTTCAATACACAGAGAGACTTTCTGACGATGGTAAGCTAACTTAACAAAGATGCCAAATTTGAGGTTGAGATATTAAGTTATTAGCTTCAATCGGGTGCAACAACTTTCTTATCGTTATGATGATTAATCGACCAACGGTGATCAATAGTTACAGAGGAAAACTCACAAATTTCTTCTAGTCGTTTTTGCTGTACAGCAGCTTTACGCAGAGTAATAATTAGTTGATTTACCTGATGCCGTAAATCTGGATTATCATTTACAGCTAACATTGTTTGTCTTTCTAAAAGTTGAAGTATAAGTTCGTAGTGAATAGGAGAAGGTAAAGGAATTTGCTCCATGAAGTTAAATTTTGATTTCATATTTGGGATTTTGTATTAGTCAGCATTTGTCTCTTATCAATAAATTGTTACATACTAAATAACTAGTTGCTTATGGCTTTAATTCGATTAGCAATGAAGATTTGGCAAAGATATTGATGATATTTGATGGCAAAGTGCTGCGTATCTACGCATAGTGTGCCCAATTGCCCAACTATTGTATGCATTTGTATACAGTTAGTTGCTGTGCGCTCAGGGGCGTAGGGGAGGTATTTATTTCAGATATTCCTCGGTAATATACGGCCGATCGCAGCGCCGGGATCTGGTTGTTTGACCAAAGATTCGCCTATGAGTACAGCAGATGCACCTGCTGCAACCACCAAATTCAAATCATCTGGGTTGTGTAGTCCTGACTCGCTGACAACAAGGATGTTTTTCTCCTGCAATTGGTTACCCCTTGCTGCTAAAAGTTGGCAAGTAGTTTGCAGATCAACAGAGAAATCTTCCAAATTGCGATTATTGATTCCTACTAAGGAGACCCCATCTAAAGCTAACACACGGTCAAGTTCTGCCAAGCTATGGACTTCAATCAAGGCTGCCATTTTCAGGTTCTTAGCAATTTTGAGGAAGTATTGCAAATCTTGATCGCCCAGGATAGCTGCAATCAACAAAATAGCATCTGCACCTTGAACCCGCGCTAAGTACATCTGGTAAGGATAAATGATAAACTCTTTGCAAAGTAGAGGCAAATCTACAGCAGCGCGAACTTTGGCTAAGTTGTCAAAACTACCTTGAAAGAATTTGACATCGGTTAGCACAGAAAGACAACTGGCTTTGGCTTGCTGATAAGATAGGGCGATCGCTACTGGGTCAAAATCTTCTCGGAGAACGCCTTTGCTAGGTGAAGCTTTTTTAACTTCTGCAATCAATGCTGGTTTAGTCTTACCTTGGCGCAAGGCGGCGACAAAATCACGGGTTGGCGGTGCAGAGAGTGCTTGATGTTGTAATTTCCGTAAAGGCAGCCTTTCTCGCATTTGCTCAACTTCTACTTCTTTCTGCCAGACAATTTCTTCCAAAATGTTGTTTGGCGCTGAATCTGGTATGGCAGCCTGATAACGTAATATAGATACATTAATAGCTGGGTTAGGTGAACGACGACGGATTTGCATAATTAGTCATTAGTTATTAGTCATTAGTCATTAGTCAGTGGTCATTTGTCCTTTTTTATTAGCAAAGGACAAATGACAAAGGACTAAATTGCGATCGCTCGTTTATAAGCTTCGTCTAGAACTTCCGAAAGTGTCGGATGGGCGTGAACTAGATGTGCGAGACTTTGGACAGATTGACGGTTAGCGATCGCAGCTGACGCTTCATGAATTAAGTCTGAGGCGTGCAGTCCGAAAATGTGAACACCCAAGACTTCTCCGGTGTCTTTGCGATATATCACCTTGGCAATCCCGTCGGCTTCATTTTCTGCCAACGCTTTGGAATTCCCTTTGAAGTAACTTCGACTTGTGCCGATTTCAAACCCTTCGGTTTGTCCTAACTCCTTAGCTGCTGTTTCTGTTAAGCCCACATAGCTGACTTCTGGGTGGGTAAACGCCGCTGCGGGGATGCTGCGATAGTCTACTATTCTTTCCCTCCCAACTATATTTTCTACCGCGATGATGCCTTGAGCAGAAGCCGCATGTGCCAACATCATCTTCCCATTAGCGTCGCCAATTGCCCACACATGTGGCACGACTTCACCAGATGATAGTACTGCCATGCGATCGTCAACTGGGATAAAATTCCGCCGATCCAGTTCCACACCGACAGACTCCAAACCAAGATTTTTGGTCGCTGGGATGCGTCCTGTAGCCACCAAGCAAGCATCTACTTCGATGACATCTACATCTTCTTTGGTTTTGAAATCTGCTAACTCAATCACCACAGGTGAACCTGGGATGACTTTTTTAGCGTATATCCCCACTTTCGTTTCAATATCGCGGGGAGTAATCAGCACCCGTTCGGCAAGTTTGGCAATGTCTCGGTCAAATCCTGGCATTAACTGATCTAGGGCTTCAATCAAGGTGATTTCACAACCCAAAGCTGAGTAAATATCAGAAAATTCCAAGCCGATGTAACCACTACCAATAATCGCCACCCAGTCTGGTAGCGACTCCAACTTAACGCCTTGATCGCTGGTAAAGACAGTTTTGCCGTCTACTTCAATCCCTGGAGGTACAAAAGGAATTGAACCAGGGGAAAGGATGATGTCTTTGGCTGTGATGGTTTTTTCGCCACCGTCTCCGGTGATAGAGACTTTTTGTGCCCCAGCGATTTTTCCCCAACCTCTGATAATATCAACTCCTAGACGTTTGAGGCTGTTGGTTAAGTCGCCTTGGATTTTTGAGACGAGATTACCAGCATGATCCGCGATCGCTTGGCGATCAAATTCCACGCTACCAATTTGAATTCCTAGTGACTTGAGGTGGTGGGCATTGCGTAACTCCCGCACACGTCCAGATGCCGCCAGCAGCGCCTTAGAAGGAATGCAGCCCCGATTAACACAGGTTCCTCCCATATCAGCAGCTTCGATAATCGCTGTTTTCAGACCACAACTTACAGCGTGTAAGGCTGCGCCATGTCCGCCTACACCAGCCCCTATAATGACTAAATCGTAATCAAATCCTTGACTCACGTTAGTTTCCCCGTGTGCTTCGCCTATTTATTCTCAACTTGACCGTCAATCAGCGCAACCCCTTTAACAGTTCTCAGTTCTCAGTTCTCAGTTTTCAGTTTTATCGCTTGATTCCAAATCCTTCACAATACATCGTCAGGACTGTTCACTGATGACTGTTTACTAATTTAAGGTTCGGGTGTTGCTTCAAATTATGATTCACTTGCTTCTGACGAAAATATGGATGTTTTCAGTAATTATAGTCAAATCTAGATACTTATTTTTTTGATACCTATTAGCCTCGGAATTCGTTCTGAGGGGGTTTTTGGTACTGGTGTAAGGCATCAGTTCAACCCTAACCTTCACTTGTTCTTTTGGAATTCGGAAAATTCCGAGTTCTAACTCCTCCTTGTCATATGTCAATAACTTTGAATTTCTTTACAGCGCGTTAGCCTAACACCTAAGCTGGATTTAGGATTCATGCAGAGGTTTTACGCAGGCGATCGCTCGATGTCTATTCCCCAAATTAGTGAATTTACTATCCGCCGTCATTCCAACGCCAAATCTTTCCAGCGGGGCGAGGCTTACTATGAGGCAGGTGCTGTCAATGCTGTTACCCAACGTGGCGATCTACTTCAGGCAGATGTTGCAGGTACTCAAGCTAGACCTTATCATGTCAATCTGAATTTTGATAGCAGTGGGTTAACATCAGTAAATTGCACCTGTGCCTACGACTTTGACGGATGGTGCAAACATATTGTAGCGACTATGCTTGTCTGTGCGCGTAACCCAGAAAACATTGAGCAGCGCCCCACCCTAGAACAACTACTTAATCGCCTGGATTACATCCAAACTCAAAGACTGCTGCAAGAGTTGGTAAAAGAATACCCACCACTCATTGAGGAAATTGACCGCCATGTAGGTTGGATGACTAATCCTGCTGCCCAGCAAAAAACTACAAAACCTTTGCTCCATATTACTATTGATCCGGCTCCCTTTCGGCGGCAAGTCCGGCAGATTCTCCGGGATACTGTGCGCTACTTTGAGGAAGGGTGCGAAGAAGACCCGATTGCCGACGAATTGCTGAGTGTGGTGCAAACTGCGGTAGATTTTAGCGAACGGGGAGAGGGTAAAAATGCGATCGCTATCTTAGAAGCGATTACCTTCACCTGTGTGGAAAATTGGGATGATGTTGCCGAATACGGTGCCGAAAATGATGAGCTTGTCGGAGAATTAAATAATGCTTGGTGTGAAGCAATTCTCAGTTCTGAACTCACCCCAGAAGAAAAAGTTGATATTCAAATAAATTTAGAAGCTTGGCAAGATGAGTGGAATGCTGATTTTGGCATGGTTATGGAGGCTTTACGCCAAGGTTGGGATTATCCGCCCCTAGTGCAAGTTCTCGAAGGTAATATTACCGAAAGGGGAGCGTGGGAAGAAGATGTGCCAGACTACGCGGATGATTTGGCACTAATTCGCCTAAAAATTCTCGAACGTCAAGAACGTTATCAAGAATATTTATATTTAGCAGAAGCGGAAGAACAAACCCAGCAGTATCTGACAATGCTAGGTCGGTTAGGCAGAGTAGAAGAAGCAATTGATGCTGCTCAAATCCAGATGAACTCAATGGAAGAGGCTTTTGCCCTAACGAAAACACTCAGCGACCAGGGGGCATTACAACAGGCGCTAAATATAGCCCAGAGTGGATTAAATTTACCGGGTAATTGTCAGTACGAATTGGGAATTTGGACAAGTGATTTGGCTGTTGAGTTGGGTAATAATGAAGCTGCTTTATTAGCAATCAAGGCGGCTTTTCAAGTCAAGCCCTCCTTTGTTGACTACCAAAAGATGGCAGAATTGGCTGGAGAAAACTGGGAAAGTGTCAAAATAGACCTGCTAAGAATTGTCCGTAGTTATGGTGGTTGGGGAACAGAATCAGCCAAGGTGGATATATTCTTACATGAAGGACTAATTGACGATGCAATTGCGATCGCTAGTGAACTCAGTTCTTATTATTCCGAATTGATTCACCGAGTCATGGATGCTGCTATCTCTCACAATCCTGGTTGGGTGATTGCTAATGCTCGTCGCCGTGCCGAAAAGATTATGGATGGAGGTAAAGCCGAATACTACTACCACGCGGTTGAATGGTTGAAAAAGGCACGTATCGCCTACTTGGAATCTGGCAAGAAAGCTGATTGGTTAACCTATCGGGAAAACTTGATGCAAACCCACGCTCGTAAACGTAAATTGATGGAAATGTTTCAGCAAAGGGGTATGGACTAAACAATATACAAAACAGATTAGAGGCTGAAGAAACCAGATAATCCTTAATCTGCGATTACCTACAGATGAACATAATATCCTCTTAGGGGCGCACAGCTAGCTGTGCGCCCCTACCCATGTACGTCATTACAGATTGAATACCATTGATAATTTTAAGTCTGCAATAACCAAATAATTTAGCTTTTAAATTGAGATTTGCCGAAGATATCAACATTAGCGGCAAAAGATGAAGTAAGATTCACATCTGAACCAGTCCCCGTACAATCCCATAGTTCTCAGCAAAAAATAGTCCAGTGCGATGATTGATAAATATCCCCAGAATCTTATAGTGTCCTGCTTACCGCTGAGTATGCTTGTATTACTTAGCAGCATATCTTCCAGTCCACTGAAAGCTGGGGCTGTTGATACTACACAACTACCAGCTAGTAATTTCATCCTGTCGCAACAACTCCCACCACCACAGGATGTCCAACCACCCTCACCTTCGCCACTTCCCTCACCTGAACTACCACAACCACTTCCCCCACCAGCAGAACTATTTCCCCCCTCTGTCCCAACTCCCAAACCTGAGGAACCACTCCCTGGCAACTTTCCTCAAACTATTGTTGTCGAACGGTTTGAAGTTATTGGTAGCACAGTCTTCAGTCCTGAAGAGTTAGCCCTCGCCACTGCTGAATTTACCAAACGACCGATCTCGCTGGCTGAAGTGTATCAAGCACGGTCTAAAATTACTGATTTATACGTCCAAAATGGTTACATTACTTCTGGTGCTTATATCCCGCCCCAAACAATCCAATCCGGTGTTGTAAAAATTCAGGTGGTCGAAGGTAAATTAGAAGACATCCAGATCACTGGAACTCGGCGATTGAATCCGAATTATGTCCGCAGCCGACTAGCAATAGCGACAACAGCGCCTCTGAATCGGCAGCGTCTACTAGAGGCACTGCAACTATTGCAACTTAATCCTTTGATTCAAAACGTGTCTGCTGAACTATCAGCAGGATCACGCACAGGTGCGAGTCTTCTAGAAGTCAAGGTCAGTGAGGCAAAAACCTTTAGTAGCCAAATAGTTCTTGATAATGGGCGATCGCCTAGCGTTGGCAGTTTTCGCCGCCGATTACAATTGAATGAAGCCAACTTATTAGGATTGGGAGATGCTTTGGGTGTAGCTTACACTAATACCGATGGTAGCAACTCCTTTGATGCCAGCTACACATTACCACTCAATCCCCGTAACGGAACCCTTACCTTCAACTATGGCATCACATCAAGCAATGTTATTGAACCTCCTTTCAACGTTTTAGATATCCAATCGGATTCTCGCTATTACGAACTGACATTCCGCCAGCCAATAGTCCAAACTCCTACACAAGAATTCGCCCTTGGGTTGACAGCCTCTCGACGGGAAAGTGAAGCCTCTTATATCGACATAGAACGACTACCTTTCCCCGGTTTAGGCGCTGATGAACAGGGGCGCACCAGGGTATCTGCGTTGCGATTTTTTCAAGAATGGACGAGTCGTAACAGCCGTGAAGTTATCGCCCTCCGCTCTCAATTCAATTTGGGCATCGATGTGTTGAATCCCACGATTAATCAAACTCCTCCCGATAGCCGTTTTTTTGCTTGGCAAGGACAAGCGCAGTGGGCACGCCTTTTAGCTCCTGAGACATTACTTTTACTTCGTTTAAATACACAACTCGCATCCAGGACACTTTTGCCTTTAGAGCAATTTGGCTTAGGTGGGCAGGATAGCATTCGCGGCTACCGTCAAGATTATCTGCTGACGGATAATGGCACTTTGGTTTCTGCCGAAGTTCAAGTACCGATTCTGCGCTTACCTCAGATAGATAGCACCTTACAGGTTATCCCCTTTGTGGATTTTGGTGTTGGTTGGAATAGTTCGGGTAGAGAGAATCCCGACCCTAATACTTTAGCTTCTGTTGGTCTGGGGTTGCGTTGGTCACAAGGCGATCGCTTCACGGTTCGTCTTGACTGGGGTATTCCTTTAGTATCTGTTAACTCGAATGATAGAACATTACAAGAAAACGGACTGTATTTTAGTTTATTCTATAATCCTTTTTAAAATTTAGGGGTTTATTCTCGTTTCCTTCTTGACGAGAGGATGCGCCAACGGGGAGTTTCTGCTTCATTAAAGCAACTGGCGTACTCAGATATTTTTTCTACTGTGGGATGCGCCCAATTACTTTAATTCCTGCCTTGCTCTTATCTATTTCGCAAAATTCCGTGAAACAGTACTATTTGACTGATTAAAAAATAAAAATCAGGCGGTTATTTATATAATTCGGAGTTTCCTCACCACTCGGAATAAAAATCCGCAAATATACCATGTGTTCTGTTCAGTGTTTGATTTCATTCTGGGTATCCTAAGCAAAGGCTAGGTTAGATGATATAGACGAAGGAGCAAAGTTTATAACTGATGTATGAGCGGAGGAAACAGCTAGACCTTCTACCGCAAAAACTGATTAAACAATTAGCCATCTCATTCCAGAAAGTTGACCATGAAAAGAAGGGCTAGTTTGCACCTTCATATCTCTTTTGGAATCATAGATGGTGATAAATTTGATTGAACTAATTTTCCCATAAGTTCAGACTTTCAGGCTCCAGTTCTGAGAGTATTATTTTTCAGACTAAGACATAAAAATATGAGAATTTGAGGAACAGCCATGCTAGGAAATGAGCGGGAAAAAATACGCCATCTTTTGGTCATTCAAGACCTGCAAGGGCGGCGAACTGTCCCATTGCGAGAGACTACTTATTCTCTGGGACGGCATCCTGCAAACACTATTGTCTTGGCTTCCCGGTCAGTATCAATGCAACATGCAATTTTATTCCGAGTAACTGTTCCAGAGACTGACCAATATGGCTTTCAGATTATTGATGGCAACTACAAGGGAAAAGGAAGTACTAATGGCTTATTTGTGAATGGCGCTAAATGCTTTTCCCATAATCTCAGAAATGGAGATGTTATTGCCTTTGGCAGTAATCAAGCTCAAGCTAAATATTATGCTATTTCCAACATTTCAGAACAAGCATTTTCAGAATCTTGTGATGTTGAAGACTTATCTGGTTTCCTATCAGAGCAAGCCAGCCCTGCCAATCCTTTTCAAACCCTAGCTATCGATCCCAGCTTTGAAGCAGCGAGTGAGTCTGCCCTAGCTCGCCTCGCATCCTTCCCTGAACTTATCC
Source organism: Nostoc foliaceum FACHB-393 (assembly GCF_014698505.1). GTDB lineage: Bacteria > Cyanobacteriota > Cyanobacteriia > Cyanobacteriales > Nostocaceae > Nostoc > Nostoc foliaceum_A. The sequence continues at coordinate 243,160 of NZ_JACJTD010000001.1, read as the reverse complement.
CCAATCCAATTATTGAGATGGATTTGGAGGGAAGAGTCACTTATCTCAATCCAGCCGCAGCTCTCAAGTTTCCCAAACTCAGGGAAGTTGGAACCAAACACCCGATTTTAACAGGACTCCTAAGTGAAGTTAACAATCTAGAAAAAAAATCTTTTGTGCGGGAGGTAGAAGTAGGTACAGAAGTTTTTGAACAATCCGTTCTCTACCTTCCGGAAAGTGATTTAATTAGAACTTTTATTATTAGGGATATTACAGAGCAAAAACAAGCCACAGCCGAACTGCGCCAGCGCGATCGCTTGTTACAAGCAGTTGCAGAAGCTGCCAATTATTTGCTAGGGGAAATGAATTACGAAACTGGTATTGATCGAGCTCTAGCTATAGTGGGTGAAGCAGCCAAAGCAGATCGCGCCTATCTCTTTCAGAACCATCCCCATCCTGCTACAGGGGAAATAGCAGTCAGCTTACGGTTTGAATGGACGCACTCCTTTATTGAACCTACGCACCAGCATTGGCAGAATCAGCCTTATCAAGCTTCTGGATTAGCTCGTTGGTACACTGTTCTTTCTAGCGGCCAGTCGATTAGCGGAATCACCCAAACATTTCCTATAGCTGAACAAGAATTTTTGATTCGAGATGGCATTCAATCCCTTCTTCTGGTACCTCTCCGGTTGGAGAAAGAGTGCTGGGGTTACCTTGGCTTGGCAGACTGCACCTTTGAGCGTCATTGGTCAAAGCACGAAGAATCTACCCTTTTGACGATGGCGGCCAGTATCATTGGTGCGCGGCAGCGTCAGCAAGTAGAAGAAAAGATTCGCTACCAAGCTCTTCATGACGTGCTGACAGGGTTGCCCAATCGCTTACTATTTAATGAACTGCTCAGTAAAACTCTACCCAACGCTACTCGGAATGGTGAAAGTTTAGCTGTGATCTTCGTCGATCTGGATCGCTTCAAAGTCATTAATGACACTCTGGGGCACACCTTGGGAGACCAATTGTTAAAAAGCGTTGCTCAAAGATTAAAAGACTCACTCAGAGGCGGAGATACTGTAGCCCGTTGGGGAGGTGATGAGTTCACTATCTTACTCCCGCGAGTGAATGATATTGAAGAGGTAACCCTGGTGGCGGATAGAATCTTACAAGCCTTAGAGGATGCTTTCCATCTCCAAGGGCATGAACTTTATGTGACTGCTAGCCTTGGTATTGCGTTGTTTGATAACAACAGTCCTGATGTCGAAACGCTAATCCAGCACGCAGATGCCGCTTTATACTACGCCAAGGACAAAGGACGGAATAACTACCAATTCTACAGTGTTTCCCTGAGCGCCAAAAATCCTGAACTCCTGACTTTAGAAAAGAGCTTGCGCTATGCCCAAGAACGCAAAGAATTTAAGGTGTACTATCAGCCTCGTGTGAACATTGCTACAGGAGAAATTACTGGTATGGAGGCTTTGTTGCGTTGGCAGCACCCAGAAATGGGATTGGTCGCACCCAGTGTTTTTATTCCCCTTGCCGAAGAAAGTGGATTAATTATCCCCATCGGCGAATGGGCGCTGCGGACGGCTTGTAGCCAAAATAAAGCATGGCAAGATGCCGGATTGCCACCCATGACGATCGCTGTTAATCTTTCTCTTAAACAGTTCCGCCAACCTAAATTGGTGGAGATTGTAGCTACAGTTTTAGAACAAACGGGGCTAGAGCCGCGCTTTTTAGAATTAGAAATTACCGAAACCACAGCGATTGAGGATTTGTACTTTACCAGAAGCGTGTTACAAAATCTCCAGCAGATGGGTGTTCACATCTCCATTGATGACTTTGGTACGGGTCATTCCTCGCTCTCGCGCCTACAGCTTTTGCCACTCCACAATCTAAAAATAGATAAATCTTTCATTCAAGATTTGACCCTGGATGTCAAAGTAGCTCATATTATTAGGGCCATAGTTACTTTGGGACAGAGTTTGGGATTGAAGTTGACAGCCGAAGGGGTAGAAAAGGAAGAGGAGTTGGAGTTTTTAAAATCTATTAACTGTGAGGATGTACAGGGCTTTCTATTCTATCGCCCGCTTTCTGCCCAGAAAGCAACAGAAATCCTCGAAAGTAAACGACCAATGCTCTAGTAGGAACTGTTTGTACTAGTAACGATACAATAGCATTCATCGTCTTGCTGCCACCCTTTTTCGTCCTATGCTGCCAGTCATCTATTCCGACGAATTTTTAGATCACAAGACTGGAAAATACCATCCCGAAAGACCAGAACGTTTGATAGCGATCGCTACTGCCCTAAAAGCAGCTACATTCGCAGATAAAATTGCCTGGCGATCGCCCACACCAACATCAGAACAGCCATCGCTGATGTCTATGTTGGTTAGAGCACATAGCCCAGCCTACATCAAAAAACTTTGGCAAATCGCTTCTAGTGGCGGCGGCCCTTTGGATGGAGATACGCCAGTTTCCCCGCGTAGTTATGATGTGGCATTGTTGGCAGTCAGTGCATGGTTGGATGGAGTTGAGGCTGTGTTAAATTCGGCTAATCCAGCTTTTGTACTAGCGCGTCCCCCAGGACACCATGCAGAAAGTGATGCTGGGATGGGCTTTTGCCTATTTTCTAATGCTGCGATCGCAGCATTATTTGCTCTCGAACAACCCGGAATTAACCGCGTTGCCATCCTCGATTGGGATGTACATCACGGTAATGGTACTCAGGCGATCGTCGAAACTGAAGCACGCATCGCCTACTGTTCTCTACATCAGTATCCCTGCTATCCCGGTACTGGAAGATCGGCAGAACGCGGTTTTCATAATAATGTCTTAAATTTACCTGTACCCCCTGGTAGTGATATTGCAATATATCAGCCACTATTTGAAAAACAGGTAGTACCGTTTTTAGCCAACTTTCAAGCGGATTTGCTGATTGTGAGTGCTGGTTATGATGGCAATGCCGCAGATCCTTTGGCAAGTATCAATTTGCAGCCAGAAGACTACGCTTTATTTACTGATTATTGTCTAGGGATAACTCGTAAAATTCTGTTTGGCTTAGAAGGTGGTTACGACTTTGATTCTCTTTCTCAATCAGTCGTAGCGACAATTGAACAGTGTTTACCTAACTCAATGACAAGGCTCTCGCCATAATCAAAGATTATGTTGGAATCTTTCGCTAACCCTTGCGGGTGTAGCGGTGAGAGGATGTCAATTTAGGTACTTTCTTTTTTTTTAGGTAAAATCTCGGAATTAATAATTGGCTAACTTTCGTATATGCACTGAGATCAAAGTAATCCTATTTGATTTGTAGCTCAGATTCCCGATTTCTCTCAGAAACCGGGAATTTTATTGTATATTTCCTTTGGATTTCACAACATAATCTGTAAAAATAGGCAATTTATGCATATTTAATGTCATGATTCTTTGTGAGTTAGTTGACTAATTTAACAACTATTTTTACGTAAATTTAGGGTGACACAACTTGTGCTCTCAACTCAACCTAAGTAATTTCTTTTACAAAGGCTTTCTAAAATTCATCAAATCTTCAGAAATAAAAAGTTTGAATAGTGTTCTGAAAGAGCTAAAGTTTTGTTAAGATGCAATTGCTAGCAGTTTCTCAACGAAATTCACCTATCGGTGTGTGGAGAAATAAAAAGTACTAGCAGCACAAATTTCAAAAGGTGAAGCAATGACCACCTACATTTTTTTCGATGAAGCTTTACGGATGCTGACCAATGCCTATTTGTTGTCAGGAGTACTGTTAATAGCAGCTTCTGGCATAGGTTTGGCGGTAATTGAAACAATAGAAAAGGCAGGAGAACGCTAAGTTTATAAATGGCAGTGTAGTTCTTGCCAAAAACCATTGGGTGCAAGTGTTCGCCGTGAATAAATCTTGGGAACACTAAAGCATGAAAGTCTCACAGCGTTGCAGCTTTAGCTGGAAATCCATCAAACATACAGCTAACTGTAGCGCTATTGAGACCCTAAGCAAGGAGTTACTACAATGGGTCTATTCGACGCTGTGTTGGGCACAGAAAGCCAAACCCAAACAGCACTCAATCCAGCGGAAGCTTTCGCTGTCATTATTTTGATGGCAACAGCGTCAGACGGTTACCTTTCTGTTGAGCAAGCAAATTCTATCACTTCTGTGCTGTCTCGGATGAAACTTTTTAAAAGTTATCCCCATGAGATGATGAACAGGCTGTTTGAGAAAATTTTAGGTCTTCTCCAAGGAGATGGTTTTAATAGTTTATTTAATGCAGCCAAAGATTCTTTATCTCAAGACTTGCGAGAAGCGGCCTTTGCAGTAGCGACTGATTTAGTCTTAGCTGAAGGTATCGTAGCTGAAGAAGAAAAAAACTTCTTAAATGATTTATATCAAGCTTTAGGTGTTTCTAGTGAGATAGCAATACAAATTGTGCAAGTAATCTTAATTAAAAACCGGGGATAGGGCGATAAAATATATGCTTAATTAAACTATATAAATAGCTTATAAACAAAGCGTGCCAAAGGAGTTAAACTTCTTTGGCACTATTTTTGGTGTTATTGTGACTAGGCTTAGATTCGTGCCTTTTTCAAGAAGTCGCAAATCTTGTTGTTCAATGCAGTCTTGTGTCATAATTCGATTTTATAATTTTGAACTTTAAATTGAAAATAACTTATGCGTTGTTCTGCCACCCTAACCCAACTGGTTGAAGTTCTTTTGGCCAGTCCGATAAACTTATCTGAAACTGCTTTAATACAAGTCAGTAGCGGTATCCAAACAGATAGCCGTTCCCTAAAACCGGGTGAAGTATTTTTAGCTTTGCGAGGTGAGAAGTTTGATGGACATGAATTTGTGGCAACTGCGATCGCAAAGGGTGCTTTAGCTGCCATTGTAGATTTTGAATACGAAAATCCCGGTTTTCCGGTATTGCAGGTAAAAGACACCCTCCAGGCATATCAGAAAATTGGTAGATGGTGGCGCGATCGCTTTAACATTCCTGTAATTGGTGTAACAGGTTCCGTGGGTAAAACTACAACCAAAGAATTAATTGCGGCAGTTTTGGCAACAAAGGGACGAGTTCACAAAACTTATGGAAATTACAACAACGAAATCGGTGTCCCAAAAACTCTCCTAGAACTTGGCGCAGAAGATGACTACGCCGTGATTGAAATGGCGATGCGGGGTAGGGGACAAATTGCCGAACTGACGCAAATAGCGCGTCCAACAATTGGAGTGATTACCAATGTGGGGACGGCACATATTGAGTTACTGGGTTCTGAAGAAGCGATCGCTCAGGCAAAATGTGAATTGTTAGCTGAAATGGCTGCTGATAGTGTGGCAATTCTCAACCACGATAATCCTCTATTAATAGCCACAGCGGCAAAAGTTTGGCAGGGAGAAGTTTTAACTTACGGCTTTTCTGGTGGAGATATCCAAGGGCAATTAATTGATAACGAGACTGTGGAAGTTGCAGGAATCCAACTGCCTCTGCCGTTGCCTGGCCGTCACAATGCGACTAATTTCTTGGCGGCTTTAGCGGTAGCAAAGGTGTTGGGAATTGATTGGGCAAGCCTCAAAGCAGGTGTGATGGTGGATATGCCCACAGGACGATCGCAGCGATTTACCTTAGCCAACGATGTGGTAATTTTAGATGAAACTTATAATGCTGCACCAGAAGCTATGATCGCCGCGTTGCAATTATTGGCAGACACACCCGGAAAGCGGAAGATTGCAGTATTGGGTGCAATGAAAGAATTGGGAGAGCGATCGCAGCAATTGCACCAGCGAGTGGGAGAAACAGTGAAAAAGTTGAATTTAGACGGCTTGTTGGTTTTGGTAGATGGACAAGATGCCGAAGCGATCGCTCTTAGTGCCGAGGGTGTGCCATCGGAGTGTTTTGCAACTCATGCCGAGTTAGTGGCTAGGTTGAAGACATTTGTGCAAGCAGGCGATCGTTTATTATTCAAAGCCGCCCATTCTGTGGGACTAGATCGGGTAGTCAATCAGTTACGCGCAGAATTTCCCAAATGAATCCGCCTCTTTGCAACTTGTCACCCAGAAAACATTGCTTCAGAACGAGTTTTGCAAAAAATCGGAATGCAGCAGGAAGGGTATTTGCGACAACACCATTGGATTAGGGGAGAATGGCGAGACTCTTGACAGCTATATGCCATCCTTGAGCATGAATGGAGAGGCATCAAATGATGATGTTCTGAAAAGATCACCTATAGACGCCCGATAGGCAGAAAAGCGCAAAGTCTTTTTTAACGTCCTAATGTCGTGGAGAGTAAGTATATATTTCAGACGTTGCTGGAAATACTAGCGTTGTTACTGTAACGTCTCTGAAAAAGAATTGCTCCCAAATTAGTCACCAAACACGTAATTGCTAGCCACAGCAAGATGTAAGTGGGAGCCATCACCACGCCAATCATGAACCAAGTATATACATGCAGGATCATTACAGAAGCGAAAAAGCTGGCAATTCCAGCAGATTGCCACACTTGATGTGATGGCCGACGCAAGGCTACCAGACCCATTGTTAAAATTGTGACAAGCAAATTCGCTGGTACGAGAAACGCACAAATACTTATGCAGTTACCACGAGAGAACTCTACTAAGGTGTTAAAATCGAGCATTCATTTTGTTGGGATAGATGTTAGCTTTTTAAGAACTTAATTTATTTTAAAATAACTAAATTTACATTAACAGGTGAGTGAGTAATCACATTGCAAACATAACATAAATTAAAATATTAAGTTGCGTTTTGATACTACTCAATAGTTAGTTAATTATAAAGATTTTGGATAAGTAGGGTGGAAAACACCCACCCTAGCTGAATTAACCCGGTAAAATCACGGTATCGATAACGTGTACCACGCCATTATCAGCTTCGATATCTGCTGCTAAAACTGTGGCATTTTTAACTTCAAAACCATCTAAAGAATGAATTTTAATAGGTGAACCTTCCACAGAATTAACCGTGCCGAGTTCTGCCAAATCAGCCTGTAGCAGCTTTCCTGGGACGACATGATATTTTAAAATTCGCGTTAGCTGGGGAATATTCTGTAACAGAGTCTGGATAGTTCCCGCTGGTAACTTGGCAAAAGCATCGTCATTTGGTGCAAAGACAGTGAACGGGCCAGGACTTTTTAATGTTTCTACTAAACCAGCAGCTTGTACAGCCGCTACCAGTGTTTTGAAGGACTCAGATGTAACAGCAATATCAACAATATCAGCCATATACCTTACCTAAATTTTTGCAAAAGAATTTAAAGGATAATAAACCTATTTGAAGTTTTATTAAATAGGGAGTGGGGGAGAATAGGGGCAAAAGATTAAAAGTTAAATTCTTTGCCAATTCCCAATGCCCATTAATTATTAGCTTTCCAGCTTGCTAGATCGGTTAAAGAGCGATCGCGGTAACGTCCATAACGCTCTTGTTTACTTTTGATTTTTGCACCCAATTCGGGAAAAATCCCAAAGTTGGGCGGCATTGGTTGGAAATGCTTCGGCGAAGCGGAACTAATAAATTCAAATAATGCACCCATCATTGTTGTGGCTGGTAAAACCAAAGCTTCTTTACCCAAAGCTAGTCGCGCTGCATTAATTCCCGCCAAGCAGCCACCCGCAGCCGCTGCGGTATAGCCTTCAGTACCAATTAACTGTCCAGCAGCTAACAATGTCGGACGCTCTTTAAATTGCAAAGTAGGATGCATTAACTGAGGAGCATTAATAAAAGTATTGCGGTGCATCACTCCTAACCGCACAAACTCCGCCTTTTCCAAACTGGGAATTAACTGAAATATTCGCTTTTGCTCACCCCAGCGCAGGTTAGTTTGGAATCCTACCATATTCCACAGTTGACCGGCTTTGTCTTCTTGTCGCAACTGCACCACAGCATAAGGACGTTCCCCTGTGCGAGTATCTGACAATCCCACTGGCTTTAGGGGGCCGTAGCGCATGGTATCTTCCCCTCGGTGTGCTAGTTCTTCAATGGGTAAGCAAGCTTCAAAAAATTTCGCCGTTTCCCGTTCAAAATCTTTGAGTTCTGTTTGTTCAGCTTTACAAAGTTCTTCTCGAAACCGCAAATACTGCTCTTTATTCATTGGACAGTTGAGATAAGCGGCTTCACCTTTGTCATAACGTGATGCCATAAAGGCAATATCACGGTTAATCGATTCTCCCACAATAATCGGACTAGCCGCATCGAAAAAGCTGAGGTATTCCATCCCAGTAAAGCGGCGCAAATCTTCGGCTAAGTCGGGACTCGTTAAAGGCCCAGTTGCCAAAACCACAATTCCTTCGGGAATCGCAGACACTTCACCCCGGCGGAATTCAACTAAAGGATGATGTGCTAAGGTTTGAGTCAAATCTTGGCCAAATTGCCCCCTATCTACCGCTAGCGCCCCACCCGCAGGAACGGCGTGTTCATCAGCTTTCGAGATGACGATAGAACCCAGTTGACGTAATTCTTCGTGCAATAATCCAGCCGCGCGATCGCTTGCCATTGCCCCAAAGGAATTACTACATACTAATTCTGCCAAATGTTCTGTATGATGAGCAGGGCTGAAGCGTTTTGGACGCATTTCATGCAGAATTACCGGCACTCCAGCTTGGGCTATTTGCCACGCTGCTTCAGTTCCAGCTAGTCCACCTCCAATTACTTGTATCGGTTGTTGTTCCATAGTTAATTTTTTAGTTCCTATATCATAAGTATCCATCAGCATCAGCGCTAGGACGCATCAACAAGTAAAGTATTACTGAGTTGGACTTGAAACTTTTGTGCACAAATACAAAAACTCAATTTTTTATCTGCGCCTAGAGCATAAGATTTAAATAACTACTAAATTGTATTGAGTCATCAGTTAAAACAGATAAGATTTTGAATTTTTAGGAATTAAGTCTAGCCGCAATTACAAATTATCTGTATTAATTCCTTTTTCTCTAAGTTTCGCTAACAATTCTTGATAGCGATCGCGCTCTTTTTCTAATTCTTCTAAAGCCGCTTCCTTTGCTTGGCGTTCCTGTTCCCGTAACTGGTCAATTTCTACGGGTGACAAAAACTTTTGTCCAGTGGGAGAAACAATTTCCAGGGTATCCGGTGTCAGTGTAAAACAGATACCCAAACGCGGACTTACCCAGCCATTCATCTCTTCGATGACTTCAAAACTATCACCAGAACGGAGCAAGCCATTTAAATCGTTCTTAGCCGGATCATAAATATAATATTCTTCCACGCCGTAACGCTGGTAAAACTGCAATTTTTTGGTCATTTCTTTGAGGGTGTTACCTGGCGATAGAATTTCAAATACTACCTGTGGGAAGATATTATCTTCTTCCCATTGTAAATAGGAACCCCGTTTTCCTTTTGGTCTGCCAAAGACTACCATTGTATCCGGCGCTTGTTTAATATTCGGATTTCCTTTCACTGGATACCAAAACAAATCTCCGGCGATAAATACATCAGTTGTCGATGCAAATAGGATTTCTAAATTTTCTTTAATTTTAACAATCCATGCAAATTGTTCTGTATTATCCGCCATTGGCTGTCCGTCGCTTTCCGGGTAGATGACTTCGGTGGTGGTTCCTGGTGTCACTTGTTGTACCATTGCTGCACCTCCAAGTATGGCGTTTAGTAGTCATAGAAATTTTGACTCAACTCAGATTCTACTATTATGGAAACTTCCTTTCTCTCACATCCAGCGCATAATCTTGCACAGCTTTGGTAATCGTCTCCCGCAAGTTTGTGTAAACCTTGGCGAATGGTGGATGCTTCTCGGCAAGTCCGATTACATCTGAGGTAACTAAAACCTGTCCATCGCAGTGAGTTCCTGCACCGATACCAATTGTCGGAATACTCAATTTTTGTGTAATCTGCATTGCTAAATCTGCGGGTATATGCTCTAAAACTAGAGAAAATACACCTGCTTGTTCCAGAGCGATCGCTTCTTGTAAAATCCTCTCACTCGCTTCTTGGGTTTTCCCTTGTTGTCGCAAACCGAGTTGATGTACTGATTGCGGTGTCAAACCTACATGACCCATTACCGGAATTCCAGCTTGTACCAAACGAGCAATAGTTTCTGCGATCGCTGGATAGCCACCTTCCAATTTTACCGCTTGAGCGCCCGTTTCCTTCAGTATTCGCCCAGCTGAATGCATTGCTTGCTGGAGACTTTCTTGATACGTCAAAAATGGTAAATCTACAACTAATAATGCACGTTTAACCCCACGGCGCACAGCTTTGGCATGATATATTATCTCATCCAAAGTTATTGGCAGTGTTGTTTCATACCCTAGAACCACTGCCATAGAGTCACCCACGAGGATTAAGTCTACACCAGCTGCATCGAGGAGTTGAGCGATCGCATAATCCCAGGCGGTCAACGCCACAATTGAACGTCCCTGTTGTTTCCATTGAAGTAATTGCTGGGTAGTGATTGCCATTTTTTGAGTGCTGAGTAGTGTTAGCGGTAGCGGGGCCTTTAGCCCGTGCTGAGTTAGAAGTTAAAAGTTAGGAGTGAAGAGTTTTGAATTTAAAAAATTTTTAACTCCTAACTCATAACTCTTAACTAATCATTTAACAGCGCGACTGAAAGCAATATGGGGTTTTGCACTGTCCGTTTTGGGCATTAACCAAGCTAGACCTTGACTAGTGCCAATCCATAATTTATTGCCAATGTCAGGTGCAAGGGCAAGAACCCGACTAGAAGGAAGTCCAGCAACTTCTGCATCTAACACAGCTCCTGTATTTGGATTTAATCGTAACAAACCATTGTTAGTCCCGACCCAGACACTACCATCTTTGGCAAAACGTACCGCTGTCACATCACGCCCACGCAAACGAGTCACAGAGCGCAACACTGCACCAGTTTTTGGGTTAATAACTAGCAAATTATTTGGCATTCCGGCCCAAATTAATCCTTCTGGACTAATAGCTAAAGCTTGGACAGTCGTCCCTGGTAAATTGGTTATTTGCTTCATAATCGCAGCACTAGCAGTATTTACCCGCACCAATCCATCAAGGGTGCCAACCCACAGTTGACCTTCAGCATCTAAAGTCAGGGTGTTGGCGCTGACACCAGGCAGATTTTTTAATGTTGTCATAATCAATCCTTCGTCGGGACTAATTAGGGCTAAACCGCTATCGGTTCCAGTCCACAAATACCCCCGTTTGTCAAGTAACAGTGACAACACTCGTTTAGAAGGCAAAAATAAATTCTGCGCGGTGATTTCACTAGTGCGGGGGTCTACTCGGAACAGTCCTTCATAACTTCCTACCCACAAACGTCCTACTTTGTCTTGAGCTAAAGCACCAATGGCAACATTCGGTAAACTAACACGGGAAATAATCTTGCCGGTTTTAGGATCAATCCGCGATAATCCCCGCCAAGAACCTACCCAAAGATTGCCTGTAACATCTCCCAGTAAGTTACCAACCCGATAATCAGTTTCTGGCGAATTTTCTTGCACTCCCCGCTCATTGGGTAAAGGTTCTACTCGCGGTGGCGGTGCAGAAGGTGGGTAAGCGGGGGTTAGATCAGATGAATTAATGTCAGGGGTTTTTTGCGCCCATCCCATATTTGGCAAAGCTATCAACCCCAGCAAGATGGAAGTAATCAATAAACTAGTACGCTTGCAAAACAATACCACGGTGAAATTTCCTTTGGAGACACTACCTATAGCCGTTACCTAAACTGGCTTTGGGTTAATTTCAGTGTTCCCCTAGCTGGGTTTTTTTAAACGTCATCTGGAATTTTTCTCAAATTAGTCATTGGTCATTAGTCAAGAGTTGGAAATTCTTCCCCTGCTTCCCCTGCTTCCCCCACTCCCCAAAAGCTTCTTTACAGTTATTGATGACACCTTGTAAAGCTTTTGTAACAAAATGTTTAAATCTTTGTGTAATAACAAAATTAAATATATAAGTTAAAAACTTTCAAAGAATAACTTATCGAATTATTGATATATTGTGGAATAAGTTACAAATTACGTGGTGTGCAATTTTTTATCTTTACGCTCACGACTCTGCTAAATCTCTGTCAAGTAAATTCTTTTCTGGTATCTTTTCCAACAACGGAGAAGATATAGGGAGTGTAGAGGCGGGAATGTGTGCCATCCAGCCCAATCCCCTGAATACCCCGATTTGTAGGGGAATTATCTAAATGCTAACCGCAAAAAGCGGAAGTTATTGGTGAAATTGAGAAGTTTAGTTGGGTGCGAAGAAGAGGTAAAAAAGAATTTTGATTCGTAGGAAGAGGAAACAGTAGAAGCGCTAGGTCGTGTACCCCTAGAAGGGGATAACACTGGTGAGGAGGGCTACCACCGCTACCAAAGTGTCCGCCGCAAAAGAACTGCTACCCTTTGCCAAAAACAACCCCTAACAAAAATTTTTCCTGATCTCCTCCCCGATGAAGGGGAGAAAAATCGGGTGAGGGGAAGTTGCACAAAACGTGATTTGATAATTAACAAGAGTGATTTCAGGGAAGGATAAAATATGTCTTACGCTCAAACGAAGACTCAGAGCAAGTCTGGGTATCAAGCCGGGGTTAAAGATTACAGACTAACTTATTACACACCCGATTACACACCAAAAGATACCGATCTTCTAGCTGCGTTCCGCATGACACCCCAGCCTGGTGTTCCTCCCGAAGAAGCAGGTGCGGCTGTAGCGGCTGAGTCTTCCACAGGTACTTGGACAACTGTGTGGACAGACTTGCTCACCGACCTTGATCGCTACAAAGGTCGTTGCTATGACATCGAACCAGTTCCCGGTGAAGACAACCAGTACATTTGCTACGTTGCCTATCCTTTGGACTTGTTTGAAGAAGGTTCTGTAACCAACGTATTGACCTCAATTGTAGGTAACGTATTTGGTTTCAAAGCTCTGCGGGCACTGCGTCTAGAAGACATTCGCTTTCCTGTAGCTTACATTAAGACCTTCCAAGGACCTCCTCACGGTATCCAAGTTGAGCGCGATAAGTTAAACAAATACGGTCGTCCTTTGCTGGGTTGTACCATTAAGCCCAAATTGGGTCTTTCCGCTAAGAACTACGGACGCGCTGTATACGAGTGCTTACGCGGTGGTTTGGACTTCACCAAAGACGATGAAAACATCAACTCCGCACCATTCCAAAGATGGCGCGATCGCTTCTTGTTCGTAGCTGAAGCTATCAACAAAGCTCAAGCAGAAACCGGTGAAATTAAAGGTCACTACCTAAACGTCACCGCTCCTACTTGCGAACAAATGCTGCAACGGGCTGAGTACGCTAAAGAACTCAAAATGCCCATCATCATGCATGACTACCTAACCGCAGGTTTCACCGCCAACACCACATTGGCTCGTTGGTGCCGTGATAACGGTATCTTGCTGCACATTCACCGTGCTATGCACGCTGTAATTGACCGTCAAAAGAACCACGGTATCCACTTCCGTGTATTGGCTAAAGCCCTACGTTTATCCGGTGGTGACCACATCCACACTGGTACCGTAGTTGGTAAGTTAGAAGGTGAGCGCGGCATCACAATGGGCTTCGTTGACCTATTGCGTGAAAACTACATTGAGCAAGACAAGTCTCGTGGTATTTACTTTACCCAAGACTGGGCTTCTCTACCTGGTGTAATGGCAGTTGCTTCTGGTGGTATCCACGTATGGCACATGCCCGCGCTGGTAGAAATCTTTGGTGATGACTCCGTACTACAATTCGGTGGTGGTACTCTGGGTCACCCTTGGGGTAACGCTCCTGGTGCAACCGCTAACCGCGTTGCCTTGGAAGCCGTTGTTCAAGCTCGTAACGAAGGCCGCAACTTGGCTCGTGAAGGTAACGATATCATCCGCGAAGCTGCCAAGTGGTCTCCTGAACTAGCTGTTGCTTGCGAACTGTGGAAAGAAATCAAGTTCGAGTTTGAAGCAATGGATACCGTCTGATCTGAGTTAACAGTTAAGAGTTAAGAGTTAGAAGTAGAGACGCGATGAATCGCGTCTGTACAAGAGTTAGGATTTGCATTAATTCATAACTCATAACTCATAACTCATAACTCTTCAGGGCTGGGGTCAAGCATGAATCTTAAGCAAATTGCGAAGGACACAGCCAAAACTCTCCAAAGCTATCTGACTTATCAGGCTCTAAGGACAGTATTGGCGCAGCTAGGCGAAACGAATCCTCCATTAGAACTTTGGCTGCATAACTTTTCGTCTGGCAAAATTCAAAATGGTGAGTCATACATTGAGCAACTGTTGCAAGAAAAACCAGATTTGGCTTTGCGAATCATGACTGTTAGGGAACACATTGCGGAAGAAATTACAGAATTTTTACCGGAAATGGTTCGCACTGGCATTCAGCAAGCCAATATGGAACAGCGTCGCCAGCATCTAGAACGCATCACACGAATAGACACATCTAACCCCAGTCTGCAACCAGAACAGCAAGCAACTTCAGATCCGAATTTGGATAACTTATCTAATTAGTTCGGTCAACCTAGTAGTCAAAATCGCAACCCATTATCAAAAGCTATGCAAACTTTACCAAAAGAGCGTCGTTACGAAACCCTTTCTTATCTGCCACCTCTGTCTGACGCTCAAATTGCCAAGCAGATCCAATACATTTTGAACCAAGGTTACATTCCAGCGATCGAGTTCAACGAAACTTCTGAGCCAACAGAATTATATTGGACAATGTGGAAGCTGCCTTTGTTCGGCGCTAAATCTACTCAAGAAGTATTGAGCGAAGTTCAAGGATGCCGTTCTCAATTTAACAGTAGCTATATTCGTGTTGTAGGTTTTGACAATATCAAGCAGTGCCAAGTTCTCAGCTTTTTGGTTCACAAACCCAACAGATACTAAAGCTAGCAAGCTTTAAATAGTTAGTTTATCCCTATAGGAGAGGTAGAATTATCTGCCTCTCCTATTTATTAGATTTTTTTTGAAACACAGAGGGGCGTGGAGTTATTCTCTATGTGCCTCTACGTTTTTTAAGAGAGTAATAATGCTACAAGAAGTACGAATTTGTTTTGTTGGTGACTCCTTCGTTAACGGCACTGGCGACTCAGAATGTCTTGGTTGGACAGGGAGAGTATGTGCTAATGCTAATAAAAAAGGTTATGACATTACTTACTATAATTTAGGGATTAGGCGTGATACGAGTACTGATATAGCAAAGCGTTGGTTACAAGAAGTATCGCTTCGTTTGCCCAAAGAATATGATGGCAGAGTTGTGTTTTCTTTTGGATTGAATGACACAACAGTAGAAAATGGTAAAACTCGCGTAGATTTGGTAGATTCTATCAGAAATGCCCGTGAAATTTTAATTAAAGCCAAATCGATGTATCCTATTTTGATGATTGGACTACCACCATATGCAGAACGAGAAGATCCAGGAAGAAAGCAGAGAATTACTAATTTATCTAAACAATATGCTTCAATTTGTAAAGAATTAAATGTACCTTATTTAGACGTTTTTCCGATATTAGAAAAATCAAACATCTGGATTAATCAAGCAAGAGCTAATGATGGTGTTCATCCAGGAGCAGGCGGTTATGCAGAATTTGCCCAAATCGTGGAAAATTGGGACGCTTGGTTAAATTGGTTTCCTCTGACTTAATCGAGTATTCAAAGTTAGGATAGTGGTAGCACCTGATTTTTATATCCAAAGGTGGTAACTATGCAGCAAATTACTCTAGCTGAAGCATCTAAAAATTTACCCGACTTGATTGAAGCAGCACTCAGTGGTGAGGAAATTATTATTATCAAAGATAATCAACCTTTGGTGAAGTTAACTCCTGTGCCGCCACTTAAACACCATCCTAAGTATGGTAGCGCCAAGGGACTTGTGACAATATCTGATGACTTTGATGAACCATTAGAAGATTTTAAGGAATATATGGAATGAGGCAGCTACTGGACACTCATATTTTTATTTGGTTTGTGATGGGTGATCCAAGAATCAGCGTTAGTATGCGATCGCAAATTGAAAATAATGAAAATCTACTGAGTATTGCTAGTGTTTGGGAAATGGCAATCAAGCACAGCATTGGTAAACTTAACTTTGATTTGGCTTTTGACGAGTTTATTGAACAGCAAATAATTAGGAATGGTATTGAACTACTGCCAATCACCATAAATCATATTAGTGTTGTTGCCACACTACCTTTACATCATCGCGATCCATTTGACCGAATTTTAATTGCACAAGCACTCGCAGAAAATATACCTATACTGAGTGCTGATAAAATTTTTGATCTATATCCAATAAGACGTTTATGGTAGGTAGTGTTGCTTTTCTACCAAAAGATAAATAAACAGTCATCACCAAAAAAACTTAACATTACTTTAAGCAGTGCTAGGCAAAATAATTTTATGGGTTACTACATCGCTCCCCGCTTTCTGGACAAACTGGCTGTCCACATCACTAAAAACTTTCTAAAGCTTCCTGGCGTGCGAGTTCCCGTGATTTTGGGTATTCACGGACGCAAAGGAGAAGGCAAAACATTTCAATGTCAATTGGTCTTCGAGAAAATGGGTATCGAAGTGACTCACATATCTGGCGGCGAATTAGAAAGTCCAGATGCAGGAGATCCAGCGCGGTTGATTCGGCTGCGCTATCGGGAAACAGCAGAACTGATCAAAGTACGCGGCAAAATGTGTGTACTGATGATTAATGATTTAGATGCAGGGGCTGGACGCTTTGATGAAGGCACTCAATATACTGTAAATACACAGTTGGTGAATGCCACACTGATGAATATTGCTGATAATCCCACAGATGTACAGTTGCCTGGAAGCTATGATTCCACTCCTTTACATCGTGTGCCAATTATTGTTACAGGTAATGATTTTTCCACTCTCTATGCACCGTTAATTCGGGATGGACGGATGGAGAAATTCTACTGGGAACCAAATCGAGACGACAAAGTGGGAATTGTCAAAGGGATTTTTGAACCTGATGGACTGTCACAAAAGGAAGTTGAACAGCTAGTTGATAAATTTGTCAACCAGTCAATTGACTTTTTTAGCGCTTTGCGATCGCGCATTTATGACGAACAAATCCGTAACTACATCCATCAAGTAGGTTTCGAGCAAGTATCCTTGAATATCGTTAATAGCGTTAAAGGGCCACCAGAATTTAAAAAGCCAGATTTCAGACTGTCTCACTTAATCGAGTCTGGTAACTTCCTCGTTGGTGAACAAAAACGAGTCGAAAATTCCCATTTGGTTGACGATTACAACCGACTCAATCGAGGTAGAAATTCTCAATCTGCACAACCTGCTGCTGTAACCCCAATTAATCAGCCGTCAAGCAATGGCGCAACTCAAGAAGTAAAAACTAATGGATTCCAGAAACAGGAAGTATCAAGTCCACATTTGACCCTAGAGACACAAGAACAGATTCGGCAATTATTATCTCAA
Organism: Nostoc foliaceum FACHB-393; assembly: GCF_014698505.1. Lineage (GTDB taxonomy): Bacteria > Cyanobacteriota > Cyanobacteriia > Cyanobacteriales > Nostocaceae > Nostoc > Nostoc foliaceum_A. The sequence goes on along the minus strand of NZ_JACJTD010000001.1, from coordinate 225,800 downwards.
GGTTACAAAATTAGCATTGAACACGTAGATGAGCGCCGTTTCCGCACAGGTTCTTGGCAAAGTTGTGTTCATAGCCATATTGATGCAGAGTCTGATGCAATATCAAACTTGGAAGCAACTTTGGCAGAATATAGCGGTGAGTATATCCGCTTGGTAGGGATTGATCCAAAAGCCAAGCGGCGGGTTTTGGAGACAATTATTCATCGTCCGCATGGGAAAAATTAGTTATTAGTCATTAGCCATTAGTCATTAGTCATTAGCAAAAGAAAGTGGGTCAAAAAACTAATGACTATGGACTAATTCAGACCGCGTTCTTTGCGATGTCCTGAGAGGTTGTTTGAAAAGTGTTTCGCTGTGACTTTAAGCACTTTTAGATCCCCCCTAACCTCCCTTAAAAAGGGGGGAACCAGAATCAAAGTCCCCCTTAAAAAGGGGGATTTAGGGGGATCTAAAACTATTTGATACCGATAAGAGGACTTTTCAAACATCCTCTGAGCTTACCGTTAGCGCAGCCTCTCGTAAAGAAGGGTGGGTGTAGTATCTCAAAGACTAATGACTAATGGACTCTCGCGTTGCGGTTTGATAGCTGAATACTTACCTTTTAACTACAGGTAAGGGCTGAAGCCGAGTTCACCTTTGTTAAATCGCTAGTGAATACTGCTGTGTATTGATAAGGTGATGAACCAGAGCAACTCATGGAATTTGTATTAGCGCGACGGGGAGTCCACCATGACTTTGCCTGCACAATTAAATTTGTGCCATTCCATGATAACTTGTTGACAACTAAAGAGTTAGTTTGTCCATTATCCGCCTTTTTAGCAGTTAAAAATGTGGCATAGTTAACCTGTCCATTAGCTGGATTAATCCGGGCTATAACCGCAACTCTTGGCCCGCCTCCGCTACCATAGCTAGACAACCAACGCCCAGTTGCAAAGCGGCGGAAATCATTACCAATCTGACTACCAGTGGATGAGTAAACGCCATATAAAACATCGCCCCCATTCCAATACAATCCATAACCTGTACCATCGTCATTTGTTGTTTCGTAATCACTACGACACCAAGATTTGATACCGTTATTGAAACGGATTGTCACAGGGTTTTTGTTATTAGATGAGACTTGCTGATAACCAATGTAAATGCTTGTAGTTCCACTACTTACTTTGGCCCCATTTTTAGCTTTGATTGTTGCTTCACTATCATTGCAACTGAATGTTACAGCATTACCAATAGATGAATTTACAGTTTGGGCAAAAGCTGGAGGAGCTTTTTGTGTGATTGCTAAATCAGCTACTAATACTACAGATAAAGAGAAAGCTGACAAATATTTCTGCCATTTGTGAGAAGAATTCATGGTATAAAACTGCCGAGAAATTGTAAGGGAAAAACACCGTATTACTATAAACTCTCATGAGAATTTAGACAAGCAAAATTGTTTAAATTCTCATCTTGTAGCATTCTCAACACCACGAAAAATGAGACTATACTACAAAATACATAGTATGATATGCATTAAATTGCATGATATTAGCTGTACATAAATATTCCTTATAAAAGAATATTTGTACATAGAATAAATTGCGATTGCAGTAGTCAACAATAAATGGTTTTAATGAACAAGTAGCGTTTGCTCATTCTCCATATCCTGTGCTAAAAGCTTTCTTAGCCTCTACTTTCTGCCTCTTTCCGTGCTGTTCTAGACAGTTTTAGAATTTTCAACTGTTACTTCTCCGACACTAGCTTTTAGGCGGCTTAATCTGCTTTTGCGGATACGTTCGCTATCACGAATACCACCTGCCATCTCATATTCGCTGCTGTTTTTGCCATACTTAAAAGCAACGCCCATCACCATCTTATCTGTAAGATTGTTCAAGGTTTTTTCCATTTCATCAATTTTGGTCTTGGAAGAGTCAATCATAGCTAAAGCAATGTTATAAGCATCTAGCATAGTGCGTAAGTCTTCAATTGATTTAGTCAGGTTTTGTAAATTGCAATTATCACCAAAATCCATATTTAAATCAATCGCTTTCAGTCCAGCGGATCTCAATTCCGCTTTTTCCATAACACGGGATGTACGTTTTGGACGTGACATAGATATATTTGTTAGCCAGGGTTATAGAGCTAGTTTGACTTAGTAAAGCTGTTTTCTGGTTCAGTAAAATTCGTGAATAATTTTATTTCTTAAAAAACTAATACAAAAATCTGGGTAATTTCTCTTAATTCAGATATTGCACCTGGTTTTTTGGACGATTGCTTTAACGTTAGTGATGAATGTCGTGATGTTGGTGATGAATGTCGTGATGTTGGTGATGAATGTCGTGATGTTGGTGATGAATGTCGCGATGTTGGTGATGAATGTCGTGATGTTGGTGATGAATGTCGTGATGTTGGTGATGAATGTCGCGATGTTGGTGATGAATGTCGTGATGTTGGTGATGAATGTCGTGATGTTGGTGATGAATATTGCGATATTCATCATAATGGCTTCTGATGGAAGTGCGTAGATGCGTAGCGCAAAGCCAAAGATGATCCGCTTCCGGGCTTGTCCTTAGCAGTCCATGTGCGAGGTACACTTTCAGTACACCCGTAGGGGCACGGCACTGCCGTGCCCCTACAAAAAATTGTGGTTCAAATAGATGAAGAAGGCTGTAAGCAGAGAATTAGAGCAAGCTTTAATTGTTTACATTTTTGCAGCAAATAGATGTTGCTTCACCACATCTAAGCGTGAACAATTCCAATAATCGACATGGGAGACAATCAAACCATCAGAGTTAATACCTAATTCACTCCAACCAGGAATAGAAATTCGTGGCTTCCAGGGGAGAGGAGTATTCCAACTGAGTGTCCACTCAGTTTTTATTGTGTCTCCTAAACGTTGAATATTATGTAAGTCCATCTTGGGATCTAAAAACCAAGTTTGGATAAAATTAATCATTTCTTTGTAACGTTTAACGCCACGAAATTTATTCAGCGGGTCTTGAAAATAAACGTCTGGGGCGTAAATACTGTAAGTTTGATTTACTGGGAATCTTTGATAGTCTTCTTTGAGGATTTCAATGATATCCATGATTATATAGATATATTTGTAAACTACTTTAATTATGTCAATCTGGCGCGGATATAAATCCCGATTAAAATTGTATGTAATCAACCCTCATTCCATAAACGTTCTAACTGATGTCGCCAAGCAGCTAAAACTTCTTCTCGCGCCTCTGTAGTTTGATTTATTTCACCCATTAATCCTTCTGCGTAAAAGCGTTCTAAGCTTTGCATAGTAGCTTGCAGAGATTGCCCTTGCTGTTTTGCTGCCTGAATAATTTGCCGAATGCGACTTTCAATTAGTCGATTAAAAACATTATTTAATCTAGCATCATAGAGAGATACAAGTCGGTTAATTGCATTGGACAAATCCGCACCCACTAAAGTGTCACTGTTGTGTTGAAAAACTCCCCAAATTACCCCTTCATACAAAGCGTAACGTACTTCCTGAGTGTCATCAAAGTTAGCTTCTAGGAACTGTTCTAAAAATGCTTGCCCTTCTTCTACGGGCACAATAGGTAGTAAAACTCGCAGCCAAGTCTTATCTTCGGAAAGCAGCACCAATAGCCGAAAAGTAGAGGTGTCTACTTGCCACGATCCAGGAGCGATTGCACCAACAGCCGATGTGCCAAACAATTCTGTTAGAGTAGCTGCAATTTCTTCAGGTGTCATAACCTTTTGTTTAGATATAGCCTCTAGATTAGCGCAGAGGTGCATCAGCTTATTCACTAGAACGTTGAGTTGGTTGCAACTTTCAGTCTGAAGACGTAGTGGGGGCGTACAGTTAAGTGTACGCCCCCACAAATGAATGTATTCCACTGAATGGCAATATTGAAATATATGATTTAAATGATCGAATTTCTCAAAAACACGATGCCGATCGCACAGAAAGCGAAGCCAGCAATACTAATTTTAGAGGGTAAAATTCGGTTTATTTCTCCCATACCAATTGCACCACCAATCTCTCTAGCACTCATGACAACCGCAAACAGAGTTAAAGTTATGCCTAGTATATAGGCAATTAGTGGCATCATTCCTGCCCCAATAATAGATTCAGCATCAGCGTAACCCTGAAATAAACCAGCACTGACACCCACTAGAGCAAGTACTATAAAGTTTGGTTGATTTGGCATCATCAGCATAGTACCAAAAACGATGGTAGAAATTGCGATGGCTATTTCTGTGCCTGGTAAATTTAGCTGCAATAAATGAATTACAATCCCCAAGATTGCTGCTAAGACAAAAGATCCAGCGATCGCAGCGCCACGAACAAACACAGATGAGAGTAAACCAATAGCAATAATCCCAATTAAACAATCCAAGCCAATTACTGGATCTGCCAGTCCCCAGAGTAAACCTTCCCAGCAGTTAGAGATGGTATGACGATCTGGTGTTCCACTCAATGAACTCAGTAAGCTAATTAAAATTAGAACTGCGATCGCTCCAATATGGCGATGCATTAAATTTAAGGTCGGAAGTTCTCCCCAAGCCTGGGATTGTGATAATTGAGTTTTGAACATTACTATCTGCCAAATTAGTTTTTTCGGTAATTTATACTACCCATCTATCCCAAAAAACTAACGTGGTTAAAGATTGATATTTGGTGAGTTTTATGCAGTTTGGCCGTTTGTGGCGATCGCTATTGTACCGTCAAGACTATTGCCGTTGATTTCGATTAGACCAAATTGGCAGTTTATTGACTTTTTCGAGTGTTAATTCTACATAAGTTGTTTGGCTTTGCCCGATTGTTGTTGTACCAAAATAACCTTGAGATCCACTATGAGCATGAGGGCCTGTTTTCATAACTGTATAACGACCTTGAAGACGAGCTTGATTGAAAGGTGAACCTACTGTAATTGGCCAGCGTGAAGCAAATACAATCTGGCTAATATCTTCAATCCAGTCTCGACTACCTACAAGTTGGTACACATGGTCAACTTTATCAAAGCCTGTTTCGCCATCAAAATCACCACCTATTGAAACAACAATTAATTGAGCATTTAGCCACTGTTCGAGATCAGAAACCGCACCAAGAGCGACTTGCACTCCGCCACTGGTTCCAACTAAAATCACTTTCAGCCCTTGTTTAGGACGTTTGGATAAAGGGTATACGGCATTCATGCGATCAATGATCGCATTCGCAATTCCCAAGTTATAAATCTGTCCATAACGGTCATCGGCAGAAATAGCAAACCGCCAGAGATTACGGATTTTAATTAAAACATCTGTATTAGAGAACAAACCATCTGCTTTTTCAGCTGCACTCCACAGAGGTGCTAATAACCGTTGCCCTCCTAAACTTTCGTTAGCAGCGGAGTAAGGAAAAACATCCCGCACTGTTACACAATTACGATGAATTTGCTCTAATTTATTTAAAAAAATTTCTTCACCTGGAGTTAATTGGTTGGCGGAAAAATCTCCTACTCCTGGTAAAAAAACTATATAGCAATCAATATTTTTCGATTTCTCAACTTCCAGCGAACGGTTATCTCTGGGTAACTTTTTCGTTGGATCTTTTTTAATCCCCAAGCTTTCAGAACTTTGACTCAACCACCATACCAATGTTCCCACAGGGGCAAAAGTTCCCCAGGCAAGAAGTATTATCCCTGCTAATACCAACAGTCTTAATGTTCCACTTTGCAACCATAGCAGTATTTGTCCGCCAATTCTACGCATTTGAGATTATTGTTTTATATAGTTAAACTTTAAGTTTTGATTTTTAATTGCTTATTTTATAAAATTTATCAAATTATGTTTTTTGTAATTTGTCAACCCTCATTAGTTAGAAAAAATGAGTAGTAATAATAAAAAATCAAGGCAAGGTTTGTGTCATACACTTCGGTATGCTCTAGCTTTGAATGGCGACTTCTATGAAAATGCTCGCAATACACAGCGAAACCAGAGATTAGCTCTAAGTATTGTCATTCTGGCTGCTATTTCTCATGCCATAGGTAGTGGCATAATTTTATTAATAAATCGAGCTACGGTTTTTGTACTTTTGACGGGTCTTTTGATTGATGCGATCGCTATTGTTGCAGGATACTATTTTTGGACATTCACAATTTTTAAGATTGGGCAATGGCTCAAACCCATCGATCCTACTTACGGTGACTTACTTATTCCGATAGGCTTTGCTTATGCACCGCAAATACTGAATTTTTTAACTCTCATTCCCTTACTAGGACGACCAATTGAGCTTATATTGGCGTTGTGGAGTTTATTGGCGGTAATTGTCGCAGTACGCCAAGGGTTAGATATTACTACTCGACGAGCAACATTTATTTGTTTAGTAGGCTGGCCCTTAATTCAAATTGCGATCGGTTTTGTACAAGTTTTGGAGCAACAATTGGTAAGATGGACAAGCTGAGAGGTATCCTACATCCTTTTGGCTTCGCCATTAACTCTTAGAAAGTAATTTCCTGAGCGAAGAAAGTTGTATCTGGAAGACCTAAATTTAGATGACTAATTTCTGACAATGTACTCAACCAAATTTTGAATTATTTGGGCATCTGTTTCACTTAAACTTTCCAATTCAAGTCTGTTGCCCTCTTGTGGCGTACTAAATTGGCTACTGTATATACGACGACTCAACCCTACCGGGCTTCCTTCGTAAAAAATTGTATAAAATACAGAGGCTGCTACGTAAGAACCAATAGGACTAGGGTGGCTTTGATCCGAACTATAAAGGTTCAATTTCGGATTCGCTTCCTGAACTTTTTGCCAAGCTATTCCAACAGGTGCAACTTTGGCTTTTAGTTCTTTAGCAATTGTCATGTATGAATCGGTCAATATCTGTTGCGTTTCTGGTTGATTTTGCTTTGCCCAAGTCAAATAGAATACTGTTTGGGAATTCACTCGCTTAATTTCGGCATCAAACAGACTGGCGTACTTGTACATTTCCTTGGGATTGGTAATGGGTAAAGTACTTTGCTCTTGGAGTACTACGTAATCCCATCGTTTCGTTTTTAATAGCCTGAGTGCTTTACCACTTCTCCAGTGGCTTTTGAGGGTAGCTCCACCAACCACAACCATTTCAGTTTCGAGCGTTCTAGTTTCTTTTGCCGACTCAGCCAACTGTTGTGTCAACCAAGGAAGATCATTGACATAGATATAGCTGTTGCCAATAAATAAAACTCTGATTGCCTGCTGTTGAGTTACTTGAAAAGAATTTGCCTCAACCGGCTTTTCTATGAGCCGAAACAAAACAATCATCAAAAAGAGAAATAAACATACATATACTATATTTGTGTTTATCATCATCCCTGAAACTTTTGCACCATAACTTATTGTTGGACAGACTTTTTCAGAAAATAGTTCTGATTTTTATAAATTTGTATACGTTAAATAAAGCAAAAGCTTTACCTAAGCTAAAGCTTGTCTTAACTGAACTCTATTAAAAAGAAGACTAATCTAGAAAATACCTTCATTGGTAGAGAGTATGAAATTTCTTAAATTGCTACTACTTAGTATTGCTCTCGTCTTCTTAGCATCGATTAGTCCACTGCAAGCTAGCCCTATAGCCCAATTACCAACTCCTTTACCTTCAGTTACAGAACGTGAAACAACATCTCTAAAAAATTCACAGGATGTATTGACTGTTGCAACTTTTAATGTAGAGAATTTAGATCCTAAGGATCGACGTTTTGAGAATATTGCCAAAATTATTCTCAATAATTTGAACGCACCAGATGTCATCAGTTTAATTGAAGTTCAGGATAACAACGGGCCAATCAATGATGACGTTGTAAATGCAAATCAGACTTACCAAAAACTGATTGCGGCGCTCGAAAATATTGGTAGTCCAGCATACGACTTTGTTGATATTGCGCCCAGCGACGATCAAGATGGTGGAGAACCTGGAGGCAATATCCGTGTCGGTTTCTTATTTCGGCCCAGCCGGATAACTCTAGCAAAACTGCCCAGAAGAGGTGGTTCATTAGATGCTGTGGCTATTACTCAAGGTTCAAATGGTCTTGACCTTTCGCTCAACCCGGGTCGCATTGACCCCACAAATAATGCTTTCGATCAAAGTCGTAAACCACTTGCAGCAGAATTTATATTTAACGATCAAAAACTGTTTATTATTGCAAACCACTTTGTTTCTAAGCTTGGAGGTTCTCCCAGCGATGCTCAACGAATCAAGCAAGCCCAAATCGTTAATGAATTCGTAGCGCAACTACTAGAAGTTGACCCGCAAGCCAAAGTAATTGTACTGGGTGACTTAAACGATTTACCAGATTCTTTACCTTTGAAGACCTTGAAGAGTAACATTCTTGAAAATCTGACGGTTCGTTTACCTCTTAGCGATCAGTTCACTTACAAATTCCGTGGGAATCCTCAACTTATTGACCATTTATTGGTCAGTGAAAATCTTTCTCGTGTTGCTCAACCGGAAATTGACATTGTGCATGTCAACGTTGGCTTTAGTAGACCTGTCAGCGATCATGATCCTGTGATTGCAGCGTTTACATTACCTGCTAACCAGTCCACCTCTGACACCATCCCTCCCGTTAGCCAACCCACTCCCGTAAGTGATTCGGCAATTATATTGCCTGAATTATCCAAATTTGCTTTAGTTGATGAACTAGCTAAGGAGTATACGCCTAACAAAGTCTTGAATTATGATCGGGCAAGAGACCAAATGTTTGCCATTATTGATAACCGAGCAGGCATTGTGACAGACATCTATGCTAGTTACCCGATTCGTTTAACTGGCAGTGGCGATCCTAGTCAAGAAGCTGACAAATTAGGGCTGAATACCGAACATGTTTGGCCACAGAGTAAAGGTGCTGACAAGGGTAATTCCCGAAGCGATCTTCACCATCTATTTCCTGCACGGGAAAATATTAATAGTGAGCGAGGCAATAAACCCTTTGACGATATAGCCGACACAGTTACTAACAAATGGTATCGAAATGATACTGTTCAATCGACAATTCCTACTAGTGCAATTGACGAGTTTAGCGAATCAGCATCTGCTAAATTTGAGCCGAGAGAAAAAGTAAAAGGGGATATAGCCAGGGCAATGTTCTACTTTTACACTATCTATCGGAATCAGGCTGAGAGAGTAGACCGAAATTACTTTCAGAATCAGCGCCAGATTTTGTGTAAATGGAATCAGCAAGACCCCCCAGATATTACTGAAATAGAACGCAGTCATGCGATCGCTAAATTTCAAGGTAATGACAATCCATTTGTATTAGATGCCACATTAGCAGAACGGGCATACTGTAATTCCTAAAGAGAAGGGGCGCATAGCTAGTTGTGCGCCCCTTCATACAATGAAATATGCTTATAGCGCAATACGGTTCAGTTAAGGCTAAAACTCTTTGTCAAAGTCAATTTTTTTAACGAACCGCCAAGGACGCAAAGGACGCAAAGAGAAGAAAGAAATGCTTAACTGAACTGTATTGCTATATAGGTCAAAACCTAATGCAGCAATTCTTCAACCTGATGCTGGCTCCACAAAGTTCTGTATAAACCCTCTTGTTGCACCAGTTGTAAGTGATTGCCTGTCTGAACAATTCTTCCTTTTTCCATCACAAAAATCCGGTCAGCAGCAGCTGCCGCCGATAATTGATGGGTAATAAAAATTACTGTTTTGCGCTCTGTACCACCAGAGAGATTTTTGAGGATTTGCGTGGCTGTTTGATTATCCACACTAGAGAGGGCATCATCCAAAATTAATACTGGAGCATTGACCAGCATAGCCCTAGCCAAGGCAGTACGTTGTCGTTGACCGCCAGAAAGAGTAATCCCGCGTTCACCAACAAGAGTGTCGTATTGCTGGGGAAAATTGTTAATTTCTGATTCAATTTGGGCAAGTTTAGCGACAGATTCTATCTGCTCTTGTTCGCTAACTGGATCGCCATAGCGGATATTATTTTTGATTGTAGTACTAAATAGAAAGCTATCTTGAGGAACGTAGGCGATCGCACCTCGTAAATCTGCCAAAGCGATTTTAGTAATATCTAGCCCATCTAAAAACAATTGTTCTGACTCAATATCTAACAAGCGCGGCAAAGCATTCGCCAAAGTAGATTTCCCCGAACCAATTGCTCCAACAATGGCCACGGTTTCTCCAGGAGCAATGGTAAAGTTAACATTTTCTAGAGCGGGAGTAGTGGCACCAGGGTAAGTATAGGTGAGATTTTTAGCTGTCACTTCCCCTTTAAGTTCAGCCATTGGTAAATGTATGGCATCGGCTGCGTCTTGAATTTTCGGTGTGACAGAGAGAATAGATTCAAGCCTATCGATACTAACTTCACCCCGTTGGTAGGCAGTAATTGTGAATCCTAAAAGAGCTGTGGGAAAAACTAGACGCTCTACATAAATTAACAGTGCTAAAAAGTCGCCAACTTGAAGGGTTCCAGAAGACATCCGCGCCGCGCCTAGCCAGATGATCACCAGTGAACTGACATTAGCTAGCCCACCAATTAGCGGAAACAGGGTATTTCGGATTTTTGCCAGTTCCAGGTTAGCAGTCAATAGCTGCTGATTTTTCTTGGCAAAAGCTCGACGCTCGTTTGCTTCTTGGGCATAGATTTTAATCAAGGCAATGCCACTGATATCCTCCTGGATGAGTTCGCTGATGTCAGAGAGTTGCTCTTGAACTGCTGCTTGTTGTTTGCGTAAGCGATCGCTAAACAGACTCACTAACAAGAGCATAAAAGGGTACACTGCCAGGGAAGCTAGTGTGAGATCCACACTAATCGCCAGCATTACTGGCAGTGTCAGGGCGTAGGCAAACACCGTATTTGCCAAACTCAAGACCGCAAAACCCAATAAACGCTTGATATTGTCCACATCACTGGTAGCCCGATTAATCAAATCACCAGCAGTATTACTGGCAAAATAAGCCGGCTCCAGCTTGAGTAAGTGTTCAAAAATCCGTTGTTTCAGGTCAAATTCTACCTGTCGCCCCACCCCAAATAGCCAAATACGGGATGCCATCCGCATTAGCCACATCGCCGAACTGAGCAAGACAATTATTACTACGTAATGTAGTATTTGGTTCCAACTAAAGGTTGTCGAAAGTTTATCAACACCAGCACGAATCAACCAAGGAATATAAACGCCCAGTGCATTGACAGACAATAAAGCGAGAATCCCTAAGGAGGCCTCTCGCCAATGGGGTCGTAGGTAAGCACTGAGTTTAGCGATTCGTCGAGATTTTGCCATTAAAGCAATTTTGCAACTTTATCATCTTAGATTAACTGCTAGTCCAACGGGATAGTTATTGCCGTTCGTTACTAGTAGCCCACCACCCCAACTTTAATGGGTGAATAAGTTCTTAGTCCTTGGCTTGAGCGCTCAAGCACTTACTACGAACCCAGTAAAGTTGCCTTGCCAGAGTACTAGTACAACACGGCGCAAATCCAGTTACCATCTCAGTTAACCAGACAAGTTTTTCTTTTTTAACTTTATTACCGCTGAACACGCAAGAACCTGTAAATTTCAACGAGATAACTTTCCCAAGTTCTTGTTGTCAATTGCAATGTTTCCGAATTCGGTACAAAGTCTTCAAGTCGTAAACCGCGTGTGCGAATATCTTGAGGATTTCCTTGTAATAGGTAGGGAGGCACTCTCAAATTATAAGAAAGAATACTATCCCCAGTCACATCTGAGATATTCGCTGTGGTAGTTGGTTGCCCTAATGCCACCAGTGTCCCAGATGTGGATGTAGCCCTTGCTACATAAGTTTCACCTGTCATTGCTAGAGGTGCCCGATAAAGGAAATAGGCGACTGCTGGTGTACTTGCCAACAGTAAAATCGTCAGTGCCCAACCTACCAAGTATCCTCCTGGTTTCTCTATCCCACCTCCTTTGATTTTCTGAGCTGCAAGAATCATCAGTAAAACAGAGGCTCCTAGGGGCTTGAGTGGAAAAGATAACATCCTCCACAACGACGCCACAGCAGGTTCATTGGGGTTCAGAAATGATAGGGCTACGATTACTAAGATAACCACTAAGATTAATCGCCCTACAAAAGTTCCAGAGGGATAAAATCGCTGGAACAGAGAATATACGATAGTACCAATCAGCAGCCACAGCAGTACTCGGCTTAACAATAGAAACATAGATTAGCTCTCAAATTTTCTGGTGCGGTGAGCCAGTGTGGTGATAAGACAGTCCACCTTTATAAGGGTTTCCACGCCACATGCTTCTCCTTTTGGAGACGCTGCGCCTAGCTTGCTTTGACCTAGGAGTACAACCGAGGGAACCCCGGTAACGAACGCAGTGGCTCCCCAAGAGGAACTGCTGTGTATGATTTCCCTGGATAAAACAACTGGCGACTTCTTAGCGATCGCAACGCTAGAAGCGTTACCCGTAAGGGTCAACCTAGAGGTTTCGGGAAATGGATTTATTTTATTGTCAAATTGTAATCGCACTGTTTGACTTAAAATACTTCAAACCTCACACCTAATGACTACCGTCGTAGTGATTTTAGTGCAATTTTTTGACACTGCGTCTATTATTTATAATTTTCCAGAAGAGTAATGTGGCACCGGTAAACTAAATTAATTGAGTAATCCACTCAAAAGGAAAAACTATGTCGCCTGGAAAGCCTAGCATTTTGGTAACTGGGGGAGCTGGATATATTGGTTCCCATACGGTGCTTGCTTTGAAGCAAGCGGGTTATAACGTTGTGATACTTGATAATCTGGTCTATGGGCATCGTGACTTGGTAGAAAAGGTTTTACAGGTAGAACTGATAGTAGGGGATACAGGCGATCGCGCCTTGCTCGATCATCTATTTCAAACCCGCGATATTGCGGCTGTAATGCACTTTTCTGCCTATGCCTACGTAGGAGAATCGGTGACTGATCCGGCTAAATACTACCGCAATAACGTTGTTGGTACTTTAACCCTGTTAGAAGCGATGCTGACAGCATCTGTGAATAAATTTGTCTTTTCTTCTACCTGTGCCACCTACGGGGTACCGGAATTTGTACCTATTCCAGAAACTCATCCCCAAAATCCGATTAATCCATACGGCGCTACGAAGCTGATGGTAGAGCGGATTCTCTCTGATTTTGATGTTGCTTACGGTTTTAAATCAGTGCGTTTCCGCTATTTTAATGCTGCTGGCGCTAATCCCAGTGGCTTACTCGGCGAGGATCACAATCCAGAAACCCATTTGATTCCCTTGGTGCTGATGACAGCTTTAGGTAAACGAGAATCTATCTCAATTTTCGGCACCGATTACCCCACGCCCGATGGTACTTGTATTCGTGATTATATTCATGTTAACGACTTAGCAGATGCCCATATTTTGGGATTGGAATATTTATTAAAAGGTGGCGATAGCGAAGTTTTTAATTTAGGTAATGGCAGCGGTTTCTCTGTCAGAGAAGTAATTGCAGCTGCCGAACAGGTGACAGGACATTCTATAGCAGTAGAAGAACGCGATCGCCGTCCTGGCGATCCCCCAATTCTCATTGGCACCAGTGAGAAAGCCAGAACAATTTTAAGTTGGCAACCTCAGTATCCATCCATCAAAGATATTGTCACTCATGCGTGGCAGTGGCATCAAAAGCGACACAATTGACATACTCCCCCGTTTTATAAACGGGGGAGTATGTCAAGCATCACGACTCGTAAATTTTAGATTTTTCCTTCAATCCAAAATCCAAAATTGTTAAGTCTTGAATTCATAACTCTCAACTCCTCACTCCTAACTCCTAACTACTCCCCACTCCCTCTCATGCTTCGCAGGACGACAACTAAAATGCCGATAAATCCGAGAATTGGAAGTGCGATCGCCCAAATTGGTAATTGCTGAGATTCACCCTCTACTAAATCGCCATTAACATCTCGCAGGTTTCGTGTATTCTGTGTAGACCCACCTGCCACAGTAACTTCAAATTTGAACTCAAACGGTTTGAATCTTGCCCCAGAGAGTGGTTTACCATTTAGTTGCAACTGATAAATACCTGGCTTGGGAAAGACAACTTCCGCACCTGGAATGCCTTGATAACGTTCAGCTGCCACAGGTTCTAACTGTGGTTCTAACAGTGGTGGCTCTCCGGCTGCATAGGGTTGGGCATAAACAGCCAACCGACAATTACACTGTGACAGGGGAATCACCCTTCCACCTCTGCGGGTAAGTGCAAACCAAGCTTGGCTTGGTTCTCCAGCCCGGGGATTATCATTTGGTTCAATGTGGAGGGTGCCGCCGACATCTCCGGCTATCTCCACCTTATGAGCAGATGCAGAGGAAAGATTAGTTATTGGTATAACTAAGCAACTCAGGAATAATAAATACTTTATTGTTCCTTGATGCCAGGAAATGCCTTTGAGCGGGTAAAGCCTCTGTTTTTGACTCGTTGGGATGAAGCCAGAAAATAAGGATGATTTACCGCGATTTTGTTGGGGGGACATAAAACTTTTCTACGGCTAACTTTGACCAAAAAAAGCGCGATCGCACTAGCAATACACCGAGGGTAATAATTCCCATCAGTACTGCCGCTAATTTATTTCCCCAAGTTGATTGCAAGGAACCCAGGTAATGGGAACCAATCAACACGGCATGAATGGCGCTCAAGAGCAAGGCTGGTACACCCAATAGATGAATCTGTCGCCAACGCTTGCCCAAAGATTTCTGCAAAGATTCCCAACTCGTTAAAGCGGCGGGGGACATTAAGATCAATGCTACAGCACCCGCAGCCATACCCCACTGAAATTCTGGCGGCAGGAAAGAAAAGGCGGCAAAATTCCATTGCAATGAGTGTTCTATCATGTGGACGGTGTGAACCACAGAAAGCACAAAAGATCCCACTCCCAAGCCCCGGCGGTAACGCAGTGGTGAAGCCCACAAGCCACTAATAGGACGCGCAATTAGCGCCAAAATTAAGCAGATTAACGCGGCGTGTCCGGTGTAATCTACCATTGTGTCGCCAGTCCGCAATAAGGTGATAGCGCCAATGGTGAGTGTCACCCAACCGCCTAATCGAAACAATTGACTGCGCCTGTCTTTACTTACCAATGAGGTGGAAACGCCTACACCTAGCATCGTGGGCAGAGTTCCCAGCCCAAAAGCCAGCATAGTTGCCCCACCCATCCATAAATTGCCAGTTTCAGCGGCTTTAATTTGGGCTGCATACAGGAAACCACAGGGCATTAAACCCCAAGTCATCCCCAAAAGCAATGGTGTCCACCATTTGGTTTTGAAGGAAAGCTTGATCATTCCTGCGCTGAGGCGATCGTGTAAACTACCTTGTAATAAAGGGTGTAACACGGGAATGCGCGGCAACAAATCGGGTTTTACTTGTCCTAAGCCAAACCAAATCAGCATTACACCAGTCAGAATTGCCATCCAGCGGCGAAAACCACTGCCAACACCCGCTAGCTGTCCACCTTGTAGCAATACCGAACCCAGTGCCCCAATGCCAGCACCGACTAAAGCATAGCTCAACATCCGCCCCAGGTTTAGCAAGATATGAAACTTTAATTGCTGTTGCCAAGTGTCGGACTTTTCTAGGGTTGATGTCCGTCCCAAGGAGACTGTTTGTGGAATTTTCGGCTGATGAGATAGGGAAAACGCCACTGTTAGAGGACCACACATCCCAAAGCAATGTCCAAAACTCCCCAGGAACCCCAGGATTGCGATCAGCAGTAAATCTACCATAAAAAAAGTCCTGAGTTCTGAGTCATGAATCCTGAGTGTCAGAATAAAGATTTTGAAGAATTAAGAAGAAATTGTTTTCTCTTCTTCTTTGCTCAGTACCCAGTACTCAGCATTCCTCTAGTGCGGCACTGTAAGTGAAGTTGCGATCGCTGTCAAAAGACAAAGCGTCAAACTTGATTATGACGGTAGCAGTGCCATTTTGTGAGGTGCTGAAAATTAAGAGGCTCAATCACCTATTGAAAATATGGCTATCTAACTGAGAATAAAATCCAACCTTTTTGGAAATTACTCAAGCTAATGTACTTAAGAAATACATTAGGAGAAATACTTTGTGACTATCTCTATAGAAGCTTCGGTAGAAGACTCTGGATGATTGGATTGATGTCGATTTCCAAAAGTTGCGTCAAGTGTTTCCCGAATAGTATCTCGCTGTTTTTGAAAAACATCAAGTTGCTCACGCAGTTCATCTTCCTTAAGCTGCAATAAATCAGAGGAATCGGGGCAATTGTCAAGATCGCGAACCACACTATTTACTACTTCTGACTCTTTGACTCTTCCTATAAAAGCAGCAGTTAAGGATGCAACTCTCTCCAAGAATTCTTTGCAGCCAGGATGAAAATCATATTCATACCCAGTATATAAAGAGAGCGCTCCTACAACTTCTTCTTTGTAAATGAGTGGAAAACACCCAAAAGATTTAAATTGGTTAAGCGCTATCCAATCTTGGTTTTTGAATTTTTCTATGTTCTGATTATCTATTCCGGTAAGTGAGATAGCACGTTTTTCCCTAATAATATTTCCTACAAATCCATCTTCATAACCTCTAGGATCATCTAATCTTTTATCCCATTTAACTCTCTCAACCCCTGCTTTATCTACAACTTCAAGCAAATGATTATCATTTTTTACTCGTAGTATGCATACTTCAAAGGCTGTGTCATCTGAAACTAAACGGTTAACAACAGTTTTGTATGCGTCTTGCATATCAGAAAGATTACTACGATAACCAACTAAAGCATCTGACAAATCCGCAAGTAGTTTTACCTGACGTTTTTTGCGTAAATTTGAGATTGCAGATGCAACCGATGAGCCTATTGTATATAACCAATGAATCTCTTCTTGAGAGAAACCATAATTGGGAATAGGTTTTCTTTTGATTGGATCAATTTTATTAATTACTTCGAGTACTCCATAAGTTTTATGTTGACCATCTAGAGGAACAGCAATAGCAGAATAAATTCCTCCGAGTTTCTTTGAATATTTTTCTTGACTTCTGGGATCTAAAGGTATTTCTCTCAAATTATTGGCTGACTGAGGCTGACCAAATCCATCTTCATGAGGGAGAGCAGCTTGACCAGTGAAACTTTCACCAGGTAGATAGTTTTCGCCTCCAAACCATTTATCATCTATTTCCTTACCATTGGCATCGATACCTACTATTTTTTGACGATGTAGGTGTCCATCTTTTGAGAATAGAAAAATAGAAGCTGTTTGAGAATTAAGTCTATCACATACAACTTTAAGAGCTTCCTGAATGACCTCATTCTTATCTTTAAAACGATTTAATTTATTTCTAACTTTTTGTAAATCCTTCAGTAGCTCCTTAGGGAACTTGAGAAATTCGTATGGCGATTTTCTGAATAAATTCTCTCTGATTAGATCAAGCTTTTGAAATACTATTTTATCCAGGACTTTATCAGAATTTACTTTTGTAATTGTATTTTCTACTGTTACTTGAAAGACACCTTCATTCCTAATGGCTCGTGCCAGGAAATTTGAGAGGACTTCTTTGTACTGATCAATCTCACCTACTTTAGGAGAGAAATTAGCTAACCTTATACTCCGGTCTTGCCTAAGATTATCATTCTCGTACCATGCAATTAACTGATTTTTTCCATCACCAGTTTCAATAATTGCATATTCTTTGGTTGGTAAAGTTGATAATTTTGAATTAAAAGATTCAATATTATATCTAGTTGAAACATCTCTCAAAGAGAATTCTTCTGCATAGGGAATATAAATATCTTTTGTGGTCACAAAAACTTTGTAATATGAAGCATGTCGTAATAGAAAACTTAAGCTTCTTTCAAATTCTTGTTCACTTGAAAAAACAAACAGTCTCTCACTTTCTGGATGTGCAGTTTTTGCAACTTCATCTCCTTTGTCACTTGCCCAAAAAGATTCCACCCCATCAACGATCGCTATTGCTTTGACGCGAACTTTGAGTTTCTGCTGTAAGGCAGTAAGACGGCGTGGATATAACTCTAACGGCATCGAGTAAACTGAGCCATTAGAATTCAAATCTTCAATCCGCTCATCGATATCAGCAATATCATTAATGACAAGCTGTTGGAATATTTTGTTAGTCTGTAGATAATTATTACCCTTCAGAATTGGTTCTACAGTATTTATAATAATTCTTGTTTTTGAAACTTCACCTGGAGATAGACAATTCTGGTCTTCTTCAAGTAATTCATTTAACCAGTTAGAAGTAGAGAGTTTATAGTTAATCCAATCCTTTGCTTCTTCTATGTCACCACCAGTTATTTCATGAAGCAAATATGCCAAATTATTCTTCTCTATCCCATCAATTGAGGGAAAGTGAATTGGAATTTCAAAATTAACTTTTTTACTGAAGCGTAAGAGTCTGAAATTATGGAGTCTTCCAGAGAATAGACCGACCAAAAAATTAACCCATGCTTTTTCAAGGCATTCCTTAGGCAAGCAGAGGATACCAAAGTCCACTGTTGAAAGAATCTGTTCAGTTTCTTGAAGCCAAGCGGATCTTGAACTCCCATCAATATCTAAGATGAAGGCTTCAATCTGTGGATGCTTAAAAATGACATCTCTAATTTTTTCAGCTTGGTATTTACTATTGGTACCAGCCCAAGCAATGAGAACTTTGCGTCTACCTTGCTTGGCTTGAAGGCGGTCAGAAAGGATCTTCTGCAATTTAGATAGTTTTCCAGGCCCTGCACCAGTGATTCGGAACTTGGTATAGATTCGTGACAGTGTTTTCTGCACCGCATTTTCAGACTGCCGTCCTAAGATTGTCTTGATTTCTGCTGGCGACTTGCCGTTTAAGGCTAAATCCAGAACTTCTAGTTCGTTATCAGACACGCCTTCTTCGCCAACTAAGTCTTTAAGAGTATCACGATAAATCTGAGTCATCTACAAACCTGTAAAAAGCCTCACTTGTTCTAGTATCACGATACCACAGCATTTTTGGAGACTTATGTGGATAATGTTAATTCTTTTCTTCAAAATGAGGCTTTTAATTGCTTGACATAAGTGTAAAGTTTGTTATTGTATTAAAAAGCCTCACTTAATAGGGACTTTTGTCAGGGGATAAATACTTCTCAGTGTCTTAACTTAGTGGCATTGTGCTTATAAATATGTAAAATCGTCTTCCTGTATAGGTTTGATAATTTGCTGCCTCTTCGTCAGCGAAGATATCGAAAAATCAAGCCTTTTCAAGGCATATTTTACGTTTTTACATTAAGACGCAATGTTCCCAAGCGTCAACTTCATGCACTTTTTTCTATTGCTGATAACCAAATTACTCACCTGGAGGGGAAAGTGAATCCATTAATCAACCGAAACTTTACCTATGCCTGTTTAGGTTTTCTAACTGTCCTTTTAGTAGCCATGCTCACAAAGTTTGATGGAATCGTCGCCGTGCAAGTCACACCTTATGGCATTCGATTAGTAATGAATAATTCTTCTACTTTGTGTCCAATTGACCAGCATCTGCCGGAAGTTCAGCCCAAGCTGCCCGATCAGGAATTGGCTAAGTACAGGATTTTGCAAATTCATAATGAAGTATAAGCCTTTTCCGTGCTACTCACTAGGCTTTAAAAACGCTACGAAATTTATAAAATCCTCTACTAAGTAGGAGCAGGTTTCGATAGCACATTTGTTAACAAGTGTGGTGTTAGACCTTTTGCAAAAGTCTATGTTTTGGAGATTCAACCACAGATGAACACCGATGTTCATTTGTGGTTCCCTTTTCGCCTATTCACATTTTTGCAAGAAGTCTAGTTCATTCTGCCTAGGAATTCGCGCTACCCTAAGTCTGGAAGCCAAGGATATAATCACATGAAAAAATGGATTTGGCTGATGCTGTTGGTGCTGATGGCAGTTGCAGTGGTGGGTAGTAGGGGTAGCACGTTTTTTGAAAAACGTCCCTCACCAGAAATTGTTGAGAGCATTCCAGTGGAAACACCCCAACCACAGCCAGAGTCAAAGGAAGTTGACAGTGCGCCGCAAGTGTCTGCTGACAAGCTGTTAACTCATATCCAAAAGTTGAATTTTCAGCGCTACACAACAACAGAGCGATCGCTTACTCGCACTTATATCACAACCGAACTGAAAAAATTAGGCTGGAAGCCCAAATTAGAAAAGTTCTCCGACGGTGTGAATATTTTTGCCGAACGCCCAGGAACTAACAAAGCATCTGGAGCAATTCTCGTAGGAGCACATTACGACACTGTTGCCTTATCCCCTGGTGCTGATGATAACGCTAGTGGTATAGCTGTAGTGCTGGAAGTAGCCCGGTTGCTTGGTTCGCGTTCCACACCACGGACGTTACAGCTAGCTTTTTTTGACCAAGAGGAAGCAGGACTTTTGGGTAGTCAGGCTTTCGTGAGCAAGACAGCACGCTTGCAAAACTTGGGTGGAGCGATCATTATGGATATGGTGGGTTATGCATGTTACACATCTGGCTGCCAGAAATACCCTGCCGGATTGCCTGTTACGCCGCCCAGCGACAAAGGCGACTTTTTGGCAGTAGTCGGTGATACAGAACATTTGCCATTACTGAGTGCCTTTCAAAACTCACAGATGCTCCCCTCAACCGCCCTGAATAAACAGGAATCAAATCTGCCACCAGTCCTAACACTACCAATTCCTTTTAAAGGTTTACTGACACCAGACACTCTACGCAGCGACCATGCACCATTTTGGTATCAGGGTGTGGGTGCTGTGCTGGTCACAGATACCGCAAATTTGCGGAGTCCGCACTATCATAAACTTACCGATGTTCCTGCAACTATCGAGCGATCGTTTTTCACAGGAGCAGCACAAATTGTAATCAATGCTACTACTGCCTTGTTAGAGAAAAATGAGGTTTTGGAAACTCAACCACCAAGCTGAATTATGAATTATGTTGACTAGGTTTTAGTTCAGGGAAAGTTAATGTCCAATTCTTTTTATCATTGATCTGAAAGTACAAACCTTGGAGAATCAGCCGCAGAGCCGTTCGAGTTCTAATAAACTTCCTTACTAGATAAGTTCCTGGTTTAGCAAAGACACCATTAAAATTTTTTTTATGACCAAATTGTTTTGAACAGTAACTGCCAGCACCTTGGACTGTTAACACAAAAAATGGAGCTTGTTTGTATTCATCAGGAATCATAAAGATTCCATATACATGGTGACGACCACGCCACGGCTGAACAATAACCTTAGTAGCATGTACTTGAAATTTTGTAGTTTTTGATGCTAAAAAATCCTCGAAATTGCAATCAGAATCATTCACAGGCCACCACAGTGGAATAATACTCAGGGAGAGCAGCAAAATTAAAATATAGCGGAGTCTGCGATGCATAAAGCCAAGAAAAATTGTTGATGCGGCTGTTAGAATTTGATGAGTAATGATAATGCAGCTACAGCAGTAAAACTATCCACCTGCAACACTTCTGCAACACGTTCTAAATGGCAAAGACAAAACATTAAACGGTAGGTTAAACTTTCCTGTCAAAAAAATAGCAATCAAGACATCAGCCCACAAAAAGTTCAGACTCTAGATGCGTAGTTTACCGCCGCAGGCATCGCTTACCCTGTTCTAGTAGCTCCGTTACAGTATTAAAAATAGCTGAGAAACAATCGGACTTTTGTCGCTGTTAACACTGATTTATGCTCAAATTTTTAGTTGTGATTAATTCTACAATTTGTTGTTTTTGTTATGTTTTGGATGAACTTTGTTCGGATCAGCAGATGCTTTGAGGAGATCAGGGCGATCGCCATTAAGTTCAAGAAAAAATCTGCTTATATTTCTAGGTAATTAATGGGGTAGTCAAATACATAAATATTCGTTATATTCCCGTAAGTAACACTTTGTATAAATGTTTATGGGAAGAAGTTGGCGAAGTCTTAAGGCAGTTGCGAGTTTCTTTGGTGCAATTGCACTTACACAGTTCGGGGTAAATACTTCGGCCATTGCGGCTGACACAGTTGTTGTGCGTTTGGGTTTATTTACAGAAACCATCTCGCTTGCTGAGTTGCGAAAGGCTGCAAAAACTGGGGAATTGCCTGCGAGTTTGCAGCCTTACGCTAAAGGATTATCTGAACAACAACGCCGCTTCCTCTTGGGAGCGCTGGGTGTGAATATACCGATGAATGTTGTCACTATTAATAGGTTAGTTAATACTCAGATTGGTACAAGTATTCTTAATGACCTCGCTACAGCCTTAGCTCGAAAGGACAATGCTGGGGTACAAGCACTCAGAGGAGGATTGGTATTAGGCTCTACGGCACCAGAAGGTCTTTCTATACTGAGCTTTATCGCCGCTTATCCCAGTAAACGCCTAGAAATTGATTTGCCACAGGCTTTTATAGTTGCAGGGAGTTTGAATACAGCTTTTTGGCGTACCCAGCAATTTATGCTGGCGTTGACGCGTAACGGCTTGTCGTCAGACATCACTTCCCAACTGGACTCCAAAACACCGCAGATTGCTTTCCCTTTTGATCCCAGTCAACCAGGAAGCACTCAAGTAAAAACACTTAACTTAAGCCTGAATGACCAAAAGCGCGGTCGTAAAATTCCAGTTGATATTTACTGGTCAACTACTGCAACTGCCAATAAACCCGTCATTGTCTTTTCTCACGGCTTCGGGTCAGTCCGCACGGACTTGCGTTACCTGGCAGAACATTTAGCATCCCACGGTTATGTAGTAGCAGCTTTAGAACATCCCGGTAGTAATGAGGCGAATACTAACTTAGCATTACAAGGTAAAACCAGAGTTGTGAAGCCTCAGGAGTTTTTAAATCGCCCTCAAGATATTAGTTTTGTTCTTGATGAATTAGAAAAACTGAACCAAACAACTAATAATCCCCTTGCTGGGAAACTTGCAACCACAAACGCGATGGTTGTTGGCTATTCTTTTGGTGGTGGTACAGCTTTAACACTTGCTGGAGCAGAGTTACAACTGGAACGACTCAAACAACGCTGCAAAAAAAACTTGGTTGTCTTAAGTCTGGCAGAAGGTATGCAGTGTATCGCTCAAGAGCTACCTGAAAATAGCTATCAACTGCGGGATACTAGAATCAAACAGGCGATCGCTCTCAATCCTACAACTTCTCTGATTTTTGGCGAAACTGGGTTAACTAAGGTACAAGTTCCTACCCTAGTTTTAGCTGGTTCCGCAGATAAAACTACCCCAGCTTTAACTGAACAAATTGTGGGATTTGACAAAATCCCATCCCCAAAATGGCTAGTTGGTATAGTTGGGGGTACTCATCTAAGTGTAAAAGACCCCAGTACCACTTTGGATCAGGTAGGACAACCGAATACACCAATTAGTGGCGGTGAAGTTGTGGGTGAAGAAGCGGCTGAGGTTCGTAAGTACGTTAAAGCTATAGCCTTGGCCTTTGCTGCACAGATGACTCCAGAAGCTAAAAACTACGCTATCTTTCTGACATCAGATTATGCCAAGTTTGCTTCAACTGCGGCATTTCCATTTCGCCTAATTACGCAGATTCCCCCTGATGCTATGGCAGTGGTGAAAGAATTTGTTGAGAAATAACGGACTTCCAATTCAACAAATATCCAATTTTGTGAGTAGCTTGCCTAAGGGTATGCATAGCGTACACGCAAATCGAAAAAAGCTCGACTTCCCATTCTTCCCTCGTTCCCATGCTTCGCATAGGAATGGCTATTAGAGGCTTTGCTTCAATGCATGTTTGGCTGGAGGCGGAGCCTAGTGAATGCATTCCCCGGTGGGAGCCTGTTAACGAGGAAAGCTTTATCAAACTGTTTTTAGAGCTTGTGTGTACACGGTCGCGTAGGGGTACGGAAAATGGCAGAAGTCGCCGCTTATCCCGCCTCCCCTACGATTAATAGATAATTAGCTTGTTAGATTTAACTAGACTAACTTGATATTAAGTGTATAGTTGCTATTAAATCTCTACTAAATT
Source organism: Nostoc foliaceum FACHB-393 (assembly GCF_014698505.1). GTDB lineage: Bacteria > Cyanobacteriota > Cyanobacteriia > Cyanobacteriales > Nostocaceae > Nostoc > Nostoc foliaceum_A. Next base: position 201,934 of record NZ_JACJTD010000001.1, on the reverse strand, counting down.
TTTACAATAAAAATAAATATTTATACATAAACTTTATAATATGTTTATTAAAAATAATAGAAGCTTGAGAGTGTGAAAAAGTAGGAGCATCTGCTGAATAATACATATGTATTCTAGCTAAAATGCCAAAAATAAATGAATAAAATCGACTTGGTGCGAAAATATGCTTGTGTATTTATTGGCGTTAATTTATTTAAATTCACAAAATATTAAAATATTTTTATTTACTAGAAGCTACAAATTCACCCAGAATAGAAAAAATCAACACTCATTTTATTCACCTAGATTCACTTTAGACAATAATCAGTTTCAGAAACATAATTTTGTAAAAGTAATTTTGCATTCAGATTAAACAATTACTCCATTTCACCCAAGCTCATGGAACTTTATACAACTCTTGAAATAGAACAACTCCAGCAAAACGAAGACCTTCCTTACTTGATTGAAATTATGGAGTGGGTGAAAAATTTTTTAGGAAGACCTCATCCTAATTTAGGAAGACCCGGCGCAGTTTGCCCTTTTGTACCTTACTCCCTCAAGTCAAATAGTATTCGTCTGGCAGTTATTCACACAAAAGATTTGTATCCAGAACAATTAGAAGAGGTTGTTGGACGCTACCGAGATATCTTTCTTAAGATGGAAGTTAAAGAACAAGAATTAGCAATCAATAGAGCTTTTTTACTGATCTTTCCTGACATCCATATAGAAGATGCTCCTAAACTAGTAGATAGTGTCCAACAAAAACTTAAACCTTTGTTTGTTGAGTCAGGACTGATGATCGGAGAATTTCATAAACGTAATGAAAGCCGTGGTCTACACAACCCAAACTTTCGGCCACTTCGTAGCCCTATCCCCTTGTTGGCTATCCGGTTTATGGTTGAAGCTGACCTCCCTTTTCTTCAGAGTCCGGCTGATCCACGCTTACGTATTCGGTATCTGGAAGCTTATTTAAAGTGCTTTGGTCATAAATTTACAGATGAAACAAAGTTTAAAAATGCTCATCAAGCATTAGCTTTAGCGAAAGAAGAACTTACAGCTATTTTCAGGTAAATAGACCACGTTGTAGGGGTACAGCAATGCTTATGCATGTTATTTTAAGCTAAAACTCCTTTAAGAGGATAGCGTAACTTGACTTTGGAGCGATCGCATGGAGTTAGTTTTTGAAAATGACTTAGCTTTTTGATCTACAAAATCACACAATCAGGGTAAGTAAAATGGCGAAAGAAATAGAGCGCAAATATTTAGTGAGAGGAGATAGTTGGAGAGAATTAGCTGAAGGTAGTGTATATCGTCAAGGATACATTGCCACACAAGACAAAGCTACTGTACGTATACGTATAGTAGGAGAAAAAAGTTATTTGACTATTAAAGGCCCTAATATCAAATATTCGAGATTAGAGTTTGAGTATCCTATTCCTGTTAAAGATGCTCAAGAAATACTTGAAACATTATGTGAACGTCCCTTTATAGAAAAAATCAGATATAAAATAGAGTCGGGTGGCTTGCTTTGGGAAATAGATGAGTTTGATGGTGTTAATAAAGGATTAATATTAGCAGAAGTTGAACTCAGTGATGAAAATCAAGAAATTGAACTACCAAGTTGGATTGGACAAGAAGTTTCAGATGACTTCAGATATTTCAACAGCAATTTAGTAAAACATCCTTTTTCACAATGGTAATTGCCAAAATATAGGGAACATTCCAATTCATTCAAGCTTAATTAACCTAATTAACTCAGAGGTGCTGGGTGATTTTGCATTGCAAACTAGTTTAAGCTTATAAAATGAATGTAAACGTCAATTACTTTTTCTTGTTAATTAATTGTGCCTTGAAGCGTCAGGCATAATTGCCTCCTGAAGATTTACGCCGCTGAGGTTAGCTCCCCTAAGGTCGGCTCCTCTAAGGTTAGCTCCTCTGAGATTCGCCCCTGCCAAATTTGCGCCTCTAAGGTTAGTCCAACTCAAGTCAGCTTGACTCAAATCAGCTTCATTTAGGTTAGCCTGCAACATGTAAGCACCACTTAGGTGAGCCTTGTTTAGATTAGCTTTGTATAAGTCAGTTTTGTAAAGATAAGCCCCCAAAACTTCCGCCTCGTACAAACTCGCCTCGCTGAGGTCAGCCGCAATCAAGTTAGCTTCAATGAGGTTGGCAAAAGATAGATTAGTCCGTATTAGCTTCGCTGCACCTAAATCGGCATCTCTCAAGTTAGCGCCTCTTAAGTCAGTCCCAATTAGATTAGCATGAGCGATCGCAGCGCCTCTAAGATTCGCCTCACTCAAGTCGGCTCCAATCAAATTGGCATGACTCAAATCTGCCTGCGTAAGTATAGCACCACTCAAGTTAGCAACACTGAAGTTAGCATCACTCAAGTTAGCTTCAACGAGGAAGGCTTTGTAGAGGTTGGCACTACTGAGGTCAGCACCACTAAGGTTTGCTCGCACGAGTAAAGCATTACCCAAATCCACCTTGTTCAAGTTTACCCCCTGGAGGTTTGCGCCTCTGAGGTTATCTCCTTGGAGGTTTGCAGCGCTGAGGTCTGGTTCAATCTGGGGATTTTTCTTTCTCCACTCAATCCATGTAACTGCACCTGCTTTCAGTAAAGCTAGATGCTCTCGATTTGCCATTTTCTCTCCTTTACTCCTGACGCATACCCAAAGGATTTGTCCGACCAGCTACACTTTCAATCGCCGTTAATGCTCCCGCCGCACCTGCTAGAATATCTCTTTCATGTCCACCTAAGTAAAGCCGTCCAAAACTACCTACAGCTTGAACCTCAAGGATGTTAATCGATGCCGCTTTCTCAGCTTCATTCGCAGCTAGTGCGGCGTAAGCAGCAGGCTCGACTTCTAATACATACAGTGTTTGTCCTGCTAGTAATAGCTGTCCCCGTCGCGTGCGATTAATAAGTTGTGTTTGGTAAGCATCGATATTGCGGATAATTTGGCTAGAAACAACACGCGGTTTGAGACATTCGTCTTTTCGGACTCCCAATGCAGCCAAAATTGCTTGCCCAGCAGCTCGCGTTTCACCTTGGGAGCTAGAATGAACTTCCAATAGTCCGTACAGTCGTTCAACTACCTGTACTCCCGGACGAACAGAGGCAGCTTTCAGGGCTACATCCGTAATTTTATTAATTTCGATACCAGGAGAGATTTCAATCCACAGTGATGTATCCCCTGGTAATGGTAAGAAGCCTTGGGCTACTGTTCCCATATATGCTGCATGTTGAGGTTGCAGGCTGTCGAGAAATACGAAACTGCGTAGTTCTATTCCCAAGATTTTGCTCTCCAGTCATAAGGGTAAAAGTTATCTATTGCAAGATATGAGCGCCTAACTTGGGGTATTTTAGCCACAAGTGAAGGATGGAAAAACACAAAGTAGAAAAATTTTGCTGTCGATAAACTTTACACCTGAGAATTATTCTGGCAGTAAAAACCGCCTTGACAATTGTACAAGCTTTATTACACACAAATCGCTGCCTGCAATGGCTAACTGGTCTTGATTTACTGATAAATTTGATGTTTCAAAAAAACTCTTTAGCCAAATTGAAGCGGGGAAAGTTCAGTGAACTTTCCCCGCTATCTTTAAAATGCTGCTAAAATCGCAGCCAATCAACTAGTACTTTATGCTTGGTTTGTAGTCAGCGCTTTAGCGCTCAAATCAAGGACTAAAGTCTTGACTACGAACTTATTCACTCATAAAAGTTGGTGTGGTGGACTATTAGATTTGTTTTTCTATATAAACGCAGAAAAACAAATCTATTAGTTTATCCTGCGTTTGTGAGTACCCAAGTGGAGTAAGCATCCTCGACAAATCTGCTTTGATGACGAGTTCCTTCATGCTTACTCACTCTGACTTTGAGGGTGGTTATATAAACTCCATCCATTACCTGATGTCCATAACCACAAACTTGACCAACCTGGCCTGTTCTTTGATGGAAGGCATAATCTCCGATATTCAGCATAATTCTGACTCCCTAATTAACTAGGTTGAGTAGTTTGTGTTTGACTGTTTGGGCACGGCAAAATCACTCTGATGATATTAGTTCCGCGCTCAAAGCTGGAAAAATTAAGCTGCAATCCGGGTTCGGGTATTAGGTGCAGTTGGAGCCAGCAGACGAGTGTAAAGTTGAGTCAGTCGGAATCCTACACTATACCAACTAAAGGCAATTTCTGTCCGTTGTCGAGCCGCTTCACCTAACTGGTCTCGCCAAGCTGGGTTGATGAGAATGCGGTCTATGGCAGCAGCAAAAGCTACTTCATCTTTGGGGGGCGCAAGTAACCCTGTGACTTCTGGTACAACAGTAAACTGTAGCCCACCAACATTACTAGCTACGACAGGAGTCTTACTAGCCATTGCCTCAATGGCAACTAAACCAAAAGGTTCATAGTGACTAGGCACTACGCAGACATCAGCGGCGGCGTAGTAGAAGGGGAGGACAGTTTCATCTAAGCGACCAGCAAAGGTTGTACAATTTTCTAATCCGAGTTCAGTAACAATGCTAGCAATGCGATCGCGTTCTATTCCATCACTCTGACCTGGACGGCTACCACCTCCAATCACTAGCTGGAGATTAGCTTCACCTCTTAAACTAGATTTGGCAATAGCTCGTACCAAGGTTTCAATACCTTTGCGGCGGTCAAAGCGACCAACGTAGAGAACCATTTTGGCATCTGGTGCAATTCCCAACTTTTCCCGCGCCTCAGACCGCTGAATTTCTCCAAATTTATCAGTATCGGTGCCACAGGGAATCATTTCAATGTTTCCTTTACTGGAAACGAGTACCCGCATATGTTTTTGCTCTTGCGGACTAGTTGCAACCACACAGTCTACAGTTTCCAAGCAGGCTTTTTCTACAGCTAATCGCTGGGTAGCAATTACGGGAACATCACCAATACTTCTGTATTTAACCGCTCCTAAAGAGTGGTAAGTATGTACCTGAATCAGCGGTTGCTGCTTTTTCAATTCCATGCCGACCCACGATGATAACCAGTAGTTGGTATGAATTAAGGAGTAATGAAATCCTTGGCGCAACTGGAATCGCTGGAATTCTTCGATGAATTCAGGTAAATGGTCGAACAAGTTATCTCGCCCAATAAACTTAGCTGGGCCCGCTTTTAACCGAATAGTACGACAGTTTGGGCTATGTTGAACGTAGGCAGCTTGTTCAGGACTACTACGACGAGTGAACATATCCACTTGCCAACCAAGCTTTGCTAAGGCATAACCTACTTGACGCACATAGACATTTTGACCTCCAGCCTCTTCTTGACCAATTTCAACCGCCGGGTCACCATCAACAGAAATTAGGGCAATGCGATGTTTCTTATTCTGGAACATAGCTGATTTTCACCTCAAGGCAAATAATCCTGCCTCAAACGCCAGAAATCAAGATAATATTATCCTCTCTTTCAACGTCGAGGGCAGGCACAACAAACCGCAAAGTTACCAGCCAAAGGACACTGACGAGAACATGGCATTACTTGTTAAGAATGCTGCTCGTTCAGTCTCTTCTCAATGCCGACGAAGTTAGCTGACGGGCTAGGACTGAGAGATGTCCTTCTTAAGAAAGTTATGAGTTATGAGTTATGAATTCATTAACTGCTAACTTTCTTCAAAATACGCCCCAAACTTGGTTCCTCCGCTCCGGTTTACCCTTACTCACAAAAATTTTCAGGGAATTATAGTGGATTAGGCAGACTGATTTATTTTTCTTCAAGGTTTATAACCTGTCATCATCAACCATGTCAAGAGTATGAACAAAAAAACTGTGATTGAAATCACCTAAAGGCGCTTTGTATCTAGCTTTCACGAATCAGACTTTAGAGGAAACTTAGAGCTTTTAATATGCTCTCAACAAGAAGCTTACTGATGTTGACCGCTACATTTTATTTGGCTTCTGGGAAGTAAAAAATTTTCATATTTGTAAGTGTATAAATATACTAACCACGAACCTGATTCAATTTAATATATTTTTTAGTTGTCTTAAATATTACTCTGGCTAAAGAAATTGCCAAAGTCTAAAAGACTCCATTAGAAGTTTTACGCCAATTCAATTTCACTATTGAACTACATTATTTCCTACTCCCACACCCTTTCATAAATGCTTTGAGAGCCAACTGCGTTTAGTATGTTACGAAGGCAAGCATCTCAGTTATGCAAAAAAACCTTTTAAAGAATCCGAAAAGCAGCAGCTTCAATTTGGAGGTAAAGTATACACCTACCAAAATGAGATACACTCATTGCTAAGTCATGGTAAATACAAATATCAAGCTGAGATTTAAACCTGTTTCTCACAGTTGGGTTGCTCTGCATCCACAGCCTAAAGGAGTAATTCAATTTATTGCAGGGGCTTTCTTTGGTACATTTGGCCCCATGCTTTTTTATCGCTATCTGCTTCAATGCCTATTTGAGCAGGGATATACAATTATTCTTCTGCCATTTAATTTTAGTTTTAACCATTATGTAGAAGCTGGTTTTCTCATGAGAGAGCAGTATGAAATTCTACCAGAGCTTGTGAGGATGGCAAGTGTTGAGGGATATGCTTATGAAGCCTATCTAGATGATAAAAACTTTTCTTGGATTGGACATAGCCTTGGCTGTAAATATATCTCCCTGTTAGAAGGATTTACTGCTTTACCTCCAGAGCCTCAAGATAGAGAAAAGTTTATTCGCAACCTGCTATCTCATACTTCGGATGAGTCACAGATAAAAAGTGTCATTGCAGATATTAACATTCTGTATGATGAGCTTAAACAAAAAATTGTAGAAGTTCGGAAACTAATTTACACTTACGTAGGTCAGGAAATAAAAATTAACAGTGTCTTCATTAAGGGGCAGGTTTCTATCCTATTAGCACCTGCTATTGCTGACACAGGGAGCGCAATTCGTCCTCAATTTTTAGCGGATATCATCGATAATCTTGGTTGGGGTGTGAAACCAACCGTTGAAGAAACCCATAACTTAATCAAGGATAGTAAGCTCTTTAATATCATGGGTTTAGTTTGTTTTAAGTCAGATAATATTGCTAAATTAACCTGTGAATGGTTCACTAATATTCTAAAAAAACCACCCCAAGAATTTCTACAAACTTTAGAGGGTGGACATTTAAAACCTTTAGGAATTCAACTAGGCAAGTATGTGATTAATCTTTTTGATAAACCTTTAATTGAATCAGTTCAAGAGCGAAATAGAGGCTTTGAGCATGATGTAATTCAATTGTTGGAGAAACTGAAATAAAAATCAACAAAAGTTGCTGAAAGTCCAAAAATCAGAAGTTATTAACCAATATTCCCGACTTTTTTAACAAGTCGGGAATCTGAGCCTTTCATAACAATCCCAACTCTTCTGGAAAGCCCAGCATGATGTTTAAGTTTTGGATTGCGGCTCCCGATGCGCCTTTGCCCAAGTTATCAAGACGAGCAACTAGCAACGCTTCTTTGGTAGTGTCATTTGCGAATACAAAAACCTGAACAATATTAGTGCCGTTCACTGCAATCGCATCCAAAAATATTCCGTCTCGTAGCAGAGTAGAATCTTGGTATGGAGCTACCTGCACAAATTTTTCACCTTGGTAGTAGTTAGCAATTGTTTGATGAATAACCTCACCTGATGGTGGATTATCCAAAGTTCCTAACGGCAAAGGCACCTGAACTAGCATCCCTTGCTCAAAATCCCCTACCGCTGGTACGAATAGCGGCGGCGATGCTAACTCTGAGTAATAATGCATTTCCTTGACATGCTTATGTCCAAACTGCAAACCATAGATGCCATAGGGATAAAGTGACTCTGCTCCAACTTCCTGTTCGTGGAAGGTATGGTATTGTTTAATGAGATTTTTTCCGCCACCAGAGTAGCCTGACACTGCGTTAACAGTGATAGGAAAATTACTCTTTAAAAGTCCCTTGGCAATCAACGGACGAATACAGGCTAAAAATCCTGTGGGATAACATCCTGGATTGCTGACAAACTGGGCGCTGGCGATTTTCTCTCGCTGTCCTGGATTTAGTTCAGGAAAACCATATACCCAGTTCTTAGCCGTGCGATGGGCACTACTAGCATCAAGGATCTTAACCGTAGTACTACTTACCAAGCTAACAGCTTCGCGGGCTGCATCATCCGGTAGGCAGAGAATAACAACATCGACGGCATTGATTAATTTAGCTCGCTCACTTGCATCCTTGCGTTTAGAGGCCTCAATGCTAACTAACTCGATATCATCCCGTTGATTGAGACGTGAGTAGATTTGTAAGCCTGTGGTTCCTGATTCGCCATCAATGAAAATCTTCGGTTTAGTAATCATGCGTTCAGCATCCTTAAGATGTCAGTAGTATTTTAAAACAGCTATCAGTTATCAAAGTTTAAGATGGGAATTTAGACCCCAAATCAAACTTACCACGCAATAGTTGTGCCTTTTAAGGGGGTTGGGGGATCTCTTGTGTGTAAGTCCTAATTAGATAATTACCTACTGAAAAACTCCGCAGACTTGGCAGTAATGAGTCACGCTTTCTTTCCATACCTGGGTTTTACACCAGTATTTTATCGCTTTCAACCTTTTGCGATCGCCTGCATGAGTGCCGCTTCAACATCAAACCTACTTGGCGTATTCTCAATCTTGACAAGCAGATGATTTCCCAAAAGCCGTTATTATTCAAGGCTTTCAGCTTAACAAGCGTGCCATTCGACACTTTGATGATCTGTTTTCAAATTCTACTTTGTCCTCTCCCTACTGCTAAATACGCCCGGACAATACAGGCGATTGCTCTAGCAATACTTTAGGGACTTCCAGAAATTAAATTATCCAATTTCTGGACTTCACTACGACTATCCCTCCCCCTGCTCCCTGCCCCCTGCCTCTATAGCGATGGTATATTTTTTTATTTGGAAGTCCCTTACTCTCCCAAGCTATCAGTACAATCGCGGTTTACAGTATTTGTTTTAAGTTGCTAGAGCATAAATTGCCAAAAAGATTGCAGATGCATAATTTGGGATTTTTTACAAAAATATTCTCCAATGATAATTTAAGTGCGCCATCTGGGAACAATTTATGAAGCTCAGGTTTTGTTCGCTACTTACCACTTAAGTAAGTGCCTAAAAAAAGAACATAAACCTGTTTAAAATGCTGCCCAAATTTCCCCAATAGATAGAGGAATAAATCATCAGTGAGTCAAAAAATAGAGCTGCTGCCATCAATGTTGGCAACTGTGTCTCCTCCTTACTTAACTTAGCAACTTAGCGCAAGGAGTTTAATTTTATAAACAACACTAAGGTTAGTAATGATTTGTCAGATGCTAGCTGGGCAAAGGCGAACAATAATTGTATAAACTCCTTGCTACTGAAGAAGTCCATTCGTTTCTAGCAACTATATACCTTGTTTGAGTAATAACTGGAGAGATGTTATCTCTAGCAACGTAACACTCAACTTAGAGCTAAAGCTAAAAGTTGAAAACTCTGCAAATCTGAGGGTCTGGGTGGTAATAAGCGCTATTTTCTATTACTGTGCCCAGCTATCGCTCAATCAAGGTTTATTACGACTTTAGGGGAGCATGATTCCAGCAGAACCTGACTAATAAGGGCAATAAATAGCAGAGATATTTCTCGCTCGTCAGACTGAGGGATTGATTACTCATAGCGTTATTTTTCAAATTTTTAATTATCTGAATGCGGCTTGAACAAAGCCGAATTTTGATCTGCAAAAAAGTAATTATCTACACTTGCGATATCTATAAAAATGCTTAATTCTGAAATTCAAAAAGACCTTCGTCATAACTTGACTGTCAATGTTGCCGAAAGTGCATTTTTTGGTTTGGCAACTGGTTTTGCTTCCTATATCACGATTATTCCTCTATTTGTTAGCGGTTTTACCAATTCTGCATTACTCATCGGTCTGATCCCAGCTATTCCGCGTTTAGGTTGGCAACTACCTCAGCTATTGACGGCTGATAAAATAGCTCGGCTACAGTATTACAAACCAACTGTAATGTGGTTGACAATTCACCAAAAACTTCCTTTTTTTGGATTAGCACTGGTCGCTTTATTACAGCTACAACTCAATAGCCAAACTATCTTACATCTGACATTTGCCATACTCATTTGGCAGGGACTAGGCAGCGGATTTAGTGCTACTGCTTGGCAAAGCATGGTTGCTAAAATTATTCCTTCTGGAAGGCTTGGCATTTTTTATGGTGCCTTGGCGGCGGCTGCTAATCTAATGAGTATTTTTGGTGCTCTGATAGCTGGTTTACTGCTCAAGGAAATTGCCCAGCCATTTAACTTTGCTCTCTGTTTTTTGTGTGCTAGCGTTGCGATGGCTCTATCTTGGTTTTTTATGTCTAGGACGCGGGAGCCAGTAAGTAATCCATTATTTACCTTTGAAACTAGACGTGAATTTTGGGACAGTCTTAGTGTGATTCTCCGGTACGATAAGAATTTCCGTTGCTTTGTGATCACACGTATGCTTTCACAATTAGCACTAATGCCACTTCCCTTCTATACACTCTATGCCGTACATCAACATTGGATGGGAGAAGCATCTATTGGGATAATTACTGGTGTGCTGATGGTAACGCAAACTATTGCTGGATTGGTTTTGGGCTGGGTAGGCGATCGCTGGGGTCACAAGTTGGTCTTGGAGACTGGTTCTGTTGTTTGTGCGTTTAGTTCGGTTTTAGCTGGGCTAGCAACAAATGTAAACTGTTTTTACTTGGTGTTTATAGGAGCAGGGATAGGTATGATCGCTCTGCAAAATATTGCTGCGGTAATGACCTTAGAGTTTGGTAACCAGCGCGAACGACCAGCCTATATTGGTCTTGGCAATACCCTTGTTGCCCCTGCCACGCTTCTTGCTCCCCTATTAGGTGGATGGATAGTTGACAATATTGACTATAGAACTGCCTTCTTGGTGGCAGCTATCGGTGGATTAGTTACAGCGCTGGTTTTGCACGTAGGAGTACGCGATCCACGTTATCTGGAACAAAATTATAGTAACCATTCAGTTAAAGTCTGACCTGAGCAGTAAGCATCTACTCCACCCAAGCGAGAGTGCGTTTCACTGCTTTTTGCCAAGTAGCAAAGTTGGACAATGAATTATCGCTCCTTGGCTCAAACACACGCTCAATCTGCCGTTGCTGCACCAGTGCTTCATAGCTCTCCCAAAATCCTACAGCTAAACCTGCTGCAAATCCTGCACCCTGAACGGTCGTATCGCGCATTACGTTTCGTTCAACTGCAATACCTAATACATCAGCTTGGAACTGCATCAGAAAATTATTCTCGCAAGCTCCACCATCCACGGTTAATCGCCCAACTGGAGTACTGCTAGATGCATTAATTGCTTGCACCACCTCCAGAACTTGGTAAGCGATCGCTTCCAACACGGCGCGTACTAGATGCTCTGGTTGTACACTGGCCGTAATGCCGAAAAAGGCTCCCCTAGCACTCATATCCCAGTAGGGTGCGCCCAGTCCACTAAATGCAGGTACAAAATATACTCCGCCATTATCTTTTACCTGATTTGCCATAGTTTCAGTTTCAGCAGCAGTTTTAATCAGCTTGAGGCGATCGCGCAACCATTGAATACAAGCTCCACTAGTAAACATACTACCTTCTAGGGCATAGCCGACATTTAAAGCCCCTCTTGGATTTGCTTGTGTCCATGCCACTGTAGAAATAAGTTGATGGTGTGAGCGCACAATTTGATCGCCTGTGTGAGCAACCAAAAAGCTACCAGTGCCGTAAGTACATTTCATCAAACCGGGGCGATCGCAGCCATGACCAAATAGAGCAGCTTGCTGATCTCCCAAGATGGCAGTGATGGGAATTTCAGCGCCCAACAAAGTAACATCAGTAACTCCAAATAGTCCTAAACTAGGCTGAATCTGGGGCAAAATATGCGCCGGAATCTGAAATAGTTCTAGTAAATTCTCATCCCACTGACAGGTTTTGAGATTCATCAACATTGTACGGCTGGCGTTGCTGTGGTCAGTAGCATGGACTTTCCCGCCTGTGAGGTTCCACAACACCCAGCTATCAATAGTGCCTGCTAAGACATTGTTTAGGTCAACATCTGTAAACTTGTCTAATAGCCACCTGAACTTAGTAGCAGAAAAGTAGGCATCGATGATTAATCCGGTGCGATCGTAAATTTCATGAGCATAACCTTGCTCTTGTAATTGGTGGCAAAGGGAAGCAGTGCGGCGATCTTGCCAGACAATCGCTCTATGGAGTGGTTTACCAGTAGTTTTGTCCCAAATCAAACAGGTTTCGCGCTGCACAGTCAGTCCCAGTGCTGCGATCGCTGATGCAGCAATCTGGGCATTTTCGATTGCGGTTTGCATTACCCAACACGTATCCTGCCAGATTTGTTGAGGGTCATGTTCTAACCATCCGGGCTGAGGATAATACTGAGTTAGTTCTTTATATGCCTGTCCAACAATCTTGCCGTCTGCGTTAAACACAAAGGCGCGGTTGCCTGTCGTACCTAAGTCCAGTGCTAAGATGTAGCCCGATGATGGAGTTGTGTTACCAAGTGTGTGCATAGCTACTTTGACATGCTGCGATCGCGATTTTAGCAATACACGTCAAATTAGATATACATTATTTTGAGTACATTTTTGAATGCTGCGAGCGCGTAGCTTTTTTGCAGGATAACAATGATGTTACATTTCCTTATAGTTATTCCATAAGTAATTAATCAAAATCTCTCAATATCATGTGTTTTTTTAAGTCAAAACTGATTATCCCTTCTTCTTGTAATTTGCCGATCAATCGTGTAATTGTTACCCTGGTAGTGCAGCAGGCGCTAGCAATATCCTCGTGAGTAAAGCGAACACTTAAGCGAGTCCCCCCCGGCACAGTTTCACCAACTTCCTGTTTCAAAAGTTGTAATAAATGGTGCAAGCGCTCTTGTACTCGTCGTCTTCCACATATTACTAAAAAAGATTCTGTTTGCCGTAAACGCTGATTAATTTTTGGTAAAAGGATATGGCTCAAGTTGGGGGAAGCTGTTATCTCTGCTGCATAAATTGACACCAGTTCAACATCAGAAAGGGCTGTTGCTTGGTAAATGTTTAAAGATGTTAAACTAGAGCCAAAAACCATTCCAACTGTTGCCAATCCTATTAACACTTCTTCACCTGTTTCACAGTAGGTACTAAGTTTGACTAAACCTTGGCAAACATACAAAATTACTAATGGATTAAGGGGAATAGTTTCTCCTTTAGAATATTTATGCACGGGACGATCATAGAAGAGGTCGCTATCATTTTTGACTAGCGTTGATTCTGCTCGCCTCCGTTCTGTAATATTACGTAACACCCAGCGTAGAGACGTTGCCTTACCCTGCGGATTACGGGCAACTGCCACTGTCAAAGCTGCATCAAATAATTCACCATGACGTTGTTGCAAGCGGATCAATAGCTCTCTAACTATGTCTGATTGCGATAGTTGGATAAGTTCGTTGCGAAGGTGCTGACGTTCTTCTAAGGAGACGAAGTTAATCATCGGTTTACCCACCAAAAATTGCTTTGAAACATTGAGCAATTTAGCTGCGGTATGGTTAGCTTCTTCGATGATTCCTTCTGTATTAGTCACTAAATAGGCATCAGGCGCAAACTCAAATAATTCTTGATAGTGTTGGCGTTCTGTTTCTAAGTAATTCCGTGTTTGTATTAGTTCCTCATTTTGCTGATAGAGTTCCTCTGCTGCTAGCTGCACTACCTTTGAAGTGTTATAGAGTTCCTTAAAAGCTTGCGGCAGCAGATCCGGTGAAATCCAAGGTAATACACTAGCAGTTTGGTATAAATCTGCTAAACGATTGTGCAATATTTCTGAGCGTTGGATAAATTGTTCTATGTTCACCTTAAATTCCCGCTACTTAATTGCAGAGTCTAAGCAAAAAATCCACTAGGTAAATTCTTGGAAAAATCGCAGCATTGCTTGTATTGCTGACTTATCAATTTAATTAGTTATAAACTGCAATTATTATTCAATAAAATCAAAATCTATAAGAGTAGATTTATTCTAGGTTTTCGATAATTTATGTCCTATAGGGCTACACGTGGTCTAGTTTTGAAAATGACACTTATTGCATTTAACCTAGATGCTCAAAGCAGATAGAATCTGGGTAATTTTGAGACTGTCCATTGACAACTTTTGCACTTAGATGGTTTTTTACAAAAAGGTTACGGCATTTTCCTAAGTATTACTTCTACCTATAGTAGGAAGACTTGTTAAACTCAGCTAAATAGGAATGCAAAATTAGCTGATTTCAGATTGTGCCACTTTCTGACTAAAGTTATATGCCAGTCACAATTATGACTAGTAGAGAAATTAGATAAAACAGTACGGTCAGAAAACCCTGGATCTAAACTTTAAGTTCCCATTCATGTTAAACCCACTTTGTCATTCTCCCAATGAATGATTTAGTGCTAATAATAATTGTTTCCATCATTACTCAGAATAACTGATAATCTTTTACCCAACGTCCATCACAAGCATTAAGGCACTACTACCTAAGATATATAAGCTAAGTTAAGTTTATTTGTGATTATGAATACCTTATTTTTAACAAAAAGATTCCCGATTTTTTCAATAAGTCGGGAATCTGAGCTTTTCAAGCTTTACAAATCCATTAAGGAACTATCTGGTATAAGCAAGAGTAAGACTAATGGATATTAATAATTTAAAACCATTTGTATAGAAGATCACATAAGAACTTAACAATTATCCGTCTCTTTAGTTAGAGGATAAATCAAGCAGTAAGCTGTTGTAATTTAAAAATGCGTAACAGCTTATCAACGCGCAAGTTATAAGGAGTGATAGGTGAGGTGTAAATATTATAAAATCTCATCTCGTCACTCCTTTTTACTTACTTCAGTTTACAGCGCTTTTCAAGTAATTAACGGATGCCATCATGATCAATAGCGCTGTAACTGTCGCTGGGAAAAAGCCCCAACCAAGGGTCAGAACTAGGAGTTAAAAATAGTTGGGCGTATACTTGTTCATTGAGCGCTTCCACACTGCTTGTTTGCTTACCCTGCGTGAACCATTGATGAATTTGGCTGTGCAACATATATTCATTTCTGACAGTATCTAAAGCCATTGTGGCTTCAAATTTTTTCACTATTATCGGCAAATTATTTTCTTGAGTGTTAGCAGGCTGAGACTTTTTAGCTCTGATTAGAGAAATGCTATTCTGATCTAGCTTGGCATCGGCAGCATAGAGTTGAGCGATTTTGTTCCAGACTTCTTGATCGGTTATTTTAACTAAAGCGTTCTGATTTTGTTCAGCATCAGACTGGAGAGCATTCAGCATTGGCCTTTCAACTACCATCTTAGAAACTGCTAGAGAACTTGCTATTTCTGCTGTAGGTGGCTGACTGGGATTACTTGGAGATTGCAGCAACTTAGGGGGAGACTGGATACCCAGGCGGGATAAATCTGCAACCCATTGGGCTTGGATGGAGTTCATGCGATCGCTGTGGTATTTTCTTAAAAAAGACTCGCGATCGCTTTGTTTAAGTTTACTGTAATTTTTTACTGCTACTTCAGCCTGCTGTAACTGACGCAAAAATGCTTTGGGACTATACAGCCCTGGAATTGCATCGATTGGACGACCCGACCCATCCAATACATAGTGAATACTATTGCCTGTAATCGTCCGCTCCAACTTGCGTCCGTCGCCAAAATCAATAGTTACTTTGGGTACAGGACGCACTGATTGCCAGTGCAAAATGAAGCGGTCTTGAAGCAGTTTAGAAATTTCACTATTCGGATACAGCGCTACCCTGAAAAACCTACTATTAGCACAACTCAAATCTTGATCCAGCCTGCCCAGCAACCGCAGAGATAAAATAGGTTTACCACTAGTTCTGGCAGCAGCTTTGGCTTGTTCTATATCAGTGTACCAGTACAGACGAGAGGCGTAACAGTCCCGTTGTTGGCAGAGTTCGTCTAAAGCTAGCCGGAGTGTAGGGGAAGGTAGAACTGCATCTGAAGAATTGATATTTAACGTATCGGCATAGGATTTAAGAAATATTTGTAACCCGCTTGGGCCCTGTTTCCGAAGCACAGAAGCTTCCTGAGATAGCTTGGAGATTTTAGCTACAGGAGTTTGAGCATCAGCTGTCTGCAAAAAACTAAAGCTGACTAGCATGAGTGTGAAGGGATATTTGAAGGTTCTAAATTTCATATATTTCCAGAAAAATAGGAGTGCGGGTTTGCCATCACTAATTAGAGAAGTCTAGTTTAACTTGTAAAAATGAACAGTTGCTCTGAAAGTTTCAGATAGGATAGTAAACCTTACAATATCGACATAGATAAAAAATTTACTTTAATTGTTAGCTGGCTCGTATGATAGAAACGGGATGCTGCTTTACGATGTCTATGGATAAACTCATCTAGCAATCTTATGTAAATTGTAAAGATTATCGAATAGAGAATTTCATCAATAATTTAGGACTGCTTTAAACAAAAAATTGTATCAGTATTTCCATAACATAGGCAGATTACTATCTGTCCCTAAACGCATACATATATTTTTCATGAAATCCACTTCATAAAAGTCATCTTTTATTAAAAGTTTATATACTATTGGTTGTAGCTCATTAAATATGCGGCTTAATACCTGATTGACTGAAAATTATGTTTGTCAAAAACTTCAGTAAAATTCCTCTTTTAATAAGAATATAAATTCAACTAAATTATTAATAGTTGTGCTGGCTTAGTTGATAAATAAACGTCAATTATTCCAGGTGTATCTATATTGCAGACTCTTTATAAGATAGATTCCGTAATTCTAGAATAACCGCTCTCTTACTCTTAAAAGGAGACCAGAGTTTAGTTTCCCTATACCTTGCAGGAAAGGTAACTGAAGGGGTTAGATTTTTGTCAATGAATCGATGTACTCAGCGGCATTCAAGTCTGAAGCATGTGGTACCTACCAGTCTATTCATCTGAAAATCGCTGTAATCAGGTTTTATTTGTGAGTGGAGTGATTTATCTTGGAAAATCACGATTTTATTTTGAACTGAGAACAAATACAACTTCTTGAAGCTTTAAAAATTTATTAACCGATTTGAAAAATCCCCATGCAACAATATATTTCTAATCTGCTAATACTGGTATTAGGAACAAGTTCGGCTTTCATTATTACTCCATCTCAAGCTGAAACTCCGGTAAAATCCAACAGCCAAAATACTGAGAATATTACTTCCATATCTTCAAATTCACCTTCGGCTATCCAATTGAGTGATTTTGCCAATTCTACTAATAGTAAACCACCTATTCTCTCAGAGGCAGCCAATAACTCTTCTGGTACTAATGCCAATATAACTGCAACTAAGCCGAAGCCACGGGTTCCTATATCCAGTAGAATTTTTCCCACACCTTCGATGCAGCAATAATCAGGGGCTAAATATTTAGTTTACTCATTTGGGCTGATAGAGATGTGTCTTAAAACATAATATACAGCACTATATAGTGAAAATACTACACCAGTGAGAGAGAACAATTAGAATCTCTCTCACTGGTGTGGACTGTTTTTGTTAAGTCTATATTGGACTCAACTGAGAACCCCTATATATATGAGGCATACTCTGATTTGCTTGATGCTTGCATTTGACAGAGCAATAAACCAAACCATTGATTTGGATCTGTCCATACTTGAAGAGGTAATAAACCCTGTGCAGTGAGTTGCTGCTTGATAGTATCGAGGTCAAATTTGCGGGAAATTTCGGTGAGGATAGTCTCACCTAGTGCAAAATTAACCTTGAGATTAAGAGCGCGTAATTCTACAATTTGCGATCGCTTGCTGCGTAAATGCATTTCTATTTGATGCTCACTTTCATTGTAAAACGCCCAGTGTTCAAACTGCATGGTGTCGAAATTGCCATCAAACTGTTGATTTAAATGCTCCAGCATATTGAGATTAAATGCTGCCGTCACTCCCTGGCTGTCGTTATAAGCTGGTTCCAAAATCTGTTTCGGCTTTCGTAAATCTATCCCCAACAAGAAATACTCACCTACTTGTAGGGCTTCTGTAATTTGAGAGAAGAACACATCGCACTCACGAGGTGTAAGATTACCTAAACTGCTACCAATGAAACCAATCATCCGGCTGGGTAATTGCGTCGGTAGGAGTTTTGCAAGGGCTAATTCATAGGTTCCCGCTAAAGCATAAACTTGCAGTAAGGGATAATCTCTTAATAATTGCTTGGCGCTACTTTCCAATATACCTGCACACACATCAATTGGTAAGTAATGCAGGGGATAGCCTAGCTGCTGGTAGGCATCTAGTAAAATGCGGGTTTTAGTAGAACTGCCACTGCCAAGTTCTACTAATTCACAAACGCCAGTTATATTGGCAATTTCGCCAGCAAACTGCTGTAAAATCGTTGTTTCTGTGCGTGTGAGATAATATTCTGGTAAATCACAGATTTGCTCAAATAGCTCAGAACCACGGTCATCATAAAAGTAACAGGGGGGTAGAGATTTAGATGTTTGAGTCAATCCCTTCACTACATCACTTCCAATACTAGATGCAACTATTTGAGTTGCTCCTATCAGATGCTGTATCTGCAAGCGTTTTTCAACGCTGTTTTGAGAAGTAACGTTCCTGTTGACAGCTTTAGATATTGACATTAAACCTCCGTATGCTTGGCGTAATAGGTTACCTTTAATGGCAAACCTTTACCCTAATTAGTGAAACATATAGCCATAGCTAATAAAATCATGCCTGAGCAATATTGCTCAAGCTTTAAAGCTATTTTTAGGTATTTTCCCATTCAAATGGCAATATATATGACCCAAAGCGGCTCTCAGGATGAGGCTGACTACAGAATGTGGTTTCATTCATATCTTAAAATAGTGCAAAAGTTTTCAGGCAACATTCATGGAAGGTTTGAAAAATAGACTTTTTCACACTAAATTTGCTCAATTTGGATCTCACAGTCTGCTTCCACAGTAATGATGCTATTTTCGGGAAAAGCATTCCAATTACCTATGAATAGAGGTTCTGACGCAATAATTACAGATTTTGAAAAAGTCGGATCATCTCGAATCCAATAAAGAGATGGAGCCGGGGAAGTGGTAGCAAAGCGAGAAGCTATCAGCCGATGTCCGTCACTAAAGATTACATTGATTGAGGCTTCTACTTGATAGCGCTTTGCCATCTCTAATAGTGTTAATAATGTAGTACGTAAAGCATACTCTAGGGGTCGATGTTTATTAATTTTACTTTGTGAAAGTAACAATGCAAAAATGTGTTCGGAGTCAGTACTGCCATTAATTTTTTCATAAAAATCTGGAGTTAAAGTGCTGCGGATTTTTCTGTGTAATGTTTTGCGGAAATTTTCGATTCGTCCATTATGAATAAATAGCTGTTGTTGATGGTTAAAGGGCTGACAATTAGCAAAATCTACGGCTTGTTCAGATGTAGCACTGCGGACATAAGCAAGTACACACTTTGATTCAACATAACGGCTGAGACTGGGTAGGTTTATGTCATTCCAAATAGGTAGGATATTTTTATAGATAAATGGTTCGATATCTTTTTGGCTATGATACCAACCCACACCAAAGCCATCTGCATTTACTACCCCAGAAGTCATTTCGCGTGGTTGATAACTCTGGACTATCAGCGAGTGTTCTGGTTTATACAAAAGATATTCTAAAGAAACAGGCGAACCTAGGTAAGCAAGTAAACGGCACATGATGAATATTCCACCTTCTATTAACACAATTATTGGGCAACAGCCTTACCCGCTTTTATTCACCATTATTAGTGGTTCCCACTTATATGGTTTTCCGTCACCTGATTCTGATTATGACTTGCGTGGGGTGCATATTTTACTAGTTCAAGAAGTAGTGGGGTTAGAGACTGGGAATGAAACTATTGAAGTTTCCGAAGTTCGCGAATCTTTAGAAATTGATTTAGTAACTCATGATGTCAAAAAATTCTTTTTAATGCTACTTAAAAAGAATGGTTATGTGTTAGAACAACTATATTCACCTTTAATAATAACAACTTCACCAGAACATGAGGAATTAAAATATATTGCCAAAGATTGCATTACCCGTCACCATTATTACCATTATATTGGTTTTGCAGCAACACAATGGAAACTTTTTGAAAAAGAACACACCCATAGATTAAAGCCATTACTTTATGTTTATCGAGTTTTGTTGACTGGAATTTATTTGATGCAAACAGGTAGAGTTGAAGCTAATCTAATTAAGCTAAATGAGGTTTTCAATTTACCATATATTCCTGATTTAATTGCCCAAAAGCTAGCAGGGGAAGAAAGGTCTGTTTTGTCAAATGTTAATATAGATTTTCATCAAATAGAATATGAACGTCTGCGTAATCAGTTGCAGGAAGCATACAAATCTAGCCTATTACCTGAAGTACCTTCAGCGAATGCGGCTTTGCATAATTTGCTGGTACGCCTGAGAGCTAATACCAATTCTATGTGAGGCTGCGCTTTATTCACGTAGCGGTAATACCCTACGGTAAACCGCTTCTCTACATTCCCTGCGGGACGCTTATACCAATTCACAAAAATCCTGATACATATAGATTTCTCGTAGGGAAATGGCATTGCCATGCCCTTACCAGCGTATTTGTATCTTCGACCTAGGAGTATGCGTCCACATGAATTGCCGCTACAGTCTGTAGTTTTGCATCAGTCCTATAGGCGCAGATTTAAACAGAAATGGTATAAGAGTTATGAATTATGAGTTATTAAATTTCCGCGCTAGTTTTTATTAAAACAAAAATCTGATAGTTTGAATTTTTTATTATACATCATTTATAGAGTAGTGGCACTAGTTTAGTTGTGTTTTTATTAGTAATCAGATGACAAACTCTGTCCCTTGTTAAAATTATGATATTACTTCTATTTTACCGTTATGTTTGTCAATTATCTGATAACAAATATTTAAACTTTATTTGTAAATCCTGTTTGAAAATATTCTTGTTGCTTACAAGACTTCCAATTAAAAAACTATCCAATTTGTAGGGGGCGTTAGATAGAAGGAGGTAACACAGGTGAACTAATAGATGGCACGTTACACTTCATTAATGCACCCTACAAATATCGGATAATTGATTTTTTGGTATTCCCTTAACTTTTAATTTCTAACTTTTTTACAACTTCAAATTCCAAGCAGCAAAAGCTAAAGTACCCCAACCAGCAAGAAAGGCTGCACCGCCTAGCGGTGTAATCGCTCCTAAGGATTTAATACCAGTTAAGCTAAGGGCGTACAAGCTACCTGAGAAAATAGCAATGCCAATGATAAACAGCCATCCGCTGGCTACGAGAGTGGGTTGAGGAAATTCGGTGCGACTAATTAGTATTGCTACTAGAAAAAGTGCCAGAGCATGATACATTTGGTAACGAGCGCCAGTTTCAAAAATTTCTAGCGATCGCTCACTAATTTTTTCCCGCAAGGCATGGGAAGCAAAAGCACCAGCAGCAACTGACAAACCGCCTAAAATGGCAGCTACGCTCAAAAAAATCTGCGTCATTAGACCTAGCCGTAAGTTGGTGTGGAATTTAACGGGCCATTAGATATCAATTAGACATCAAAATGATATGATACAGCGCCCTCTTCGTTCACCTTAAAGTTTGCATTGAATTCTTTAGCTTTTTCATCTAAATATTGTCTGGCGTTAGCTGCGGGTAGTTGTGACTGCATTGCAAAGCCTAAAACAGTGACGCGCCCATGATTTTCTTGTAGCATCTCATAAAAAATCGATTGCAGGCGATCGCTAACTTGTTGATTAAGCGCCTTTTTCTCCTGTCGGCTTTGACGGTATAATCCCAATGCTAACCATGTACCCAGTGTTAAGGTAGGAACACCAAAAATTAAACCACCAACAGCAGCATTATCATCTTCATAAGTAGCATTTGGTGCGTTAAACTCATACTCATCTGTGGGTATTATGATGGCTTTACGTGTAGCAAATTTTTCAAATGCCGCTGTTGCTGATAGAGTTACAAACATGAATCCAAGTGTCAGTAGCCAACCGGCAGCCAATTTTTCAGCAGTTTTCATAGTTCCACTTCAGATTTGAACTTTGCTAGCGATTTTAACCTGACTTTCGCAAAGGTTCTAGTATATCAATCTACTCCTGACGATAGGTTTGTAAGCGCTGCTTCGATAGCATCGCTCATGGTTCTCCCAGTATTTATTCCACATTCCGCACCTTCAACTGTCACAGAGAAAAGCGATCGTAGTAAGTTAAAGTTTACGTATAGTATTGCAATTATTACTTAGGTAAGGCTATATCATCGCTATGATAATTATTCATGCTCCAAATCAAAGCGATGTCTCTGACGGGCTACGCCTACGCCAAGATTAAAAGTAGAACTTAGCGCCAACTAGAATACTTACCAGTGTTAAGCTTGAGATTTTCAAATCGCAGCAAAGGCATAGTATTCATCTTGCTGCGATTTTAACTTTACTTACGTGTAGCTTCAAGTAGGCGGGAAAAATAGAAACGAGTCTTCGTCATCGCTTTTCGTTGTAATGAAAAGCCATTACTTTCTAAAATTCTCACCACATCAGCCTCACGATGCAAATATGCACGAGTCGCTTTACTTGGCCCGGGAAAGAAACTGCCAATTTTCTTGAGTATACTCAGGGCGCAGGTTTTCGGCGCAAAACTGAGAATTATCCGCGACTGTGCCAAAGAACAGAGATGAGAAATCATCTCATCCGCTTTTTCTTGGGGGTAGTGGATGAGAACATCTAAGCAAATAACGGTATGGTAACTACCACTCAACGATTCCAAATCCTGCACGGCAAAAGTGGGATTTTCAGCATTTCCCAAAGTTTGCTTGGCTCTATCCTTGCCTTCTTCCACCATTTTTTCAGAAATATCGGTGGCATAGACTTTGGCACCATCTACCGCTAGGGGGATACTAAGACTACCGACACCACACCCAGCATCGCAGATAGATAGCTCTGGTAAATTGTTATCAGCCTTTAGCCAGCCGAGAACTGTATCCACTGTTTGCTGGTGTCCATTGCGGATGTCTAGTTGGACTTTGTTGACTTCGCCATCACCGTAGATTCGTTTCCAACGGTCAAACCCTGTGGAATTGAAATACTCACGAACAATTGTTTTATCGTCGGCTGCGTTCATAAACTTTGATTTTTAGGGGTTCCCAATGCTTAAAATTATCATTGATAGGAACCTATAAGAGCGGTCTTCCAGATTTTTCTAGATATCGTGCAGAGAAGTAGGGGCGCATAGATGTGCGCCCCTAATTATTCAAACTAGAACCGCTATATTTAATAAATTATTGTCGTTTTATGAATTTTTGAGAGTATTTACTACTATTTAAATATCGACTATTTTCGTTAGTATAAATTATATTATTATTTCACCCTGTAGATGTAGAAAACCCCTTCTTAAGGTAGAATCATGATTGCAATCGCAACATTTATGCTGTTAAAGATTTAATTGTTTGTAACTAATAAGGCTGAAGCCAGCAGAAATTTTAAGTAAAATTTCTTATGTTAATGTTAATTGATTGTAAATTTCCTATTTAGGTTTAATTATTAAACATGGCACTGAACTCCCTAACAGACAGTCCGATCGTTGCATTTACAATTCTCCTAACAGTAATCTTTACTGTACCTCCTATATTTGAGCGACTAAGGCTACCTGGATTAGTTGGGTTGTTGGTGGCAGGTATATTACTAGGGCAAAATGGACTAAAATTGTTAAACCCTGAGTCTGAAACTATCAATCTGCTCTCAGAGATCGGCAAACTTTATTTGATGTTTGTAGCGGGTTTAGAAATTGACTTAGAGCAGTTTCGTAAAACTAGAAATCGCTCAATTGGGTTTGGCATTTTAACATTTTTAGTTCCAATGATTGCTGGCATTGCTACAGGACGATTATTCAATTTTGATTGGAATGCCTCCGTCCTCATTGGTTCTTTACTGGCCTCTCATACCCTCTTGGCATATCCAATTGTGAGTCGTCTGGGAGTGGTAACGAATGAAGCTGTAACCGTCACGATTGGTGCCACAATTTTTACTGACACAGGTGCTTTGCTAGTATTAGCGATTTGTGTTGGAATTCATGGAGGAGAATTCTCCGCCATGAGTTTAGCGATTTTATTGGGTGGATTAGCAATTTACACTGCTGTTGTCCTGTTTGGCTTTGACTGGGCAGGAAAAGAGTTTTTTCGCCGCTCTGGGGATGAACAAAGTAACCAGTTTTTGTTTATATTATTAGCATTATTTTTGGCATCTGTGGGAGCACAGGTAATTGGAGTTGAAAAAATTGTTGGTGCTTTTTTAGCAGGTTTAGCTGTCAACGATGTTCTAGGACGTAGCCCAGTCAGAGAAAAAATCGAGTTTATTGGTAGTGTTTTATTTATCCCTTGTTTCTTTGTGGACATGGGATTATTGATTAATATTCCTGCATTTATCAAAACCCTCAGTTCAATTTGGCTGACTCTGGTAATTGTAGTAGCTTTGATTGGCAGCAAATTTATAGCAGCATTCTTAGCCAAATTATTGTATCGCTACAACACGGCGGAATTGCTAACGATGTGGTCATTGTCACTACCACAGGTAGCAGCCACACTAGCAGCAACCTTGGTTGCTTATCAAACGGTAAATCCTGCTGGTGAGCGCTTAATCAGTGAAGCTGTCTTAAACAGTGTGATTGTCCTCATGCTGGTAACTGCAATTCTGGGCCCCATAATAACAGCACGATTTGCTCCTTCACTACAGCTTTCTCAGACAGATTTTGAAACTGATAGTCTGACAACTTGGTGGCAAGGTAATGAAGATCAGCTAGTAGAGAAAAATCAATATCCATTTACTGTAGTAGTGCCAATATACAACCCTCAAACCCAGCGCTATTTAATAGAAATGGCAGCACTGTTGGCTAGTCATGAATCTGGAAGAATTGTGCCATTAGCTATTACTAGAGCACATATCCAGATGGATGATCCGCAATTAGTAACTGCACTCGACCAAAGCCGGGAAAGATTGAATTTAGCTAAAGAAATCAGTCAAGAATTTGAGGTGGAAGTATCACCAGCAATTCGGATTGATGATGATGCAGCTTTGGGGATTAGCCGCACAAGTCGAGAACAAAATGCTAGTTTAGTAGTGATGGGTTGGTCGCAGACAACAGGTTTGCGTGCCCGCTTATTTGGTAGTGTAATTGATAGCGTTTTCTGGTCTTCTCACTGTCCAGTAGCAGTAACACGCCTTTTAAGTAGTCCTAAGACAATTCAAAGAATTCTTGTACCAGTTGGAGACTTAACGCGCCAAACTATCGGTGCTTTGAGATTTGCCCAAATTTTGGCTGATGTTAATCAGGCAGAAGTAGTTCTGTTACACGTATCCGATCGCAAAACACCACCGACTCGGGTAGAAAACTTTGTATCTCAATTGTCTGATATTACTTCTAAAGGCCAATTACAGGTGAATACGAATATCCAAACAATTAGGGGTGATGATATTGCTAGAACCATTATTCGGGAGGCTCAGGCATTTGATTTAGCGGTGTTACGTTCCGTTCGTTATCGCACAGCCGGTGGATTAGCCGTCAGCGAAGTGACAACGCAGTTACTTCGAGAATTGAAGTGCTCAATTGTCTTGCTTGGAGAACCTCATTCGTGATGTGGGAAGTGGTGTAATTCACTCTTCCATAAATCTATACGCTTGGGTTAAGGTTAAAACTCTTTGTCAAAGGCAATTTTTTGAACGAGGAAATATTTTCGTTTTCTTAACGAATGATTTCCCTGTGAGACTAAAAGATAAGCTATCTGTTACATAGGTATTTAAGAGTACTGCTGAAGCTGTTTAATCTCTGCGATCGGTAATAGCAAAGTATCTTCTATTTGCTGTCGCACTTCACGGCTGACATAACAATCGCTATTTAGACAATCCACCTGTAAGGCAATGTTAGGGTATGTCAGCTTAAGTTTGAGCGAAATCTCCCAGTCATAGTTGAGACAGTAAATGTAATTTATTGAATCAACTAATTCAGGAGTCGGTCAATGTTATCTAACAAATTTCTATCAAGAGATGAAGTGCTGGCTGTTGTAACGCTGATTATGGTGATTGGTTCTCTCACTCTTGCAGTTATAGACGAGAAGAGTCGCCCTCCATTTCTAGATTTAACAAAATTTGCTGTCGGTACATCTATTGGATTGTTGATACCTCGGTCTAGGTCAAGCGATGGCGATCGCAATTAGCTAATGGCAAATTCTCTCTTGGCGACTCTAGCAATCCTAAATAATTCCTAAGAGACAAAATTCTCGACTTCTTTGAAAAGTCAGGGATCTGTAACTTTCAATTCTCACAAATCAAATAAGCATGTTTTTCTCTCAAACAACACAAAGAAATAACCAGATGCCTCCATAGAAAGTTTCATTTTTCTCCAAAGACAGCAAAACTTTTTCATGCAACAAGAAAAATTTGCTTATTATATTGTTAAATTTTGTAAAATTGATGTCTTCAATACTAGAAACCTGATATCTAGATAGCTAAACTAACAAACAGTGCATCTGTACTGTTAATTATTAAAAGTAGATGTGGCGCTATAGCGTGAATGATCCCAGTACAACTTATCCTCAAAAACTTTCTTAGTTACCGTGATGCAACTTTAGATTTTCGTGGTTTGCATACGGCTTGTATTTCGGGTTCCAATGGTGCGGGTAAATCTTCACTTTTGGAAGCAATCACTTGGGCAATTTGGGGTGAAAGCCGTGCTACTGCTGAAGATGATGTTATCTATTCTGGTGCGAAAGAAGTTCGGGTTGATTTTACTTTCCAAAGTAACCAGCAAAAATATCGGGTGATTCGTACCCGAATTCGGGGAGGTACTAGCGTTCTTGAATTTCAAATAGAAATCCCATCTGGGTTTCGCTCACTCACTTGTAAAGGGGTAAGAGCAACCCAAGATTTGATTTTAGAACATATCAAGCTCGATTACGATACATTTATTAATTCTGCCTACTTACGTCAAGGTCGTGCAGATGAATTCATGCTCAAACGCCCGACGGAACGCAAAGAAATTTTAGCGGAGTTGTTGAAACTCAATCAGTATGATGATTTGGAAGAACGGGCAAAGGAATCTTCTCGTCAGTTCAAAGCCAGGGCAGTAGAGTTAGAGCGTTCTTTAGAGTCGATTAAAATTCAGCTGCAACAACGCGAGACAACCCAAACGCAAAGAGTCGAGTTAGAAGCCGAACTCAATCAACTGCAACAGGTACAAGCCTTTGATAATATTCAATTACAAAGTTTGCAAGTTGTCCAGCACCAGCGCCAAAATTGGGAACAACAACTCAGCTTTGTGAAGCAGCAATACCAAAATCTTACCCAAGATTGCGATCGCCTCCAACAAGAACAATCAGCTATTGGCTCTCAGCTATCAGATTTAGAAAAAATATTACACCAAGAAACTGAAATTAAAGCTGGGTATGCCCAATATCAAAGTCTCCAATCTCAAGAAGAAGCCTTTGCTGCCAAATTTGAAGAATACACCCGCGCTGGGCAGAGTCGCCAACAAAAGCAACAACAGCTTACCAAACAAATTCACGAAATCGAACGGCAACTGCAACAAGCCCAAGCGCAGTTAGAAGCTTTGCAGCAACAAGAGCGAGATATCCAACAAACTCTAACTAAAGCGGGTGAAGTAGAAGCTGCTTTGGCACAATTAGCCGCAGCCCGTCACCATGTTGCTCGTTTAAATCAACTACAAATGCAAGTGACTCCGTTGTTGCAACAACGAGCAACTTTACAAAGCCAACTCGATCGCACTCATGCTGGTTTAGTAGCGCGACTCGAACAACTCCAAAGTACTGAAAACCAATTGCAACGCCAGCACCGCCGCCAACCGCAACTGCAACAAGCGGTGATGGATGTGGCAATTCAGATTGAGGAACTGGAGAAAAAGCGGGTTTATCTGCAACGAGTGCAGGAAAAAGGGCATGAAAGGCGGCACTTTATCGAACGTCTGCAAGCTCATCAACGTGACTATGAAAAGCTACTGGGAGAATTAGAGCAAAAATTGCAAATGCTCCAAAATCCTGAAGCTCTTTGTCCATTATGCGAACGTCCTTTAGACGAACATCACTGGAGCCGAGTGGTGGAAAAAACCCAGGCTGAGTTAGAGGATACCCAAGGGCAGTTTTGGGTAGTCCGAGAACAAATGGCTGTGTCAGACAGAGAAATCCAGGTACTTAGGCAGGAATATCGCGAAATTTCTCAACAATTGGCGGGCTACGACGGTTTACGTGAACAACGGGGACAGTTGGCAGCCCAGTTAGAAGCTACAACTGATGTGCAACAACAGTTACAACAAATTGCTGCTGAAAAACAACATTTAGAGCAATCGCTCCAAGCTGGTGATTACGCTCCTGATAAACAAGCCGAACTCCGGCAGCTAGACCAATATCTGCAACAAGCTAATTATAATGAACAAGACCACGCCCTCGCCCGGAGCGAAGTTGAGCGGTGGCGATGGGCAGAAATTAAACAAGGGCAGATTAAAGATGCTACTAAACGACAAGCGCAACTATTAGCCCGAAAACCAGAATTACAATCCCAAATTGCTCAATTACAAGTCAGAATCCAGCAAGATCAGACTGATTCTGAATGTGCTAAACAAATCGCGGCTCTTGAGCGTCATATTACTGAAATTGGCTACAGTTCCGAGCAGCACAACAATCTGCGTATAGCTGTCCGCCAAGCTCAATCTTGGCATTTGCGGTATCAACAACTCCTATCAGCCCAGCAGCAGTATCCCCAACTCCAGACAAGATTGCAAGAGTTAGAGGATTCCAGAAGCGCCAGAGTAACGGAGCGGCAAAAACTCGGCGGACAAATTGAAAGCATTATCCAGCAATTACAAGCAACAGCTAACCCATCTGCCCAAATTCAAGCTTTAGAGCAGCAGTTAGCAATACGCAGACGGCAACTCGATGAACAAATAGCAAAGTTGGGGCGTTTAGAACAGCTGGCGCATCAATTAGAAACGCTGCAAATTCAGTATGAACAACAGCAGCAGCAACTACAATCTTGCAAGCAAGAATATCGTGTTTATCAGGAATTAGCGCAAGCTTTTGGTAAAAATGGCATCCAAGCACTGATGATTGAGAATGTGTTACCGCAACTGGAAGCTGAGACAAACCAACTACTTTCGCGACTGAGTGGTAATCAGTTTCATGTACAATTTATTACCCAAAAAGCTGGAAGGAGTGCTAAATCAACTAAGAAAAATGCCAAGCTGATAGACACCCTAGATATTTTAATCGCCGATTCTAGAGGAACGCGAGCTTATGAAACTTACTCTGGTGGAGAAGCTTTTAGGATTAACTTTGCCATCCGTTTAGCCCTGGCGAAATTATTAGCACAACGGGCGGGGGCGGCGTTGCAATTGTTGATTGTGGATGAAGGTTTTGGTACACAGGATGCCGAAGGATGCGATCGCTTAATTGCAGCGATTAATGCGATCGCTTCCGATTTCGCCTGCATTCTCACTGTCACCCATATGCCCCATCTCAAAGAAGCTTTCCAAGCCCGCATTGAAGTGAATAAAACTCAAGAAGGTTCGCAGTTGAGTTTGTCAATTTAATTACGAATTACGAATTACGAATTAGTTAATTGAATTTTACCCGTGCATCAAGCCCATAAGAGCGGAGCATTTTCGTTAGCGTTTCTGCTTGTGCGCGATCGCTAAATGCTCCAGCATTCACATAATCCCCTAAATTGGATTGCTCTGTGACCGCACTGGGTATATATTGTTGCACTTTACTCAGAGTATCATTATTGGAAATTGGCACTATTACTCTGTAGGGATTATTAGCAACTAATGTGTTGCCATTGGTAACAGGCACTACGTTATTAGTAGGAGGTAAATAGCGAGTTTGAGGTGCTACATAGTCATTAGTCTCAGCTAAGACATAACCATTAGCCTCAACAGAATTGCCCTCAGTTAAGCTATTCAACCCTAATGCTTGCCAAGTTTGCCAATCTACATTTCCAGTAGAATTAAGCCGAGAATATTGCTGGAATGCAATTACGGATTCTCTGGTGTAATCGTTGAAAAAGCCATCAGGATTGATATTAGAGAAACCCAACTGCGATAAACGCTCTTGAACTAATCTGACATTCTCTCCTCGATCACCTACAGTCAGATAATTTCTGCTTGGTTGTTGAGTAGCATATCCACCTGTGGAGGCTCTACGCACTGCCTGCAAAACTTGAGCATTGGCGATGCCATCAACAGGTAGGCGATAATTTCGCTGGAATTGGATGACAGCTTCTCTAGTCATTGGGCCAATATTCCCAGTGGGATTAGTATTAAAAAAACCGAGCTGCTGCAAACGCACTTGTAGTTCTCTCACTTGTTGAGTAGAGAGACTTGATCTGGCTGGAGTTGGAGAGGAACCCAGTAGTGCGTTCCAAGTTTGTCGATTCACAATTCCGTTAGCAGATATGCGATACTTTCGCTGGAATGAAATTACAGCATCTTTAGTAATTTGTCCAAAATTCCCAGTGGGATTAGCATTAAAATAGCCTAACTGTCGTAGACGCTGTTGCAATCTTGTAACTGCTGCACCAGTGTTGCCTTGAGACAGAGTAGGATATTGACCACTTGGCGATGCCTGCGGCAGGCTGCGCCTAGGCAATGCGCCACTGGTATTCCTATTAGAAGTTCTAGCCTGACATGCTCGTTGTAAGGATCGTTGCGTATTAATACCCACAACTCCATCAGCAGGTATTCTGTTGGCTTGCTGGAATTTGATCACAGCATTTTGAGTCAAGCTAGCAAACTTACCTGTCACTGGGCCGTTAAAGTAGCCTAACTTTTTTAAACACCTCTGGCTACTGCTAACTTCAGCCCCATTACTTCCTATTTTCTGAAGTGCTAAAGCTTGCCCAGCGATACTCAGAAGCCCCGTAATCAGTGCTACATATAGAAGACTTATTGCAGCACTAGTAGATAACTTTTTCCAATTTAAAAATTTGAAATTAACTACGATAGGAACAACCTTGATGCTTTCGGATGCCTCGTAGACTGAGGCGAGCTTGATTAAATAGCTATCTACCCCTGTTTTCACTTGCTTTTTTTAAATTGATGACTATAAACAAGTATACTACTTTCTCTGTGTAATAATTACTTTTCGTATGATTCTTTACAAGTAAATATCTTGGGGAGTGGGGAGTAGTAGTGCTGAGTCCTGTTAGCGATAGCGGGGAATTTAGCCCGTGCTGAGTGAAAAATCTCGCTTCTTGGCTCGGAACTGTTTTGCCCAATGCCCCATTCCCCATGCATATTATTCATCAACTTTTTCAGTATTACCTGCTTTCACCCAACCTTCTTGTTCGCTACCTTCTAAACGAATCTTTTGCCAGCCTTTATCCCCGCTTTCTTCCAAGACAATAATTTTTTGATTAAAAGCAACCCCACCAATCCGTTCAGCTTCTTGATTTGGTTGCGATCGCAAACTCAAGCCTTCAGCCCAACTAACACGCCCTCGGTAAGCTCCCGATGGCAATGGTTTTGCTGATGGGGTAGCCTTTGGCGATTCTGTGGGAGTAGAGGTTGAGCTTGGAGACGATTGAGCCTGAGTCCCAGGTGTAGTTGCTTTGGGAGCTTGGGCTTTCACCGAGGGGCTATCGTTGGAATAAACGGGTTTGGCAGGGGGTATGCCGGTGCGATTCATGAAATAGAGTGCAATTGCAGCGCCGCCACCTATTAAGACAGCGATCGCTAAGAAAAACCCAAGTATAAATTTTGTTAAGCCAGACAACATAGTTAAAACCTGATCACCAGTGGTAAATAGTCAATAGTCAATAGTAATTCATGATTAACTGTTGACTATTGACTAGCAATTATTAACTAATCAATTATTGTAGCTACTGTTGAATGGGTTCACGTAGTGCGCCGGAGGCGTTCGCTCAAAGGACTATGTTTAGATGCTAAACGCGCTCTCCCAGCAGCAGCCCATTCTTGGAGTTGCTGAATTTGCTCTACAGCAGTTCGTGCCAAGGGGATGATCTGGCTGGCTGCTTCTAAAATGTCATCGGTAGCAAAGTCGCGGTTTTGGCTAAATCCAATGTGCATCGCTTCAATTAAAGTTTGCTCAATCTCTGCCCCAGAAAAATCAGGCGTTTCGTATGCTAACCTTTCGATGTCATAACTTTTTAAGTTATGGGGGCGCAATCGGGATAAATGAACATCATAAATTGCTTTTCTCTCTTCTTGGGTGGGCAATCCCACAAAGAAAATTTCATCAAATCGCCCCTTACGAAGCATTTCTGGCGGTAAGGCTTGGATGTCGTTAGCGGTGGCGACGACAAACACGGGTGAGCTTTTTTCGGCTAGCCAGTTAATAAAAGTCCCAAATACACGGCTGGCTGTTCCGGCATCACCTTTGCTACCAAGCCCGGCAAAGGCTTTATCTATTTCATCAATCCACAAAATACACGGGGCGAGGGCTTCAGCTACTTGGATCATTTGGCGAGTCCGAGATTCTGATTCACCCACTAAACCACCAAATAACCTTCCCACATCCAGACGTAGCAAAGGTAAATGCCAGTGATGAGCGATCGCTTTTGCTGTTAACGATTTACCAGTTCCTTGAATACCCACCAACATTAAACCACGGGGGTGCGGTAATCCGTACTGTCGCGCTCGATCGGTAAATGAACCTCCCCGCCGAATCAACCAGTCTTTCAAGTTATCCAGTCCGCCAATATCAGAAATTTGCTCAGTGGCGGGGTAAAAGTCCAAGATTTGGGTTTGGCGGATTGTTTGGCGCTTTTCTTCCAAAACCAGATCCACATCTTCTGGTCGCAATTCTCCGTGGGTAGCGATCGCTTTTGCCAAAACTCGGCGAATCCGTTCCATCGAAAGCCCTTGGCAAGATAGCACCAAGTCATCTAAAACTTTGCCAGAAAGTGAGTTACCAGTACTTTGTAACAAACGATCTATCTCAGTTTTAATTTCTGGGGCGGCGGGTAAGGGGAACTCGACGACTGTCAGCACCTCTGTTAAATCGTCAGGGATGGCGATGCGTGGCGACAGTAAGACAATATTTTTTGGTTGCGACTTGAGGAGTCTGGACAGATTGCGGAGTTTGCGAGCGATCGCTACATCATCTAAAAAGCGATGATAATCTCGGAGAATCAATACCGCAGGTGCAGAAGCTGGTAATTTTTCGATGAATTCCAAAGCTTGTAGGGGGTTACGTCGCCCAAACCCAACATCATTGGGGTTTCCTTGATAGCCATCGACAAAATCCCAAGTATAAACAGGGCGATTACCCTGGTTAGTTGCTTCTTCCCGAATAGCTGCTTCTACCCGTTCCTCCTCATAGGTGGGAATATAAATCAACGGGTAACGGGCGCGTAGCAGCAGTTTAAACTCTTCACGGAAGTTCATATTTAGCTGTGATTATTAGTTCTTCTCTCATTGTTCAGGTTTGTATCGCCTCTCACAACCAAAAAACCAACATCTACCAGTTCATAGCGATCGCACGAGCAAACGCTCTATGTGAAATATTTTTTAAAGGCGATCGCTCTTTTGTGGTGAGTAAAGTTGAATCACCTGTCAGGATAATCAGGTGCTTAAAACTACTTCATTTTTTCGCTTTTTTACAAACTATTGCCAGAAAATATTACTAATTCCAATTCATAAAATATAGAAGTTTTACATACTTTATTTGTTGTAGGCAATCCTAGTGAAAAAATACTGTATGCTTATATCGAGCTTTTTAGTACCTTTAAATTTATAGTATTACTATCAGATAGTTACATAGGGAAAGAATATCAATAATTCTATTCTTTTGATGTTATAGGTCAAAAAATTATAGAGAAATCTGTTAATATTAATCTCTCTAGAGATGAAGTTTTCAAAGTTATACAACTTCGAGAGAATAACTTACATCAAATTCATAACTCCTTAAGTTGTCTATTTAAGGTCATAAATGATAAGCAAATTTATGAGAGCTTAAGCAAGTTGAAGATGTTATGGAAAATTACTTCAAAGATATTCCACAAGATACAGTTTTTACTAAAGTAAATGGCATCAGAATTAGCTAGAGAATGTGGTTATAAAATTAGTAGAGTTTATAGAGTGCGTTAGGTACTCTAGGCAATTCATACTCAGAAATAGATAGTTAATGCGCCGTTTCCTGTATTACGGCGCATTAACTACAGCGGTTCTCGTTTACATGAGGTACACCCGTGGGGCACGGCACTGCCCGTGCCCCTACACTTGGCGATATAATGTTGTACCGGATCTGAGTGGGAAGTGCTATATCTACCCCGGAAGTTGCTTTTTCAGTGCTTCCAGAGAAGCCCAACGGTTATCAACTGGAGTTTCAGGACTATCAGAACTCTCAGAACTCTCAGCAGTAATTGCAGGAATACCTGGACAATTGCGATCGCACAGCTGACGCTGGGGTACTGCCAAGCACATCTGCTCATACAGCCATTCGTTGGCATAAAAATAACCATCGGGTGGTAGGGTTTCAAGTAAATCTTCCATAACTACTTCCCTTTCTAAGGGCAAGTCTTTTGGCTGATTTGCAGTTTCGTCTAACCAGATGATTTCCTTTGTATCAAGCCCTAAACGTCGATTGTATTGCTGCAAACAGCGGTTGCAGGTACAAGTAATAATTGTTTCTGCCTGACCGGACACTTCCAAGTAATTGCCATGATGCTGCACGCGTACATGACCGCGAACTGGTGTCAATGTTTCCAGACCAGGCAGAAATTCCTGAACCTGAACTTCCTCTGTCCGCTCCGGGGCTTTAGCTAGCTGCGGAATATAAATAGCGTCCATAGGATTTGTGAGACATTCTCACTAAAAAATTATCTTGATTACCAGCAATTATACTGATGCTACATCTTTATTTTAGCTTTTAGGAACAAGAGGAATTTTGAAATTATATAGTTATGAACTTCAATAAACTCCTAGCTCTGCCAATTTTATATTTTGGATTTTGGATTGAATCTAAAATCTAAAATCCAAAATTGAACAACTCCTAACTCCTAACTTCTTCCAAAGAAGCTGGACGGACAACCAAATGACGATGTGGTTCTTTACCGCGACTGAAGGTTTCTAAATCTCCAAATTCCTTCAAGAATGTATGAATTTGCCGCCGTTCAGCAGAACTGAGGGATTTGATTTCCACTTCTCTACCAGAAAAGCGCACTTCATCGGCTGCTGCTTCTGCTAATGCGCGAATTTCGGCTTCTCTTTTGACGCGGTAGCCATTCAACTCAATGGTGTAAGAAGCTTGTTCTTCAGGGGGTTGGCTTAAGTTTAAAACCGAATTTGCTAGATACTGAATCGCATCTAGCACAGAGCCATCAGCACCAATTAAGACCTGGATTTGCTCTGACGTTAAATTAGTTTGGTCAATTGTCAACCAGTAGTTGTCTGGTTCTGGGGAATCGCTATCTTGAGATTGGGCAGTTTCTAAATGACCTTGAATCTCAGTAGGTATTCCAGTGAGTTCTAGCAAGGTTTTCAACCACTGCTGACCTCGCTCCATCGAAATGTTGCTCATGATCCCCCTGTCGCCTTTTTCTTGGCGCTTTTTGGTTCAAATGGCAATGCCTTTTGTTCTGCAACTACTGCTTCTTTTTCTTGAGTTTCTACGATTTTTTGCAGTTCTTCTGGTAGAGGTTCGCGGGAGAGAAGATAAGTTTGTGCGGTTTGGAAAATATTACCAATCACCATATACATCAGCACCCCAGCTGGTAAGGGGAAGAACAAAAACATCCCAGAAAAAATAACTGGAGTGATTTTGTTAACTGTATCCTGCTGCGGATTGCCACCACTGGAGTTTTGTCCAGAAAGCATTTGGCTAACATAAAGGCTGATTCCAAAGGAGACGATCATGGCGACGATATCCCAGTGGATTGTGCCATCTGGATCAGTTGCGCCAACTCTGCCTAAGGCATCAATAAATAGAAAGCCTTTTTCTGCTGCTAGTCCAGGAATTGTTCCTTGAATAGTGACTTCTCCAGGCTGCAAGGCTTCTACATTACCCTCGGCATCAATTTTTACCCTATCTTCACCTTTAGTGACTTTCCAATCAGGAATGAGGTTATTTTCTGGGTGTTCTGCTAAGAGTACCTGAAATGGTTTGCCCTCAGTAGTCTGATATTGGATCTTAGTTTGTTCTCCCACCGCTAGTTTGTTACCACTAGGAAGGATGGCAGCTACTTTAACGTGTTCTCCATCAGCAATGTAAATATTTTGAGGAGCAGTAGCAAAGGCTTGCGGTTGAATTTGTTCGATTTGTTCTGCGGGAAGGATTTGTAGGTTAACGCTATAGTTCGCACCTGCAAAAGGCGAACCCCGCAAAGTGGCAAACAGCGCTAATAAGACCGGCATTTGTACTAGTAATGGAAAACAGCCTGCTAAGGGGTTGCCAAATTCTTTTTGAACATTGACCATTTCCTCCTGCTGCTTTTGCGGTTCATCCTTATACCGCTCTTTGATTTCTGCCATCCGCTTCTGCATCAGAGGTTGTACAATTCGCATCTTCCGCATGTTGCGAATTGAGCCAGCACTCAGGGGATAGAGCGCGAAGCGGACTATCAGGGTCAAAGCAACGATCGCCAATCCGTAGCTAGGCACAATCCCATAGAAAAAATCTATGATTGGCAGCATCACGTTGTTCGAGAGAAAGCCGATACCAAAATCCATTATTCTGAATTCAACCTGAGGTACTGTAAACTGACTGAATCTAATTTATCTAAATCATAAATTATGTGCGACTACCCTTCGCTACGGATAGCCGCACATCCCAAAAAAAGAAGTGGGGAATAGGGAGTAGGGAATTAGGAGTGGTATGTAGTTTTTGGTAAGTGGGAAGTTCTTAACTTTGGATTTTATCTGAGTAAATTTTGCATTCCCTACTTCCTAGTCCCTACTCTCATCACTTGTTAGCAGCGGCGCTATATTCAGGATTTTTCGCAGCAATTCTTTCGTTGATGTAGTCATAAACTTCCCGAAACTTAGGAATTGCCCGCAATTCAAGACGACTGCCGTTTCTTAGGGTTAGTACCATATCTCCCCATAAGCCAATGCCACGAGGGACTGTAACGACTTTGACAATTTCTGAGTAAATTATGTCAGTGCGATCGCGTCCCTGCCAACCTCCTGTCACGGTAATCCGGCGATCGGTGATGCGGAAACGCAGCCACAATGCTCTGACAATTGCCCCAACTGTTAATGGTATCCCGACAATGGTTAGCCCAATCAACAGGTTGACAATTAAATCCCCAGTATGGGGGCCACCTTCATAATAAACATCTTCACGAATTCCCATCGAACACCTCAGCTTGTGCCAACAACTGCTCTAATTCTTGCAGAAATTGTGGGCTTACGCACTTAGATTCTGCTGCTGTAGGTTTGACAATGAACACTAGCCGCCATCCTGGTGATAATTTGGGCAGCAAGTTATATAAAGCAGAAGTAATTTGCCGTTTGATTCGGTTGCGAACCACTGCCCTTTTGCTTACTTTTGTGCTTATGGAAATACCAATCCGCGTGCTGGCAAGATGTGCTGAGTCACTTGCTTGTGTAGTTTGGGTGGCAGTGTCCAAAGAAGGTTTTGTTGAACATAACGGCTTTAAAGCTCTCAATGTTAAATAAGAGCCATGACGCCGAATCCCTTCCCGGAAAACTGCCTGGAAATCCTTGCGGGATTTTAGCCGATTTGCTTTAGGCAAAGCCACAGATGCTCTTTTAGCTTACATACGCCCTAAACGCTTAGACGGTGACGACCCTTTCTTCTCCTGGCACTAATCACGTTTCTGCCGTCTGGTGTCCGCATTCTGGCGCGAAAACCAGAGGTTCTTTTTCTCTTACGGCTAGTGCCGCCTAGTGTTCTTTTCATACTCTTCTCCTCTTAGGTGATTTTTATAAAAACTCACAATCTCCAATTGTATCACTTTAATAAGGAATTGGAAATCGGGAATTGGGCATTGGAAATTGGTTACACCCCCATCACCCTCTGTCCCCATTTCTCCACTTTTAATTGATGCTCAAGATCCATGTTCCCATGTAGCGCAATAGTGGTACATCACCAGGGGAGAGTACTTGACAGTTAAAATAGTAAATTCCGCCGAAGGCTGGGTTTTTCACGTTAGATAAGACTACCTCAACTGCGCTACCTGCTGGCACCGGCTCTTGGGGGAAAATATTAATCAGCTTACCTTCTTTGTCCCACTTCACCTCAGAAAGCGGAACAGCTTTGCCTTTGACTCGGACTTCAATGTTTTTCTGGTCAAAAGTTCCTTTGTAATAATCAGGGTAAGTAATGGCAAATTGACCAACTGCCAATTTCATTCTTTGGGCTGGAATCCTCAATATGTATCTATCCCAACCATTAGCTTGTCCACCAAAATCTAACCGGAAGGGTAGTTGATTTTCGCTTTTAATGCCGCTAAATAGCGTAAATCCAGGTAAACTTTGTGCCCAAGTCAGGGCTGGAAATACAGTCACTAAACAGCTAGTCACGGCTAAAGCGGAAAGTAAACGTCGCATAATTGGGCTTCCTCTACCAAAATATAAATCTGTTATCTAAATAACCGTGTGTTAGTATTCGTTACTAAAGTTTACTACTCACTTCCTGACAATTGACGTCGAGTAACAACAAAAAGTGCCATCTTCCCTGATGTTTGGGCGACAGCAAAATTACTTAGTATAAATTCAACACGCAATCAATTTACTTCATGACCCTTACAGGGTGCTGATTTGATGACTAGATTGGTCAAATTTGGAACTAAATAGAAACACAGTTGGCATTGGATTGTGTTTCTAAATATGTATAAGTGTATCTAAATTTGAGAATTTTGTTATAAAAATTGAGGCGTGGCATCAGCGATCGCCTGTTAACTTGGGCTAAATTGATTAAAATAAGTTGGAATCCAAAGTCAGTAATCATTAAAATTTGATTGGGAAATTATAAAGCTTTCAAAATTTGGTCAATATTACTCTATAAGAAAGGAATACCAAAATTTCTCAATCCCGAAAACAAGCTGAAGATAAAGATGCAAAATTTGGGAATCAATTTAGGATGTGCAATACGTAACCCTGTTTGCAACTATCTGAAAATATGACATCTGCGAGCGGCAAAGTCAGGCTTTGCCTGGATAGCTAAGAGTGGGAGAGGAAAGTTTCAAGGTTCAATCTATCAAGTAAAAGTCATGGCTGATTTTGCCGCCTAAGTATTATGAGTGCGGGATATCGCTCATCTAGACAATCGCTTACTTGGCAGAGATTAGGTATTTATCTTCAGGAGATTTCATGAGAATAGCAGTTGCTAAAGAAATTGAAGTTTGTGAACGTCGTGTGGCATTAATTCCTGACACCGTTGCCCGATTGGTAAAACAAGGTTTGGAAGTGTGGGTAGAAGCAGGTGCAGGAGAGCGATCTTTTTTCAGCGATCCTGACTATGAAGCAGCAGGAGCGACAATAATTAGCGATAGTGCCAAATTATGGGGCGAAACAGATATTTTACTGAAAGTTAGCCCACCACAAGAACGAGAAGATGGACGCTCAGAAATTGATTTTTTAAAGGAAGGGGCTGTATTAGTCAGTTTCCTCAATCCTTTGGGAAATCCTGTTGTAGCACAGCAACTAGCAAATCGGAAAGTCACAGCCTTGAGTATGGAGATGATTCCCCGTACTACCAGGGCGCAAAGTATGGATGCTTTGTCCTCGCAAGCTTCATTAGCAGGTTACAAAGCAGTATTGATTGCCGCAGCTGCATTACCGAAATATTTCCCGATGCTGACAACAGCCGCAGGAACGATCGCACCAGCGAAAGTATTTATTATGGGCGCTGGTGTAGCCGGTTTGCAAGCGATCGCCACCGCTAGACGCTTGGGAGCAGTGGTAGAAGCCTTTGATATCCGTCCCGCCGTCAAAGAAGAAGTGCAAAGCTTAGGGGCAAAATTCGTTGAAGTCAAATTAGACGAAGAAACCGTTGCTGCTGGCGGTTACGCCAAGGAAATATCTGAGGCTAGCAAACAACGTACCCAAGAAGTTGTCGCCGAACACATTAAAAATTCTGATGTCGTAATCACTACCGCCCAAGTTCCTGGGAGACAAGCACCACGACTAGTTACAGAAGAAATGGTGGCACAGATGAAACCAGGTTCAGTGATTGTGGATTTGGCGGCTGAACAGGGTGGTAACTGCGCCTGTACCGAACCTGGTAAAGATATTGTGTGGAACGGCGTAACAATTATCGGCCCCATCAATCTCCCATCATCGATGCCAATTCACGCCAGCCAATTGTATGCCAAGAACGTAACATCGTTGATGCAACTGCTAATTAAAGACAAAGCTTTGCAGGTGGACTTTAGCGACGACATTGTTGACGCGGCTTGCGTTACCCACGCTGGTGAAATTCGCAATCAACGAGTGCGGGATGCGCTACAAGCTTTGAGCGGTGTTGGAGCAGGTTAGTAGCCAAATTACCATAAGGAGTTTTGATTTCATGACAGAGGCATTACTTGCTGCTTTGTTTGTATTTGTTTTGGCATCTTTTATCGGCTTTGAAGTCATCAACAAAATACCACCGACTCTACACACGCCCTTAATGTCAGGCTCAAACGCGATTTCTGGGATTGCGGTACTTGGAGCAATAGTTGCTGCTGGTGCTAGAGACACAAGCGTGTCAGTAATTCTCGGTTTGATTGCTGTAATACTGGCGACAATCAACGTTGTAGGCGGTTTTTTAGTGACAGACAGAATGTTGCAAATGTTCAAGAAGAAGGAGATTAAGGCGTGAGCGACTTTTTACCAACTGGCATTCAGCTGACGTACTTAGTCGCTGCATCGTTATTCATTCTGGGCTTGAAAAAGCTGGGATCACCTGCTACAGCGAGAAACGGTAATATTGTAGCGGCTGTGGGGATGCTGCTAGCGATCGCAGCAACAATGCTGGATCAGCATGTATTGAATTACGAGATGATATTGTTGGGCTTGGCGATTGGATCGGGAATTGGTGCGATCGTTGCCTACAAAGTCCAAATGACTGAAATGCCCCAAATGGTGGGTTTACTCAACGGTTTGGGCGGCGCGGCTTCCGCACTAGTAGCCGTTGCCGAATTTTGGCGGTTATTGGATAGTTCTCAGGCGATACCGCTAGATGTCAATATTTCCATGTTGTTGGACGTGTTAATCGGTGGTGTTACCTTCACAGGTAGTTTTCTAGCCTTTGCCAAATTGCAAGGTTTAATTAGCGGTTCCCCGATTACATTTCCATTTCAGCAACCATTTAACCTCTTGCTTCTAGGTGCTTATATAGTAGGTAGTGCCTACTTAATTATCACACCAGATAGCTTACCCATATTCTTGGGAGTGGTTGGTGTTTCATTGGTGCTGGGTATAATGTTCGTCATCCCCATTGGTGGCGGCGATATGCCAGTGGTAATCTCGCTGTTGAACTCGTTGTCAGGTGTGGCGGCGGCGGCGGCTGGGTTCGTGGTGATGAACAACATGTTAATC
This sequence comes from Nostoc foliaceum FACHB-393, assembly GCF_014698505.1. GTDB lineage: Bacteria > Cyanobacteriota > Cyanobacteriia > Cyanobacteriales > Nostocaceae > Nostoc > Nostoc foliaceum_A. The sequence continues at coordinate 160,401 of NZ_JACJTD010000001.1, read as the reverse complement.
ATCGCTGGTGCTTTGGTGGGAGCATCTGGCTTAATCCTCACCGAGATTATGTGTAAGGCGATGAACCGCTCCTTATTTAGTGTGCTGTTCAGCGCTTTTGGTACAGGTTCTAGTTCTGGTGGTGGTGCTGCAAGTGGTGGCGCAACTGATCAAAGCGTCCGCAGTATCGATCCTGAAGAAGGGGCGATGATGTTGGGTTATGCCCGTTCTGTGGTAATTGTTCCTGGTTATGGTATGGCAGTTGCCCAAGCGCAACATAGCGTCCGGGAACTGTCAGATCAGTTGGAAAAAATGGGCGTTGATGTCAAGTATGCCATTCACCCCGTTGCTGGTAGAATGCCGGGGCACATGAATGTGTTGTTGGCGGAGGCAAATGTGCCTTATACCCAGTTGTACGACATGGATGATATTAATCCCCAGTTTGAGCAAGCGGATGTGGCTTTAATAATTGGGGCAAATGATGTGGTAAATCCGGCGGCGCGGAGTGATAAAAATAGCCCGATTTATGGTATGCCGATTTTGGAAGTAGATCGGGCGAAGCAGACGATTGTAATTAAGCGCGGGATGAGTACGGGTTTTGCCGGTGTAGATAATGAGTTGTTCTACAAGGATAAAACGACGATGCTTTTTGGTAGTGCGAAGGATATGGTGGCGAAGTTGGTTTCGGAAGTGAAGCAGCTTTAAGAGAAACGAACCGCAAAGGCGCTAAGGGCGCGAAGTAAAGAAAGAATTAGAGAGTTGGCTTGCCTTGGGGGTGTGATGCTTCTGAGGCAAGTTTTTTGTGGGAAAATTGCCTCATGCAAAGGCGTAAAGAATAGAAAGTTTATTTATGACTTGATAATGTCCGAAAATTTTCACTTTAGTTATTTAACTTGACATTCTATGTATGCTCAATTATTTTTGATGAACAAGTTTTGATTTTATAATTAAAATAATAGAGTTATGTTCAGTCAAGATTTTTTAATGATGAGCTTCTAGAAAAAATAGTTGATGCATTTTATGGATATGGTAATTATCAAGGGAATTATTGGTTTATTGGTATGGAAGAAGCAGGAGGAGATTTTAACGAAATTAATAACAGAATAAAGAAATGGTCAGAGAGAGAACAGAAGGAAATAGAAGATATTGCAGAATATCATGAAGCTATCGGATATGGGGCGAGTTTTAAACTAGGTGCAAAATTGGATGTGCCAGTCTGGAGGACATTAATTCGTATTATATTGAGTGCTAAAGGAAAAGATAATATTGACCTAGAAGATATTCGTAAATATCAAATAGAGGAACTAGGTAGAAAAGATAAAGAGACTTGTTTGTTAGAATTATTACCTTTACCCTCACCATCTCTTAAACATTGGATATATGGTGAATATTCTAAGCTTACTTTTTTATCTAATAGAGATACTTATGAAAATTATTGTCTTGAAAAGCGAATAAATCATATTAGTCAAAGAATAAAAGAACATCAACCTAAAGCGGTTGTTTTCTACGGTGTGGGATATGAGCCTTCTTGGAGAAGAATAACCGAAAAAATAAAGGATGTTGAATTTTCACGAACTTCAGAAGGTTTCTTAATTTGTAGAAATAGTCAGACTGTGTTTGTCATAACTAAACATCCTGTATCTATAGGTGTAACAAGTGAATATTTCCATAATATTGGTAGATCAATTGCTACTAAAATAGCGGAAAAACCATTATTTGCGTAGTTTGTGGCTCGTTTAAAAAAGGCGATCGCTCTCTTTTTCCTCTGTGTTCTCTGCGCCTCTATGGTTCGTTAAAAAGAGCGATCGCCTGCAAAATCTTCAGCGTGCGATCGCTCTGGCAATATAATTAAGACTGCGGTGTAACACTGCGCGGATCAACAACTACAATTTCAGAAAAACGTTTAAAGTCATCAATATTAAATGTAAGTAGATGTGTAATGTGATGTGTTATCATAGCTGCAACTAAACGTGCATCATGCACCTGTTTTCCCATAACTTGGTATTTAACAACTAGAGATTCCCACTCACCAAAAATTGCAGGTGTATCAAGGTGTAGTATAAATATTTTCTTGAGTTTATCAGTTTCTTCTACTGCTTGAGCCGTTGATAAACCTAAACCGTTACTATTAATTGGTCTTGTAGCGACAGCCCAAAACTCAATGATATTCTGTGGAATTATATATAATAATTCTCCTTGTCTCTTGAGCATCAAGATGGATCTTTGAGTATCAAAGTGCATTGGGCTATTCTTCTGCACCAAACGCAGCAAAATATTAGTATCCACCAAATAGCTCATAACATTTCATCTTCTCTGGTGTAAATACTCTCTCGGCTAATCGCTGCATCTGAAAGTGCTGGCGCTAAAAAAAAAGCAGGACTATTTATTAAATCTGTTAATATAGCTTCCCATTCTTCCTGAGTTGATACTTGATAAAAAAAACTTTCTTCATGGCTGGTTAAACTGTTTTCAATCAGAGATGCAAGATAAGCTTCTACCGATAAACCTTGTGCAGCAGCTTCAGCAATGAGACGAGCCTCTATTTCTGGTTTCAATTGCAACTGTATGGTCATTTGTTGTCTCCTAATTCTCTGAGTTGTAGAAGTCTTTATCTGATGGATAATGGCAAAAGTTTTCTCCCCCTAAGTCAGAGAATATATCTAATTCACTACCAGGTGCATAATCTGCAATAGCTGTCACTGCTGCTAGTGTTAATTGGCGTTTTTGCTCATCTTTGGTAAGTGAGTTTTTTTCTTGAAGAACCAATTGCAGGGCTGACTCAGCTATCTTCAGGCGATCGCTTATGCTCAGGTTTGGAAGTGCTTGGAGAATTTCTTTAGTTTCCATATTAATTTATAGAGCAACTTATATTACTAATGCTAGTGAAATTATAATAAGCGATCGCCTAAAAAACCTCCACAGTGCGTAGGCCTTCGCGTAGCATCTCGTAGAGAAGGCATTGCTTTTTCTTAGTTAACTGTCCGTTTCATTGGAATTTCTATCCAGAACTCACAGCCATTACCCGCTTCAGAAACACACTTGATATTACCACCGTGTTTTTCCACAATAATTTGGTAGCTGATAGATAACCCTAAGCCAGTACCTTGTCCAGGTTGTTTGGTGGTAAAGAAAGGTTCAAAAATGCGCGATCGCATCATCTCTGGAATCCCACAACCATTGTCAGCAATGCAAATCAGAATAGTATTCCCTTCGATGACTTCTGTACGAATAAAAATTTTAGGATTGTCAATTATTTTTCCAGCTTTCTCTGAGTTTTCCAGTGCATCGATCGCATTGTTGAGAATATTCATAAAAACCTGATTCATCTGGGCTGCATAGCAGACTACTGAAGGCAATTCACCATATTGTTTAACTACCTCAATCGCAAAAGAATCAGTCTGTGGTTGCAGTCGATGTTGTAAAATTAACAAAGTACTGTCAATGCCTTCATGGAGATCAACGGGCTTCATTCCTGTTTCATCAAGTCGAGAAAAACTTCGTAACGACAAAACTAATTGAGAGATCCGATCTGCGCCCATTTTCATTGAAGTAAGGATTTTGGGCAAGTCATCACTAATGAAATCTAAATCCAGTGCTGCTGCTTGTTTTTGAATTTCTCCTGTTACCTTAGGATACTGTTTCTGATAAATGCGTAGTAATTTAAATAAATTTTCGGCATGTTCCGTAACATAAGTGATATTGCCGTAAATGAAACTAATAGGGTTATTAATTTCGTGTGCTATACCAGCAACCAACTGCCCTAAGCCTGCCATTTTTTCACTTTGAATTAACTGGCTCTGAGTGTTCTGTAATTCTTTAAGAGTCTTGGTAATTTCTTCTGTTTGACGTTGAGTTTGTTCAAGTAATTCCGCTTGCTGAAGTCCTACTCCTAACTGAGTACCAATCTGCATCAACAAATCTACCTCATCTTCTTGCCAATCACGGGGTTTTATATTTTGATAAGCTGCTAGTAATCCCCAAAGTATCTCACCCTGAAAAATCGGCACAATTATATATGCCCTAGCCTTCATTAACTCCAGCAGGGCAATATGACAGATAGAATAATTAGCGCTGTAAATATCTTTAATGACAATACTTTTACCATTAGCAAAGTTTCTGCCTTGGGTTTCTTGCAAGTAATCATCTGCGTAGGCGTAGCCCGTCGTAGACATCGCAGGTACAATTTCCCTTATAGGTGTCCAATCTTGGGCTAAAGACTCAGCAACAAATTCGCCACTCCAATCAGCCCGGAATCGATAGATTGTCACTCTCTCAACTTCCAATAACCGCCGGACTTCTTCTGTACTGGTGGCAAAGATGGTGTCAATATCAAGAGACTGGCGAATTTTCTCTACTGTTGCGGCTAAGGCCTTCTCTCTTTCGGCCGCTTTCCGTTCTCGTTCGGCGGCTTTAGCCAGTTTTTGGGCTTGCACTTGCATCTGTTTCAAAGTTTCAGCTTGCTGTAATGCTACCCCCAATTGAACGCCAACTTGTGCTAGCAAGTTGATTTCCTCATCTTGCCAATAACGGGGCTGGGAGTTTTGATAAGCTACTAACAATCCCCACAACTTCTCGCCCTGAGAAATTGGGACAAAAACTTCATTGCGTGCATACTTACCCGCTTGCTTTTTTTGCACAAGAACGCCTTCTGTCACAGGCTGCGGCTTAACGATTGGTGTCCAGCCATCAACAATAGAATCAGCGACAAATTCGCCACTCCAATCAGGATAGAAGCGGTAAATTGCGACTCGTTCCACTTCTAATAGCCGACGGACTTCTTGAGTTGTGGTTTTAAAGATGGCTTCAATTTCCAGAGACTGACGAATTTTTTCTACGGTGTTCGCCAACGCTCTTTGCCTTTCAGCAGCCTTACTGATCTCTGCTGCTTGGATTTGCATTTGTTGGATAAATTCCGCTTGCTGCAAAGCCACGCCTAGTTGTGTACCTACTTGGGTAAGCAAGTAAACCTCATCTTTTTGCCAATCACGGGTTCCAGCATTTTGGTACACTGCTAGCAAGCCCCAGAGTTTCTGACCGTGATAAATGGCAATGATCACATAAGCTCTTGCTTGATAAATTTCTAAGATTTTAATGTAGCAGTCGCTAAAGCCTGAATTGTAAATATCATTACAAACACGGTACACTTCACAGCGACTGAAGTTACCACCCTCTGTATCTTGTAAGTAGGTGTCAGCGACTGGAGGTTTAGCTAAATCTTTGGCACTACATTCACTGACGTTTTTACTCAATTCCGGCCGCTGTAATTGCTCATGGATGAGGGAATTCCAACCCTCTGCCACTGATTCAAACACGAATTCACCACTCCAATCTGGATTGAAGCGATAGATAGCCACGCGGTCAGCATTTAGCAACTGTCTAAGTTCTGCGGTGCTTGTGCGGAAAATGCTTTCCAAGTCTAGGAATTGGCGAATTTTCTCAATGGTTATGGCTATAGTTCTTTGCCATTGGGCTGCTTTTTCTCTAGCTTTTGCTTTTGCTAGTTCTGCCGATTGTAGTTTTACTTGTTCCAGGTAATCTGCTTGCTGTAAAGCAACTCCTAGATGTTCGGCGATTAATTGCACAAACTCAATTTCTGATGCTTCCCATTGCCGAGGACTACTACACTGATGAATACACAGCAATCCCCATAAATCTTTACCTTTCATCAAGGGGGCAGTTATATTGGCACGTACCTGAAATCTTTCTAGAATCTGGACGTAGCAATCACTGGTATTAACTTGATAAATATCAGTTATTGCTCTAATCCGACCTTGCTGATATAGTCCTGCAAATTCCTCACTAAAGCAGTGGTCGCGCAGTTTAGCTGCTAGTGCCGAATCCCATCCTGTTGCCACATCTTCATAGATAAATTCCCCTTCCCATGCCAAATCAGGATAAAAACGAAACACGCCAACCCGATCAGTTTTCAGAAGTTGGCGGACTTCAGTGACTGTAATTTTGAAGATCACGTCTATATCTAGAGACTCGCGAATGCGGGCAATAACTCCAGACAAGGCTTTTTGTTGCTCATTCTGAAGTAAGCAGGATGTCACATCTGAATGAGATTCTTGCTGTTCTGAATTTGGTGGTATGGGTTGAGTAGTAGAGGAGTTTTCCATTCCCAGTGGGACTTTAAATATTGAAAGTCTTCTATCTCATAATTCCCTTTGCGATCGCAAAGGTAACAATTATTTCCTTAGAATGCCAAAAAACAGTATAGGGACACGATAATATCGCGTCCCTACAAGAACATTTTTCAACCACGAGAAAATTATCGCCGCTTGGGAGTGGCGCTGCGGCTGGTGCGTTTTTCTTCATCTCGGCGACGGCGATCGCGCCAATCTGCCAGGGTTAAATAACCAATACCACCGGTGACTACTACGAGCAGCACTACGGCAACTAAAGCTAAAATACTCAAAAATGGACTTTCCACAATGCCTCTACAGTCCGTTACGTCCCCAAACTACCATTGCAATTGACCAAGTGAACACAACTAACAGTGATACCCAACCTAGTGTCAAAATCTCCATAGTCCCGCTTTTCAAATAATTACAAAAGGTTTCTAATATTTATCATACAGGGATTGGGCAGGCTGAGATTTTTTTATAAATGACATTGTAACTTTGGCGTGCGATGTCTACGACGGGCTACGCCTACGCAAAGGAGACACAATATTTTCTTGGTACGCTAGTACTTGACGCAATCATGAAAACCAATATAAAAAATTAGCGATCGCGCTTTCCCACTTGATGGTTTGGGAATACTAGGGTTACGGGTATATCTTTCCAATCCAGAAACCCCTAGTATCATGCTGACATTTTTCAAATATCCTTTCCACTCTGATGGTTTTATTCCCCACGGACATTGTTATCTCTGGCAAACTGGATTAGTTTGGCTCCACATTATTTCTGATGCCACGATCGCTCTTGCTTATTATTCTATTCCGTTCCTACTGATTTACTTTATTTCCAAGCGCAAAGACGTTCCTTTCAATGGAGTCTTTTTGTTATTTAGTGCTTTTATCATTGCCTGCGGTACTGGACACTTGATAGATATTTGGACGCTTTGGCATCCAGACTATTGGATTGCAGGTGGTTTAAAAGCTTTAACTGCCATTATTTCGATATATACGGCATTTGCGTTATTTTATCTCATGCCTCAAGCTCTGACACTACCCAGCCCAGCCCAGTTAGAAGCTATCAATCAAGCACTTTCAACTGAAATTGTAGAGCGTAAGCGCATTGAAAAAGAACTACGCCTTGCACAGGAAATCACTCAAAACTCCAGCCAAGCCAAGAGTGAATTTCTCGCCAATATGAGTCATGAATTACGCACACCTCTGAACGGTATTTTGGGTTATACACAAATTCTCCAACGCACAGAATCTTTGAGCGAGAAAGGACGCAAAGGAGTCAGCATCATTTATCAATGTGGTTCTCATCTTTTAACTCTAATTAATGATGTTCTGGATCTCTCCAAAATAGAAGCCAGAAAACTAGTATTGTATCCTGTTGATTTCTACTTGCCTGCCTTTATTGATAGCGTAACTGAAATTTGCCGCATCCGGGCAGAACAAAAGGTCATCGCATTTCACGTTGAACTCGATCCTGATTTACCAACGGGCATTCATGCTGATGAAAAACGCTTGCGGCAAGTACTGATTAACTTGCTTAGTAATGCGATTAAATTTACTAATCAAGGCAGTGTTACCTTTAAAGTTCAGGTCATTGGTCAAGAATCAAATACCAATGGAAAAACTAACTACAAAATTCGCTTTCAGGTAATAGATACTGGCACAGGTATAACCCCTGAGCAAGCTGAGAAAATCTTCCAGCCCTTTGAGCAAGTAGGAAATCAGAAACGACAATCTGAAGGTACAGGTTTAGGATTAGCAATCAGCCAAAAAATTGTTTTGTTAATGGGTGGTCAAATTCAGGTGCAAAGTGAATTTGGCAAAGGTAGCACTTTCTGGTTTGAGGCAAAACTACCAGAATCTAAAGACTGGGCAAAGGTTTCCAGAGTGGTTGAGCAGGGAACAATTATTGCTTATCAAGGACAAAGGCGCACCATTTTGATTGCGGATGACAAATGGGAAAACCGCTCAGTAATTGTAAATTTACTAGAGCCTGTTGGGTTTACTGTTGTAGAAGCTAGTCATGGTCAGGAAGCATGGGAACAGGCTCTACTCTACAAACCAGACATGATTATCACTGACCTAGTGATGCCTATATTGAATGGATTTGAGTTGATCGAACGTTTGCGTCAGTCTGGGCCATTTAAAGAGATTGCTGTCATCGCTTCGTCAGCCAGCGTATTTGCAATCGACCAACACAAGAGTATTGATGTAGGTGCAGATGCATTTCTACCAAAGCCTGTAGAAGCTGAAACACTGCTGGAAATACTACGGCAATTTTTGCAATTGGAATGGATTTTCGACGGTAAGATAGACGCAATCAAAAAAACTTATACAGGTGGTTTGGAGCAAACAGATGAGATGATTTATCCTGCCAAAGAGATTTTACAACAGTTACTCGATCTGACACAAGACGGCGATATTCAAAAAATTTTGGAACTGGGTGAGGAACTTTCTACATCTGATGAACAGTTAACTGTTTTTGTCCAGCAACTCGTCCAGCTTGCTAGTAATTTCCAACTCAAACGTTTGGAAACTTTTATTCAACAATATATCAATTAATTTGAGTTAAATTTAAATTTTAAATTCATTATGAGCAAAACTCAAAATAACGGATTTATTTTGATTGTGGATGATAATCCAACAAATTTATCTGTTCTGTGTGCAGCACTCAATAGTGAGGGTTTTCGTTTCCGTGTTGCAGTCGATGGAGAAACTGCGATCGCTCAAGCCCTACGCAATCAACCAGAGTTAATTTTGCTGGATGTACAAATGCCCGGTATTGACGGATTTGAAACTTGTCGCCGCCTCAAAGCCAATCCTGTTACCCAAAACATTCCGATTATTTTCACCACTGCTTTAGCGGATACGGAAAGCAAAACGAAAGGTTTTTCCCTTGGTGCAGTAGACTATATCCCTAAACCGTTTGCACAAGAGGAAGTCATTGCTAGAGTGCGCGTGCATTTACAACTCAAACAATTGACTGAATCTTTGGAACAACAAGTTAGCGATCGCACCAAGGCTTTGCAACAAGCGCAAGTCAAACTGGTGCAGCAAGAGAAACTATCAACACTCGGAGAGTTAATCGCTGGTATTGGCCATGAAATCAATAACCCCATCAACTTTATTTCCAGCAATATTCCACCTTTGGAAGAATACATTGCAGGAGTATCCAAATTGCTCCTACTGTATAAACAAGAGTATCCAAACCCAACAGCTAAAATTACCGCTGCTATTGACAAATTGGATTTGAACTTCGTTCTCGAAGATATGGGAAAAATTTTGAACTCACTCCAGCTAGGAAGTGAACGAATTCAAGACCTTTCTAATTCACTCCGCAACTTCTCTCGCTCGGATAGTGATACAAAAATACCTGCTGATTTGCATCAAGGACTAGATAGTACACTAATGATTTTGCAACACCGCCTCAAGGCTAATGGCGATCGTCCCGGCATTGAAGTTATTAAAAGTTATGGAGTATTACCAGAGGTAAACTGCTATTTAGGACAGATGAATCAAGTATTTATGAACATTATAGCAAATGCAATTGATGCCCTTGATGAAGCTATAATCCAAGGCAAAATGAGTAATATAATTCCTCAGATTCAAATTGCAACAGAAATAGATTCTGAACAATTGGTTGTAATTCGGATTGCTGACAATGGTATTGGTATTCCTGAACGGCTTAAAAAACGCTTGTTTGAGCCGTTATTTACCACAAAAAATGTTGGAAAAGGTACTGGACTTGGCTTGTCTATTGCATATCAAATAGTTGTAGACAAACACGAAGGTGTATTAGAAGTCAATTCTCAATCAGGTATGGGAACTGAGTTTATTATCAAAATTCCCACATGAGAGTAGTATTTAATTAATTACACAACTGCTCTACCATTTATCATACTGAAGAGTAAGGAAAAATTTCCCAATACCTAATCCCTAATTTCTATATAGAGTGAACCCAACTTTAGATCCTCAATTAATGACAGAACGTATAGAATCCCTGAAAGCTGGAATAATTGGGGGTTTGTCTGTGTGTTTCAGTTTTGCGATCGCTAGTCTGTTGAATACTTTAGTACTAGCAAAGTATTTTCAGACACTCGCATGTCTGCAAAGTGAGGTTGACCGGCACTTGTGGGTGAGTGGTGCAATCGCAACTTTTACTGGTTTACTATTTGGTGTTACCTACCGCTATATCATCCGCTCAGATAAAAATCCCCAACTCAAAGCTGGTGGTGTGCTGGCCTTTGGCTTGGTGCGCGGATTAACTCAGATAGAACTTGGGTTGAATTCTGATAGCACAATTTGGCCCTTTTTGGTGTTGGCGGGAGAAAGTTTGTTATGGTTTGCGTTTGCTGCGATCGCTCTTGATATTGCGATTCAACTCCGTTGGGTTAAACCTTTTTCATCAATCTAAATTCATATCTCTCTAAATGTAGATATGATTTATCATTAATATTTAATATGGAAACTAAAATAGCCCACTATTATCTGATAGTCGATCTGGAGGCTACTTGCTGTGACAATAAGACTATTCCCCGTCATGAAATGGAAATCATCGAAATTGGCGCGGTGATGCTAAATCGAACAACGTGGGTAATTGATTCAGAATTTCAGCAATTCATTCAACCTGTGAGACATCCGCAACTGACAGGCTTTTGCACCGAATTAACTAGTATTCGGCAACAAGATGTTGACAAAGCACCAAAATTTCTAGAGGTAATTTCTCGCTTCAAAGAATGGATTGATTTATTTCCCAATTATATTTTTTGTTCTTGGGGCAATTACGACAAGAAGCAATTTATTCAAGATTGTGCGTTTCATAATTTCCCTTATCCTTTTACTTCAAAACACATAAATATCAAAGAAGAATTTTCAGAATATCTTGGCGTGTCTAAAAAATTTGGCATGGCACAGGCTCTTGATCAGTTGGGGATAGAATTAAAAGGCACACACCATCGTGGCATTGATGATGCCCGCAACATTGCATCTATCTACAGACAGATTAAAAATAAAAACCAAACTAAATAATTGGAAAGTTGCTTATTTTCCAAAAGTCTCCTGGCTATTCCTAGCCTATGCTCTCTGAGACCCTTTTGGTACTTATCTGACTTGGTTATGAATTCAACTTAAATTCATCAAACTTCAATACTTCTGAATCAGGCTTGCGGGTGTCAAAACGATAACTACTTATCGTACCCGTCCCTGTATCAAAGATACTAAAAACCGTAATATCATTACTCGCAATATAAGGCATCGGCTTCCCATCATCGCCCAGCAAAGGGGCAATTGTTGGTACTATCGGTTCTAACCCATTAGGATCACCAAGCTTAACATAATTCTCTTTATATCCAATTGGCACTTCTCGCTTTCTGTCACCCCAAGCAGCACCGTAAGTATTGCCCACATTAGATGTTTCCAGAAAGTGCATTCCACTGGAACTAACAAAGCGGTTCCACAAATGAGAATGCCCATAGAATACCAATTGCACATCAGATGCTTCAAGTATTGGGACAACATCGCGGATAATATAATCTGCGTCTTTCGGGTACTCATAACGCACTGCTTTGATATTATTATCATCCCGTTCAATTACTTGAACTGGTTCTGTATAAGCAGGAACTATATTATCGCCCAGAGTGTGGGGTGGATGATGGAACATCACAACTTTGTATTTTGCTTGTTTAAACTCAGGGCTGTTGAGTTCTGCCTCTAGCCAATTATACTGCTTGCTGCCTTTAGCAATTGGCTCATAAATCAACTGTCCATAACCCCAATTTTCAGGATTATTTAAATCCTTTTCGGCTTCTCGATATCTACCCCTACCCTTTCCACTTAAGTTAGGAGTCCGCCACATATTCGTAGCGTACAGTACTACCAAACGTACATCACCAAAACTGACTGCATAATACCTTTTTCCACCCTCTTTACTTTTTGGTAAAGAGAAAATCTCTTCGTAGGTATTAGTATTAAAAGAATTATCTATTAAAGACTTGTCCCGGTAGATTTTTTGAGCAACAACACGGGGGATTGTATCATCAAATTCATCATTTAAACTTCCTGTCCTGGCAAATCGCCCCATCACCTCATGATTACCAATGCAAGTAAACATGGGTGCGTGTTGAATTATTTGTCCACCAGTATAGGTTGTCTTAACACTGTCGTGCATCATGTCATATTGAGCACGACCTTGTAAACCAGGAAACAATGCACCACCATTATTATCATCAAACCATTCTGAGGCGCGATCGCTAACATTTACCAAATCACCAGCAAACCACACCCCATCGACTCGTCCAACTGTTTCTACCACCTTTTGCAGATTTGCCGCCGTCATCGGCTTTAATTGATGGTCAGAGGTAAGTAAAATTTTTAGTGGTGTATCTGGTTTGGGAGTAGCTGCGAGGGTAAAAACATCACTGCTAACAGTTTCGTTGTCTTCTCGCACACTCGTGACACGATAGTTTATCCGCAAGCCAGGAGTTAACCCAGTCACTTCAGCCTCATGTCGCCAAATTTTACGCTGAACTGGTTTTTGATAAACTTGTCCGTCTTTGGTTTGGTTTGCAACTCTTGACTCCTGGTCTTCACGAGTGCGAGTAAGTTTGGTAGTATTTGCCTTAGCAGTTTGTTTAAGATTTTCACCGTAGGTTACTGTGTGATTAACACCAGCAAACTCAGTAAACCAAACTACTCGCACTGAGGTTGCAGTTGGCAGTTGCAAAAATGGGTCGGTGAGCAGTTGGGGTGCTGATGTCATAATTGTTTGCCCAAATGAACGCACACTTACAAGAGTAAAGCATATAACAAGCGCAAGCATAGCCACTGAGGAAATTTTACGGCTGCGTAAGCGTCTGAGCATGAGTAACATACCAAATTTTTTAGGGCATTCACCGACTGAACGCAATTTTATTATTACTCCCTTCCCGTTACAAGCTTACCTATAGCGTTTCTCCTTTGTATGCAATACACTCTGACCTCTCTTAAAAAATTGTTTTGGAGTCAATTGAACTAAGAACGAGTGAATAAAGAACTTTCTCGCCGAAAATTGACTGATGCAGTTGCTAATGAACTGACGGATAAACCTTTGTTATTAATATTTGGTGGTGCGAATAAGAGAATATTTTTTAAATCAATCACAGACGAAAAACTAAAAGGTGAAGTCAATATTTTATAGGAGTTACGCAAAATCATGAAAAAACGAACCGCCAAGTGCGCCAAGTAATAAGAGTTGTAGAGGGTTTTTGCGTAATTCCTGATTTTAGAAAAAGCATTTCGCAGTTCTATGACTCAAGTAATCAAACAAGAGTTAAATATACTGAGACTTAATGATTTCATCGTTCAGTAATTGTTTAATCAATTAGTGCAAATTTACCGACAAAATAATATGCACAAATGGCTGAATAATAGTTTATCTACACTATCTGTGCCAATTCCAATTATTATTTGTAGTGAAGTTTTGGAATAATTTTGTGCTCAGGATCTGGTATCGTCTTACATACATCATTGAAAAACCTGCCAATCTTTTAAAAAGACTAGCAGGCATGGCTTATCATCAATCGGAGCGGCGGGATTCGAACCCACGACCTCCACTACCCCAAAGTGGCGCGCTACCAAGCTGCGCTACGCCCCGGTCAGAATTACTATCATATAGCAAAACTTTAGGATAATCAAGAGGTAAATTTAAAAAACCTTAAGCATCCCAGTAGCTTGCAGCAAATCTGGAATAGCAGAAGCATCCCATTTACCCTCTACACATCGCCCTGTATTCAAGATTAAGCGCAGACTGTAATCATTAGGATAGCCTTCTACCTCCATCCATAATAAATCGCTTTCGGCTTCACAAGCAATTTTTTCCTCCTCCATTAATTCAGTTGCGAGTTGCTTCATGGTATCTGCTAGCTGTGCCAGTAGACGGCAAAAATCATTCAACTCGGCTTCGGTTAACTCAATTGCCCAATCATCTGTACCCACTAAACCTTTAAACTCAGGTGCATCAGGGTTCCAGCCAATACGCCAGCCAAATCCGGTTTTTACAACGCGTTCCATAGCTTAGTTTTTTAAACGCAGAGGTTTAACACAGAGGAACATAAAAGAAGATTTTGGACTCTGGGTTTGGTCATTTCAGTAGTTCAGCACCTCCTCGTTGAGGTGGCTGTGGGGTAGTTGATGTATTAGGATTGGGTGCAGTATTGGGGTTAGGGGATAGGGTATTTTGGGAACTCGGATTAAATATATTGACTAAGACTTGCACTAAGGCATCTCGTTGACTGCGGGTGAGACGGGTGATGGCTTTGCGATCGCCTTCCATCGGATTTTCCCATAGTGTATCATACCCTGGATAGGGAGTATCATACATAATTTCATTCGCACCTAGGTAATCAGCTAAAGTCAGCTTCCAATCGAAGCGATAAATTGGGGCCCGCCCTTTGGTATAAATGTGATATCTAATCAGGCGATTTACTAGGGTGTTGTTTTCGGCAACTTTCCCATTTTCTTTGCTGATATACTGATTTTCTCGTGGTAAATCTGGCAACTGCTGATATACAACCTGCCAAACATCGCTAGGAGTGATTCTTTGAGCGTATGCAGGTTGGATGCTAAATAAACTTGTATGTATTGATTTGCTCACCCCTGAACCCAAAATAATTACACCCACCACCATTAAGGCAGTGAGTGTCTGCCAGGGTTTGAGTAGGGGTTGAATGAACGATAAATTTTTGCTCATCCTACCTTCTCTAAAGCCTTTTCTTATAGTTCGCCAATAATTTCTGGCTGAGTTAATTCATCGGACATTTCGATAATTGCCCTTAGTACTGGCTTCATCATTGCATCTTCGTTACTTTCAAAGTCTTCATAACGCCGACGTTTAGCACGATTTGCCACCTGAACCGTAATGCGGTAACGATTTGAGGCTGCACTAATCAGATCCTCAGCACGGTGCATAATCTGAGACTGAGTTGTCTCGAACTTAGAACGCTTTAGCATAATCAGTGGTTCTTGGGGTCATTCCCCAGTGTAGCAGTACTGATAAATCTGCCGCTGTGTATTTAATCGCTAGCAACCTCTCTCTTGATAGAGGTTGAGAGTGTTTTAGTCAATATAAGTTACTTATAATATTACCTGACTAAAGTTACACACCCTTATGGCTGACCTTGTAGAAACTGCTATCAATGCGGGAAACTTCAATACCCTGGTGAAGGCTGCTAAAGCTGCAAATCTCATAGAAACTCTAAAGAGTCCTGGTTCTTTCACCCTATTTGCACCAACTGACGAAGCCTTTGCCAATCTGCCAGAGGGAACTTTAGATTCTCTACTACAAGACATCCCCAAGCTCCAGAAAATTGTAGCGTATCATGTCGCTAGTGGGGATGTTCGGTCTGATGATTTGGTACAGATTAATGAGGCAGAGACGTTTGAGGGATCAATTGTAGCGATTGAGTCTGTCGACGGCAAAATTAAGGTGAATAACGCCAATGTCATCAAAACAGATATTTTGACAGACAATGGCGTGATCCATATTATTGATGCGGTGTTGATGCCTGCAATGGTGGCGGGAAGGTAATGCATGGGGGATGGGGCATTGGGCATTGGGCATTGGTTATTATCCTCATCCCCCTCATCTCCCTCATCTCCCCACTCCCAGGATGCAGCCACTGCGTGAGGGAAGAGTTAATGACAACTGGTGAGTTTCTCCTTCACCATTCCACTCAACTTCAGCAGTGCCATATAACAACTTGTTGGGTTGAGTACGCAAACTTACGACATCTGCATTCGCTGTTGCCGAACTTGTGCCAGCGTTGACGGCAATTATCAATTCTTCTGTCCCCAAGGTTCGCGCAAAGATGTAAAGTTGTCCTTGAGCATGGAGGACTTTGTAATCACCTGTGCGTAAGGCTGGGTAAGTTTGGCGCAGGGCAATTAATTGACGGTGAGTATTGAAAATTTCTTGATCCCAGTTCGCTTCTAAGGGAAAGCCACGACGTGAGTCTGGATCTATAGCACCAAGTAAGCCAACTTCATCACCATAGTAAATGCTGGGGGCACCGGGAAAGGTTAGTAGCAGTAGAGTTGACAATTCTACACTGGCTATATCGCCGCCTGCAATGGTCATTAATCTGGCGGTATCGTGACTTGCTAGCAAATTGAGTTGAGTTAGCTGAATTTCCCAAGGGTAAAGTTGCAGTACTTCTTGAATTTTGGTGGCGTACTCGGCAGCAAATAAGGGTGGGTAGGGTTGATAGTCACGGCTTTGGACTTGTTCTAAGACTACGCGATCGCCAGCCGCAAAGGCAATTGTTGGCCCAGCAAATAGATAATTCATCACCCCGTCAAATTGCGTTCCATCCAACCACTCGCGCGAATCTCCCCACACTTCGCCCACAATGTAAGCTTCGGGATTGATGGCTTTAGTGCGATCGCGGAATTCCTGCCAAAAGCCAGGAGTTTTTATTTCAAATGGTACATCTAATCGCCAACCGTCAATGCCTAATTTAAGCCAATATTCGGCAATTTCCATAATGTATTCTCGTACTTCTGGATTGTCGTGGTTAAATTCTGGCAAGGCGCGATTTCCCCCCCAACCCACATAGTTGGCGGGGAATTCCCCATTGTATGGTGAAAGCGGCCAGCCTTCTATTTTGAACCAATTTACCCAAGGCGAATGGGGGCCATTTTCTAAAACGTCGTGGAAAAAGAAAAAACCACGGCTGGAATGGTTAAACACCCCATCCAGAACAACTTTGATATTCCGTTGATGGGCTGCATCTAGCAATTCCTTAAAGGCCTCGTTGCCCCCTAACATCGGGTCAACTTGGTAATAATCGTGGGTATGATAGCGGTGATTACTGGCGGATTGAAAGATGGGTGTGAAATAAATCGCGTTAATCCCCAAATCCTGGATGTAGTCTAAACCCTCCATGATGCCCCATAAATCGCCGCCTTTATAACCCTGGAGTGTTGGCATAGCGTCCCAATCTTCCCAACGAGCTTCGTGCAACAGCCGTTTGCGTGGCTTTTTGCTTCTGGCAAAGCGGTCTGGAAAGATTTGGTAGAAAACAGCGTGCTTTACCCAGTCTGGTGTTTGAATTTGCATGAATAACTTTTTGTGCCTTCAGAAGCGATCGTTGCAAATATTAGCTTCTTTATGGCTCTTACTTATGATAGAGAATCTGTCATTTGCCAGTAGTCATTAGCGATTTAGTCTGTCTCCTGCTACTTTATACGCAAATGTTATCAGTCTTAACTATTTTGGCTACAAATTATTTGAGTATTTAATATTGATTAAATTTATCTTTTTTATTTATTACTTAATTATTCTTAATTTTATTTTCTGATCTTTTTCCGTAATGATTTAGGCAGATACTGGATTAGTTTAATAGCTTCATAAAATTACCCAATGACCCCAGTCTTGGTTAATTCTGAGATGCGGCTGCTCAAAGATGTCTCATGAGCCACAGAAAATCACTATGAGGGAGACATAATTCAAGAATATGAGTTATGAATTAGCAATTGTCTTAGGAATAAATTACCGCCCCCTAAGCTTATTTGATGTTATCTATTTAAAAGATAGATAACTATAGTCGCATCAAATAATCAAAGCGAAAAAATACATAGTTTGAGTTAATTCCAGAGCGGCTTATCCACTTATAATCGCTACTTTCCTTTCAGCCAATAAATTTAATTTGAGGTAAAAATGAGACACGAAAAACTTTCTCCCGGACTACTTTTGGCATTTCAAGACTATCAACATGAAGGAGATCAAGCTTTAGTTACACACAAGCGATCGCTTGGTATCATTGCCCACAAAAGCCCAGTAAAGCCAACTAAGAGCGTCGTTTTTATCTACTGCGATCCTGATGCAGACTTGAGTTATCTCTCACAATATAATATTGAAGTCAATCAAAACTCTGGGAGTGTGCGGACGGCTTTCTTACCATTAGATAGTTTAGATGTCTTATCTGAAGAAGATGTGATTCAACGAATTAAGCCATCACGCAAACTTCATTTGAGGATGGACACTGCACTGGGAACAGTCAAACTACCGGAGTTCAAGAACCAAACCGGATTGACTGGTAAAGGAGTAATTATCGGCATTATAGACAGTGGTATTGATCCGAAACATCCCGCCTTTGCTGGACGAATTTTACGCATTTGGGATCAAACACTACCAGGGCCAGGAGTGGCGGAAGGCGGCTATGGGGCTGAATTTACGGGAGCGCAACTAACAGTTTCTCAAGATACTAGTGGTCATGGTACTCACGTTGCGGGAATTGCGGTCGGTGACGATGCTAGCTATGGCGGTGTTGCACCAGAAGCGGAATTAGTTGTTATCAGGTCAGATTTACAGGATGCCCACATTGCTGATGGTGTCCGTTACATTTTCCGAATTGCTAGAGAGTTGGGACGACCAGCAGTGGTGAATCTCAGCTTGGGTGGACATGCTGATGCCCATGATGGTAGCGATTCTTTATCCAAAGTTATCGACGCCGAAACTGGCCCTGGAAGAATTGTTTGCTGTGCTGCGGGTAACGAAGGGAACGCCAATATTCATGGTCAAGCGACGATACCCAGCGGACGCACTCGTGGTATGCGCTTTAATGTTCCTTTGAATCAAGTAGGCATAGTTTGGTTAAACGCTTGGTATTCCAAAGACAGCGAATTGGAAGTATCTGTGCGGAGTCCTAACGGTTTTGTCACCCCCTTCCAAAAAATAATTACTGACGACAATCCCGCACAAGATTACCAGTTACCAGATGCACGGGTGCAATTAGCGACACCAGGGCCAGACCAAGCCAATAGCGACCATAATTTCTTTGTGCAAATCCGTGGTATCGGGCCCTCACAAGTAATGGGAGGTGTTTGGCAGCTACGAGTCCGCAACACTTCTTCAACTGACACACGTTTAGATGTCTGGACACTAGATGACAGTTCCTCAGTGTTTTTCACAGGTAAAAGTGTCAAGGATGCGGTAAAAATTGGTTCGCCAGGAGCCGCCAGTAGTGCAATTACAGTTGCCGCCTATACTACTAGAACTAAGTACACAGATATTGATAACCAAGTGCGAGAAATGGGCTTAGAATTGCATACTGTTTCGGAATTCAGTAGTGAAGGGCCTCTACGCACTGATGGGCACAAGCCTGATGTAGCAGCACCAGGAGCAATGATTGTTTCCACGCTTTCCGCCGATGCCAGTTTTGACCGCTCATCGATGATTAATTCTAAGTTTGTGGTAATGGCTGGTACAAGTATGGCCACACCCTTTGTTAGTGGGTTAGTGGCACTGCTGTTGCAGCGAGATCCGAAACTTGATCCGGTTGCTGTGAAAGACTTGCTACGTAAAAATAGTGCTATTCCTGGAAAACCCGCAGGCACATTTGATGACAAATGGGGTTATGGAGTGATTAACGCCTTAAATCTGTAATTAGACTGAGAGACGCGATATATTAAACACGATAAATATATCGCGTCTCTAGAGGACTTGTTGAGGGTTTAACTACACAGCTTCAAATTTCCATTTGAAGTGGTCGAGTTGTTGGAGTGTCCATTGCAAGACATTGGCTCCATCGGCAGTACTACCACCTGTCACAGCTACAGCTTTACCGCTATGCTTGGCAATTAAGTAGAAATAACCATCACCTGTATTTTCTAACTTGAATTTGAAGTGGTCGACTTGTTGGAGTGTCCATTGCAAGACATTGGCTCCATCGGCAGTACTACCACCTGTCACAGCTAACGCTTTGCCACTATGCTTGGCGATTAAGTTGAAATAGCCATCTCCTGCATCTTTTAACTGCCATTTGTGGTGATCAACGTTTTGCTTTGTCCATTGATCGACATTGGCACCATCATCTTTGTTGCCACCATTTACCTGTAGGGCTTTGCCACTATTCTTGGCAATTAAGTAGTAATCTTTTCCTGGGGTAGGTATATTAGATGTAGAATCAGATGTCGGATGAAATCCATACGCAACCCAGCCGACTACCTCAGAGGCATGTGCGCCATCAGCTAGACTTGTATCAACATTATGACCAATGAGTTCGTCTATACGGATCTCAAAACCTAAACGAGTTACATTTTGGATTCTTAAGTTAGGTGTAGAAGCTCCATTGTAAGTTTGGGTCATTGGTAGAACTACCACTTTCTTGTCTTCAGCAAAAGGCACATCAAATTTCACCTGATGCCAAGTATTACTTGCGCGATCTGCGTCTAAAGAAGTAACCATTCCAATGCGTTGGTCTACGACTAAAAGGTTCTGGAAATCCATTCTTTTGTTTCCTAAGTGTAAAACTACTAGATTTTGAACATGAGTCCGGCTTTTCCACTTTTTGTCAACGCATAGACAACTCAGCACAATACACCACAAGACGTTAGTCTGGGGTGGTATACTATTACAGCAGTTATAAGTTGTTGGCTTTATGTCAATACTGTTCAGTTACAGCACAAAACATAAAGCTATGTAGGTTAGGTTTTGTTGGGTTGCGCTCCGCTTAACCCAACCTACAACTATTTTTTACTGAACTGTTTTAGGCTTGATGTATCTAGTTTGACAACTGTTTGAGTGGAAGTTAGTAGCCTCATATCTACATAATGATAATGTTACATTCATTATGAAAATGCAAGGACAGTTAAGACACTTAAGAATTAAATTAAATATATATATAGACAGTTAAGACAGTAGACATCTCCAGAAATTAAATATCTGTTATCCAGAACCTTTGTAGAGACATAGCATTGCTACGTCTCTACATTACTTTCTTTTTCGGAGATGTCTAGGGCGTGTCATCAAATAGATTGACATCTATTTGATGACACGCCCTAAGCAATATCGAGCGATCGCAACACGTTACGATAAGCGAGCAAGGAACTTTCTGGGCGCAATTTATCTTGCTGCTGCCGTTATCTGGCTTAATTTATGACACGCCCTAGTATGGTAATTCTGAATGTTCTAAAACCAAAAGCAACTCAGAGACTTTTGCCTCAATAGCACGATCTTCTTTTTTTGTCACCCCATTTATCGAGCGGATACGAAATTTGTGCATTAAGTCTATACAAAGATAGGCAATGAAAAAT
Source organism: Nostoc foliaceum FACHB-393 (assembly GCF_014698505.1). Classification (GTDB taxonomy): domain Bacteria; phylum Cyanobacteriota; class Cyanobacteriia; order Cyanobacteriales; family Nostocaceae; genus Nostoc; species Nostoc foliaceum_A. The sequence goes on along the minus strand of NZ_JACJTD010000001.1, from coordinate 139,220 downwards.
CATAAATTTGATAAATTGGTTTTAAGAACGGCTAAAAATTGCCCGTCCTTTTTACCAAGGAATTGCTGATGAATTATCAAAAGCTAGATGCTGCCCTTGCTACAGCGCTGAATGATGTTCAAAATCTAGAGAAACCGAGTTTGGCGGTTTTTATCCATACTGAACCAATTCTAGACTCTACCGCAACTACTGTTTTAAAAAGTTTAGGTGTCAATGATGTAACCAGTGGTAAAGATATTTTCACGGCAACACTCTCACCAAATGCCATTTCCCAGTTGTCAGAGCAACCTTGGGTGAAGTATTTGAAGCGATCGCAGCAATTACGTTTGGTTAATAAGAGAATAGGTATGGGCATTTTAGGTGTTTGATATAATTGGTGTCATTTACTCAAGGTTGCTGCTTGTAGAGTTAGTTTGAGAGATTTCTGTTGAGATAACAGGTATAGCGATCGCTCCCCAACTTTCACACCAAATAATACAAATGTTCTAATAAATTGTTTTTTAGCAGCATTATCCATCACTAGTAGTATTTTCTAAAATTCTATCTTTAGAATATTTGATCCCCCCTTACCAGCTGCCACATACAGTCCTAAACTGAAGATGAGAGTTGAAAGGCAGCTGGGAGAAATTTTGTGAAAAAAGTATTATCAATCATCCTTGGCGGTGGCGCGGGTACTCGGCTTTACCCGTTAACTAAACTACGCGCTAAACCAGCAGTACCAGTGGCGGGAAAGTACCGCTTAATCGATATCCCTGTCAGTAACTGCATAAATTCCGAAATATTCAAAATCTACGTTCTGACACAATTCAACTCAGCTTCTCTGAATCGTCACATCGCCCGTACCTACAACTTTACTGGCTTCAATGAGGGGTTTGTGGAAGTGCTAGCAGCACAGCAAACACCAGAAAACCCTAATTGGTTCCAAGGAACTGCGGATGCTGTACGTCAGTACCTATGGTTAATGGAAGAATGGGATGTAGACGAATATCTCATCCTCTCTGGAGATCACCTCTACCGCATGGATTATCGCCAGTTTATCCAGCGCCATAGAGAAACGGGTGCTGATATTACTCTCTCAGTTATCCCCATAGACGAGCGCCGCGCCTCAGATTTTGGTTTGATGAAAATCGATGACTCCGGTAGGATCATTGACTTTAGCGAAAAACCCAAAGGTGAAGCTTTAACCCAAATGCGCGTTGATACAAGTGTACTGGGATTAACAAAAGAACAAGCCCTACAACAGCCCTACATCGCCTCAATGGGAATTTACGTCTTTAAAAAAGATGTTCTGTTCAAATTGTTAAGAGAGGCTGTAGAAAGGACTGATTTCGGCAAAGAAATTATTCCTGATGCATCGAAAGATTACAACGTTCAAGCCTACTTATTTGATGACTACTGGGAAGATATTGGGACAATCGAGGCATTTTATCATGCAAACTTAGCACTGACTCAGCAGCCCCAGCCACCCTTTAGTTTTTACGATGAACACGCACCAATTTATACCCGTGCTCGTTACTTACCTCCGACTAAACTTTTAGATTGCCAGATCACAGAATCAATTATTGGCGAAGGTTGCATTTTGAAAAATTGCCGCATTCAACATTCAGTTTTGGGAGTGCGATCGCGGATTGAATCTGGCTGCGTCATCGAAGAATCTTTGCTCATGGGTGCAGATTTTTACCAAGCTTCTGTGGAACGCCAATGTAGCTTAGTAGAAAATGACATTCCCGTAGGTATCGGTACAGATACGCACATTCGCGGTGCCATCATCGATAAAAATGCCCGCATCGGTCATGATGTCAAAATTATCAATAAAGATAATGTGCAAGAAGCTGAACGGGAAGGTCAAGGTTTCTATATCCGCAGTGGTATTGTCGTAGTGCTGAAAAATGCTGTAATTCCCGATGGAACGATCATTTAGTCATTAGTTATTAGTCATTAGTCATTGGTTAATAGTTACAAGTGACAAAGGACAAAGGACTAATGACTAAACTCATTTTACTGATTGGTCTTCCAGGTAGCGGTAAGTCAACTTTGGCAAAACAATTACTGACAGAATGCCCCCAGATGCCGCTGATTTCTACAGATATCATCAGGGGGCAGCTGTTCGGTTCCCCAGCCATTCAGGGCCCGTGGCTGGTAATTTGGCGGGAAGTAGGACGGCAATTTCAGCAAGCTATTTCTACAGAAAATACAGCTATTTTCGATGCCACCAATGCCCAGCGCCGCCATCGCCGTGAAGTTATTGCTTTAGCCCATGACTTGGGTTTTACCCACATTACGGGGATTTGGGTGGATACGCCAGTTTGGTTGTGTTTAGCACGGAATAAAAGGCGATCGCGTCAGGTTCCTGAAGAAATTATTTTGCGGATGCACCGTCAACTCCGGGATGCCCCCCCAAGCCTGGAAGAGGGACTAGACAAGCTGATCCGCTTATCAGAAAAATTAGAGTACGGAAATTGCGATCGCTCCTTGAGCGAGAACCACACTTGATTTTCTATATTCTTTGTTAATTTAAAATCATATTCTTTTGCTTGGCACTATACCTAGCAAATTAAATATCTCTCATCTTAAAAAAAAACATAACGGGAATTTCTATAGGAGGCTGGTAGATGGCTGCAACCGACTTCAAAGACTATTACGCAATTTTGGGAGTTAGTAAGACTGCCACTCCAGAGGAGATTAAACAAGCCTTTCGTAAACTAGCCCGCAAATATCACCCTGATGTCAACCCAAATAACAAACAGGCAGAAGCACGCTTCAAAGAAGTTAGCGAAGCCTACGAAGTTGTGTCAGACCCAGATAAACGCAAAAAATACGACCAATTCGGTCAATATTGGAAACAAGCTGGTGAAGGTTTCCCATCTGGCGGTGTTGGTGCTGATATGGGTGGCTTTGACTTCAGTCAATACGGAAATTTTGATGAGTTCATCAATGAGTTACTAGGACGCTTTGGCGGTGCTAGCCCTCGCGGTGGTCGACAAAGTTACTCACAAAATTACTCTTACCGCACTTCCACAGGTGCGCCGAGTGGTTTTAGCGGCTTTAACGATTATGGGTTTGGTGATGCAGGTGCGAGTACTTCCCAGGACACAGAAGCAGCAATCACTCTAACTTTTGCTGAAGCATTCAACGGTGTACAAAAACGCTTCAGTTTAGGTAACGAAACAATTGATGTTCGTATTCCATCTGGGGCTAAACCTGGTACTCGCCTGCGCGTGCGGGGTAAAGGTCAAATCAACCCGATGACTCAGCAACGAGGGGATTTGTACTTAAAAGTCGAACTTCAGCCGCACTCGTTCTTCCAAATGGAAGGCGATAACTTGGTGTGCGAAGTGCCAATCACGCCAGATGAAGCTACCTTGGGAGCGTCTATTGATGTACCCACTCCTGATGGTTCAGTTAATGTCAAGCTACCAGCAGGAGTGCGTTCTGGTCAATCGCTGCGTTTACGTGGCAAAGGTTGGCCCCTCGCCAAGGGTGGACGTGGCGATCAGTTGGTGAAGGTAGCGATCGCACCACCAAAAGACCTTAGCCAGCAAGAGCGGGAATATTATGAAAAAATCCGGGCTATACGTACTTATAATCCCCGCAGTCATTTGCAGCAAGTTAAGCTGTGAAAATTTAGCTTTGTAGAGACGGTAAATTTACCGTCTCTACATTTAAGTATGAATTTACTGCCTATTTCTCGCTACTATGATCGACTTAAACGCTTCCATTGCCTCCGGTGTAGCCTCGGTAGCTTGCCATGTTGTGCGTGCAGCTAACCGCTTGTACCAAGCATTCAGTTTGGGATAGTCACTTAAGGAAATCCCTACTTCCGGCAGCCATATTACTACAGTTCCAGCTACAACCTCCGCGAGAGTTAGGTTTTGACTACCAAAATAAGGGCGATCGTCAATTAAACTCTCAAAAAGCTTCAGCACTGTTGAAATTTTCTGCTTCGCCTGCTCGATTTTTTCTGGATCTTCCCCAGGTAAGCCTAATATCTGAGGTAAAAATGTGGTGGTTGCTGGCAAAAGCTCATTCACAGTTACCAGTTGTACCATGCGTGCGATCGCTAAATCCTTGGCATCTTTAGGCAACATTGCAGGTGTGGGATATTTTGCCTCTAAATAGTCCAGAATTGCCAAAGATTCCACTACATTAAAGCCATCATCCACCAAAGCCGGAATGTGATGGAAGGGGCTAATTGCCAAAAACTCTGGTTTAAACTGCTCCCCATCTAGTTTTATCTCTACTAATTCAAACTCAAGTCCTTTTTCCAGCAGAGTAATCCAGACGCGGCGGGAGTTGGGAGAAATAGGCGAATGATAAAGGGTCAGCACCATAAAACCTCATACTTTTATAAGTAGGGTGGGCATTGCCAATTTTACACCTTCCACTCAATTGAATTGTTCTAGCAAGGTCTCAACGCTAGCATTGTGATCCAAAAAAGAAAATAAATGCCAGTAGCGGAGTTTTCCTTCTTTATCTAATACGAACTGGGCTGGTAAAGGTGCTCCCAGCGCTTGCCCTACTTGATAGGTACGAAACACTCGACAACTAGGATCACTCAATAATGGCATTTGTAAGCCTAAATCCTTCACAACAATTTGACTCTGCCGTTCATCGGTACTAGTAATCATTAAAACTTCTATACCGCGATTTTTAAATTGCTCGTATTTCTCATTTAAGGCTTTGATGTGAGGAAAACAAAAGGGGCAATATTGTTTTTCAGTAAAGATGCGAGTAAAGGCGAGTAAGACTGGTTGCTTACCTTTATAATCAGACAATTTTACTAAAGTTCCGTTGGTAATATCAGGCAGTTGAAAATCTGGCGTTCCTACTCCCAATCTGAGTTGATTTGTCGCTGGAACTGGTAAAAAGTTGCGGAAGAATCGCTCATTTAATAATCCACTAAAATCAGTTGAAGTAAGCATATTTTTATCCCTGATTATTTAAATACCATTTTATGAAAAAACCACAGATAGATACGGAGGTTGACACTGTTTAATGTGTATCTCTGTTTATCTGTGGTTTTCATTGATTTTGATCTCAACTCCAACAGGATGGATTAGAGTTTGCTAGCTAGCGAAATTTAGACAGCAGAGAAGTAAACTTTAGACTTCACTGGGTCAGGATTCATTGTCTTGTCACCAGGTTGCCAACCAGCTGGGCAAACTTCGTCGGGGTGAGACTGAACATACTGAATTGCTTGTAATGTCCGCAGGGTTTCATCAACGCTGCGACCAAAAGCTAGATTGTTGATAGTGGCGTGCTGTATGATACCATCTTTATCGATGAGGAACAGACCACGCAAGGCAATGCCTGCTGCTGGGTCAAGAACGTTGTAAGCGGCGCTAATCTCTTTTTTAATATCGGAGACTAGAGGATAATTCAGGTCGCCAACGCCACCAGACTTACGATCTGTTTGAATCCAAGCGAGGTGGGAGAATTCACTGTCAACGGAAGCCCCAAGGACTTCAGTATTGATTTTCTTGAATTCTTCGTAGCGATCGCTAAATGCTGTAATTTCAGTGGGACAAACAAAGGTAAAGTCTAGTGGGTAGAAAAATAGGACAACATACTTACCGCGATAATCGGAAAGTTTGATTGTCTTAAATTCCTGATCTACCACAGCCGTTGCTGTGAAATCGGGAGCTTGTTGACCAACGCGGAGGCTTCCTTCGGTTCCGTAAGTAAGGGACATTAACCTAATTCTCCTTTATCGGTTTAGTAGCGTTGGAATTCGGGTTAAGTATAAACTCACCCATCCACGCTCTCACAGTTTAATTACGATCTGTTACGACTATATCATACTCATAACGATTTTGAGTAGCAAATGCTTGATTTAGATACAAGAGAATGGTTGCTTACCAATGGCTTGGGAAGTTTTGCCAGCGGTACAATTTCTGATGTCCGCACGCGTACTTATCACGGTTGGCTGTTTGCCGCTACAAACCCTCCTTCTGAGCGGACTTTGCTGTTTTCGCACTTAGAAGCTAGCTTGGAAATATTAGGGAGCGTTGTGGCACTGGGGACAAATTTTTGGGGTAACGGTCAGATTGAGCCAACAGGCTGCGAACTGCTACGCTGTTTTGATATTAAACCAGTTCCAAAATGGATTTGGGGCCAAGATAACTGGCAGTTAACCAGACAACTGGTCATGCCTTATGGTTTGGTGAGGGCTGGGGACTGGGAACAAAGGACACAAGGAGGAAGAAGCAATGCCCCATGCTCCATGCCTAATGCCCCTGCCCAATTTTGCCATCGGATTTTAATCCAATATCGCTACGAGGGAAGTCATACAGCGATTTTACGGTTGCGACTGTTGATAGCAGAACGTGACTTTCATCACCAGCAGACTGCTCCAGAATTACAGTTCTCACAAGTGCTAGGGCAACAACAAGTCTGTCTCCAAGCAATCAATTCTGGGCATTTCGGCATACCTTGGCACTTGCGCTGGACACAAGGAAATTATCAACCAGATGCAGTTTGGTATTGGCACTATGGATTACCTGAGGAGACCAAACGGGGATTAGGCGACAAGGAAGACCTCTACAGTCCTGGTTACTTGGTAGTCACACTCCAACCAGGAGATACAGTGACTCTAGAAGCACGAGTAGGTTTACCCGACCTGATGCCAGGTGTTCTCACCCCCGAAACTTTTGCAGAAGCCCTAAAGGCAGAGCAAGAAAGGCTCTCACAGATTTTTGAATGGAGAGAAGGAAGCAAAGAGGCAGAGGAGCAGAGGAGTAATTACCAATACCCAATCTGGCAACAACTACTCAAAGCAAGCGATCAGTTTATCGTCTATCGAGCCTCAATTGCAGGCTCTACAGTCATTGCTGGTTATCACTGGTTTAATGACTGGGGACGCAACACATTAATCGCTTTACCGGGGTTGGCACTAGTTCCACAGCGCTTTGACCTAGCAAAAGGAGTATTGGGGACTTTTGGGCTTTATTGTCGCCACGGTTTGATTCCTAATGGATTTCCTGATGTCAATGGAGAACCAATTTATAACAGTATTGATGCGGCGTTGTGGTGGATTGAAACTTTAGGGCTTTATTTAGAAGCTACCCAAGACTGGAAATTTTTGGCAGAGCAATTCCCCGTAGTACAGCAAATCTACAAAGCATTTGTCGGTGGTACACATTTCAATATCCAGGTCGATGCTACTGATGGGCTAGTTAGTTGGGATGCTCGTGGTGTAGCTCTCACCTGGATGGATGTGGTAATTGGGGCACATCCCGTCACTCCCCGTTACGGTAAGCCAGTGGAAATCAATGCGCTGTGGTATTCAGCTTTATGTTGGCTGAGTCAGTGGGCAGAACGATTGAGCCAGCTTAAGTTTGGTGAGCCAGTGCGTCTCACTAAGCAAGCACAGCGTTATGCTCAACAAGCACAACACGTGAAAATCTCGCTACAAAAGTTTTGGAATCCTCAGTTAGGTTATCTGTACGATACTATTGAGCCGGACGATCGCCGGAATTTCCAAATTCGTCCAAATGCCGTTTTGGCGCTGTCGCTGCACCATTGTGGGTTTTCTTTACAGCAAGGGTGTCAGATATTAGATTTGGCAACGGCTAGCTTGCTCACCCCCTATGGTCTTCGCAGTCTTGATCCAGGAGATCCCGAATACAAAGGGAAATACGATGGCAACCAAGAGCAGCGTGATCGCGCTTATCACCAAGGCACTGTTTGGGCTTGGCTAATTGGCCCATATATTCGGGCTTGGCAACGTTTTTATCCACAACAATCGCTGCCTTTTGATTGGCAACCTCTGCTAGATCATTTCCTATTTGACGCTGGTCTTGGTTCTATTTCTGAGATTTTTGATGGCGATTCACCTCACACTCCCAGAGGAGCGATCGCTCAAGCTTGGTCAGTTTCTGAAGTAATCCGCCACATACAAAAATAATTACTAATTCGTAATTCGTAATTCGTAATTCTAAATTTTATAGGGTTTTTTAAAAGTTCAGAAGTGTATAATTTGTCATGTTTAGCCGAGTCATGCGTCTCGTTTGTGTAGCAAGCTACACTGAGGATGGCATTAAAAGATAGTCTTAAAATAACCTCTTAACTACGAATTACTTTAAAGTGGCTCAGGTCGGAGTTGAACCAACGACCCCAGGCTTATGAGTCCCGTGCTCTAACCAACTGAGCTACTGAGCCATATATCTTCAAGTCATTAACTAGTATAGCATATAAATTTCCTCAAGACTAGGATTTTTGCAATTTTCTTACAGCTTTCATCCCTATTGAAGTCATAGAAAGCAAAAGAGGGAGGTAAACTCCCTCAACAAAACAAGGCGATGATTTAGTTACAGAAAGGCAAGAAATTATATGCGATCCGGTAACATAGCAATTGGGTTAACAGCACCCTTGCCTGATCGATGAATTTCAAAGTGAGTGTGTGGACCAGTACTGTGACCAGTGCTACCCATTAAGGCAATTGTTTCTCCTTGATTCACCTGCTGACCAGGTTGCACCAGAATCTTGCTGTTATGAGCATAGCGAGTCGTGCTGCCATCAGGATGACGGATTTCGACAAGGTTGCCGTAACCACCTTTGTTCCAACCAGCTTTTTCTATCGTCCCCTCAGCTGAGGCGACAACTGGCGTGCCAGTGGAGTTAGCAACGTCAATTCCTTTGTGCATTCTACCCCAGCGCCAGCCATAGCCAGAGGTGAGCGTGCCTTTGGCTGGCCATGTGTAAGATATGGTTGAGGAAGATGGAGGAGGTGTAAGTTCGTCAATGGGTCTGGGCAGATACTGATCCACTGCTGCCAAAGGCGGTACTATCTGTGGAGAAACTGTAGTTCCCCGCATCTTTCCTAAGGAGTCAGAAGCATTTACTCTTCCAGGAGGGGTTGCAACCCTTGTGGCAGATGGAGTGCGAGAGGGAGTCCACTGGCTAGCAGACCCTAGATTAGGTAAGAACTCTGGGTTTATTGCTTCGTTAGGGCGTACAGTCGCACGGAATTGGGCCTTAATTGGTTGAGCGCTATAGTTAGACTGAACAGACTGAATCGGTGTAGGAACTGGAATTGGTATAGCTACACTATTTGGTCGAGCAGCAGAGTTGGGTACAGTGAAATTATTGGGGGTAGAAATAGGAGTGAGCATCGCAGCATTATTAGTTTCAGTAGCTGCTGCCGACACAACTAAGTTACCAGACTGTTGAGCGCGATATTTCTGCTGTAACCTCTGGATTTCCGCTTGTAAGCCCCGTAAGCGGTCATTATTGTTATTGTTTCCCCTTGCTACCCTATTTGCTGGTGTTTTAGGCTGTTGCATTTCGGCAAAAGCTTTTGGCACTGGAATGTCACCACCGACGCCATAAGAACTAGCCGTGGAGGGGGCTGTTTCTAAGTCGGTCGCACTATTTGCCTGAACCTGAATAGTTACCGGTGTAGCGGCGGTAATGCTACTACTGTTATCGGCAATAGTTGGTGATTGTGAAGTAGGTAGATATGAGTTGGCACTACCAATGTTCACCGGGGAGGTAGCCACCTTTGGAGTTTTGCTGGTCTCTACGAAAGTGGGCTTAGTCGCTACAGTTGCCTCAACTTGAACAGCAGGAATAACTAGTTTTTGACTAATTTGCAGTTCATTTGGATTATTGAGATTATTTGCCTTAACTATTTCTGATACTGAAGTATTGTATCTGCTGGCGATCGCTGCTAGTGTATCTCCAGGCTTAACTTCGTAATCTGTTCGAGTCGAGGACGCAATAACTGTTGGTGTAGCTGGTGTCAGTGCACTCGTCTGTGTCTTCTGTTTTAACTTCGATATCAAGTTCGCTTTGCTTGTATCACCAAAAGTGTCCGACTGGGCTAATACAGTCTTCTCAACTACAGCCGACTGCGCCAACCCCATATCAGCTTGGGATAAATCCTTGGTCTCTCCAGACCGCAACTGTGCCAGGCTATTTCTTAACCGATTCGATTTTTCTTGTAAGCGATTCAGTGCGAACTCTTGTTGCGCCTTCAGTTGTGCATTTATTTCACTGTTGGCTGCGCCAGATATTGCCACTGTCTGTGGCTGGGCAGTTAATGATGCATTTGTAATACCAACACCATCAGCACTAGAGTCAGACAGATTATTGACTGTTGGAAAACTAGTCTCAGCTAAGGTATTGTTCAATCCCTGTGCCAATTGGGGCTTCAGGTAGGTAGAATTTTGATAAACTGTTGTTCCTTGGGAAAACGTTTCTGATGCAGGAACTTGCAAAGACATTCCATTTGCCGCGACTTGCCATTTAGCTTCAAGCCCAGGCACTTGTGAGACTGCCGTTGGTTCCACGATAACAGGATTTTCCGGCACGGTCGCTGATGAGACTGCTTGGGACTCCAGCTTTGTGGAGGCGAATTTCACCTCAGTGTCAGGAACAGCAGGAATCGTTGAGCTTGCCTTTTGGCTGCCTACTGGCACCGCTGCTTGGGCTTGATCGCTTTGTCGAGTCACCAAAAGGCTGGTTGCTCCCATAGAGATTGCCAAGCCAATCATGGCGGCTTTTGTCCGCACCCGGCGGTTAACTTTTGGATTCATCACATTTAGCAGTTCTACCGGGGCATCATCGCTGCTGGGGTTATTGTTCAACACAGCTTTTACTCTCTTTTTTAATGCTCGTTTCAAAGACGACCTCCTATGATCACTAGCGCTTAACTGACCTCGATTTTTCAGTTGGATACTAGTCAATGATTTAGATCACAACAAATGATAGATCAAGATCACATTCACCAGAGATGCTTACGCAAGATTAACCTGCTTCTCTGATTTAGACAAGTTCACATGTGTTAGCAAAACTTAAATTTTGCTGTGTTTACTTGTCCGAACCACTCCTAACACCACTTAGGACGTTTTACTCTTTACCATTGTCCGCGCTTGTCTTGCGTCAATCGCGGGGACTGGACAAACTATTTGCCAAGTCCATAGTCGCTGCCGAGAATTAGATTGTTGCGACTTCTGGAAAAGTGATGCCCCCTACTGTAGATATCTTCAAGATATTTCTACCCAATCAGCCTTCTCAACACGAGACTTTACGTTGATTATTCCCTAAAAAACAACCGTATGAACTATTGGCTACTTTGGGGCTGCTTTCTAGAGTTCATTGAGTTAAAATCGCTCAGATTCATGACATGAAAGGATTATAGCGGTTTTTACCCCCAATTTAGGATGTTTCAAATTCATCAAAATCTATCATTCAAATTTGGCAATATCACAAGTTTTATATACAAATTTCTTATAATAACCTTCATCTCCTTGTAAGTATCTTCCACTACAATTTAGGAAAAAAACCAATTTCAGGTATATTGTTTTACATATTATTGCAGTAATCAAGAAATTTTTTGCTGCCATAAATCATTCGTCTAATAGATATCTAGAGATACAATAAGTATAATTACTTATAAATATAAAGGTAAACAACTATTGTAGATAGCCTAACTGACGACGGGTTTCAAATAATCCAATTGCTACACTCACTGACAGATTCAAGCTGCGAACCCCCGTTTGGCTCATGGGAATATACAGAGTAGCATCGCAATCTGACAGAATTTCTGGTGGTAAGCCCGTGGTTTCACTACCAAACAGCAGCCAATCATCAGCTTGAAACTGAAAGCTTACATAATTACAATTTCCACCAACAGTAAAACCTAACCATCTGCCTCCACGCTCCTGATGTAAGTTTTTAAAGGCTTCTAGCGATTCGTGATAGTGTAGCTTGACATAAGGCCAGTAATCCAAGCCAGCTCTTTTGAGGTAGCGATCGCTAATTTCAAATCCTAAAGGCCCCACCAAATGCAACTCTGTACCCGTAGCTGCACAAGTACGGGCAATATTACCTGTATTAGGAGGAATTTGCGGGTTAACTAAAACTACCTGAGGCATTGTCCGTATAATTTACGTATGGTATAAAAAAAAATATTGTCAATGTTAAATCTACCAAAAGGTAGAGGCTATTCATAGGTTTTGTTAATAATAATCAAGCATCCTCCATCGATTAGATTTTTAAAACGAAGCGTAAACCCTCCCAGAGCAATGCCTGAGAAGGTATTTGGCTAAAATTGGAAAATATTAAGTTTTATGTAGAAAAAGTAAGTGTATGTGTCTTTTAGGGGTGGTAGCATCTCCAAGAAAATTGTCTAAAGACGGAAGATGTGGGTAGGGGACGGAGACTGGGCATTAATTTTTCTCCTTCACCCTCCCCTACCTTTCTGCTCCTTAAGACTATGCCAGTAGGGACGAACACAATTTGTCTTCGAGTTCGATTTCGCGCTCTTGAGTGGCGACAATAGCTTGAGTGATAACGCGCTGGCTGTCAAAACCGACTGCGTGTAATTGCAACCACTGTTGAGCTTCATTGCCTTCGCGGAGGATTTTGTGCAAGGGGGAGAGGAAACAGCCAAAACCTCGTTGTTTAGCGATCGCCCAAACATCTTGGTACATTTCAGAAATCCAATCTCTGGCTAGGATACTTCTACCATCTTGCCAATGCCTCAGATGAGCATCGAGACTACCAGCAGCAACAGCAGCTTCATTGTCAGCAGTCAGGGTAACGAGTTCTTCAGCAGAGAAAGTACTTTGAGTTAATGGATCGATGCTGGGATTTTCGATTATTTGCAATAAACGCGCTTCTAATAAGGCAGTAATGGCTAGCAAGGCAATGGGATCTGTGACTAAATCGCAAATTCGCAATTCTAGGCGATTCAAGTCATAGGGACGGCGATCGCCATTTGGTCGCACTGATGCCCATAAATGCCGCACGTTTTGCATGGTTCCTGCAACGAGTTGAGCTTCCACCCACTGGATATGATCTGCGTGGCTGGCAAATAACGGTACATGGCTAGGCGTTTGTGGAAATACGCCCCAACGGGTGGAGTGATAGCCAGTAGCTTTGCCATCGAGGAAGGGAGATGAGGCGCTGAGGGCGAGAAATAGAGGTGCTTCCATACGGATCACCCGACATGCCCGCATTAATACTTCTGGGTCGCTGATGCCTACATTGATGTGTACGCTGGCGGTGACTACTTTTGTCCCGTAGGTGTTTTCAATGTAGTCATGATAGGGGTTTGCTGGATCGGAACGCAGAAAGCGATCGCCTCCACCCAAAGATAAAGTACTCCCCGGTATCAAGGTATAATCGCCCAAACGATTGAGGTAGTTTCGCAACTCCCGCCGGGGACGCAGCAAGGCACACAATAAATTCTCGTAATTATGGGATGGTTGGGTTATATATTCGACGTTGCGGCTATCTGGCTCTCGCATAAATCCATCCAAAGCCGCAACGATTTTGTCGGAGAGACCGACGATTTCACCTTGAGGTGTGCCAGTGTACATCTCAATCTCAAAGCCTTTTAATAAGACCACCTTGTTCTCCTCGGCTCTCTCTACCTATAAATTGTATCGAATAAGACGAATCTCTGGATCTATCTTTAAGTCAATCAAAGGTTAAGAATCATTTAATTGATAATTCATACCAAATCGGTACGACGAATTTATTGGCTGTCTTTCGGTGAATTATTAATACTAAAGCTAAAAAATACACTAGTTGAATTTACGCAGTGTATAGTTTGGCAACATGTTATGTTCATAAATTTTGTTATTCTAAAGAGCTAATTTAAACTGAAAAGCTCCGTAATAGGTTTATTTTCTTTTAGGTATATTGCGAAATAAAATTCTCAGGTGAATCACTCTTTTGGGCAATATTGAGGCGTAGAAACTGCGCCCATACTTCATCACTAAGTAAGTGTAAAGCAGTTTTGGGATTGTTAATTGCGATCGCGCCGATAACTTTACACCATCCCTGCTGCAATAACTCAATAAAATCCTCTTCAGTAGAAACTTGACTCAGCAACGAAAGTGCACTTTTAAAACTTGCTGAATCACATGATAAGTTTTTCGATTTCAATCCCTGTAGTGCTACATTTAACCATACAGGCAGAAGCTCAAACCAATTATTTTTCTGTATTTCTTTGAGTGCAATATCTTCCATACCTAGCGCACCCCACACACATAAAGACTCTATAGCCAGTTTAGAGTCGCGGTTTTCTAGAGCATTTTTCCATAATTTTTGAGCATGATTTTGGAAGCGATTAGCGAGAAATTCATAAGCTTCCTGGACTTGATGCGGAATTGTAACTTTATAAACTGACTCGCCTTGTGGTAGATAATCGCCGCGATAAGATAGCCAGTTATGAGATCCGCAAATATAGATTTCTTTATCAACTATTACTTCTTTGACATGGGAATCTCCCAACCAAAAAACCTGTGCAGATGGTAAACCATGAGGTGTTTTGATCGCTCGAATTTTTTTCTCTACTTCTGGTGGAATTGGTTTATCTTCATCTTCTTGTAGCCGTGCAATTCCATATCCAATTAAAATCCGAACTCCACGATTAGCTAATTTCTGTAATAAATTTAGAAATTTTTCATTAAAAACTGCCTGATTAACCCAAGGAGAATAGATTAGAATCTGACTTTTAGCTGAATTTAAAACTTCTGAAAAAACTAGGCTAATTTGTCCATTGCGTAACTGTACAGCTTCACCTAACGCTTTGTTATCTACTTTTTCACCAGCTTTTGTGGCAGCTTCTAGCGCCTTTTGGCGAATCTTTTCGAGTCTAGCTTCTATTTCAGTATTTTTCTGCTTGAAAATGGCTTCACGTTGAAAATTGATGGTTTCGGTTGACAATTTGCATAATGTTTGCAAGGTTATCTTACCTTCAGCATGTAACAGTTCTAACCAATTCGATGCTGGCTCTAAAATTTGCTTTCCATTTTTTATTTGAATGCTCAATTTATCTTCAAGAGCATCGAAGATAATGAAAAGCGATATTTTTCTCCAAATTTTTTGAGTCGAAGCTAGTACCTTATAGGAAGTGACAATTTTTCCCTCTTCTGGGATATGAAGTGCTAAACCTGAAGTTTGAATACTTTTTTGGATTTCCTCAAGCGGTAAGGAAGCAATATCAGCAATTGTATTATCAATAGTTATAAAGTCTGCCAAATCAGGCAAATTTATCACTGTCTCATTTAAGGATTCAGATTGAAATGTGATTTTTTCGCTTAAGGGGTCTGTAATAGCATTAATTTGTACAGCATATGGCGGCTGTGGTACAAACCCTTTTTCATAAAATGAGCGGCCTTCAGGAGTGACTGTAATTGGCGATGTTGCTGATAGAGTTTGTAATGAACGAAGAGTTGCAGTAGTAGTTTTAATAAATACAGAATCAAGCCCAAGTACAGAGGCTAATTCATCCTCTGTTGGTGGTGGTTGAAATTCAATCGCAGCGCGGATGATAAATTCTTCGAGGACGTTAAACTGGCGTGGTTCCTTAATATTTATTTCTACAGGAGTTTGACGTAAGCTATAGCGAAATTGACGCGCTGCTAAAACTGACAAACTAGGACTTTGCGCTTCAATTTCGTCTACAAAATTCTTAAGATTGTCATCAATTGGTTTAGCAGAAGAAGCGAGAAACATCAACGAAATCTCCATGTAGATGCACTATGTTGGAAACATTGGAGTACATACTCCCGATTTGTCCACGCTGCTGAGTAAATAGCGAATGAGAGCTACCCTGCTTTTGTTATTAACCGAGAAGTATTGCCTTTCAGATCAGAACTATAGATGCAGGCGTTTCATAGTGTATCAACATTCTTACCCGTAAAAATATCCGAAACTTAGCATGTGTAGAGGTTATGATGAATGCGTAGGCGTAGCTTGCCGCAGACATCGCAAGACTTGTGACAAATGCGAGTTAAGCTGTCGTTTGTGAGCCTACTTCATAGGGACAAAATACAGCACTCCCTCATCTGCATTCAATGCATAAAACAATACCAGACGACCCGAAGCATCTGAGTCAATGCGACGTACCGATTGGAGGGCGGATAAGAATTGGACTTCTTGATTCATCACGACTGGATCACAACCCTTTTGAGTTGCATCTAATGTTCCTAAGGAAAGTTGGTCATCAACCAGCTTAAAGGAGCCACCGAAACGATTACATCCCCCAAACCCATTCACCTGATTGTCCTCAAAATGCAGAGACACTTCTGTTTGGGGCACAAGTGCAACAGCAGAGCCTTTACGCTCCCAACGCTCAAGTCGCCAAGAAGAATTTTTCAAAGCAACACGAGACTGCGGAGGGCGTTCGGAGGACATAGTAGGTAATTGAGTTGAAGAAGACTTTGTACAGGCCAATAAAGCAAGGTTGAAGGTCAGGGCAACCCCCACAATGCTTAAAACAAAACCCACCTGAATTAAGATAACTTTGAGCGAAACCATCTTCGTTTGCATAATGTGTAATCGCTTACTCTAGATGGATCAGGAAATGTTATGAACATTATTATAGTGAAATTAATATTTTCACGGGCAATCTGAGGCATTCTTTTATAAACTTAGAAACCCGCACTCGTCTTACAGAGGTTACGATGTATACAAAAGTCTTTGGTGAGTCCATTTACGGTTAAGTCTCATAGCCCCTGATATACCTCACCCTGGTTTTACTACGTCAAATCTATCCCTATCCTTAGTAAGGAGAGGGATTAAAGATAGGACAGGGTGAGGTTTTGGAGGACTTTTGGGTAATTCGATGGTTAACGTGACAGTTTTAGAAATCGATTTATCTTGGTGCCTTTGTGCCTAAAGGGTAAAAAAATTATTTCTTCACCACTTAGACACCAAGAGGAAAATAGCTTTATCTGCTACAATTTTAGTTCGCTTTCTACTTACCTGAATGAGGGTTAGCCTAACTACTTATCTGCAACGCCCCTTACTTTGAAGTTTCCAAGCGCTTAATGCAGGGTTATCGCAAGCGTCATAAACTAGTTTTCCAATGTTGCCCGCCCCACGCGTACCATAAGCAGCGTTAGGAAATTGTTGGTTTTGTCCAAACCAAGACGAACCCATTCGCTGCTCGTCATTACCATAGCTTGTAACTCCGACAACAGTATTACGGACGTTTGAAGAGCCATAATTTCCTCCTACCGCATCGGCACCAAAGTTGACAAGCCAGGGACCACCGCTAGATCCGCCAGTCATAGCTGAACCTAACCAAGTATTCTTTAGATTGCCGGTAGCGTAGTATGCGCCATAGGCAGTGTTGATTTGCATCCTCAAACCTGAGTCAAAAGAGGCAGGATATCCGAGCTGAGTGATAGACGCAAATAGTTTATTGCCGAAGACGCCTTGATAGGCTGCGGCTGGCACAGTATAACTGTAGCCATTCCAGGCATAACCGAAGTAACCGGTAAGATTGCCTGCCTGTTGTCCTGAACTATTATTGTTTAGTGCAACAAGCGCAATGTCATTGTTGCAAACAACGCCAGTCTGTGTACAGGTATCAGTTCCATTAAAGTAGGCGGTAGGAATCAGGTACTGCGTGCTTTCAAATGATAGATAGGGTTCAGAAGAGTTGTTTTTTGCAGGAACAAACTTCACCTTTTTCGCCCAGCCGTTGCTTCCTTTTCCATAATCATGAACACAGTGTGCAGCCGTAATCAGAAGACTTTTCCCAATCATTGAGGCTGAACAAACACTGTTATAAGTGGTTCCCCCAAAAGCCATATATAACTTTCCGGCTCGACGGTATGTATCGGTCTGGGCAGGATTGGTAGTGCCCCCTAAAACACGGGAAGTAGAGTAAGGTACTTTAGAAGTTCCAAAAGATAATGGGGAATCTATTGGTAAATCTAGTTGCTCATTTGTGTTGGAGTTACTTGTATCTGAAGCTGAAGGTCTTACTGCACCCGGTGTACCAGTGATAATACCCGTGCTGAAAGCAGCGTTGGCTGGAGCCTTAACCGAATCTTTTGGCATCCGCGATTTAAGGTCTTTTTCAGGTAGAGTCTTGAACTGTTGAGTTCTGTATGACTGATTGACGCTATCAGATGAGACGGTTAAAGAGCGATTTTGCGCGATCGCCCCATAACTTTGTAAACTCAGTAACAATCCAGTCGAGACAATAGCTAATGACTGTCTAACAAATACTTGCATTTGATTCCTCTTTGGTGTGCGAAATGATTGGGTTATCTGCTTGCTGAAACTTTTGTAAATACATCAATACAAGTATTTGCGAGATGGCTAGACAAGCAGCCAAAATACAGCCTATTAACACACAAATAGACTAATGCATACTGTAAATATGCCTGTTCAAGCAAGTTTGCCTTATACTTGTAATTTCAAGTAGTATGCGGGTTTTTATGTAGATTGATTATGAAGAAAGTAATAAGATATGAGGGTATTTTGTTAAATTTCTATTAACCTATTTTTAACCTATTTTTTTAAGTGCTAAAAACAAAAAATCAACAGATTTGGCGTATAATGACGAATTTTTGACCTTATCAGCCCCTGCTTTTAGGCGCTCAATATTAATGCGTAGGCATAGCCTGTCGTAGAGATTGCTAAAAAATAGACCTAAAAATTTAGCCAGAAAAATGTGTTTTAGCTTATTCAATATAATTCCATTTTTGTTAATCATTATTACTTGACCGACTTTCTAGTATTCCCAAATGCTGGTAAGGAACAACATTTTTAACTCTGCTACTTTGCTGATTTTGGGTAATATTGCCACCAGTAATAAAATTCCCAACTTCTTAGAGAAGTTGGGAATTTAAGCCTTTCAATTTCCACAAATCAAATAGAATTGCTATATAGTCTGTATTGTCAATACTACACAGTCACTCAAAACTGAAAATTTACCACGAAAAATGTCAGCTTTCATGATCGCTAATTTACCAAGTATATTGCCTCAATTAGTCTACAAAACTATTAAGATTATCATTAATTGGTTTAGCAGAAGAGGCGAGAAACATCAACAACACAAGATTGGATAATTGAATTTGTACAAATACTTTTAACCGATGAGGCAAATTATCTTTATGCTTTCAACAAGCCTTGACGACGACTAGCCCACCAAGCAAATCCAGCACCAGTCACAAACATTAGCAGACCATAAATTGCCCCAGGAATGGCCATTGTGGGAGTATTCAGCAGTGTAGGCGTAGAAGCGATCGCGATCGCCAGTGTCCCATTTTGAATTCCTACTTCTACTGTAATTGCCGTAACGCGTTTTTCCCCTAATCGGGTTAAAGTAGCGATCGCAAAACCTAAAGCCATTGCAACCACATTCAAAACCAGAGTTGCCCAGCCCACATCTATTACGTAAGAAATAAAATTATTCCGTTCTCGCAGCAGCACTCCAGTAATTACCACCGCCAGGAAAAATAAAGACAGCCACTTCACAGGTTTATCTGCCTTGTCTGCCAATCCGGGTGCATACCGCTTGGCTATCATCCCAATTGCTATAGGTAGAAGTGTAATCACCGCAATCTGCAACACAGTGTTTAAGAAAGGTAACTGTAGCGTTGTTCCTTCGCCCAAAAATCTCTGCATTGACAAATTTACTACCAGAGGAATCGTAAAAACCGTAATGAAACTACTAATAGCTGTTAGCGTCACAGAAAGAGCAACATCACCCCCGGCCAAAAACGTAATCATATTAGAAGTAGCGCCACCGGGACAGGCTGCTAAAATCATCACACCTACTGCTAATTGTGGGTCAAGGGGAAACACCGACGCAATGCCAAAGCCCACAATCGGCAACATGATCAACTGCGCCACCAAGCCAATCACCACTGCTTTGGGATAGATTACAACTCGCTTAAAGTCTTCTAAGGTCAAGGTTAAACCCATGCCTAGCATGATTATAAATAGAGCTAGGGGCAGAAAAACAGCCGTCAGAAAATTTGCTTCCATCCTTAACCCGCGTTGGTAACAATAAAATTGCCTCTGGATTTTACCGTATTACCGTTAAAATTCTAGTTATTGCTTGTGACAATCGATATAAACCACAGATAAACATAGATTCTCATAGAGGCGCACAGATGTACGCCCCTAAGCCTATTTTTCATTCAAATGGAATCGCTACAGCAGGCAGGATTCATGGAATAGGAGTGGTTTGTACTTCTTCTAAGGATGGTGAAGATTCAGAAGAACTAGCGCTACTTTCTGATGTTGAAAGCTCATCATTAACAACTCCATCCCATGAATAATTGCAGATTTTAGTGCGAAGTAATGTACCAAATGTCAGGTTAATTACTACAGCGAAGGAATCGATAAAAATTAGATTTACAAAGCGATCAATCATTAGACCCCCTTGAGCTAAATTGAGCATCAAGTGATATTTGCTTTCTTACTACACATGCCACAATGTCTTTTCCAGAAATGCATGGATTGGGTTGCACAGCTAGCTGCGCTCCTAATGGACAAATAATTTGGGATAATTTATTTTTTGGAAGTCTCTTAGGGGATTGACGGATGTTGCAAATTAAGCTCTTGGAATGGTTCAGAAGACTCTTCCAATTTCAAGCTACCAGCAGATTTACCATTGATTTGTAGAGTATATTTTCCCTGTGGTAAGCCTTCTAAATAATAGACTCCAGCACCGTTGGTAACAGAAAAACGCCGAGTTCCTTGATCTGGTTGTATAGCTTCTACCCGTGCGCCTGCGATCGCTTGGCCTTGAGCATCCGTGACTACCCCTGATCGCGTGTAAGAACGAATTAGCGGAATCATCACAGGGGTATAACTCCCAGCAATCACATCAACAGCTAAGGATTCCGCCGCAGCCTGCCAATCAGGAGGTAAACCTGCTGGATCGAGATCGAGGCGATAAACGCCAGGAGACATCCTTACTAAAGTGCGCTCGCCCTGGATTTGTGGTAAAAACGACTTCAGAGGTTTATTGTTCAAAGTCAACAATAAATCAGCGTTATCTGTATAAACTTCTTCGCCTCCATCCTGTTTGCCGTTATTGTTTCGGTCAAAAAATGGCTTAATCAACAGTCCGCCTTGTGTACGGAAGTAATTAGAACGGCGATCGCCTGGACTAATACCCCCTTGTAGATTCAGGCTAGAAGCTAAATCTATGCTGAAAGTTGCTTCATCGGAACTCGGCGATACTCCTTGATAACGCGCCCGTAATAGCAAACCTGGTAAAACTGTTGTTGATAATGTGGCTAGTAGTCCACTACCCTGAGAACCAATACCATAGCCCAACTGTGCTTCCCACTGATAGCTACCATCAATCGCCTGTTGTTGTGAACGATACCGCCAACTCACACTTAGCAAGCTGTCGCTACGATTTTGATTCTGTGTTTCATAATTTAACAGCAGTGTGCTGCCACTATTAGAAAAGCTATTTTTAGAAAATTTGTAAGTCAGTTCCGACAAACTGCCAATTTCGTTACCGCGTTGCGTTAATTCTAGTCTCCCAAGACGTTGCAGCAAATTCCAGCGCAGGCGGTTTTTAGTATCTAAGCTGACACGGGCAAAGGTAAAGGCATCTTTGCCACTCAAGTTAATTTGCATTCCGCCAGATGTTGCATCAGCTGTGTCAGTACTGGCAAATAAGGTGAATTGAGGCAAAACTCGCCAATCTAGATTAAAACGGCTAGACAAGCGATCGCTGGTAAATGCAGCGCTCAAGTTGGATGATGGATTGTAGCGAATATCTGTGTTCACATCCCACTTATTACCCGTCAGTGCTGAAACTGCTACCTGCAAAGGTAAGTTTCCAGGACGCCAAAATAATTCTCCTAAGGCTCTAGGCGATTCGTCGTACACTCCACCTAAGCCTACTGTCAGATTTTCCGATAAACCCCAACGCCCAGCAATTCCGCCCCGAAAGTCAGAAAAGTTGCCCAACAGACTTTGATTCCCCAAAGAATTCCGTCGTAAGCCACCAGAAGCGATAAATGCTGAAGCACCTGCTGGTAATTGTCCTGGGACTGTCGAAAAAGTAGCCTCTTGAATTTCTGGTTGGGCGGTGAGTCGTCCTTGGGGATAAAGCAAAACGCGATAATTGTTGTTTAAAAACTGATTTTGGCTTTTAATATTTTCAAAGCGGTAAATGCCAGAAGAATCAACTAAAATTTCGGCAATCACGCGATCGCCAAAACCTTGTACTAATCGCGCTAATGTACCTGGTTCAGTCTTACCAGAAATTGTGCGTCCAATCGAATCTGCTTGTAAACGTTGACGAGGATCAGAAGAACCACCACCAAAGGGTTGAGGTGGTACAAATCCCTGTCGTTGAATGGATGTAAAACCCCAATAGTCTCCTGTTCCTTGAGTTTGCCAAAAAGTTGGCTGGGAACCCACAAAATAATCGGCTGAATTAGTTTGTCGGAGAAACTGCGCTTCGGCAATATTCCAAGTTTGCGGATTTTGTAAATTTGGTTGATCGGTGCGGATGAACCACGAACCACCAAAAGCACTCCCAACAGCAAGAAAATCACCTTTATAGTTTGTCGATCTGGTAGCACTACCGCTAGCATTTACCTTCTGTTCAATTGCGGCGACACTAAAACTTTTAGGTGAAATGTGTGGTAATCCTTCTAGTTGAATTGGAGTTTCTGTTTCTATTAGTTTGCCAGTAGATTGATCTAGGACTGGAACATCCAAAACAATGGCGTATTCATTGATATCAAATTTTGCCGTTACGCCAAATAGAGTTTGTAACTCTTGAATTGTAAAGACTAATCCTAATTCTGGATCGGTACGAAGTTTCGTTGGATCGATGCGAGTCACAACACCAGGCGATCGCACTTCTAATTGACCATCAGGTAAAGTAGTAATATTTAATTTCAACCCTTGAATTACAGCATCATAGGGTAACAGCCAATTTGCAAAATCAATTGCTTCAGAACCATCTTCTTGACCACGCACTAAAACGCTAGGATTGACATTGCGGTTCCCTACATTCAATCCTACGGGAAAAACTTTAAATTCGGAATCCTTAGCTAATTGGGTACTTGTGGGCGTTTGGGAATTTGAAATCGCAGGTGTATCTGCCTTAGCTGGGGTGATAATAATTTGACAGAGCAGAGCGATCGCAGCTAGCAGATATTTGCCTCTATTTACTAACCGAAGTTGCACAAATTTTTCATTTCTTAGGAAATTTATTTATAAAAATAGAGACATTGCATTGTAATGTCTCTACAAACATATAATTCCCACGCAGCAGGCAAAATTATCGATATTAATGCTGTCTTTTACAGCAAGACTAATTCTCCCAAATCAGGCTACAGATGCCAGATTTAATTTGAATTTATTAATTACGAATTACGAATTACGAATTGTTACACAAACTATTTTTTCTGTGACGCAGCCGTTTGTGTAGGAATAGTAATATTTAGATTGAAAGGCAACTTACTTTTTTTACTGTCTTCACCCCAAAACAATTCACCACTCAGCTCATATTGACCGGGTTTGAGGGCTGGTTGGTCTTTGTTGGGGTAACTTAATAAGAAATTGCGATCGCTATTTGCCACTACAGCATTAGCATCTACCCGCCCAGTTTTGACAACAGTTTGCCCTTGACGTAAAGTCCAATTTACACTAGGGAGAACAGTTGCTTGACCGCTATTCCGAACTAAGAGTTGAATTTGTTTTTGCTCTGGATTAAAGCTGGCACTATCAATTGCTAGTTTGGGAGAAAGGTTGCCTTTTCTGACATATAATGTCACGCCAATTCGTGCCACCAAAGTAACATTATTACCAGCAGCATCTTTTGATTCAGTGAGAGTTTCATTAAAGACTACCGCTCGATATTCCCCATCAGGTAAATTGGGAGCCAAGCGACTGATGAGGCGCACCCGCCGAACTTCTCCTGGTTTGACAGTCAACTCACGCGGTGAAAATTGCAGATATTTTGTCAAGTCACTGGGACTAGAGGATAAGGTTTGAAATCCTGCATCGCGGCTATAGGTGAAAGGTTGAGCATAGATCCGAATACGAGAAGGGGTCTTACTGGTATTAGAAATCGTGATCATTCCTTGGGCTTGTCCGCGTTCCGCCTTGGTTTCAATCACGAGAGGAGAAACGCTCATTTGTGCTTTAGCAGCAACAGGAAACAAAATTAGGGCGAATAAGCCAGCACTAACAGCAGCTAGAGAGCGCCAATTATTATTGAACATATTTATAACTATGGCAGAATTGTAAATTTAATTCCTGATTTATAGTTCCCAAAAGCAGACTTATTTTATCTATGGGTAACAAGAAAAATATCTTGCCACTTAAAGATTTAGTCTCTAGCGACAAGATATTCAGCAACTATTTTTCTCAATCAATCTGAAGGGAAACTGGAAAAATTTTAGACTATGGCACGATAGTCAACGTTGTTACATAGCTGTAGTTTCCAGGAACAAGGGGACTGCCCTTATCTACTATCATGTTTATATCCAAAGGCAAACCGCCACCAGGAGGCAGCGGCAGAGAACCACCACCTTGAGAACTCGTATTACCAAAAGGTGAATTGATCTCCCCGACAGAGAACATAGGTGTAAACCCAGGACCTCCGGTTTGCTGTGGTTGAGATATACTCACTCTGGCACCTTGGTTACAGCTAACAAAAACCTTACCAAATTGTCCTCCAGGAAACATTGCCGCTAGTGCAGTTGGGTTAGTCTGCTGGTTGAGTCCCAATTTACCAGGGGTAATTTGATCGAAGTTGCAGACACCAGCGACATTTCCCGTAAACGGAACATCAGCGGTTTGTGCCATTGTTTTGGGTGCAAGAGCAGCAGAACCAACAATTATCAAAGCAGCGGTTAATAAAGAACGACGAATCATTTTTAAATCCTTTTAAAATAGATAAAAGTTGGAGAAAACAGTTATGGTGCGATCGTTAAGGTAACAACGTAGGTATAAATTCCCGGCGTAAATGCTACCGGTCGCTCTACCAATAAACCCACCTCTAGATTGGTGTTACCTGCCGGCAAAGTTGCGCTTCCACTACCAACATCACTGCGAACATTGGTCGAACCAAATTTTAAAAACCCAATGTGCGTTGTGCCAGATGGATCGGCACTAGGGCCAGATACAAGCCTGGGGGGAGAAACAGAGATAGTGGCAGATGTGCTGCTTTGTACGCCGATAGTGGCAGGACTTTCTGATTCAAACTTTGTCGGAATTCCGCCAGAATCGCTAGCAATAGTTGGTTCAGCAGTGCCAGAGGCAGGAGAACTAAAGCTAGCTTCAACTGGTACTGTTCCACTGAACGGAACATCTGCATTTTGAGCTAGCACAGCTTGATCTAGAGCGAATGCCTGCACGCTTAATGCACTTGCCAGCACTAGGCTAGAGGTTAACGCTAGACGGTAAAGCATAAAGAAGTTAACTGATTACTCAGCTTTGTCCTGTATCAGTGTCTTGTTCTTATGCTAGCTATTAAAAATTACTATATCTGCCGTAACAACACTTAATTTTCATCCCTGAGATCAAATTCCGTTAAGATACTTAGCCCAAGTTACAGTTTATGAAATTTAGGTTTTTTGTATCAGGACTTACGCAAAAATTGCTAAAAAGCTTAATTTATCGAACCGCCATCGCGCAGCGTCTCGTAGAGAAGAACGCCAAAGTTTTGTATAGTCTGCATAAGTCGTATGTATGTGTCGATTCGGGCGGTGCCTGCGGAGGGTTACGCCTACGCACACCAGGGGTGTGGGCAAAACATCCTTATTAAGAGCGCTAGGCGATAAAGACTTTGATACCCACAGTATTGAAATTAAATGGCTTGTAATAGCACTATTTCAGGGATTCAAAACGTATATTTAACTAGAATTAAGGTGTTGTAGCGATTCTAGTTTGGATACCATAAGCGATAGGGGCGTACAAAAGCGCGCCTCTACCAAGGACAAGCGAGTTTAGCTATAAGTTAATATCTACCGTTTTACGGGTATTAGAAAAATGAGGTTTAAAGACTGGGCGACTAGGGTGCTACTAATCTCGCTGATGTTCATCGCTTTAATTGTAGTGTTGCTAATTGGACGAGCGACAAAATTACAAAATAATCCGACAACATCCCGTACATCAAATCCACAGGTTACAGCCTGGAGTCAATATCCCCAAGCACAATTACAATCAGCGAAAGAGCCAGAAAAGAAATCTCAAGATGTTATTAAGTCCCCAGTCAAGGCTAAAAAGCCTATAGCAAGGTATATAACCACTCAAGCTTTTGCACAGTACAGGCCTAATTATGAAGTTGTCTTAGTTAACCCAACGAACTATGGAGAACGGTACGCCCAAGATGTTAACGGCGTTCCTCTCAACAACCAACCAATTATCGTCCTCCATGAAACTGGTTATTCTGCTTCCAGCGCCATTAATTTCTTTCAAGTAGCCCATGATGATGAAAGTGTGCAAGCAAGTTACCACGCCTTAATCAAGTTAGACGGAACGGTGGTTTATCTAGTACCGCCAGAAAAGCGGGCTTTTGGTGCAGCTAACTCAGTATTTGATAGTCCTGATGGAGTGGAAACTGTGAAGACTAATCCAAATTTGCCCCCGTCTGTGAATAATTTTGCTTATCATGTTTCTTTGGAAACACCGCCAGATGGTTATGACGCTAGCAGCAAACAATCCCATAGCGGCTACACAGAGGCACAATATAATTCTCTTGCTTGGTTAGTTGCTCAAAGTCAAGTCCCAGACGATCGCATCACTACGCACCATCTAGTAGATCGTTCTGGTAAAAAAGTTGACCCGATAAATTTTGATGGTAATAAATTTCTGAGCTTACTTAATACTTATCGTCAGGTTAGACCAATCTATAGAGTAAATAAATAAAAAGTGGTGCGTTATGCTACGCGATAACACACCCCTGTATCTTAGAAGAAAATCATCCAAGCTATTTGCTAAAGCTATAAATTTGCTGCGTCTCAAGGCGATCGCTAATTGATGAAGGCAGTGTACGATCCGAGAATGTCTGCCGATCCAGTTGGACTTGTAAATTACTCAAGGGATCGCAACCAGAAGAAATCAGAAATTCTATTTTCTGGATGTAAGGCAAAGTTGCTAGGTTGTCCAAAATTTGACTAATAGCCTGTATATAAGGATGACCACTTTGTTGATACCAATTAGAGCTAGCAACTTTTGGCTGATCAAAACCCAAGTGTACTGTCAAAGATGGCTCATTAAATATAGCGATCGCTAACGGACGCGCTTCTTCCTGCAACAATAAATCATTACTTTTCGCTAAGTGTCGCAGTTTTTCTAAGCGTTCATAACGTTCGGTCACAGCTTCCGGGTCATCTTGCCAATGGATTGCTACTGTCACCAGATAAGTCTGTAACAGCATGTGACCAAGCTTTTTCGCCTTTGTCGCTAGGTAATAGGAATTGTAGTCGGTTGCCTCAATCAATAACGGCAAGCGATCAACTACTTCCAACCCATAACCCTTGACTCCAGCAATTTTACGGGGATTATTAGTAATCAAACGTATCTTTTTAATGCCCAAATCCATGAGCATTTGTGCCCCCATGCCGTAATCTCGCAAGTCAGCCGGAAATCCTAAACGCTCATTGGCTTCCACTGTATCCAGCCCCATATCCTGCAATGAGTAGGCTTTCAGCTTGTTAATCAAGCCGATTCCCCGTCCTTCTTGGCGCAGGTATACAACTACACCTTGACCAGCAGACTCAATCATTTTCAGTGCAGCTACAAGCTGCATCCGACAATCGCACCGTAAGGAACCCAGAGCGTCACCAGTTAAGCATTCTGAGTGCATCCGCACCATTACTGGCTCATCTTTGAAGTTAGCTGGATCACCCTTGACAATCGCAACGTGTTCTGTGTTGTCCAAGGTATGGCGGTATGCGTAAATTTCAAACTGACCGAATTCACTAGGCAGTTTGGTTACAACTTCTCGATATACTAGGCGATCGTGCTGGAGGCGATAACTGATTAAATCCGCAATACTAATAATTTTTAAATTGTGACGTTTAGCATATTCAATTAACTGCTGCAACCGCGCCATTGAACCATCGGAGTTTTGAATTTCACAAATTACCCCTGCTGGGTATAGCCCTGCTAGTCGAGCTAAGTCCACAGCTGCTTCCGTATGTCCTGCGCGTTTGAGTACGCCTCCAGCCTTAGCCCGAATGGGAAAAATATGTCCAGGACGACGTAAATCGGTAGGTTTTGTGGCTGGATTGAGAGTAACCTGGATAGTGCGGGCGCGGTCTTCTGCTGAGATGCCAGTGGTCACGCCCAATTCTGGCCCGGCATCAATACTGACAGTGAAGGCAGTTTGGTTAGTATCTGTAATGTTGCTTACCATCAAAGGTAAGTCTAGCTCGTCTAAGCGATCGCCTGTCATTGCCAAACAAATCAGCCCTCTAGCTTCCACCGCCATGAAATTAATCATGTCGGGTGTGGCAAATTGGGCAGCACAGATTAAATCGCCTTCATTTTCTCTATTTTCATCATCTACCACTACAATGACGCGACCAGATTTTAGGTCTGCTAAAGCGGCATCAATCGAATCAAATTTAAAAGCTTGGGTAGTATTAGGCTGTGACACAGAAAGATTTCCAGCTACCAACGTAAATTTTTTTAACAATTTCTTCTTTTAGATTGTAGCTCCTTTATAAGGCAGAGAAGTAGACTAGCAATGATTTGATAACGTGGCAAAAATTTCTGCCATTAAAAGTGGGGATAAAGTGCAGTGATAGTAAAAGATGAACAGGACGCGGTGACATGGAGATTTATTTTTCCGCATCCTCTTCCCTGTTGTCCGAAAAACTAGAGGGGTTTCAGGCGTTTTGTACGCTGTGCGTCTAGTCGCTGATATTGTTGATAGCTGATAACGAATTCACCATTCATGGGATAAGGATTTCAGATCATGGGCAAATTTAGACGCGTACCCGTTGGGATTGTTGGCGCGTCGGGCTATGGCGGAGTACAGTTAGTACGACTACTGATGGATCATCCAGAAGTCGAACTGGTTTATTTAGGCGGTGAGAGCAGTATCGGCAAATCTTTTGGGGATCTCTACCCGCATCTGGCTCATGCAACTAACCTGCCAATAGAGGCGGTAGAACCAGAAATAATTGCTTATCGCTGTGAAGTAGTTTTCTTGTCTTTACCAAATGGTCTGGCTTGCCAAATCGCGCCCAAACTGTTGGAAAAAGGATGTAAAGTACTAGATTTGAGTGCAGACTATCGGTTCAGTGATTTGACAACTTATACAAATTGGTATGGTACAGAGAGAAGCGATCGCACAATTGCAGCTACAGCAGTTTATGGATTACCAGAACTTTATCGCGATCGCATTGCCGAAGCTGAACTCATTGGTTGTCCTGGTTCATATCCCACTGCTAGTCTCCTTGCACTTTCGCCACTCTTAAAGCAAGGCTTAATCGTCCCAGAAACAGCTATTATCGATGCCAAGTCTGGCACATCTAGCAGTGGACGACAACCTCAAACAAACTTATTACTAGCTGAAGCAGACAACTCCATAGCAGCTTTCAATATCGGCCGTCACCGTCATACCCCAGAAATTGAGCAAATTTGCAGTGACTTAGCTGGTCACGAACTCATGATCCAATTTACACCCCACCTTATCCCAATGGTGCGCGGTATTTTGGCAACGGTATATGCCACAATGCGCGATCCTGGTCTAGTGCGAGATGATTTAATCACAATTTTCTCAGCCTTCTACCGCAACTCTCCTTGGGTAAAAGTCTGCGGTAGCGGCGTTTACCCCCAAACCAAATGGGCTAACGGCAGCAATCTTTGTTACATCGGTGTAGAAGTTGACCCACGCACAGGTCGCGTGATTGTCATGTCAGCAATTGACAATTTAATTAAAGGACAGGCGGGTCAAGCGATTCAGTGTCTGAACCTGATGATGGGCTGGGATGAAACCTTGGGGTTGCCCAAGCTGGGGTTTTATCCCTAAATCAGTTAGGAGTTAGGAGTGATTAGTTATGAATTAAAAACTCCTAACTCTTAACTCCTAACTCTTAACTCCTAACTCTATTTAGGCCCTAACCCGACAGCACCAGCATAAACGGCGCGATCGCCTAGTTCATCTTCAATTCGCAGCAGGCGATTATATTTTGCTACGCGTTCGCTGCGACACAGGGAACCTGTTTTAATTTGACCGGCACGGGTTGCTACGGCTAAATCAGCGATCGTTGTGTCTTCTGTTTCACCAGAACGATGGCTAATTACTGAACGGATACTGTTACGAGTTGCCAAATCAATTGTTTCCAAGGTTTCGGTGAGAGAACCAATTTGATTGAGTTTAATCAAAATGGCATTAGCAGCTTTCTCCTGGATGCCTCTTTGCAAGCGAGTGGCGTTAGTCACAAACAAGTCATCCCCTACCAATTGCACCCGCGAACCTAATTTCTGGGTGAGCAATTGCCAACTTTGCCAATCTTCTTCGTGTAAACCATCTTCAATTGACACAATTGGGTATTGATCAACTAGTTGTCCTAAATAATCAATAAACTCTGCTGGGGCGTGAGGTTTACCATCGTAAACATACTGACCATTCTTGTAAAATTCGCTAGCCGCCACATCCAATGCCAAAGCTACTTCTTCCCCTGGTTTGTAGCCAGCTTTCTTAATAGCAGCAACCAGCAATTCTAAAGCCACCTGATTAGATTCTAGGTTAGGGGCAAAACCGCCTTCATCGCCCACGCCAGTCAGCAAACCCTTCTCATCTAATACTTGGCTGAGGGTAGCAAACACTTCTGCACCCCAGCGCAACGCTTCCCGGAAGGAAGTTGCGCCAATTGGGACAATCATAAACTCTTGAAAATCCACGTTGTTTGATGCGTGTGCGCCACCGTTAATCACATTCATCAACGGCACTGGGAGCAAATTCGCTAAAGGGCCACCCAAATAGCGATATAGAGGAATATCTAAAGATTCAGCACCAGCTTTAGCAGCTGCGAGGGAAACTCCCAAAATCGCATTAGCTCCCAAATTGGATTTGTTAGGAGAACCATCTATGGCGATCATCGTGCGGTCTAGGAGTTCTTGGTTGAGGGCATCCAAGCCTAGTAATTTTGGTGCAAGTGCTTCTTTGACGTTTTGTACTGCTTTGAGTACGCCTTTGCCCCCATAACGGCTTTTATCGCCATCACGCAGTTCGTGGGCCTCAAAAGTGCCAGTAGATGCACCACTGGGAACCTGCGCCAGTCCTACAACACCGTTGGCTAAATGCACTTCGGCTTCAATTGTTGGTCTACCGCGTGAATCAAGAATTTCGCGGGCTGCGATCGCAACAATTGCAGTGTCTAAAAATTTACTCATCTGTACTTTATCCTTTATTCGAGTGTGTTACGCACCCAGTCCAGTTGCCTAACCCAATCGCTAGCTTATGCTGTTAAGAGACTTTATTGGCTGAGATTAAAGAAGATTTCCATTGTATGGATAGGGAACAAGACCAAAAACGGGTAAGGGAATGTTTATTTAATTTTTTCCCTAATGGCATTTCTACCTGAAGACTTTCAGCTAGGTAAAATGTTGGCAGGCAGAGAATAACACTAAATCAATTACACAGAAAAGGTCAATATGCGATTACTACATACAATGCTACGGGTAGGAAATCTGGAAGAGTCGTTGAAATTTTACTGTGAACTTTTGGGTATGAAATTACTGCGCCGAAAAGATTATCCAGGGGGAGAATTTACCCTGGCTTTTGTGGGCTATGGTGACGAAAGCGACAACGCAGTGATCGAACTCACTTACAACTGGGGTGTGGAAAAGTACGAATTGGGTAATGCTTACGGTCACATTGCCCTTGGGGTTGATGATATTTACGCTACCTGTGAAGAAATCCGCAATCAGGGCGGTAAAGTCGTGCGTGAACCAGGGCCGATGAAACATGGTTCGACAGTAATTGCTTTTGTGGAAGATCCAGATGGGTATAAAATTGAACTGATTCAATTAGGATCTCAAGGTTCAGCAGCCAAACAGGAATCACAAGAGCAACTTGTGAGTCAGTAATTCTTATAAGGGATTTCCAAAAAAATAAATTATCGTCAGGGTGGAATTTCACTTACTTAAGCTGGATTTAGATCCCCGACTTCTTGAAGAAGTCGAGGATCTAAGCAGCAAGTTTTGCTTAAGAGCAAGACGCGCGAGACTTTTCGCTTTTTGCCTCCGCTTTTTAGGCGGGTTAGGGGATATCCTCTGCGTAAATCTTATTAGTGTAACCGTATTCCTAAGAGCGTAGGCGTAGCCGTTGTAGGCATCGCTCCAATAACATCATCTGGCAAAGTCCGTTCATAACAGTGTTTTCGTTTTAAATTAGGAAATAGGTAGTAGATTAAACTATCACCAAATTACCATTCCTAAATTGCCACTGGAGATACACGCGGATATACGCTGAGAATGTTTGGATAATTAGGGATTGGAGACTAGGGAAGAGTTTTTCCAATCCCCAGTTCCCAATCCCCCATTACCAATGCCCAAGCCCTAAACTAAAAATCAAAATTCCAAAATTATAAAGATGCAACCTACAGATCCGAATAAATTTACTGATAAAGCCTGGGAAGCAATTGTTAAATCTCAGGATATAGTCCGTGCCTATCAACAACAGCAACTAGATGTTGAACATTTAATTATTGCCCTGTTAGAAGAACCCACTAGTCTAGCAATACGTGTCCTGGCTCGATCTGAGGTCGATCCAATCCGTTTCCAACAGCAGCTAGAAGCCTTTACCCAACGTCAGCCCAAAGTTGGTAAAAGTGATCAGCTCTACCTTAGCCGTAGTTTAGATGTTTTACTAGACCGAGCCGAGGAAGCTAGAGTCAGAATGAAAGATTCCTACATTTCTGTAGAACACATACTTTTGGCCTTTGCTGAAGACGATCGCGTTGGACGAAAGATACTCAAAGGCTTTAGTGCGGATGCAGCTAAATTAGAAGCTACTATCAAAACCATTCGCGGTAGCCAAAAGGTGACTGATCAAAGTCCAGAATCCCGTTATGAGGCGTTACAAAAATTTGGCCGAGATTTGACAGAACAAGCAAAATCTGGAAAACTCGACCCAGTGATTGGGCGGGATGACGAAATTCGGCGGGTAATTCAAGTATTGTCTCGTCGTAGCAAAAATAACCCTGTGTTGATTGGTGAACCTGGGGTAGGTAAAACTGCGATCGCAGAAGCTTTGGCACAGCGAATGGTAAATGGTGACGTTCCCGAATCTCTGAAAAACCGCCAGCTCATCTCTTTAGATATGGGGAGTTTGATTGCTGGGGCAAAATACCGGGGTGAATTTGAAGACCGTCTCAAATCCGTTCTCCGGGAAGTTACTGAATCTAACGGTCAAATCGTCCTATTTATTGACGAACTGCATACTGTAGTCGGCACAGGTTCCAATCAACAAGGGGCAATGGATGCCGGAAATCTACTTAAACCAATGCTGGCGCGGGGAGAACTGCGTTGTATTGGCGCTACTACCCTCGACGAGTTCCGCAAACACATTGAGAAAGATGCTGCGCTAGAACGCCGTTTTCAGCAAGTATTTGTCGATCAGCCAACTGTGGAAAATACTATTTCCATTCTGCGGGGGTTGAAAGAACGCTATGAAGTGCATCACAATGTCAAAATTTCTGACTCGGCTTTAGTAGCAGCAGCAACACTGTCAGCACGTTATATTAGCGATCGCTTCTTACCAGATAAAGCCATTGATTTGGTGGATGAAGCAGCAGCACAGTTGAAAATGGAGATTACCTCCAAACCAGCTGAATTGGAAACCATTGATCGCCGCCTCATGCAGTTAGAAATGGAAAAGCTGTCATTAGCTGGCGAAGAAAAGGGTACTCCCCAAACGAAAGAACGTTTGGAGCGCATTGAGCAAGAAATCGCCAATTTAACGGAAAAACAGCAAATATTTAACGAGCAATGGCAAGGTGAAAAGCAGATATTGGAGGCTATAAGCGCCTTAAAGAAAGAAGAAGATGCGCTGCGAGTGCAAATTGAACAGGCAGAACGTGCTTATGACCTAAATAAAGCTGCCCAACTGAAGTATGGCAAATTGGAAGGAGTACAGCACGAGCGCGAAGCCAAAGAAGCTAGCCTGTTAGAAATTCAAAACCAAGGTTCCACGTTGTTGCGAGAACAAGTCACTGAAGCTGATATTGCCGAAATCGTCGCTAAATGGACAGGAATTCCTGTCAATCGCTTGTTGGAATCGGAACGGCAAAAATTGCTGCAACTAGAAAGTCATCTACATCAACGAGTTATTGGGCAAGAAGAGGCTGTAGAAGCGGTAGCAGCAGCGATTCGCCGCGCCCGTGCGGGGATGAAAGACCCCTCGCGTCCCATTGGTTCATTTTTGTTCATGGGCCCCACAGGTGTGGGTAAAACCGAACTCGCGCGCGCTTTAGCTCAGTTTCTGTTTGATTCTGATGATGCCTTGGTGCGCTTAGATATGTCTGAGTATATGGAAAAACACTCAGTTTCTCGGTTAGTGGGAGCGCCTCCAGGATACGTAGGCTATGAAGAAGGCGGTCAACTTTCCGAGGCAGTTCGCCGCCGTCCTTACTCAGTGGTGCTGTTGGATGAAGTGGAAAAGGCGCACCCCGATGTGTTCAATATTTTGTTGCAGGTTTTGGATGATGGGAGAATTACTGACTCTCAGGGAAGGACGGTAGATTTTCGCAACAGCGTTATTGTTATGACCAGTAACATTGGGAGCGAACATATTTTGGATGTATCTGGTGATGATTCCAAGTATGAAACGATGCGGAAGCGGGTAATGGATGCTTTGCGATCGCATTTCCGCCCCGAATTTCTCAACCGCGTTGATGATATTATTCTTTTCCATGCCCTCAGTCGCACGGAAATGCGGCATATCATCCGTATTCAACTCAAGCGAGTAGAAAATCTCCTGCGCGAGCAAAAAATCTTCTTTGAGATATCCCAAGCAGCTTGCGATCACCTTGTCGAATCAGGCTATGACCCAGTTTATGGTGCGCGTCCGCTCAAACGCGCAATTCAGCGAGAAGTAGAAAACCCCCTCGCCACCAAGTTATTGGAGAACACTTTTATCTCTGGAGATACGATTATCATTGACAAAAATGAAAATGGTCTGTCTTTTAGCAAAAAAGTGCTGGTGAAGGTGTCAATACCACAGATTGCTACATAGTTTCAGAAGGCGATCGCCATGAGTTTATATTTAGTAATTTATGTGCGATCGCTATTAATTTAACCTGCTTAAAACTCAATACAGTTCAGATAAGACCAAAACACTTGTAGAGACGGCGATTTATCGCGTCTCAAAACCCACGATTTTGTACAAGTAGCGCTTTGAACCGTATTAGCTTAAAACTGAGATTTAATATACAAATTTCATACATCTTTTAAGCATTTTCCTTCTGATTTGCATAGTCATCATAAAGTCCTTCATCTTTTAATATATAGCCATTCAAAAAGCCATCATGGTTACGGATGCTTTCAATTTCTTCCGCATGAATTATGTTTTCATTCTCAGTTTCCCAGTCTTCACCATCCAAAACTGAGAATTCTGTTAATTCCGAGTCATTCAAAAAATCTTCGGCTATGGCGGCGATAAAAGGTTTTAGTATTTTGTGACGTTCTGCCAAAGATAGTCTAGCAATTTCTTTGAGAGATAGCTGTTTTTGCTCTTGGGCGTTTTCTGACATTTGATTTATGTTCCTGGAAAGAGGTTAACTTTATATTTAGTAATGTATGGTAATTTCTATGAATTTCAGAGGCTTAAAACTATTTCTATATTTTTTTTTGAATTAAAGCATGAAAGCGCTCATCCTCCCGAATACCATCAAAATTTGAGTCACTTTTCGCCATCTCACGATATTCGTCAGGATTTAGGTTGATAGCCTGCTGTAGATTTTCAATCGCTAATTCGACATTGTTCTGTGAAGCATAACAGCAACCCTTGTTGTACCAAGCAGTATGATTATCAAGTTTAATCTCTATAACTTTATCAAAACTGATAATAGCTTCTTCATAGTGCCCTAACTTCATTAGTACAAAGCCTTTATTAGACCATGCAACGTAGTCATCATATTTAAACTCAAGGGCTTTGTTGCAACTTCCTATAGCCTCTTCATATCGACCTAAGTAATAAAGCGCAAAACCTCGATTTGTCCAGGTGATTTCAAAATCGGGTTTAAGTTCAAGAACTTTATCAAAATTGTTAAAAGCTTCTTCGCAATATTCTAATTCAGGTAGTAAAGTATTTTTTTTATTAAGAAAATCTTGGGAAATAAAACCAATTTCTAACGCTTTTTCATAAACAGGAATCATTCCTTCAGAAGAGTATTTTTTAAGCAATAAATAGCCTCGGTTGTTCCAGCATTGGTAGTTATTGGGTTTTATTTCCAGCACTTTATCAAAACTAGATAGGGCTTTAGAGTAAAAACCTAAGTGATATAAAGAATAGCCTCTATACTCCCAAGCATAGTAATAATCTGGTTGAATTTCCAAGCATTTTTCATAATTTTTTATTGCTTCGTAGTATTGTTCCAAATTAAATAGTAAGCGACCCTTATTGTACCAAGCTTCGTGATAATAAGGTTGAAATTTTAGTGCATGGTCATAGGATGCAATTGCTTCCTCATTGCGTCCTAAATTTTTGAGTGCAATGCCCCTATCGTTCCAAGCTTG
Source organism: Nostoc foliaceum FACHB-393 (assembly GCF_014698505.1). Classification (GTDB taxonomy): domain Bacteria; phylum Cyanobacteriota; class Cyanobacteriia; order Cyanobacteriales; family Nostocaceae; genus Nostoc; species Nostoc foliaceum_A. The sequence continues at coordinate 102,770 of NZ_JACJTD010000001.1, read as the reverse complement.
GTGATAATGAGGTTGAAATTTCAATGCTTGGTCGTAGGATGTAATTGCTTCTTCATTGCGTCCTAATTTGCGTAGTGCATTACCTTTACTGTTCCAAGCATAATGATAATCAGGTTGAAATTGCAATGCTTGGTCATAGGATGCGATCGCTTCTTCATTGCGTCCCAAATTTATTAGCGCATTACCTTTATTGTTCCAAGCATAGTGATAATCAGGTTGAAATTGCAATGCTTGGTCATAGGATGCGATCGCTTCTTCATTGCGTCCCAAATTTATTAGCGCATTACCTTTATTGTTCCAAGCATAGTGATAATCAGGTTGAAATTGCAATGCTTGGTCATAGGATGCGATCGCTTCTTCATTGCGTCCCAAATTTATTAGCGCATTACCTTTATTGTTCCAAGCATAGTGATAATCAGGTTGAAATTGCAATGCTTGGTCATAGGATGCGATCGCTTCTTCATTGCGTCCTAACTTGCGTAGTGCATTACCTTTACTGTTCCAAGCATAGTGATAATCAGGTTGAAATTTCAGTGCTTGGTTATAAGATGCAATCGCTTCTTCATTGCGTCCTAAATTCTCTAGTGCATTACCTTTAATGTACCAAATATAGTGTTCATCAGGTTGAAATTTCAGTGCTTGGTTATAAGATGCAATCGCTTCTTCATTGCGTCCTAATTTGCGTAGTGCATTACCTTTACTGTTCCAAGCATAGTGATAATCAGGTTGAAATTTCAATGCTTGGTCATAGGATGCGATCGCTTCTTCATTGCGTCCTAAATTCTCTAGTGCATTACCTTTAATGTACCAAATATAGGGTTCATCAGGTTGAAATTTCAGTGCTTGGTTATAAGATGCAATCGCTTCTTCATTGCGTCCTAATTTGTGTAGTGCATTACCTTTACTGCTCCAGGCATAGTGATAATCAGGTTGAAATTTCAGTGCTTGGTCGCAGGATGCGATTGCTTCTTCATTGCGTCCTAAATTTCTTAGTGCAATACCTCGGCTGTTCCAAGCTTGTTGGTCATCTGGTTTAAATTCCAGTGCTTGGTCGTAGGATACGATCGCTTCTTCATTGCGTCCTAAATTTCTTAGTGCATTACCTTTACTGTTCCAAGCTTGATGGTAATTAGGTTTAAATTCCAGTGCTTGGTCGTAGGATGCGATCGCTTCTTCATTGTGTCCTAAATTTCTTAGTGCATTACCTTTACTGTTCCAAGCTTGATGATAATTAGGTTTAAATTTGAGTGCTTGATTATAAGATATAAGAGCTGCTTCATATTCCTTCGCAGTACTTAACAACCTTCCAAGTTCAAAAAGCAAACTTGCTTTACGACTCTCCGGTTGATTTTTTTCGGTCAGCAAGTCTTGAATTTCCAAAACTTTCTCAATTTTTTGTTCGGGGCGAAGTTTCAAATATTCTTCATAGTCTGCTTCATCTAGTAGACGAGTTGATTCTTCATCTACCACTTCTGGCGTTGTAGGTACTTCAAACATCCCAGAACGCCAATCAAAAAAATCTGGGGCGCGATGAATTAAATAGTTGATTGAAAATGAACGCAAAAGAAAAACAAAGCAAAATGGGAAATCATCTCTAAAGCGTTCTCGCTGTTGGTTTAAGTGATTTAAAATATGCGGTACACTGGTTAAATTGCTAAATTGACCTTCAGTAATCTCTCCAAAACTTCTTTTTTCATACTTGTATAAAGAATATTCCAGACCTTTAATTAATAAAATATCAATTTGCTTGTCCTTAACAAACTCTGCTACTGGCTGATATAAATTATCAATCGACTCAACAAAGCGCAAAACAGCAATCTTCTTCTGCGGAATTTCCTGGGGAAGTTTGATAATCAAATGGTCTGCTTCCACAGGTGTACATTGGACAAAAAACAAACCAAATCCTGATTTTCGCTTCAGTGCGCGAAGCAAGTCCTGATAAGCTTCTTCTGGTTCTGGGGGTAAATCATCATCCCAATCACTTAAATTTGGGTTCATGCAATTTTCGCTACAGCTTCTTTAAATTCTGGAATTCCTTGAATCAATGGATGAATATCATACCAGCGCTGCATCTCTCCATCATCATCCAAATAGCGGTATTCTAAAAGACAGCGATTATACATCAAACTCCGATACAAGTCATCATTAATAATACGTTTAGAACAAGATACTTCCGCTAACAGACACCATTGATGATTTTCCACTGCGCGGCGATAAGTATCTCTGGCTTGAGTAATTGCTCGTCGCACAGCCTTTTCTGAAACAGGTAATTCTTCAGTGCGTCCAAAGGCATCTTGAGTTAACAATAGCAAATTTCTCACATGACCTCCACTCATTAAACAAAGTCTGTCTAAGGTTTGGGGACTGTCGAAAATTTCCGTTTCTAGTGATAGTTCGGGGGCAATTTGCCGGACTCGCTTGTTAATTACTTCTTTCACTTTCTTGAGTCCTGGCTGGTAAACTTCGCCCTTGAGAGTGTTTACCATAATCATCGGCAAAATTTGGGGGTCGCCGTAGATATCTCTGAGGTCTGTTGCCCTTGTAGAATAGACCATTGAAATGGGGACAGTGTAAATCAAATGGCAATCTAAAGCTTGGAGTTGTTCGCTACGGTCTAAAAAGACTTCTTCATAGTTGGTGCGTTCTCCATCTTTAACTAATACCATCCGGTCTAAGTTATCGACAATTACCGCCAGTTTCTTGTAGCCATTAGGTAAGTGCTGTTTTGCATCCACCAGAAACTCATTTAACACCTGAATTAATGTGACGGTGTAAGGATCAATTTTTTGGCGAATCTTCTGACGTAATTCAGGAACAGCCCTTAAATTTGCGGTCAATTTGGCGAATTGAGTTAGCTGTGCTTCTACTCCCAGACTCTCAAATTCTATGGGAGTCTGCGCCAAATCTTTCAAATCTTCCCAACGACCTTTCAACCAGTCGAGTATCGGACGAGGACTAGCAATTTCTTTTAAATCTTTGAGCAAACGGCGGGTACAGGCGAGGAGAATATCTGTATATTGGGCATCTTCAGAATCGATATCTTCTTCATCAGCTGCAAAATACACAACATAAAATTCCCGATTTTCTAAATATTTCTTTAACCTGAGTAATTCTGTAGACTTCCCCGCACCCCGATGCCCAGAATACAATTGACAAGTATTTGTATCTGCTAATCGCATCCGATTTCCCAATTCTTGCTCAATATCCGCATCTCCGCGCACATCCTGACAATCTACATATTTTGGATCGCCTGCGGGTAAGGGTTCAAAGGGGTTAAAGGCATTGTAGAGTTTTGCGAGTAAGTCAGAACTATTAACCATAGGTAAAAAATATTGCAATGATGCTCATAATAATGGAGATTATAGAGAATTGAGGTGTCTAGCAAAAGAATAAATTACAGGATTTACGCATTTAAAACCTGGAGCCTAGATCCCCCCTAACCCCCCTTAAAAAGGGTGGAACCGGAGTCAAAGTCCCCCTTTTTAAGGGGGATTTAGGAGGATCTAAATGCTATAGAACAACTCTAAAAGGCTTATGTGTAAACCGTAGCCTTAAAAAGGTGGCTTTTGAAATCCCCCCTTTTTTAAGGGAGTTGCGGATCTCTTATGCGTAAGCTCTAAATCAGTAAAGAGTAAAATATAGCATCAGTATTGTTTCAGCCATCGGCTCGAGGTGCTGTTATTTTCACTAGTTTTGCGGGAATCCTGTAGTTGTATACCCACCAAATTAGTCATTCCATCAGGTTAGGTAGGCACTGTTTATGCAACTCATCACTTCGTTAGATATTAGAAATTCGGAATATTTATCAAAAAATCGGCTCATCAGTTATCATCACCAGTTGCGTCTAATTTTTTCGCTGGGTCATGGGGTGAAAAACGTTCTGGAAATTGGGATTTTTAATTCCCTATTAACAGACCTTCTGAAAAATAATGGATACAATGTCTTCACCGCTGATGTTGACCCCAACCTCAAGCCAGAAATGATTTTGGATTTGACAACAGATTTTTCATTGCCAAAAGATAAATTTGATGCAATCGTCCTGTTTCAAGTGCTGGAACACTTCCCTTACGAACAGTCAGAAGAAGCACTGAAAAAACTTGCCCAAGCAACCAAGAAATTTTTGGTGATTTCGATTCCTTATTGCACTCAATACTTGTCATTTCAGATCAAAACCTCTTTTTCAGGCAGACCAAGGCATTTATTACTCAATGTGCCAAAATTCTGGAGTACAAAGCCAATATGTGACGAACACTACTGGGAAATGGGTTTAAAAGGATATCCCAAAAAGCGGATTTTAAACTCCGTTGCCAACGCTGGGTTAACTGTTAAGCAAGAATTCATCGATCCTACTTACCCGTACCACTATTTTTTAGTGTTAGAAAAAACTGGTAGTATTACTTAGGCTAGTGTCTCAACTAGGCTAATAAAGCTGCGGTCAAAATCGGGAGTAGGGAAATCCGAATCATAAAATGGGGGCAAACAACGCTCAAAAAAGGAGCGATCGCCTAAGCTATGCTTTTAAAATCCTAATTGGTATCATGCTCTCCTGTGTTCTCCGGGTTTATCCTTGAAAACAGAGGGCTAGGCTGTATTAGCCACTATCATCATTTCAGATACTAACATCGAAAATTACCAATTATGCTAGAACAAGGCACTATCAGTATTCATACTGAGAATATTTTCCCGATCATCAAGAAGTCGCTTTACTCAGATCACCAAATCTTCTTGCGGGAACTGGTATCCAATGCTGTAGACGCTATCCAAAAGCTGAAAATGGTATCCCGCGCCGGAGACTATGCTGGAGACATCGGCGAACCGGAAATTGAAATTGCCATTGACAAAGATAAGAAGACTCTCTCCATCTCCGATAACGGTATCGGGATGACCGCAGATGAAGTTAAGAAATATATCAATCAGGTTGCCTTCTCTAGTGCTGAAGAATTTATTCATAAATATGAAGGCAAATCAGATCAACCGATTATTGGTCACTTCGGTCTAGGTTTCTACTCTTCCTTCATGGTGGCGCAAAAGGTAGAAATTGATACCCTTTCATATCAAGAAGGAGCGCAGGCGGTTCACTGGACTTGCGATGGTTCCCCAGCTTTTACTCTAGAAGAATCGCCCAAGACAACTCGCGGTACTACTATTACTCTCAGCCTACAAGGAGAGGAGGAGGAATTTCTAGAGTCAGCACGGATTAAGAATCTTGTCAAGACTTACTGCGATTTCTTGCCAGTACCAATAAAACTAGAAGGCGAAGTATTAAATAAGCAAAAAGCACCGTGGCGAGAGTCTCCGAATAACCTGAGTCAAGAAGATTATTTAGAGTTTTACCGCTACCTGTATCCTTTTCAAGAAGAACCTCTGTTGTGGGTACATTTAAATACAGACTATCCCTTTATCATCAACGGGATTCTGTATTTCCCCAAGATGAGGCCGGATGTAGATGTTACCAAAGGGCAGATCAAGCTATTTTGCAATCAAGTTTTTGTTAGCGACAACTGCGAAGAAATAATCCCGCAATTTCTGATGCCGATGCGGGGTGTGATTGATAGCACCGATATTCCCCTAAACGTATCGCGCAGTGCCTTGCAAGGCGATCGCACCGTGAAGCGAATTGGTGATTACATTGCCAAAAAAGTAGGCGATCGCCTCAAAGAACTTTTCCGCGATAATCGTGAACAATACATTAGTGCTTGGAAAGACCTCGGCACCTTTGTTAAATTCGGCGTTCTCAACGACGAGAAATTCAAAAAACAAATCGAAGATATCATCGTCTTCCGCACTACCGCCAAGCTGACAGAAAAAGTTGCTGCTGAAACTCCAGTGGTTGAAGTCCAGTCTTCAGACGGGGATGCTTGGCAAGATGTCACTCCTTCACCCAGCGCTGAAAACTCAACCCCCAGCGCTCCCTATACTACGCTGAAAGAATATCTAGAACGCAACAAAGAACGTAACGAAAACCGAGTTTTCTACAGCACCGATGAAACAACCCAAGCTACATACATAGAACTACACAAAAATCAAGGCTTAGAAGTCCTGTTTATGGACTCCTTCATCGACACTCACTTTATCAACTTCCTAGAGCGAGAATATCAGGATGTTAAGTTTACGCGAGTAGACTCAGATTTAGATAATACTCTGCTGGAACAAGATAAAGATAAGGAAATTGTCGATCCTAAGACGAACAAAACCCGCAGTGAGACTATTAAAGAGTTATTTGAGAAATCTCTCAACAAACCCAAACTCAACATCCGTACCGAAGCGTTGAAATCAGACGATCCTCAAGGTACACCACCTGCGATGGTGCTTTTACCAGAGATTCTGCGCCGCCTGCGAGAAATGAATGCCATGATGCAGCAGGGGACAGCAGAGTTTCCCGATGATCACATTTTGCTGGTGAATACTGCTCACCCGCTAATTCAAAATCTGGCCAATCTTAACCAAGGTAGTATTATTCAAGGTGACGGTCAATCGCCTAATGATCAGTTAGTTAACTTGATTTGCCAACACGTCTATGATTTAGCGTTGATGTCTCAGAAAGGATTTGACGCTGAGGGGATGAAATCCTTCGTCGAGCGATCGAATGAGGTACTCACTAAGCTGACGGAACAAGCTAGTAAATAGTGCTGAGTTAGGAGTTAGGAGTTAGGAGTTAGGAGTTAGGAGTTGGGAGTTGGGAGTTGGGAGTTGAGAGTTGGGAGTTGGGAGTTATTTCTGCCACCACTCCCTACTCCACTTCTGTTGCCTAAGACATAGAATGGAAAGGCTGTATTAAAATAAGGATCTGGAGATAGTTGCTATGTCTCGTCGCTGTGAACTAACTGGTAAGAAGGCAAATAATGCCTTTGCTGTTTCCCACTCTCACCGCCGTACTAAACGCCTTCAGCACGCTAATCTGCAAAGCAAGCGTGTTTGGTGGGAAGGCGGAAATCGCTGGGTGAAGTTAAAGCTATCTACCAAAGCAATCAAAACCCTACAAATTAATGGGTTAGAAGCAATGGCAAAAGAAGCTGGCATTAATCTGAATCATTACTAAGTAATGTAGATTTTATAATCTGAGACTTTTGTCAGGTGGAATACAGGTAATTCGTAGGGGCGTACAGCTAGCTAGCTGTACGCCCCTAACGCTTATCACCAAGGCGGCGGGAAGCCCACTTGCTTTTTGAGGTGTCCGGGATAGCCGCCCCACCGCCGTTAACTGTTGACTGATGACTAACCGTCATCAGTATGCACGTGTTATTCCATCCCTTTTTAGGGGTGGGATGAGCTTAAATATTGAGTAGTAGGCTTTGTATATTTTGAGTACTGTTGGTGGCAAGAGAGAAATATGTATTGATTACACCACGGTTAAAAATGGGTGTCTTTGAATACAGATGCTTATCAGTCTTTTATTTTTCAGAACTCCTACATAGAAAACCTTAGAGTGAAGAAAAAACCTCTGGAGTCACCAGAGGTTTTGGTTCCTGATTTAGTTTCTACTAGTTACTACAACTTGTCCTGAGTCATTTCCCGATAATGAACGAAATTATTTAACTCATCCCACCCCTTGAAGGGATGGGGAGACAAGGGGAAATTGTCTCTGCATCCACCTGTTCTTTGGACTTGGTGGTAAAAAATAATCAAATTCAGATATCCCCGAACCATTATCTGCGATCGCATCAACAACACTAATAAAGTCTAAAGCGTTGAATCATTCGTGAGTATTGCAATTCTCACAAATAAAATAGGATTTATATAGGACTAGTATTTGATTTTTGAAAAGATACGTAGGGTGCGTTAGCGACAGCGTAACGCACCATTCTTAAGGCTTTGGTGCGTTACGGCTTACGCCTAACACACCCTACAAATACTTAGATTTTTTCAGAAATCAAATATGATTCCTATATATAGGATTTATATATATATTGAATTCGCTATCAAGTAAAGTTTATCTGACTTCTTCTAAGGGTCTTCGCCCAAAATACCAAGTGTCCATAGTCTTTAGATATTTTAAAAATTAGGAACTAATTTTATTGGTTTAATTTTAGTAAAACCTGTCTTTAGCTAGAATCAATCCGTTGCAAACGCATCTATAAATAGTTTTACGCTAAACTAGATTATTTTCATACTATAGATAGATATCCACATAGCGAATATGGCAGATAGTAATGTATGTAGTTTTCCTACTATGGGCAGATGTAGACTTTCTATGAATTTATGAAAATACTGTGTTTGTTAGCAAATAATAAGTTAGGTATTCTGTGGTTTGGCTCAACAAGTAATTTAAAATTAGCAATTATTATTAAAACAAAAATTTTAATTAGTAACCTATTATTTTTCCAAATCAAATGATTTGTAAAATTTTAGTAAACTATTTATCAAGGTTTGATAAATATTTATTATTTTTTCTAAAAACTATTGACTAGATGTAAGATTATTCTTAAATAAAGAATAGTGGATTACGAAAAAGATTGAGTAGCTGTCACTTTTGGGTTGAATTTTTATTCTAGATAGTTTAAAGTTTATGACTATCTGCTGATGAGAAAGTAGTTAGTTTTAGGATAGTCTAAGAAGTAGATTTGCACTCATACCTGACCTTGACTCTTTTTAGATTCCAATTAACGGAACAAGATTCAACCTCTTGTTGATAATGAACATTAAACCTACCTAAACATTAGTAGGTTAATCTCTGAAACCGTATTGTAGAATTCAGTAAAATCATCAATATAAGGGCTACCCGAAGGCTCGAAAGTGTTTGCCTATTACCATCAACTAGGGGCGAATGGTCTTAACCAATACCATTATTGCACCGGGCTTCAGGAAAGTCTGTCAAATTCTAGCGGCTAGCCAGTGAGCAGTTTACTGGTTTTAAGTATTTTTATTCCAAGTGAAAACCATTAACGCCGATTTCCGATTTATTAAAATCTGAGTCAGCGCAGTAATATCCCTCCTAAATTATCAGAATATTAGGGGAAAATTCTTAGCCTTATTTGCACACTACGTCAATCTTTAATCAACGTTCTAGAACTCATTAATTTTGCATTTGTGTATCCTGATAAATCAGGATTTTAACAACAGATGCGAAAGACAAATTTGATCACATTTGACAGTTGGCGGCAACTGATAAAAATTATGTCAGAATACTTCAGTCAAGAGAAAGCTTTTGAATGCTACGACATGCACGAAAGCAAATTTTTAACGCCTTTTCAGAGGAAGGCACTGTTGAAAAATTTGCAAGCTAATTTACAGCCAGAATATCGTCGGCGGATTGAAATTATGTTGCTGGCGGATATGAGTAAATCTCAAAGTCAAATCTGTGAAATATTAGGTTGTTCGCAGGAAATGGCGCGGTACTGGATTGGCATAGCAGAGGCGGGCCTAGCGCACAAATGGAATGAGCGACCAATAGGTAGACCCAAGACTGTTAACGATCAATATATTCAACGTTTGAAAGAATTGGTAAGTAATAGTCCCCGTGAATATGGCTATGCATTTAGCTACTGGACGGCCCAATGGTTGAGCAAACATTTAGCAAATGAATTTGGCATTGCAATTACCGATCGCCATGTTAATCGCCTGCTAAAAAAAATGGGACTTTCTACTAAGCGCAAAAACTCTTGCCCACCAGAAACTGACCAGAATAAGGATGCTGGCATTACAATCTGCGACTTGCAATCTAACTCCGAACCGAGTTTGCATTGGTCATTTAATCTAATTCAGACCAATAACTAATACTGTTTTGGAGGTCAGAAAATGCCATCAGCGTTTTCCCAGCAATATTTAGCTGAACAAATCACCCAAACCTTGGGTAAGTCGCTGTCAAAGGAAGAACTTGACACATGTCTCAGAGGGCTGGAAATTGTTGAACCACAAGTAGCAAAGCAGTTTTGGCAAGCAACTACAGCCGAACCAGGAATTTATATTGTCCTGAGTGGTAAAGTCAGACTGCTGGATAGCTCTAACAACTTAATCACCACCCTCTTGTCTGGAGCATCATTTGGCGATCTGACTCTATTTCCAGAAAAGGAACTCCGTCCTTATGTTGCTAGAGCTTCGGTAAACTTAAAGCTTTGCTATATCAACCGAGAGACTTTACAAGAGCTAATTCGCATATCGTTTAGCATCCGCGATCGCCTTTTAAGACGCGCAGAAGTTTGGGATTTGCTGCTGTTATGCTGCCACAACTCCTTAATTGGGCATAATGGCTCTGTTGAGGAGATGTTCAAAGCCTTATCCCTATTTGAGCGGCACAATCTGGAAAGTGGTTCCTTGAGTGGTAACGTCAGCAAAGATATCAAGCTTTGGTTACTACATCGGGGAGAACTGCTACATTCTAACGGGCGAAGATTGACACCTGGAAACATCTACGTGAATCCAAAACAAGGAAGTTGGCAGGTAGCACAACCAGCGATCGCTTACAGTTTGAGCAATGCTAATTGGCAAACAGCATTACAACATTGGCCGCAATTAGCAGATTTAATAGACTTCCAAGAGCATCAAGCCGGGCTAGGGATAGAGGACAGGGGACAGGAGATAAGGGACAGTGTTTCCCAAAACCCAATTCCCAATTCCCAATCTCCAATCTCCAGCGTCGAGCCAAAACAAAAGCAAAAAAGACAACGGGCGTACTTTCCTAGCCCAAGATTGAGGGCGGGGCATTGGTTGGGACGCTTAACTAAACGGTATCCGTTCTTTGAACAACAAAGCGCCTCTGACTGTGGGGCATCTTGTTTAGTGATGATTAGTCGCTATTGGGGTAAGCGCTTTAATGTCAACCGCATACGGGATTTAACCAACATCAGCCGTAGCGGGGCATCAATGCGGGGTTTAACAGCCGCCGCAGAAAGTATCGGCTTTGCAACCCGTCCGGTGAAAGCTAGCTTTGATAAATTAGCACAACAACCTCTACCTGCGATCGCTCATTGGGAAGGTAAGCACTACGTTGTCCTCTATGAAGTCAATAAAAAACGTGTGATTATTGGCGACCCGGCAATCGGTCAACGCACCCTTAGCCCTAGCGAATTTAAAGCCGGTTGGACTGGTTATGCGTTGTTACTACAACCCACAGACGTACTTAAAGCAACCCAGGAAGCAGTTACACCATTTTGGCAGTTTTTTGATTTAGTCAAACCTCACTCACAAGTACTGCTAGAAGTCTTTATGGCTTCGGTGTTGATTCAGTTATTTGGACTAATTACACCTTTATTTACTCAGCTGTTGTTAGACCGAGTAATTGTGCAAGGTAGCACCCTAACTTTAAACGCCGTTGGTTTAGGGTTGCTAATTTTTGGCTTTTTCCGCGTTGCTCTTAATGGATTGCGGCAATATCTACTAGATCACACGGCGAATCGCCTGGCAGTAACACTGCTTGTCGGTTTTATTAAACATACCTTCCGCTTGCCTTTAGCCTTTTTTGAGTCGCGCTACGTTGGCGATATTGTGTCTCGCGTCCAAGAAAATCAAAAGATTCAGCGCTTTCTAACTGGAGAAGCACTATCAATTGGTTTGGATTTAATGACAGTGTTTGTCTATGTGGGATTGATGTTTTGGTATAGCTGGCAAATGGCATTATTTAGTTTAGCGATCGTGCCGCCTTTTGTACTATTAGCACTGATAGCTACACCGTTCTTGCGTCGCATTAGCCGCGAAGTTTTTAATGCTTCAGCTACAGAAAATAGTTATCTGATCCAATCCCTTACAGGTATTCGCTCAGTTCGCTCTATGGCTATTGAGCAAACAGTCCGTTGGCATTGGGAAGAACTGTTGAATAATGTCATTAAAAAGACCTTTAGCGGCCAGATAATTAGTAACCAACTCCAAATTTTCAGTTCTAGTATCGAAACACTGGTAACCACAGGATTACTTTGGTTTGGTGCATGGCAGGTAATTCAAAACCAACTGACCATTGGACAATTAATTGCATTCAATATGTTGTTAGGAAATGTCATTCGACCTTTCCAACGGCTCGTTGTCCTGTGGAATCAATTGCAAGAGGTGATTATTTCCACGGAGCGGATTAATGATGTCTTAGAAGCTGAACCAGAAGAAGATTTACAATATCAACCCCGCCAGTCCTTAGGTAGTTTACGTGGTCATATTATATTTGAGAATGTGACTTTTCGTTATCACCCAGAAAGCGATATTAACGTCTTAGAAAATCTCAGTTTTGAAATCAAACCTGAGCAAACTATAGCGGTTGTTGGGCGTAGCGGTTCTGGGAAAACTACTCTCTCCAAATTGATTTTAGGACTTTATCTGCCGACGGATGGCAAAGTGTTGATTGATGGTCAAGATATGACCAATATTTCTCTGCGATCGCTCCGCTCACAAATTGGTGTTGTAGATCAAGATACATTTTTGTTTGGCGGTACGATTCGAGACAATATCAGCATTGCTCATCCAGAAGTTTCCCCAGAAGAAATTATTGAAGCGGCGCGTCTAGCAGGAGCAGATGAGTTTATTAAACAAATGCCAATGGGCTACGAAACCCAAATTGGTGAAGGTGGGGGTATGTTATCCGGTGGACAACGCCAACGCCTAGCGATCGCTCGTGCTTTGTTAGGAAATCCCTGCTTCTTGGTATTCGATGAAGCAACCAGTCACTTAGATGCTGAATCTGAGCGGATTATTCAGAACAACCTCAAAAAGATTCTCCAAGGACGCACAAGTTTAATCATTGCTCATCGTCTCTCCACCGTGCGTCATGCTGACTTGATTTTAGTTTTAGATCGGGGCATTTTGGTCGAAAGCGGTACTCACGATCAATTAATCGCCAAAAAAGGTCATTATTTCTATCTCAACCAGCAACAACTAGCGCAAACAGGTTAAAAGGGGCTGGGGGATGAGGAATGGAGGGACAAGGAGGACAAGGAGAATTAGAGACTCATTCATCCACCTTTGATACTCGTTCATCTACCTTTGATACTCATTCATCCACCTTTGATACTCGTTTATCCACCTCAAAGGCTCATTAATGGAGTTCAAAGACTCATTAATGAAGCTCAGAAACTCAAATCTATCAATCCCCCATGCCTAATCCCCAATTATTATGCCAAACCCATCTAATAATTCATCATCCGCCTTTGCTATACCAAAGCAGGCTGAATTTCACCTGGTTGAAGACGCAAGTGCCATTCTTCATCCTCAGACACAAAAAACATCTGAAGCAAACGATTGGTTTTATGGCACCGAGGAACTGCTAGATGCCTTACCAAGGATCTGGACGCGCTCCATGTTGTATTTACTGATAGGCTTTGCTGGGATCATTTTACCTTGGGCAATGCTTTCTAAAGTTGATGAAACAGGAAGTGCTAGAGGGCGAATGGAACCTGAAGGAGCAACCCAACAATTGGATAGTCCAGTTACTGGTAGCGTTACTGCTGTCAACGTCAAAGAAGGCACAACTGTAAAAGCAGGACAGGTTTTGCTTGAATTGGAGTCTGATGTGCTGCGAACGGAATTGCAGCAGGTGCAGACAAAACTAGAAGGTTTATTAAATCGGCGATCGCAACTGGATCTCCTAAAAAACCAAATTCTCCTGACGATTAACATTCAAGAACAACAAAATAAATCCCAAGAATTAGAAAAAATTTCCCAAGTTAGTCAGGCGCAGCAAAACTTTGATGCAAAACAGAGTACTTATAACTTACAACGACTGGAAAAACTGGCTCTAGTGGAACAGGCTAGCCAGAATATCAGTTCTACCCAGATTGCTCAAAAGTTAGCCAAGAGTCGTTTAAGCCGAGATTTAACAGAAGTTGCACGTTATCGCCAGCTTTTGCGACAAGGCGCGATTCCCCAAACCAAAGTTGTGGAACTAGAAAAGATCGCAGAAGAAAGCCAACGTTTGCAGGAACAAGCAAAATCTGATATTACACAAGCCCAGTTGCGCTTAAAAGAAGAACTGAATCGTTATCAGTCGCTAATGAGTCAAGCTACCTCAGATATTCAGCAGGCAAAACTTCGCCTGCAAGAGCAGCAAAGCAGCTACCGCAGTGTAGTGCAAGCAGGTAGACTGGCGGTGCTAAAAAATCAGGAACAGCTTAAAGACTTACAAACACAAATTACTAGCCTGCAATCCGAAATTGCTCAAACCGGAAGCCAAATCACATCCTTACAGCTACAGATGCAACAACGAATAGTGCGATCGCCTATTGATGGCACAATTTTTGAGTTGCCTATCCAAAAACCAGGCTCAGTAGTAGAACCAGGACAAATGATTGCCCAAATTGCGCCCGAAAATGCTTCCTTGATTCTAAAAGCGCAAATGCCCAACCAAGAAAGTGGTTTTTTAAAGGTGGGAATGCCAGTTAAAATCAAATTTGATGCCTATCCCTTCCAAGATTATGGGGTAGTAGAAGGGCGCGTCACTTGGATTTCACCTAACTCGAAAGTTCAAACGACTAATCAAGGTAGCATCGAAACCTATGAGTTGGAAATCTCCCTAGTTCAGCCCTATATCCAAACTGCTAACAAACGTATTCCTCTAACACCAGGTCAAACAGCAAGCGCAGAGGTGATTATCCGTCAACGCCGGGTGATTGACTTTATCCTAGATCCGTTTAAGAAGTTGCAAGAAGGTGGTTTGGAGCTTTAGTAATTACACCATAGGTAGGGGCGCACAGATAGATGTGCGTCCCTACAAGGGGTTGTGGTTTAAATAAATGAAAAGGGCTGTAAGCCACATATGGCAAGGAAATTTTAGAGTTATCCTCTGTCGTTGATCGTCTATGCGATCGCACAAATTATTGTCCTTAAAGTAAATCAACTATAGCCTTACTTAATCATTCGTGAATAACGAGATCCCCGACTTCTCTAAGAAATCGGGGATCTGAGCCTTGCAATTTAATTTGTATAAAGAATGACTAGCTTGCAGTAGTATCAACATTGTATTTTGATTGTTTACTTTTAGATATTAGTTTTTTCAATTACTCTACTTTTATCAAATAATAGAAATCATTTATCACTTCAAAATTATTTTATTGTTGCACAAGATAAAATATTTAGTTACTATTAACCAAAGGCAATAATAAATAATTAAATCTAAAAGCCATTATAGATATAATTAATATTGTCTGAATAGCACTAATAACGTCCTATTAATTTAGGTTAGCAATTGGAGGAATTAGATTATGTCAAATGTATTGACTGTTTCTCCTGAGGATATTCTTGACCACATAAAGCTTGCTTGCCAAATCCCTAGCATATTGGAGGCGATCGCAACTCGAAAAATTGTTGAATATGAAGCGAAAAAGGCAGGTATTCAAATTGGTTTAGAAGAACTGCAACAGGCCGCAGATAGCCTGCGTTTAGCCAACCGACTTATCAAAGCAGAAGATACCTGGGAATGGTTAGAAAAATATCATCTTTCTTTAGACGACTTTGAAGCAATAGCCGAAACTAAGTTACTGTCTGCCAAATTAGCCAATCATTTATTTGCAGACAAAGTTGAACCATTTTTTTATGCACACCAACTAGATTACGTTGGAGCAGTAACTTATGAAGTTATATTGGATGATGAAGATTTAGCTCTCGAACTGTTTTATGCACTGCAAGAAGGTGAAATTAGTTTTCAAGAAATCGCCCGCCAATACATTCAAAATACTGAAATGCGCCGGGCTGGAGGATATCAAGGAATACGTCTCCGCACCGATTTTAGACCGGAGATCGCAGCAGCCATCTTTGCTGCTAATCCCCCACAAATTCTCAAGCCAATAACTACTCCAAAAGGAGTGCACATAATTGCCGTTGAGGAAATCATTAAACCTCAATTAGACGAACAGCGACAGTTGAAAATTATCGAAGACTTGTTTGCTAATTGGTTAAAGGCACAAATTGCCACTATGGAAATAGTGACAAAATTCACAAAGGATGTTAGTCCTCAAGTATCCAAAGATGTGTTAATACAGGCTTAATTCTGCTTCTAAAAATGCTTAACAGTAAGTTGTGGCGGAAGTTTGCCTATCTTGAATAAACAAGGGGTTTAAGCCCCTTGTTACGCCCCAAGTCTTGTTCAGGACTTACGCAAAATCATGAAAAAACGAACCGCCAAGTGCGCCAAGTAATAAGAGTTGTAGAGGGTTTTTGCTAAGTCCTGGTTAATTGAGATAATAACGCCAGTTGCTCATGAAGGTTTCCCCTATGAGCAACTAGCATGCGAAATTTTATGAGACTGATGCTATTTTTTAATATTTAGTTTTAACGACGTTTATCACTACGCCCTTGAATCCAGGCTGACTCTAGTTTCAAAAGTCCTAAATTCCCAGAATCGGTTTGATGACAGTTTGCTTTGCGAAATCGGCAGTTATTTTTGATTAATCGAATGTAGGTGCGCGAGGGTATGTATTTGAGAGGATTGTAGCCACCAAAACGTAGGATTAAAACACAAGCCCAGGAATACTTTCCAGCAGAAACAGCTTTGACTATCTGTTCTAATTCTTCATTAGTAAAGTTAAAATTGTGATCTAATTGTTCATTAGACTCGGAAAATTCTTGAGTCATATAATTACCTCGTCAGCGAAAATATGATCTTCAATCAGGAATCAGGAGTATCACGTCCAGCAGTTCAGAGATTCAAGGAAGTGTAGATATCATCCGAGTTGGCATTGAGATAAGGACGTTTCAATTCAATTTCCCATAATGAGAAATGTCGCAAAATTGCTGACATCCTATCTGCTGGCGTATTATTCCCTAGTTGCCAAGCCTCAACCAAACCATTAGCGACAATTTGGCAGCGGTGTGTACCAAAACTTTCTTGGTCACCAAACTTGCGGTCTGGTTCTTCAGCGATCGCTAACCCTGGTGCTATAAACTTGGTAAATAAAGGTACTTGCTCCTGAAAATGCAATTGATTTTCTCTATATACCCTCTCTAAGACTGGACGAACAAGTTCATAGTCCTTTTTGTCAAAATAAAGCACTGCTGAGTCGTAACGCCCATAATCGGAAGGGTTGTACAATGCTTTAAATGAGAAAGCAATAGATATAGCATTGAGTTGGGTAGTCAAATCGTTCATGACTGCAACTGAACCTTCTGGGGTCAAGTTGAAGTACACACGCACCAGAGTTTGATAATTTCGAGCCATAGCTGCATTAGCAACTGCCATATAAAATCCGTTTTGTACCAGATTATTAGGCATTCTGATTGCTACCGAGTCACCGATATTAGCAGCTTGTTGTAAGCTATCAGGTTCAATGTGTAGCCTCAAACCATTCTTATGCACCACCAAACTACCATCTGTGTCTTCTTTGACAACCAGCCAATCATGATTCCAGTAGCCTACACCTCTGTTATTTTCATGTAAGCGATCATAAAAAGCTATATCTACGCCGTATAATGTATTGTTTTCGAGATTTTGGTTCAAAGCCAAATTCGTTGCTTCAGCGTTGGATGACAAAAGACTTTTCGATGAGCCGTTGTAGTAGAGAGCGTAAAGAAAACTACGTAGTTGATGACTCAAAAACTTATTTTGGAAATCTAAAGATAATTGCTGAAAGTGAGAGACTATTGATTCTGGTACTTCCACCGGGTCAAAGTCTGGATGTTTAATACAATGGTGGGACTGGATTTCAACCTTATGAACGATATCTTGTAGTGATATCTGCAATGACTCTGGAATATCTGACAGTTGATTTGCCAGCGAATCTAATAGTTGCATAAAACCTTGCCTGTCAATGATGTGGAGAGATAGGGACAGACAAACAAAAATGTTTGCGTCCCCTTGTTGACTTTGAATTTATTTTGAAGCGGGAGATAAGTTAATCGGAGAGAGGGCTGATGCATCTACACCAAAAATTGTTGATATCGATGCTTCTGGACGGCATAATAAACTCTTAGCAACCTGGAGTATGCAAATACCTTTATTACCAAAGGTTTTTTCGTGCTGGAGTTTGGCTTGAATAGCTTTAATCAAAGCAAAACCGCAAAACTGCATAACCCTCTGTAAGAAATCAGGACGATGTTCTAAAATTTCAGGGAAAGCAGTAAGATAAGCAGTTATTAACTCTCTAATAGAAGGTTGGAGCAGATGTAGAGGAGTTGTTGCTAGGCGTAAAGACTCTTGAATAGCCATTGTTTTACTAGTCATCATGCTATGTAGCCAAAGTTGTAAGTAGCTGGCTATCAGTGTTCCTAAATCACTAGCAGGATCTCCCCAAGCGCCGCGTTCCCAATCAATCAATCGAATAATACTCTCATCTGAAGACGATTGATCAAAAGCAGCTTCTTCCCAACTCAGAGATAGGAGAATATTGTTCAGTTTCAGATCATTATGGGTTAAACAACACGGGGTGAAAGCATTACTCAACTCTGCGATCGCCTCTCCTAAACTATCATAACGTTGATAAAGAGACAAAAATTTCAGTCCATCGGTGGGCAACTTGCCAAAAACTGCCGGGGTAACTCTATCCATTCCAAGATTCAGGTTAGGAGTTCCTTGGTTGAATGTATTCTCATTTTGAAAAAACTCCTGATAGTTTTGACGGTTAATAGATAGACGATGGACTGATGCCAAGGTGGTTCCAACTACGTTGGCAATTTCTATAGGAAAGAATTTCAAATTCTTTTCGATATAAAAATCCATCAAATCCCGATAGTTAGTTAGATAATTGAAAACAATGATGGAATTCTTGGCATCAAAATGTACTGCCTCCGAAAAATATGAACGAATATCGCTTAGTTCTGGGAAGGTTCGCAAAAAATTGTGAACTCGCCATTCTTTCAAAAACTCACCAGCAGTATTTCCCTCTCTTTTATAAGGCTCTTGCTTAATTAAGAGTTTCCGCTCATCTGGCAAGCTGATTAATAAGTTAAAGTTTTTAGCAGGTTTTAGCTCGATTTTGCTTAAAGATTTTTCATCTTGAGTACATAATCCATGAAGAATTAGGTAATCAAAAGCATTTTGAGAACTCAATAGAAATGATGCCATAGCTTCACATCGGGGTCAAGATTAACAACTAAAAAATTTTGTACACACATTTAGAAGACATTGGTAATAGATTAAAAACTATTATGCCCACCTAATTATGTCTACAATAATCATACAAGTCCTACTATTATCTTCGGTTGTATGAATAAATAATCAAGAGAATGTTAAAACAAGTCTAGAGATGTTTAAACTTTTAACTGGATGTACTATTGAATGATTTTGCTAACTCTGTAACTCCATAGATAGTAAATGCCAACAGCGCAAACTGAAGATTTTTCACACCATAGTTAAGAATTTGAGAAAGAGCGTCATCTGCACCAGCATATATAGATATATAATCTACGTTGCTCACGCTTATGAAAAAACTTTCTGAATTAGATGTATGCAGATCAGAAATGGTGATTCTTGACATGGATTTCGATTCCCAGAAGACATTGATCAATTAGTCAAGGTGAGCCAAGTTAAGTATTAATTACTTAATCATCTCGCTCGGTAGTCAGGAAAAAAACTAATAAAATTGATCAACTGCTCTAATTGAGCTTGATGAAGCTGTAAATTGCTTAATCTAATCGGCTATCCTGGTTTTTGGTAATCAAGAAAGCTGATTCTTGAAATGTTGTCCTAAAATAATTGTCACAGTTGAAAAGATTTGGTAGCGATTAAGCAATACATACATAGCTTAATCGCTAATTAAAAAAGTCCCAAAGAGCAATGTAGCTCAGTAGTAAATTACAAGAAAGTATCAGATTCGCTGAATGACTTGATGATGTGTGCAGTCAAACTAGCTCCAAAGGCTAACAATCCGAACTCTTGTCCCTTAATGCCGTAAGCTAAAAGTGGCTCTAGTCCGTCAGCAACATTGGAAACTTCACTACCACCACCATAAATAGTAATGGAATCTACATTGTTCAGGTCGTTGAGGAAGCTTTCAGAATCTTGGAACAGTTCAGAACCAGTGGTATTTAGTTGTGAAAGAGCGATACTCGCCATAATTTTCTCCTAAAATAATTGTTACTGTTGAGCAAATTTATTTGGCAGCGATTAAGCTGTATATTGCTTAATCGCTAATCCCAAAAGTTCCACAGAGCGATGTAGCTCAGTAGTAAATTACAAGAAAGTATCAGTGTCGCTGAATGACTTGATGATGTGTGCAGTCAAGCTAGCTCCAAAGGCTAACAATCCGAACTCTTGTCCCTTAATGCCGTAAGCTAATAGTGGCTCTATGCCCTCGGAAACATCAGAAACATCACCATAATCACCACCACCATAAATAGTGATGGAATCAACATTGTTCAGGTCGTTGAGGAAGCTTTCAGAATCTTGAAACAGTTCAGAACCAGTGGTATTTAGTTGCGAAAGAGCGATACTTGACATAATTTTCTCCTAAAATAATTATCACAGTTGAGCAGATTTGGCAGCGATTAAGCTGTGTATTGCTTAATCGCTAATTCTAAAAGTTCCACAGAGCGATGTAGCTCAGTAGTAAATTACAAGAAAGTATCAGTGTCGCTGAATGACTTAACGATGTGTGCAGTCAAGCTAGCTCCAAAGGCTAACAATCCGAACTCTTGTCCCTTAATGCCGTAAGCTAATAGTGGCTCTAGTCCATCGGAAACACTGGAAACATCAGCATTACCACCATAAATAGTAATGGAGTCTACATTGTTCAGGTCGTTGAGGAAGCTTTCAGAATCTTGGAACAGTTCAGAACCAGTGGTATTTAGTTGCGAAAGAGCGATACTTGCCATAATTTTCTCCTAAAATAATTATCACAGTTGAGCAGATTTGGCAGCGATTAAGCTGTGTATTGCTTAATCGCTAATTCTAAAAGTTCCACAGAGCAATGTAGCTCAGTAGTAAATTACAAGAAAGTATCAGTGTCGCTGAATGACTTAACGATGTGTGCAGTCAAGCTAGCTCCAAAGGCTAACAATCCGAACTCTTGTCCCTTAATGCCGTAAGCTAATAGTGGCTCTAGTCCATCGGAAACACTGGAAACATCAGCATTACCACCATAAATAGTAATGGAGTCTACATTGTTCAGGTCGTTGAGGAAGCTTTCAGAATCTTGGAACAGTTCAGAACCAGTGGTATTTAGTTGCGAAAGAGCGATACTTGCCATAATTTTCTCCTAAAATAATTATCACATTTGAGCAGATTTGGTCGCGATTAAGCTGTGTATTGCTTAATCGCTAATTCCAAAAGTTCCACAGAGCAATGTAGCTCAGTAGTAAATTACAAGAAAGTATCAGTGTCGCTGAATGACTTGATGATGTGTGCAGTCAAGCTAGCTCCAAAGGCTAACAATCCGAACTCTTGTCCCTTAATGCCGTAAGCTAATAGTGGCTCTATGCCCTCGGAAACATCAGAAACATCACCATAATCACCACCACCATAAATAGTGATGGAATCAACATTGTTCAGGTCGTTGAGGAAGCTTTCAGAATCTTGGAACAGTTCAGAACCAGTGGTATTTAGTTGCGAAAGAGCGATACTCGCCATAATTTTCTCCTGAAATAATTATCACAGTTGAGCAGATTTGGCAGCGATTAAGCTGTGTATTGCTTAATCGCTAATTTCAAAAGTTCCACAGAGCAATCTAGCTCAGTAGTAAATTACAAGAAAGTATCAGTGTCGCTATATGACTTGAGGATGTGTGCAGTCAAGCTAGCTCCAAAGGCTAACAATCCGAACTCTTGTCCCTTAATGGCATAACCTAAAACTGGCTCTAGTCCATCAGCAACATCGGAAACATCACCATAATCACCACCACCATAAATAGTGATGGAATCTACATTGTTCAGGTCGTTGAGGAAGCTTTCAGAATCTTGGAACAGTTCAGAACCAGTGGTATTTAGTTGCGAAAGAGCGATACTCGCCATAATTTTCTCCTAAAATAATTATCACAGTTGAGCAGATTTGGCAGCGATTAAGCTGTGTATTGCTTAATCGCTAATTCCAAAAGTTCTACAGAGCAATCTAGGCTCAGTAGTCAATTACAAGAAAGTATCAGTGTCGCTATATGACTTGACGATGTGTGCAGTCAAGCTAGCTCCAAAGGCTAACAATCCGAACTCTTGTCCCTTAATGCCGTAACCTAAAAGTGGCTCTATGCCCTCGGAAACATCAGAAACATCACCATAATCACCACCACCATAAATAGTGATGGAATCAACATTGTTCAGGTCGTTGAGGAAGCTTTCAGAATCTTGGAACAGTTCAGAACCAGTGGTATTTAGTTGCGAAAGAGCGATACTCGCCATAATTTTCTCCTGAAATAAGTGTCACAGTTGAGCAGATTTAGCGGCTATTAAGCTGTGTATTGCTTAACTGCTGATTCCATTTTTATTCGTAATTTTTAGAAAAATCAAGCTTGTAAACCTGATTCGTAAGACATAAATAAATGGGTTAAGTCTTTCTTTATGGCTCTATTTTTATTCAAAAAATGTTTTATAAAGGGTAGCATTAGGTTTATTTATACGCTTTCTTAACAATAAGGTGTTTTTGGTTTTTCATAATTATGTATTTATGTAATCTATGAAAATTATCACTGTCCAGATTCCCGAATTATTGAGAATTGGAGAATCTAACTTTTGACGAATGATTTACGACTGCTATATTTAGCAACCTATTCGAGTTGAAGCTAATAAAGCCAGGTGTAGGGACACGGCAGTGCCGTGCCCCTACGGGTGTACCTCACGTAAACGAGAACCGCTATATTTGGAGTTATCTGTTCAATCAGTTGGAAAAATATCTGAATAAAAATCGTGCGCTCTTAATTAATCTAAGAGCGCACGATCCTAATGACTATCAAATTGTTATGATTGTGCACCACTAAGCTGAAGTCGTAAATCCACTATCTGTTGATCTAGCCTAGTTAACCAAGCAGTAACAGTCTCTTCCATATTTTCTGTTGAAAGTATATTAGAAGTATCTACTTCCTCTGTTCTTGATCTTCTTCTTCTTCTTCCACCCTCTATAGTTCTCATTTCCCAAGCAGTTACTTCAGTAAGCAGACTTTCGCCACTACTAGAATGCAGGTCGGATATTATTATCATGACTATTGATGTACCTCACAAAATCTAGTGATATTACTTGATTTAGCCTTAGATAAGATTAAGCTACAAATCCAGACTCCATCACTTTTATTTTGCAATCTAATTTTAAAGATTTAAATTTTTAGGCTTAATTTTCAAGACATAACTAAAGGAGTTTCGTCTGTAAAAGAAATGATTTTATAATATTCTGATATTGCTTGTCTTTCTAAATGAGTAGAGACACGATTGATCGCGTCTCTACTCATTTAGATTGCAATTTGTGATTAATTCTTCGCCTGTGGCTGCGAACCAGGAATGGTTACATCTATTGGTGTCACCTGTGCTGCTAGCTGCGTTAATGGTGGTTGAATGGCGGTTTGATTGCCCACCACTAGAGTCACAAGCTTTTCTGGCTTCAGGTATTCTCGTGCTACCCGTTGCACATCAGCGGCGGTGGTGGCGGCGACGGCTTTTTGATAGCGAAAGAGGAAATCAGCAGGATAGCCATAATATTCGTATCGCATCAACCGTGATAAGGTTTGGCTGGGGTCTTGAAAGTTGAATACAAAAGAGTTGAGTGTAGACTCTTTTGCAAAAGCGAGTTCTTTTGCAGTCACTCTTTGAGTTTGGATGCGCTTGATTTCATCTTGTAAGGCTTTGACAAACTGCACGGTAGCATCCGATCGCGTTTGCCCACCAGCAATAAACATGCCAGGATAGTCAAAACGGGGACTCCAGTGGCCATAGACAGAGTAAGCTAAACCTTGACGCGATCGCAATTCATTAAATAAGCGTCCACCAAATCCATTCAACACCCCATTCAATACATCCAGCGCTGCATAATCGGGATTGTCGAACCGTCCGCCTAAATGTCCCAGAAGCACACTACTTTGCGTTAGTTGTGGCTGATTGACAAAAAAGACTCCACCTGTATTAGCTGGCGAAACATTTGGTAATTTGGGTTTAGCAATACCTGGGTTGCGCTTCCAGTCACCAAACTTAGCTTGAATAAGCGATCGCATTTTCTTAGAGTCAAAATCCCCCACAATCCCCAAAATCATATTATTGGGGTGAAAGTATTGCTGATAAAACTTGAGCAAATCCTCACGCTCAACCTGATCCACCGTTGCATACTCTATGGTGCGAGCATAGGGGCTATCTTTCCCATAGATCAATTTCTTAAATTCTCGACTTGCAATCCCATCTGGATCATCATTGCGACGGGCAATGCCACCCTTAGCCTGTGTCTTAGCCAAGTCTAGCTTTTCTTGAGCAAATACTGGCGATCGCAACACCTCAGCAAACAGCCCAAACACCGTTTCTAAATCTTCACTGAGTGCGTCAAAGCTAGCACTACCAGAAGCTTCAGCAATACTAACTTCCACAGATGCCGCGCGTTGTTCCAACATCTCGTTGAGTTCATCAGCCGAATGCTTCTTAGTTCCCCCAGTTCGCATCACCGCCCCTGTAAAACCAGCCAAGCCGACTTTTTCCAGTGGTTCCAAGCGATTTCCTGTCCGCACAAACGCTGTCCCATTCACCAACGGTAACTCGTGATCCTCCATTAAATAGACAACCAAGCCGTTTTGGAGAACAAACCGCTCATACTTGGGTAACTTGATCTCAGGTAGCGGTGGCAACTGTAACTCTGTATAATGCTTTGCTTGTGCCGTCGCCGCCAGAGAAAAATTACAAGTTAAAAGTAAACATGCAAAAACAGCAACCAAAGCATAAATCAGCCCTTTCCCATTTTGCATTTTGAACACCATCCGCCTTTTACCCTTCACCTTGTACCTCTGCATTTCTCTCTACCTTTGCGTCTACGTTTCTCTTAAGCTTCTTTCGACAACAACTTACCAATCGTGCGATTTTTCGGTGTAAATGTCTCCTTTGCCACGCGCACAATATCAGCCGTCGTCACCGCCGAAATATCATCCAACTGCTTAAACAAATTCCGCCAAGAGCCAGTTTTCACTTCATATTCCAACAATTGTTGAGCCATCCCCATATTTGAATCGAGGGTACGTAACAAACCCGCCCGTGCTTGGGTTTTCACCCGTTCCAAATCAGCCACCGCTACAGGCTCAGTTTTTAATTTGTCAATTTCTTGACGCAAAGCCACCGCCAACTCATCAACTGTATGACCAGGAGCCGTGAGAGCATAGAACAACATCAGGTTTGGATACTTATCTCCAGGAAATCCGCTAAAACCTTGGGCATTTAGCGCCAAACGCTGCTTTTCTACCAAAGATTTATACAACCGCGACGTGCGCCCATCACTTAATAAACTGCCAATGATTTCATAAACTGCATTATCTGGATGGGTAATTGCCGGACGATGATAACCTTCTAAATACCAGGGCTGAGAAGGTAGCTGTAAAGTAACTTCCCGCGTTTGTTTTTGTGGCGGTTCCACCGGGATTTGTTCAACAGCTTTGGTTTTTGCTTGAAAGCGGCCAAAATAAGTTTGCGCCAGTTTTTTCACCTCAGCCGGGTTAACATCTCCGACAATGGCAATGGTCAAATTACTTGGTACGTAGTGAGTATCAAAAAACTTTTGGACATCTTCTGGGGTCAGATTACGGATATCTTGGTCATAACCAATCACCGGCCGCCTATATGGATGGGCTTTGTAAGCAGTATCGATAAACTTTTCCACCATCTGTCCAATAGGTGAATTATCTACCCGCATCCGTCGCTCTTCTAAAATTACATCTTTCTCTTTATAAAACTCACGACGAATTACAGGATCGAGAAACCGTTCCGACTCCAGCGACATCCAAAGTTCCAGCTTATTGGCAGGAAAGCTGTACAAATAACGGGTAGCTTCAGTTGAAGTATTGGCATTTAAACCCACGCCTCCCGCTTGTTCGACAATTTGCCCCAATTCGTTTTGCTTGACAAGCTTGGCTGCTTGCAATTCCACTTGCTTAAACTCAGCTTCTAACCGAGCAACCTCATCTTTTTTGCCATCGGCTTTTGCTGTTTTAATTTGGCCATCCAACCGTTCTAAGGTTTCTAATAGAGGTTTTTCTTTTTTGTAGTCTTCTGTACCAATACGCGTCGTCCCTTTAAACGCCAAATGTTCCAGAAAGTGAGCTACACCAGTTTTGCCATCTGGCTCATCCACTCCACCGACATTTGCATAGGTAAGAAAAGAAACTACAGGCGCTTGATGTCGTTCCAAGACAATGAATTTTAGACCATTGTCGAGGCGGAATTCCGTTAACTCCTTGATGACTCGATCCAGATAAGGTTGGATCGAACTTTGAACTGGTGGAGTTTGAGTTTTTGTAGGTTGCAGAACTCTTTGGGGAAAAGGTAACGTCTGAGTTTGAGCCAGAGCAATTTCTGGCAGCAATCCCCACCAGAAAATGATCAAAGCCAACAAAGCGACAAACAACCGCCGCAATATGACAGATATAGAACTTACGGATAAGAGATCCCCCAACCCCCTTAAAAAGGGGGCTTTTGAGATCCCACCCTTAAAAAGGGGGGTTAGGGGGGATTGAGGTTTCAGGTTTTGAGTGCGTAAGCCCTGAGATACTTTATCTGACCAATGCAAAATCCCCAATCTAAAATCCAAAATTGACCGACTCATCTGGTTCATAAGCGCAAATTAAGATAAAGTTACACTACCTAAAAAACAGGATACTTAGCAAAAGGGCGTTAATGTTGTATTAAGCATGTTAGGCTTTTTGTTCTTGACGTTAGACAATAATGCTACAAATCCTGTTCCGCAAATCTCACCATAACTGTTATGCGAGTTTTTAATTCTTCCCCACCCTCAGAGGCTCAGACACGCACCCGGATTTTACAGGCAGCACAACGCTTGTTTGCCTCTCAAGGATTTGACGGCACTACCACCCGCGACTTGGCACAAGCAGCAGGTGTAGCTGAAGGCACTCTCTTTCGTCATTTTCCCAATAAAAAGGCAATTTTGGTGGAAGTAGCCACGAGTGGATGGGTAGAGATTCTCACAGATTTGTTGACAGAATTAAGTGAGATGGGCAGCTATAAAGCCGTAGCTCAGGTGATGCGTCGCCGGATGTGGAACTTCCAAAAAAATGCCGATTTAATGCGCGTTTGTTTTATGGAGGTGCAGTTTCATCCTGACTTGCGCGATCGCATCCAGTTAGAAGTCATTACCAAAATGACTGATGTGGGCGAAGCATTCTTTCAAACAGCTATGGATAAAGGCATTTATCGCAAAATGGATGCCAAGCTAGTTGCCAAAGTTTTCTTGGGAATGTTTGCGATCGCAGGTTTTTCTAACAACACTCTCATAGAACCTGACGCTTCTCCCCAACAAATGCAGGAAATGGCAGAAGGACTCGCTGATATCTTCCTTAATGGTGTTTTAGCCAAAGAGTAAAGAATTATGAGTTAGGAGTTATGAATGATGAATTATGAGTTTTAACTCCTAACTAATGATTGCTTGCGCTTGCTGACTCCACTGTTGTACTAGCTCAATAGCTGGACACAAATCTCGTCGCTGCATTGTTGCTACTTGCAAACGCATAATTTGTTGGTGCAATCTGTGAGTGGGAGTTTGAGCCAACTGCGCCACAGAGCCAATACCCGCATGGAGCAATAAACCACAATATTGTATGCCTACACTGGGAATACGCGCCAAGTCAGCTAAAGCCATCCATTTATTTACATACTGAAGATGGATTTGTAGTTTATTTGCTAATGCTAGTCTTGCCTCTAGAGTTTTCCCTTGTTTAATTAGCGCTACTGTGCTAGGAATTCCACAATTTTGCAGTTGAGATTGTTCCTCGTGGCTCAGTCCAGGCAATTGCTCAATTGGCCAGTCACGAGATTGGATACGACTCCGATTATTTGTATTTTTAGCAGACATTTTTGAAATTAAATATAGGCTTCTTTAAATATTGTGACAGTTGCTTCTATGCAGAAATACGCTCTTGCAGTTTATTTGTATTTCTATGCCATCCAACCTCTTGCAATGCCATTGTGTCGGCTGACAATGCGGGTGAGTTTTTGCCAGATGCCATTGATTTGTAATATTAAGTTTATCCGGTAATTAACTCACCTCGCATAACAGTTACCGCTTGTCCGCTGAGAAAGACGCGATCGCCTCCGTCATAATACACCTTCACCACGCCACCACGACTGGATGCCTGATAAGCCAATAACTCATTTTTGTGCAAGCGATCGCGCCAGAAGGGAGCAAGACAGCAATGAGTCGCCCCAGTTACAGGGTCTTCATCAATTCCTAAACCCGGTGCAAATAAGCGAGAAACGAAATCATATTGAGAATCAGGGTTAGTGAGGCTGGTGACAATGATCTCAGAAATAGGCAACGTTTTCAGTATTTGGAAATTTGGCTGAATTTGCCGTACCAAATCTTCAGATGCCAATTCCACTAAATAGCCAAAGGAATTCAAGAAAACAGATTTGTACGGTACACCCAAAGCAGCCTTAAGTTCTCGCGGGGCGACAGTTTCTTGTGAATGATTCACAGGAAAATCTAACTCAATCCACTCACCTTGCAAGTTAGCAATTAGCACTCCGCTTTTGGTGTAAAAACGCGCAACTTCATTCCGTGGCAAATGCCCCTCTGACCAAAGCACATGGGCACTAGCTAAAGTTGCATGACCACAAAGCGGTACTTCTACCGTGGGCGTAAACCAGCGCAGATTGAAGCCATCATCCTGTCTAACTAGAAAAGCCGTCTCAGATAAATTCATTTCCTGCGCCACATTCTGCATCCAGCGTTCGTCTTGGGGAGTAGGCAAAACACAAACAGCAGCAGGATTACCTGTAAAAGGTGTATTGGTAAAAGCATCCACCTGGGTAATGGTTTGTCCCATTAGAGTCACCTTGAAAGTTAGACAGCAATATATTTATCAGCAGTGCGTTAAAGATTTATGCCGACCGTTGCAATTCTTCTAAGACTGCGGATCATTCCTAGAACACCAATTCAGTAATCCTGGAAGAACCTCTCCCCCAACCCCTCTCCGTTGGCGTCAGCCTGCCGTTAGGCATAGCAGAGAGGGGAATTTGGCTCCCCCTTCCCTGCTAGGGAAGGGGGCTGGGGGGTTGGTTTTTGATTACTGAATCGATGCTCTAGAGGCGTATAGCTGTGTTACATCTAAACGCGCCTACAGTACCTGATAAATTAGGAATAGAATTTCCAAAAACTAGGATAAATGTCAAAGCAAAACGGAAACATGACGATAAAAATCTTTAGAAGCATCTTTGCTGCTGTCAACTTGGCGCTAATTTCTGGAGGATTAGTTAGTTGTGCTGTTGAAGTACCGCAGCCATTTGCTCCAACTGAGCAACAAAAACCAGTCGTACAACCTAACCAGAACGACGAAGATGACGACGACAAAGATAGCGATCGCAAGAATAATGATCGCAAGGATGATGATGACGATGACGATAAAGACGATAACGACTAAATAAAGGCAAAGCTATAACCTTTATCCTTCTCTTTGAGTTTCCATTTATGCTGATTCAACAAACTTCTACTTCCCTCATCGATACTTTACGCCACCGTCGGCAACAACTAGCCAATCTCATTGATTTTCCAGTAATTTTGTGGTCAGGTAGCAACACTCCACGCAACTTTGCAGCAAATCCCTTTCCGTTTCGCGCTAGCAGTCATTTCCTCTATTTTGCCGGACTGCCATTATCAAAGGCGGCAATTCGTCTAGAAGCCGGCAAGCTAGAACTATTTATCGATGATCCATCACCTAGCAGCGCCCTTTGGCATGGAGAAATGCCAACCCGTGAGGAAATAGCTCAGAAGATTGGGGCGGATGTGGCTCGACCAATGGCAGAATTAGAGTCTTGGATAGAAGATGCCGCCACACTTGCTGTACAAGATGCAGCTACTTGGACGCAGCAGACGCAGCTATTAAGTAGATGGGTTTTACCACAAAGTCCTCCCCAAGGAATTGACTTGGAGTTAGCTAAAGCGATCGTTTCTCTCCGCCTCACTCATGATGAAGCTGCATTAACCCAGTTGCGAAAAGCTGCGGCTGTCACTGTTGAAGCGCACAAAGCTGGTATGGCAGCAACACCTAAAGCCAAGCTGGAAGCAGAAGTTCGTGCAGCAATGGAAGGGGTAATTATTGCCCACAATATGACCACTTCCTACAACAGTATTGTCACCGTTCACGGTGAAGTTCTGCATAACGAAGAGTATCACCATCCCCTACAAACAGGCGACTTATTACTTGCCGATGTTGGTGCTGAAACTGAGATGGGTTGGGCAGGTGATGTCACTCGCACTTGGCCAGTTTCTGGTAAGTTTTCATCTACCCAAAGAGATATATATAATGTTGTGCTGGCAGCCCATGATGTTTGCATTGCCAAAATACACCCTGGTGCAGAGTATGGGGATATTCATTTGCTAGCTGCCACGGTGATAGCTGAAGGTTTAGTAGAGTTAGGCATTTTACAAGGAAATCCTGAAGATTTAGTAGAAATGGATGCCCATGCGCTGTTTTTCCCTCATGGTATCGGTCATCTACTGGGTTTAGATGTCCATGATATGGAAGATTTGGGTGATTTAGCAGGGTATGAAGAGGGACGTGAAAGGAGCGATCGCTTTGGCTTAGGCTACCTCCGTTTAAATCGTCCTCTGCGTCCAGGAATGTTAGTCACAATTGAACCTGGCTTTTATCAAGTACCAGCAATTTTAAATGATGCAAATGTTCGCTCAAAATATCAGAATGTAGTGAATTGGCAGCGTTTATCTGAATTTGCTGATGTGCGCGGAATCCGCATCGAAGATGATGTTTTAGTTACCGCAGAAGGTAGCGAAGTTTTAACAGCCGCATTACCGAATAGTGCCAGTGCTATAGAAGATTTAGTGGGTTGTTAAAAAATATCCACTACTTTAAGCCCTGCTGATTAGTATCGTGAAGACATAGTATTTCACCTCGTGATATCTAAAAATAATTCCAAATTCATGATCAAAAACCCCATAGGATTATTACTCAACGGAGTTATTGTTAGCTTCGGACTCTTGCCATTATTAGCTCAAGCACAGCAGCCGGTTTCTGATACCCAAGTTGCAGCGATGGTAGAGGCGTTGCGACAGGCTGCACCGCAGACAAAAAATCCCAACGATGGATATTACAGCGAATGGCAAGTTAAACCAGAAACCCTCAAAGGCTGGACAAAAACTTGTCTTAAACGAGAACTGACACCGACACAGTTTGAAAACAGCCCTGCGATCGCTCGTCAAGTTGTCTCTTGTATTACCCGCCGTGAGTTAACCAATCAGTTGAGCGCCACCAACAATAATGAAATTGCATCTGTGCGCGGCGCAGCTTGTTGGTGGATGACTGGTAGCTATACAGGTTGTGACAAAGGCTTCACTGCTGAGTATGTGCAAAAAGTTGTCCGCTTTTACCAACAACAGCGTTCAAAACCAACAGCAACTCAACCATAAAAGGGCAATTACAGGAGTTTTTAAATGATATGACCCGATAAGTAAGTCGGCGTAAATAATTATTGTTGCAATAAGGCAGGGGGCAGGGAGCAGGGAGAGAAAGAGTTTGAGCTTTATTTACTTTTATTTACATAGTTTGGTTTTATTGCACCGACTTACTTAATATTGGCAATCTAGTTTCATTCTGTGATCTAAAAAATCAACAAGGGAATACTAAAAGGAGGTATTTCATTTTCTCTATACTTTATGACGATAAACGGTTATGAGTCGAACCTATTAGACCTGCAAGATTGCCATAAACAGCTACAGCTAACGGTTCAGTACCAAAAAATCTTGGGGAGAATTCTGGCTAAGATTCGCTCATCTGTAAACCTAGAATCTCTATGCTCGACTTCTTGTCAAGATATTTGTCGGCAATTGAAGATTGAGCGAGTTGCAATTTATCGCTTCAATCCAGATTGGAGCGGTAGTTTCATCAATCATTTTGGCTTTGCAGAACCTCCTTGGGATAGACTGACCGCCTTTGGGCAGGGCTTAGTGTGGGAAGATTCACATTTGCAAGAAACTCAGGGAGGGCGATATCGCAAAAATGAGCCATTTGCCGTGGCTGATATTTACGATGCCGGACATTCTCGGTGTCATCTTGAGGTATTAGAACAGTTTCAAATTCGGGCCTATGCGATCGCACCTATTTTCATTGGTGCAAAACTATGGGGGATGCTTGCAGCATATCAACACTCCGCTCCTAGACAATGGCATCGTAACGAAGTCGAATTCTTAGTGCAAGCTGCCAGCCATCTCGGTGTGGCAATGCAGCAGGCAGAAAACCTAGAACAAACCAAACAACGCACAGCAGAACTGCAAGATGCGATCGCGCGGCAACGCGCCTTGACGGAAGTGGTAGGGAATATTCGCTCGTCTGTGAACACCGAAATTATTTTAAATACCGCCTGTCAGGAACTTTGCAAACTTCTGAAGCTAGAGCGGGCGGCGGTTTATCGCTTCAATGAAGACTGGAGCGGTGAATTTGTGAGCCAATTCGGTATGGTAGAGGCGCAGTGGGAGCGAATCAATCCATTTGGCAGAAATCTCGTTTGGGAAGATACCCACCTCCAAGAGACAAAAGGCGGGCGCTACCGCAATAACGAAAGTTTTACCGTCAACGACATTTATCAGGTCGGTCACTCGCGTTGTCACATTGACATTCTAGAGCAATTCAAGATTCGGGCGTATATGTTAGCGCCCATCTTCATCGGGCCAAAACTGTGGGGACTGATATCGGCTTATCAACACTCTGGGCCGCGGCAATGGGCAAATTACGAAGTTGAGTTCCTTGGACAGGTGGGGGCACAATTAGGGGTTGCAATTCAGCAAGCCGAGAATTTAACTCAGTCAAAACAACACGCGATCGCCCTACAAGATGCGATCGCTCGGCAACGGGGATTAACTGAAGTTGTCGGAAAAATTCGCTCCTCCCTAGATATTGAATTAATCCTAAAAACCACTTGCCAGGAAGTGTGTAAACTGCTGCGAGTTGAGCGAGTCGGAGTTTATCGCTTTAATCCAGACTGGAGTGGTGAATTCGTCAGTCATTTCGGCATGGTTGAGGCCCAGTGGGACAGCATCAATCCCTTTGGCAAAAATCTCGTTTGGGAAGATACCCACCTCCAAGAAACCAAAGGCGGACGCTACCGCAACAACGAAAATTTTGCTGTAAATGACATCTACCAAGCCGGACACTCACGTTGTCACTTAGATATTTTGGAGCAATTCAAGATTCGCGCCTATGCGTTAACCCCAATTTTTGTAGGACGGAATCTGTGGGGATTGCTGGCTGCCTATCAACATTCTGCACCGCGCCAGTGGGATAGTGTGGAAGTGGAGTTTTTGGGACAGGTTGCCAGCCAACTTGGAGTAGCGCTGCAAAGTTCGCAAATGGTGACTCAAATTCAAACTCGCGCTGATGAACTGCACAAATCGGCTGAACAGCGCCGAATTTTATTTGATTTGGTTGTCAAAATTCGGGAATCGTTGGATTTGGAGACGATCCTTAAAACCACAGTACAGGAAGTGCGGCGATCGCTAAGTACAGATCGAGTCGGCATCTTCCGCTTTGATCCTAATGTCGGTTTTTGCAGCGGTGAATTCATTGCTGAGGATGTGTTACCCAAGTTTGATTCTGCCCTCGCCGTAAAGGTGCAAGATTATTGCTTCGGTGATCAATACGCACCGCAATATCGCCAAGGGCAAGTGCAAGTGATATCTGATGTCAACAGCGTTGGCTCCAAAGTACCTCATCTTGATGTGATTGAGCAATTTCAAGTCAAAGCACAGATTATTGTGCCGTTGATGGAAGGCGATGAACTATGGGGCTTGTTCTGCATTCACCAATGCACCCATACACGTAATTGGGAAGAGGCTGAATTGGAATTTGTCACCCAAGTGGCAGCTCAACTCAGCGTAGCGCTGCATCAAGCCAACTTGTTTCAACAATCCAGTTTGCTGGGTCAAACTCGTGAAGAAGCGAATCAACTCGCCCAGACACTAAATGAGCTGCGTAAAGCCCAGATGCAAATTATCCACGCTGAAAAAATGGCTAGTTTGGGTCAACTAGTGGCGGGAGTTGCCCATGAAATTAATAATCCCATTAATTTCATCCACGGCAACTTGGAACATGCCCACCAATACACGCAAGAATTACTTCGCTATGTGGAGCTTTTTTGGCATCATTATCCCAATGCCGTACCAGAGATCCAAGAGTTTTTCAATAAAGCTGAAATAGAGTATTTATTTGAGGACTTACCTAAATTATTCCAGTCCATGCAGGTCGGCACTGAGCGCATTTGCGAAATTGTCACCTCTTTGCGGAACTTCTCGCGCCTAGATGAAGCTGACTTCAAACCAGCAAATATTCACGAAGGCATCGACAGTACATTGATGATTTTGCAAAACCGTTTGAAGCCCTCAGCCGATAGCTTCACCATTGATGTGAGCAAAGATTACAATACATTACCTCTAATAGAATGCTATCCCGGTCAGTTGAATCAGGTATTTATGAATTTGCTGTCCAATGCCATTGATGCCCTAGAAGAACGAACCACGCAACAATCTTCCGAAGCAATCGCAAAAAACCCCAGCAAAATCCGAATTTCTACCTCCCTGCTCAATAAAGATTGGATTGTAATTCGCATAGCCGACAACGGACTTGGCATGGATGAAAAAGTCCTTTCTCGACTGTTCGATCCATTTTTTACTACCAAGGTTGTCGGTAAAGGTACAGGACTGGGATTGTCTATCAGCTATCAGATAGTTACAGAAAAACACAACGGCAAGATATACTGCCAATCTGAACTTGGCAAAGGTACAGAGTTTGTGGTTGAGTTGCCAATTCGTCAGGTCACAGCTAGAAAATCAGTATCTAAAGTTAATGTGTTAGACCAAGTATAAACAAAGAGGCAAAGTGATGATTTTTGCGAACTCACCTGAAAAATTATCACTCAGCCCTCAGTACTGCTTTGATCACGGTAGTATTACATAATGGTTTTAACTTTTCAGTGACCCAGATAACTTTCCTCATCATCTGTAGTGCTGGCATTTTTCCCTTTGAAAAAATCAAAATTTACAACCAAAGGACAATTTGCCAATTCAATAAAGGTAGGTATTTGGTTGCTACAGTCGCGGTGAAAAATACTAAGCTGGTAAATAGCACGTTTAAATTTTAGCGGAAATTCGGAATCGCATTCATCAGCGGTTCAAAATTTCCAATTGGCGAACTACCTGTAATTACATTATGTTTGATGCTTTATCTGACCGTTTAGAAGCCGCCTGGAAAAAACTGCGGGGACAGGACAAAATTTCTCAATCCAACATTCAAGATGCTTTGCGCGAAGTGCGCCGCGCCTTGTTGGAGGCAGATGTCAATCTCCAGGTAGTCAAAGATTTTATTAGCGAAGTCGAAGCCAAGGCACAGGGAGCCGAGGTGATTACCGGCGTGCGACCTGACCAACAGTTCATCAAAATTGTTCACGATGAACTGGTGCAGGTGATGGGAGAAGAAAATGTTCCCATAGCAGAAGCCCAAGAACAGCCTACTATTGTGTTGATGGCTGGGTTGCAAGGTACTGGTAAAACCACAGCTACAGCTAAGTTAGCCTTACATCTGAGAAAATTAGAGCGTAGCTGTTTGTTGGTGGCGACAGACGTATATCGCCCAGCAGCGATCGACCAGTTACTGACGTTGGGTAAGCAAATTGACGTACCAGTATTTGAACTAGGAAGCGATGCAGATCCCGTAGAAATTGCAAGGCAAGGTGTAGAACGCGCTAGGGCAGAAGGTGTAAACACAGTAATTATTGATACTGCCGGTCGTCTGCAAATTGACGAAGATATGATGGCGGAGTTAGCCCGCATCAAAGCAACTGTCCAACCCCATGAAACTTTGTTGGTGGTGGACGCGATGACCGGTCAAGAGGCAGCTAATCTTACCCGCACCTTCCATGAGCAGATAGGAATTACTGGGGCGATTCTCACCAAGTTGGATGGTGATAGCCGTGGCGGTGCAGCGCTGTCAGTGCGAAAGATTTCGGGAGCGCCGATTAAATTTGTGGGCGTGGGTGAGAAAGTCGAGGCACTGCAACCGTTTTATCCCGATCGCATGGCATCGCGGATTCTCGGTATGGGCGATGTGCTGACCCTGGTAGAAAAAGCCCAAGAAGAGTTTGATTTAGCCGATGCTGAGAAAATGCAGGAGAAAATCCTGTCAGCGAAGTTTGACTTTACTGACTTTCTCAAGCAGTTGCGGATGCTGAAGAATATGGGTTCTCTGGGAGGATTCATCAAGATGATTCCAGGGATGAACAAGCTCTCAGATGATCAGCTGAAGCAGGGAGAAACCCAGCTAAAACGCTGTGAGGCGATGATTAACTCCATGACTCGCCAAGAACGCCATGACCCCGATTTATTAGCCAGTTCTCCCAGTCGGCGACGGCGGATTGCTGCTGGCTCCGGCTATAGAGAGTCAGATGTGACTAAACTGGTGGGTGATTTCCAAAAAATGCGATCGCTCATGCAGCAAATGGGTCAAGGTGGCTTCCCTGGAATGCCGGGAATGTTTGGCGGTGGCGGTATGGGCAACGCCTTCGCAGGCGCAGGCAATCGTCCCCCAGCCCCCGGATGGCGGGGTTACGATGGTGGTGCCCCAGCCACGAAAAAGAAAAAACCTAAAGATAAAAAGAAAAAAGGCTTTGGCAATCTTTAGTTTTTGGGCATGGGGCATGGGGCATTGCTAATGACTAATAGCACCAAATGCTAGACGAGTGCTAAAATTAGCATTTCGGCATACTTACCAATTAGGAGAATGATTCTTCAACCATGATCAAACTGCGCTTGAAGCGATTCGGTAAAAAGCGGGAAGCAAGTTACCGCATTGTCGCCATTAACAACCTCGCTCGCCGCGATGGCCGTCCCCTAGAAGAGTTGGGATTTTATAACCCCAGAACCGATGAAGTGCGATTAGACGTTCCCGGTATCGTCAAGCGACTACAACAAGGCGCTCAACCCACTGACACCGTCCGTCGCATTCTAGTAAAAGCTAATGTTTTTGAACAGGTCAGTGCAACAGCCGCATCATAATTTCGGAACAAAATTCCCAACAGCTAGTCCCAACTATGTTGGGCTGGTTCGGTTTTTGGTGCAGCCGTTTTTGGAATCTCCAGAGACTTTAAGCGTCGATTGTGAAATTTCTCAGGCCCTTAACCGGGTTTGGGTTCGTATCGCTTTTGAAAGCACAGATAAAGGGAAAGTTTTTGGTCGAGGGGGACGCAATATTCAGGCGATTCGTACAGTAATTGCCGCAGCCGCAGCCGCAGCTGGACAATCAATATACCTGGATATCTACGGGAGCACCACTCCGGGCCGCGAAGGTATGTCTTTTGATGAAGAGACAGAAGAACGATCGCCACCGCCGACTAGGAGAGAACCGCGTGGAAATGATGGGCCTAAACCCATTGTTAAACCCCGTCTCCGCTAGGTTAAAAGTAGAGAGCAAGTCTGAGCGGTTGTAGTCACCTCCGCTCAGAATTTTTGTAAAGATGGAAAGTAGCAAAAGGATTTTTGGATCTTTTTTTGGACTCTTCACCGATAGGGGCGTACCGCTGTACGCCCCTACAACCGATTCTTTTGTTGCAAATATTTTTTCAAAATGTAAGTAATAAAAGCGTAATTTCGCCCTTGGCGAGAAAATATTAACCTTTGTCAAAAACAGATCCTCACCAATTAAGAAATACTATGGCAGGTGCCTTAACAATTCAGCTGCCCAATATTCCCAGTGCGATCGCTCTTGCGGGAGATGGAGAAGAAAATCTCAAAATCCTATCTCGGCAAACAGGAGCCACCTTAGTGCTACGTGGGCAGGAATTACTAATTTCTGGGACTGAAGGGCAAATTGATCTGGCTTCTAGATTAGTGCGATCGCTTGAAGACCTCTGGATTAAAGGCAATACTATTTCCAGTGCCGATATTTTAACAGCTCGTCAAGCCATAGATAGCGATCGGCAAGGAGAACTGCAAGATTTACAACGAGATGTCCTTGCTAAAAGTCGCCGGGGCGAAGAAGTCCGTGCCAAAACCTTCCGCCAGCGTCAATATATCGACGCACTCCGTAGGCGTGACCTGACTTTTGGCATTGGGCCAGCTGGTACCGGCAAGACTTATCTCGCTGTTGTTGTCGCCGTGCAAGCACTCCTTGCCAACCAGTTTGAAAAGCTAATTTTAACTCGCCCTGCGGTCGAAGCCGGTGAAAAACTCGGTTTTTTGCCAGGAGACTTACAGCAGAAAGTTAACCCCTATCTTCGCCCACTTTATGATGCTATTTATGAATTCATCGATCCAGAAAAAGTACCCAGTTTAATGGAACGCGGTGTGATTGAAGTCGCACCACTCGCCTATATGCGGGGACGTACCCTCAATAACGCCTTTGTAATTGTGGATGAAGCTCAAAATACTACACCAGCTCAGATGAAAATGGTTTTGACTCGTTTGGGCTTCCGTTCTCGGATGGTGATTACAGGCGACATGACACAAACGGATTTGCCGCTTTACCAACAATCAGGTTTAGGAGTGGCTTTACAAATTTTAAAACACGTTGAAGGCATTGCCTTTTGTGAATTTTCCCAAAAAGATGTTGTACGCCATCCTCTAGTTCAGCGCATTGTCGCTGCTTATGAACAATACGAAAAATAGCGATTAGTCATTAGTCAAAAAACTAACAAGGATAACAATTTATGAGTACTACTTTGAAAGAATTTTTAGCAGCTTGCGAGACTTTGGGAACTTTGCGTTTAATTGTGACTAGCAGCGCTGCTGTATTAGAAGCACGAGGCAAAGTAGAAAAGTTATTTTATGCAGAATTGCCCAAAGGTAGGTATGCGAATATGCACACCGAAGGCTTTGAGTTTCACTTGAATATGGACAAAATTACTCAGGTGAAATTTGAAACTGGTGAAGCGAAGAGGGGTAACTTTACAACCTATGCTATTCGGTTTTTAGATGATAAACAGGAGCCTGCTTTAAGCTTATTTTTGCAATGGGGTAAACCGGGAGAATATGAACCAGGGCAGGTGGAAGCTTGGCAGTTTCTACGAGAAAAGTATGGGGATCTTTGGCAACCTTTACCAGCAGAAATTTAATACAGCTAAACTGATAAGGGTGGAGGAAATCGGATATCTGCACTGAACTGCTCCATATTAACGCTGCGATGAATCGGTAAAACATATTCTAAATTTTCGTGGGGGCGAGGAATAATATGAGAAGAAAGCACCTCGCCACCGTTAACTGTTAGCACCGCTTTTAGTCCTGCTGTCACCGCCACATTCACCTCCCCTATAACCCCCCGAATTAACACGGTAATTCTTCCCAAATCAGTATTTTCATAACCAACAAGAGTGACACGGGCAGCTTTACACATCGCATCTCCCACTTCCACTGCTGTGGGAATGCCATAAACTTCAATCATGCCTAGTGCCAATGTCATGCTGTCACCATAATTTAGGATTGTAGGGTTAAGTAACTTTAACTACATTGATTTGTTGTGATGGTAAATTAATGAATAAACGATATTCTATAAGTGAATAGCTAGCAGGATAATACGCAATAAATTAAGTGTATCATTATCCCATAGATTTAAAATGGTGCAACTAAAGTGAACTATACAAATAAAAATAAAACTCTATGATTATCTGTTGGTAAGCGATTACTACAAACTTTTAATTTTTTACACAAACTTACTTAATTTTTTATCGATAAATAATAAACGTTAAATATAAAACTACTAATGCTTACAATGAAGGGAATTTGGAGTTTTTGCTTGCTGCTTTTATTCTTCCTGTGGGATGGTGAAGCTCTTGCAGGAGAGTTGTCTGAACGGTTAGCAAATTTTCCCCAATGGGAAAAATTAACTTCAGTGCAACCCGCTTCGGGTGATTTGATTTACCCTGAATGGATGGCTGGTTCTTGGCAAGTTACAAGTACATTGGTAGATTTAGTTGCGCCTTTAGCACCAGAAATTGTAACTCCAGGTTTTGAAGGTAATCGCCGACAATTAAATCAGCCTGTGAGTTTTGTAGTAAGATTTGTGAAAGAGCAACCACATGTTTCTGGGTTAAATATATTACCTAAGATAGATAACAAACCCTCAATTTTAGTAGCAGATAGAGCGTTTAATAGCTTGAATTTGGCAAGGGCTTATTTAGGGGATGAAGCAGTATTATTAGTCAAAGTAGATCCAGATTCACCTAATCGTCAGATTACATTTTTGCGTAGCAGTCGCCAACTAGTTTCCATTGTGACTGCACGGGGTACAGAAACTACCTCTGATAACATATTCATCACTACAGAACTATTTCAACAAATATTCAAAGGCGGTTCACGCCCCTATTTAAACTCTGTAGAATCTACCACTGCTTATCATAAACTTCCAACAGCCAATCCGGCAATTGAGGCAGATCAAGTTACTGCTGTCTATCTTTCACCACAAGATCCAGATTACTTTAAAGCTGGTTCTCGACCAGTTGCTCTCTATCGCTATCGCCTAGAATTTGTCCCCACACAAATACCTACTACTCCAAAGGAGTGATTTAAATCTATAGCTCTTGACTACTTTGTAATACAACTGTAGTATATAAATTCCAAGTTTACGATCGCGCTCTTGGACGGTGTGCATCATGGCAAAATTTCGAGATATTGTCAATTACTTTCGCTCTTACTGGAAGCTGAGTGTTTTCAGTATTACAGCATCTAGCATTTACGAAGTTATTGATTTAGTTGTACCTTACGCGATCGGGCAGATTTTAAACGTTTTGTCTGATCAACCTTTGGATAAACCACTTCAAAGTGCGATCGCAACTTTTTCTGACATCACCAATTACCCAGTTAATAAAGCTCTATCTTTAGGCGTGTTACTGGGTTTAATATTCGTTGTCACCGTAGTGAAAGCACCAACACAACCCTGGTTAACCAATTGGTTTCATTGGGATATAGCTTTCAGATCGCGTCGAGATAACAACGAAACAGCGATCGCTAAAGTTCTCACTCTCCCACTAGAATTTTATGATGAAAATAACCCTGGACGGATTGCTGGAAGAGTAGCTAGAGGTGTTGCTAACCACACTTGGGTGTATCCCGAAATCGCCGGACAGTTGATTCCTAAACTGGCTCGTG
Source organism: Nostoc foliaceum FACHB-393 (assembly GCF_014698505.1). Classification (GTDB taxonomy): domain Bacteria; phylum Cyanobacteriota; class Cyanobacteriia; order Cyanobacteriales; family Nostocaceae; genus Nostoc; species Nostoc foliaceum_A. Next base: position 61,678 of record NZ_JACJTD010000001.1, on the reverse strand, counting down.
TATTGGGGATTTTTGTGTTTATCTTGTTCATTGAGTGGCGGATTGCAATTTTATATCTAATTTCCTTTGTAATTATTCTCAGCTTCAGCTTGAAGAATTTACAAAAGCTAATTGGGTATGAAAGTCGTCTGGATAAATATGGAGAAGACACCGAAAGCCGCACTTCCGAATTGATCACTAATATCAAAACGGTGAAAGCATTTGCTACAGAAGGAAGGGAACTGAAACGGCAAAAGCAACGTTTAGATCGTGAACTAACAGTACTTGATTATCGCATCCACAAAGGTTATACGATACTGGGTACTTGGCAAAGAACTGTAATTCAGTTTTGTGTGTTTACAATTCTGGGTTTGACTCTAGCAGCAACAGTAAATGGGAGAATTTCTCTCGGTCACTTTGTCATGACCTTAACTCTTTCTAGCATGGCATATGCCGAATTAGAACCTATTAGTAGCTTGGCAGAAGTTTTTGCCCGTCGTTATTCTTCCATGCTGCGGTTTCACGAATTTCTGCAAGAGCCTACGGCATCTGATTCAGCTAGTCTTTTAGAAGAGAACAACCAGACAGAATCACCTTATAAATTTACTGGAAAAGTTGAGTTGTCGCACCTGAGTTTTGGATATGATGCCAAGCGTCAAGTTTTGCAAGATATTAACTTGTTGATTGAGCCATACCAAACAGTGGCATTAGTGGGGCGTTCCGGTTCTGGTAAGTCTACTTTAGTGAAATTGCTGTTGCGATATTTTGAACCTCAAGAAGGTCAAATTCTCATTGATGGTCAAGATATTCGGACTTTGAATGTGGGTAAGTATAGACGGCGATTAGCGATCGTTCACCAAGAAGTAGACGTTTTCAACGGTACCATATTAGATAACCTGACCTACGGCAGACCGAATGCTAGTTTGGAGCAGGTTCAGGAAGCCTGTAGAATTGCCAGAGTTGATGAAGTCGTGCAGCATTTACCAAAAGGTTATTATACCGTCGTCGGGGAACGAGGTGTCAGGTTATCTGGAGGACAAAGACAACGGTTAGGAATTGCTAGGGCGTTGCTAGTGGAACCAGACGTGCTGATTTTTGACGAAGCCACCTCTAGTTTAGATTATGAATCTGAACGTTCAATTCAGTTAGCAATGCGATCGATTCAGGGCACTTGTACAACCATCGTGATTGCCCATCGTTTAAGCACAGTGCGAGAAGCCGATAAAATTGTGGTTCTGGAGCAAGGAAAGATTGTAGAAGTGGGTAGCCACGATGAACTCTTGCGTCATGAGGGCATTTACCGCCGCTTGCACTCCCTGCAAGAAACAGGAGAACTCCTGAATTAGGGGACATATATATTTTGGATTTTAGATTGGCCCTACAAATTTATCCGCTTGATTAAATCGGTCTTATTGTTAATAAGGTCGATTTTTTTCCAATAATAAAAATCTAAGATTTACTCTTATCGGCTTCATTTTGTGCCGCCTCACTGTATTTCTTATATAGTTGAGTACGAATCTTAGCTTCCTGATAACGGCTGTGGTTTTGTGGCACCGTGCCCATTAAATCTGAAGCCCGTTGCCACTTAGCGGCGATCTCTAACCACTGAGTTGAGGTTGTGGCTGTTTTACCAGATGCAGAAGCTTGGTTGGCAATTCTCACAGATATTGCAAATGGGTCATCAGATGCTTCAGAAAGGCTATTGTTAGGAGCATGGGATGGTGTTTGGGCTTTCTTCTCTTTAGTATTTTCTGTAGTTAAAGATTTAGAAGTTTCTAGTTGCATTAGGTTTTTCACTTTATTACCTAACTGGGCATAAACAACCCAACTAAGCAACAACAGTGAACATAAACCAGCCGCTGCTAATATCTTGGTTTTAGGCTTATTTTTGTGTTTTTCTTGATTAATAAGTACTAAAGGACGAGAAACTGGAGTTTTAGGAAAACTTGGTTTTCCTAGTTCAGCTTGAGCTTCTGTGAAATCTTTAATGAGTTGCTTGACAATATTAGGCTGAATTAATGTAATTTCCTGTGACCAAAGCAATTGATTTTCGCGATCGCTATCTATTTCTTTTAACCAAAGTAATTGTTGTTCCCGAACAATCCGACTGTTGATATTGACTCGGCGAATGTGACGCGGGGCGATGGAATCAAGAATTTGCTGGATTTGTTCTACGAGGGGAGATTGCTCAAGTTGCTCTACCCTAGCCGCCTCACACAGAAGTTGTAAGACACCATCAGAAAAAATGGCTCTAGTTCTGACACCAGACTTGGCTAGCTTTTCATTCAATAGCTGAATAATCGCAGCAACGCTACCTTGGTGAGCTTGCCAAACGATATCATTTATCCGGTCTACCATCTGAAATTTAGTGATAGCTCTTCCATCCTGACTGATTAACGTATTCATTAATTTAGGGACTCTTTTCTACTGACCTTGATCTTGTCTTCGATTTTACGAGTAAAAAGATGAGTTGCCAAATAAAATCATAAATATACAGCCTACTTTTTCGGTTCGGCAAGGACGCTCGATCACGCTAAGTTAATTGGACACTCTCACGCCTTGAAAGCGCGGGCTTCTTGAGATTAAACTGCGCTTTCAGGGTAACCCCCATGCTGGCGGACGAGCTACCTGTTTGACATAGTACATGATGATGTCTTTTAGCGATCGCCTTTAGTCAGGTTCAAGTAAGTAATTGCACTCTGTGATGGTGTGAAGCACCCACCATAGGCGATCGCAAATGTATACGATGACTTTCGCTGATATTTCTGGAACTGTCACGCCGCCAGATATTGTTCACAAGCCAAACAAAATAGCTGTATCAGGATAATTTTCTGAGTAATTCTTGCTTTTTTTACCTTTTTGTCAGAATGGCAAGATTATTGAGCACAGCGATCGCTACATTAGAAGATATATAAATAAAAATCATTATTGATTTTTATTCGTTCGCAGTTCATACAAAACCATGAGTGCAAGTACCATTATTTCCGACAATCCCTTACTCCAAGGCACTAGTTTACCTCCCTTTGCAGAGATTAAACCAGAACGAGTAGTACCAGCCTTTAATCAGTTGTTGGCAGAACTTGATCAGCAGCTTACCACCTTAGAGGCTAGTGTAGAGCCTACTTGGAGTGGTTTAGTAGAACCCTTAGAAAAGCTGACAGAACGGCTTACCTGGAGTTGGGGGGTGGTAAATCATTTAATGGGTGTTAAAAATAGCCCAGAACTGCGCGAAGCTCATGAAATCGTACAGCCACTAGTAGTACAATTTATCAATAAGCTCGGTCAAAGCCAACCCATCTACAATGCTTTTAAGGCACTCCGTACCAGTGATGGTTGGGCAACTTTAGAATTAGCCCAACAGCGCATTGTAGAAGCCGCCATTCGAGATGCAGAACTTTCTGGTGTTGGCTTAGAAGGGGAGTCAAGAGAACGTTTCAACGCTATACAAATGGAGTTAGCAGAACTTTCTACCAAATTCTCTAACCATGTACTTGATGCCACTAAAGCCTTTAGCTTAACCCTAACAACACAAGCGGAAATTGACGGTTTACCACCAAGCTTACTGAGTTTAGCAGCCCAAGGTGCTCGTGCAGCTGGCGAAAGCAATGCCACGCCAGAAAATGGCCCCTGGCGGATTACTTTGGACTTCCCCAGCTATGGCCCTTTCATGCAACACAGCACCCGTCGAGATTTGCGTGAAAAGCTCTACAAAGCTCATATCACCCGCGCTTCTGGTGGCGATTTGGATAACAACCCCTTAATTGAGCGCATTTTGAAGTTGCGCCAAGAACTCGCAGATATACTAGGCTTTAAAAGTTTTGCCCAATTGAGCCTCGCTAGTAAAATGGCTCCCAACGTTGAGGCAGTCAACGCCCTATTAGAAGAACTACGCCGCGCTAGTTATGATGCTGCTGTCAAAGACTTGGAAGAACTCAAAGCTTTTGCAGCAACACAGGGAGCAGCAGAAGCTGAGGATTTAAAACACTGGGATATCAGCTTTTGGGCAGAACGCCAACGAGAAGCAAAATTTGCCTTTACCGCTGAAGAATTGCGTCCCTACTTCCCCCTTCCCCAAGTCTTAGACGGCTTATTTGGACTAGTCAAGCGGCTGTTTGGCGTTACTGTCACCTCTGCCGATGGTCAAGCGCCAGTATGGCATGAAGATGTTCGTTATTTCCAAATTGTTGACGAAACTGGTTCTCCCATAGCCTACTTCTACTTAGACCCTTACAGCCGTCCAGCCGAGAAACGCGGTGGTGCTTGGATGGATGTGTGCATCAATCGGGCCAAAATCACTGAAAATGGTGTCGCTGCCATCCGCTTACCTGTAGCTTATTTAGTGTGTAATCAAAGTCCTCCCGTAGATGGTAAACCTAGTTTGATGACTTTCTATGAAGTAGAGACTTTGTTCCACGAGTTTGGTCATGGATTGCACCATCTGCTCACCAAGGTTGATTATCCCGGAGCCGCAGGCATCAATAATGTGGAATGGGATGCAGTGGAACTACCTAGTCAGTTTATGGAAAACTGGTGCTATGAGCGACCCACTTTGTTTGGAATGGCGAAGCATTACGAAACTGGTGAAGCCCTACCGGAGCATTATTATCAAAAGCTGCTAGCAGCGCGTAATTATATGAGTGGTACTGCCATGTTGCGGCAAATCCACCTGAGCAGTCTTGATTTAGAACTACACTACCGCTATCACCCTGGTAGTGATGAAACCCCGTCAGATGTGCGTCATCGCATAGCCAAGACTACTACCGTTTTACCACCGCTTCCAGAAGATTCAATTTTATGTGCTTTTGGACATATTTTTGAGGGTGGTTATGCAGCAGGTTACTACAGTTACAAATGGGCTGAAGTACTGAGCGCTGATGCTTTTGCCGCTTTTGAAGAAGCTGGGCTAGAAGATGAGGAAGCTATAAAAGCTACAGGTCGGCGTTATCGGGATACGGTGCTGGCGCTTGGTGGTGGTCAGCATCCAATGGAGGTGTTTAAAACTTTCCGGGGTCGTGAACCAAGTACGATCGCTTTGCTCAGGCACAATGGTTTAGTTAGTGCTCCTATAAATTAAACAACACTTCTTTAGGGACGTTGCAATGCAACGTCCCTACTCGCATCAACTCTTTGCAAACAGTCAACCACGAGTAGTTTAACGAGGAAAAGACCTAAGCAGAAAATTGATGAAAAAGAATAACTCGTCTGCGCCGGAGCCTACAACTACAAGCTTGGAAGTGCGTCGTTTCCGATTATCCTTTCTTTATGCCGTGCCAATTGGGCTGTTAGGAGGGCTGATTGGCTTGGGAGGCGCAGAGTTTCGGCTGCCAGTCCTGGCTGGAACATTGGGCTATTCAGTGCGGCAGGCTGTACCTCTGAACTTGGCTGTCAGCTTGATTACGATTGCTGCATCCTTGGTAATCCGGGGCAGTACGCTTTCCTTCAGCCCCGTTATTCCATTGCTGCCTGTAATCTTCTCCTTGATTGCCGGAGCGGTTACCACTGCTTTTTTTGGGGTGGCGGTCGCGGGAAAACTCTCAAACGAACAGCTTGAGCGAATCATCTTGGTGCTATTGGTAGTCATTGGCATTGCCTTGATAGTCGAGGGTTTTCTACCTCAACAAATACCAGCCCTTCTACCCCCTGCTTTCAGTTGGCGCATTTTGGCAGGTATCTTATTTGGACTAGCAATTGGGCTGGTAAGCAATCTACTTGGGGTTGCTGGGGGTGAAGTAATTATCCCAACACTTGTTTTCGCTTTTGGTGCAGATATTAAGACAGCAGGTACAGCCAGTCTTCTAGTTAGCTTACCAACTGTACTGGTAGGGGTTATTAAATATGCTAATCGAGGTGCATTTGTAGATCGTACAGCCTTGAGCAATACCATAGCGCCTATGGGAGTTGGTTCGGTGATTGGAGCCATCATTGGAGGAATGCTTGTTGGCATTTTTCCAGCATCGGCACTCAAGATTACACTAGGGGTAATCTTGAATATCTCCGCGTTTCGGGTCTTTCACAAAGCCAAGTCCTCTAATGAAAAGCCTGAAAGCTAGACATAGCAATAATTTTCAGCCTAAATTACACTTTTTGCACGGATATTCGATTCAGCCCCAATAAGAAAACCCCTCTGCTTTCGTCATAGTAAAGTCATTACAAAGCAGAGGGGTTTCATTTTTTATTTTTGTATAGACAGATTTTAAGGATAATACCGGCAAAAAACCAGTTTCTCTGATGTTGTGTTTATTTTAACCTGCCTACTCAGTTCAGCCTAGTCCCAATCGGGAATCTCGGCATCTTCTCCACCAATCCCGATTCCAGTGTTAAATATTTCGGCATCAGTGAGATTGAGATCATTCATTGATGCTTTATACACATTAGAATCGTGAATCATAGCGCGAGTAAAATTTACCCCGTTGAGGTTGGTTTGCTTCAAATTTACATTGGCTACATAAGCTGATGTTAGGTTAGCACCTGCCAAATTTGCACCAGTTAAGTCAGCACCTTCGAGGTTAGCCCCTACAAGGTTGGCTCCTTGGAGCTTCGAGCCTCTCAAGTCAGCACCAATTAAATGAGCGCCACTGAGGTTAGCTCCCGCTAGATTGCACTGGATACATTCCCCAGTTGAAAGCAGCTTTTGTAAATCCTGCGGATTCTCGGCTTTAACCGAGCTAGTGAAAAATAGGGGAGTTGCTAAGGCCATGGCCGCTAATAGCTGGAGTTTCATAATTTTCCCCCTTAAATAATCAAGTTGCGTCCGTTCTGTCCCTCACAACTCTATTATCTCATTAAACTTCATAAGGTCAATCTATTTACTAACAAGTTAGTTGTGATATGAGACAGGGATAACGATAATCTAACAAATGCCGTTAATTCTGATTTTTGGCGATTTTTACTTGACAATCCCCAAAAAACTGCCAGTGTTAAATCACTATTAAATCTTTTTAAAAGCTTGCACTACTCGCCATAATTTGGCTACTTTGATAAGTATTTATACTTTTTAATAAATACTGTTAGATTAAGCCGTCAGAAATTCTCGCATATACCGATTGACCAACTCAGGCTGTTCTTGCTGCACCCAATGGCCGCAATGGGGAATGTACTTAATTTGAAAGTCCCTAACATAGGCTGCGGTGTCGTAGGTTAGTTCCTTGCCAAGTGCAGTATCATTTTCTCCCCAAATCATTAGTGTTGGCACTTCCAGAATGCCCCAATTGGGATTTAGCATTCTCTGCTGAAAAATATTGCGGTAATAGTTCAACATTGCTGTGAGGGCACCGCGTTTTGCAGCAGCATCTTTATATGCGTCAATATCTGCTTTGGTGAAAGCACTCTTGTTAACTGCTGTACCTTTAAAAGCTGTTTCAATTGCTTGGTAGTCTGAAGATTGTAAAAGTAATTCTGGTATCCACGGTAGTTGAAATAGGAATATGTAGTTGCTACGTAGCAACTGTTGGGGAGTGCGTAAACCTTGGGCAAATTTGGCAGGATGAGGCAGGTTAAGGATAATTAATCGCTCTAGCATTTCGGGGTGAGCATAGGCAAAATTCCAAGCGATCGCACCTCCCCAATCATGTCCAACTAAAACACATTTTTGGTATCCTAATCCTTTAATTACTCCTTCAACATCTTTGATAAACTCATCCATTACATAAGCTGATTGATCATTTGGTTTATCGCTATCGTTGTAACCACGCAAGTCAATGGCGACAACTTTAAAATCTTGAGCAAATTCTGGTATTTGATGCCGCCAAGAGTACCAAAACTCAGGAAACCCATGCAACATCAACATTAATGGCCCTTCACCTTGGGTAACGTAGTGTAGTTTTACCCCATTGGTAGTTATATATTCGTGTTTCCAAGAGCTTTCTATTAAAGACATAATTAATCCAAACTCAGCATTAAAAAATACTAAATAATAATACTGTGCTTAATAAGTGTAATATTTTTTGAGCAGCCTCACATCTATTAAAAGACAGTATTACGATAGGGACTTTTTGCAAAAAAATTAGACTATTTTCCCTGGGGTAGATGTGAATCGTGGGTAAATTTTGGTAAAAGGTAGATATAATAATTCTCCACAACTACCATGACACAACAGTTGGCAAACCATGCTTCATTGTGGGTTGAGCGACTGGGACGATTTGGCTATGTTTCTAAGGGAGTAGTTTACGGTATAGTTGGACTACTGGCAGCACAGGCAGCTTTTGGCACGGGTGGTAAAACAACTGATACCCAAGGCGCTCTCCAAACAATCGTCAACCAGCCATTTGGTAAATTTTTGCTGGCTTTAGTTGCAATTGGCTTGATTGGATACGTAATCTGGCGTTTTGTACAGGCAATTAAAGACCCAGAAAATAAAGGTAATGATGCCAAAGGTTTGGCAGTGCGAATTGGTTACGCAGTCAATGGACTGATTTATGCAAGTTTAGCCTTAAGTGCTGTGCAAATCGTTATGGGTACAGGCAGCGCTAAAAATAGTAGTGATTCTACTGAAGATTGGACGGCACGTTTGCTTTCTCAACCCTTTGGTCAATGGCTAGTTGGAACTGTGGGGGTGTTTGTAATTGCTCTAGGCTTCTATCAGTTTTATCAAGCTTTTAGTGGCAAATTTCGTAAAGAACTCAATTTAACTGAATTAAGCAACAAAGAAGCCCAATGGGTAATGAGGATTTCCAGATTTGGTTTAGCGGCAAGGGGTATAGTATTTTGTATTATCGGTTGGTTTTTAATTGAAGCTGCAAGGCAATCGAACGCTGCTACCGCACAAGGTTTGGATCAAGTATTACAGACTCTAGCACAACAGCCTTATGGAGCATGGCTTTTGGGTATTGTGGCGTTAGGTTTGGTTGCCTATGCCATTTACACAATCATACAGGCACGTTATCGTCGGCTAGTCAATGTTTAGATGGTGCAGTGCCGAGAATTTCAATTTATAGAAATGGCAATAGAAACCCGTGGTATCTGGCTGACCACTACTGATAGTAAAGTTCTCAGGTCAAAGGAACGTATTGCTGAGGCGATGAATTTTCTGGCCGAGACAGGATTTAATGTGGTGTTTCCCGTTGTTTGGAACAAGGCAGTAACTTTATATCCTAGTCAAACAATGCAGCAGACATTTGGAGTCGAAATTGATCCTATGTCTGTAGGCCGCGACCCTTTGGAAGAAGTGGTAGTTGAGGCGCGGCGAGTTGGGTTGAAAGTTATTCCTTGGTTTGAATACGGTTTTGCCAGTTCCTACAATTTGAATGGTGGTGTACTTTTACAAAAAAAACCGGAATGGGCTGCGCGTGATTGTAACGGTAACTTACTGAAGAAAAACGGCTTTGAGTGGTTGAATGCACTCGACTTACAGGTACAGGAATTTTTGTTGAACTTGGTGCTGGAAGTTGTGAAGAATTATGATGTGGATGGTGTTCAAGGAGACGATCGCTTCCCTGCATTACCCTGTGAAGGTGGCTATGACGAGGTAACTATCACCCGCTATCGCCAGGAATTTGATCGCAATCCGCCACAGAACCCTAAGGATAGGCAATGGTTACAGTGGCGTGCAGATATTCTGACTGACTTTTTGGCGCGTCTCTACGGGGAGGTGAAAGCAGTTAATCCTAATTTGCTAGTAGCGATCGCACCTAATATTTATGATTGGGCATTCCAGGAATATCTGCAAGACTCCCCCACATGGCTGAACCGGGGAATAGTTGATATGATTCAGCCGCAGATTTATCGCCGTGATTTTAGGAGTTATCAAGCGATCGCTGATAAACTAATAAACCAGCAGTTCACAGATGCGACACTGCCGAAGTTAGCACCGGGAATACTGATGAAGCTTGGTTCTTATTGCATTAGTCCAGAATATCTGGTGCAGGCAATTGAATACAATCGCCAACTTGGCATTCAAGGAGAGGTATTCTTTTTTTACGAAGGTTTGCGCGAGAATAACAATACCCTAGCGAAAGTTTTGCGAAATGGCCCTTATGCTAAGTCTGCATCATTTCCCACTCTGTCAGATTTGAGTGCGGGTGGTGTAGATAACAAGAAGACATCTTCTATTTGGCGAGGAGTGGAAAGGTTGTTAAAAAAGATTTTTTAAGGAAAAATGCGCGTGGAATCTCAATTATCGGTAGAACAGGTAATTAAGACTTTAAAAGAGGATTTACCAACACTTTTTGAAAAAGATATCTCCTATGATATTTATACACAGGATATCTACTTTAAAGATCCGGTAAATACATTTAAATACAAATTTAATTATCGCATTATATTTTGGACTTTGCGATTTCACGCTAGGCTATTTTTTACCAATATTTACTTTGATGTGCATGAAGTATCTCAGTCAGCCGAAGACACTATTTTAGCAAAGTGGACAGTGCGAGGAGTGTTACGCGTTCCTTGGAAAGCAGATTTGCTTTTTAATGGCTATTCAACGTATAAACTAAATCAAGATAACTTGATATACGAGCATATAGACACTTGGGATCGTAAACCTGGGGAGATTTTACGGCAGTTTTGGCAAAGGGGAAGAGAGAGCTAATTAGCTGTTACAGATTCATTCTTGAGACGAAGAATAATTAAGCAGGTAATTTCTGTTTCCTCTTATAACTTTATTTTAGAAGCCCTTTTCTATGCAACTTCATATTAAATTGGTATAAAAAGATTTTCGTTGATTGTTGCGGGGGTTAGTTGTACTTTTTTTGACTATCGAATAGCGAATTCTACGTTGTCGTGGTTTTCCTGGTTTCCAACCTGGAGACTTTCTACGAGCTTTAGGCGAACGGCAAAAATACACGGTAGGAGCGCACAGCTATCTGCGATCGCATCCCATTTAACTTTGAGATTAAGGTAAAATTATGAGTAGAAATATGAAGAATTTTAAATAAACTAATCAATGTCCAGCATTTCTCTTGACAAAAGTAACTCTCGTGTTGTTGTTATCGGTGCCGGAATAGGTGGACTGACTGCTGGAGCATTATTAGCTCATAGAGGTTACAGCGTCTTAATTTTGGATCAGGCCCTCGTACCAGGAGGCTGTGCTTCGACGTTTAAACGGCAGGGATTTACCTTTGATGTGGGCGCAACTCAGGTGGCGGGGTTGGAACCAGGGGGAATTCATCACCGCATTTTCTCAGAATTGAAAATTGATTTACCGGAAGCAACGCCTTGTGATCCTGCTTGTGCAGTGTATTTACCTGGGGAAAGCACACCGATTAATGTTTGGCGCGACCAAGAGAAATGGCAAGAGGAACGACAAAAACAGTTTCCCGGTAGCGAACCGTTCTGGCAATTGATGGCAACTTTATTTGATGCCAGTTGGGAATTTCAAGGACGTGATCCTGTGCTACCACCACGTAATTTATGGGATTTTTGGCAGCTAACGCAAGCGGTGCGTCCCAGTACATTAATTACCGTACCCTTCACTTTGTTTACGGTAGGAGATGCTTTACGGTTATGTGGACTAGGAAATGACCAACGACTGAGAACTTTTTTAGATTTGCAACTGAAGCTATACTCCCAGGTGGATGCAGAACAGACAGCATTACTTTATGCCGCCACAGCGTTGAGTGTATCCCAACTGCCCCAAGGATTGTTTCACCTCCAGGGAAGTATGCAAGTATTAAGCGATCGCTTGGTACAATCCTTAGAAAGAGATGGCGGCAAACTATTGATGCGCCACACTGTAGAAAAAATCAAAGTAGAGAATGGCAAAGCTACTGCTGTAGTAATTAGAAATCAGAAAACCGGCGAAGTCTGGACAGAAGCCGCCGACCACATAGTTACCAATGTCACCGTACAAAACTTGGTGCAGTTATTGGGAGAACAAGCACCATCTGGATATAAAAATCGGGTGAAAAAACTGCCCCAAGCATCGGGTGCGTTTGTGGTTTATTTGGGTGTAGATGCCAGCGCGATTCCGCCTGGATGCCCTCCTCACCTCCAATTTCTGTACGATGTCAATGGCCCCATTGGCGAGAATAATTCCCTGTTTGTTTCCGTCAGTCATCCTGGAGATGGTCGCGCACCGGAGGGGAAAGCGACAATTATCGCTTCTTCATTTGTCGATCCTGCACAGTGGTGGCAGACTGAAGATTATGAAGGACTAAAAGAAAAGTTTACCCAAGAAGCGATCGCTCGTCTTGCCCAATACTTCTATCTCAAACCAGAAACGATTATTTATCAAGAAGCCGCAACACCCCGCACCTTTGCCCATTTCACAGCCCGCGATCGCGGTATAGTCGGTGGCATAGGTCAAAGGATTCCGACCTTTGGCCCCTTCGGGTTCGCCAATCGTACACCCATCCAGCATCTGTGGTTAGTTGGTGACTCCACCCATCCAGGGGAAGGTACTGCTGGGGTGAGTTATTCGGCGTTAACAGTAGTCAGGCAAATTGATGCGCAAATGTAGTACATTGTCAAGTTATTTTTTAGTCTTTACTACTAACTTGCTTACAACAATAAAAGCAGAAATTTCGTGAAATGGTATAAATCATACTTGTAACCGATGGCAAATAGGATGGAAAACTGATGAAATAAGGTTAGTGTTGCTAATCTGGAGTAATGACAGACAGCGTTTTAATTCTTGGTGGACGGGGGCGGATTGGTAGCAGTGTTGCTCAGGATCTTGCTACCCATACGCAGGCTAAAATTACAATTACTGGACGTTCTGCGGAGTTTGGGAAGGCTGTTAGCTTGTCTTCGGGAGGACAGGTGCAGTTTTTGGTATTGGACTTGGCAGAAGTTGACAAGTTGCGAGATGCGATCGCAAACTCTAATTTAGTCATTCATTGTGCTGGCCCATTTCATTATCGAGATACTAATGTTCTCGAAACCTGTATTTCTCAAGGCGTTAATTATGTAGATGTCAGCGACCATCGTTCTTATACCAGCAAAGCTCTGAATTATCATGAACAGGCTGCTGCTGCTGGTGTAACTGCAATTATTAATACTGGCATTTTTCCTGGTATTTCTAACAGCATGGTACGTCAAGGTGTTGAACAATTTGATAAACCAGAAAAGATCCATTTAAGTTATTTGGTTTCTGGTTCTGGTGGTGCTGGCATTACAGTGATGCGGACAACTTTTCTGGGGTTACAGTATCCTTTTGAGACTTGGATAGATGGAAAATGGGAGTTAATTAAACCTTATAGTGAAAGAGAATTAGTTGAGTTTCCACCTCCCTATGGACTCAGCGGAGTTTACTGGTTTGATATGCCAGAAACCTTTACGCTGCCCAAAGCTTTCCCATCAGTAAAAACTGTAATTACTAAGTTTGGATCTGTTCCCGATTTTTACAATCATTTAACTTGGATTGCAGCACACGTTTTTCCAAAGTGGTTAATGCAACGCCGTTACATGATTGAATTTCTGTCTCATGTCAGCCATTCCATGACAGATGTTACTAATAATTTTAGTGGAATTGGTGTAGCAGTTCGTTCAGAAGTTACAGGGCAAAAAAATGGTGAAACAGCCGTTTATTGCTCAACTATAGTGCATGAAAATACAGCGGCTGCTTCTGGTTGTGGTACAGGTAGTATTGCCCAGTTATTGCTAGAAGGTAAACTCAAGAAACCAGGTGTTTTTGCTGTTGAAGAAGCACTACCAACAAATTTATTTGAAGATGTAATGCAAAGCCGAGGAATTAAAATTAATCACACTTGGTTATAGCTTAATTCGCTTGGGTTAAGCACGTAAGCTCAAAGTTTGATCATTAATCTCGCGTTTCATTGCTATCTCATCTCAAAATTAATTTTGAAGCTAATAGTTATAGCGGTTCTCGTTTACGTGATACACCAGTAGGGGCACGGCAGTGCCGTGCCCCTATAATTAGCGATATAATGTTATACCGCATCTGAGTGGGAACCGCTATAGAGGTCATTTAAGAGAACACTCAAGACAAGATTTTTAGCTATGTTAGCTGGCTATCTATAATAGAGTGAAAATTTCAGTCCACTTCAGTGAACTTGAATTATTACCCCAGAACTAAAGTTCTGGGCAGAATTTCGTTAAGTACGACAATTTGAGTATTACAAAAATCTAAGTAGTGCTAGGGGCTAAAAGGTTTCAATAGCATCAACTTAACTATAGGTAAAAATTAATATATCTTGCGGTAGAAGGAAAAACTGTACCTAAACACTTAGGATGCCTGTGAGCCTTAAATATTGAATATATTTATACATGAGCAAGGCTTATAACAGAACAACAGGAGGAGTTTTCCGTGCAAAAAATTCTATTAACTTTAAAGAAAGCGTTACGTTCAAGCTTTTTGGTTATTGGCTTAATTATTTTCATCAGCTTGTCAGGTTCATTCATTTTCGTTCAGCAGGCTAGTTATGCAACTACTCTTGAAGAATTAAAGCTAATACCCCCAGAGTATAAACCAAATTCTGAAGAAAAAATCAATCGCGCTAACGAATATGATCCAGGTGTTGGCGTTCAAGAAGAAAAACGACAAGAAGCTTATGAGCAAGCAATAAAAGATTCAGAAAATCTTAATACTCTAGAGAAAACTTACGAAAGGAATTTGAAGGCTGAACAAGAACAAAATCCCCCAGAAAGTTTTGGTGAAAAAGCCAAAGAAGTTATTGAAAAGGTGACAGGTAAATAGGAAATATAAACCTTAACCTTAAACCTAACTCCTTCCCAACAATATATAGCGGTTCCCACTAAGATGCGGTACAACATTATATCGCTAGGTGTAGGGGCACGGCAGTGCCGTGCCCCTACGGGTGTACCTCACGTAAACGAGAACCGCTGTAAGGAGAATAAAACTCAAAACCGGAGAGAGGTTTTGAGTCAGGTTTAGAAAATTAAATTGTAGGGTGTGTTACTGCTAAAGCGGAACACACCTTAAATTTTTGATGGCGCGTTACGGTTTAGCTATAACACTACAACAAAAATTAATTTTACTCAAATTCATCTATTGTGGCGGGAGGAGTAGCTTTTCTCTGATTAGTAAGATTGCGCTCATACCACTTCATTAATGGAGTTGCACTAATTCCATGTATAATCACAGAAACTACAATAGTAGTGTAAGTTATCCAAGCAATTTGTTCAGCGGCTTCTCCTTTTAATCCATGACCAAACGCATAGGCAAGATAATATAAAGAGCCGACACCACGAATACCAAACCATCCAAATAACCAGCGAGTTCCTGGATGAAAGGTTCGGCGGTGTGAGTCGAGAGGGCGTTTACCTATTGTGCTAATCCAAACTCCTACAGGTCTGATTACGAATAATAATAAAATTACTACTAATAAAGATTGCATAGCATAGTTGAGCATTGGTTGCAATAATAATATTGAACCTAATAGTAGAATTGTTCCAACTTCCAGCAGCTTTTCAACTTGCTCAACAAATTCCAATTGCGCTAGCGGTTTTTCAGGATTTCTGTAACTGCGTTGGATAACTAACCCAGCAACAAATACTGCCAAAAATCCATAGCCATTAACCATTTCTGTTAAAGAATAAGTCAGTAGAATTGTGCTGATAGCAATAAAATCTTCCATTAACTCATCAGCAGGACGACGTTTTTGAATTCTTTTTTCAATCCAAACTATAGATTTGGCAACGACAATTCCCATAACAATGCCGGCTGCGATCGCCCAAATTAAATCAACCGCAATCCACTCTTTAAACCAATTACCCCAGTTATCATCTTTTAATGCATGAATGCCAAAGTAAACGAAGGGAAAAGCTAAAGCATCGTTTAACCCACCTTCAGAAGTTAAACCAAATCTCAACTCATCTTGGTCATTTGTATCGGTCAGTTGTACTTCTGATGCTAATACTGGATCGGTAGGTGCGAGAATTGCTCCTAATAAAATTGCTTCTCCCCAATTCATCCCTAAAAATAATTTACCTACAGCAGCCAAAGCAAAAATTGACATTGGCATCAGAAATACAATTAATCGTGCCGTAATACCCCAAACCCCCAATTTTAGAGGGCGAACAATTTTTAAACCGCAGCTAAATACAGAAATAATTACTACAAGTTCTGTGATTCTCTCCAGCAGTTCGGCATTAAAAACTTCATCTCGACGTAATTGAATCAGCCCTAAGCCGTAAGGGCCTAGTAAAATACCAACTAGTAGATAGATAATAGCAAAAGAAAGAGGTAAGCGAGAAATCCAACCTGACCCTAATGTGACCATTAGCAGAAGCAGACCAATCACAAATAGCTCAATAATATAGATATCTACCATATAGCGGTTTATATAAAAATTAGGCGTTACTTTGTAAGCTTAGTTGCAATAGCTTGATGTTAGAAATTACCTATGGACAGATTTTCTGGAATTGTAAATTGGGGATTCACACCCGCTACCAAATTTGATTGAGAATAAGGGAATAAATAAATGTGGCGTTGGCTTTTCCCGCCTTCTCTACGAGATGCTCCGTGAACGGCATCGCGCTTTGATAAAGAGTTGTTGGTATATAAGTAGAACGAAATGACTTTGCGAAGCGGTTTGATTATTCCCCTCTGAATTAAAACACAGCCCCTAAAATAATGGGATGTAGCACAAGAATATGGCTAACGCTCACTTGTGCGCTCCTAGTAATGGTCTGTATCCCCCAGTTTTTCACTCAGATATCGCCTATTTTAGTACAAATATACTATAATAAAGTTAGCGTCCACAAAGCCTAGTTAAATGCATAACGGCTCTGTGAAAACCTTCTGGAAGATGGATTCAAGGGTTAGTTCGATGATGAAGCATTACATTCTCAACCTCAATCCGACTGCCAAGCATGAATGGGATCGGTGTATTTTACGTGACCCGCTGACCGCTAAACGCCCAGACATTGCCAAATTAATTGCTGAAGCGGTTGGTGCTGATACAGGCAGTTATCTGGTGAGCGTGAATATCGAAGTTCAAGTTTTAGAACAGGCCGCAGTACCTCAAGCCGAACAACTCTCACTTTCATTTCCAGAGGTGAGTGTACCGTCACAGCTACGGGAAGTGGCTTGAGCTAGTGTCTAAAAACTGTATTTTTGAATACAGTTTTTAATAGTCAACTAAAGGAGGTGTATACTCCAGAGCGATCGCAGTTTTTTCTATATGCAACTGGGTTAGTTAAAACGTTGTAAGAGCGAAATTACTAAAAAACCTCCTAAAAACAAAAAAACCCGCTATAGCGGGTTACACAACAAACTAAGAACAATGAAAACTTGATTTAGCTGGAATACCTCATTTCAGCTTCTAGTTGACGAATCAGTTGTTCGTCGCCCTTTGCTCTGGCTACTTGCAAGCGATGCTCTAGGCTTTTTTGAATATTCTCTCTGTGAGTTTCTTGTGCTTTCCTGACACTTTGTAGTCTACCTTGATTCATAATGATTACCTTCTTTAATTTTTTGCTTTATGTCTGGTATTCTTAACATAGCATATATTTTGTAGCTGTTGCTACAGAAATTTCGGAATTAATGTAGATTTTAGCAAAAATATGTCTAAAAAGCAGATAGGTCAACAACCACTCGTGACTTTACTGAGTGATTTCGGCGATCGCGATGTTTATGTAGGCATAATGAAGGGTGTCATAGCCCAAATTAACCCCAGACTGACGGTGGTAGACTTAACGCACCAAATTCCACCGCAAGACATAGCCGCAGCCAGGTTTTCCCTGATGAATGCTTGTCCCTATTTCCCCGTTGGCACAGTGCATGTGGCAGTAGTAGATCCGGGTGTGGGAAGCAAGCGACGAGCGATCGCAGTAGAATTTGCTCAAGGGTTTTTGGTAGGCCCAGATAATGGTATCTTTAGCGGGGTACTTAGTCAAAGTCCTGCGATCGCAGCCGTCGAACTCACAAATCTTAACTATTGGCAAACTCTTCAACCAAGCAAAACTTTTCACGGTAGAGATATCTTTGCACCAGTGGGAGCTAATCTTGCTAGTGGTGTCTCCCTCAAACAGCTAGGACAAGAAATTGAGCCAGCAAGTTTGGTAACACTGGATATAGGCGAGTGCAAGCAAACAAGCACTGGTGTAGTGGGTTGCATTCAATATATTGACCACTTTGGCAACTTAGTGAGCAACATTGCAGGGAGTTACGTACAAGGCAAAACTTGGTCTGTGCATGCTGCGGGGTTGAGTATACCAGGCTGTGAAACTTACAGTGATGTTAACGTGGGAGAAATAATAGCTTTAGTTGGCAGTCACGGCTGGATAGAAATTGCCATTAATAGCGGCAATGCTCACTCACAGTTGCACTTAAATTGGCAAGAAACGCTTCAAGTTGTGCTAACGTGAACCACTTACGAGTCGTGATGCGTAAAGCCCCCGTCATTCATGCGGGGGATATAAGCGAATAGCTGAATTTATTCAGCCGTCAAGATTGTATGAAATCTTCACATCCACCCCCCAACTTCCGCCTCAGTCAAAGGCTTCTCTAATTTGGTATATTCTGTCTGAGCAGCCCGCAACACGTGTTTCATCTGCACTGGTTCCCCAGCATCGGCAGCGAGGAAAGCTGCATTTAAGGCTATGTTACGGATATTACCCCCAGCGACATTGAGTCGTGCTAGTTGCAGAGCATCTAAATCTGCGGTTGGGGTGTCAGTTGGAAAGACGCGTCGCCAAATCTCGGCTCGTTGCGTTGTATCCGGGAAGGGGAACTGCACTACAAAGCGAATGCGCCGCAGAAAGGCTGTATCAATTGCACTCTTCAAGTTAGTAGTCAGGACTGCTAAACCTGGGTAGCTTTCCATCCGTTGCAATAGGTAGCTAACTTCGATGTTTGCGTAGCGATCGCGGGCATCTTTAACCTCACTCCGTTTGCCAAATAAAGCGTCAGCTTCATCAAATAACAAAATTACCCCGCCTTGTTCAGCAGCATCAAATACCCGGCGCAAATTCTTCTCTGTCTCGCCAATATATTTGCTGACTACCGACGATAAATCAATGCGATAAAGGTCGAGACGCAATTTATGGGCCAGCACTTCTGCTCCCAAGGTTTTACCAGTGCCGCTAGCACCTGCAAATAAAGCGCTGATTCCCAATCCTCGCGCACTCTTGGCAGCAAACCCCCAATTGTTATATACAGTACTCCGTTGACGCACATGAGCTGCAATTTCCCGGAGAACTTGTTTCTGTGCCTCTGGTAATACTAAGTCCTCCCAATCACCAGATGGCTCAATTCGCTGGGCGAGTTCATCCAAGCGCGGACGTGCTTGCACACGGCAGGCATCCCATAAAATGCTAGTGATATCGTTTTCTGGTGTTTGTGCTAACTGCCCTACGGCTTCTGCACAAGCAGCGCGGATGGTTGCGGCGCTTAGGTTGAACTGATCCACTAGGGTTTTAACTTGCCCGTTCATTTGCGGTGCAATTGCACCTAGTGCATCTTGCCAAACTACACCTTGTTCTTTGATAGTTGGTTGATGTACGTCAAAATTAACTACTAGGCGTTGTGATAAGCCGATCCGTTCTCGACTCGTGACTATTAAAAAGCCGTTTGTGCGTTCAATGAACCGAGCGATCGCATTCAGCCGCGCTGTATCATTAGTATCCAGATCGTTGCAGTCTATTAGTAATGCACACTTACTTAAAATCGTCTCACGAGTCCATAGGCGGATGAGATTATCCAACTCGCCAGGTGCTAAGGGAATGACTTGTGCAGGCATTACCCACAGGCTTAAACCCTGGCTCTGACAAATTGTAGCGGCAATGGCACGTTTGCTGACAGTTTCGTTACTACATAACTGAACGATTGGTAAGCTATTAACCTTGTAAGCTTGCGACCAAACTGCTGCTACTCGTTCTGCTAAATCTTGGTGCGAGGGTACTAAATCACTAACCTCTTGTAATGGCTCAATGATCCCAGCTAATCGTTCGTCAAGATATTGAATACCCGTTAAATAATGTAAAATCCGCTCGTCAATTCTCAAGGGACTGAGAGTAAGGGAATGACCGTCACCAACCTGAATTAACCGCCAATGACGTAAGGGAGCATTTGGAGCGATCGCATCCCAGTGGACGTTAGGTAAAGCTGCCAGAGCTAAACTTAAGGTTGGGTAAGCTCGTTGTGAATCCCCGTGGACTATAGCACATAACTTCGCAAAATCTCCATTCAATTCCATACCTGCACACAACAGCAACAAATCACGTTCAAAGGGTGAGAGGCTAAATATTTTGCACACTCTCTCCAATGTCGATGGTGCAGGCATAGCAGCAGCAGCTTCCTGTAACGCTTGCTGTAAATGCTCTTGGTTTTTCTCCTCAGGTTGATTTTGCTCTTTTGCCGTGTGATTTTCTAAAATACCACGCACCACAGCTAGGGCTGCTGATAGATAGCGGTAGTTTGCCTCATCCCAATTGTAATTTGTCGTAGCATTCATAGAATTGTCACCTGTGGCGAATCATATTCCCCGGACTGATTTTTATGCAGTGGACTTTCCGCCCCATCTACCTGCACCCGGACAATATAAGTTCCTGGTTTCACATTTTTGACAGGAATAGTGATTGCATCAGTGTTTTCGGTGCGTGGTGCAACCAAGAAAGAGTAAGCTACCGGGTTATCACCTGACGCTTCATTAAGTAGCAAAACTACCCGCTGTGCCTTACCAACTTTGGGCTGGAATTTAACGATAATTTCTGCTGTGCGTAAATTGTCGCCGCTATTTTCCACTTGAGCGACAAATGCTGAAATTGTTGGATGGAGGACAAAAGTTGCAACGTTTGATTCAACTAGATAATCCGTTTGTCCTGCGTTGTTCATCGTTAGATGTACAACTTGGATACCCTGCACACTTGCGTACAAATCTGGCGGGACTAACAAGCTGATTTGCGTTTCTTTAACATCCTGAGGTACTAGTAATGTCTCCGTATTACCCAAACGAACTCGTGTGATCTCACCCCGTAACCGTTTACCACGAATTACTAATGTTGTGCCCGCAACAATCATTTGCTCAGTCTTTGCCGTAGCCATAACTTGCTCTATACTCGGCTGAGACAAGGGCATTATATAGAAACTTTCAGAGTTGTCAGATTTGCTACTTTCAATCAATACCATTGATGCCAGATAGGTAGCTGAAGGTCGATAGTGCGTTTGTAAAGCAGACCATAACTTAGAAGTTTCTTCCATGTTAAAAAATTCTGGAGTCAGTTTGATCTGCCCAATTTGTTCAGCTAAATCGGATACAGACACACTTGCTAAAGCTTGCGAAAAAGCACTTGAGGTATTGGTTGTAGAGGCATTTCTCAGAGTATTCTCAATAATATCCGATGTGATAGCTGGTGTTTTGTGTAATAAATGCATTGCGTAGCCAAGTAGAAGCTCCGCCTGAAAATCCTTGGCTCCATAGGCTGTTAGCAAGTAATGGAGATCAAGAGCTAGTGGTGGAGTCGGAGAGCGCGGGTTTCCATTAATACGTGAGTGCCTGCTCCGAAATTCCTGAGATACCCAATCGACATTGCGATTCTGCGTCACTTGATAGAGAAATAGGTTAATTTGAGCACGCTCGTCAGCTTCAACTGAAATTCGATCAGGCGGCAGGGCAGTTACAATCACATCACCAACACTAGCAGTGATCGGATCACTGACTAAACCATTTTCCAGCAAGACTTTTAGTACTGCTGTCACGGCGGCTATAGAGAGCACATTACTCATCCTCGTTCCTCATGGCAATAGCACATATCAATCATGTACGCCTGAGCACATTGACAGAATATATTTTGCAAAACTTTAAATATTCTGTAACGGAGACTATCTGCACGGTATACAAAAATACATAAGCAATAGTCTGTCAAGTTTGAGTTGCTAGGTTCTTGGTTTGCGCTTTAATGCAAACTAAGAACAATCCCCACCCCTCAATTATTTCTTAATGGACTACTACTTATTAGCAGCTCGGCAGATAAAAATAACCTTAATTCGATGAGTAGAGTCTGCTATAGCTCAAAATCAGGAAAAAAGAGTTACGCTGACGACCCTCGTCGAATTTGCGTTAACTTATATATCAGAAACTAATTTCAACTGTCATAGGTCTTAACTTTAAACATTTTATCAAATTCTTCGCATTACTTTAAGTTAGTAATATGTTAAGCTGAGTATAATTAGATAAATACTAGTAGCATATATTACTAACTACTTAAGGTTACGAAGCAAGCAATCATATTTGTAATACTAGTAGTATCTCTGACGAAAGTTAACACTTTAAAGTAACTAGGATGGGTTGCCCCAGATGAAATCCCCACCTTCTTCAAATTCTTGGATTGGACGCTTCGTAGGTGATAACGAGCGATACCGTTTAGACAGACGGTTAGCCGGGGGTGGCATGGGAGAAGTCTTCCTGGCAACTGACACCCGTGTAGGTCAGCAGGTAGCACTGAAGTTGCTCAAAGATACGCTGGTGGCATCACAAGAAATGAGAAAGCGTTTTGAGCGTGAGGTGGCAGTTTGTGCTGCTTTGCAAAGTGACCACATCGTTAAGATTAGTGATTGTGGAGTCACCCCAGAAGGTTTTCCATTTTATGTAATGGAATATTTGCGGGGGCAAACCCTTAGGCAGTTACTGCTACGCGAAAAGCGGCTATCTGTTGAGCGGACTGTGAAGATTATGGCGCAAGTTTGCAAAGGTTTACAGCTTGCCCATCATGGGGTAACTCTCCAAAGGGATGGAGGTAAAACCACTGAACATATTCAGGTAGTTCATCGTGACCTGAAACCAGATAATATATTTTTAGTGCCTACAGATTTGGGAGAGTGGGTAAAAGTTTTGGATTTTGGTGTTGCCAAAATTCGGAGTGAATCTTCAGAAAATTCCAATATTACAAATATAACTAGTACATTTATTGGTACGTTTCGTTACGCACCTCCTGAGCAAATCCAAAGTGATAAAAACCTGGACGCTAGGGGTGATATTTACAGTTTAGGGATTATCCTTTATGAAATGCTGAGTGCAGCCGACCCCTTTGGAATCAGCATTAAGGGTAGTCATATTAGTGAAGCTTCTTGGGTATTAGCTCATGCTTATGAACCACCAAAACCACTGCGATCGCAACCAGGGTGTGAGCACCTACCCGTACAATTGGAAGAGGTAGTGATGAAATGCCTGCACAAGAACCCAGCTAACCGATTTGCAACAGTAGAAGAATTGAATCAGGCTTTGCAAGCT
Source organism: Nostoc foliaceum FACHB-393 (assembly GCF_014698505.1). Taxonomy (GTDB): domain Bacteria; phylum Cyanobacteriota; class Cyanobacteriia; order Cyanobacteriales; family Nostocaceae; genus Nostoc; species Nostoc foliaceum_A. The sequence goes on along the minus strand of NZ_JACJTD010000001.1, from coordinate 38,606 downwards.
GCTGCCAAATTTGTCACAGGGACTACTAGTGTACCCGGACAGGCTACTGGGGAGCCGCAACCTTTTTACAATCAAGGTTCAAATCACGAAACTGTTCCAAGACAATCGAACGAAGACACTATTGTGCGTCCTCCATCTGCATACAATCAAGGTTCAAATCACGAAACTGTTCCAAGACAATCGAACGAAGACACTATTGTGCGTCCTCCATCTGCATACAATCAGGGTTCAAATTACGAAACTGTTCCAAGACAATCGAACGACGACACTATTGTGCGTCCTCCATCTGCATACAATCAAGGTTCAAATCACGAAACTGTTCCGAGACCATTTCAACCAGTTGAGCAAAACCAATCTGAGGAAACCGTTCCTCCCCTTCAAGCTGGATACAACCAAGGTTCAAATCACGAAACCGTTTCGAGACCATTTCACCCAGTTGAGCAAAGTCAACCAAGTCCTGTGAATAATCCAAATGCCAGCAAACCGGACGTGACATTATATCAACCACGACCTGCGTCTAATCAAAGCGGGCAACAAGCGCCACCAGATAAGACCTTGTTTCAACCAAGACCTGGAGCTAATCAGGGTGGGCAACAAGTGCCACCAGATAAAACATTGTTTCAACCAAGACCTGGGTCTAATCAGAGTGGGCAACAAGTGCCACCAGATAAGACCTTGTATCAACCAAGACCTGGGTCTAATCAGAGTGGGCAACAAGTGCCACCAGATAAGACCTTGTATCAACCGCGACCTGCATCCAACCAAGGCAGACCACAAGTGCCGCCAGATGTGACGTTGTATCAACCGCGACCTGCATCTAATCAAGGCAGACCACAAGTAGCAACAGATGACACTATTTACCAACCAAAGCTAAATGGGCAGCTAGCTACGAGAATTTCTCCCAATTTCTTGCGAATCCTGGGAGTGGTCTTTGCCATTGGGCTGACTTTAGCATTGGTAACATATATATATACTCAATTTCAATCTCGTAAAGAGCCAAATAACCAACAAAGTTTACCTAATAGTAGCATTCAAAACTAATCAGCTAATGAGCGTTAGGCAAGAGCGTAGATTATGTACATAATCTACGCCCCTAAGCCGATTCATGTGTTGCAAACGACATTCTTTAACTATATTCATCCCAAACTACGGGAAAGGAATAATTTGAAACCGCCGATAAATCATGATTTTCGCTGCGGGTTTCTTCATCTAGAACTTTCACAACTTTGTTATAAATGTCTTGTGCTTGTTGCGGGGAATCACCGATGCTGGTTAATCCCAACTTGCCAAACTGCGAAAGGCAACCCATAAGATGAAACACTGTACCCGTTTCAGTACCACTGTCAAAGTGCAGTCTGTGGTGAGCGATGATATCCATCAAATCATTAGGTAATAATCCCTGATAGCGCTCTTTTTGCAGATTATCAGTGGCAATGTAATATTTTGGACGACCTTGCTGACTATAAAATAAACCCGTGGAAAGGTCATAACGCCCGTTCGTTAATAATTTCAAGGTCATGAATGGATGAGTTGTACCGCCTTTACGCAGGTTAATTTCGATCGCCTGAATATCCCACTCTCCATTACCATTGTCAACGGTGATAAAATCTACGCCAAATCGCTCTAAAGTGCCTTTCTCTGCTAGCTTTCTACCAACTTGTAACCCCAATTGCTGTAATTGCAACCGATAGCTTTCATCAGCCGGAAAGCGACATCCAAGATAAATCTGACCGTCTGGGCCTCCGAGAATTTGGTCGTGGGTTGAAAGGATTTCCACTTCGCCAGTGGGAGTGATTCGTCCTTGGACGCTGGGCGATCGCTTAATTTCCCCTTCCACAAATGCTTCGGTAATTGCCCCCAATTCAGGGATTCTTCCCGAAAAATTATCCCAAGTCTCTTGTTTTGCTTGAAAGCGCATTGTTGAGAAGCGATCGCTAATTGCTGCTACTCTTTGCGCATGAGTCCCAATACCTGGTGCTAGATTCTCAATTGGTCTAAGATCAAGCAATGCATTTCCCTCTCCAGAAATGCCTTCGTTGAGTTTTACTACAACCCGTTTTAATGTCGGTTGTCGTTCCCACAAATCACTGGTAGCTTCTGCTAAATCTGTATGGTTCCAAATTTTTTCGCTGCCATCTGGATGCGGTACTCCGCTTTCGGCGAAGATTTGCCGACTGCCACTTTTTGTCCCCCAAATCTGTAAATCCGGTGCGGCAGCATACAGCGGTACACCCAATTTTACAGACAATTCGCCTTCCCAGTGCGAAGAGTTGTAGCAAATCATAAATGATTTATCTAGCCTCAAAGCTTGATGAATCCGCTTTAGCAGGCGGGGGCGTTCTAAAATCTTTTGGCTGAGAGGCTTAAGCGAGGAATCGTAAGTAGAAAGTAGTAGCAAGCGATTGCGAGCATGAGAAAAGGGAATTCCTGGCAACAGTTGCAGATAATAATCAATGATACTAGGATGCAGAGGTACTGATGTTACATAAACCAGCCGAGTCTGAGGATTCTGCAACCGAATTAAAGAAAATAGTAATCTTTCTTCATAATGTTCGCAGCCTTCGATCTTTTGGAGTTCGCGCTGATCGAGACTCAGGGAGGGAATAATTAAAATATCCGCTTCATTATTGTCAAATGACTCGCTCGTTTTCCAGCGATCGCTCAGGGTTAATTGTAAGTGGTGAAACTTTTCAACCTGCTCTAACTCAGAAATATTTAGTATTGCCATAACCCCTACCCTCTAATAATCTCAATGTAGCGCACCACGTAGGCTTTTGGGCTATTATGCGGACTAGTCGTCAGATACTTGTGCAAGAAATTTAGTCTACAAAAAGGCAACTATGCAGATATCAGCCTAAATAAATATTAACATTAACTAAAATCGATGGTATAAAAGTAAGTATTTTTGCAACTACGAAGTTAGAAAGTATAAATCTTGATTTTTATTTAGCGAAAATGGCTCAATTGTTGAGGCACAATCAATGATTGTAGACTAATTCAGCAACACTTATTTATTTGATTTATTTTACGTCTTAAGGTTGAGCAAATGTCAGCTTATTTTACCTCTATGGAGCGATAAAGTAAAGCAACATAATAGTTAACTTAAAAGCAGATGAGAAGGAGAAATCCTTCATCGCATGAGAGTTGTATACTTGTTTTTCGTGGTCAGGTGAATAGCGTGTGTCAGGTGTGAGGATAAATAATGTAAGCCGCGTACAATTGCCAGCAAGAAGTACGTTTGGTAAGCATCCGTGGTATAAACGCCTAAAATTGCAAATGGCTAGTGAGAGCCAAAGCAAAAAATAAACCTTGGGTTGAATTTTCGATCCAAGGTTTACTTTTGAAATGGGGACTAGAGACTGAAGAAGGCTTTTACCAACATCCAATTACATTCAATATTACCGAAACAAAAACTATGGCTAAATCAAAAGAGCAAAAAGAGCAAAAATTACAACCGCCACAGCAACAACAACCACCTGGTGTTGAATCAGAAATGACGCCAAAACCCAAAGCAGATGATGAGCAGTATCGGGGTAGTGGCAAATTACAAGATAAAGTAGCATTGATTACGGGTGCAGATAGTGGTATTGGTCGTGCTGTAGCGATCGCATTTGCTAAAGAAGGTGCAGATGTGGCGATTCTTTACCTCAATGAACACGACGATGCTAAAGAAACAAAACATTTGGTAGAAAAACAAGGGCGTCGTGCAGTAACCATTGCAGGCGATATCGGCGATGAAACCTTTTGTCAGCAAGCTATCCAACAGACAGTTGGGGAGTTTGGCAAACTCGATATTCTCATCAACAACGCCGCCGAACAACATCCTAAAGAAAGTATCGAAGAAATCACCAAAGAACAACTAGAGCGAACTTTCCGCACTAATATATTCTCAATGTTTTTCATGACTAAGGCTGCACTCAAGCATTTACAAGCAGGCAGTTCTATTATCAATACCACATCAGTAACAGCTTATAAAGGTAGCCCACAACTACTAGATTATTCTTCTACAAAAGGTGCGATCGTTGCTTTTACTCGTTCCTTATCACAAAATTTGGTGCCTAAAGGAATTCGTGTTAATGCTGTTGCACCAGGGCCAATTTGGACACCTTTAATTCCATCAACTTTTCCTGAAGAGAAAGTTGAAACTTTTGGTAAACAAGTACCAATGCAACGAGCCGGACAACCAGAAGAAGTTGCTCCTAGCTACGTATTTTTAGCTTCTGATGATGCTTCTTATGTGTCTGGACAAGTGTTACATGTCAATGGTGGAGAAGTTGTTAATGGATAAGTGAAAAAGCTGGTCATTAGTTATTAGTCATTGGCCATTGGTTATTTATTTTGGACAAAGGACTAATGACTAATGACAAAGAAATAATTACTTATAACTCTACCCTGATGGTCTTCCATTGGAGGGATGAGACAATATTGAAATATTGATAATCTATCTAGCAGCAAACATTTAAGAAATAATAAGTACGTCTATGGCATCTCCTACACCACTGCATGGCACGGAACTAGTAGATTGTGCTAGAGCAAATGCCAAGCAAGGAATCGAAACTGCTGCTTATCAATGTGGCTATGGTCAAGACCTTAACAAATTTGCACGAGAACTCAGACAAGCTTGTGAAGAAATGAATTTACAAGTGAAGGAACTCAGCGGATTGATTACTGACCAGGACATGATACTGGAATTGGGTACTGGCGAAATTGTTGCTCCAGATACGGCATCAGAATTGTAAAATTAGTCATTTGTCATTTGTACTTTGTTCTTCACTAATGACTAATGACTAATGACTCTTTCATAACTTTAAAATGACCCGTGCCAAATTGAAGTAAATCAAAACGCCTACTACATCAACTGCTGTGGTAATGAATGGTGCTGACATTAATGCCGGATCTAAACGGAGATAGCGAAATAGAAACGGCAGTGCCGAACCGGAGATAGAAGCTAAAAGAGAAATAGCTACCAAACTAGTGCCTACAGCGATCGCTACTTCTAATCGTCCTTGCAGAAAATAAGCCCAGACAGTAGCGATCGTGCCTAACATTCCTCCCAATAATGCACCTGCGATCGCTTCCCGGCCAATTACCTGCAATGCGCCAAGCGATCGGATTTCGTCGGTATTCATCCCGCGAATCACCACTGTGGAAGATTGAGCACCCACGTTACCACCAGTACCAGTCAGCAAAGGGATAAACGCTGTCAGTGTTACCACTTTTGCTAAAAGGTCTTCTTGCGACTTAATAATTGTTCCTGTGATCGTATTGGTTACAAGTAAAACCAACAACCATACAACCCGCTTCCGAGCAATTTCCAGTAAATTCATCTGAAAATAGTTGTCGCCTCCCGACTGCACACCACCACCTAAGGCATAGATATCTTCGGTGGTTTCTTGTTGCAGAATATCAATCACATCATCGACCGTGATAATACCTACTAGACGCTGTTCTCGATCTACGACAGGTACAGCCAAAAAGTCATATCTTTGGATTAATCTCGCAACTTCTTCCTGGTCTGTATCAGTGTGGACAAACACCACATCACGGGTCATAATTTCGCCAATAATTTGCTCAGGCTGAGAAGTTACCAACTCTCGTAACGATACAATCCCTGTTAAGCGCCTTGCCGCATCCATGACATAAAGATAATAAATCATCTCACTGGCATTAGCTAAATTGCGAATTCGCTCTAGGGCTTGAGATACTGTAAAGTTTTCTTTCAGCGAGATTAGCTCTAGCGTCATGATTCGCCCAGCAGTATCAGCTTCATAACCTAATAGTTGGGCTGTAGCTTGGCGTTCTGCTGGACTCAGTTGTTCTAGCAGGCGATTAACGACTTTTGCCGGTAATTCATCAAATAACCTAGCTCGGTCATCCGACGACATTTGATCGACAATATCGCGGACTTCCTGACTTTTAAGTTCCTCGATTAACCGTTCTTGAACACTGTAGTCGAGATATTCATAAACCTCAATAGCCTCATCTTTAGAAAGCAGGCGAAAAGCCAAAGCGTGCATCGCTTCCGGTAAGCCCTCAATCGCCTCGGCAATATCCGCAGGCTGCACAGGTACGAGAATAGCTTTTGCTCCCTGCAAGTCTCCCGCTTCTAGGAGCATTTGCAGCTGAGTCCGCACTAAATCTCGCAATTCCCTGCGTGAGACATTCTGGATGGTAGAGTTTAAATTGTTTGTCTCAGTCAAAGTCCACTTTCCTCAGCCAGTTTGAACAAGGTTGCTGCCCTTAGTCTAGGGGAAAGTGGGAATCTGCAACGTCAAACTTGTAATTTTTCCGACTTTGAGTAAATTGAAAAGTTTTGTAAATTAACAAAATAGGGTTTCGGAAGCTAATAATTCTTTGCGATCGCTAGATAGTCTACCTACAACAGCTTTACTCGAATAAGTATGATAATCGGGCAATTCTAACAGATTAGACCTCTTGCATAATTATTTTGTGGTATGGTTAAAAGTTTAGAAAAAATCCATATCAAAATCTATACAGAGAATTTTTGTTACCTCATGAGGATGTCTGATAGAGATAGAAAGCAAATTTTGAAAACCCCTGATTGTACCATAATTTATTTTTGCAAGAGGTCTATTGTATTACCTAGCTTAAATTCCTGACTGATGAGGCTTTTGCAAAACTTTTCGCTCCACTGACTTTAGATTACTACTATATCTCTGCTGATTCTTGTAACAAAAATATGAATTTGTAGCCAATATCAAGCATAGATAAATAATTCTTGTTCAAATCTTTAAATGTTAAAATTTTCTTTACACAATTTTTATATAAATAATAACTATGCGGTTAAAAAACATGAGATCATCCGGTGGATTGGGAATTTTTATTTAAAAATAATCAAAACTTTGATATTCCTTTAAAAAGGTATAGATCAATGTGAATATTTAAACAAAGTTCCACAATAAAGATAGACATAATACGGTGATATATTGTCAAATATATAATTGATTCATCCAAAAACAATACCTAAAGTTAAAAATGTAAATTCTAACTTTTAATTACCTAGGCATATATTTACCCCGCTTGGGTATTGCTTCGGCTCAACTTCATGCACCTGCACATTAGTGAGATTAGAAGCTCTGAAAAAAGAGAATTTATGATTTTTGATGCATGTAAATTCAGTTTGGCAAATTTACATGCATCAAAAACTCAGAAATTGGTCGGAAGGAAACAAAAATTCATAAGGGCTAATACACCCTTTGAGTAATCTCTAATATTTATTGGCATACACGTTACCTGCTTTTAGGGAACATATAGCAAGGTATATTACTTTATCCTATTTTAATGTTGATCCAAATAGATAGCAGAGTGGGAAAAATCAGCAAAGGAGCATACATAAAATAAAGTAATTATATCAGCAATTCACTGAAAGAGAATCAGCATTAATAAATATATCAATAGGCAAAGGATTAGCTTATAAATATATTTAAGCTAAAATCATTCCGAATTTTTTGTTGAAAATATTCAATATAAAACTAATCCGAAAGCATTGATTATGGAATTAGTTTTAGCACTATTGTGAGGCATATATCTCAATGAATGATTTACAGAAGCAAGGTCTTAACCAACAGTTGTCAACATCTCCAAGTCCAATAGATAGTAATAGATCATCTCTACAAACGATTGATCCAGCACAATCCAATATTTCCGCTCGGGCTAGCGCCAGTGTGCTATCTCAGGGAGATGGACTCAAAGGAGAGTACTACGACAACATCGACTTCACCAACCTGAAGCAAACTCGCACAGATGCGACGGTGAACTTTAACTGGGGTGGTGTTTCTCCAGATCCGTCCATTGGTGCAGATACCTTCTCAGTGCGTTGGACAGGTCAGGTAGAAGCCAAGTACAGCGAGACTTACAATTTCTACACCACTGCTGATGATGGGGTGCGACTGTGGGTGAATGGTCAACAAATCATCAATAAGTTTGTCAATCAATCCGCCACAGAACACAGCGGCGCGATCGCACTGGTTGCAGGTCAGAAATACGAGATTAAACTTGAATACTACGAAAATCAGTACGCTGCTGTTTCCCAACTGGCTTGGTCAAGCTCCTCTCAGACAAAAGAAATTATTCCTCAGTCCCAACTGTATAGTAATGTCAACATACCTACACCTGGAAATGGCAACGGACTCAAAGGAGAGTACTACGACAACATCGACTTCACCAACCTGAAGCAAACTCGCACAGATGCGACGGTGAACTTTAACTGGGGTGGTGTTTCTCCAGATCCGTCCATTGGTGCAGATACCTTCTCAGTGCGTTGGACAGGTCAGGTGCAAGCCAAGTACAGCGAGACTTACAATTTCTACACCACTAGTGATGATGGTGTGCGACTGTGGGTGAATGGTCAGCAAATCATCAATAAGTTTGTCAATCAATCCGCCACAGAATACAGTGGCGCGATCGCACTGGTTGCAGGTCAGAAATACGAGATTAAACTCGAATACTACGAAAATCAGTACGCTGCTGTCTCCCAACTGGCTTGGTCAAGCTCCTCTCAGACCAAAGAAATCATTCCCCAGTCCCAACTGTATAGTAATGTCAACACACCTACACCTACACCTGGAAATGGCAAGGGACTCAAAGGAGAGTACTACGACAACATCGACTTCACCAACCTGAAGCAAACTCGCACAGATGCGACGGTGAACTTTAACTGGGGCGGTGGTTCTCCAGATCCGTCCATCGGTGCAGATACCTTCTCAGTGCGTTGGACAGGTCAGGTGCAAGCCAAGTACAGCGAGACTTACAATTTCTACACCACTAGTGATGATGGTGTGCGACTGTGGGTGAATGGTCAGCAAATCATCAATAAGTTTGTCAATCAATCCGCCACAGAATACAGTGGCGCGATCGCACTGGTTGCAGGTCAGAAGTACGAGATTAAACTCGAATACTACGAAAATCAGTACGCTGCTGTCTCCCAACTAGCTTGGTCAAGCTCCTCTCAGACCAAAGAAATCATTCCCCAGTCCCAACTGTATTCACCAGTTCTTCAGCCCACCATTACATTAGGATCATCTTCCACCATTGTGAACGAAGGCGACGGGACTGTAACCTTGACTGTGCTGCGAAGTGGTGATCTAAGCGGTACATCTTCAATTAAGTATGCCACTCAAAGTGGTACTGCAAAAGTAGGGGATGACTACGGCAATGGAGGCGAGGAAGTCGAGGGGACACTCACCTTTGCACCAGGAGAAACTAGCAAACAGGTAGCAATTCGGATCGTTAACGATAACATCATAGAAACAGATAAAGCCTTTAGTTTCCTCATTGATCAGCCAGAGGGAGCAACACTAGGAACCCAAAGAACTTTGGGAATTACGATTCAAGACAATGATGGTCAAAGTCTGAGTTTTACTCAGCCACAAGTTAATGAAAATATCGGTAATGCCACGATAAAAGTTACACGGGCTAACGGTTCGGGGACTGCAAGTGTCAACTATACAACCGTCGATGGAACTGCTAAAGCTGGCTCTGACTACCAGGCTATATCTGGAACCTTGACCTTTGCAATAGGAGAAACCAGCAAGAACATTTTGATTGCCATCAAGGATGACACCATTCAGGAAGCAGATGAAGCATTTACTTTGAAGTTTAGTAATGCCGTTGGGATGGTATTGCCTAGTAATCCGGCGGCAACAATAACTATCTTCGGTAATGACTCCAGTTTTAATAAAAACACTTTGGTTTCGGGGTTAGATCAACCCACAGAGTTTGACTGGTCAGCTGACAATAAGCTCATGTTCATTGCCCAAAAAGATGGGATAGTAAAGGTGTTTAACACCGTCACCAACACCTTAGAAGCAAAACCATTTATCGATATTTCTTCAGAGGTAAATAATGTAAGCGATCGCGGTTTATTAGGCATGGCCGTACATCCAGATTTTGGTAAGAGTGCGAACGGCAACAACTACGTTTATCTGTTATTTACCTACGATCCAGTAGAAACCAATGTCAACAATCCCAAGAACAATCCTAATAGCAACTTAGACAATCCCGATAGTGGAGGTAACCGTGCAGCACGGCTAGTTCGGGTGAAAGCTGACCCAAATACTGGTTACAAAACTGCGATCGCCGGCAGTCAAGTCATATTATTAGGCAAAAATAGCACTTGGGACAACATCAGCCGCCCAGACACTGACAGCACATCAGTTAATCTTACTGACGAAACAAAGAACGCTGGGCCATCAGGTATTAAAAACAAAACAACTGGGCAGCTATTTGCCAATGTCCAGGATTATCTCAACGCTATCAAAAACAACAACATTACCAACGTCCAGGATTTTATCGCCACCGACAGTTCAACTCACTCTGTTGGTAGCGTGCGCTTTGGTAACGATGGGACTCTGTTTGTGAGCCTTGGTGATGCTACTTCCTATAACCGAGCCGACCCCCGAGCAGTTCGCGTCCAGGATATTGATAATCTGTCCGGCAAGATCCTGAACATTGATGCCATTACTGGTCAAGGTTTATCAACTAATCCTTACTACAACGGTGATCCCAATAGTAATCGTTCTAAAGTCTATAACTCAGGTGTGCGTAATGCCTTCCGCATCGCCATAAATCAAGAAAGCAATATTCCCTTTATCGGCGATGTAGGCTGGTACTCTTGGGAAGAGGTGAATACTGGTGGGCCAGGCAAAAACTTTGGCTGGCCATACTTTGAGGGTGGATATGATTCAAATGGCAATCTCGTCAACCTCAAACAATTCGTTTATTCTCAACTAGATTCAGCGGCAGAATTCTACAATACTGCTGGCAAAACCGCTACACCACCAATTTACGCCTATGATCATTCAAACGGCGCGACTTCGATCATTGTAGGTGATTTTTACACGGGCGGTGGCTTTAACAATGCTTTGTTTATCGGTAATCCCACCAAAGGAACTATCACTGCTTTAACCTTGGACAATCAGGGTAAAGTTGCCTCAACTACACAGTTTGCTTCTACTGGAGGGGCCCCTGTGGATATTAGGGCTGGAGATGATGGTAAACTTTACTACGTAGACTTGGCATTAGGTAAGATTGATAGCTGGGAACCTGTTTAAAGTTCAAAATTAAATAGGAGTCCCATAGGATCATTTTGCTCAAGATAACTTTGTCAGAAATCCCAACAATTTTTTGGTATTTGATGTCAAAAGTGTACGACGATAAGCATCAGCGGCTTTTTTAATCGCTTCGGCTTGAGTGGGATAAGGATGAATCACACTGCTTAACTTACTCAAGCCGATCTTATTCACCATTGCCGTAGTTACAACTGATATCATTTCACCCGCGTGACTGGCGACAATAGTTGCACCAAGAATTTCATCAGACCCCTTTTTATGATGGATTTTGACAAATCCTGATTCTTCACCATCTGCGATCGCTCGGTCTACACTACTAAAAGGTATGTTGATTGTCGTCACCTGAATACCCAATTTCTGCGCCTCGTGTTCATACAACCCAACATGGGCAATCTCTGGGTCAGTATAAGTTACCCAAGGCATCACCAGACTACTGAGTTTAGAGCGTCCTAAGCCAAAGGGAGAAAACAGCGTATTCTTAATCACAATCCGCGCTGCTGCATCAGCAGCATGGGTAAACTTCCAGTTCATGCAAATATCGCCAGCTGCATAAATTTTGGGATTCGTCGTCTGGAGATAATCATTTACCTTTACACCTTGACGCTTGTCGTATTCCACCCCAACTGATTCTAAATTTAAACCTTCCACATTTGGCGATCGCCCCGCACCAACTAAAATTTCATCTACCGTCACTGAATCTCGATGACCATTGGAGGAAAAGTAAAGCCGTTTCCCCTCAGTGACAGTTACCACTTCTTCCAACTTAGAATTCAGCACCACGCGAATTCCTTCGTTAATCAAAACCTTTTGCAGAATTTTGGCAGCCTCAGCATCTTCTTTATTCAGAAGATGAGAACCGCTATGGAAAAGTACCACCTCAGAACCCAAACGTCGGAAAGCTTGCGCCAATTCGCAACCAATGGGGCCGCCACCAATCACCGCTAAACGTTCCGGTCGTTGAATCAGCGAAAAAACCGTCTCATTAGTTAGATAACCCGCCTTTTCAATTCCCGGAATCGACAATTGTGCGGCTCTCGCGCCAGTCGCAATCACAGCTTTTTTAAATCGGAGGGTTTTGTCGCCAACTTCTACGGTATTTTTACTCGCAAATCGACCGTTACCCAAAAAGACATCGACACCCAAGTTTTTAAACCGCTCCGCCGAGTCGTTATGACTAATATCAGCCCTTATCCGCCGCATCCTTGCCATAACTTTGGGAAAATCAACATCAATATTATGTTTGGGAATATTAACTCCCAAGTTTTGAGCATCCCAGATTTCCCCAACCACGCGAGCAGACCGAATAATAGTTTTAGATGGTACGCAACCAACATTTAAGCAATCTCCACCCATGAGATGCTTTTCAATTAACGCCACTTTTAAACCCAAATCCAGACCCGCCGCCCCCGCAGCCACCACTAAACCCGCCGTACCAGCCCCAATTACTACCAAATCGTAAATATCGGCGGGTTGAGGATTAACCCAATTTGGCGGATGGACGTAAGACACCAACTTTTGGTTATACTCATCCGTTGGGCGAACTGTAACTCTCTCTAAATCTGAATTGGTCATTGGCGAAACCTCTTTTAAGAATTGAAAATACTAAAGTAAACTGCCTTTTGGGGCTATTCAAAATTCAAAATTAAGAATCCCGATAAACTTAGGCGGCTCAGTCTTTTATTTTTTATGCTTGTTTAACAACGAATACAGCCTTTGAATTGTTTTGTCCGTTTGGGAATTGACAAACACGATTGAAGCTTTCCTGTATAAACATTTCAACAATCGATAATTTACAGCAATTTGCAGTTAAATAGACGGCAGTAAGGACGTAACAATTCTACGCCCTTACAATTCTTCTTCTAAAGCTTTTCGCGCAATCCGGGTTACATAAACTGTCACAGCGACTGTAGCAATCAAACCCAAAATCCTAATTGCCCATTGCAAAGTTGGGTTGGTAGGTTGAGCTTCAGTACCAATCATGGCAAGATTACCTGCAAGTGAACCAATATAAACGTACATGATGGTTCCAGGAACCATGCCTACAGAGCCGATAAAGTAATCTTTAAGTGAGACTCCTGTGATGCCAAAGGCATAATTTAATAAATTGAAAGGAAATATCGGGGACAATCGCGTTAACAGGACAATTTTTAATCCTTCTCTACCAACCGCTTGGTCAATGGCGGCAAATTTTTTGTTATCTGCGATTTTCCGAGCAATCCAGCCCCTTGCTAAATAACGTCCCACAAGAAAAGCAGCAGTAGCGCCAAGGGTTGCACCGATAAACACGTAGAGAGAACCCCAAGCTGCACCAAAAATCACACCCGCTCCCAAGGTGAGAATAGAACCTGGGAAAAAAGCGACGGTAGCGATAATGTAAAGAGCAATAAAAGCTATGGCTCCTAATGTACCCAGGCTATCAATCCATTGCAACGAGTCCCGTAAAATGGCTTGGGGATTAAAAGAATTTGGATTTGCAGATTCTTGTGCCAAAGCCGGGTCTGTGTTTAATGCGAAAGCACTCGCCAATATCAGTAATATTAATCCACTTAAGCTGAAAAACCTCTGCAAGTTTCTAGCATCAATATAGCGGTTCCCACTCAGATGTGGTAAAAAATTATATTGCCAAGTGTAGGGGCACGGCACTGCCGTACCCTTACGGGTGTACCTCACATAAGCGAGAACCCCTATATTTTTAAATATCTGAATGATTGTTAGTTTTGTCATGGGTTGTGATTTCTTCTAATGCCACACTTTGAGCTAAAGCTTTTTGAGCAACTTTTGTGATGTACACAGTCACGGCAACGGTAGCAATCAACCCAACTACTTGCATTACCCATTGCCAGACTTGAGTTTCTGGAGTAATTGGTTGATAAGACGTGTTAATCATGGCAAGATTCCCAGCTAAAGAACCAATATAAACGTACATCAAAGTACCGGGAATTATCCCAAAGGAACCTAATATATAGTCTTTGAGGGAAACCTGTGTTACTCCAAAAGCATAATTCAATAAATTGAAAGGAAAAACGGGACAGAGACGAGTCAGCAAGACAATTTTCCATCCCTCTTTGGCAACGGCTAAATCAATCGCTTTAAATTTAGGATGTTTGTCCATTTGTCGGGAAACCCAATCCCGTGAAAGGTAGCGTCCAATGATAAAAGCCAAGATTGCTCCGATTATTGCAGCAATTAGCACATATATTGACCCCCAAAATACTCCAAACAGACAACCGCCTTTGAGCGTTAGGAGGGAACCGGGTATAAACAGTAATGTTGCCAAGTTGTAAATGACTATGTAGGCGATAGGCCCTAAAATGCCAAGACTCTCAACCCAAATGACTGAGGTTTGTAAAAGTCCCTGAAAGTTAAATTGTTTAGCGACAATTATAAGAGTGGCAATTAGGCAACTTAAGAGTAGTAGTTTGAGTTTGGGATTTAATACAAGCTTCCTCATTTTTATAAGTTTTACATTTAGAATCTGAAATTTCGTGTTTAGAACCTGAAGCTTCGTGTTCAGAACTTGAAAGTTCGTCTTCAGAACCTGAAGCTTCGTGTTCAGAACTTGAAATTTCGTGTTTAGAACTTGAAGCTTCGTGTTCAGAACCTGAAATTTCGTGTTCAGAACTTGAAATTTCGTGTTCAGAACTTGAAATTTCGTGTTCAGAACTTGAAAGTTCGTGTTCTGAACCTGAAGCTTCGTGTTATGACCCTTAACACTTCAAATCCAATGCCCTTAAGATATATCACCCAGATGAGAAACAGCTTAAATTCTCTTAAATTTTTCTCGGCGATACCAGCGACGAATTCGCTCAGGGGAAACGCCGATTAAATAAGCAGTAATTACTATTTGATTAAGCAGCGTAGTTTTGAACACTCCCTTTTGCAACCATCTACGGGCTGAGGTAACAACTGGTGTGGGGATAATTACAATCTGTCCTATGCGTTTTAACCGACGCATGAGTTCAAAGTCTTCCATGATAGGCAATTCAGGAAAACCGCCAATTTGCTGAAATACTGCTTTTGTTAAAAAAATTGCTTGGTCGCCGTATGGCATTTGATAAAAATGCGATCGCACATTTATTCCCCACTCCACCCATCGTAAACTTAAAAGTGAGGCATCAATCCGCAAGTTAAATGCACCAGCCACAGTCCCCGGTTGTTGTAGCGCTGTGCGAACCATGCCATCAAACCCAGCAGGTAAACAGGTATCTGCATGAAGAAACAGCAGAATCTCCCCGCTAGCAACTACAGCACCCGCGTTCATTTGCACAGCACGACCGGGAGATGATGAGATAACTGTTACACCTAAAGACTTAGCTATTTCTATAGTGTCATCTTTGGAGCCACCATCTACTATGATTACTTCTATATTTGTATAGCCTTGAGTAGTTGCAATCGCCTCTTTGATATACCCTGCTTCATTAAGAGTCGGAATAATAATAGAAATTTTAACTGCGTCAATATCCTGACTCATAATTCCTTACAATTTAGCTAAAGTTGATGTCATCCTCAAGATAATCCCCATGACAGCTATCACCGTCAACTTGAACCCCATTATCCAACTTACCGACAACCAATTTTATCAACTCTGTCGGGAAAATCCTGAAGTCAAATTTGAACGGAATGCAGAGGGAAAACTACTAATAATGCCACCGACAGGCGGAGAGACTGGAAATCGTAACTCAGAAATTTCGGCAGATTTTGTGATTTGGAATCGCCAAACTCAACTAGGAATTTGCTTCGATTCTTCCACCTGCTTTAAACTTCCCAATGGTGCAAACCGTTCTCCTGATGTAGCTTGGATAAGAAAAGAGAGATGGAATGCACTCACACCTGAAGAACAAGAAAAATTCCCGCCCATTGCTCCAGATTTTGTTTTAGAGTTAATGTCACCAAGTGATAGTTTGCGAGAAACGCAAGCCAAAATGCAAGAATATATCGATAACGGAGTTAAATTAGGCTGGTTAATTAATCCGAAAATGCGTCAGGTAGAAATCTATCGGATTGGTAAACCAATAGAAACACTAGCATCTACCCAAGAATTATCAGGAGAAGATGTTTTACCAGGATTTATTTTAAATTTGCAAATAATCTGGGGATAAATATTTGCGATCGCACTCGCACCTGCGAAATGTGGGTTGCAACAAGTTACCATTACTATACAAACTTGTGTTGTTCACAGCATTAACATAGTGGTGCTTATGGAAACCACCAGTGACTTCTATTGTTGTAAAACTGAAACCGTCCAAAGCCAAGAAATTGTCCGTGAGATTTTTCACCCACCGGGAACGCTGTCACACCCAGTAAGTAGACACCAGAAAAGCTGGGATTCCTCACAGGGCGAAGGGCAATTGTAACTGTCTGTCCCGGAGTTACAGGCGGCTCAAAGTTCACAGTAACTGTGCGTGTCTTGCGTTCCCTGGTGATTGGGCCTAGTGTTAGCCGAGATTCTTTGCGATCGCTCGTTCCGACAAAGGCGCGGGTATCATTAAGATCATAGCGGATGTTTTCTGCTCCTTCTTTTTGTGCGATCGTTACTTTCTGGAGGGGTTCTCCAGCATTCTCCGGCACGTTAATAGTAAAGTAGTAAGTTGCGCCCCAAACATTCACATCTTTATAAGTAGTCGTCGCCTCCACAAGTTTCGGCGGTTGGACAAAGTAGACAGTGCCATCTCTAAGCTGCACCGCTTGAGTCACCGGAATGGTTACTCCCCCAATACCAATTGCTAACGAGAGTGTTATTCCAAACAAAGTTGCAACACGCATGATTCAGATATAAAAAACGCCCTCATTTTAATTTTAGTTCTTTAGGAATGAGTGACTTAGGAATAATAGAAGCTTGTTTTTCCCAATCAGAAGATTTCGTATACCACCAAGCCCAAGCAATTAAAACTGCTTGCAAGGGAAGTCTAACTACGTGTAGCCAAGGTGAATTTGGTATATGTTCAATCTTAATAAGATTAACCGCCATATTAATATTGGCAGGGTAAACAGCAATAAAAAGAGCAAGAAGTCCCCAAGCCGCAGCTTGACTTACAGGCGGGACTAATAAACCGATACCACCCAAAATTTCATAAAAGCCACTCAGATAAACTAATCCTAAAGGGTAAGGTAGTTGCGGCGGCACAATTTTGGCATATTCTTCTGGAACAAGGAAGTGTGTCACTCCAACCACAATGATGCATATAGCAAGAACTACTCGTAATGTTTCCTTATACTTATTCATGATTTTGACTCATTATATACTTGTGTCTATTACTTAAGTTTGACTGACAGATGTTAATCTGACTTGAGTCAATAGGAGGAAAAATTGCCAAAATTTTCCAAAATCCCACTTAATTAAGAGATTGATCTAATTGCCCATCACATCTTACAAGTAAGTGACTGATTCTTTAATCCAATTATTCATAAAAATATGAGCGATGCCTTTAACCGACTTGCACCCTTCATCCAAGAATATATTTATCATCACCAGTGGACTGAATTACGGCCAGTTCAAGTTGCCGCTTGTCAAGTTATATTTGACACCGATGCTCATTTGCTCGTTACTGCTGCAACTGCTGCGGGTAAAACAGAAGCAGCCTTTCTCCCAGTTTTGACTCTATTACATGCCAACCCTGCTGTAACCATAGGGGCATTATATATTAGTCCAATCAAAGCTTTAATTAACGATCAATTTGAGCGCCTCAACGACTTACTTAAAGAAGCAGATATTCCAGTTTGGCACTGGCACGGGGATGTTTCTCAAAGCCGAAAAAACAAGCTTTTAAAAAATCCTCAAGGTATTCTTCAAATTACACCAGAATCTTTAGAAAGTTTGTTAATTAATAAAAATAACGACCTCATTCGCTTATTTGGTGACTTAAGATTTGTCATTATTGATGAAATTCACGCCTTTATGGGTTCGGAACGCGGTTGTCAAATTATTTGCCAATTACAACGTTTAGCAAAGCTGACGCAAAAGCAACCGCGTCGTATTGGTTTGTCTGCAACTCTTGGTGATTACTCACTAGCTGAAAATTGGTTGTGTTCTGGAACAGAGAAGCCAGTGATTACACCAAAAATTGACGGCATAAAACGCCAAATTAAACTAGCTGTAGAACATTTTTATATTACTGATGAAGTAGATGAATCAGAAGCAACAGATTATGAAAAATATATTTTTAACCTTAGTAAATCTCGTAAATGCCTAATATTTGCTAATAATCGGACGCGTACCGAATCTGTAATCGCATCTTTGCGTCAAATTGCTACAGAACAAGGGCTACCAGATATATATCATGTACATCATGGGAGTATATCTGCTAGCTTGCGGCAAGCTGCTGAAAACGCGATGCGCGAACCCAACAATCCAGCAGTTACAGCCGCTACTCTCACTTTAGAATTAGGCATAGATATCGGTCATTTAGAGCGAGTTATTCAGTTAGAATCACCCTTATCTGTAGCTAGCTTTTTACAACGCTTAGGACGTAGTGGTAGAAGAGGGGAAGCTGCCGATATGCGCTTTATCTGCGCTGAAGAAAAACCATTACCAGAAGCTTCTCTACCAGAGCAAATACCCTGGCAACTTTTGCAGTCTATTGCTATCATTCAACTTTATTTTGAGGAGCAATGGATTGAACCAATCAGACCGATTAAATATCCTTTGAGTTTGCTGTATCACCAAACAATGAGTATTTTAACAGCAACGGGAGAACTTTCAGCCAATGCCTTAGCTAAACAAATTTTTAGCTTGCCGCCTTTTACAGCTATTTCCAAAGAAGATTTCCAATTATTGCTCCGCTATTTAATAGATATTGGTCATATTCAGCATACTGAACAAGGTAAATTAATCTTGGGTTTAGTAGGAGAAAAGATTGTCAGAAAATTCCAGTTTTACGCTGTATTTGCTGAACAGCAAGAATATATTGTTAAGCAAAGTGCAACGCAAATTGGCAGTATCGTCACACCGCCTGCTGTTGGCAACCAATTTGCTTTAGCTGGGAGAACTTGGGAAGTCGTAGAAGTTGACTTTAAGAAGAAGGCTATTTTTGTTAAACAAGCTGAGGGGAAAGCTAGTATTTATTGGCGTGGTGGTAGTGGTATTATTCACACCAAAGTTTTGCAACGAATGCAACAGGTTTTATTTGATAATGTCGAGTACAGCTATCTGCAAAAAAATGCTTTGCAACGTTTACGTCAAGTCCGTCAATTGGTACAGCAGGTTGGATTAGATAAACAAAATATCTTGCAATTGGAAAAAGGTAAATGCTGCATCTTTCCCTGGATGGGTACGGTTGCTTACCGCACCCTAGAAAGATTACTCAACTCCTACTGTCGAGAATCGTTAGAAATTACAAGTATTGGCGGAGTAAATCCCTATTATTTAACAATTAAATTAGGCAAGGATAAATTTAAATATCTTTATCATGAAATTGCTTCATTGTGTGAGCAAAGAATTACCTCAGAAGATTTAATCAATACTTCAGAAGCACCAGAAATTCAAAAGTATGACCAATTTATTCCTCATCCACTTTTACGAAAAGCTTTTGCTAGCGATTATTTAGATATGAGAGAACTCAAACAGCAAGTGGCTTCATGGAGAGAATAAACAACAGTAAAATCCTTTAATTCCCTGAAAATTTCTAAAATTCTAAAAATTATTAGCAGGTAATCCAGTAACATCAGTTTCGAGGGCAAACAAATCACCAGCGTAGAAACTTTTTTCGATCTCTGCTTGGCTCAGTCCTACTGAAGCAGTAGTAATGTAGAGTGTTTGCAAATCCTCGCCCCCAAAAGTACAACTGGTTGGCAATTGCACAGGTAGCTTTATCCGCAATATCTCTTCACCCTTGGGGTTGAAACGAATCACACACCATCCATCCCACATAGCTGACCAAATATGCCCTTTACTGTCTATTGTCAACCCATCTGGGTAGAAGGGTTCATGAGTTAAATCAACAAAAATGCGACGATTAGTAATGTTTCCTGTTATTGAATTAAAGTCGTAAGCGTATATTTTTTGCTGAGGAGAATCTGTCAGATAAAATGTCTTTTGATCAGGACTCCATCCCAGACCGTTAGAGATAGTCAATCCCGTTTCCATGACATGCAATGAACCATCATGATCATAGCGATAGAGGCTAGCCTGCGGTTTTTCCAATGTACACATTGAACCGAACCAAAAACGTCCTTGAGGGTCACATTTACCATCATTTAGTCGGTTGTCTGGTAGATTTTCTTCAATTTCCAAAATGGTATTAACTTCACCTGTCTGGGTGTTGAGAAATGCCAGGTGATGACGCAGTGCGATAATTAATCTATCTGCACCCGCTGTTGCGATCGCACCTACGACATCTCCGACGTCAAAAAAGCAGTTTTTCCCTGTGGCAGGATGAAACTGATGCACCCGATGGTTAAAAATATCGACCCAGTACAGTAGGTTTTGGTTAGAGTCCCACATGGGGCCTTCACCTAAGCGGGCACGGACTTCTAGAACATTATGGAGTGGATATTGTAACTTGTTCATTTTATTAACCAACAACACCATTTACAGAAACCAATTTAAGCGAAATTGACGCAATGCGTTCAAAAACGTTTGCTTACTTACTTATAGACAACAGGCAAAAATATTATTTATATTCAAGTAAAAACTAAAGACGTAATAAATTGCGTCTTTCCCAGGTAAAAGAAAAACTAATCCTTTTGACTAATGTTCAGATTCCCAACTTTTTAAAGGATGTCTGAGAAGTATCAAATATTTCTTGATCACCCGTAACCCCCTTAATAAGTGGGGAATAACAGTCTTAAAGTCCCCCTTAAAAAGGAGGAGTTAGGGGGATCTCTAAGGGTTAGACCTATACAAAAGAACTTTTGAGATATCCTCTTAGATAAGTTGGAAATCTTCTTCTTAAACAGCTTGTAAAATCTCCTCATCTACAGAGAAATCAACATCAGCTTTGTCTTTCGCATGAGCCAAATAATCATTTTCCAGAGAGTCTTGTAACCCAGAAATTAAATCATATTCAGGTTGCCAGTTTAATTCTGTTTGCGCTTTGTTCACCGAAGCAAAGAAATGCTGCACCCGCATCGGAAAAGCTTTGCGCTTGCCAAAATCAAACTTTTTCGGGTCGTAATGGACGATTTTAACAGCATCGGGTGATTTCCCAGCCGCGATCGCACTAGCACGGGCTAAACCATCAAAAGTGACAAAGCGATCGCCAGAGATATTATAAATCTGTCCTATGGCTTGTTCATTACCCAAAACCTGAGTCATTGCCTGTGCTAAGTCTTTTACATGACCTAGCTGCGTGATATGCAAGCCATTTCCGGGGATTGGAATGGGGCGATCACGCACAATTCTGTCAAAAAACCAGCCTTCCAACTCATTATAATTACGAGGCCCGTAAATATAAGTAGGACGAATAGAGGTAAAGGGCAATCCCAATTGAGTTAAGTAAGCTTCTGTTTCATGTTTACCCTTATGGCGACTTTTAGGATCTACTGGATCACCTTCTACATGGGGCAATTGGTCAGATTTGAGATATACTCCCGCAGAACTCATATACACAAAATGTTGCACTCGACCTTGAAAAATTTCTGCTAGTGGTTGAGTATCAGTAAGTTCCCGCCCGTTATTGTCAAAAATGACATCAAAGTTTTCTTGTGATAACTTTGCTTTTAATTGAGTAGCATCAGTGCGATCGCCTATAATTTGTCCTACTCCCTGTAAAGAAGGTGCTGGTTTATTTCCACGATTGAACAGCACCACCTCATGTCCTTGTTCCACTAGTAGTTGAGTCAAATAGACACCAATGAACCGAGTACCACCCATAATTAAAATTCGCATAAATTCACCATTTCTATATCAGTTGTCGTCAAAGGATTGGGAACTGGAGACTGGCGACTAGGGAAGAGGCTAAGAGGCAGGAGAATAATCAAAATGCCTAATTCCCAATGTCCCATGCCCAATCCCCAAGCCGCAATGCCCAATCTGAGATTATCAGGTTGCAGCATCCATCTGGAACCTCTGAGGGAAAGATTGCGTCTTATGTGCTAATCTGGGGCGCTTCCC
Organism: Nostoc foliaceum FACHB-393; assembly: GCF_014698505.1. Lineage (GTDB taxonomy): Bacteria > Cyanobacteriota > Cyanobacteriia > Cyanobacteriales > Nostocaceae > Nostoc > Nostoc foliaceum_A. The sequence continues at coordinate 16,466 of NZ_JACJTD010000001.1, read as the reverse complement.
GTTAATTAATCACAAGGGGAAACTTTTCAGTTAACGTCATCAAGTTGGCTTTTGTATTTTCCATTTATTCAAGTTAGCTGTGCCCTTGAAATATGCTCTGGTTCATGAGTGGCTGACACCCAAAGCCACCGGTGGTTCAGAACTCGTTGTACGAGAAATTTTGAATCACATTGATGCTGATTTGTATGCTCTCATCGATTTTGAATCCAGCAATCCTGAAAGTTATTTATATAAGCGTCAGATTGGTAAGACGTTTCTTCAGGACTTTCCCTATGCCCGCAACGGTATACAAAAATACTTGCCTTTGTGGCCTTTGGCAATTGAACAACTTGATTTACGGCATTATGACGTAATTCTGTCTTCATCTCACGCTGTTGCTAAAGGAATCCTTACCACTCCCGAACAGATGCATATTTGCTATTGCCACAGTCCTATGCGCTATGCCTGGGACTTGACCTTTGATTATCTGCGCCACAGCAAAATGGGTAGTGGTTTCGCTGGATGGGTGACACGATATTTATTACATCGTTTGCGCCAGTGGGATGTATTGAGTGCCAATCGCGTTGATTACTTCATTGCCAACTCGCAACATACGGCTCGGCGGATTTGGCGTTGCTATCGGCGAGAAGCAACAGTCATTTACCCACCAGTGAATATTGGGGAATTTCCTTTTCTGTCTGAGAAAGAGGACTTTTACCTGACAGTTTCCCGGTTAGTGAGTTACAAGCAAGTATCGTTGATTGTAAACGCTTTTAATCAACTAAAACGACCATTAGTAGTCATTGGTACAGGAGATGAAATGAACAAGATTCGCGAGATGGCAAACTCCAATATCCAAATATTGGGATGGCAACCCGATAATGTGGTAAAAAAATATATGTCTAGGGCTAAGGCGTTTGTGTATGCAGCTTGTGAAGATTTTGGTATTGCCCTAGTGGAAGCACAGGCCTGTGGCACGCCAGTGATTGCCTACGGTGCAGGGGGTGCTTTAGAAACAGTGCGAGATATTCGCTCTGGTGCGGATACAGGGACAGGTATATTCTTCAAGACGCAAACAGAGGCGGCTTTGGTGGAGGCAGTAGAAAAGTTTGAAGTGTATGAGGGTTCGTTCAGTTCCGAGTATATGCGATCGCACGCCGCGCAGTTTTCACCGGAAATTTTTGCAGATCGTTATCTAGATTTTGTAAACAAGTGTAACGAGAAAAGACCGTTTTTGGAATGATGGTCTTGGTTAATGTCTGATTTTTTTTAGGCTTTTGGCAATTTCCCCCCAGAAGCACATCATTTTGGCTTTAATATTGGGACTATGTGTGGTGTGGATTATTAAGGAGTATGATGACTGCCCAGAGCTCACTCCTCTCCGGCAAGCGAGGCGTACGGCAAGACACTAGAGCGTCTACGCGTACTTTCTTAAAACGCGGTCAAAAAACAAAGACGCCAAAAGTTAAACCCAAAGGTTTATCTTTTCAGGGTTTAAACGGAGAGTTTGCCAAACGACTGTTCGACATAGTGTTTTCGCTGTCGGTGTTAATTTTGTTCTTCCCCGTCTACTTAATTTTGACCTTGCTGATTGCTTTCAGCTCAGAAGGGCCAATTTTTTATATCCAGGAACGGGTAGGGAAAAATTACAAAGCGTTTAATTGTATTAAATTCCGAACAATGGTAAGCAATGCGGATGAAATCCTCATGCAAATGATGGAAACATCGCCCGAGTTGCGACAAGAATTTGAAAGCAGTTTTAAGCTGAAACAAGACCCCCGGATTACCAAAATTGGTCGATTTTTGCGAATTACTAGCTTAGACGAATTTCCCCAGTTCTGGAACGTCTTAAAAGGGGACATGAGTGTAGTCGGTCCCCGACCTTTAGTAGCGGAAGAACTGCCAAAATACGGTTGTCACATTGATGAGATTTTAACAATCCGTCCAGGAATTACTGGTTTGTGGCAGGTGTCTGGGCGTAATGATATTCCCTACCCTCGGCGAGTCCAAATAGACCTGCATTATGCTCGATTTAGGAATTTCTGGCTTGATTTATGGATCATCTTGAAAACTGTTGATGTGGTCATTCTGCCCAAAAATAACGGGGCATACTGAGTCACTACTTAGGGTCGATTCTGTGGGGCAATTAATGCCCCTAAATACCAATTCTTGCCGTAAGACTGAACCACTGTTTATCTTTGTTTATATAGTTGTTATATATATGCCTTTCTAGCTAGCTCAGGCTTTTCTAAGTGTGAATACACACTTTGCTTTGCTCTGATTCGGATTTTTGCCAAAAAAAGTCTAATTTAAAATATTTATTTTATTCAATCTTCACAAAACTAGAGATATATAAAGTTTTGACCAAAAAATAACGTACACAAAAATAATCTTGATCTATCTAGTACAAGGAATATACATAATTAAACAATCTTGATCTATCTAAGGTTGATCTTACGTGTTAAATTACTTTTTATTAAGTATATCTATTTACCGAAAAAGTATCCTAACAATAATAACTCGTAGGTTTCCCATTATGCAATTCAGCAATTAGCTGCTAGGTTGTATCAGATTGGCTGTAACTTTTTAATCAAGGACAATAAGGGATAATTGAGCATGACGCAACAGAAGCGAGCGTTGATTACTGGTATTACTGGTCAAGATGGTTCATATCTAAGTGAGTTTTTGTTGGAACAAGGTTATGAAGTTCATGGTATTATTCGCCGGACTTCTACCTTCAACACAGACCGCATCGATCACATTTACGAAGACCCCCACAAAGATGGAGTACGGTTGTTTCTTCACTACGGTGACTTGACGGATGGTACTACTTTGCGGCGCATTTTAGAAGAAGTTAAGCCAGTAGAGATCTACAACCTCGGCGCTCAATCCCATGTCAGAGTCAGCTTTGATTCACCAGAATACACAGTGGATGCTGTAGGAATGGGAACCCTACGTTTGTTAGAAGCAATTCGGGACTATCAACACCGTACCGGAATTCAGGTGCGATTTTACCAGGCGGGTTCTTCAGAAATGTACGGTCTAGTACAAGCAATACCGCAAACGGAGACAACGCCCTTTTATCCCCGCAGTCCCTATGCCTGTGCGAAAGTTTACGCCCACTGGCAAACTGTAAATTATCGTGAGTCTTATGATTTGTTTGCTTGTAATGGCATACTTTTTAACCACGAGTCACCACGGCGGGGCGAAACCTTTGTAACCCGCAAAATTACTAGAGCAGTGGCTGGTATCGTTGCTGGTAAGCAGAAAAAGATTTACATGGGTAATCTAGACGCCAAGCGAGATTGGGGCTATGCGAAGGATTACGTTAAAGCAATGTGGTTGATGTTGCAGAAAGACCAGCCAGATGATTATGTAATTGCTACTGGTGAAACCCACTCAGTAAAGGAGTTTTTAGAACTGGCATTTAGTTATGTGAATCTCAATTGGCAAAATTATGTAGAGTTTGATGAGCGTTACCTCCGTCCATCTGAGGTAGAGTTGTTGATTGGTGATTCTACCAAAGCACGGCAGAAGTTAGGCTGGACACCATCAGTAACTTTTGAAGAACTAGTTTCCTTAATGGTGGAAGCAGACTTACAAGCATTGGGTCACACTTCACCCAATGGAAATGGTTCCCAATTCCCACATGATATTGCTACTGTTCGTCAAGAACTGGGCGCTTTGCACTTCTGATTCGCACCACAGAGGATAATAAATATGACCGCCTTAGAACTAAAAAATAAACGCATTCTCGTCACTGGTGGGTCGGGGTTTCTAGGTCGTCAGGTGATAGATCAACTGTGTAAAGCAGGGGCTGATCGTGAGAAGATTACAATCACGCGATCGCGCGATTGTGATTTGCGTATCTGGGAAAATAGCCAACGTGCAGTTGACCAGCAAGACATAATTATCCACCTAGCAGCTCATGTCGGTGGCATCGGTCTGAACCGTGAAAAACCCGCTGAGTTGTTCTACGATAACTTGATCATGGGAACCCAGCTAATTCACGCTGCCTATCAAGCTGGAGTAGAAAAATTCGTTTGTGTTGGTACAATCTGCGCCTATCCTAAATTCACCCCAGTGCCATTCAAAGAAGATGATCTTTGGAATGGCTACCCAGAAGAAACCAACGCCCCCTACGGAATTGCTAAAAAAGCGCTTTTAGTCCAATTGCAATCTTACCGCCAGCAGTACGGTTTTAATGGGGTTTATTTACTGCCAGTCAATTTATATGGCCCAGAAGATAACTTTGACACAGGAAGTTCCCACGTTATTCCAGCGTTAATTCGTAAAGTTCACGAAGCCCAAATTAAAGCAGAAAAGCAACTCCCAGTTTGGGGTGATGGCAGTCCCACTCGCGAGTTTCTGTATTCGGAAGATGCAGCGCGAGGGATTGTTATGGGAACTCAGTTTTATAACGAATCGGAACCAGTTAACTTGGGAACGGGTTATGAAATCTCCATCCTTGATTTAGTAACTCTAATCTGCAAATTGATGGAGTTTAAGGGTGAAATTGTTTGGCAAACTGACAAGCCTAATGGTCAACCCCGCCGTTGTTTAGATACTGAACGGGCAAAGCTTGCCTTTAATTTCACGGCTCAAGTGAGCTTTGAAGAAGGGTTAAAAAATACCATTGAGTGGTATCGTCAACACGCTGCATAACTATGTACTAGTGAATTAGGGTGGTATAAGCTGGGCATCGCCCAGCTTATTTGTTTGATGCTATGAATTTTTATGGACAAAGTTAATCATCAACTAAATAAAGCAGAACTACGCCGCACTCTACTCAAAACACGTCAATCAATGTCTGTTCGAGAGTGGAGAGAAAAAAGCGATCGCATTTGCTCTCATTTACAAAACTCTATTTTATTTACCCAAGCAAAAACAATACTTGCTTATTTCAGTTTTCGCCAAGAACCTGACCTCAGTCCACTATTTGCAAACACCAAACACCGATGGGGATTTCCTCGCTGCGTTGATAAATCCCTATGTTGGCATATTTGGGCACCTAACGATTCTGTTCAAAGCGGTGCTTATGGCATTACTGAACCACACCCCAACGCTCCAATCTTAGATCCGGCTGAAGTAGATTTGATTCTCGTCCCCAGTGTCGCTTGCGACTATCAAGGATATCGCCTCGGTTATGGTGGCGGGTATTACGATCGCTTGCTCAGTTTGCCGCAATGGCAGACAAAGCCGACTATCGGAGTGGTCTTTGAGTTTGCTTATTTGTCCCAAATACCTATTGAACTTTGGGATAAACCATTACAAACAGTTTCTACGGAAACCGGATTGACTCAGAAGGGCTGAGGATTCAGGATGATGAAGACACATCATCAAATGTTTATGACTAACCCAACGTCATCTACCACTGAGCAGGAAGCAATAATTGACGAGATTATAGCAACTAGTCTCCAAGCTCAACAAAAAACCGGCCCAGACCTCCGCCAAATTCATAGCAAAAGTCATGGACTCCTTTGGGGAGAGTTTATTATTGAACCCAATCTTCCTGAAGAACTGAGAGTAGGTTTGTTCAAAACTTCCCAAACCTATCCTGCCTGGATTCGTTTTTCTAGTGGTGGTTCACCTCAAAAGCGTGGTAAATTCCACTCCGATAGCCAGCCTGATGTTCGTGGTATCGCCATCAAGGTGATGAATGTGGACGGGCAAAAAGTGCTGGATGATGAGGAAAAAACTCAAGATTTTATACTCAACAATTATCCTACTTTCTTAACCAAAGACGTTCGTGATTACGCTGATCTTTCCAGAGCAGGTAGTGGAGAACTTACTCCAGAGCGAATGCAGGAACTTGCTTACGCCTTTGCTATCTTGCAAAAAATTGGCAGCCAGAAGGTAGGAAATCCACTTTTGATTCAATATTGGAGCATGGCTCCGTTTAAGTTTGGCGTTAGCGAAACGGTAGCGACGTTAGGAGCGTCTCGCATTGTAAAATTGTCCGTCAAATCTCAACAACCTGAACAACCACCCGAAACACTTCCAGAATCAGAAAATTACCTCCGAGAAGCGATGGTCAAATATTTGACTGAAGAAAATCGGGAAGCGTCTTTTGACTTTTTCATTCAGTTTTATGTAGACGATCAAAAAACACCAATTGAAGACCACGTTCACGAATGGCAAGAAGCAGATTCACCGTTTATTAAAGTTGCGACTGTCCGCATTCCCAGCCAAAAATTTGACTTTGAAGAACGCAAACGTTTGGATGAGGGTATATTGTTTTCCCCTTGGCATACACTGCTAGAGCATGAGCCTGTTGGAAGTGTGAATCTTTCTCGCAAGAGGCTTTACAGCGAACTTGCAAAGTATCGACGAGAACAAATTGCCCAACGATCGCGTGAACCAAAACCTTATGTAGAGGTTGAAGATTAACCACTATAATTTGGTTTAAAACTGGAGGATGATAGGCTGCCAACTTGATTAGATACGATTTTCTAGTGTTGCTGATTTGATGTGTGAAATTTATTAGTTATGCAGCCAAAACTTTGTAGAGATGTAAAATTTTACGTCTCTACATCTATATATCAGGGTGCGTTACATTTCGTTCCTAACCCCTCGCCGCTTGTGGTGAGAGATAATTTAATTTTAAGAAAAGATAATTTCCCTTATTAATCAAATGCTGAACTGGAAAAAATCACGATCGCAAATTCTGCTAATGTATATGCTTTTGGGAGCGATCGCACTGGTGATGCTCTTTCCTTTACTGTGGCTAATTAGTACAGCCTTAAAATCGCCTACGGAAAATATTTTTCAGTCGCCGCCACAGTTATTGCCTAGTCAACCAACACTAAATAACTTCTTTAGTGTGTGGAACTCTCTACCTTTTGGGCAATACCTGTATAACAGTACTTTGGTGTCAGTCCTGACTGTGGGCTTAAATCTGCTGTTTTGCGCTTTAGCTGCCTATCCGTTGGCAAGATTGTCATTTGTCGGGCGAGACTGGATTTTTGTGGCGATCGTCTCTACGATTATGATTCCCTTCCAAATCGTGATGATTCCCCTCTATATTTTGACAGTTCAGTTGGGTTTGAGAAATACTTATTTAGGAATGATTTTTCCGAGTTTAGCTTCTGCCTTTGGCATTTTTCTGTTGCGTCAAGCTTTCATGAGTGTCCCCAAAGAGATAGAAGAAGCCGCCCGAATGGATGGAAGTTCGGAGTTAGGTTTGTGGTGGCATGTGATGTTACCAGCAGTTCGCCCAGCATTGGTAACTTTAGCTATTTTTGTATTCATTGGTGCTTGGAGTGACTTTTTGTGGCCTTTAATTATCATCCAAGACGAAAATTTATACACTCTTCCTTTGGGAGTTGCAAAGCTGGCAGGGACATTTTCCCTTGACTGGCGGTTAGTAGCTGCTGGTTCAGTGATTGCGATCGCCCCAGTATTATTACTATTTGTATTTTTACAACGTTATATCGTACCTACGGAAACTGGTAGCGGTGTCAAAGGTTAAACGATATTAAAAATAGACACTCATGCCTCTTTAGTTACAACGAGAACATAAAAATCTCTCTCCCCATACCCAATACCTTAATTCAATAAGCACCAGTTTTTTTAAATACAACCCAGATAGTTTTAATAATCAGACTCAGGTCATAAGTTACAGACCACTTACGTTGATATTCCATATCCATCTTGACAATGGTTTCAAAGTCTGTAATGCTGGAGCGTCCATTAGCCTGCCATTCTCCGGTAATGCCTGGTTTAACTCGCAATCTATCCCAATGATGTGGATCGTAATGGCTGACTTCATCAGGAGTGGGTGGACGAGTACCAACTAAACTCATGTCCCCTACCAGAACATTCCAAAATTGGGGAAATTCGTCTAAGCTAGTGCGCCGCAAAAATTTACCTACAGGAGTAATGCGAGGATCGTCAACAGATTTAAAGATATGACCTTTAGCTTGGTTTTCAACCAAATGCTTGAGTTTATCGGCATCGACGATCATGGAACGGAATTTCCATATGCGGAAAGTTTTTCCGTTCAAACCACAGCGAATTTGGGAATAAAATATTGGATTTGGCTCATGAACAAAGGTAGCAATTGCTACAGGAATTGCTACCATGAATGTAATTATCAGCCCTACAATGGCTCCAACAATGTCAATTAATCGTTTTCTCACGCTTAAAGTTGACGGGTGGAAAGGCTGTTGTGAGCAATTAACTGAATAAAGATAAAGATGATTCACAAGGACTAACTTATCTACAACATGGCTTTTTGCATCAGTAGTGTAGACCTGACTATAATTTTTAGGCAATTTTTACTGCTTTTGTCACTACTACTGAGTATTAATATACACAAATTTTCAAAAATAGAAAAACCGAAAACCCAAAGTTTACAGAATCTTTTAATTAAAATGATAGATTGTAAATTTACATTATTTTCTCCCATCAGATAAAAATATAGTGTAAGGGGTACACATCCAAAAAATTACTGTCCTGAAGTACTACTAGTACTTTGCAAAATTCAAAATGCTTATGACGTAACACCAATTCTTTGTGAAACTGCACAAAATCAAGCTTGGTGAAACAAAGGGCTTAAGCCCTTTGTTCTGGAGCAACCTTAGATATAATCGGTATAAGCATTTTGAATTTTGAATAGTATCCTTATTTTTAGTATGATGCACCAATCTCAATGATGAACCTCTAAGGCGAAATTCACCGTATATGGTTCCTCCAGTGATTGCTGATTACTAGCTTTGATCGCATCTAGATAGCGACGCAAAGACAACAGTTGTTGAGAATTGGGACGATAAGTAAGACTCCCTTGTTTTTCAAAAAGTGGTGCAGATGCGATCGCCTGATAGTCAGAATTTTCTTGCGAACTCTGGGTGAGCCAGGTTGAGTCTGTAACTGAAGGTATCAAACCGGAAGGCAGTTCACCTTCCAAAAAAGCTAGGAGGCGTTGCTGACAAGTGCGAGTATTGATCCCACGACCCTCAAATAGCTGGATAACTTCACCAAAAGATAAGGATCGGTCTGGTAGCAGCCGCAGCAATTCTGTAAATAAGAAATAATCAGTGTATTGTTGCCTGGGTATATCTAATATTTGGGGATGTAGAGGCAACATCGCCAAACCATAAGCAACCCGACTACAATTGGGAGCACCGTTTTCGCCGAGATATAAATCTTGAATAATCTTAGCGCTGGGGAGTTTTTGCCGTAGCCAGCGGTTCACCGTCCCAACACAAGCCACCCCACCAGTCAGGATAGCTTGATTAATGGATTCTGTGGGGATGCCACGAGCTACCAACAACTTGTTGAGTTCTCGGTTCAGGCGGCGCACAAACGGGATAAATACCTGACTTTCTAAATCTCGTCGTTGCAAAATCCACTGCTGATCGGCCAACTCCAGGGTAAAAGAGTCTTGGTGTTGCAAAATCAGTTTTAGGGCTAGTGCGGCATCTAATACCGCCTGTCCCAGCAGAGAACTTTCTAGACGCTGCTGGAGGCGAATCCGAGCGGTGATATCTGGTTCTCCAACTCTGGGTAGTTCTAATTCTTCCAACCCTAAACTCTGCCAACGCATTTGGTCTAAACCGGGAATTGACGGTTGCCATTGCCAAGGATTACTGGTGATAGTTTTGCGTTGGCGTAGCCCGCCGCAGGCATCGCTTGGTGTTTCTGGGCGTGATTGCCGAGATTTAGGTGGCAATAGCAACTGACAGATAATATCTTGTTCAATTCCTTTACCAGCATAGGCAAAACTGTGGAGCATGAAATCATTGTATGTCAATTGCAGCAATGTTTCTGGGACATCTACCAGCAACATTTCTGTGGCAGTTGTCCCAATGTTAATCACAAGGGTGTTGCCAACAATGGAATGTTCGCTGGTTTTTGCAGGATGAGAACCCTGAAGTTCGCTTAATTTTACTTGCTCACCGTTAGCAGCATCGAGTTCTGGGAGTAAACTAGCGATCGCTTCTTCTACAAAAAAGACTTGCTGCGGATGTTGGATGAGTTTGCTGGTGAGTAAAGCTTCCCGCACGTTGAAGCGATATTGTTCTGACCAGCTAGATGGACAGGTGCAAATGACACCAGCAATATTATTGATAATCTTGGGGAAATCTTGTTCACTGATCCCCATAGCAGCAGCCATTAAACTAGGGGTGGTACAAGTTTTTTCGGATTTGAGGGTTAACAGTAGCTTAGAGAGCGATCGCACAACCCAAATCAAAGGGCCTGCCGAAAATTCATTTAATTGCAAAACAGGTTCCCATTTTTGCCGTTCGCTCTTGTAGGGAATGGCTACTTGTAAATAGGGCTTCAACTGCGCCGAGTAGAGATTGTTTATTGTCGAATCTGCTGTTGATCTCGGTGTTGCAGGGGTTGTAGCTGAATGCTCAGGTACTTTATCTTGGGCAACAGCCGCAGGTGCAGTCTGTTCATGTGCTTCAATACTTTCGTTTTCACCGTGGGGAACAGAAGCTGTAGGCAGATAAACCTCTGTTGGTAAACGAAATGATTGCTGGAAGGAAGTTGTTCCCTGCGAATTTTCTGCTGACCAGTAGATAGGATGTACAACAAAAGTCGAGCGATTTAATAATGCAGCAGAAATTCCTGTTGTACCTAAATCAATTCCTAAATACCAGACTGATTCTAGAACATTGAGCGAAGCTTCTGGATTGTTGATGGAGTTAGAAATTGAAGATAAAGAACTTTCTTGAACAGGAATTGTAACTTCCTTTTTTTGTTCAGCTTCTACCTGGGGAATTGTCAAACTGGAGAAAGCAGCAGTTGAGGTGTTTTCTGTTAATTGGAGATTTTCTGTTTGCGGCTTAGGGGGAATTGTGGGGATTATATCTTGATTTTTAGTAACCAGCACCTGAGAAATATCCAAGTTAGTAGCTGGCTGCAACTCAGAATTTAGCTGCCGATCAAAATTAGCCAAATCCCGATCTAATTGCTGCAACTGTTCTTCATCTAAAGAAATATCAGGTACGGCTGGAGCCTGATTTGACTCAACAGAAAGCAAGTTTTCCTGGGGGGAAGCAGCAATGTAGTTATCTAAAAACGGTTCTGGCTGATCAGCAATTAATACTTCCGGTGTGGTGATACCTTCTGGTGCATCTGCTACGCGTAGCTTGCTTCCCTGTAGGGGTACGGTAGGTTTGGGTACGGTAGGTTTTGCCAACGCAATTTCTGCTACTTCTGCTACTTCTGGAGTAACTGGTGCTGTAATTGTGGCATCCTCAACAGAGGTTGATACTTCCAGCAGTTCCTGATCATTACCTGCATTAGGCAATAGGTCAGTTAGGGTATTAATTGTATCAACACTAGCTGGCTGAGTGTCGACTTGTACGGGAAAACTGTCTGTTTGTGGCAGAGAGTTGCTAAGAGGCGACCCTATATCAGTATCCTCTTCAAAAAATAGTTCTTCCTGTGGTTCTGATGATGAATCTGTGGTTTCTACTAAAGTCTCTTGGGATGAAAGACCTATATCTGTCTGTCCAACCTCAGAATCCACGGTTGTAGGGACAGATGGACTCTCGGCGATTGTGGAAGCAGATAAGTCATTTGTAGCAAGATCGGGGCTTGGATTAACATCACCAGTACCAAACAAACTGGCGTAAAGTTGGTCTACTTCATCGCCAATTAACGCAGAAATATCTTGCGATAATTCGGTCTGGGTTTCAGAAGATTCTGACGAGTCTAAGCCAAGCTGCAACAGCACTGCATCTAGATCCTCTGTGAGGGTAGTCTTCTGTTGCTCAGAATTAATTGTGAGTGAAGATGAAGTTTCTGGCTGTATAGGCTCGAAAGGTTGGGGCGCAACTCCAGCAGTTATCTCGGCTGGGTCAGCTAATGATTCTAGTGTCTCAGATTCTACCTCCAACAAAGATGATTGAGAACTAGGGGATTCTGGCTGCAAATGCTGGGTCAAATTATTGAGAAAGCTGGCCATCAACTGTTCGCCTTGCATTCCCTTGCTATGCATTCTTGCCAGTGCTTGCGACAGGGATTCGTAATAAGTATTAATGTTGCGCTGTAGTGCCTCAAAGACTACATTTACTGTCCCATCTAGTGATAATAAGCGTTGATCCAACTCTTTGGCCAGATGTGTTAACCGCTCTACACGATCTGGTGATTCTAACAAAGGTTGAGTTGCAGAGGTTGTTGGTTCTGAGTTTGCGTGATTAATTCCTTCTGAAGAACTGGCAGAATTTTCCCAAGTTTGTGCTGCAAGTGGCGTTAAAGTTGGCACAAGGCGACTCATGAGTACCTGTAAAAACTCGGTAATCATTTGATCCTGGTTTGTCAACTGCTGCGCTAAGGAGTAGTTTTGCAATCGCCTTTGCTCTAGCTGCCGAATTTCCTGTATAAGAGTGGCTCGTTCTTGCAAAAGCAATTCTAATTCCGATCGCAATGGCTGGATCAAGCTCGAAAATTCACTTTTTAATTGTCCTGCCCCAACAGTGCTCTGTTCCTGATAGGGTTCGAGCTGCGGTAATGGATACTGGTTATTACCTTGATCAATAAATTTTGTTAATAAAGGCGTTCGCGGTTCTTCAGAAGGCTGATTTGGGATGCCTTTCTGTAATGCTTCTTTTTCTTGTAGCCTGACCAAGAAGTTGCGAATTCGTTCTAAAACCTCTTTAGGCTCTTGCGCCTGACCAGACAGAAATTTAGACACGCGTTTGCCACCGCTGGCAAGTAAGTTGTCAATGTCTGCAATCAGCTTTTGAATTTCGTCTGCACTGGAAGTCACTTTTATCACCTTACCTTAAAACGTATGTCAACTAATGTGACAATTACTTTACAATCACCGTACCCCTATGAGGATCTTACATAGGAGAAGTTTTGAGTGGCAAAAGCCGCTGCTTGGACTTGTGACTGTCATTATGTTATGGATTACTGGGAGTCGTGGCAATCTTCAGTCAGTGTTTGTGTGAGAAGCTTAGTTTTGCAGCTCATTTAATTGCCTATTTTTGAAAATCGCTAAAATACCTGAGCAATAATTTACTCCCTTTAGTATCATTGATGTTGTTTGCCTATATTCTGAACTAATCAAGTTTGCAGTGCAGCTAGCCCCTAAGCAATACAACCGCCGGCTATAAACTACTTTTTGCAAAACTTTTATCCCGTTTAAACTTATAGGTAAAAATTGTCTAGAAAAATGTTCTTGTCGCTTTCTTATGTAGCATAGTTAAGTTTTCTCTTTGAAAGGGAGCTGTGCCTTGATGGCTTAGGCTGAAACTGGCGCTCTTGTTTGTTGTGTGTATATAGCAGCTTGAATAAAAATGTTGTAATGGAAGACCGATATAGCTTGCAAGCACAGGCTAATCCTTGGATGATCACCTCGGCTCCCTTTTTTCAAGGGTTGCCAGAAACTGCTGTGGAATCAGCCCTGATCCATCTTGTTACCCGCACTCATCCAGCCAATCAGGTGATTTTGCTAGAAAATGACTGGGGCGGTTCTGTGTATTTTATTCTGGACGGATGGGTAAAAATTCGCACCTACAATCTGGAAGGAAAAGAGGTAACGCTGAATATTCTTGGCAAAGGGGAATTGTTTGGTGAAATGGCGGCCCTAGATGAAGTACCTCGATCCACAGATGTGATTACCTTGGCCCCGACGGTAATTGGTAGTATGCCTGCTCAAGATTTTGTCAAGTTACTTCAGATAGAACCCTTGGCAGGAGTTCGATTGGCGCAACTCATGGCACGACGTTTGCGGCAAGTAAATCGCCGATTGCGGTTGCGGGAATCTGATAGCCAGTCACGGGTAGCAGATACGTTGTTATTTTTGGCAGAAGGACAGGGAAAAAAAGGGCAAACCGGAACCGAAATCCCCAATTTACCCCATCGGGAATTGAGTAGTTTGAGCGGACTGGCCCGAGAAACGGTGACACGAGTGTTGACAAGGCTAGAAAAAAAAGGCTTGATTAAACGGGATCAAGACACTATTTGTATTCCTGATTTGTCAGCCTTAGAAAGAATGATCGTTTAAGAACTTGTCAGATATGAGTATTTTAGATTCTCTGCCAGATGAGCCGGAGGAAGATCCATCCCCTGAATCTCCAACTCCCCACAATCATTGGTTAGACAAAGAACAGCAGTTAATGCCTCCTCAACTCAAGGCTGAGGCACCCTTGAGGATGGTGGAAACGGCGTTTTTAGCCAGTACCGCTAGCTTAATTTGGTTTATTAATTTTTACTTTCCCTTGGGGCCAGTTTTGCGGATATTTTTTCCGGTGCCCATCGCTCTAGTTTATCTGCGTTGGGGCAAACGCGCGGCATGGATGGCAGCACTCACCTCCGGGTTACTGCTAACGGTACTGATGGGGCCAGCCCGCAGTTTGCTGTTTGTCATGCCCTACGGGTTTATGGGCGTGCTTTTAGGAGCAACGTGGTATCGTCGTCGTGTTCCCTGGATTGTTTCTATCACCTTGGGTACGATGTTGGGTACTTTGGGAGTATTTTTTAGGCTGTGGTTGCTGTCTGTTTTGTCAGGGGAAGACTTGTGGATTTATGTAATTACCCAGGTAACTGAGTTCATAGAGTGGGTATTTTTGAAGCTGAGTTTGTTAGCGAGTCCCAGTGTATTTTTGATTCAAGTAGGAGCGATCGCTCTAATTGTACTAAACAACTTTATCTATCTTTTTATCGTACATCTGGCATCATGGTTGCTTTTTGACCGCCTGGGTAACCCCATTCCCCGGCCCCCACGCTGGGTGCAAGTCCTCATGGATTATGAAGGATAGTCAGGAGTTGTGAGTTAATAGTTATGAATTAAACTCCTAACTCCTAACTCCTAATTCCTAACTTTTAACTTTCCAAATGATTAGTATTTATACGCAAAAAGAACAGAGTGAAGAATGGCTGCGACGGTATCGTGGCTGTCTACCCGTATTTGCATGTGTTTTAGGATTTACTGAAACTGGTTTAATTCCAGGGATTTCAGCAGCGGGTCGCACTCCAGAGGATCGGAAATATACTGCTTGTGCCGATGCCGAGTTTTTGTATTACGGGCCAGAACATAAAGCTCAATATCCCTTACCACCATTAGCGGCCGGGGCTTCACCTGTGCTGATTTCTCGCGCTGTTTTTAAGTCACTAAAGATACCAGTTCGTTTGTTTAATGCTGGTTTACCCCAGCCTCCTGCTGTTCCAGTAATTGATTTGGATGGCGCTCCTGCCCAGTGCTTAAGTAGTGGTGCTGCTATGGAAATTACAACGGTACACCATTTGTTTAAACAAGGGCTACTTTGGGGAGAACGCCTTGCTGCCAATATCCAACATAAGTATGTGATTCTTGGTGAGTGCGTCGTTGGAGGCACTACAACTGCCCTGGCAATCTTAACTGGTTTGGGTATAGATGCTGCCGGAAAAGTTAACAGTAGCCACCCTATATGTAACCATGCGCAAAAGTGGGCACTAGTGGAAGCGGGGCTGGAGAAGATGAGGGGGAGCAGGAAGCAGGGAGCAGGCGGAGAAAATTTTACTTTGTCTTCCTCATCTTCCCCAGTTAACCCCTTGCAACTCGTCGCTGCTGTGGGTGATCCGATGCAAGTGGTGGTAGCTGGGATGGCGATCGCTGCTAGTCGTAGTTGTGGTGTAATGCTTGCTGGAGGAACACAAATGCTGGCGGTTTATGCTCTGATAAGTGCGATCGCTCAAGCTTATGCTTTATCATGGCAACCAGAAGCAGTCGTTGTAGGCACAACTCGCTGGGTGGCAGAAGACCCTACTGGCGCTACAGTTGACCTAGCTCTCAGCTTAGGGAAAGGCAACTTAACTCAGAGTGGAGGAACCCCTGCCTTATTAGCAACTGATCTGAGCTTTGCTGATTCTCGTTATCCCCAACTGAGAGCTTATGAACAGGGCTTTGTGAAAGAAGGTATGGGTGCTGGAGCCGCTTGCATAGCCGCTCATCTTAGCCAAGATTGGCAGCAAAACCAACTTTTGGCAGCCATTGAAGCCCAACTCGAACGGCTAAGTACAGAATTTAATTAAGGAAGTAGCCAATTAAATTTGGTAGGACTCTGCGTCCCTCTGCGCTTTATTAAAAACTTCCACCCAGGATTGTCATTAAGTGCTAGCAAGAAATTTATCAATTTGATAGCTGGATTAATTGCTTATGAAGTGTGATGCGTAAAACCCTCGGTTTCCAACCGGGGGATATAAGCGAATATGCCAAATAAATTTGGCTATCTTATGTGAGAAGTGTTAACATAAGATAGTGGTTAACTGGTCGACACCATGATTGTTTACGAGTTCAAAGTTAAGGGGAAAGAAAAACAGTATAGCGCTATTGACGAAGCCATACGCACTAGTCAATTCATCCAAAATAAGTGCTTGCGCTACTGGATGGATAATAAAAATATTGGCAGATATGACCTTAATAAATATTGCGCGGTACTATCTGCTGAATTTCCTTTTGCCGATGAACTCAATTCAATGGCTAGACAGTCTGCTGCTGAACGTGCATGGTCAGCGATAGCGCGATTCTACGATAACTGCAAGAA